>NZ_JAETWA010000002.1 GCF_016774335.1 Luteimonas saliphila | reverse complement strand
CGGGAAGGGTAGCGAGCGACGCGCGGGCCGGGTTGGTCCGGGGGTGGGTCACGGGATCCCTCGCTGCGCTCGGGATGACCATCCGGCCTGCGGCCGGATGGTCACTTCAGCGCCTTGAACCGCAGGCGCTTGGGACCGGCGTCGTCGCCCATGCGGCGGCGCTTGTCCTCTTCGTACTCGCGGTAGTTGCCCTGGAAGAACTCGACGTGGCTGTCGCCCTCGAAGGAGAGGATATGGGTCGCGATGCGGTCGAGGAACCAGCGATCGTGCGAGATCACGAAGGTGTTGCCCGGGAACTCCAGCAACGCGTCTTCCAGCGCGCGCAGGGTCTCGATGTCGAGGTCGTTGGAAGGTTCGTCGAGCAGCAGCACGTTGCCGCCCTGCAGCAGGGTCTTGGCCATGTGCAGGCGGCCGCGCTCGCCGCCCGACAGCGCGCCCACGCGCTTCTGCTGGTCCTGGCCCTTGAAGTTGAAGCGGCCGATGTAGGCGCGCGACTGGATCTCGATGCCGTTGATGTTGAGGATGTCGAGGCCGCCGGAGACTTCCTCGAACACGGTCTTGTCGCCTTCCAGCGCCTCGCGGCTCTGGTCGACGTAGGCCAGCTTCACGGTCGGACCCATGAGGATCTGGCCCGAGTCCGGCTTCTCCTGTCCGGTGATCATCTTGAACAGGGTCGACTTGCCGGCGCCGTTGGGGCCGATGATGCCGACGATCGCGCCGGGCGGCACGATCATCGACAGGTCGTCGATCAGCAGCCGGTCGCCGAAGCGCTTGCTGACGTTCCTGAACTCGATCACCGAGTTGCCCAGGCGCTCGCCTGGCGGGATGAAGATCTCGTTGGTCTCGTTGCGCTTCTGGTAGTCGACCGACTGCAGCTCCTCCAGCCGCCCCAGTCGCGCCTTGCCCTTGGAGCGGCCGCCCTTGGCGTTCTGCCGCGACCATTCCAGCTCCTTCTGGATCGCCTTCTGGCGCGCCTTCTCCTGGTTGTCTTCCTGCTTGAGCCGCTCGTCCTTCTGGGTCAGCCACTGGGTGTAGTTGCCCTTCCACGGGATGCCGCGGCCGCGGTCGAGTTCGAGGATCCACTCGGCGGCGTTGTCGAGGAAGTAACGGTCGTGGGTGACGGCCACCACGGTGCCGGTATAGCGGGCGAGGAACTGCTCCAGCCATTCCACCGACTCGGCGTCGAGGTGGTTGGTGGGCTCGTCCAGCAGCAGCATGTCCGGCTTCTGCAGCAGCAGCCGGCACAGCGCCACGCGGCGTTTCTCGCCGCCCGACAGCTTGCCGATCAACGCGTCCCATGGCGGCAGGCGCAGCGCGTCGGCCGCGACCTCCAGCTGGTTTTCCAGCGTGTGCGCATCGCCGGCGGCGAGGATCGCCTCGAGCCGCTCCTGCTCCTTGGCCAGCGCATCGAAATCGGCGCCTTCCTCGGCGTAGGCGGCATAGACCCTGTCCAGCTCCGCCTGCGCGCGCAGCACCTCGCCCACGCCTTCCTCGACCGCCTCGCGCACGGTCATCGCCGGATCGAGCTGCGGTTCCTGCTCCAGGTAGCCGACCTTGGTGCCCGGCTGCGGCCGCGCCTCGCCCTCGAAATCCTGGTCGACGCCCGCCATGATCCTGAGCACGGTGGACTTGCCGGCGCCGTTGAGGCCCAGCAGGCCGATCTTGGCACCGGGAAAGAAGCTCAGCGAGATGTCCTTGATGATCTGCCGCTTGGGCGGCACCACCTTGGACACGCGGTTCATGGTGTAAATGTACTGCGAAGACATGGGGAACTCCGGATTGCACGCGGCCGAGACCCACGCAGAACGCGGACCGGCGGGGATGACGCGGGATCGGGAGATTATAGCCGTTCGCCCTCCGGGCCCGACGGCTGAGCGGGCGTTAAACATTCGTGGAGGGCGTGCGTGTGCAAACGGTTGCAGGAAGCGGCGATTCAGCCTGGGCCGCCGATAGTCGTCCCACGCCAGCCGGGGTGCGGATGGCGCGGATTCCCGGAGGAACGACATGAACCAGAAGCTCAAGTGGGGTGCCGTCCTGATGCTGGCACTGGCCACGGCAGCCATGCCCGCGCTCGCCGACAACGACCGGCGGGGTTACGGCCATCGCGACCATGACCGGCGCGAGCACCGCCGCGACCATCGCGAGGCCCGTCGCGACTACCGCGACGATCGCCGCGACTACCGTCACGACCGGCGCCACGATCGTCACGATAACCGCCACCACCGCCGCGACTACGCCTACCACCGGCCTCCGGTGCGGGTGATCCACCACCGTCCCGTGGTCCGGCACTACTACCCGCCGGTACATTACGCGGGGCCGCCGCGCTGGGCCCGGGGCGGCTACGTGCACCACTACCAGCGCCCGATCTACGTGGTCCATGATTATCGCGGCTACGGCCTGCGCCATCCGCCGCGCGGCTACCACTGGATGCGCGACGACTACGGCGATTACCTGCTGGTGGCCATCGCCACCGGCCTGATCGCCGACCTGATCCTGCGCTGAGTCCCGGGCCTGTCGCGCCGGGGCGCTCCGGTCCGGGGATCCACGAGGCGCGCCTCCGGGCGCGCCTTTTCCGTGTCCGCAATCCCGCCACGCCGGGGCAGAACGGTACAATCGCCCGATTCCCGCACCCCGGAGTGCCGATGTTCCAGCGCGATGCCCGTATCGAAACCTACGATCCCGAACTGGCCCGGGCGATCGCCGACGAGGCGCGCCGCCAGGAGGATCACGTCGAGCTGATCGCGTCGGAGAACTACTGCAGCCCCCGGGTGATGGAGGCGCAGGGCAGCCAGCTCACCAACAAGTACGCCGAGGGCTACCCGGGCAAGCGCTACTACGGCGGCTGCGAGTACGTCGACGTGGCCGAGCAGCTGGCCATCGACCGCCTCAAGCAGCTGTTCGGCGCCGACTACGCGAACGTGCAGCCGCATTCGGGCTCGCAGGCCAACCAGGCGGTCTACCTCGCGCTGCTGCAGCCGGGCGACACCATCCTCGGCATGTCGCTGGCGCATGGCGGCCACCTCACCCACGGCGCCAAGGTCAACGCCTCGGGCAAGCTGTTCGACGCCGTGCAGTACGGGGTCGACGACCAGGGACTGATCGATTACGACGTGGTCGAGCAACTGGCGCTCGAGCACAAGCCGAAGATGGTCGTCGCCGGCTTCTCCGCCTATTCGCGCCGGATCGACTGGGCGCGCTTCCGCGCCATCGCCGACAAGGTCGGCGCGTACCTGTTCGTGGACATGGCGCACGTCGCCGGCCTGGTCGCCGCAGGCGCGTACCCGACCCCGCTGCCGCACGCGCACGTGGTCACCTCGACCACGCACAAGACCCTGCGCGGGCCGCGTGGTGGGATCATCGTCGCCAGCCGCGAGGGCGCCGGCGAGCGGTTCGACGAGATCGCCAAGAAGATGCAGAGCATCGTCTTCCCGGGCATCCAGGGCGGGCCGCTGATGCACGTGATCGCCGCCAAGGCGGTCGCGTTCAAGGAGGCGCTGGAGCCGGAGTTCAAGGGTTACCAGGAACAGGTGGTCAGGAATGCGCAGGCGATGGCGAAGACCATCGTCGAGCGCGGCTATCGCATCGTCTCCGGCGGCACCGACAACCACCTGATGCTGGTCGACATGATCGGCAAGCCGATCACCGGCAAGGCGGCCGAGGAGGCGCTGGGCAAGGCCCACATCACCGTCAACAAGAATGCGGTGCCGAACGATCCGCAGAAGCCCTTCGTCACCTCCGGCCTGCGCATCGGCACCCCCGCGGTGACCACCCGCGGCTACCGCGAGGACGACTGCGTGGCGCTGGCCAACTGGATCTGCGACGTGCTCGACGCGCCCGAGGACGAGGCCGTGCTGTCGCGCGTGCGCGAGGCCGTGACGAAGCAGTGCCGGCAGTTCCCGGTGTATGGCTGAGATGCCGGGAATCGGGAATAGGGAATCGGGAATCATCCAGGCCGACGATTCCAGGATCTTGCTTTACCGATTCCCCATTCCCCATTCCCCATTCCCGACCCGCTGATGCACTGCCCCTTCTGCCAGCACCAGGACACCAAGGTGATCGACTCGCGGGCGTCGGAAGACGGCGCGACGATCCGGCGCCGGCGCGAGTGCGAGGCCTGCGGCGAGCGCTTCAGCACGCTCGAGACCATCGAGCTCAAGCTGCCGGTGATCATCAAGGGCGACGGCCGGCGCGAGCCGTTCGATGCGCGCAAGCTGCGCATCAGCATGGACCGCGCACTGCACAAGCGCCCGGTGTCCGAGGAACAGATCGAGACCGCGGTGCGCGCGGTGGTGCACCAGCTGCGCATGACCACCGAGCGCGAGGTGTCGTCGCGCCGCATCGGCGAGTTCGTGATCGCCGAACTGCGCAAGCTCGACCACGTCGGCTTCGTCCGCTTCGCCTCGGTGTACCGCTCGTTCGAGGACATCACCGACTTCCGCGAGGAACTCGACAGGCTCGAGCGCGACCTGCCCGGCGAGGGCCAGCTGCCGTTGCTCGGCGGCGACGTGGTGCCGTTCGGCAAGCCGTCCGGGAAGGAAAAGAAGCGCTGATGGGCGGATCGTGAGCGGCTTCTCGGCGGTCGACCACGCGATGATGGCCCGCGCGCTGCGCCTGGCCGGACAGGCCGCGTACACCACCAAACCCAATCCGATGGTGGGCTGCGTGATCGCGCACGGCGAGGAGATCGTCGGCGAGGGCTGGCACCAGCGCCAGGGCGAACCGCACGCGGAGGTCCTCGCGCTGCAGGCCGCAGGATCGCGCGCGCGCGGCGCCACGGTCTACGCCACGCTCGAGCCCTGCGCGCATACCGGGCGCACCGGGCCGTGCGCGGATGCGCTGGTCGCGGCCGGGGTCGCGCGCGTGGTCGCGGCGATGCGCGATCCGTTCCCGCAGGTCGACGGCGCCGGCTTCGAGCGGCTGCGCGGCGCCGGCATCGCGGTCGGGTCGGGGCTGATGGAAGCGCAGGCGCGCGCGCTCAACGTCGGCTTCCTGTCGCGGATCGAACGCGGTCGGCCCTGGGTGCGGGTGAAGCTGGCCTGCAGCCTCGATGGGCGCACCGCGATGGCCAACGGCGATTCGAAGTGGATCAGCGGGCAGGCCGCGCGCGCGGACGTGATGCACTGGCGCGCACGCGCCGGCGCGATCCTCACCGGCGCCGGCACGGTGCTGGCAGACGACCCGTCGCTGACCGTGCGGTTCGACGAGCCGCGCGAATTCGTGCCGCCGCTGCGGGTGGTGCTCGACCCCGGCCTGGCCACCGTCGCGCGCGGCAAGGTGCGCGAGGGCGACGCGCCGACCCTGTACCTGCATGCGCCCGGCGCCAAGCCACCGCGCGACCTGGCGGCGGACCGCGCGGCCGTGCCGGTCAAGGGCGGCATGTTCGACCTCGCGGCGGTGCTGGCCCTGCTCGCGCGACGCGAGATCAACGAGGTCCACGTCGAGACCGGCGCCACGCTCGCCGGGGCCCTGCTCAAGGCGGGGCTGGTCGACGAACTGCTGCTGTACATCGCCCCGGTGCTGCTGGGCGACACGGCGCGGCCGCTGTTCGGCGGGCTGGGCTTCACCGAGATGGCGCAGCGCTTGCGGATGAGGATCGTCGAGACGCGGCATGTCGGAGACGACCTGCGTTTGTCGCTGCGTCCGCAGGTGTAGTCGGACGTCCGGGCGGTTGCGCGCCGCCGTTCGGTCTGGTTCTCCGGCGAAGTCCACGAAGAATCGATGCGGGAAGGAACATGCCGGAACATGAGCGGCGGCTTCCACGTTCACGAGTGAATGTGGCGCACGCGCGGCCGCCATTGCCCGTGCCCGGCGGGGAAGTGCATCCCGTCCGGATCGCATCGGGTAAGGTGGCGCGATGATCGCCGCCTCGTTCAAGGACCACTTTTCCACGGTCGCGGATGCGTACGCCGACGCGCGACCGGAGTACCCGGCGGCGCTGTTCGACTGGATCGCCTCGGTCGCGCCTGAGCGCGGCCTGGCGTGGGAGGCCGGCTGCGGCAGCGGCCAGGCCACGCGCGACCTGGCGCCGCGGTTCGCGGCCGTGCATGCCACCGACCCGAGCGCGGAGCAGATCGACCGTGCGCGGGGGCCGGCCAATGTCGCGTTCGCGGTCGAACCGGCCGAGCGCTGCAGCCTCGCCGATGCGAGCGCGGATGCGGTCTGCGTGGCGCAGGCGCTGCACTGGTTCGACCGAGATGCCTTCTTCGCCGAATGCGCGCGAGTGCTGCGGCCCGGCGGCGTGCTGGTCGCCTTGGGCTACCAGGACATCGTGGTGCCGGACGCCCTGCGCGAGGCGGTGGATGCCTTCGCGGCCGCCATCCGGCCGTACTGGCCGCCCGAGCGTGCGCAGGTCGACGCGGCCTACGCCGGCTATGCATGGCCGTTCCCGGCAATCGACACGCCGTCCTGGATCCTGCACGCGGACTGGCCGCTGACGCGCCTGCTGGCGTACTTCTCCAGCTGGTCGGCGAGCGGGTGCTTCCGCGAGGCGACCGGCGTGGATCCGGTTGCGGCGCACGCGGACGCGATCGCGCGGGCCTGGGGCGATCCCGGCACCACCCGTACCGTTCAGTGGCCGATGTTCGTGCATGCGCGGAGGAAGCCGTGACCCTGCGCTGGGGGATCGTCGGGTGCGGCGACGTGACCGAGGTCAAGAGCGGGCCGGCGCTGCAGCAGGCGACCGGCTCGGCGCTGGTGGCTGTGATGCGCCGCGATGCCGCGAAAGCGGAGGATTACGCGCGGCGCCACGGGGTGCCGCGCTGGTATGACGACGCCGACGCGCTGATCGCGGACCCGCAGGTCGACGCGGTGTATGTCGCGACACCACCGTCGACCCACGCGCGCTACGCGATCCAGGCGATGCGCGCGGGCAAGCCGGCCTACGTCGAGAAGCCGATGGCGCTCGATGCCGCCGAGTGCGACGCGATGCTCGAGGCCAGCCGCGCCACCGGGATGCCGCTGTTCGTCGCCTACTACCGGCGCGCCCTGCCGCGGTTCCTGAAGGTGCGCGAGCTGCTGGACGCCGGCACCATCGGCGCGCCACGGCAGGTTCGCGTGGCCTTGCACCGCACGCTCGACGGACGATACGCCGAAGGCGCCGCGCTGCCGTGGCGCGTGCGCCCGGAGATCGCCGGCGGCGGCCTGTTCGTCGATCTCGGCAGCCACACGCTCGACCTGCTCGACTTCCTGCTCGGGCCGATCATGGAGGTGTCGGGCCAGGCGCGTTCGGCTTCGGGCGCGTATCCGGCCGAGGACACGGTGGCGATGGCCTTCGCCTTCGGCAACGGGGCGCGTGGCGAGGGCGACTGGTGCTTCTGCAGCGATGCGCGCCGCGACGAGGTCGAGATCACCGGCGAGCGCGGGCGGCTGCGCTTCGCCACCTTCGACGAGGTGCCGATCGTGCTCGAGGCCGACGCCGGCGAACAGCGCTTCGAGGTTCCCAACCCGCGCCACATCCAGCTGCCGCTGGTGGAGACGCTGGTGGCGCAGCTGCGCGGCGAGGGGCGCTGCCCGTCCAGCGGCGAGTCGGCGGCGCGCACGACGCGGGTCATCGATGCCGTGCTGCGCGATTTCCGCAACGCAGCGTCCGTCGCCACCCGCGGCGCCGGGGACGCGCTGCGCTAGAATGGCGCACCGGCCGCCCGCGGCCACCACCACCAGAAACGTCTTCGGGGCGGGGTGCGATTCCCCACCGGCGGTAGGCGGACAGGTCCCCGGGACCCGGCCCGCGAGCCCGCGAGCGCCTGCACGGCCCACCGCCGCGCAGGGTCAGCAGATCCGGTCGAATGCCGGAGCCGACGGTCACAGTCCGGATGAAAGAAGACGCGTCGTACGGCCTGCGCCGTGCGTTCGCTCGCGCCCTGCGGGCGTTTCCCGCCATGGGAAGCGCAAGCCATGTTCACCGGATTGATCGAAGGCCTGGGCCAGCTCGCCTCGCGCGAGGTGCGCGATGGCGACGCACGGCTGCGGATCGCGGTCGGCACGCTGCCATTCGATGGCGTGACGCTCGGGGAAAGCGTCTCGGTCAACGGCGTGTGCCTGACCGTGGTCGCCTTCGACGCGATGCATTTCGATGTGGACGCCTCGAACGAAACGCTGGCGCTGACCACGCTGGGCCGGCTCGCGCCGGGCCAGGCCGTGAACCTCGAACGCGCGATGCGGCCCGACGGCCGACTCGGCGGGCACCTGGTCAGCGGACACGTCGACGGCGTCGGCTCGGTCGCGGCGATCGTGGACGATGCGCGCGCGCAGCGCTGGCGCTTCGGCGCGCCACCGGCGCTGATGAAGTACATCGCGCAGAAGGGCTCGATCTGCGTCGACGGCGTCAGCCTCACGGTCAACGCGGTGGACGCGGACGGGTTCGAGGTGGCGCTGATCCCGCACACGCTGGCGCATACGGCATTCGGCCAGGCCGGCGTGGGCGATGCGGTCAACCTCGAGGTCGACCTGGTGGCGCGCTACGTCGAGCGCCTGCTCGCCGCCCGCGCGCAGGAGGCCGCGGCATGAGCTTCGCGCCGGTGCCGGAACTGCTGCAGGAGGTCCGCGAGGGCCGCATGGTGGTGATCGTCGACGACGAGGATCGCGAGAACGAGGGCGACCTGATCATGGCCGCGGAGTGCGTGCGGCCGTCCGACATCAATTTCATGGTCACCCACGCGCGCGGCCTGGTGTGCCTGTCGCTGACCCGCGAGCGCTGCGCCCAGCTCGGCCTGCCGCCGATGGTGCAGTCGAACACCTCGCGCCACCGCACCAACTTCACCGTCAGCATCGAGGCTGCCGAGGGCGTGACCACCGGGATTTCCGCGCACGATCGCGCCCACACCATCCGCACCGCGGTGCGCGCCGACGCCGGTCCCGCCGACCTGTCGCAGCCGGGCCACATCTTCCCGCTGATGGTCGAACCCGGCGGCGTGCTCGCCCGCAGCGGCCACACCGAGGCCGCCGCCGACCTGTCGCGGCTCGCGGGATTCGAACCCGCGGGGGTGCTGGTCGAGATCCTGAATCCCGACGGCAGCATGGCGCGGCGCCCGCAACTGGAGGTGTTCGCGCGCGAGCACGGGCTGAAGATCGGCTCGATCGAGGACCTGATCCGGTACCGGCTGGAAACCGAGCACACCGTCGAGCGGCTCGACGAGCGCGCGATCGACACGCCGCACGGGTCGTTCCGCCTGGTGACCTATCGCGACCGGCTGGGCGATGCGCTGCATTTCGCGCTGGTGCGGGGGACGCCCGATGCCGGCCGCGCGGCGCTGGTCAGGGTGCAGCCGATGAACCCGCTGGCCGACGCGCTGCACTGGCGGCGCACCGACTTCGGGCCCGCCACTGGCGACGTGATGGCGATGCTGGCCGCGGAGGAGGCCGGCGCGCTGGTGCTGCTCGAGGAGCCGCACGATCCCGCGGCATTGCTGGCGCGCATCCGCGAGCCGCAGGCCGACGTCCCGAAGGTTTCGAAAAGCGGTGCGGCCGGCGAGTGGCGCCGCAACGGCGCCGGCGCCCAGATCCTGCACGACCTCGGCTTCGGCCGCCTGCGGGTGCTGGGCACACCGCGCCGGCAGGTGGGCCTGGCGGGATTCGGCCTGGAAATCGTGGAGTACGTGGCGCCGTAGGAGCTCGGGTCGTCGTGGCTTGGGCCACCGCGCCCCCCGCCGTCGCCGGGCCGGCTTCCCGCGCCCGCACCGGCGGCCGGCAGTACGCGCAACGACCGCGCCGGAGGCCCAGCGCGCGGCGCGGTAGAATCCACGTCCTCCATTCCCGCCTCCTGCCCATGAGCCACTACGAAGGCGACCTGCGCGCCCCCGAGGGCGCGCGCTTCGCGATCATCGCCAGCCGCTGGAACCCGCGCATCACCGATTCGCTGGTGGCCGGCGCGCGCAAGGCCTTCGCCGACCACGGCGTGGTCGAGGCGGCGGTCGACGTGGTGCGCGTGCCTGGTGCCTGGGAAATCCCGTTCGCCGCCGCGCGCATCGCACGGGCTGGCGACCACGCGGCGATCGTCGCACTGGGCTGCGTGGTGCGTGGCGACACCCGCCACTTCGAGCAGGTCGCCGATGGCTGCAGCGAAGGCCTGATGCGCGTAGCGCTGGAGCACGGCGTGCCCGTGGCCAACGGCGTGCTCGCGGTCGACGTGCACGAGGACGCCGAGCGCCGCGCCGGCGGCAGCCACGGCAACAAGGGCGAGGAATGCGCGCTGGTGGCGATCGAGATGGCGCACCTGCTGGAGTCGTTGCGGTGAGCCGCGGCCCGCGTCGCGACGGCATCGACCCGGTGGCGCGCACGCGTTCGCGCCGGCGCGCCCTGCAGGCGGTGTACGCGATGCAGCTCTCGGGCGTGGACGCGAAGAACGCGATCGCGCAGTTCGCGCACGAACAGGCGAACGAAGTCGCCGACCTCGAGTACTTCGAAGACCTGGTGCGCGGCGTCGGCAGCCATGTCAGGGCGCTGGACGCGGCGTTGCAGCCGTTCCTCGACCGCACGGTGGAGGAGGTCGACCCGATCGAGCGCGCGATGCTGCGCATCGCCGCCTACGAGCTGCAGCACCGACCGGACGTTCCGTACCGCGTGGTCATCGACGAGGCGCTCAAGGCGGTCAAGCGTTTCGGCTCCGAGCACGGGCATACCTATGTCAACGGCGTGCTCGACCAGGCCGCGGCGCAGTGGCGCGCCACGGAAGTCCAGGTGTCGCGCCCGTAGGAGCGCCTTGAGGCGCGATGCTTCTGCTTCTCGTCGAACCTTGGTCACTGTCGCAACAGCATCGCGCCTGAAGGCGCTCCTACGGGGGGCGTGACATGGAATTCGACCTGATTTCCCGCATCCGCGACCGCGCGCCCCGCCGCGTCGATGTGGTGCTGGGCATCGGCGACGACGCGGCGCTGCTGCAGGTGCCGTCCGGCATGCAGCTCGTGGTCGCGATGGACACCCTCAACGCGGGCGTGCATTTCCCGGCCGCCGCCGCGCCCGCCGACATCGGCTGGAAGGCGCTGGCGGTGAACCTGTCCGACCTCGCGGCGATGGGCGCGCAGCCCGCGTGGTGCACGTTGTCGCTGTCGCTGCCCGAGGCGGCCTCCGCCTTCGTCGACGGCTTCCTCGACGGTTTCCTGGAGCTGGCCGCACGCCACGACGTCTCGCTGGTCGGCGGCGACACCACGCGCGGACCGCTGTCGATCTGCGTGGCGGTGCACGGACTGGTCGAGCCGGGCCGGGCGCTGCGTCGCGCCGGCGCCGGCGTGGGCGACGATGTCTGGGTCACCGGCACGCCCGGCGACGCCGCCGCCGCGCTCGCCGCGCTGCAGGCCGGCGCTGCCGTCGATCGTGCGTTGCGCGCACGCCTCGACCGCCCGACGCCCCGCGTCGCGGCCGGACGCGCGCTGGCCGGCATCGCCAGCGCCTGCATCGACGTGTCCGACGGCCTGCTGGCCGACCTCGGACACGTCTGCGCCGCCAGCGGCACCGGCGCATGCATCGAACTGGAGGCACTGCCCGTCTCGAAGGCGCTTACGCGGTTCCGCCCGGAACTGCGCTGGCCATGGCAGGCGACGGGTGGCGACGACTACGAGCTGTGCTTCACCGCGCCCGCCGCGCAGCGTGAGGCCGTGGCGACCGCGCTTGCCGCGACGGGGGAGATCGGGGCCACCCGCATCGGCCGGATCGAAACCTCCACCGGCGTACGCGCCCGATCGCCCGACGGCACGCCCTGGACACCCGCGATGCCGGGCTACCGCCACTTCTGAACTCCGAACGTAGCCCGGATAAGCGCAGCGCATCCGGGATCGCGCGGGGGCGGGTTTTTCTTCCCGGATGCGCTGCGCTTATCCGGGCTACGCGGGATACGGGCTACGGGTTCGGCAGTCGTCCGATCGCCTCGGCCATGCGCGACAGCGCCTCGCGCAGCAGGGGGCGCGGCATCGCGAAGTTCAGGCGCACGAAGCCCCGGCCGGCGGCGCCGCATTCGGCGCCGTCGGTCAGCGCGACGCGCGCATGCCGGCGGAAAAACGCGCCGGGGGTCGTGTCGGGCGACAGCGCCAGGTCGCGGCAGTCGATCCACGCCAGGTATGTGCCCTGCGGCGGTGCGAAGCGGGCGTCCGGCAGATGGGTCGCCATCCATTCGGCGACCAGCGCGCGGTTGCCCTGCAGATAGTCGAGCACATGCCCGAGCCACGGCCCGCCGTCGCGCCAGGCGGCGACCGAGGCGATCATGCCCAGGCCCGCCACGCCATGGCCTGCGACCAGGATCATGCGCCGCCAGCGGGCGAGGTCCTCGTCGTTGCCGAACACGAGCTGCGCGCACTTGAGTCCGGCCAGGTTCCAGCCCTTCGACGCCGAGACCGCGACCACGCCGTGCCGCGCCGCGGCTTCGGACACGGTGATGTAGGGGACGTGGCGCTCGCCGGCGTAGACCAGCGGCGCGTGGATCTCGTCGGAGAACACCCGCGCGCCGTGGCGTTCCACCACCTCGGACAGGGCGAGCAGCTCGTGCTGCCCGAACACACGCCCGAGCGGATTCTGCGGATTGCACAGCAGCACCAGCCCGGCGCCGTCGCGCAGGGCGCCGTCGATCGTCTCCAGGTCCATGCGCCACGTGCCTTCGTGCAGGCGATGCGGCACTTCGATCACGCGATGCCCGTGCAGTTCGAGCAAGGGCCGGAACGGCATGTACGCAGGCGTCGGCAACACCACGGGCGTCTTCGCCGGCACGAAGTGCTGCAGCACGATCTCCAGCCCGCCGAGCACGTCGCCGACCGCGTGCACGCGCCCGGGGTCCACCTGCCAGCCATTGTGCCGGGCCTGCCATTGCGCGCAGGCCTGTGCGAGTTCGCGCGACAGGGCAGGGGTCGGATAGCCGCAGCGACCCTGCGCGATCGCAGCGCGCAGCGCGTCGGCGATCGGGTCGGCGATGCCGAAATCCATCTCCGCGACGAAGGCGCCGATGCAGTCGGGAAACGCCGCCCATTTCAGCCCGCCGGCGGCGCGCAGCGAGGCTTCGTCGATCAGGTCGTAGTCGGGAAGGGTCATGCACCGATTGTAGGCGCGGTGTCAGCCGTCGTCGGCGCGGAAGGCGTCGCGCATCCAGTCGAACGAGGGCGCATCGGGATCGCCGCTGGCATCGACCACGTCGAACCGGCACGGCGCGTCGCGGTGTTCGCGGTGCGCCGCCAGGAACTGCCGCGCCGCCAGCACCAGCTTGCGGCGCTTGCGGGCGTCCACCGATTCCGCGCCGCCGCCGAAGCGCGAGCTGCGGCGGTAGCGCACCTCGACGAACACCAGGGTGTCGCCGTCGCGCATCACCAGGTCGAGTTCGCCGAAGCGCGCGGTGGCGTTGGCGGCCACCGGGCGCAGGCCCGCGGCGACCAGGTAGGTGCACGCCGCCGCTTCCACGCCGGCGCCGCGCGCGCGCATGCTCAGCCGCCGGCGCCCGCCAGCGGCACCACCAGGCCATTGCTGAAGGTGGCCCACGCCGGCGCACGCAGCACGTTGCCGTTGGCATCGAGCGACAGCCGGCCGGTGGCGCCATCGAGTCCGGCGTCGGGATGCTCGGCCAGGTGCTGCAGGTAGGCGCTGAGCAGCCAGGCGTCGTGGCCGAAGGCGAACAACCGCGCTGCCGGGCCGCGCGCGGTCGGCAGGTCCGCGGCCAATGTCGCCGGCGAAGGCAGGCCGGGCAGGCCGGCGCTGGTCCAGGTCTCGGTGGCGAAGGCGATGCCGTCCAGCGCCCGATCCTCGTCGGCCTTGCCGGTGCCCGAGGTGAGCTGCGAGGTCGCGATGCGCAGCTTGTCGCCCAGGCCGGCCGCGAACAGCTGCGGTACCACCAGGCGTGCTTCGCTGCCGCGCAGCGCGATCAGGATCGCGTCGACGCCGCCTTCGCGCGTTGCCGCCGAGCGCAGCGCGACCGACTGGTCGCCCGGGGTCTCGCCGACGATCGCGAGCGTGCCGACGATCGCGCCGCCTTCGGCCTCCAGTCGCGTGCGGAACGCATCGACGCTGCGCCGCGCGTGGTCGTCGCCGTTGCTGAGCACCAGCACCCGGCGGGCGTTGCGCGCGAGCGCGTAGGCCGCGGCGGCGCGCCCCTCGTCCTCGGGGGCGAGCGAAAAATCGGCGCCATTGTCGGGCGGCACCGCGTTGCCGCGGTTGAGCGCGAGCAGGGGCACCGCCTGCGGCGCCTGGAACAGCGCCGAGACCTCGTCGCGGCCCAGCGGACCGAGGATCTGGTCGGCGCCCTCGGCGATCGCGCGATCACGCGCGGCGACCGCGCCCGAAGCCGTGCCGGCGGTGTCGTAGAACGCCAGTTCCGGCTTGTCCCGGCGTTCGGCGTAGTAGCCGGCGAGCAGGCCATCGCGCACCGGCCCGGCCGCAGTGGCGAGCTGGCCGGTCATCGGCAGCAGCACCGCCAGCTTGCGCGGCGGGCGGTAGCCGTCGCGGGCGGCCGGGTCGCGGGCCGGGTCGAAGCGCCAGTGCGTGTTCAGCGTCGGCTGCGCGATCTCATCCGGGCCGGTCGCCGGCCTCTGGACCTGGACCGAGGCACAGCCCGCCAACGTGGCCAGCATGGCCGCACACACCATCGATCTCGACATTTGCCGCATCCGGGCGCCCCACGGTGGAGAATGGACCGATTCTACCGTCCCACCCGTGGAGAGACGATGCCAGCCGCTGAATCCGGAGCCCCTGCCGCGGGCGTGCTGCACGTGGTCGCGACCCCGATCGGCAACCTCGGCGACCTGTCGCCGCGCGCGCAGCAGGTGCTGCGCACGGTGGCGGCGATCTGCGCGGAGGACACGCGCCACACCCGGCAACTGCTCTCGCAGTTCGGCATCGTCACGCCGCTGCTGGCCCTGCACGAGCACAACGAGGAGGCGATCGCGCAGCGACTGGTGGCGCGTCTGCAGGCGGGCGAATCGCTGGCGCTGGTCAGCGACGCCGGCACGCCACTGGTCAGCGACCCGGGCTTCCGGCTGGTGCGTGCCGCGCGCGAGGCCGGGATCCGGGTGAGCCCGGTGCCCGGACCCAGCGCGCTGGTCGCGGCGCTTAGCGTGGCCGGCCTGCCGAGCGACCGCTTCGCCTTCGAGGGCTTCCTGCCGGCGAAGGCCGCGGCGCGGCGCGAACGGCTCGCCGCGCTCGCGGCCGAACCGCGCACGCTGATCTTCTACGAATCCGCGCATCGCATCGACGCGATGCTTGCCGACGCCGTTGCCGCCTTCGGCGGCGCGCGGCGCGCGGTGCTCGCGCGCGAGTTGACCAAGCTCTTCGAAACCGTGCTCGACGGCCCGCTGTCCGCGCTGCACGCGCGCGTGCTTGCCGATGCCGACCAGCGCCGTGGCGAATTCGTGGTGATCGTCGAAGGGGCGGGCGAGGAGGGCGATGCGCGCCTGGTCGAGGGTCGGCGCGTCTACGCGTTGCTGGGCGCTCACCTGCCGCCTTCCGCGGCGGCGAAGCTGGCTGCGGAAATCACCGGCGCGCCGCGCAAGCTGCTGTACGGGAGTTGAGGCGAGCGCAATTCGCCGGGCGCCTCGCCGTCGTCGCGTGCGCTGGGTGCGCACCGGCATTCATCCGTTCCGCGTAGCGCGTGCGACAATGGCCTCGGCGGAGTCGGCCGGACAGTCGCGTCGTCGGCCCACTTCGGTGGGTGCGGATGCCGAGGAAAGTCCGGGCTCCACAGGGTACGGTGCCAGGTAACCCCTGGGCGGCGCGAGCCGACGGAAAGTGCAACAGAAAGATACCGCCGAACGCTCAGGCAGTTCCGCAAGGAGCGGCAGGAGGCGTGGCAAGGGTGAAATGGTGCGGTAAGAGCGCACCGCGAGCCTGGCAACAGGCCGGTACGGCAAACCCCACCGGGAGCAAGACCAAATAGGGAGACGATGCCGTGGCCCGCGGTGTCTCCGGGTAGGTTGCTCGAGCGTCGCGGTGACGCGGCGCCTAGAGGAATGACTGTCCACGACAGAACCCGGCTTATAGGCCGGCTCCGCCACCTTCCTCCAGGCTATTCGCGTGCGACGTGCGCGTCGGGGTCCTTGTCCGCGACCAGGCGCAGGTCGATGCCGTGCTCGAGGAACGCCTTGCACGCGGCGACCACGAGATTGAAGCCCTCGGTCGAGTCCAGCGCCTGGGCGACCTGTTCGTCGTCGCTGCCCTCGAAGCCCGAAGCGGTGATGGCAATGAAGGTGGCATGTTCGCCGCGCGCGGTGAACCGCCATTCCACCGGAGTCGGCCATTCGATCGCGATCCGGCGCGCGGGCTCGAACACCACCACGCGCACCTCGCCGGAGGCGCCGTAGTCGTCCCGGTACCAGGTGACGGTGGCGCCGGGCGCGAGCGGATCGACGAAGGCGTCGAACACCTCGGCGACCGGCCTGCGGATGAGCATGGTGGCGCGGGCCACCGGGGGCGTCTTCAGCGTCAGGATCGTTCCGGGGGCGAGGGTGCCGCGGCGGCTGCGCCGGCGTCGAGCAGGATGTGCCGCCCCTCCACGTAGCTGTCCAGCCACGCGACCGCCTGCGCGAGCGGCGCAGCCCGCAGCGCGCAGAGATGCGTGCGGCCGCGCACAGTGCGTTCGAGCAGGCCTGCCCGCTCCAGGGCGCGGATGTGCTTGGAAGCGGCAGCCAGCGAGATCTCGAAAGGCGCGGCCAGGGCACCCACGCTGCGTTCGCCGCCCAGCAGTGCAGCGAGCATCGCACGACGGGTGGGGTCGGACAGCGCGTGGAACACGCCGTCGAGGGGGGAGGGATATTCATCCATGTAGTTGAATGTGAGCCATCCTGGCCAAAACTGTCAACCGAGTGGTTGAAGATGGATAATGATGCGACGCACCATACCCGTGCCCCGGTGCATCTGCTGGTGTGCTGCAAGGGGTCCGGAACTCGCCAATCTCAAAATTTGAGACGAATCAGCAGCTTGTGGATAAGGTTTGAACAAGTCTGTGAACTATCACGCAAGTCATTGAGCTGATTAATGAAATTTGCACACGAAAGCTGTTGACATCGTTCCGGACGGCCCATACTGTGGCGCTTCGTGGGGAAACCGGGTTTTTTGTGGTTTTCCGATACTGAAGCCCGCCGAAGACGGGCAACTCCGGGCAGGCTGTGGTGTTCCAGGGCGAGACCGCCATCACGATCGACGACAAGGGCCGGCTGGCGATCCCCACCAGCTACCGGGACCTCGTCGCGGGCGCGGGCGGCAACCGGCTGGTGGTCACCTACAACCCGTTCGAGTCGGGAAGCCTGTACCTCTATCCGCAGGCGGTCTGGGAGCGCGTGCGCGACCAGGTCAACGCGCTGCCGCGCACGCGTTCGGTCAACCGCCAGCTGCAGCTGAAGCTGGTCGGCGCGGCCACCTTCGTCGAGCCCGACGCGCACGGGCGCATCGGCGTTCCCGCCAGCCACCGCAATGCGGTCGGCATCGAGAAGAAGGCCGTGCTGGTGGGCATGGGCGAGAAATTCGAACTCTGGAGCGAACAGGCGCATCTCGCGCAGATCAGGCAGACGCTGGGCGATGCCGATCTGGGCGACGACCTGGTCGACCTGCAGCTGTGACGGAAGGGGGCGCGGAAGTCCGGTCCGCGCACCTTCCGGTGATGTTCGAGCAGGTCATGGAAGGGCTGCGCGTGATCGAGGACGGGACGTATCTGGACGGCACGTTCGGCCGCGGCGGTCATGCGCGCGGCGTGCTGCAACGGTTGGGCGCAGGAGGTCGGCTGCTGCTGATGGACAAGGATCCCGAAGCGATCGCGGTGGCGGAACGCGAGTTCCGTGGCGACGCGCGCGTCGCGATCCGGCGCGGCAGCTTCGGCGAACTTGGTGCCTGGGACGAAGTGGGGGCGGGTATCGACGGCGTGCTGCTCGACCTCGGCGTCTCGTCGCCGCAGCTCGACGTCGCCGCCCGCGGCTTCAGCTTCGGCAAGGACGGCCCGCTCGACATGCGCATGGATCCCGACAGCGGCGAGAGCGCGGCGCAGTGGCTGGCGCGCGCCGACGAGCGCGAGATCGCCGACGTGCTGTGGACCTTCGGCGAGGAGCGCATGAGTCGCCGCATCGCACGCGCCATCGTCGCCCGCCGCGCCACCGCGCCGCTCACCCGCACCACCGAACTGGCCGGGCTGATCGCCTCGGTGGTGCCGCGCGGCCGCCACGACCTCCATCCCGCCACGCGCTCGTTCCAGGCGATCCGGATCCACGTCAATCGCGAGCTGGCGGACCTGGAGCTGGGTCTGGCCGCGGCGCACGACGCGCTCAAGCCCGGCGGCCGGCTGGCGGTGATCAGCTTCCATTCGCTCGAGGACCGCATCGTCAAGCGCTTCATCGCCGCGCATGCCAAGGCGCCACCGGGCAACCGGCGCCTGCCCGAAGCCACCGGCTTCGAGCCCACGCTGCGCGCGGTCGGCGACGCCGGCAAGGCGCGCGCCGACGAGCTGGCCGCCAACCCGCGCGCCCGTAGCGCGGTGCTGCGGGTGGCTGAAAAGAGGGGAATCGGGAATCGGGAATCGGGAATGGAGGCGGCAAACGCTTCGCGGCCATTCCCCATTCCCCATTCCCCATTCCCAGCCTCCGCAGGAGGCGAGCCATGACCCTGCGCCTGATCGTCGCCGTGCTGGTCGTCGCCAACGTCATCTCCGCGATCGGCGTCGTCCATGCGCGCCACCAGCACCGCGAGCTGTACGTTCAGCTGACCCGGCTCGAGCGCGCGCGCGACGAACTCAACATCGAGTTCGGCCGGCTGCAGCTCGAGCAGGCGACCTGGGCCGAGAGCAACCGCATCGACCAGGTCGCGCGCAACCGACTGGGCATGAAGTTTCCCGCCGCCGGCGAGATCGTGGTGGTGCGGCCATGAGGTTCGTCAAGACCGCAGGCGGTTCGGCCAAGAAGCCGCGTCCGCGCGCGCAGTTCAACCTGCGTGGGCGGTTGATGCTGGTCGGTGGCGCGCTGGCGCTGTGCGCGGTGGCGCTGGTGGTGCGCGCGGTCGACCTGCAACTGGTTGACAACGCCTTCTATCAGCGCAAGGCCGACGCGCGCTTCCTGCGCGAAGTGCCGATCCCGACCTCGCGCGGCATGATCACCGACCGCAACGGCGAGCCGCTGGCGGTGTCCTCGCCGGTGGAGTCGCTGTGGGCCAACCCGCAGGAGCTGGCCAACAACCCGGCCGCCGTCGCGCGCCTGGCCGAGGCGACCGACCTGCCGGTGGACTACCTCACGCGCTACGTCTCGCAGCGCAAGGACAAGGAGTTCATGTACGTGCCGCGCCATCGCCGGGTCAACCCGGCGGTCGCGCAGAAGATCCTGGCGCTGCGCATCCCGGGCGTGTTCTCGCAACGCGAGTTCCGCCGCTTCTACCCGCAGGGCGAGGCGGTCGCGCACGTGCTCGGCTTCACCAACGTGGACGACCGCGGACAGGAGGGCGTCGAGCTGGCGTTCGACGACTGGCTCAGCGGCACGCCCGGCGCGCAGAAGGTGATCCGCGACCGCCACGGCCGCATCGTCGAGCACGTCGACCTGGTCCGCCCGGCGGAACCCGGTCGCGACCTGGTGTTGAGCATCGACCGCCGCATCCAGTTCCTGGCCTATCGCGAACTCAAGCGCACGCTGCTGGAAACCGGCGCCGGCAGCGGCTCGGTGGTGATCCTCGACGTCGCCACCGGCGAGGTGCTGGCGATGGCCAACCTGCCCTCGTACAACAACAACAAGGTCAGCGGGCTCAATCGCGACGCCTACCGCAACCGCGCGCTGACCGACCTGCTGGAGCCGGGTTCGACGATGAAGCCGCTGACGGTCGCGGCCGCGCTCGAGGCCGGTGTGGTCACGCCGGCCACGCGCTTCGACACCAGCCCCGGCTGGATCCCGAACGGCCGCTACCGCACCAGCGACTTCCGCAACTACGGCGTGCTCGACACCACCGGCATCATCACCAAGAGTTCGAACGTCGGCGTGTCGAAGATCGTCAGGCTGCTGCCGGACCGCGACTTCGACGCGTTCCTGCGCCGTTTCGGCTTCGGCTCCAGCACCGGCAGCGGCTTCCCCGGGGAGGCGCCGGGCACGTTCCCGCCACCGGAGCGCTGGAGCGGTACCGACAAGCAGGTCATGTCCTATGGCTACGGCCTGTCCGCGACGCCGTTGCAGATCGCGCGCGCCTACGCCGCGCTCGGCAACGGCGGTCGACTGGTGACGCCGACCTTCGTCAAGGGCGGGCACAGCGGCGAGTCGACCCAGGCGCTCGCACCCGAGGTCGCCGCCCAGGTCATGCGGATGATGCAGACCGTCACCGAACCCGGCGGCACCGCCACGCGTGCGGCGATCCTCGGCTACCACGTGGCGGGCAAGACCGGCACCGCGCGCAAGTCCGCCGGCGGCGGCTACTCGCGTCGCTACATCGCCTACTTCGCCGGCCTGGTGCCGGTCGAACGGCCGCGTTTCGCGGTGACGGTGGTGGTCAACGACCCGGATCCTTCCGGCGGCGGATCGACCTACGGCGGCGGCTGGGTGTCGGCGCCGCTGTTCGCGCGGGTGATGGAGGGCGCGCTGCGGCTGATGGACGTGCCACCCGACGACATCGAGACCTGGCTGGCCGCGCAGGCCGTCGAAGAGGCCAAGCGCGCGAAGGCGCAGGCCGCGGCGGCGCCGCGGGTCGCGGCAGGCGCGGCCGCCGTGGCGGAGGCGGCGCGATGAGCCGGACGATGTCGCTCGCGCAGTTGTTGCCGGACGTGGCCGCGGTGCCCGCGTCGCTGTCGATCTCCGGCCTGGTGCTGGACAGCCGCGACGTGCGCGAAGGCGACGCCTTCGTCGCGATCGGCGGGTTCGGCACGCACGGGCTGCACTTCACCGACCAGGCCAGGCGTGCCGGCGCGCGCGCGATCCTGTTCGAGCCGCCGGTGCCGGGCGACGTGCCCGCGCCCCCGGCCGATGCGATCGCGGTGCCCGGCCTGCGCGCGCGCATGGGTGCGATGGCCGACGCCTTCCATGGCAACCCGTCGGCGCGGATGACGACGATCGGCGTCACCGGCACCAGCGGCAAGACCTCGACCGTGCAACTGCTGGCGCAGGCGCTGGACCTGCGCGGCGTGCGCTGCGGCACCATCGGTACGCTCGGCGCGGGCCTGTACGGACACGCGCGCGCGACCGGCTTCACCACGCCACTGGTGCTGCAGACGCATGCGCTGCTCGCGCAATTGCGCGCGGCCGGCGCCGACGCGGTGGCGATGGAAGTCAGCTCGCACGCGCTCGACCAGGGGCGCGTGGACGCGGTGCATTTCGCCGTCGGCGTGTTCACCAACCTCAGCCGCGACCACCTCGACTACCACGGCGACATGGAACGTTACGGTGCGGCGAAGGCGAAGCTGTTCGCGACGCCGGGCCTGCGCGCGGCGGTGGTGAATCTCGACGACGCCTGGGGGCGTCGCGTGCACGCCGCGCTGCCGGCTTCGCTGCGCGCGGTCGGCACCAGCGCGCGCGGCGCCGACGATGCGCAGGTGCGCGCCGGCAACGTTTCGCCCGACGCCGACGGCATCGGTTTCGACCTCCACCTCGGTGGCGGGACGCATCGTGTCGCCTCGCCCCTGCTGGGTCGCTTCAACGTCGACAACCTGCTGGTGGTGGCCGGCGTACTGCACGCGCTCGACCACGATGCGGCCGCGATCGCGGGCGTGCTCGGCCGGCTTCAGCCGATTCCCGGGCGCATGAACCGGTTCGGCGGCGGCGACCGCCCGCTGGTGGTGGTGGATTACTCGCACAAGCCCGATCCGCTGGAACAGGCGCTGCAGTCGCTGCGCGGACACCTGCGCGGACGCTTGCTGTGCGTGTTCGGTTGCGGTGGCGAGCGCGACACCGGCAAGCGTCCGCAGATGGCGGCGATCGCGGAACGACTGGCCGACGAGGTGGTCGTCACCGACGACAACCCGCGCGGCGAGGACGGCGACGCGATCATCGCCGGAATCATGGCCGGCTTCGCCCATCCCGAGCGCGTGGTGGTGCAGCGCGACCGCCGCGCCGCGATCCTCGGTGCGATCGGCCGCGCGCAGGCAGGCGACATCGTGCTCGTTGCCGGCAAGGGCCACGAGACCTACCAGGAGATCGCCGGCGTGAAGCATTCCTTCGACGACAGCGTGGTCGCGCGCGAGGCGCTGGGCGAGCCGGCCGCGCCGCAGCCGCGCGATTCGGAGGAGGGGCGATGAACCCGCTGCCGCTCTCGCGTATCGCGCAATGGACCAACGGTCGCCTGCATGCCGCCGGCCGGCCCGACGACATGCTGATCGATGCGGTCGAAACGGACACGCGCACGCTCGACGCGCGCGACGGCCGCGCGGCCCTGTTCATCGCGCTCAAGGGCGCGAACTTCGACGGCCACGACCACGTCGCGGCGGCCGCGGCGCTCGGCGCGCGCGCCGCGCTGGTCTCCCGGATCTGCGACGCGCCGCTGCCGCAGGTGCTGGTGGCCGATACCGAGCGCGCGCTGGCGGCGCTGGCGGCGGCGCTGCAGCATGCCCGCCGCGGCAAGGTGGTGGGTATCACCGGCAGCAACGGCAAGACCAGCGTCAAGCAGCTCACCCTCGCGATCGTGTCGCGCACGATGAAGACGTACGCCAATCCAGGCAATCGCAACAACGAGATCGGGCTGCCGCTGGCGGTGATCGACGCGCCGGACGACGCCGAAGTCGCGGTCTACGAGATGGGCGCGGGCAAGCACAACGACATCGCCTACCTGACCGCGATCGCGCGTCCGGACGTGGCCCTGGTGAACAACGTCGCGCCGGCGCACCTGGAACGGATGCAGAGCCTGCTCGGCATCGCCGACACCAAGGCCGCCATCTACGACGCGCTGCCGCACCACGGCATTGCGGTGGTCAATGCCGACGATGCGTTCGCGCCGTACTTCGCCGAACGCGCGCACGGGCGCCGGCTGCTGCGCTTCGGTCTGGAGGCCAGTGCCGACGTGACCGCGCGCGACATCCGCCTCGACGACGATGCCTCGCGCTTCACCCTGGTCACGCCGGCCGGCGAGGCGGGCGTGTCGCTGCCGCTGCCCGGCCGGCACAACATCGCCAACGCGCTGGCTGCGACCTCGATCGCGCTCGCGCTGGAGGTGCCGCTGGGCCTTATCGCCGAGGCGCTGTCGACCGCGGAGCCGGTGAAGGGTCGGCTCGTGCGGCATCGCCTGGCCAACGGCGCGGTGCTGATCGACGACAGCTACAACGCCAACCCCGGTTCGCTGAACGCGGCGATCGATACGCTCGCGGCCACCAGCGGCGAGAACTGGCTGGTGCTGGGCGACATGCGCGAACTGGGCGAGGACGCGGCGGCGCTGCACGCCGAGGCCGGGCGCCGTGCGCGTCGCGCGGGCCTGGCGCGGCTGTACGCGCTGGGACCGCTGAGCGCCGCGGCGGTCGAGGGCTTCGGCGACGGCGCCCGCCATTTCGACAGCCACGCCGCACTGGTCGACGCGCTGCGGGTCGACCTGCACTCCGGCGTGCGCGTGCTGGTGAAGGGCTCGCGGGGCAGCGCGATGGACCGAGTCGTCGACGCCCTGCTGCCGGACGACACGGGGGAACAGGATGCTGCTTGAACTGACCCGCTGGCTGCAGCAGCTCGAAGGCCTGTTCGGCCTGTTCGGCTACCTGACCTTCCGCGGCATCCTGGCCGCGCTCACCGCGCTGTTCCTGTCGCTGTGGTGGGGACCGGCGGTGATCCGCAAGCTCGCCCAGTACAAGGGCGGCCAGCCGATCCGCCAGGACGGGCCGCAGTCGCACTTCTCCAAGGCCGGCACGCCGACCATGGGCGGCGCGCTGATCCTGTTCACGGTCACCGCCTCGGTGCTGCTGTGGGGCGACCTGCGCAACAAGTACGTGTGGGTGGTGCTGCTGGTGATGTTGTGCTTCGGCGCGATCGGCTGGTACGACGACTGGATCAAGATCGTGCGTCGCGACCCGAACGGGCTGAAGTCGCGCTGGAAGTACCTGCTGCAGTCGATCTTCGGCCTGGCCGCCGGCCTGTACCTGTACCTGTACGCCGACGTGCCGGCGGCGACCAACTTCTACGTGCCGCTGTTCAAGTCGATCGCGCTGCCGCTGGGCGGGATCGCCTTCGTCGCGATCGCCTACTTCTGGATCGTCGGCTTCTCCAACGCGGTCAACCTCACCGACGGACTCGACGGGCTGGCGATCATGCCGACCGTGCTGGTGGCCGGCGGCATCGCGGTGTTCGCCTACGCCTCGGGCCACGCGGAGTTCTCGCGCTACCTGCAGATCCCGCCGGTGCCGGGCGCGGGCGAGCTGATCATCATCTGCGCGGCGATCGCCGGCGCGGGCCTGGGCTTCCTCTGGTTCAACACCTATCCGGCGATGGTGTTCATGGGCGACATCGGCGCGCTGGCGCTGGGCGCGGTGCTGGGGACGATGGCGGTGATCGTGCGCCAGGAATTGGTGCTGGTGATCATGGGCGGCATCTTCGTCATCGAGACGCTGTCGGTGATGATCCAGGTCGCCTCGTTCAAGCTCACCGGGAAACGCGTGTTCCGGATGGCGCCGATCCACCACCACTTCGAACTCAAGGGCTGGCCCGAACCGCGCGTGATCGTACGCTTCTGGATCATCTCGGTGATCCTGGTGCTGGTCGGCCTGGCCACGTTGAAGGTGCGCTGATGGGCACGACCTTCGACGCCCGCGCATTCGACGCCACCAGCCGACAGGCGACGCGCCTGGACGCGATCGACGGGCGCTACGACGGCTGGCTGATCGCGATCGCGGCGACGATCGCCGCGTTCGGCGTGGTGATGGTGGCCTCGAGTTCGATCGCGGTCGCCGAGAACCTCGGCCAGGGGCCGTTCTATTTCCTGGTGCGGCACGTGGTGTTCCTGGTCGTGGGCATCGGGCTGGCCGTGGCGGCGATGCGCACCGACCTGAAGCTGGTCGAGAAGTACCCGCAGGCATTGCTGGGTGCCTGCTTCCTGCTGCTGATGCTGGTGTTCGTGCCCGGTCTCGGCTACACCGTCAACGGCGCGAGCCGCTGGATCAACCTGGGCGTGTCGAATTTCCAGGTGGTGGAGGCGGTGAAGATCCTCTACCTGGTCTGGCTGGCGAGCTACCTGGTGCGCTTCCGCGACGAGGTCAACGCCACCTGGGGCGCGATGCTCAAGCCGATCGGCGTGGCGGTGGCGCTGGTGGGCCTGCTGCTGATGCAGCCCGACTTCGGCTCGGCGACGATGCTGCTGGCGGTGACCGCCGGCATGCTGGTGCTCGGCGGCGGCCACCTCAAGCGGATGATGGTGCCGGTGCTGCTGCTGCTGCCGGCGCTGGTCGCGGTGGCGGTGATCGAGCCCTATCGGCTGCGTCGCATCACCTCGTTCTGGAACCCGTGGGAGGACCAGCTCGGCGCCGGCTACCAGCTCAGCAACGCGCTGATGGCGATCGGGCGCGGCGAACTCACCGGCGTGGGCCTCGGCGCCTCGATCCAGAAGCTGTCGTACCTGCCCGAGGCGCATACCGACTTCATCTTCTCGGTGATCGGCGAGGAACTCGGTTTCGTCGGCGTGTTCTGCGTGATCGCGCTGTTCGCGGCGCTGGTCGGCCGCGCGCTGTGGATCGGTTACCGCTGCGTCGAGATGCGCCGCCACTTCGCCGGCTACGTGGCCTTCGGCGTGGCGCTGATGATCGGCCTGCAGAGCCTGGTCTCGATCGGCGTCAACCTCGGCCTGCTGCCGACCAAGGGCCTGACGCTGCCGCTGATCTCCTCGGGCGGATCGAGCGTGATGATGACCTGCCTGGCGATCGGCCTGCTGCTGCGGGTGTCCTTCGAACTCGACCGCGCCCGGCGCCAGGTGGCGCGTCTGCGCGGAGAGGGCGCGAAGGCCGCCGGCGTCGATGCGCCGGCCGCAACCCCCCCGCCGACCACGCAGCCGCCGCCCGGCGCGATCGCCGGCGCACGCGGCACCAGCCGCCTGCGCCCGCGGATCGAGCCGACCCTGGGCGGGCTCGGGAGGAACGCATGATCCGCCGCCTGCTCGCCGCGCGCGAGATGACCAAGGAGGGCATCGCCCGGTCCTTCTCGCGCGTGCACTTCGTCGGCATCGGCGGCGCCGGCATGAGCGGCATCGCCGAGGTGCTGTGCACGCTCGGCTACCAGGTGTCCGGTTCGGACACCGCCGACAACGCGACCACGCGACGGCTGACGCGGCTGGGGGCGACCGTGCACCGCGGGCATTCCGCGGCGAACGTCCTGGGCACCGACTGCGTGGTGGTGTCGAGCGCGATCCGGCCCGACAACCCTGAGCTGATGGAGGCGCGCTCGCAACGCATCCCGATCGTGCCGCGGGCGGAGATGCTGGCCGAACTGATGCGCTTCCGCCGCGGCATCGCGGTGGCGGGCACGCACGGCAAGACCACCACCACCTCGCTGACCGCGAGCGTGCTGGGCGAGGGCGGGCTCGACCCGACCTTCGTGATCGGCGGCCAGTTGCTGGCCGCCGGCGCCAATGCGCGCCTGGGCAGCGGCGACTGGCTGGTGGCGGAGGCCGACGAGAGCGACGGCAGCTTCCTGCGCCTGAACCCGCTGATCGCGGTGGTCACCAACATCGACGCCGACCACCTGGAGAACTACGGCGGCGACTTCGCGCGCGTGCAGGCGGCGTTCTCCGAATTCCTGCACCGGCTGCCGTTCTACGGCCTGGCGGTGCTGTGCATCGACGATCCGGAAGTCGCGCAGCTGGCGCAGGACATGCCGCGCCACGCGATGACCTACGGCCTGTCCGAGCAGGCCGACGTGCGGGCCGAGGACGTGTCGCAGCAGGGTGCGGCCATGCGTTTCACCCTGTGCCTGCCCGACGCCTCGCGCACCCCGGTGACGCTGGCGTTGCCCGGCCGACACAATGTGCTCAACGCGCTCGCCGCCGCGGCGATCGGCTGGCAGCTGGGCGTCGAGCCGGCGGCGATCGCCAGCGCGCTGCAGAAGTTCCAGGGGATCGGCCGCCGCTTCAACCTGCTCGCGCAGTTGCGCACGGCGCAGGGCGCGAACGTACAGCTGGTCGACGACTACGGCCACCATCCCAAGGAGCTGGCCGCGGTGTTCGACGCCGCACGCGGTGGCTGGCCCGACCGCCGCCTGGTGGTCGCGTTCCAGCCGCATCGCTACACCCGCACCCGCGACCAGTTCGACGATTTCGCCGCGGTGCTCTCCGATGTCGATGCGCTGGTACTGACCGAGGTCTACCCGGCGGGCGAAGCGCCGATCGCCGGTGCCGACGCGAAGGCGCTCGCACGCGCGATCCGCGCCCGCGGCCGCATCGATCCGGTCGTGGTCAACGGCGCGCACGAGCTGTCCGGCGTGCTGCCCGACGTGCTGCAGGACGGCGACCTGCTGCTGATGATGGGCGCCGGCGACATCGGCCATGCCGCGCAGCAGCTGGCGCACGACGGGTTCGCGGAGGCGCCGCGATGAGCCAGGTCGTGCCCGCGGTGCGCGTCACCGATCCGGCCATGTTCGGACGCGTCGCCGTGCTCATGGGCGGCACCAGCGCGGAGCGCGAGGTGTCGCTGGATTCGGGCAACGGCGTGCTCGCCGCGCTGCGCCTGCGCGGCGTCGATGCGCATGCGGTCGACGGCATCCCGGCGCTGGTGGACGGCGTCCGCGCCGGCCGCATCGACCGCGTCTTCAACATCCTGCACGGCAACCGCGGCGGCGGCGAGGACGGCGTGGTGCAGGGCCTGCTCGAGGCGCTCGGGGTGCCGTACACCGGCCCCGGCGTGCTCGGCTCCGCGCTGACCATGGACAAGATCCGCACCAAGCAGGTGTGGATGGCGGAAGGCCTGCCGACGCCGCGCTTCGTGCGCGTCGCGCCGGGCGGCGACCTGCGCGCGGCGGTGCGCGAGCTCGGCTACCCGGTGTTCGTCAAGCCGTCGAACGAGGGTTCCAGCGTGGGCGTGTTCCGGATCCTGGCCGAGGACGACCTGGCGCCGGCGATCGCGTTCGCGGCCGGCTACGCCGGCGAACTGCTGGCCGAACAGATGGTGCAGGGCGAGGAATACACCGTGGCGATCCTGGGCGAGATCGCACTGCCGTCGATCCGCATCGTGCCTGCCGGCGCGTGGTACGACTACCACGCCAAGTACATCGCCGAGGACACCCAGTACCTGTGCCCAGGCATGGAGGGCGAGGAAGAGGACGCCGTGCGCGCACTGTCGCTGGCCGCGTTCCGCGCCGCAGGCTGCAGCGGCTGGGGCCGGGTCGACGTGATGCGCGACCGCGTCCGCGGCCTGCAGCTGATCGAGGTCAACACCGCCCCGGGCATGACCAGCCACTCGCTGGTCCCCAAGGCGGCCGCGCAGGTCGGCATCGACTACGCCGAGCTGTGCTGGCGGGTGCTGGAGCAGACGCTGTGAAGCCGGGAATGGGGAATCTGGAATCGGGAATCGGGAACGGCATGCCGGTACCTGGCGCGGCGTGCGCGCTCACGCTTGCTTCCTCGATTCCCCATTCCCGATTCCCTATTCCCGCAGCCTCTGCAGGAGGCGACGCATGATCCGCCGCATCCTCCAGGTCTCGACCTGGGCGCTGGCGCTGGCGCTGGTGGTGCTGCCGGTGGTCGCGCTGGTCAATGGCTGGATCGGCAGCGAACGCTGGCCGCTGCGCACGCTGCGCGTCACCGACGGGCTGGAGCGGGTCGACACCGCGCGCCTGCGCGAGGCCTTGCTGCCGCACGCGGCTTCAGGGTTCTTCGCGGTCCGGCTGGACCAGGCGCAGGCGGCGGTGGCGAAGCTGCCCTGGGTGGAACACGCCGAGGTGCGCAAGCGCTGGCCCGACGTGCTGGAGGTGCGCATCGTCGAACACCGTCCGTTCGCGCGCTGGGGCGAGGACCGGCTGCTGTCGGAGCAGGGGCGCCTGTTCCCGGTCGCGGGCATCGACGTGCCCGCCGGGCTGCCGCGGCTGCACGGGCCGGATGCGCGCGTGCCGGAGGTGGTCGCGCTCTACAACGAATCGCGAGAGATGTTCGCCCCCGGCGGGTTCGCGGTGGCGCAGCTCTCGCTCGACCGTCGCGAAAGCTGGTCGCTCACGCTCGGCAACGGCGTCGAGGTCACCGTCGGCAGCCAGGAGCCGCGCCTGCGCCTGGCGCGATTCGCGCGGGTGCTGCCGCAACTGCTCTCGCGCAACTCGCAGCCGCTGCAACGGGCCGATCTTCGCTACACCAACGGCTTCGCCCTTGAATGGGCGAAGCCGGGAATGGGGAATGGGGAATCGGGAATGGGTGAAGCCGGCGTGCCCGACGCGCCCCCCGTCGCCGCGATTGCCGTCCATTCCCCATTCCCTAATCCCCATTCCCGGTTTTTCTCCATTCCCCATTCCCGATTCCCCATTCCCGGCTCCAACACATGAACCGCAAAGGCGACAAGGCCCTGATCGTCGGCCTCGACATCGGCACCTCCAAGGTGGTCGCGCTGGTGGGCGAGTATTCGCCCGGCAACCCGATCGAGGTGATCGGCATCGGCAGCCACGAATCGCGCGGACTCAAGCGCGGCGTGGTGGTCGACATCGAATCGACCGTGCAGTCGATCCAGCGCGCGGTCGAGGAGGCCGAACTGATGGCCGGCTGCGAGATCCGCAGCGTGTACGCGTCGATCTCCGGCAACCACGTGCAGTGCCGCAACTCCAACGGAATCGTCCCGATCCGCGATGGCGAGGTGACCTGGGCCGACCTCGACCGGGTGCTGGACGCCGCCAAGGCGGTGGCGATCCCGGCCGACCAGCGCATCCTGCATGCGATCCCGCGCGAGTACGTGCTCGACGATTCGCAGGAAGGCATCCGCAACCCGGTCGGCATGACCGGGGTGCGCCTGGAGGTGCATGCGCACCTGGTGGTGTGCGCGCAGTCGGCGGCGGCCAACATCAGCAAGTGCGTGCAGCGCTGCGGGCTGTCGATCGACGACCTGGTGCTGTCGTCGCTGGCCTCGAGCACCGCGGTGCTGACCGGCGACGAGCGCGAGCTGGGCGTGGTGCTGGTCGACATGGGCGCGGGCACCACGGATCTCGCCGTATTCGTGCAGGGCGCGATTTGCCATACGGCGTCGCTGCCGATCGCCGGCGACAAGGTCACCGAGGACATCGCGCACATGCTGCGCACGCCCACGCCGGAGGCCGAGCAGATCAAGGTGCGCTACGCCTGCGCGCTGGCGCAGCTGGCCACCAGCGAAGAATCGATCCAGGTGCCGAGCGTCGGCGACCGCCCGCCGCGACGCCTGCCGCGGCAGTCGCTGGCGCAGGCGGTGCAGGCGCGCTACGAGGAGATCTTCGAGATGGTGCAGGCCGAACTGCGCCGCTCGGGCTTCGAGCAGCACGTGCGCGCCGGCATGGTGCTCACCGGCGGCGCCGCGAAGATGGAGGGCGTGGTCGAGCTGGCCGAGGAAATGCTGCAGATGCCGGTGCGCGTGGGCATCCCGCAGCACGTCACCGGCCTGGGCGAAGTGGTCAACAACCCGGTGCACGCCACCGGCGTGGGCCTGCTGCTGATGGGCAGCCAGATCGAGAACCCGCGGCGCCCGTCGATCCCGACCGGGCGTGCGGGAAGTCTGCTGAAGAAGGTCAGTACCTGGTTCCGCGGTGAGTTCTGAGGAACTCACCGCGGAACGGGAATGGGGAGTCGGGAATGGGGAATCGGTAAAGCGAAGGCGACGAAGCGGACTGAAGAGGCGAGAACAGGAAGAGATTCGAACAACGCGGTAGGACGTAACACATAAAGCGCCGGCGTCAGGCGATGGAAGGGACTGGAGGAACGCGCGCTGTTCCCATTCCCGATTCCCCATTCCCGATTCCCGGCTCCAACTAGAGAGGACAAGGACATGGCACATTTCGAACTCGTGGAAAAGATGGCTCCGAACGCCGTCATCAAGGTGATCGGCGTCGGCGGCGGTGGCGGCAACGCGGTCGCGCACATGGTCGGCAGCAGCGTGGACGGCGTGGAATTCATCACCGCCAACACCGACTCGCAGGCGATCAAGAACTGCGGCGCGAAGCTGCAACTGCAGCTCGGCACCAACGTGACCAAGGGCCTGGGCGCCGGCGCGAACCCGGAAGTCGGCCGCCAGGCCGCGCTGGAGGACCGCGAGATCATCATGGACGCGCTGCAGGGCGCCGACATGGTGTTCATCACCGCAGGCATGGGCGGCGGCACCGGCACCGGCGCGGCGCCCGTCGTCGCCCAGCTGGCCAAGGAGATGGGCATCCTGACCGTGGCCGTGGTCACCAAGCCGTTCCCGTTCGAGGGCCGCCGCCGCATGCAGGTGGCGCTCAAGGGCATCGAGGACCTGTCGGCGCATTGCGACTCGCTGATCACCATCCCCAACGAGAAGCTGATCACCGTGCTCGGCCGCAACGCGACCATGATCCAGGCCTTTCGCGCCGCCAACGACGTGCTGCTGGGCGCCGTGCAGGGCATCGCCGACCTGATCGTGCGCCCGGGCCTGATCAACGTCGACTTCGCCGACGTGCGCACCGTGATGTCCGAGATGGGCCTGGCGATGATGGGCACCGGCCACGCCCGCGGCGACGACCGCGCCCAGGCCGCGGCCGAGGCGGCGATCCAGAACCCGCTGCTCGACGACGTCAACCTGGCCGGCGCCAACGGCATCCTGGTCAACATCACCGCCGGTCCGGACTTCACCATGAGCGAGTTCGACGAAGTCGGCCGCACCGTGGAGAACTTCGCCAGCGAGGACGCGACCATCGTGATCGGCACCGTGCTCGATCCGGACATGGCCGACGACGTGCGCGTGACCGTGGTGGCCACCGGCCTCAACCGCGCCGCCGTACGCCACAGCGGCCGCGGCAGCGACAACGGCCAGCTCGACGCCGTGGCCCGTCGTCCGCACGTGCAGCTGATCAATACCGGCAAGCGCGACGGCACCACCGGCATGTTCGTCGAGGACGCCACCGACGCCTACAACCCCGGCAGCAGCATCGCCGCGGGCCTGCGCGGTCGCACGGCGGGCGAACCGGCATCCTCGTCGCCGCCGGTCGCGGACTTCGGCAGCGACAGCAGCTACCTGGACATCCCGGCGTTCCTGCGTCGGCAGGCGGACTGAGCACGTCGCGGGGCTCTGCCTCGAGGTTCGCGAGGTGGAGCGCCGTGCCGCGCTTGCGGGGCAGGGTGGGCGGCGTCGTGGTCGCCGGTCCGGTCCCGTACGCCAGGCAAGGTTGGGCGCCTGCCTCCCCGCATCCGCGGGTGAGCCAGGCGGTGAGTTGATCCGCATGCGCAGGTGGCGTGACAGGTGCCTTCGGCCGGCGGAATGGTTGCATCACGAACAAGTCCATGTCCGATTCCAGCCGCCGGGGCCAGTGCCGGTCCCGGCGGATTTTCGGACCGGTCGTGGCGCGCCCGCTTTCGTTCAGTTCAGCGCGCAGGGTGATAATCTGCGCCGTTGTGCACCCCCTGCGGGGTGACCCTGCCCCCCACAGGCGCTCCAGATGCCGCAGCAACGCACCATCAAGAACGTGATCCGCGCCACCGGCGTCGGCCTGCACAGCGGCGAGAAGGTGTTCCTGACCCTGCGCCCGGCCGCCCCCGACGCCGGCATCGTGTTCCGGCGCGTCGACCTGGACCCCGTGGTCGAGATCCCCGCCTCGGGCGACCTGGTCAGCGAAACCACCCTCTGCACCGGCCTGGCCCGCGACGGCGCCAAGGTACAGACGGTCGAACACCTGATGTCGGCACTGGCCGGCCTCGGGATCGACAACCTCTACGTGGAGCTGTCCGCGGCCGAGGTGCCGATCATGGACGGCTCCTCGGGCCCGTTCGTGTTCCTGCTGCAGTCGGCGGGCATCGTCGAGCAGGACGTGCCCAAGCGCTTCATCCGCATCATGCGCCCGGTCGAAGTGCGCGAGGGCGACAAGATCGCCCGTTTCGAGCCCTACGACGGCTTCCGCCTGGGCTTCACCGTGCAGTTCGACCACCCCGCGATCCCGCAGTCGCGCTCGCGCGCGCAGATCGAGTTCTCGACCGAGAGCTACATCCGCGAAGTCAGCCGCGCGCGGACGTTCGGCTTCATGCGGGACTTGGAATACATGCGCGAACGCAACCTCGGCCTCGGCGGCTCGATGGACAACGCGATCGTGCTCGACGAGTTCCGGGTGCTCAACGACGACGGCCTGCGCTACGCCGACGAGTTCGTGCGGCACAAGATCCTCGATGCGGTCGGCGACCTCTACCTCGCCGGCCACCCCATCCTCGGCGCGTTCGAGGGCTACAAGTCCGGTCATGCGCTGAACAACAAGCTCGTGCGCGCGCTGCTCGCCGACAGGACGGCCTGGGAAGAGGTCTCCTATCCCGCGACCGCGCCGGCGCCCCTCGCCTATGGCGTCCCGCTGACGGCCTGATGGCGCGGGCGGCGTACCGGGACCCGGTCACGTTTCACGCCGCGAATGCGGTGAAATAACGTTTCGTTAACGCAAAATGAGCTTTTGCCGATCACCGGGTTAACGTTTTGTGCAGGCCCGGCCGTTAGCATGCCGTGTCCGCGAGGGCCGGCAGGACGCCGGGGAACGCCTCCGTGGATGCCGGTTCCGGCTCAGCCTTCGTCCTTCCCGTGCGGTGCGGGTTCGGCCAGGGCCGCCAGGGCCGCGCGGAACGCCTCTTCCGTGGACGCCGACCGGCCCGCATTCGATCGCGATGCCGGCACGCGTGCAACGGGTGGCTCAGGGGGTTGCAACGGTTGTGTCGTCGCCCGGATGGCGACGTCCCGCACTTCCAGTCCGAGGGAACGGGCGGCGTCGAGCAGTTCGCTGGCGGCCAGGCGCAACCTGGCATGCCAGACGGGGGAATCGACGAGAAACACCAGCCTGCCTTCAGTCACGTTGGCCAGCCGCACATGCGCGGCCAGCCCCGACGGCAGGAGAGGACGCAGTTGGCGGTCCAGCGCATCGAGCCCCAGGGCATGGCGCACCGGATCGCGGGCGGTACCGGACAGCAGTGCATCGAGCGCCGTTTGCATGGTCGCGGACCGTTCCGCACCGGCCGGCACCTTTGGCGAACTGGACCGCCGTGGCAAGGAATCAGACATCACACCTATGACTCTACACAGAATCTCCGTGCACGCGTCGTCGACGCTGCACTCGCTCGGACAGCGCCTCCATGGGCGCCTTGCAAGCAAACCCGTCTCCGCCGCCATCGTGCTCGTCGGCACCGGACTCATCCTCGGCGGCGCGCTGAACGCCGCCACCGTGGATCGCCTGCAGCAGCAGGTCGTCGGCCAGGAGCGCTCCCTCGAATCCACCCGGCGCGAAGCCCAGCGAGAGGTCAACGCGCTGGCCGCGCGCCTGGGCGAGCTGCAGGCGCAGGCCAACCGCCTCAACGCGCTCGGCGACCGCCTGACCCGCATCGCCAAGCTCGGCGACGGCGAGTTCGATTTCGACAAGCCGGTCGGCCTCGGCGGCGCCGAGCCCAGCCAGGACATGCCGGCGCGGATGCTGGTCGACGGGCTGGATGGCGTCGACGCGCAGTTCGGCAGCGCCGGCCGCCAGCTGTCGGTGCTCGAGGCGCTGTTGTTCGACCAGAAACTCGAGCGCAACGCGATGCCGTCGCGCTCGCCGGTCGCCAGCAGCTACATCACCTCCGGCTATGGCGGGCGCGCCGATCCGTTCGGCGGCGGCAGCCAGTTCCACAAGGGCATCGACTTCGATGCCAACACCGGCGATCCAGTGATGACCGTCGCCGATGGCGTGGTCAGCTTCTCCGGCGTGCGCAGCGGTTACGGCAACGTGGTCGAGGTGGACCACGGCAACGGCTTCGTCACCCGCTACGCGCACAACTCCCGCAACACCGTGAAGGTCGGCGATCTGGTGCGCGTAGGCCAGGAGATCGCCAGGGCCGGTTCGACGGGCCGCTCCACCGGCGCGCACGTGCATTTCGAGGTATGGGAGAACGGGCGCGTGCACAATCCGCGCAAGTTCCTGGGCGAGATCGGCGCCAAGCGGATGTAACAACGCCTCCGGGCGCGCGTCCTCCCCCGTAGGAGCGCCTTCAGGCGCGACCCCGTCGCGGGGCTGTGTGGTTCCCGATTGTGCCGGTCGCGGCTGAAGCCGCTCCTACCGCGACCACACCCGTAGGAGCGCCTTCAGGCGCGACCCGGTGGCGGGGCTGTGTGGTTCCCGATTGTGCCGGTCGCGGACCTGCGTGGGCTCCCGGATGTCCCGAGGCGCGACCCCGGTCGCGCACCTGCGTGGTTCCCCGATGTCCCGTCGCGACTGAAGCCGCGCCTGCGGCGGTCCGACGCGACCCGGGCGGTTTGCGTTGCCCGTCCTGCGGGCAGCAGCGCAGAGCTCCCGGAGCGTGGTGGTTCGCCCGGGTCGCGCGTGGCGACGCGTTCGGCCATCCAGCTGTGCATCGGGCGTCGGGCGCCCCTTGCAAACGCCCCCGGGCGCCACCACGGTACAATGCGCGTTGCCATCGAAAAGGGCGCCACTTGCGCCCTTTTTCATTGCCGGCGCGCCTTTCCGGCGCCGCCCGGCCCCGCCACAGGATCCCGGTACATCCATGCTCAATCGCCTGCTCACCAGCGTCTTCGGCAGCCGCAACGAACGCCTCGTCAAGCAGCTCGGCGGCATCGTCAAGAAGATCAACGCCCTCGAGCCGCAGATGCAGGCGCTGTCCGACGCCGAACTGCAGGCCAAGACCCCCGAGTTCAGGCAGCGCGTCGCCGAGGGCGAAACGCTCGACAAGCTCCTCCCCGAGGCCTTCGCGGTCTGCCGCGAGGCCAGCGTCCGCGTGCTCGGCCTGCGCCACTACGACGTGCAGCTGGTCGGCGGCATGGTGCTGCACATGGGCAAGATCGCCGAGATGCGCACCGGCGAGGGCAAGACCCTGGTCGCGACCCTGCCGTGCTACCTCAACGCGATGGAAGGCAAGGGCGTCCACGTCGTCACCGTCAACGACTACCTGGCCCGCCGCGACGCCGCGCAGATGGGCAAGCTCTACAACTGGCTCGGCCTCAGCGTCGGCGTGGTCTATCCCGGCATGCCGCACTCGGACAAGCACGGCGCGTACGGCGCCGACATCACCTACGGCACCAACAACGAGTTCGGCTTCGACTACCTGCGCGACAACATGGCGATGTCGAAGCGCGACCGCTACCAGCGCGGCCTGAACTACGCGATCGTCGACGAGGTCGACTCGATCCTGATCGACGAGGCGCGCACGCCGCTGATCATCTCCGGCCCGGCGGACGACTCGCCCGAGCTGTACATCAAGGTCAACCGCATCGTGCCCTCGCTCACCCGGCAACTGGTCGAGGATGGCGTCGGCGACTACTGGGTCGACGAGAAGGGCAAGCAGGTGCACCTGTCCGAGGCAGGCCAGGAGCATGCGGAGGAACTGCTGCACAAGGCCGGCATCCTCGAGGCCGGCGACGACCTCTACGCGCCGCACAACATCCACGTGGTCCACCACCTCAACGCGGCGATGCGCGCGCACGCGATCTACCAGCGCGACGTGGACTACATCGTGCGCGACGGCGAGGTGGTGATCGTCGACGAATTCACCGGCCGCACCCTGGTCGGCCGGCGCTGGTCCGACGGCCTGCACCAGGCGGTGGAGGCCAAGGAAGGCGTGCCGGTGCAGCGCGAGAACCAGACGCTGGCCAGCATCACCTTCCAGAACCTGTTCCGCATGTACGGCAAGCTCTCGGGCATGACCGGTACCGCCGATACCGAAGCCTTCGAGTTCAACAGCATCTACGGGCTGGAAGTGGTGGTGATCCCCACCCACCGGCCGATGATCCGCATCGACCATCCCGACGCGGTGTTCCTCAACAAGGCCGGCAAGTACCGGGCGGTCGCGGCCGAGATCAAGGATTGCCACGGACGCGGCCAGCCGGTGCTGGTCGGCACCACCTCGATCGAGGTGTCGGAACTGCTGTCGAAATTCCTGCACGACGACGGCATCGCGCACGAAGTGCTCAACGCCAAGCAGCACGAGCGCGAGGCGCAGATCGTCGCCAACGCCGGCCGGCCCGGTGCGGTGACCATCGCCACCAACATGGCCGGCCGCGGCACCGACATCGTGCTCGGCGGTTCGCTCGATACCGAACTCGCCGCGCTGGGCGAAGAGGCGGGCGAGGCCGAAAAGGCGGGCGTGCGCGCGGAATGGCAGAAACGCCACGACGCCGTGGTCGCCGCCGGCGGCCTGCACATCGTCGGCACCGAACGCCACGAATCGCGCCGCATCGACAACCAGCTGCGCGGTCGTTCGGGCCGCCAGGGCGACCCGGGCTCGAGCCGCTTCTACCTGTCGCTCGAAGACAACCTGATGCGCATCTTCGCCGCCGACTGGGTACAGCGGGTGATGGCGCGGATGGGCCTGAAGGAAGACGACATCATCGAGTCGCCGCTGGTGTCGAAGCAGATCGCCAACGCGCAGCGCAAGGTCGAGGCGCACAACTTCGACATCCGCAAGAACCTGCTCGACTTCGACGACGTCAACAACGACCAGCGCAAGGTCATCTACGGCCAGCGCGACGAACTGCTCGAGGCCGAGAGCGTGCAGGAGAACATCGACGGCATCCGCGGCGACGTGGTGGCCGAGGTGGTCGAGCGCTTCGTGCCGCCGGAGTCGATCGACGACCAGTGGGACCTGCCCGGCCTGGAGGCGACGCTGGATCAGGAATTCGGCCTGCGCCTGGAGCTGGTGCAACTGGCCCGGGACAGCAGGGAACTCGATGCCGAAGGCATCCAGAACCACGTGCGCGAGGCGCTGGAGCGGGTGTTCACCGACAAGGAAGCCCAGGTCGGTCCCGAAACCATGCGTGCGCTCGAGAAGCACATCATGCTCAACGTGCTCGACGACAACTGGAAGCAGCACCTCGGGCGGATGGACTACCTGCGCCAGGGCATCCACCTGCGCGGCTACGCGCAGAAGCAGCCCAAGCAGGAGTACAAGAAGGAAGCCTTCGCGCTGTTCAGCGAGATGCTCGACAAGGTCAAGCGCGAGGTGGTGACCCTGCTGGCGCGCGTGCGCGTGCGCAGCGAGGAGGAGGTCGCGGCGATCGAGGCCCAGGAGCGGGCGCAGGTCGAGGCGCGGCTGCGCCAGGCCCAGTTCCAGCACGCCGACGCCGGCGGCTACAGCGCCGACGAGGAAGCCGCGCAGCCCGACTACCAGCAGGGCCCGCAGGCGCCGATCGTGCGCGACGGGGCCAAGATCGGCCGCAACGATCCGTGCCCCTGCGGCAGCGGCAAGAAGTACAAGCACTGCCATGGGCAGCTCGCCTGAGGCAGCGGGTTCCCGGGAGGGCTGTCGCGGACCCGCGGTCCTCGCGGCTCCACAGCCCCCCGGCCTCGCGCCGGCGGTCAGTCGTGCGGTAGCTCCCGCGCAACGCGAGGTGCGAGGCGCGGGGTGCGAGGTGCGAGGTGCGAGGCACAGCAAAGCGCGAACCTGTCATCCCGAGCGCAGCGAGGGATTTGCTCGAAGATCGCGGGACCGTAGCCTCCCCGCAGCCATCCCGTCTGCCGCTCTCCCGCAAAGCGGGGAGGGCCGGGGCGGGGCCCTCCCTGCCCCCATGATGTCCGAGTCCGCGGCCTACCCTGCAGCCTCACTGCGCAGACGGAGCACCGTGGCGCCGTCCACGTCGTCGCCATCGACCCACGCACCCAACCCTCAGCGTGGGGCGGGGGGCACGCACCGCCATGACCTCTGAGTCCCCTGGCCTCCCGCCAGGCATGCCCCAGGGGGCGGAGGGTCCCGACGCCACCCATGTCGTCGCAGGCGTCATCGTCGACAGGCGCGGCCGCGTGCTGCTGGCGCGCCGCTCGGGCGGCCGCGAACTCGCGGGCCTGTGGGAGTTCCCCGGCGGCAAGGTCGAGCCCGGCGAAACCCCGGAGGCGGCGCTCGCGCGCGAGCTCGACGAGGAACTGGGCATCGAGGTCGAGGTCGGCGACCGGCTGATGGTCGTGCCGCACCTCACCCCGACCAGGCGGCTGCGGCTGGACGTACGCCGCATCCGCGCCTGGCGCGGCACCCCGAAGGGTTACGAGGGCCAGGCGCTGGCGTGGGTGCAACCCGCCTCGCTCCTGCGCTACGACATGCCCGATCCCGACCGCCCGGTCGTCGCGGCGCTGCTGCAGCCCGACCACTGCCTGGTCACGCCAACGCCCGTCGACGGCGACGCGGCCTGGATCGCCGCGCTGGAGTCCGCGCTGGCCCGCGGCGTGCGCCGCGTGCAGTTCCGCATGCCGGGCATCGACCGCAGCCGACGCCGGCGACTGCTCGCCAATGCCGCCCTGCACTGCAGCGCCGCCGGCGCGCAGTTGCTGGTGAACGGGGATATCGAACTGGCGTGCGAATCCGACCTGGGCCTGCACCTGCCGGCGGCCGGCCTGCGCCAATGCCGTGCACGCCCGGTGGCGCCCGACCGGCCGCTGTCCGCCTCCTGCCACGACCTGGAGGAACTGCGACTGGCGCAGGCGCTGGGATGCGACTTCGTGGTCGTCGGCCCGCTGCATCCCACCGCCACGCATCCGGGCCACGAGGGTATCGGCTGGGCGCGGTTCGAGGCGCTGCGCGAGCAGGTCTCGCTGCCGATCTACGCCATCGGCGGACTCGGCGTGGCCGACATCCCCGCCGCGCGCGGCCATGGCGCGCAAGGCATCGCCGCGATCCGCGGCCTGTGGCACCCCCCCGTCCCGTAGGAGCGGCTTCAGCCGCGACCCGTGTCCGGCCCCCGTTTTCCCGCACGAGTGTCCGGTCCCGGACCCGCCAGAGCCGACCCGTCCGCCCCATCCCAGCACGGTGCGGAGATACCGAAGCGCATGACCTCGCGCACCGGCGCGCCGGTCGCACCTGAAGGCGCTCCTACGAAGGGCCACCAACCCCGTAGGAGCGGCTTCAGCCGCGACCCGTGTCCGGCCCGCATTCCGGCACCCGTTTCCGGCCCTGGGCCCATCCGGACCCATCCGGCAGCCCGCCCGCATCCCGGGCACGTGTGCGGAGATATCGAAGCGAAGCGCATGACCTCGCGGTCCGACCTGCCGGTGCGCCGGTCGCGCCTGAAGGCGCTCCTACAATCGCGCGTGGGCAACCTGTAGGAGCGGCTTCAGCCGCGACCCGTGTCCAGTCCCACTTCCGAGCCCGCGGCGTCGGACACTCGAGGCTGGTTACGGGAGGTCGGGCCGAAGGCGCTCCCACGACCGCGCGTGGAAGACGGTCGCGCCTGAAGGCGCTCCTACGATGGCAGGAGACTCACGTTGTGGCGATTGCCCGGTAGCGCGCATCCAAGGCCTCCACATGCGCGTCCAGGGCCGCCAGCGGCCCATCGTTGACGAGCACGTCGTCGGCGATCGCCAGGCGCTGCCGGCGCGTCGCCTGCGCCGCGATCATCCGCTCGGCGAGCACCGCGTCGATGCCGTCGCGGGCCAGCAGGCGCGCGCGCTGTACGTCCACGGGCACGTCGATCACCAGCACCCGATGCAGCCACGGATAGGCGCCGCGGCCGCCGGCCTCGCCGTCGCGCGCCGGCAAGGCCTCGGCCAGCAGCGGGATCGCGGCGATCGCATACGGCCCCGGTGCCGCCGCGCACGTGGCCTGCAGCAGTTCGCGCACGCGCGGATGCACGATCGCCTCCAGTCGCGCACGTGCCGCATCGTCGGCGAAAACGCGCCGACGCATCGCCGCCCGGTCCAGCGAGCCGTCCGCCGCGAGCGCCTCCGCGCCGAACGCCGCCACGATCTCGGCGAGCCCCGAACTTCCCACCGCCACCGCGTCGCGCGCCGCGAGGTCGGCATCGGCCACGGTCACGCCCAGCGCCTCGAAGCGCCGCGTGACCTCGCTCTTGCCGGAGGCGACGCCTCCCGTGAGTCCCACTACGTAGTCGGCCATGGGGGGATTGTGCCCGCAGGAGCGCTGTTCGGCGCGACCGTCCTGTGCCCTGCCCGAAGTCGCGGGGGAGGCATCGCGGCTGAAGCCGCTCCTACAGGCTACCCACGCGCGATTGTAGGAGCGCCTTCAGGCGCGACCTCCCGCAGCCAGCCTCGCGTATCCGCCGCCACGGGCGGGGCATCGCGGCTGAAGCCGCTCCTACAGGCTACCCACTTGCGATTGTAGGAGCGCCTTCAGGCGCGACCGTCTCCCACGCGCGGTCGTGGGAGCGCCTTCAGGCGCGACCTCCCGCAGCCAGCCTCGCGTATCCGCCGCCGCGGGCGGGGCATCGCGGCCGAAGCCGCTCCTACAGGCTGCCCACGTGCGATTGTAGGAGCGCCTTCAGGCGCGACCGTCTCCCACGCGTGGTCGTGGGAGGGCCTTCGGCGCGACCTCCCGCAGCCAGCCTC
>NZ_JAETWA010000001.1 GCF_016774335.1 Luteimonas saliphila | reverse complement strand
CGGGTAAGGTTGAAGGGTTGCCCCGGACGGGGTCGGAACGGGAAGTTCTGGTCCGGATGGTGTGCGTCGGTTGTTTGAGAACTCAACAGTGTGCTTGATAGTCAATGCCAAATTTTGAACCTTTTTGGTTCCTTTGGACTGGATTGAACAGCTAGTCTGTTTGGTCTGGCCAGTATCGATAGGCGACTGGTGGCCCCTTGGGGGTTGTTGGTTGTTTTCTCTCTTTTACGGAGAGTTTGATCCTGGCTCAGGACGAACGCTGGCGGCGTGCTTAACACATGCAAGTCGAACGGTGAAGCCCAGCTTGCTGGGTGGATCAGTGGCGAACGGGTGAGTAACACGTGAGCAACCTGCCCTCCACTTCGGGATAAGCCTTGGAAACGGGGTCTAATACCGGATATGAGCATCTGCCGCATGGTGGGTGTTGGAAAGTTTTTCGGTGGGGGATGGGCTCGCGGCCTATCAGCTTGTTGGTGGGGTGATGGCCTACCAAGGCGTCGACGGGTAGCCGGCCTGAGAGGGCGACCGGCCACACTGGGACTGAGACACGGCCCAGACTCCTACGGGAGGCAGCAGTGGGGAATATTGCACAATGGGCGAAAGCCTGATGCAGCGACGCCGCGTGAGGGATGACGGCCTTCGGGTTGTAAACCTCTTTCAGCAGGGAAGAAGGCCTTCGGGTGGACGGTACCTGCAGAAGAAGCGCCGGCTAACTACGTGCCAGCAGCCGCGGTAATACGTAGGGCGCAAGCGTTGTCCGGAATTATTGGGCGTAAAGAGCTCGTAGGCGGTCTGTCGCGTCTGGTGTGAAAACCCGAGGCTCAACCTCGGGCTTGCATCGGGTACGGGCAGACTAGAGTGCGGTAGGGGAGACTGGAATTCCTGGTGTAGCGGTGGAATGCGCAGATATCAGGAGGAACACCGATGGCGAAGGCAGGTCTCTGGGCCGCAACTGACGCTGAGGAGCGAAAGCATGGGGAGCGAACAGGATTAGATACCCTGGTAGTCCATGCCGTAAACGTTGGGCACTAGGTGTGGGGCTCATTCCACGAGTTCCGTGCCGCAGCTAACGCATTAAGTGCCCCGCCTGGGGAGTACGGCCGCAAGGCTAAAACTCAAAGGAATTGACGGGGGCCCGCACAAGCGGCGGAGCATGCGGATTAATTCGATGCAACGCGAAGAACCTTACCAAGGCTTGACATGCACCGGACGCTGCCAGAGATGGTGGTTCCGCAAGGTCGGTGCACAGGTGGTGCATGGTTGTCGTCAGCTCGTGTCGTGAGATGTTGGGTTAAGTCCCGCAACGAGCGCAACCCTCGTCCCATGTTGCCAGCGGGTTATGCCGGGGACTCATGGGAGACTGCCGGGGTCAACTCGGAGGAAGGCGGGGATGACGTCAAATCATCATGCCCCTTATGTCTTGGGCTTCACGCATGCTACAATGGCCGGTACAGAGGGCTGCGATACCGTAAGGTGGAGCGAATCCCAAAAAGCCGGTCTCAGTTCGGATTGGGGTCTGCAACTCGACCCCATGAAGTCGGAGTCGCTAGTAATCGCAGATCAGCAACGCTGCGGTGAATACGTTCCCGGGCCTTGTACACACCGCCCGTCAAGTCACGAAAGTTGGTAACACCCGAAGCTCATGGCCCAACCGGTTCGTCCGGGGGGAGTGGTCGAAGGTGGGACTGGCGATTGGGACTAAGTCGTAACAAGGTAGCCGTACCGGAAGGTGCGGCTGGATCACCTCCTTTCTAAGGAGCACATACTGCTCGCCTGGTGGGGTTCTGCCCCGTGGGTGGGTGGTCATGCACAGCCATCGTAGGCGCCGAACGTGTGTCTGGTGGTTGCTCTGGGTGGAACATTGACTGTTTGCGGTGCGCTGGGTGCGTGCCGGCTGCTAGTACGTCTGCTGCTTCGGTGGTGGGTGGGAACGTGGTCGGTGGTGTCTGGTTCGTCGTGTGAGCACACTGTTGGGTCCTGAGGCAACCGGCCTGCGTGGTCGGGTGACCTTTGATGGATACGGGTCGTTGGTCGGGTCTTCATACCGCTTCGCTCATCGTGCTGTGCTGCTGTCCTTCGGGGTGGTGGTTGGTGGGGTGTGTGGGGGTCGGGTGGGCCTGGTGGCCGGCGGGACCGTCCGTTGCTTGAGAACTGCACAGTGGACGCGAGCATCCCAGATGTTCAAGTATTATTCTTGGATTTCTGTAGCATATTTGTAGTGTGTGTCGAAGTTTAGAAGGGCACATGGTGGATGCCTTGGCACTAGGAGCCGAAGAAGGACGTTGTAGCCTGCGTTAAGCCTCGGGGAGCTGGCAAACGAGCTGTGATCCGAGGATGTCCGAATGGGGGAACCCAGCCGCAGTCATGTGCGGTTACCTGTACCTGAATTCATAGGGTGCAGGGGGGAACGCCGGGAAGTGAAACATCTCAGTACCGGCAGGAAGAGATATTCCGTGAGTAGTGGCGAGCGAAAGCGGATGAGGCCAAACCGTATGCGTGTCAAGCTGTCAGGCGTTGCGTGTGCGGGGTTGTGGGACCTTTCTCAGATCACTGACATGGTCTGGACCAGTAAGAAAGTCGTGTCATAGTCGAACCGCATTGAAAGGCGGACCGTAGAGGGTGTGAGTCCCGTAGACGAAATGGTGCGGCCTGGTGAAGGGGATCCCAAGTAGCACGGGGCCCGTGAAATCTCGTGTGAATCTGGCAAGACCACTTGCTAAGCCTAAATACTACCTAGTGACCGATAGCGGACAAGTACCGTGAGGGAAAGGTGAAAAGTACCCCGGGAGGGGAGTGAAATAGTACCTGAAACCGTGTGCCTACAATCCGTCGGAGCCTCCTTAGCAGGGGTGACGGCGTGCCTTTTGAAGAATGAGCCTGCGAGTTAGTGCTCGGTGGCGAGGTTAACCCGTGTGGGGAAGCCGTAGCGAAAGCGAGTCCGAATAGGGCGATTCAGTCGCCGGGTCTAGACCCGAAGCGAAGTGATCTAGCCATGGGCAGGTTGAAGCGCCGGTAAGACGGCGTGGAGGACCGAACCCACTTAGGTTGAAAACTGAGGGGATGACCTGTGGTTAGGGGTGAAAGGCCAATCAAACTTCGTGATAGCTGGTTCTCCCCGAAATGCATTTAGGTGCAGCGTCACGCGTTCCTTGCCGGAGGTAGAGCTACTGGATGGCCGATGGGCCTCACCAGGTTACTGACGTCAACCAAACTCCGAATGCCGGTAAGCCAGAGCGTGGCAGTGAGACTGCGGGGGATAAGCTTCGTAGTCGAGAGGGAAACAGCCCAGACCACCGGCTAAGGCCCCTAAGCGTGTGCTCAGTGGGAAAGGATGTGGAGTTGCACAGACAACCAGGAGGTTGGCTTAGAAGCAGCCACCCTTGAAAGAGTGCGTAATAGCTCACTGGTCAAGTGATTCCGCGCCGACAATGTAGCGGGGCTCAAGTACACCGCCGAAGCCGTGGCACTCACACTTTACCCAGCATTCCCTTTCGAGGGGGTGTTCAGGTGTGTGGGTGGGTAGGGGAGCGTCGTGTGGGCAGTGAAGCCGCAGGGTGACCTAGCGGTGGAGACCACACGAGTGAGAATGCAGGCATGAGTAGCGAAAGACGGGTGAGAAACCCGTCCGCCGAATGACCAAGGGTTCCAGGGCCAGGTTAATCCGCCCTGGGTAAGTCGGGACCTAAGGCGAGGCCGACAGGCGTAGTCGATGGACAAGGAGTTGATATTCTCCTACCGGCGAAGAACCGCCCATACCGAATCCGGTGATGCTGACCACCCCCGAGTACCACCGTCACCTTCGGGTGACACCGGTACAACGGCGTGGGACCCAATCCGGTAGTAGGTAAGCGTGTTAACAGGGGTGACGCAGGAAGGTAGCCCGGCGTGGCGATGGTAGACCACGTCCAAGGTCGTAGCCGGCTTCGTAGGCAAATCCGCGAAGCATTGACGGTGAGAACTGACGGTGACCGCACTAGCGGGAATCGGGTGATCCTCAGCTGCCAAGAAAAGCCTCGACGCGAGGTTCTAGCCGCCCGTACCCCAAACCGACTCAGGTGGTCAGGTAGAGAATACCAAGGCGATCGAGATAATCGTGGTTAAGGAACTCGGCAAAATGCCCCCGTAACTTCGGGAGAAGGGGGGCCCGATCCGTGAACACCCTAGCGGTGGGAAGCGGTGAGGGCCGCAGAGACCAGGGAGAAGCGACTGTTTACTAAAAACACAGGTCCGTGCGAAGTCGCAAGACGATGTATACGGACTGACGCCTGCCCGGTGCTGGAAGGTTAAGAGGACGAGTCAGCGTAAGCGAAGCTCAGAATTTAAGCCCCAGTAAACGGCGGTGGTAACTATAACCATCCTAAGGTAGCGAAATTCCTTGTCGGGTAAGTTCCGACCTGCACGAATGGCGTAACGACTTCTCCGCTGTCTCAACCACGAACTCGGCGAAATTGCACTACGAGTAAAGATGCTCGTTACGCGCAGCAGGACGGAAAGACCCCGGGACCTTTACTATAGCTTGGTATTGGTGTTCGGTGCGGTTTGTGTAGGATAGGTGGGAGACTATGAAGCCCGCGCGCCAGCGCGAGTGGAGTCGCCGTTGAAATACCACTCTGACCGCATCGACCATCTAACCTCGGTCCGTGATCCGGATCAGGGACAGTGCCTGGTGGGTAGTTTAACTGGGGCGGTTGCCTCCCAAAATGTAACGGAGGCGCTCAAAGGTTCCCTCAGCCTGGTTGGCAATCAGGTGTCGAGTGCAAGTGCACAAGGGAGCTTGACTGTGAGACCGACAGGTCAAGCAGGGACGAAAGTCGGAACTAGTGATCCGGCGGTGGCTTGTGGAAGCGCCGTCGCTCAACGGATAAAAGGTACCCCGGGGATAACAGGCTGATCTTCCCCAAGAGTCCATATCGACGGGATGGTTTGGCACCTCGATGTCGGCTCGTCGCATCCTGGGGCTGGAGTAGGTCCCAAGGGTTGGGCTGTTCGCCCATTAAAGCGGCACGCGAGCTGGGTTTAGAACGTCGTGAGACAGTTCGGTCCCTATCCGCTGCGCGCGCAGGAAACTTGAGAAGGGCTGTCCCTAGTACGAGAGGACCGGGACGGACGAACCTCTGGTATGCCAGTTGTTCCGCCAGGAGCACCGCTGGTTCGCTACGTTCGGAAGGGATAACCGCTGAAAGCATCTAAGCGGGAAGCCTGCTTCAAGATGAGGTTTCCATCCCCCTCGTGGGGTGAAGGCACCCAGCTAGACCACTGGGTAGATAGGCCGGAAGTGGAAGACAGGACCAACGACTGTCGCAGCTGACCGGTACTAATAAGCCAACAACTTCAACACCAACACTTCTGCTATGCACGCGTCCACTGTGCGGTTCCCGAGAAACGGGCACCACCCCCGACCCACCCCTTGACCAGGTGGGGACACACGGGGAACCCGAACAACTCGATAACGTTACGGCGGTCACAGCGAAGGGGAAACGCCCGGTCCCATACCGAACCCGGAAGCTCAGCCCTTCAGCGCCGATGGTACTGCCCTGGAGACGGGGTGGGAGAGTAGGACGCCGCCGGACACCCTTCACAGCCAGGCCCCCCACACCACACGGTGCGGGGGGCCTGACTGCA
>NZ_JAETWA010000048.1 GCF_016774335.1 Luteimonas saliphila | reverse complement strand
GGCTCATCCTGCACGGCCGCTACGTGTGCAAGGCGCGCAAGCCCGACTGTCCGCACTGCGTGATTCGCGACCTGTGTCGCTTCAAGGACAAGACGACGGCTGGATAGGCGCGGGTGCGGAAGGGATCGTCGGCCGCAGGCGCGGCAGCCGGCTCCCGGGCGCCCGGGCAGCATCGCGGGCCGGCTCATCCTGCACGGCCGCTACGTGTGCAAGGCGCGCAAGCCCGACTGTCCGCACTGCGTGATTCGCGACCTGTGTCGCTTCAGGACAAGACGACGGCTGGTAGGCGCGGGTGCGGAGCGATCGTCGGCCGCGGGCGCGGCAGCGAGCCGCCTGGCGCCCTCGCACCATCGCGGGCCGGCCCAAACGCAGCGGGGCGTGCCGCCGGCACGCCCCGCCACTCGCCGATGCCGATGCCGATCGGCGACCGCGTCCTACCAGGCGAATTGCGTGCGCAGCGCGTACTGCCCGGTTTCGTCGCCGGTGAAGCCGTTGTCGCCCTTGGTGTAGTTGAACATGAAGCGCAGGCTGGGATTGACGTAGTAGTTCACACCCAACAGCCAGCTGGTCACGTCGAGATCGGCGATGTCCTTGTTCTCGATCGAGTCGTAGCGCGCAGTCAGCTCCCACAGCCCCTTGTCCGCCACCGGCGCGGAACCGAACACGCCGGTGCCGGCCTTGTAAGGCTTGTGGCCGCCATTGAGGTGCCAACTGCCCTGCAGGTACCACGTGGTCACGTCCTGGTCGGGGCCGATGGGCTGGCCGAACGACGCATTCGCGTATTCACCCTGGAAGAACATCGGGCCGAACGAGCCGGCCGCTTCCAGCGCATAGGCGTCGATCTGGTTGCGGCTGGCGCCGGTCACGGTGGCGATGGTCTGCGACGGTCCGCGACGACCCGCATAGTTGGCTGCGGCGGACAGGTCGGCAGAGCCCTGGTTGGCGTTCTCGTGGCTGGCCCATGCGCCGAAGTGCAGCGTGCTGTCGGCAGTGTTGATCGGGGCGAAGGTCACGCGACCGGCGTAACCGGTGCCCTCATTGCGCGAGCCGCTGGCGCCACGCAGGTTGAAGGCGCTGAAGCCGGCGGTGTAGTTGCCGCCTGCGCGCAGGTAGCCCACACCCTGCTGGAACTGGCGGCCGTTGAACAGTCCGGTAGCGGTCGCGAAGGGACGCTCCATCATCAGGATCTCGTTGGAACTGGTCAGCTCTTCCATCGCGCGGTAGGGCTTGAAATGGCCGATGGTGAACTTGCCGCCCAGCGCGGACTTGGCGATGTAGGCGTCGCGCAGGCCGTCGAGGTTGCTGCCCGCGGCGAAGTCCTGCTCGACCTTGTAGTCCCATCCGTACGCCTTGCCCTGCAGGGTCAGGCGCGCCCGGCGGAACTCGGTGGTGCCGGTGGTGCTGGCCTGGTCGCGATCGAAGGCGTAGGCGTCGAAATGGATGCGGCCGCCGAGCGAGGCCTCGAACTTCTTGTCGGCGGAGGTCACCTTGATGCCGCCCTTGGTATCGACCACCGGGCTCGAGGTCGCGATCTTGTCGAGGCTTTCCTGGGTGCCGACATTGATGTCCGACTGCGCGTCGGTGCGCACTTCCAGTTCGGCGACCTTCTCCTGCAAGGCCGCGAGCTGGGCCTTGAGTTCGGCGATTTCCTGATCACGCGGGGTCTGCGCGGTGGCGGACAGGCTGGTGGTGCCGAGCACGGCGGCGAGCGCGGCTGCGAGGATCGTGTGACGCATGTGGAGATTCCCGATGGTATGGATGCTGAAAGGGGACGCGATCGGAGGCTCGCCCGAGCGGCTGGCCAACGCGTCGTCCGGTGGGCGTGGCGGAGGCACCAGCCCCCGCTCCGGCCGTGCAGAGAATGGGGCGGTTTCGTGACCGCCGGATGACAGCGGGCGTCATTGCCGAACCGCCGGCGGACACGCCGGGCGCCGGCGCCGCGAGCGACCGCTGTCATCGTAACGTCACGCCAGCGCAACCGTGGCGTCATCGCATCGACGTGGAATGCCCATCGGGGCGGGCCTCGCCCGCAAACTTTCCAAGGAACCCATGTACGCCACCCTCACCAAGACCCGTCGCGCCGCCACCCGGGTGCGCATTGCAGCCGCCGTCCTGTGCATGACTTTCGCTGGCCTCACCCACGCCGCCGAGATCACCGGCGCCGGCGCCACCTTCATCTACCCGCTGCTCTCGAAGTGGTCGGACGACTACAACAAGGCCACCGGCAACCGGATCAACTACCAGTCGATCGGCTCCGGCGGCGGCATCGCCCAGATCAAGGCCGGTACCGTCGACTTCGGTTCGTCCGACAAGCCGCTGCCGCCCAAGGAACTCGCTGCCGCAGGGCTCGGCCAGTTTCCCTCCGCGATCGGCGGCGTGGTGCCGGCGGTCCACCTCCCGGGATTGAAGGCGGGCGCGATGAAGCTCGACGGGCCGCTTCTGGCCGACATCTTCCTCGGCAAGGTCACGATGTGGAACGACCCGCGGATCGCCGCGCTCAATGGCGGCATCCCGCTGCCGGCCATGAAGATCACCGTGGTGCACCGCTCGGACGGTTCCGGCACCACGTTCAACTTCACCAACTACCTGTCCAAGGTCAGCCCGGAGTGGAAGTCCGCGGTCGGTGAAGGCACCGCGGTCAAGTGGCCGGTCGGCGTCGGCGGCAAGGGCAACGAAGGCGTCGCCGCCTACGTCAAGCAGATCCGCGGCGGCATCGGTTACGTCGAGCTCGCCTACGCCCTGCAGAACGACATCGCCTACTCGCGCCTCAAGAACGCCGCCGGCAACTTCGTGCTGCCCAACGACGAGACCTTCGCTGCCGCGGCCGCCAGCGCCGACTGGAGCAAGGCGCAGGATTTCGACCTGGTCATGACCGACGCGCCGGGCGAGAACGCCTGGCCGATCGCCGCCACCAACTTCATCCTGATGTACAAGAAGCCGAAGAACGCGGAGCGCTCGCGCAACGCGAAGGAGTTCTTCCGCTGGGCCTACGCCAATGGCGACGCCCAGGCCACCGAGCTGCATTACGTGCCGCTGCCCGACAGCGTGGTCCAGCAGATCGAGGCCTATTGGACCAAGAACATGGCGTTCTGAACCTGCCGGACCACGGCAGGCGCGGCCACGCTGGACCCACTCTCCTCCCTTGACGGGCCTACGGGCCCGTTCTTTTTTCCCGGAGCGCCTTGGGTCCTTTTTCCGGCGAGCCTCGACGACGCGGCGGCCACGGCGTCATACGGCTGTAACAAAAACATCATTTCATAGTGCGACCCCTGTCGCGCATCGCCGACACACATCGTCTGGAGAATTCATGAACAGCACGCCGGCGCGCTTTTCCGCCCTCTCCCTGGCCGTTGTCGTATTCCTCGGCGGCTGCAAGCCCGACGCGGGTACCCCGGTCGTCCCCGCCACCGATGCAGCCAATCCCCCCGCCACGACCCCCGCCACCGGTCAGGACCGGATCGGCGTGGAGATCACCGGCGCGGGCGCGACCTTCATCTACCCGCTGCTGTCGAAGTGGTCCGACGACTACAACAAGGCCACCGGCGCCCGCATCAACTACCAGTCGATCGGTTCCGGCGGCGGCATCGCACAGATCAAGGCCGGCACCGTCGATTTCGGTTCGAGCGACAAGCCGCTCACCAGCGAGGAGCTGGCGGAGGCCGGCCTCGGCCAGTTTCCGTCTGCCATCGGCGGCGTGGTCCCCGTGGTCAACATCGACGGCATGGAACCCGGCGAGCTGCGCCTGACCGGCCCGCTGACCGCCGACATCTACCTCGGCAAGGTGACCCGCTGGAACGATCCGGCGATCGTCGCCGTGAACCCGGGCGTGAGCCTGCCGGACGAGAAGATCACGGTCGTGCACCGCTCCGACGGTTCGGGCACCACGTTCAACTGGGTCAACTACCTGTCCAAGGTGAGCCCGCAGTGGCAGTCCGCGGTGGGTGAAGGCACCTCCGTGAGCTGGCCGACCGGCGTCGGCGGCAAGGGCAACGAGGGCGTCGCCGCCTACGTGAAGCAGATCAAGGGCGCCATCGGCTACGTCGAGCTCGCGTATGCCACGCAGAACGGCATGGCCTACACGTCGATGCAGAATGCGGCGGGCAACTGGGTGCGGCCCAGCGCCGAGAGCTTCCAGGCCGCGGCGGCGAGCGCCGACTGGGCCAACACCAAGGACTTCAGCCTGATCATCACCGAGGCCCCCGGCGCCGATGCCTGGCCGGTCGCCGCGACCAACTTCATCCTGATGTACAAGCAGCCGAAGGACGCGAAGCGCTCGAAGGACGCCATCGACTTCTTCACCTGGGCACTGGAGAACGGACAGCCGCAGGCCGACGCATTGCACTTCGTCCCGCTGCCCGCCGATCTCGTCCAGCAGGTCGAGGCCTACTGGGCGGCCGAGTTCAAGTTCTGACGCTCCGTCCGGGACGCCCCGCACGCGCAGGCGCGCGCGGGGTCCGGACGCTTCCCCGCTGAACGCCTCCTCTTCGCAGCCGGCTCCCTGAAACGATGAACGCCACCACCCTCCCCGCCACCGCGGATACAAGTCGCGACGCCTCCGACCAGCGCGCCGATCGGGCGTTCCGCTGGCTGGTTTCCGGCGCCGGCCTGCTCGTGCTGGTGTCGCTGATCTCGGCGGCGCTGTCGATGCTGTGGGGCGGCCGGGACGCTTTCGCCAGGTTCGGCCTGGAATTCTTCTGGCGCGACGCATGGGATCCGGTGCAACAGGATTTCGGCGCGCTGGTGCCGATCTACGGCACGCTGATCACGGCTTTGATCGCGATGTTGATCGCGGTGCCGATCAGCTTCGGCATCGCAATGTTCCTCACCGAGATCGCGCCGAAGTGGTTGCGCACGCCCGTTGGTGCCGCGATCGAGCTGCTCGCCGGCATTCCCTCGATCATCTACGGCATGTGGGGCCTGTTCGTGCTGGTGCCGTTCCTGGCCGAGCACGTCTATCCCTGGGTCAACGACAACCTCGGCGAGATCCCGGGCATCGGCGCGATGTTTTCCGGCCCGCCGCTCGGCTTGGGCATGGGCACCGCCGGCCTGGTACTGGCGATCATGGTCATCCCCTTCATCTCCTCGGTGATGCGCGAAGTGTTCCTGACCGTGCCGGGGCAGCTCAAGGAATCCGCATACGCACTGGGCGCCACCAAGACCGAGGTCGTCTGGGACGTGGTGCTGCCCTATACGCGTTCGGCGGTGATCGGCGGCATCTTCCTCGGCCTCGGCCGGGCGCTGGGCGAGACCATGGCGGTGACCTTCGTGCTCGGCAATGCCCATCGCCTGACGGTCTCCCTGCTCGAACCCGGCAACTCGATCGCCGCGACCATCGCCAACGAGTTCGCCGAGGCGGATTCGCCGATGTATCTGTCGTCGCTGATCGCGCTCGGCTTCGTGCTGTTCATGGTGACGTTCGTGGTGCTCACCATCGCGCGGCTGATGCTGCGCCAGCTGAAGAAGCGGGAGGGCAACTGATGAGCGCTTCCCTGTACCGTCGTCGCAGTGCCAAGAACATCGTCGTGCAACTGCTGGCGGTGGCCGCCGCGGTGTTCGGCCTGTTCTGGCTGGTGTGGATCATGTGGACCACCCTGACCAAGGGCATCGGCGCGATGAACCTCGCGCTGTTCACGCAGATGACGCCCCCGCCGGGCGCGGAAGGCGGCGGCATGCTCAACGCGTTCTTCGGCAGCATGGTCATGAGCCTGCTCGGCATCGCCATCGGTGCGCCCGTCGGCGTGCTCGCCGGCACCTTCCTGGCCGAGTACTCCCGCAACAGCTGGATCGGCGAGACCGTGCGGTTCGTCAACGACATCCTGTTGTCGGCGCCATCGATCGTGCTGGGCCTGTTCGTCTACACCATGGTCGTCGCGCAGATGGGTCACTTCTCCGCGCTCGCCGGCGGCATCGCGCTGGCCTTCATCGTGCTGCCCGTGGTGGTGCGCACCACCGACGAGATGCTGCAGCTCATACCCACGCAGATGCGCGAGGCCGCGCTCTCGCTCGGCGTGCCACAGTGGAAGGTGATCGTACAGGTGCTGTATCGATCGTCGCTTCCCGGCATCGTCACCGGCATCCTGCTGGCATTGGCACGCATCAGCGGCGAAACCGCGCCGCTGCTGTTCACCGCGCTCAACAACCAGTACTGGACCACGAACATCCTCTCGCCGATGGCCAACGTGCCGGTGGTGATCTTCCAGTACGCTATGAGCCCGTACGAGAACTGGCATTCGCTGGCCTGGGCCGGCGCGTTCACGCTCACCATGTTCGTGCTGCTGGTCAGCCTGCTGGCACGCTTCATCGTCCTGCGCCACAAGATCGCCCATGACTAACCTCTCGATGGATCCCGTGATGAACGACGCCGCTCCCGCCGCCCGCACGCAGCGCATCAACACCGCCACGGTCGAACGCGGCGCGCTGCCGCCCGCGCCGGTCAAGATCGCGGCGCGGAAGCTGCAGTTCCACTACGACAAGTTCCATGCGCTGAAGGACATCGAGCTGGAAATCCCCGAGAAGCGCGTGACCGCGCTGATCGGTCCCTCCGGTTGCGGCAAGTCGACGCTGCTGCGGGTGTTCAACCGGATCTATGCCCTCTATCCGAAGCAGGAAGCCAGCGGCGAAGTGCTGCTGGACGGCGAGAACATCCTGGGACCGAAATACCCGATGAACCGCTTGCGCAGCAAGGTCGGCATGGTGTTCCAGAAGCCCGTGCCGTTTCCGATGACGATCTACGAGAACGTCGCCTACGCGATCCGCCACCACGAGAACCTCTCCAGGAAACAGATGGACGAGCGGGTCGAGCAGGCGCTGCGCCAGGGTGCGCTGTGGGACGAGGTCAAGGACAAGCTGGGCCAGAGCGCGCTCGGGCTGTCCGGCGGCCAGCAACAACGCCTGTGCATCGCGCGCGCGGTGGCGCTGCGGCCGGACGTGCTGCTGCTCGACGAGCCCACCTCGGCGCTGGATCCCATCTCCACCAGCCGCATCGAGCAACTGATCGAGGAACTCAAGCTCGACTACACCATCGTCATCGTCACCCACAATATGCAGCAGGCGGCGCGCGTGTCCGACTTCACCGCCTTCATGTACCTCGGTGACCTGATCGAACACGACACCACCGAGACCATCTTCTCCAAGCCCTCGAAGCAGCAGACCGAGGACTATATTACTGGACGGTTCGGCTGAGCCGAACCGTCCGTCATTTGTGATTCGTGATTGGTGATTCGATACAACGAGCGCCAGCCCGCAATCCACCACTGCTTTTCCCAATCACGAATCACCAATCACGGCCCTTACCCATGACCACCCAACCGCACGACCATATCGTCAAGAGCTACGACGAAGAACGCCAGCGCCTGATCGGCGAGATCATGCGCATGGGCGAGATGGCGGCTTCGCAGCTGGAGGCTGCGCTGGACGTGCTCGAGCGTCGCGACGACAAGGCGGCGGCGCGGATCGTCGCCAACGACGAGGAGATCGACGCGCTCGAGCACGAGATCAGCCAGGACGTGATGAAACTGGCCCTGCGCGGCCCGATGGCGCGCGACCTGCGCGAGATCCTCGCCGCGCTGCGCATCGCCTCGGACATCGAGCGGATCGGCGACTACGCCGCCAACGTCGCCAAGCGCTCGATCGCGCTCATCGCCGCACCGCCGCTGCCGCACACCCGCGGCCTCAACGCGCTCGGCCAGCTCGCCGTCCGCCAGATCCGCGACGTGCTGGCCGCGTTCGCCGCCAGCGACGCCGATGCCGCGCAGCGCGTGCGCGCCCAAGACGCCCAGGTCGATACGCTGTACACGGGCCTGTTCCGCGAACTGCTCACGTACATGATGGAGGACGCACGCGCGATCACCCCGTGTACGCACCTGCTGTTCATGGCCAAGAACCTCGAGCGGGTGGGCGACCACGCCACCAACATCGCCGAGAACATCTGGTTCCTCGTGCACGGCGACGATGCACTGCCGCCGCGCGAGAAGCGCGACGGCACCAGCGTCGCAACCTGATGCTGCAGAGCAGCATGCCCGCTGCCTAAATTCCCGCTGAATCCACGGGATTCCTCCGCGCGTCTCGCCCCCGCACCGGACCTCAACCTGCGCTTAATGTCGCCACGGCCACACTGTGGCCGGACGGACCGTGGGGGGGTCTGGAGGCGACTGTCGCCGGGGCCGCATCATCGCTCCCGGTCTGCCGCAACCCGACCTGAAGATCGCCGTCCAGCGCACGCGTGGAAGGGATGCCGCCTGATCGGTCCGCGTCGCGCTTCCGGCCCGCACGTCCGCCCCGTGAACGTCTCCAACCGCGGTCAGCCCACCCACCCTGAGGAATCCACCATGACCCAGTCCAGCAAGAAACCCGTCGCCGTCGCCATCGGCACCGCCCTCGCCGGCGGCCTGCTCCTGTCCGGTTCGGCCTTCGCGATCACGCCGCTCGCCCAGGGCTATCTGCTCGGCGCGCAGGACGCCACCGCTGCCGCCGCAGAAGACAAGGCCAAGGAAGGGCAGTGCGGCGGCGACAAGGCCAGGAAAGCCGAAGGCAAGTGCGGCGAAGGAAAATGCGGCGTCGACAAGATCGACACCGACAAGGACGGCAGGATCTCGCGTGCGGAATTCGATGCGGCGCATCCCGGCAAGGCCGAGAAGTTCGCTGCAATGGATGCCAATGCCGACGGATTCGTCGACGCGGCCGAGCACGAGGCGCACAAGACCGCCAGCAAGGCCGACATGGAAGGCAAGTGCGGGGAAGGCAAGTGCGGCGGCGCAGCGTGATGCGCTGATCCGCCGCGACCGCATGCGTCCGGCCCTTTCCCTGCCGAACGCGAGCGCGGGCCTGGGCCTGCGGCGCGGACTGCTGTCCGCGCTGCAGGCGGCCGACGAGGCCGCGTTCGATTTCCTCGAGTGCGCGCCGGAAAACTGGATCGGCGTCGGCGGCAGGCTGGGCGCCGCGTTCGAGGCGCTTGCCGAGCGCCGTCCGATCACCTGCCACGGCCTGTCGCTGTCGCTCGGCAGCGTCGCGCCGCTGGACGAGACCTTCCTTGCCCGTGTCGGGCGTTTCCTCGACCGCCACCGCGTTCCCCTCTACAGCGAGCACCTGAGCTGGTGCAGCGACGATGGCCACCTCTACGACCTGCTGCCGCTGCCGTTCACCGAGGAGGCGGTCGAGCACGTGGCAGCGCGCATCCGCCGCGTGCAGGACATCCTCGGCCGCCGGATCGCGGTGGAGAACGTGAGCTACTACGCGGCGCTCCCGGTGGGCACGCAGCCGCCGCTGGACGAAGCGACCTTCGTCGAGGCGGTGCTCGAACGCGCGGATTGCGACCTGCTGCTCGACGTCAACAACATCCACGTCAACGCTATCAACCACCGCTACGATCCGGTCGCGTTCCTGCGCCGGATGCCGTCCGCGCGGATCGCCTGCTACCACGTCGCCGGCCACTACGACGAGGCCGAAGACCTGAAGGTCGATACCCACGGCGCCGCCGTCATCCCCGACGTCTGGTGCCTGCTGGCCGAGGCCTACCGCGTGCACGGAATCCGGCCGACGCTGCTGGAGCGCGATTTCAACTTCCCGCCGTTCGAGGAGCTGCTCGGCGAACTCGACGCCATCCGCGACCTGCAACGCGTCGCGCAGGCCCCGGCCGCCGTACCCGCGCATGGCTGAGGCGCCCGCCACACTGCGCGCGCAGCAGTTCGCGCTGTCTCGGCACCTGCGTGATCCCGCGGCCGTGCCGCCCCCCGGGGGCATCGAGACGCGGCGACTGGGGATCTATCGCGAGCTGCTCTACAACAACCTGCAGGGCCTGCTCGCCGGCAATTTCCCGGTGATCCGCAGGATCCTGGACGATGCCGCCTGGCAGGCGCTGGTGCGCGGGTTCTTCGCGCTGCACCGCAGCCATACGCCTCTTTTCACCGAGATCGGGCGCGAGTTCGTGCGCTGGCTCGAGGCGCGCGCAGAGGACGATCCTGCGCTGCCGCCCTGGCTCCCGGAGCTGGCGCACTACGAGTGGGTCGAACTGGCGCTGCAGATCTCCGACGCGCAACCGCGGCTCGACCCGCAGCCCGGAGGCGACCCGGCGCCCGACCCGGTGCAGGCGCTGCTCGACGGGGTGCCGGTGGTCTCGCCGCTCGCATGGGCGCTGGCCTATCGCTGGCCGGTGCACAGGATCGGCCCCGGGAACCTGCCCGGGGTGGAACCGGAGGCGCCGACCCTTCTTCTGGTACGTCGTGACGACACCGGCGAGGTGCGCTTCGCGCAGCTGTCGCCGCTGGCCTTCCGGTTGCTGGAGCTGCTGGCCGACGGCACGCGCACCGGCCGCGCGTGCCTGCAGGCGCTCGCGCACGAGGCCGGCACCGACCCGGACGCGCTGCTCGCCGAGGGCGGCGCGATGCTCGCGCGCATGCGCGACGAGGGCACGCTGCTGGGCATCCGCAGGGACTGAGCGGCGGCGCCGGCGCGCATCGCCGCTCGTGGCGCCACGCGCCGGGTGACGGTACCCGCTGCCGAGGCCCCGGTCCCGGTGACGCGGTGGCCGGCGATCCAATGGGCACTCGCGCGACCCGGTGTCGCGCGCGTCCATCGCCACGACGCTGCAGGCGCTCTGCTAGGCTTCACGCATGGAACAAGCCGCGCAGCAGTCAGCCGTCCCCAGCCTGCTTACCAAGCGCTTCCGCGGCTACCTGCCGGTGGTGGTGGACGTCGAGACCGGGGGGTTCGACTGGAACCGGCATGCATTGCTCGAGATCGCGGCCGTGCCGGTGGATGTGGACGAGGCCGGCGCCCTGGTGCTCGGCACCCCGGCCAGCGCGCACGTCGTCCCCGCCCCTGGGACCGACATCGACCCGCAGTCGCTGGAGATCACCGGGATCGACATCGACCATCCATTCCGTTTCGCCAAGCCCGAGCGCGAGGCGCTGGACCACGTCTTCGCCACGGTGCGCGCGGCGGTCAAGAAGCACGGTTGCCAGCGTGCGATCCTGGTCGGGCACAACGCCCACTTCGACCTGAACTTCCTCAACGCGGCCGTCGCGCGCTGCGGGCACAAGCGCAATCCGTTCCACCCGTTCAGCGTGTTCGACACCGTCACCCTGGCCGGGGTGGCGTACGGGCAGACGGTCCTCGCGCGCGCGGTGCAGGCCGCCGGTTTCCCCTGGAGCAGCGAGGACGCGCACTCGGCGCTGTACGACGCCGAGCAGACCGCGAAGCTGTTCTGCACCATCGTCAACGCCTGGCCGGCGCCGCAGGCCGGCTAGCGGCACCGCCCCTCCCACGGGCAGGAACCGTCTCCCTGCGGTCGCATCGACCGCCCGAGGCGGCCTGCCATGCGTTCCGACGCTGCAGAACATCGACCGCATCGATGCGGCGTCGATCCGGATATGCCTCCCACCGCGCTTCGTCGCCGCGGGCACGAAGCGGTCCATGGTCGCGTGTCGCTCTCGACCCGGGCTGCACATGTGCTGTGTTCCACTGTCCGTCGTACGCACCCAGGAGACGCTGCAATGCCGATCACCCGCGCGAAGGCGAGCCTGCTGCTCAACCAGAAGGAGATGGCGCTCTACGACGACAGCCGGATCAACGGACTGCGACAGCTCGACGGAAAGGGGCTGGCTTCCCGGATCAAGCGGGCGCGCACCGCGCGCGACCGCGCACGCGACCTCGTACAGAAGCACAAGCTGGCCTCGCGCGCGCGCAGCGGCAGCAAGCGCGGCGCCAGCGGCGAAGCCAACCGGCGCAGCAAGGACAAGTCCGAACTGATGGCCGACATCCTCAAGCGCTTCGAAGGCCGGCTGCGCGAGGTCGAACGCGAGGAGAAAGCCGCCGCGACGCCGCGCCGCAAGTCGACGGCCACGCCTGCCAGGAAAGCGCCTGCGAAGGAGAAGGCGACCGCACGGAAGGCGACGGCCAAGCGCAAGCCGGCGGCTGCCGGCGCCAAGAGCGCGAAGAAGGCGACATCCCGAAAGACGGCCTCGGGCTCCACCGCGCGCAGGCAGCCGGCCGACCGCGAGACCACGGATGCATCGGCCACGCAACGCGCCAGCGGAACCGGCGCGGGCGCCTCCAAGGCAAAGACGAAGTCCGCAGGTAAGAAGTTGGCCCGCAAGTCGCGGCGTGTCGGTCGCATCACCCCGGAGCAGGCCCTCGCCCAGACCCGTGCGCTGCTCGAGGCCAAGCAGGCGCGCGACCATGAACCCAAACCCTGGGAGGTCCCCGCGAGCAGCGACCCGATCGCGGGCACGCCGGGCTACCAGTCCGAGGGCGCTGCACGACGGGCCAAGCGCCTGCACGCGGCGGAAGCGCGAATCCCTGCGATACAGGGCAGCATCAGCACCCGGGACCGGGTCAACCAGGGCAAGCGCGACCGGCGGCAGGGCGAAGACTGAACTCCGCGCGTCGTGTCCGGTAGCGCGGCGACATGCGCGCCGCGCTTCGGCGCGGCCGATGCGCCGGTCGCCATCCCGGCGTCGCCAGCTTGAGGTCGATCACGCCGGCGACGATCAGCCCAGGCTGACCAGGCGCCCGGCATTGGTGGGCTCGCCGAGCAGGACGATGCCGAGGATCGCGGTCCCGACCGCCCCCATGCCCACCCACACGGCTTAGGCGGTGCCGACCGGCAGAGATTTCATCGCCATGCCCAGCAGCCACAGGCTCACGAGCATCGCTGCTGCCGTGCCGAACGTGGGCCACGGCCGGGTGAAGCCTTCGGTGTACTTGAGGCCGATCGCCCAGGCGATCTCGAACAGGCCGGCGAGCAGCAGGATGATCCAGGGCACTGGCGTGGACTCCGATATTCGCGGGGTCGTCTCCGCGGACCGGAGGAAAGGTGTCGGGTCGTCCCGGCACGAGCGCATCGTGCCACGGCGACTGCGGGGCAGGTGACCGTCGGATGACCCGCTTCGCCCCACCCGTGTGGCTGCATGCTGCGCAGGTGCACGTCTGCAGGGGACACCGGAGTCGGCCGCTTGCCGCCAGTGCGCGCAGCGCGAGCGCCAGCCCTCAGCCGACGCCATCGTCCCGGGAGGGGGAGTGCACGAACCGGTATCCGCAGACGAGGATCCAGCTCACCAGCAGGAAGAACAACGGCGCGCGGAACGCGAGCCACGCCGACGGGACCAGCATGGCGGCGCCCAGCAACCCCAGCACGGCGCGCCAGCGCCCAGCGCCTGCGCGCGGCGCGAACGAATGCAGGAACAGCGCGAGCAGCATGAGGCACGCGCCGGCGAAACCCAGCCAGTCCTGCCATTGCAACGAAGCAAACATCGACCGCCTCCGGACGCGAACTCAACCCGCGCGCTGGCGCACCGCCTCGAACAACGTGACGCCAGCCGCCACCGAGACGTTGAGACTCTCTACGCCGGGGGAAGTTTCCGCGCCCGGCATCGGGATCGAGACCAGTTGGTCGCAATGTTCGCGCGTGAGCCGGCGCAGTCCATCCGCTTCGCCGCCGAGCACCAGTGCGACATTGCCCTTCAGGTCGAGCGCATACAGCGACGCGCCGGAACCACCCACCAGGCCGTAGATCCATACGCCCAGCTTCTGCAGCTCCGACAGCGTGCGCGAGAGGTTGGTCACGCGCACCACGGCGATGCTGTCGGCGGCGCCGGCCGAGGTCTTGCGGACGGTGGCGTTGACCTGCACCGCCTTGTCCTTCGGGATTACCACGGCGGTTACGCCGGCCGCGGCAGCGCTGCGCAGGCAGGCGCCGAGGTTATGCGGATCCTGCACGCCGTCGAGCACCAGCAGCAGCGCCCTCCCCTGCGCCTGCTCAACCAGGTCGGGCAGGTCGTGTTCGTCCCAGGTCCTGGCGGCGGCGTAGCGCGCGGCCACGCCCTGGTGGCGGGTGCCGCCGGCGACGCCGTCGAGCGCCTGCTGCGCGACGCGGCGCACATCGATGTCGCGCCGGCGCGCCGCCTGCTCGATCTCGCCCAGCCGCGGGTTCTTCGCCCCGGCCTCGACCAGCACCTCGCGCACATGCTCGGCATCGTGCTCGACCGCCGACGCGACCGCGTTGATGCCGACGATCCACTGGTTCTGCTTGCTCATCGGGACGTGATTGGTGATTCGTGATTGGAAGGAGCAGTTCGTCGATCCGGATCGGCTCTTTCGAATCACCCATCACGAATCACGGCTCTCAATACTTCTGCTTCCTGCGCTTCGCCGGCTGTCCGCGCGGCGGCTGCGGATTCGTGTTGCGCTCCCCGGCCAGGCGGAAGTCGATCTTGCGTTCCTCCAGGCTCGCCTTGAGCACCACGATGCGCACGCGGTCGCCGAGGCGGAACTCGCGCGCCGTGCGCTCGCCGGTCAGGGTCTTGCGCAGCGGATCGAAGTGGTAGAAGTCGTTCGGCAACTGGGTGACGTGGACCAGGCCGTTGACCTTGGACTGGTCCAGCTCCACGAACAGCCCGAAGCTGGTCACGCCGCTGATCGTGCCGTCGAACTCGCCGCCCACGTGCTGTTCCATCCACGCCGCGCGGTAGCGCTCGTCGACCTCGCGCTCGGCCTCGTCCGCGCGGCGCTCGCGCTCGGAACACTGCAGCGCCAGCGTCGCCATCTCGCGTGGCGTATGGAAATCCTCGAGTCTGCGGCGCGCCAGCGCGTGCTTGATCGCGCGGTGCACCAGCAGGTCCGGGTAACGGCGGATCGGCGAGGTGAAGTGCGCGTAAGCCTGCAGCGCCAGGCCGAAGTGGCCGATGTTCGCGGGCGAATACACCGCCTGGCTCTGGCTGCGCAGGATCACCGATTCGAGCAGAGTGGCCTCGGGACGATCGCGCACCTTCTTCAGCAGGGCCGCGAAATCCTTCGGCTGCAGCCGCGCCCACGGCGGCATCCGCAGCGCGAACTCCTTCAGGAACTCGAGCAGGTCGGCGTACTTGGATTCCGGCGGCTTGTCATGGATGCGGTACGGTGCCGGGATTTCCGCTGAGAGCAGGAACTTCGCCGCCTCGACGTTGGCCGCGATCATGCATTCCTCGATCAGCTTGTGCGCGTCGTTGCGGACCAGCATCCCGGCCTGGGTGACCTCGCCGCGGTTGTCGAGCACGAAGCGCACTTCCGAGGATTCGAATTCGATCGCGCCGCGCCTGGCGCGCGCCCTGGCCAGCACCTGGTACAGCTGATGCAGTCGTTCGACCTGCGGCATCAGCGCGCCGACCTGCGCCTGCGCCTCGGCATCGCCCTCGCCGACCGACTTCCACACCTGGGTGTAGGTCAGGCGCGCGTGCGAGTTCATCACCGCCTCGTAGAACTTCGACTCGACCACCTCGCCCTCGCGGTCGACCTGCATGTCGCAGGCGAAGCACAGCCGGTCGACCTTCGGATTCAGCGAGCAGATGCCGTTGGACAGGGTCTCGGGCAGCATCGGCACGACGAAGCCGGGGAAGTACACGCTGGTCGCGCGCAGCTGCGCCTCGTCGTCGAGCGGCGTGCCGGGACGCACGTAGCTCGACACGTCGGCGATCGCGACGATCAGCCGGAAGCCGTCGCGGTTCGGCTCGCAGTACACCGCGTCGTCGAAGTCCTTGGCGTCCTCGCCGTCGATCGTGACCAGCGGCAGCGCGCGCAGGTCGACGCGACCCGCCGCGGTCGCGGCATCGACCTGCAGCGGTACGGCCGAAGCCTCGGCCAGCACCTGCGGCGGGAATTCGTGCGGCAGCTCGTGGCCGTGGATCGCGGCTTCGACCACCAGCGACGGCGTCAGCGCATCGCCCAGCACCGCCAGCACCTTGCCGATCGGCGGACGCCGCTCGTCGGCCGGGGTGGTGATCTCGCAGACCACCAGCTGGCCGTGCACCGCCCCGAGGCGCGCGTCGGTCGGGACCTGTACGTTGCGCTGGATGCGACGGTCGTCGGGCACCACGTAGCTGATCCCGGAGTCGATGGTGAAGCGGCCGATCAGTCGATTGAGCCGGCGCTCGAGCACCTCGACGATCGCGCCCTCGCGGCGCCCGCGCCGGTCGAGCCCGGTGACGCTGGCCATCGCCCGGTCGCCGTGCATCACCTTGCGCATTTCCGACGGCGGCAGGAACAGGTCGTCGCCGACGCCGCTGTCCGGACGCAGGAAGCCGAAGCCGTCCGGATTGGCGATCACGGTGCCCGGGATCAGGTCGAGCTGTGCGGCCGGCACGTAGCCGCCGCGCCGGTTCTGCAGCAGCTGGCCATCGCGCACCATCGCGCCGAGGCGCTTGCCGAGTGCGTCGGCGCGATCGGGCTCGGCGAGGTCGAGGCGCTCGGCGAGCATCTGCGCCGTCAGCGGCCCGTCGGCGGCGGCGATCAGCTGCAGGATGGCCTCGCGGCTGGCGATCGGCCGCTCGTAGCGTTCCGCCTCGCGGCGCGCGTGCGGATCCTCGAATCCGCCGCCCGGCGTCGCACGAGCGCCGGATTTCGTGTGCCCACCCGGCTTCGCCGCGACAGCGGGGTCGGGCATCCAGCCCGGCGATGCGGCTGCACCCCGCCTGCCGCCACCGCGTTGCCCAGCCTGGGGACCCTTGCCGGAGCTGGACTTGCCGCCCCGTCCCGTGCCGCGGCCAGCGCCGCGCTTGCTTGGTGTGTTCGCCATCGGCGGCATGGTACACGCGTGGCGTATCGGCCCGGTGCAGGCGACACGTTGACTTTGGCATCGACGCGCCGCAACATACGCGCCCCACCGCCCAGGTGGCGGAATTGGTAGACGCACTAGTTTCAGGTACTAGCGGGTAAAACCGTGGAGGTTCGAGTCCTCTCCTGGGCACCAGACCACAGATCCAGACCGTCCCGCACGGCCCGGAACTGCACAAAGCCCCGCTGCAAGCGGGGTTTTTCTTTGCGCGACCGGTTGACAGGGTGGGCGCGATGCCTGCTGAAATGTCGGCCTGAGCCCGGCGTATCAACTTGATTCGGCATGGCGGGGGACGGCCTGGCGGCCTAGTCACCCAGGCCGCAACGCCAACCGGACCGGTAGGTCAGATAACGCCGCGCCATGTGCGGCGGCAACGCATCCTCCACGGCCAGGCCGAGCGCCGGCCAGGCGTCCAACACGTCCACGATCCGCGACCAGGCGGCCGACGGAACCGGAGCGTCTTCGGGCAGGTCGCGCAGGCAATGCTCGGCCCATTCGAACAGCAGCGGCTGTTCCGCCAGCAGCCGCCGCTTCCACCACGCCAGGGCGGGCATCCAGACGACATGGCCGCGTCCGGCGTCGCGTTCGGCCTCCGCGCGCAGGATCGACGCGCAGCCCCGGTACCACTCCGTGACGCCACCGGCCCGTAATGCGTCCACCAGCGGTGGCGGCGCGTTCCATGCCCGCAACTGCCGATGCAACTGAGTCTCGCGCCGACGCGCTTCGGCGACCCGGTCGAAACCGATGACCACGCTTCCCGCCAGGTCGAAGCACTCGTAATAGCGTGCGGCGAATGCACGCACGCGCGCCAGAGGATCGACGGAGATGCCGACCTTGGCGATGTCCTCGTGGACCAGCGGGAGCACGTACAGGTGGCAGGCCGACATGGAGACCTCGCGCCGGGGGAAGACGCGGAGTGTGCGCGCCCGATGTCGCGCGGACCGCGACCACGGGATTCAGGATGATGACCGGGTTCCCGGCTGGCACGCATCGCGCCCGGCCCGCGAGGCACGACACCGCGATCGAGGACACGGGATCCTGCCGCAGGACGAGCTTGCTTACGACCCTTCCCGCCCCCCTGCCGCGGTACTGCGCGACGCGTCCGCCCCCGCGGCTCAGTCCCAGCGCAGCGTACAGCGCGCGCTGAGCGTCTCGCCCGGGTGAAGGACCAGTTCGGGTGGCAGGTTGAACGCATCCGGTGGCGCGGTCTGCGGTTCGACGCAGGTCGCATGTGCGGATCCGTCGTAGACCACCCAGTCGCGGCATTCCGACGCGATGCGCAGGCGCTGGCCCTGTCGATGCAGCACCACCTCGCGATCGTTGACGAAGCAGTCGTCCCACGGCCCGGGACGCACCTGGCCGGCGGGGCGTACGGCGATCCCCTCGGCATCGCGCGGGTACATGGCCTGCGGATGGAACTCGAGCCGCTCGGGCTTGCGGAACCAGGGGTGCCAGCCGATCGAGGCCGGCATCGCCTGTTCGACCGCGGTCACCGACAGCACCAGCACCAGTGCCCGCCCCTCGATGCCGATGCGCTGGCCGGCAATCCCGCCGAACGGCCAGCGCCCGTCGGTCGGCATCGGCAGCTCGAGCGAACCATGGGTCGCGGAATGCTCGACGACATCCCAGGGCATGAGGAAGCCGACGCCGTGGATGGCGTGTCCGCCCAGGTTCGCGGGAAGCAGGTGGCGCCGACCCCGGAACGCGAACTGGCCATGGCGGATGCGTCCGCACCACGGCACCATCGGGTAGCAGCCCCAGCCGATGGCGGTCGTGGCGTCGTGCTCGCCATGGCCGAGCAGCTGCTCGATGCCATCGCAGCGGATCTGGGCGATGCGGCCACCGGCCTGGGGCGCGATGTCGACCGACAGGTCGCCGGCCGCGATCGTCAACAGCGGCCCCGGTGGCATCGGCGAGGTCGGACCGATGGCGGCCGCGGTCGCGACCTCATCCCCCATAGGGATCCAGCGTCCGAATGCGTCCGTCGGGATCGACGTGCAGCTCGGCGACCTTGGCCGAACGCAGGTGGGTGACGCCGCCCGACAGGATCGAGTCGTGGTAGTACAACCACCAGCGGCCACCGAATTCGACGATCGAATGGTGCGTGGTCCAGCCGACCACGGGAGTGAGGATCACGCCCTGGTAGGTGAAGGGCCCGTAGGGATTGTCCGCTGTGGCGTAGCACAACAGGTGTGTGTTGCCGGTCGAATACGACAGGTAGTAGCGGCCCTGGTGCTTGTGCAGCCACGGCCCCTCGAAATAGCGGCGCTCATGGTCCCCGGCATTGAGTGGGGTGCCGGCCTCGTCCACGATCTGCACCTCGCGCGGCGCTTCGGCGAACTGCTTCATGTCCGCCGAAAGCCGCGCCACGCGCGGGCCCAGCGCGGGCTCGGCGTCGCCGGGTTCCTCGTTGCCGGGCGCGTACGCGTTGTCGCGGTACTTCTGCAGCTGCCCGCCCCAGATGCCGCCGAAATACATGTAGTGCGCGCCGTCGTCGTCCGCGAACACCGCCGGGTCGATCGAGTAGCTGCCCGCGATCGGCTCCGGCTCCGCCTGGAAAGGCCCCTCCGGACGGTCGCCCACCGCCACCCCGATGCGGAACAGCCCGTCGGCCGACTTCGCCGGGAAGTACAGATAGTAACGACCGTCCTTCACCGCGGCGTCGGGCGCCCACATCTGGCGCTGCGCCCAGGGCACGTCCTTCACGTGCAGGGCGACGCCGCAATCCACCGCCTCGCTTTGCGGCGAGTCCATGCGCAGGACGTGGTAGTCCTCCATGGCGAAGTGCGCGCCGTCGTCGTTGAACGGGATGCCGGCATCGATGTCGTGCGAGGGGTAGATGTAGAGCCGCCCCTCGAACACGTGCGCCGACGGGTCGGCGGTATAGATGTGGGTGACGAGCGGGCGCGAAAGCGCCTTCTCCGCGAGCGCGTCGAGCGCTCCGTCGGGATATTCCTGGTCTGCCATGGTCGATCCGTATCCGGGGTCAGGTCGTCTGGGCTGCGCGGCGCTCCGCAAGCTCGCTCTCGATGCGGGATTCCATCGACTTGTCGATCCTGTAGAAGAGCATCAGCGCCACGCCGATCAGGAACGGCAGCGAGCAGTACACGCTCATCGAGAAGCGGATGCCGTCGATGGTCTCCGGCGATTGCAGCTCGGCGCCCGCCACGTAGTCGTAGCGGGCCAGGATCGCGGCGACCAGCGCGCCGCCGACCGCCAGCCCCACCTTCAGCCCGCACAGGATGGCGGAGAAGATGATCGCGGTGGCGCGGCGGTTGTTCTTCCACTCGGAATAGTCGGCCACATCGGCCACCATCGCCCACAACAGGGGGATGGTGATGCCGTAGAAGAAGCCGTGCAGGATCTGCGACAGGAACACCAGCCCGATCGCGTCCGGCGGGAAGAAGTAGAACGCGAGCAGGAACAGGGTCGAGACGAACAGGAACACGCCGAAGACGTCGCGCTTGCCGAAACGGTCCGCGAGAGGCTTCGAGAAGCCGATGCCCACGATCATGAAAATGATGCCGCTGGCATTGAACAGGCTGAAGGCCGACGTCGGTGCGTCCTCGGGCCAGTGGAACGCGGTCAGGCCCATGCCGGTGAGCATGGTATTGAGTCCGGCGATGAATCCGTTGAAACCGATGCCGTCGAGGAATTCGGCCAACGCCGGCTCGCTGAGGTAGTACTCGAAGTAGTAGACGTAGGTGCCGCCTTTCAGCGCCAGGGTGATGAAGACCAGAATGGTCAGGAACAGCATTATCAGCCACGGCCGGTTGCCGGCGAGGTCGGCGATGTCCTGGCGCAGGTTCGTCTTCTGGCCGGCCGGCGCCAGCACCCGCTCGCGGGTGGTGAAGAAGGTGATGAACAGGAAGATCGTACCTACCACCGCGAACAGCAGCATGGTGTTGTGGAATCCCTGGACGCGGTCGCCGTCGCCGAGGATCAGCACCAGTGGCAGCAGCAGCGCCTGCACCACCAGTTGCGCGATCATCACCGCGACGAAGCGGTAGGCCGACAGGCTGTTGCGGTCGGACATGCTGCCGGTCAGCACGCCGCTCAGTGCCGAGTACGGCAGGTTGTTGGCGGCGTACACCAGTACCAGCAGCGTGTACGTCGCGGCCGCGTAGAACACCTTGCCCTGCGGACCCAGGTCGGGTGTGCTGAAGGCCAGCAGCGCGAGCACGCCGAAGGGCACGGCGGTCCACAGGATCCATGGCCGGAACTTGCCCCAGCGGGTGTTGGTGCGATCCGCCATCACCGCCACCAGGGGGGTGAACACGAATGCGCCGAGCAGGCCGACCACGAAGATGATCGTCGCCGCAGTCGCCGCCGGAATCCGGTAGATGTCGGTGTAGAAGAAGGCCAGGAACGTCATCAACGTCTGGAAGATGAGGTTGGCCGCCAGGTCCCCCAGGCTGTAGCCGACTTTCTCGGTGACGGAAAGCTTTTCCGCGCGGGTGCTCTGGGCGATGCTCATGGCGATAGAAGGTATCCGTGTGGCTTGCGCGTTCGTAACGTTTGAAACCGGTGCGTTGCGCATGCGCCGGCCTCCCCTGCAATACGGCCGCCTTCCGGCGGCCGCGTTTCGAAGGATCGCATGTTCACCGGCCTGCCGGACCGCTCCCGCGAAAAAAATCACGACCCGCCCGGTACGTCGGGGTACCGGGAGGGTCGTGGGGAGTAAAGCATGGCGGGATCAGAACGTGCCGCGGAAGCCGATCAGGAAGGTGCGCCCCGGCTGGTAGATCTCGCCCGGTACGTTCGGGAACGAGAGATAATTCCGCGTCTCCTCGTTGGTGATGTTGAGGACGTTGAACGTGATCTGCGGCCTGGAGGGCATCCCCGCCAGCGTGTAGCTGGCCGACAGGTCGAACTGGCCGCGGTCTTCGCCGAAGTACTGCCCGTAGTTGAGGCCGCCTTCGTTGTTGCCGCGTGCGCGCTGCGCGGTACCCTCGGCCCAGTTGTAGGACAGGCGCACGGACGCGATGTCGTTCTCCCAGTAGGCGGTGGCATTCCACATCACGGGCGCGATCCCGAACAGGTTGCCCGCAAGCTGGTTCGCTTCCTGGCCGGTGGGCTCGAGGTCGATGTCGGTGTAGTTGGCCATCACGCCCAGCCCTTCGAACACGAAGCTCAGGGGCTGCACCCAGATCAGCTCCCAGCCCTGGATGTCGAGCGTAGCGTCGGCATTGACCTGCTGGCGCACGTTGATCGGGGCATCCAGTCCGCCGTTGGCATTGAGCGCCGCGAGCTGGTTCGCGGTCAGCGCGTCGAGCGGGATGCCCAGAGTGCGGAAGGGCCGCACATTGACGCCCTGGTAGGTGTAGCCGGACACGCGCTTGTTGAACAGGGTCAACGCCACCAGGCCTTCTTCGCCCGTGTACCACTCCAGGCCGAGGTCGAAGTTGGTCGACAGGTAGGGCGACAGGTCCGGATTACCCTGGTCGGCGATTTCCGCGGACGGATCCGAGAACGTCGTCGCCGGCAGCATCGACCGCGGGTTGGGCCGCGTCATCGTGCGCGAGCTGGACAGGCGCACCACCCAGTTGTCGGCCACGTCCCAGGCGGCGCTGAACGACGGCAGCCATTCGTCGTACGCGCTGCTCAGTGTTTGCCATTGGCGCACGGCGCCAAGGGTCACGGGCCCGGTGATGTCCTGGTCGGTGTCGACGTAGCGCACGCCGGCGTTGAAGCGCAGGTTGCGGTTCCACACCTCGGTCTCGCCGTTGAGTTCGACGTAGGCCGCCGTGCTCTTCTCGTCGAAGCCGCCCGACGCCGCGCCCACCGACTGCGAGGTCCCCGACTCGGGTGCCTCGTCGAAGAATCGGGCGTAGTCGGTCGCGGCCATGAAGGCATCGAAATCGACGGTGATGAACCCGTACGGGCCCGGCCGCAGGAAGTTCGGCAGTTCGCCGGGCGTGACGGTGTTGAACACGTTCGTCTGCCAGGCCGCGCTGTTGTCGAAGCCGACGATGGTGCGACGCGAGCGGTCCTGCGACACGCCAACCTTGATGTTGCGGTCGTCGTCGCCGAACTGCAGGTCCGCGCGCAGACGGCCGGCCTCGGTGACGCGCTTTTCGTTGTTGAGGTTGACCCGTCCGCCCGTCCAGACCCATCCAGCGTTGGGATCGTTCAGATCGAGGCCACCCGCACTGAACGACGGCGTACCGTTGTTGGTGTACTCGACCGTCGTGATGGGCGAAGCCGGCATGATCGTCGGGGATTCGCGGAAGAACCAGCTCCGGCTCCAGTTGGCCTGGACATCCAGCTTCACCGCGTCGTCTTCGCCGAACCAGAACGTGGCGCCGGGGTTGATGTTCCAGTACTGCACCTCGTCGCGATATGGCCGCGCTTCCAGGATGAACTGCGCGTTCACCAGGGTGGCGCTGGTGACCACGTTGTTCGCGTCGAGCTGCATGTTGGTGGGCAGGAAGCCGCTCGGGCCGAAGGTGCGTCCGACCAGGTTCACGTCGATGCGATCGTTCTCGTACTTGGCGCGCGAGTACAGCGCATCCACGTAGAAGTGCATCCGGTCGTTCGGTCGCCACTCCAGCGAACCGACCACGGCGTCGCGCTCGCGATCGCCGGACATGTCCACGGGACGCGCCAGGCGCGGGAACAGCGCCTCAGTGATCTGGCCGATCGTCAGCCCCGGGTTCTGCTCCATCAGCCACTGGGCATCAATGATGTCTCCCGGTGTCATACCCGCTCCGATGGTCGAGGCGTTGTCGGGCACGGTGTTGGGCATCTGCAGACTGCCGCCACCGCCCGGGTTGCACTCAGCGGGGCGGTTGGTCAGCGGGTCGACACCCGCCGGTGGCGCGAGTCCACACTGCTGGTAGTTGAGGCCCGGATTCATCCAGCCCACCGACTCCCAGCCGCGCACGGCGATCCGGCTGCGCACCACCGATGCGCCGACCAGCGCGCCGAACGTGCCTTCGTCGTTGGTCCAGCTGTACAGCGCGGAGCCGCGCGGATTGAACTTCTCGCCGATGGTGTTGTAGTCGAACTGGCCGGAGTAGGTGAAGTGCCGGCCGGGGATGTCGAACGGCCGCATGCTGCGCATGTCCACCACGCCGGAGATACCGCCCTCGGGCAGGCTCGCCTGCGGCGACTTGTACACGGTGAGCTTGTTGAAGAACTCGGTGGGAAACAGGTTGAGGTCGACTTCGCGGTTCTGGTTGCCGCGGTTCAGGCCGATCGACGCGGTCGCCGCTTCGCCGCCGTTGATGAGCGTCTTGGTGAAGCTCTGGGGAAGACCGCGGATACCGACGTTGAGGCCTTCGCCGTTGACGTCGCGGTCGATCTGGATACCCGGGATGCGCGCCAGCGACTCCGCGATGTTGGTGTCGGGGAACTTGCCGATGTCCTCGGAAAAGATGGAATCGGTGAAACCGGTCGACTCACGCTTGGCGGCGGTGGAGTACTGCAGGCTCTGGCGGTAGCCGGTGACGACGACGCCATCGAGATCGGTGGCGTCCTGCTGCGCCGCGGGGGCGACGGGCGTGGGTTGCGGCGCGTCCTGCGCGGCTGCTGGATCCTGCGCGACGGCCGCTGTGGCGAAGCCGACGAGCGCCAGGCCCAGGGCGTGTGACAACGCGGTTCTTGCGATTCGGACTTGCACGGAACTCCCCTCCCGCTTCGTGGTGGCCGGCGCATCGACGTCGCCGTGACACCGGTGGACTAGTGTGCCTCGTGCCCCCGGAGGGACGCTTGCACGACACGCCCTTGGGAGTGGCGGCGCGATGGTAGCGCTATCAAGTTGGCGACTACACGCTGCGTCGCAGCATCGTCGTTCGACGCGCCGACCCCCGCTGGGACGTACTGCATGACGACAGCGTTGTCGCAGAACGCACCGCGTGCGCGTGCTTTATCCACGCCTGTGGCCCGCGTGCCGTCGAATGTGTTACTGATAGCGCTATCACGAAATCGCATGGGGAGAGCGATATGTCAGCAGTGCGCACTGGTCCGACGGGCGCCCTCGCTGCGGCGGCCGCATGGAGACGCCCGGCATGAGCAACGTCGTCGCTTCCCACGTCCCGACGGGCGCCAGGATCAGCAGCTACCGGTGGGTGATCTGCGCCCTGCTCTTCTTCGCCACCACGATCAATTACGTCGACCGGGCCGTGCTCGGCGTTCTCGCGCCGACGCTCGTCGCCGAGTTCGGATGGAGCGAGCAGCACTACGGCGTGATCAGCGCATCGTTCACGCTCGCCTATGCCATCGGCTTCCTGTTCGCCGGCTGGTTCATCGACCGCGTCGGCACCCGCGTGGGATACAGCGTGTATCTCACCGTGTGGTCGCTGGCAGCGGCCGCACACGCGTTGGCCAGGTCGGTGGTCGGTTTCAGCATCGCGCGCTTCGCGCTCGGACTCGGCGAGTCGGGCAACTTTCCGGCCGCGGTGAAGACCGTCGCCGAGTGGTTTCCCAAACGCGAGCGCGCCTTTGCCACCGGTGTCTTCAACGCCGGATCCAACATCGGCGCGATCGTCGCTCCCCTGGTGGTGCCGTGGCTGGCGCTGACCTGGGGCTGGCGCACCGCATTCGTGGTCACGGGACTGGCGGGACTGGTGTGGCTGGCGTTCTGGCTGCCCGTCTATCGTCGTCCCGCAGAGCATCCGAAGGTGTCGGCGGGCGAACTCGCGCTGATCGAGAGCGATCCGCCCGATCCGCCGGGGAAGGTCTCCTGGTTCCGGCTGCTCCGCTTCCGCCAGACCTGGGCGTTCACCGGTGGCAAGTTCCTCAGCGACTCGGTCTGGTGGTTCTACCTGTTCTGGTTCCCGATGTTCATGGCCGACCGCTTCGGCGTGGACCTGCGCACGATCGGATTGCCGATGGTCACCGTCTTCCTGCTGGCGGATGTGGGCTCGGTGGGCGGCGGCTGGTTCAGTTCGTTCCTGATGAAGCGCGGCTGGAGCGCGAACGGCGCACGAAAGACCGCGATGCTGATCTGCGCGCTGTGCATCCTTCCGGTGGTGTTCGCGCCGCACGTCGAAGGCCAGTGGGTCGCGGTCTGGCTGATCGGCCTGGCCGCGGCCGCGCACCAGGGCTTCTCGGCCAACCTGTTCACCCTGACCTCCGACATGTTCCCGCGGGCCGCGGTCGCCTCGGTGGTCGGCATCGGCGGCTTCGCCGGGGCGATGGGCGGCTTCTTCATGAACCTCGGCGCCGGCTGGCTGCGCCAGCACACCGGCAGCTACGCGGCGATGTTCCTGATGGCCGGCTTCGCCTACCTGGCCGCGCTGCTGCTCATCCACGTGCTCGCGCCGCGGCTCGAGCCGGCGCAGCTCAACGTGCCGGCCCGGGCGCGAACCTGAAGCTGAGGCCATCGGCCCGTGTCCACGGCAAACCGTCGCAGTCGCTGTCGCTTCGCGACTTCCATGAGGACAACTGCTGCATGAGAGTCCCATCCTTCCTCCTGATCGCTGCGCTGGTCCCACTGCTCGCTGCCGCCCCCGGCGCCACGCTGGCCGCGCCTGACTGCCGCGCGCCCGCAGCCGTGTGCGAAGCGCCGGGCCGGGGTGCGCTGGCTCTGATCGAGCGCGGCACGCCGGTCCCGGTCCTGGTCGATGAGGCCGACTTCACCGCCGTGCACCGCGCCGCCGACGCGCTGCGCGGGGATCTGGCGGCAGTGTCCGGCGGCACCGCACCCGCGGGCGCAACGCGCACCGCGATCATCGCCGGCACCCTCGGCCGCAGCGCGCGCATCGACCGCATCGTGCGCGAGCGCGGCATCGATACCGCTGGCGTGGCCGGCGTCTGGGAAGGCCACCTGCTGCAGGTGGTCGACGCGCCCGAGCCCGGCATCGAGCGCGCGCTGCTGGTGGTCGGTGCCGACCGCCGCGGCACCGCGTTCGGGCTGTACGAACTCTCGCGCCGCATCGGCGTTTCGCCCTGGACCTGGTGGGCGGACGTGCCGCCGCCGAGGCGCGCCACGCTGCATGTCGCACCTGGCCGTCTCGTCGATGCGCCGAAGGTGAAGTACCGCGGCATCTTCATCAACGACGAGGAACCCGCGCTCGGCGGATGGAGCCGCGAAACCTTCGGCGGCACCAACCACCGCTTCTACGAGCGCGTGTACCAGCTGATCCTGCGGCACAAGGCCAATTACCTGTGGCCGGCGATGTGGCAGCCGCGCGCGTTCTACGACGACGATCCGCGCAACGCCGAGCTGGCCGACGCGTACGGCGTGGTGATCGCCACCAGCCATCACGAGCCGATGATGCGCGCGCACGACGAATGGTCGCGCTACGGCAAGGGACCGTGGGACTACACCCGCAACGCGGAGACGCTGCAGCAGTTCTGGCGCGGCGGCATCGAGCGCCTGCAGGGTCGCGAGGCCGTGGTCACGCTGGGCATGCGTGGCGATGGCGACGAGGCGATGACCGAAGGCACCGCCACCGCCCTGCTTGAGCGCATCGTCGCCGACCAGCGCCGGATCATCGCCGAAGTCACCGGAAAGCCCGCCGAGGAGACACCGCAGGTGTGGGCGCTGTACAAGGAAGTGCAGGACTACTTCGACCAGGGCATGCGCGTGCCCGACGACGTGACCCTGCTGTTCGCCGACGACAACTGGGGCAATATCCGCCGCCTGCCCGATCCCGGCTCGCAGCGACCCGGCGGCTACGGCGTCTACTACCACTTCGACTACGTCGGCGGCCCGCGCAACTACAAGTGGCTCAACACCACCCAGGTCGAGCGCGCCTGGGAGCAGATGCGCCTCGCGTGGGCGCACGGCGTGGATCGGCTGTGGATCGTCAACGTCGGCGACATCAAGCCGATGGAACTGCCGATCAGCGCCTTCCTCGACCAGGCCTGGGATCCGGACGCTGCCGACCTGGCATGGATCTCCGGTTACCCGGCGGCATGGGCGGCCGAGCAGTTCGGAGCCGCACATGCGCGCGAGATCGGCGAGATCGTCACCCGGTACACGCAGTACAACGCGCGGCGCAAGCCGGAGCTGCTCGATGCGGATACGTGGAGCCTGCTGCACGATGGTGAAGCCGATCGCGTGATCGGCGACTGGGACGCGCTCGAAGCGCGCACCCTTGCGCTTGCGAAGCGCCTGCCCGCCAGCCACCGCGATGCGTTCGTGCAACTGGTCGAGTATCCGGCGTTGGCCAGCGCCAATCTCAACCGGCTGTACGTGGCGGTTGCGCGCAACCGGCTGTACGCGGCGCAGGGCCGCGCATCGGCGAACCGCTGGGCCGACGAGGCGAAGCGGCTGTTCGAGCGCGATGCACAGCTGCAGCGCGTGTACGAACGCGAGATCGCCGGCGGCAAGTGGATCCACATGATGTCGCAGGTGCGCATCGGCTACACCCACTGGCAGCAGCCCGAGCGCAACATCCTGCCGGCGCTGGCGCGCGTGGACGTGCCCACGCGCGGCGTGACCGGCGTGGCGATCGAGGGCGACGCGCGGCGCTGGCCGCAGCCGGCCACCGCGCCGCGGCTGCCGTTGCTCGATCCGGTCGGCGCGCCCTCGCGCGCGGTGGTGGTCTTCAACGGCGGGCGCGAGCCCGTTGAATTCACCGCGAAGTCGTCGCAGCCCTGGCTGAAGGTCGCGCCGGCGCAGGGCGAAGTCGACGACGCGCAGCCGCTGTCGCTGTCGGTCGACTGGTCGAAGCTGCCGGAAGGCGAACACGAGGCGGTCGTGGCCATCCGCGGCAGCGATCGCACCGAGGTCTACGTGCAGGTGCCGGTGCGCAAGCCGCCGGCGCATCGTGGCGCGCGCGGCTTCGTGGAGGGCGACGGCGTGGTCGCGATCGAGGCGGCGCAGCACGCCCGGGCCGTGCCGCCGCCGGGTGGGCAGTGGCAGGAGATCCCCAACCTCGGGCGCACGCGGTCGGGCATGACCGTCTGGCCGGCGGTCGGCACGGCCCTGGAGTCCGGCGGCGAGGGCGCGCGGCTGGAGTATCCGCTGGTGCTCGATGCCGGTGGCGAGGTCGAAGTGCGCGTGGTGCTGGCACCGACCCTGGACATCCGCAACCGCGGTGGCCTGCGCTACGCGGTGTCGATCGGCGACGAAGCCCCTCAGGTGGTCACGATGAGGCTGGATCCGACCCCAGGCGACCGTGATTTCCAGGCGTGGGAACGTACGGTGATCGATTATTCCCATATCGCCAGTTCGCGCCACGCGGTGCCCGCAGGTGCCTCCACCCTCAGACTCTGGCCCGTGGACCCGGGACTCGTGTTCCAGCGAATCGAGGTCGTCACCGATCCGCGCCCGCGCGGAACGATGGGGCCGATCGGGAGCAAGACACGCTGATGCCGTCCATCACCCGCCCCTGCCCCGCGCGTCAGGATGTACGCCCGATCCACCCCACCGAGCACGGAACCCGTCCCACCCCATGAACCCCGCCGCCAAACCCCTGGTCCTGCACGACGACCGCCTGTTCCCGTCCGATCCGACGCAGCGCGAGATCGCGCGTCGGCTGCATGCGCAGGTGGGCGGGCTGCCGATCGTCAGCCCGCACGGCCACACCGATCCATCGTGGTGGGCGGGGGACGCGCCGTTCGCCAATGCCACCGAGCTGCTGCTGGTGCCGGACCACTACATCTTCCGCATGCTCTACAGCCAGGGCATCGGACTCGATGCCTTGGGCATCCCGCGCGCGGACGGTTCGCGTGCAGAGGTCGATCCGCGCGAGGCCTGGCGCCTGTTCGCGCGCAACGTGCACCTGTTCCGCGGGACTCCTTCGTCGATGTGGCTCGACCATGTCTTCCACGAGGTGTTCGGGCTGCGGACGCGCCTGGGCGCCGACAGCGCCGACCACTACTACGACACCATCACCGACGCGCTGCAGACCGACGCGTACCGTCCGCGCGCGCTGTTCGAACGCTTCGACATCGAGGTCATCGCCACCACCGAGTCGCCGCTCGATCCGCTCGTCCACCACCGGGCGATCCGCGACAGCGGCTGGCGCGGCCGGGTCCTCACCGCATACCGTCCGGACCCGGTGATCGATCCGGAGCACGAACAATTCCCGTCGGCCTTGGAGCGCTTCGGCGAGATCACCGGCGAGAACGTCTACGACTGGGACGGCTACCTGCGCGCGCACCGCCAGCGCCGCGCGTTCTTCGCCGCGATGGGCGCCACCTCCACCGACCATGGCCACCCGAGTTGTACCACCGCCGACCTGCCGCCCGCGCAGGCGCGTGCGCTGTTCGCCCGGATCGTCACCGGCAAGTTCACGCCGCAGGATGCGGAGGCGTTCCGCGGCCAGATGCTGACCGAGATGGCGGCGATGAGCCTCGACGACGGCCTTGTGATGCAGATCCACCCCGGCTGCTTCCGCAACCACAACCGCGCCCTGTTCGAGCGTTACGGCCGCGACAAGGGTGCCGACATCCCGATGCGCACCGACTACGTCCACGCGCTCAAGCCGCTGCTCGACCGCTTCGGCAACGAGCCTGCGTTCCGGCTGATCCTGTTCACGCTCGACGAGAGCGCCTACGCGCGCGAACTCGCGCCGCTCGCCGGCCACTGGCCGTGCCTGTTCCTCGGCCCCGCGTGGTGGTTCCACGACGCGCCCGAGGGCATGTGGCGCTTTCGCGAACAGACCCTCGCCAGCGCCGGCTTCTACAACACCATCGGCTTCAACGACGACACCCGCGCCTTCCTCTCGATTCCCGCGCGCCACGACGTGGCCCGCCGCATCGATTGCGCGGTGCTGGCCAAGCTCGTCGCCGAACACCGCATCGACGAGGACGAGGCCGCGGAGGTCGCCATCGACCTCGCCTATCGCCTGCCCAGGGAAGCCTACCGCCTGTGAGCCGCGGCAGAACCTCTTCGGCCTCCGTAGGAGCGGCTTCAGCCGCGACCGCGCGCCGAGTGCCAGGAGTGGCCGCCTTACGCATGCGATCGCGCGCTCCGGGCCCCTGCCCGGCCAGCATGCCTTCATCCCAGGATCGAGCCATCGGCGGTCGCGCAGCGGCTGCCGGACGACGAACATCGAGGAGTCCCGTCATGACCCGCCACCGCACCGCCCTGGTCGTCGCCCTCGCGTTCGCCTGTGGCAGTGCCTTCGCCAGCGCTCCGACCGCGACGCTCAAGGACGCCTACACCGACGCCTTCCTGATCGGCACCGCGGTCAACGACGAGATCGTCTCGGGCCGCGACGCGCGCGCGCAGGCGCTGGTGCCCCTGCATTTCAACTCCATCACCGCCGAGAACGTGATGAAGGCCGAGGTGCTGCATCCCGAGCCAGGCAAGTGGGATTTTTCCGGCGCCGACGCCTTCGTCGAGTTCGGCCGCAAACAAGAAATGTTCCTGGTGGGCCACACACTGGTCTGGCACAACCAGACGCCGGCCTGGTTCTTCCAGGGCGACGACGGCGCGCCGGCCGATCCGGCCACGATGCGCGAGCGCATGCGCGAGTACATCCACGTGGTGGCCGGCCGCTACGCGGGCAAGGTCCAGGCCTGGGACGTGGTCAACGAAGTGATGGGTGAAGACGGCAAGTATCGCGACACGCAGTGGACCCGCGCCTACGGCGGCGACGGCGACGCGCTGGTGCGCGACGCGTTCCGTTTCGCCAGCGAGGCCGCTCCCGACGCGGCCCTCTACTACAACGACTTCAACGCCTGGCGCCCGGAGAAGCGCGACGGCATCGTGCGCATGGTGAGGATGCTGCAGGCCGCGGGAATCCGCATCGACGGCATCGGCATCCAGGGCCACTGGGGCCTCAACTATCCATCCACCGCCCACATCGAGGCCGCGATCGACGCCTACGCCGCGCTCGGGGTCAAGGTGATGGTCACCGAACTCGACGTCGACGTGCTCCCACTGACGAAGGAAGGCCAGATCATCGGCAAGGGCATGATGCACCCGCAGTTCCAGCTGTCCGAGTTCAAGGCCTTCCTCGACCCCTATCGCGACGGCCTGCCCGACGAGGTGCAGCGCCAGCTCGCCGATCGCTACGCCGAGCTATTCCGCATCTTCCATGGCCGCCGCGACAAGCTGCACCGGGTCGCCGTGTGGGGCGTGGAGGACGGCATGTCGTGGAAGAACGGCTACCCGATCCCGGACCGCACCAACTACACCCTGCTGTTCGACCGCCAGGGCCAGCCGAAGCCGGCGCTGGAGGCGGTGCTCGCGGTGCCGGGCGGCCGTTGACCCTCCCTGCAAGGCCCTCCCCTTGCCACTTCCGTCGCTCACGCGCATGGCCTTGATCGAGTCGGTGCAGGCCTGGTCGCGGCCAACGTGATCTGGATCGATCCGGGCTCCGGCAGGCGGCACGTCGCATGAGTCCGGCGCGCATGCTGGCCAGCGGGTTGCTCGCGTGCGTGCTCGGCGCCTGTGCCGTCGTGCCGCACCGGGCAGCCGAGGTGCAGGGAATCGACCCGCCAGCCGCGCGCAGCGGTGATGACTGGCTCGGCGACTGGCCGTACGCGGCCTCGCCGGACGAAGTCGGACGGCGCATCGTCGACGGATTCCTGGCCCGCGTGCCGGAGGAGCCGCGTCACTACAAGATCGCCTGTACCTGGTACGGCGCGCTCGTGCTCGCCGCGACCCTGGACGACCGCGCCCGGTTCCAGGCGCTCGTCGTCCGCTACGCCGACCACCGCGACGACTACGAGGCATTGCTCGCCGGCCCCGGGCATGTGGACGAGAACGTGTTCGGCATCGTCCCGCTCGCGATCGCCCGGCTCGCCAACGACCCGGGCGCCCGTCGCGACGGCCTGCGCATCGCCGACCACCAGCGCATGCGGATCGACGCGCATGCCCGCTACGCGATCGACGACATGTACATGGTCACCGCGTTGCAGGTGCAGGCCTGGCGCGTCTCGGGCGACCGCGCCCATCTCGACCTGGCCGCCGACACCATGGTCGACTATCTCGATGCGTTGCAGCAGGACGACGGCCTGTTCGTCCACCATCCCGACTTCCGCCACCGCTGGGCCCGGGGCAACGGCTGGGTCGCGGCCGGAATGACGGAACTGCTGCGCGAACTGCCCGCCGGCCATCCTCGGCATGCGGCCATCCACGCCGGCTACGGGCGCATGATGCAGGGCCTGCGCGCGCACCAGATCACAGTGGGCGACGGTACCGGACTGTGGCGCCAGGTCATCGATTCGGACGACCCGCGCAACTGGCCGGAAACGTCCGGCAGCGCGATGTTCGCCTATGCGCTGGTCACCGGCGTCCGCAATGGCTGGCTCGACCCGGACGCCTACGGCCCGGTCGCCCGCATCGCCTGGCTGGCGCTCGTTGCGCGACTCACGCCCGCGGGCGAACTGCGCGACGTCAGCATGTGGGCCTATCGACCCGGCTCGCACCCCCGAGGTCCGGACTACGCGGGCGACGAGGAAGACTACTACTTCCAGCGACCCCGCCTGACCGGCGACGAACACGGTCAGGCGCCGATGCTGTGGACAGCGGAGGCGCTGCTGCGCTAGCGGGCATGCAGCCACTTCGCAGGCTTTCGAAAGGCCAGACCGGATTGATCGAGCGCTGCCGCCGGTATCGAGCAGCGCCACGAAGTGGCATCGGCTCGAACGAATGCTTGGCCGTCGCTGCCTGGGGCCCGGTTCCACCGCGGCGAGATCTTTGAACGAGCTGGTGGACGGATGGGGCTTGAATGAATTGTCGGGTCTCCCCGCGGCGGCGCACGTGACCTCCCGATGGCGGGCTACCAGGTGATGAGCGACCTTCCCACGATGCTCCGGGCGCGCCTCGGACTTGCGGACCCGGTTCCGGTGGAGTTCCAGCGCGGCGACGTTCACGAAGCGGACGGGTACGACCGGCAACGGATCGAATACCGCGGCCTCGAAGGCGACCGCATCCCGGCGTTCCTGTTCACGCCGAGGGGGGCGCGACACGCGCGGCGGCGTGGTGGTCTTCCACCAGCACAACGGCGAGTTCCACTTCGGCAAGAGCGAGGTCGCCGGCGACGTGGCGACGCGTTCCAGGCGTTCGGGCCGGCATTCGCCCGTCGAGGCGTCGCGGTGCTGGCGCCCGACGCCATCACGTTCGAGGATCGGCGCGGCGCGGTGCAGGGCGTGGAGCCGGACCATTACGACTGGCTCCAGCACTACAACGCCATGAGCTACCGCCTACTCGATGGCGACCTGCTGATGCGCAAATGCCTGGACGACGCCCAGCGGGCCCTGGGCGTGTTGCTCCAGGCCACCGGGATCGACGAGCGACGCGTGGGCGGCGGGACACTCCTACGGAGGCTACACCGCGCTCTACTACGCGGCGCTGGATGCACGCTGCAGGTTCGCCTGCATCAGCGGCGCCGTGTGCAGCTTCGAGACGCGCCGCCGGGAGGGTACCGGGATCACCCTGTTCGAGGCCGTGCCGGGGCTGGCACGCCAGATCGACACGCACGACGTGCTGTCGGCCATCGGACCCCGGCCGACGATGGGCGTGTCGGGCACCCAGGACAAGTACTCGCGGGATGCCGACCAGATCGTGGCCAGGGTCGCCGGCGACTTCATCACCGAGCTCCGCGTGGACCGCGGGCACGCGCTCGATCTGGAGCGGTTCGATGCGATCGTGGCGTGGATCGTGGAGCGCGTGTCGGAGCGGTGAGACGGGACTTCTTCATGGAACCTCCTCGGGAAAGACTACGAGAAAATTCCACTTCTGGCGTCAGCTAATCTGTGGGGGGATTACCTAGCGTGATCCATAGGCGCGTTCTCGCGGCCGACCGGCGCATACTTGAGTTCTTGGGCGGCATATTTCGGCGGAACCAGTCGACATTGCCGGGCAAGCACGAAGATCGCGCGCCCACTCCGCCACCTGCGATTGCCCTGCCCTACGGCCGCACTGGCTCCGCGGCGGTCTGGCCCCGCCCAGCTCGCCGCCGACGCCACCACAACCACACCCCGGTCACGCACACCAGGGCCGTACCGACGCCCGACACGAACACCGCAACCCTGCCCGGCAGGCCGAAGGCCTGGCCCGAGTGCAGGGCGTACTGCCAGACGAAGAAGGCATCGCCGGCGCTTTCGCCGAGATCGTGGCGCTGGCCGAGGAGGCGGCCGTCGTCCATCGCCACGTAGGTCCACAGGCGGCCCTGCTGGTCGACGTCGCGCGGGTCGAAGGTGCGCACCGCGTACGCGCCCACGCGCGGCAGGATGCGCACGCTGTGGATGCGTGCGTCGGGCTGCTGCGCGTGCACTCGGGCAATGGCCTGGTCGATGTCGATCGTACGCGGTGTGTCGGTCGCAGGCGGCATGGTCCAGTCCAGCCGTTCGGACACCGGAGACAGCATGCCCACCGCGTCGCGGCTTGCCTCGGGCCAGGCCAGGGTCACGCCGGTGAGCGACATCACGAAGGTCAGCACCAGCAGCCACATGCCGGGCGCACGGTGCCGGTCGTGGCGACGCCGGCCGCTGCCGGCAGGTCCGGCCAAGCGGAACGCGTCGCGCCATGCGGCCAGCCTGGGCAGCGACAGCCATGCCGCCGCCAGGTGGTCGAGCAACCACAGCAGCGACACCAGGCCGAACAGCCAGGTCGCCACCGGGCCGAGCATCAGGTCGACGTGCAGGCCGTACAGCACGTCCATCGCGTGACGGCGATCGAGCGCGAGCCGGCCCTGCTCGCGCCAGCCCAGCACGCGACCGTCGGCCGGATGCGAGAACAGCTGCAGGTCGCGCTCGACGCCGCCGCGTTCCTGGTGGCCCAGCATCCACAGCGTGCGGCCCGGAGCGTGCGGGAGTTCGACGATCCACGGCTCGAAACCCGGCACCGCCTCCTGCGCGCGCGCGATCGCCAGTGCCCGCGGTGCCGTCGCGTCCGGCGTGGCGACGACCTCACCGGTCGTGCGCAGGTCCGGGTTGAGCCAGGTGTCGAGCTCGTCGTAGAAGGTGATGGCGCTGCCGGTCAGCGCGAGCAGCAGCAACCACAGCGACGCACCCAGCCCGAACCAGCGATGCCAGGCCAGCAACGCCAGGCGCGTGCGCACGCGCCAGCCACCGGGTGCCCGTGCGACCACGCGCGGCTCAGAACCGCAGGGTCGCGCCAAGCCGGACATTGCGCCCGGGCTCGTTGAGCCCGGCGACGAGTTCGTAGTCGGGGATCGCGGTGTAGTCGGCGACGCTGGCGTGGGCGCGGTAGGCGCGGTCGAACAGGTTGTAGACGCCGGCGAACAGTTCGAAGCGGTCGGTCGCCAGCGGCTGCCAGCGCGCGAACAGGTCGACCACGGTGTAGCCGGGCTTGTCGACGAACTGCGTGTCGGGCAGGTACCCGAGCTCGACGTCGCGGAACAGCACCTCGACGTCCTCCAGCGCCTGCACGTGGGTCACGCCCAGTTGCAGGCCGAAGCGGTCGTCCGGGCGATAGCCCAGCATCAGGTTCCAGTTGTCGCCCATGGAGTTGCCGAGCGCGATGTGTTCGTAGCCCTCGATCCGGCGGTCGTCGAGGCGCGAGTCGTAGCGGTTGTAGTAGGCATTGGCCGAGAACGCGCCGCGAATGATGCCTGCGCGCAGTTCCACGCCCTCCGAGCGGAACGTGCCGACGTTTTCGTAGTACACCCCGCCCTGCGGCGGCGGGCCGTTGTAGAGCTGGTCGAGCACCACGTCGTCGATGGTCATGCGATAGACCACGGCGGAGGCGCTGACGCCGTCGCGCGCCCAGGCCAGGCCGATTTCGGTGTTGTCCACCTGTTCCGGCCGGAGCGTCGGCGACAGTGTGAGGCGACCCGGTCGCTGCTCGAGCGTGAACGCATCGCCGATCTCCTTGCCGCGGAAGGCCTCGGCATACCCTGCGTTGAGGGTGAGCTCCGGCGTCAGGCGATAGCTGCCACCGGCGTTGAGGCTCAGGCCATCGCTGCCGGTGCCGCCGCCGTAGGTGGTGAGATCGAGGTCGTAGTCGTCGTAGCGCGCGCCGAAGCTCAGCAGCAGTGGTTCGCTCACCTGCCACTGGTCCTGCACGTAGACGCCGAGCAGGCGGCCCTGCTCCTCGAACCGGCCGATCGCCGGATCCCAGGCCCAGGGTTGCCAGGTGGCGGCGTCGGCGAGGTACTGGCTGGACACGCTGTCGTCGCGGCGCTCCACGCCGGCGGTGATGCGATGGGCGCCGGCGCGCCAGCGGCCGCGCAGGTCGAAGCCGTACGTTTCGATGTCGGCACCATAGCGGCCCCAGCGGTCAAAGCGGTCCTGCACGATGCTGGATTCGGTGCGGTAGCCCGTCGCCTCGAGTTCGAAGGCGTCGCTGACGGCAACGCCATAGTTCAGCACCGCGGTGCGACGTTCGCCCTCCACCGGGAACAGCGGCTCGCCTTCTAGCACCGGCCAATTGGGGCGCGCGCCGAAGTCGCCTTCCTCGCGGCGCACCTCGTAGCTGGCGGCGATACGGTGGCCGTCGCCGAACTCGCCGCCGATCTTGACGAAGCCCAGGCGCTGGTCGGCGCCGGTGCCACGCAGGGTGGTGCCGTCACCGTCCTCGTAATCGTCGCGGTCCACTCGCACGAACGAGGCGAGGATGCCGATATCGCCCGACAGCCGCCCGAACGCGGTGGCGCTGGCCTTGTGGCCGGCATTGCTGAACCAGCCGGCCTTGAGCAGCGCACCGGCATCGCGGCCGGGCTGCAGCAGGTCGACCGGGTTGCGGGTGCGGAAGCGGATCGCGCCGCCGATCGCGCCGAAGCCCGAGGTCGCCTCGCCCGGGCCGGCCTGCACGTCGACCGTTTCCAGCAGTTCCGGCTCGATCGAGACCCGGCCCACGTGGTGGAACAGGGTGCCGCGTTGCGGCGCGCCATCGACGGTGACGTTGAGCAGCGAATCCTCCAGCCCGCGCACGTAGATCTTCTGCGCCAGCCCGACGCCACCGCCTACCTGCACCGACGGGATGGCGCGGAACAGGTCGGCCAGGTCGCCGGCTTGGGTGAGCTCGATGTCCTCGCGGTCGAGCACCTCGTCGGTCATCGCGCCGACGACGACGATCTGGTCGAGCGCCACCGGATCGGAGGCGGGCGCGGCCATATCCTGGGCGGATGCCATCGCGGGCATGGCCAGGGTGATCGCGGCCGCGAGCTGGCGGACGGCAGACGGACGGCGCGCCTGGCGCGCGGGCAAGGACGTGGTGGACATGCGGCTCCCCTGAATCGAGGGCGCCGATTCTGAATGCTAATGAGAACGATTGTCAAACAAGAATGGTTGCAACCGGCTCGTGGGGCGGCCGGCGAGTTTGGCACCCACTGGGATGGGCATCATGCTTGCCAGCCATTGCCAACAGCCCGCGGCATCGCGGATCCGAATCCAACGCAACTACAGCATCAAAGGATCATCTCCAGCAGCAGCACCCCCGCCAGTCCGACGATCGAGATCGTCGTCTCCATCACCGTCCACGAGGCGAAGGTCTGCTTCATCGAAAGATTGAAGAATTCCTTGAACATCCAGAACGCCGAATCGTTGACGTGCGAGCCGAACACGCTGCCTGCGCCGACCGCCAACACCATCAGTTCGGGCGAGGCGCCAGTGGTGGCGATCAACGGGCCGACGACGCCGGCGGCGGTGATCACCGCGACCGTGGCCGAGCCGATCATCACCCGCAGGATGGCCGTGGCCAGCCAGGCGAAGATCAGCGGCGGCATCTGCCAGCTTTCGCTCAGCGCAGCGATCTGCGCGCCGACGCCGCTGTCGACCAGCACCTGTTTGAACACGCCGCCGGCGGTGATGATCAGCAGGATCACGGCGATGCTGGCGATGGCGGCATTGAGCCACTTCGTCTGCGTCTCCAGGCCGACGCCACGGCGATGGCCGAGCCACCAGAACGCGACCAGCGTCGCCAGCAGCAGGGCGACGGTGGGATTGCCGAGGAACAGCAGCCCCGTGCGCGCGAGGCCCTCGGGCAGCAGCGCGTCGGCCAGCACCGACACGCTGATCAGGATCACCGGCGAGAGCGCGATCAGGAACGAGCTCCACGCGCCCGGCAATTCCTTGTGCTGCGTGCTGGACGTGAACAGGTCCAGCATCGGCGGATTGATCACCTGCAGGCGCCTGCCGAGGATGGGTCCGGCGACGATCACCGCCGGGATCGCCATCGCGATGCCGTAGATCAGGGTCAGCCCCATGTCGGCGCCGAACGCGTTCACCAGCACCACCGGCCCCGGGTGCGGCGGCAGGAAGCAGTGGGTGGTGCTGAGCGAGGCGACGGTGGGGATGGCGAGGTACAGGATCGGCAGCCCGGTCTTGCGCGCCAGCGAGAAGATCAGCGGCACCAGGATGATGAAGCCGGCGTTGAAGTACAGCGGGATGCCGACCAGGAAGCCGGTGAGCAGCAGCGCCCACTGGATGTTCTTCTCGCCGAAGCGCGCGATGAGCGTGGTGGCGATCTTCTCCGCTGCGCCGCTCTCCTCCAGCACCTTGCCGAGGATCGCGCCGAGCACGATCACCAGCGCCAGCCCCGCGAGCGTGCTGCCGACGCCGGCGTCGATGGTCTTGAGCAGGTTCTGCGGCGACATGCCCAGCAGCAGGCCCATCGGGATCGCGACGATCAGCAGCGACAGGAACGGGCTGAGCTTGCGCGCGGTCAGGAAGATCTGCAGCGCGATCGCCGCGGCGATGATCAGGAACATGGTCATGCGGTGCGCCCTCCCCGGCGACTGGGTGGATCCTGGGTGGTTGCCATCATCTGGAGCGGTGGGCGACTCGCTGGGCTCAGGGGCAAAGCAGATCCCTCACTTCGTTCGTAATGACAGCGTGGACGCTGCGGGGAGCACTCCCTCACATCGTTCGGGATGACATCGTGGAAACCGCCGGGAACTGACCCTGAGTTGTTCGTGACGACAACATGTGGTTGTCATTTCGAGCGAAGCGAGAAATCTCGTCATTCATGAGTCCCCGTCGCATGCAGCGCCGCCGCGTTCCTTCGCCAGCACCTCGCGTCCGGCGCGCAATGCTTCGATGATGGCGCCCACGTCGTACACGCAGCCGCCCCAGGTGCCGCCACTCGCGTCCTGCAACGCAGCCCACAGTCGGGTATCGGCGGGCAGGCGCGGATGCGCGGCGATCGCCGGATGCAGTTCGCGCGCGGCGAGCAGCGCCGCTGCCGCGGCCGGGGCGAGCGGCGCAGCGGTATCGGGGCCGATGAAATCCAGGCGGCCTTCCAGGCGCGTGCGGTCGATTTCGATGCGGATCATGTCGCCGTCGCGCAGCTTCCCGATCGGTCCCCCGGCCAACGCCTCTGGGCCAACGTGCCCGATACAGGCACCCGTCGACACGCCCGAGAAGCGTGCATCGGTGATCACCGCCACATGCTTGCCCCACGGCAGGTGCTTGAGCGCGGAGGTGAGCTGATAGGTCTCCTCCATGCCGGTGCCCGCCGGGCCGCAGCCGGCGAGCACGACGATGTCGCCGGCGCGCACCGCGTCCTCGCCCCTGGACTTGATCGCACGGATCGCGTCGCGTTCGCTGGCGAACACGCGTGCGCGGCCGGTATGGCGGTAGACGCCGTCGTCGTCGACCACGGAGGGATCGATCGCGGTGGCCTTGATCACCGAACCGTCCGGCGCGAGATTGCCGCGCGGGAACACCAGCGCGCTGGACATGCCCGCCGCGCGCGCGGCGTCCGGCCCCATGATCACGTGTGCGGGATCCACGCCGTCGAGTTCGCGCAAGCGCTCGCGCGCGATCCGCCGGGCATCGCTGCGTTCCCACCAGTCGAGGTTGTCGCCGAGCGATCGCCCGGTGACCGTCAGCACATCGAGGTGCAGCAGGCCCATCGCGCGCAGGTGCAGCATCACCTCCGGCACGCCGCCGGCCGTGAACACCTGCACGGTCGGATGGTGGCGCGGGCCGTTGGGCAGCGCGTCGACCAGCCGCGGCGTGGCGCGGTTGGCACGGATCCAGTCGTCCACGGTCGGGCGTTCCACACCAGCCGCGTGCGCGATCGCCGGCACGTGCAGCAGCAGGTTGGTCGAGCCACCGAACGCGGCGTGCACCACCAGCGCGTTCTCCACCGCCTGCCGCGTGAGGATCGCCGACAGCGGCGTGCCCTGCCCCGCCAGCTGCACCAGCGCCAGCGCGGAGCGCCGCGCGATGTCGAGCCACACCGGTTCGCCCGAAGGCGCCAGCGCGCTGTGCGGCAGCGCGATGCCGAGCGCTTCGGCGATCACCTGCGAGGTGGCCGCGGTGCCGAGGAACTGGCAGCCGCCGCCGACCGAACCGCAGGCGCGGCAGCCCATCGCCGCGGCGTGCTCCAGGTCGATCAGGCCGTGCGAGAAGCGCGCGCCGATGGTCTGCACCATCGCGGTGTCCTCGGCGCCGCGCGCAGGCAGGGTGACGCCACCGGGCACGACCACGCCAGGCAGGTCCGCGCAACCGGCCAGCGCCAGCATCGTCGCCGGCAGGCCCTTGTCGCAGGTGGCCACGCCCAGCACGCCGCGGCGCGTGGGGAGCGAGCGGATCAGCCGCCGCATCACCACCGCCGCGTCGTTGCGGTAGGGCAGGCTGTCGAACATGCCGGTAGTGCCCTGCGTGCGGCCGTCGCAGGGATCGGAACACATCACCGAGAACGGCAGCCCCTCGTGCGCGGCGAAGGCCTCGGCCGCGGCGCGCACCATGCGATCGATTTCCCAGTGTCCGGTGTGCAGGCCGAGCGCGACCGGCCGGCCATCCTCCGCGCGCAGTCCGCCCTGGGTGCTGACGATCAGGTACGGATCGCGCGCCACTTCCGACGCGCGCCAACCCATGCCGGCGTTCTGGGTCATGCCGAACAGGTGTCCGCTGGGCGAATCGCGCAGCGTGTCGGCATCGATCGGCAGGCTGCCGGACGGTCCTTCGCCGCTGGTGCGCGACTGCGCGATCGACGCGCCGTCGCCGAGCAGGGTATCGAGATCGAAAACGGAAGACGTCATGGCGCGCTCCTTGCCGCCTCGTGCGCAGCGTGCCGGCAATCTCCGAGTGCCACCGGCAGGAACGCGGTCACCATTCGCGGTTCGCGTCGCGCAGCGCCCGGACAGCCATCATGGACGATCGTTGCCGCACGCCACTCGTGCGAAGCGCGGGCTTCGGCGAGGGGGTGCAAGCGCACGCGACATACCGTGGCCCCGCCCCGGCCCTCCCCCGCACGCGAGAGCGGGGGAGACGCAGGTCGCGGTCCGCGACGCATCCCGCCTGCGCCGGGGACGCTACACGTCACGCGTGGTCCACTCGCCGTCGACCAGCCGCATCAGCGTGCCGGTCGGGTTGCGATCCTGCAGCGCGAGCGGCAGGCGATGCGGGCGTACGTTGTCGTAGCTGTGCAGCGCCGAGAAACGGATCAGCGAGGCGGGAACGCCCACCGCGGTGAAGCCCGGGTGGCCGGTGGCCGGGAACGGGCCGCCGTGGTTCATCGCCGCGCTTACCGCCACGCCGGTCGGCATCTTGTCGTTGAGCAAGCGACCCACGCGCGTGCGCAGGATCGGCGCGAGTGCGTCGTAGGCGGCGTCGTCGCTGCCGCCGGTATCGCTGTAGATCGTTCCGGTGAGGTTGCCCTCCATCGCCTTCGCGACTTCCAGCACCTGCCCGGCCGAATCGGCCATCACCACCAGGTTGACGTGGCCGAAGGCCTCGGATTGCAGCGCTTCGGGATCGGCGAGGAAGCGTTCGCCCGACACCCGCAGCACGGTCGGCTGGAACGCGAAGCCCTGCGCGTCCTCGGCGATCGCACCGCCGGCGAGCAGCTCGGCGCCGGCCGACTGCAGCGCAGCCACGGTGGAGGCGATGTCGCGCGGCGCATGCGGCGAGAGCAGCACGCCCGGCTTCGCCTCGGCGGTGAGGCGTTGCAGCTGTTCGACGAAGCGCTCGGCCTCGTCACCGGCCTGCAGCACGGTCACACCCGGCTTGGTGCAGAACTGGCCCGCACCCATCGCGCAGGAGCCGTGCAGCTCGGCCGCCAGCGCTTCGCCACGCTCGCGCAGCGCACCGGGCAGCACGAACACCGGGTTGACGCTCGACATCTCCAGGTAGATCGGCTTGCCCACCGCGTCGGCCGCGGCCTTGAGCTTCATCCCGCCGGGACGACCGCCGGTGAACGCCACCGCGCCCACGCGCGGATCGGACACCAGGCGCAGGCCCAGCTCGCCGCCGGTGCGGAAGAACATCTGCACCGCGCCCGGCGGCAGGCCGGCGGCCTGCGCGGCTTCCAGCGCCGCCTCGGCCAGCAGCACCGAGGTGCGCGGATGCGCGGGATGGGCCTTGGCGATCACCGGGTTGCCGGCCGCGATCGCGGCGGCGAAGTCTCCACCGGCGATGCCGTTGAACGCATATGGGAAATTGTTCGGCCCGAACACCACCACCGGCCCGCCGAGCGGCGCGTGGATGGAGCGGATGCCCGTGGCCGTATCGATGGTGGCGCGGCGCCAGCCGCCGTCGCGCGCAGCGCGCGCGGCCTGTCGCAACTGGCCGGTGGTGCGCGGCAGTTCGACGTTGCGCAGGCGCGGTTCGGCCGGCAGCCCGGTCTCGCGGTGCGCGGCCTCCACCAGCGCGTCGGCGCGCGCCTCGATCGCATCGGCATAGCCTTCGAGGAAGCCGGCGAGCGTCTCGCCGGGCAGCTGCGACATCGCCGTGGCCGCGGCGTGGCCGGCGTCGAGCAACGCATCGAGATCGGCCCAGCCGGACACGGGGTACGCGTGTTCGTCGATCGTCGCGCGCGTGGAAGGATTGAAGGCGTGGAAGCGGTCGGTCGGGGCGTCGGCCTGGCGCCAGGCGCCGTCGAGCAGGATCGGTTGCAGCGTGGGGGTGGTCATTGGACGGGGTTCTCCAGGATCAGTCCGTCGATGTCGATGCGCACGACATCGCCGGAACGCAGGGTGAAATCCTCGCCGGGCACGATGCCGGTGCCGGTGAAGAGGAAGGCGCCACGGGGTTGGCGCAGTTCGCGCAGGAGCCAGCCGGCGAGTTCCTCCAGGCTGCGCTTGATCTGCGAGGTACGGGTGGTGCCGGCGAAGGCCGGCGTGCCGTCGCGCCGGATCTCAAGCGACACGGCGAGGTCGCGCATCTGCGCCGCATCGCACAGGCGAATGCCCGGGCCGATCGCGCAGCCGCCATCGTAGACCTTGGCCTGGGGCAGGTACAGCGGGTTCTCGCCCTCGATGCTGCGCGAGGACACGTCGTTGCCGGTGCTGTAGCCGACGATCTCGCCCGCCGACGTGAGCACCAGCACCAGTTCGGGTTCGGGCACATCCCATTCGCTGTCGGCGCGCACGCGGATCGGCGCGCCGTGGCCTGCGACGCGCCAGCCGGTGGCCTTGAAGAACAGCTCCGGACGCTCGGCATCGTAGACCTTCTGATACACGTCGCGGCTCTGCGACTCGGCCTCGCGCGCCATGCGGCTGCTGAGATAGGTCACGCCGCTGGCCCACACTTCCTGCGCGTCCTCCACTGGCGCCAGCAGCGGCGCATCGGCCTCGCCTTCGCGTGGCAGGCGGGCGAGCGAGTCGCGGGCGTCCGCTGCGGGCAGGCCGAGCCACTGCGAGAGGCTGAAATCGGCGGGCAGGTAGCGGCCATCGAGTGCCCAGCGCGGGCCTTCGGCGATGGCGTGGCGGGTCAGGAGCGTGTGCATGTCGGGAGTTCCGGAAAGAAGATTGGCCGATGCGCCGGGCCGGCGCAGACATGCGACGCGCCCGGCGTCGCGTGGAATGGGTGAGGCGATACGCACAGGCGCGACTGCGCCCGTCCTGCAGCGCGGCAGTTGCGCCTGCAACCGCATCGGCCAACCGCGTGCAGCGGGCTTGCGGCTATGATCGCGCAGCGGGTCGCGGCGCAGCATGCGGCGGTTCGCGCCGCGCGACGACGCGCGGCCCGGCGTGTGGCCTGCGACTCGCGCAGCGCCGGCACGCCCCCACTTCCATACAGGACCCGCCGATGCGACTGCTTCCCACCCTGCTCAGTGCCGCGCTCGTGGCCTCCTTCGTCGCCTGCACGCCCACCGCCGACGACACCGCCGCCGACGCCGCGCCTGCGGCCGATGCAACGACCGACACCGCCGACACGGAGACCACGCCGATGACCAAGTTCGAGACCGTCGGCCAGCTGACCACGTACGATCCCGCCTTCGCCGAGGTCGTCGACGCGGCCGCGCGCATCCAGAAGCTCACCGGCGACGAGTTCACCTGGTCCGAAGGCCCCACCTGGGTGAAGGCCGGCTACCTGCTGTTCAACGATCCGCCGGAAAACCGCATGTTCCGCTGGTCCGAGGCGGACGGTCCGAGCGTTTTCCTCGATCCGTCTGGCTATGCAGGCCCGCCGATCGAGGCCGTGCGCGAGGCCGGCGCCAATGGCCTGTACACCGAATCCGCCGGCACGGTGTTGCTGGCCGACTCGGGCAACCGGCTCGTGGCGCGCCTGGATCCCGCCGACAAGAGCCGCACCACACTCGCCGAGCGCTTCGACGGCAAGCGCTTCAGCAGCCCGAACGACGTGGTCGCGCGCGGCGACGGCAGCGTGTTCTTCACCGATCCCCCGTACGGGTTCAAGGACGGCGACGATTCGCCGCTCAAGGAACAGCCGGTCAACGGCATCTACAGAGTCGACGCCGACGGCGCCGTGCACCTCGTGGACGACTCGCTGACCCGGCCCAACGGCCTGGCGTTCTCGCCCGACGGCAACACCCTGTACGTCGCCAACTCCGACGACCAGCGCCCGATCTGGATGGCCTACACGCTCGACGCCACCGGCAACGTCACCGGCAGCCGCGTGTTCGCCGACGCCACCGACCTGATGGGCGACGGCGTGCACGGTCTGCCCGATGGCCTCGCGGTGTCGACCGACGGCCTGGTCTTCGCCACCGGTCCCGGCGGCGTGCTGGTGATGGACGCCGACGGCAAGCGCCTGGGCCGGATCGAGACCGGCAGCGCGATCGCCAACTGCGCCTTCGGCGACGACGGCCGCACCCTGTACATGACCTCGCACAAGTTCCTCGCGCGCGTGCCGCTGAAGGTGACCGGCCTGGGGTTTCAAGACTGAGCCCCCGATGCGGCGGTGAGCGCTGACGCCACCGCCGCGCGGTCGCCCTCTCCGAGCGCGGCGTAGGCACGTTCCATCGCGGCGACGAAGCGCGGATCCGATGACAGGGGCGCGAACACCGCGTCCAGCGCGAGGAAGGCGGTGATGTCGCGTTGGGCATCGCCGGTCGCGTCGCGGCCGGTGGATGTCAGCGCGTCCGCCATCGGATCGACGATCGCCTCGCCCGCGCGCGTCTGGCGCACCACGAATCGCAGCCAACCGGCCACTGCCAGGGACAGGCGCTCGATGCTTCGGTCGGCCGCGAGGGCATCGGCGATCGTGCCGAGCAGGCGCACCGGCAGCTTCTGCGAGCCGTCCCAGGCGATCTGCGACAGCCGGTGTGCGATTGCGGGATTGCGGAAACGTTCGAGGATCGCGGTGATGTACGCGTCCGGCTCGAAGCCTTCCGGCAGCGCCAGCGTCGGCGCGATGTCCTCGCGCATCAGCCGCTCGACGAAGCCGGCCAGCGACGCGTCGCCCATCGCCTCGGCCACGGTGCCCAGTCCCATCAGGCTGCCGAGGTAGGCCAGCGCGGAGTGCGGCGCGTTGAGCAGGCGCAGCTTGGCGCGGTCGAAGCCGGCGATGTCGTCGCTCATCACCACGCCGGCGCGCTCGAACGCGGGGCGCCCGGCGCGGAAGTCGTCCTCCACCACCCACTGCGCGTACGGCTCGCGTTGCACTGGCCAGGCGTCGTCGACGCCCAGCGCGTCGGCCACGCGCGCGCGCAGCGCGTCGTCGCTGGCGGGCGTGATGCTGTCGACCATCGAGCGCGGGAAAGAGGCCCCGGCGCCGATCCAGTCGGCCAGCGCGGGATCGAGCCGGCGGGCGAAGTCGAGCACTGCACGGCGCAGGCGCAGCCCGTTGTCGGCGAGGTTGTCGCAGCTGAGCATCGTGTACGGCGCTACCCCCGCGGCGCGGCGCTGGCGCAGGCCGGCGACCAGCCAGCCGATCGCGCTCGTCGGGGCGTCGGGAGTGGCGAGGTCGTGCGCGATGTCAGGATGCGCGGCGTCGACCCCGTCGGGCGACAGGCAGTAGCCCTTCTCGGTGATCGTGAGCGTCACCAGGCGCACCGCCGGATCCGCCAGCCGCGCCATCACCGCGTCGCGCTGCTGCGGCGCGTACCGCAGCTCGCGGATCGCGCCGACCACGCGCAGGCGTGGCGGCCCGTCCAGCAACGCCAGCGTGTACAGCCCGTCCTGCGGCTGCAACGCATCGCGCACCCCGGCGCTGTGCAGCGAGACCGCGCAGATCGCCCAGCCCGGTTCGTCGGCTAGCAGATCGTCGAGGTACGCCGCCTGGTGGGCGCGATGGAATGCGCCCGGTCCGAAGTGCACGATGCCGATGGTGGTCGCGGCGCGATCGTAGGCCGGGCGCTGCACCTGCGCCGGCAACGCGGCCAGCGTGGCGTCGGCCAGGCGCGGCAGCCCGGTGGCTGCGCGCGTCTCGCGCCGCTTGTCCAGGCCGTTGCTCAACGCACCTCCACCTCGAACTGGCTGCCGATGCGCAGGTCCCCGCTCGAAGCGCCCACCTCGGCGGCATAGCGCCCAGGGTCTACCGCGTATGCGCCGGCGTCCTCGTCGTAGTGCCGCAGGTCGCGCGCGGGCGTGAACGTGAAGCTGAGCTCGCGCGACTCGCCCGGCGCCAGGTGCACGCGCTGGAACCCGCGCAACTCGCGCACCGCGCGCTCGCGCACCGGCGACAGCGGCCGCAGGTACAGCTGCACCACCTCGTCGCTGGCGCGCTGGCCGCTGTTGCGCACCGTGACGGTCGCGGTGATCGCGTCGTCCACGCCGGCGCGATCGCGATCGAGCCGCAGGCCGGTGTAGTCGAACGTCGTGTACGACAGGCCATGACCGAACGGATACAGCGGCTCGCCGCGGAAGTAGCGGTAGGTGCGGCCGGCCATGTCGTAGTCGTCGAACGCGGGCAGCCGCTCGTCGACGCTGTAGAACGTGACCGGCAGGCGGCCGGCGGGACTGACTTCGCCGAACAGCACGTCGGCCACCGCGTTTCCGCCGCGCTGGCCCGGATACCAGGCGACCAGGATCGCGGGCAGGTTGGCCTTGGCCCAGTCGATGCCGACCGCCGAGCCGGTGGTCATCACCATCACAACCGGCTTGCCGGTGGCATGCAGCGCCTCGAGCAGCTTCTGCTGCGTGGCGGGCAGCCGGATGTCGGTACGGTCGCCGCCGGCGAAGCCCGGGAAATCGACCTTCATCTCCTCGCCTTCCACGTCGCCGGTCAGGCCACCGACGAACACCACCGCATCGGCGCCGCGCGCGGCCTCGAGCGCTTCGTCGAAGGTCGGCTTGCCGCCGGGAAGATCCCAGGCCAGGCGCACGCTGGCGTCGCGCTCGGCCTCGTAGTACTCCAGCCGGATGTCATAGGCGCGGCCGCCCTCGAGGTCGAGTTCGACGCTGTCCGCGCGCAGGCGTTCGGCGTCCTCCCAGTGGTCGAGCACGCGCCTGCCGTCGATGTACAGGCGGAAGCCGTCATTGGCGCCGGCCTCGATCCGGTAGCGACCGCTCACCGGCGGCAGCAACTGCCCGCTCCAGCGGATGCTGAAGTTCTCGTTCGGCATCGCGTTGTCCGGGCCCGCCTCGCCGCGCGCCATCAGGTTGTCGGTCGGCGAGCCACGGTCCCAGCGGAAGCCGATCTGCGTGTCCACGCGCACCAGCACCGGTTCTCCGGAGAGATCCTTGCTGGTGAAGTACTCGCCGCGCAGGCCGCGCTCGGTCGCGCCGGCCTCGGGCCGCAGGTACTGCGGCTCGATCAGCGGCGTAGCGGCCGGGTCCTCGCGTCCTTCCACCAGGTCGGCGCCGCGGGCGTAGATCACCTCGGTATCGGGTAAGGCTTCGCGGATGCCGCGCAGGATCGTCACCGGGTCGGCCGGAGTGCCGTAGTAGTTGCCCAGCAGTGCCATGGTGTCGTCGGCCGTCGGGCCGACCACCGCCAGGCGTTTGATGTCCTTCGACAGCGGCAGCACGCCGTCGTTCTTCAGCAGCACGATCGATTCCTGCGCCACCTCGCGCGCCAGCGCATCGTGCGCCGGCGCCTGGTTGACCGAGTAAGGCGTCTGCGCCCATGGCACCTGCGCCGGCGGATCGAACATGCCCAGCGCCATGCGCGTGGTCATCAGCCGCGTGAGCGCGTCGTCGAGTTCGGCCTCGCTGATCAGCCCCTTGCGCACCGCGACCGGCAGGTGCTTCGCATAGGTTTCGCCGCAGTTGAGTTCGGTGCCGTTCTTCACCGCGAGTGCGGCGGCTTCCTCCGGCGTGGCGACGATCTTGTGGTTCTTCCAGATGTCCACGATCGCCCAGCAGTCGGACAACACGTAGCCCTTGAATCCCCACCGGCCACGCAGGATGTCCTGGGTGAGGAACGGGCTGCCGCTGGCCGACTCGCCGTAGACGCGGTTGTACGCGCCCATCACCGCCTGCACCTGGCCCTCGGTCACCAGCGCCTCGAACGCGGGCAGGTAGGTTTCCCACAGGTCGCGGCGCGAGGGATGCACGTCGAAGGTGTGGCGGTCGGCCTCGGGCCCGCTGTGCACGGCGAAGTGCTTGGCGGTGGCATCGAGCTTGCGGTACTTGCCGCCCTGCGATTCGGGCAGCGGACTGCCATCCGGGGCGACGCCCTGCAGGCCGCGCACGAACGACACGCCCATGCGCGAGGTGAGGAACGGATCCTCGCCGTAGGTTTCCTGGCCGCGGCCCCAGCGCGGGTCGCGGAAGATGTTGATGTTCGGCGACCAGAAGGTGAGTCCCTGGTAGCGCCCGTGCTGGCCGTTGCGCAGGAACTCGTGGTGCTTGGCGCGGGCCTCGTCGCTGATGGTCTTCGAGATCCGGTCCATCAGCGGCACGTCGAAGGTCGCCGCCATGCCGATCGCCTGCGGGAAGACGGTCGCCCCGCCCGCGCGCGCGACGCCGTGCAGGGCCTCGTTCCACCAGTCGTACGCCGGCAGTCCGAGCCGCTCGATCGCCGGCGAGTCGTTCTGCATCTGCGCGGCCTTTTCGTCCAGCGTCATCTGCGAGACCAGCGCCGCGGCACGGGCCTCGAACGGCTGCGAGGTGTCGAGCCAGGGGCGGTCGCCGTCGGCTGCGAACGCACCGGCGGACAGCGCCGCCAGCAGCACCAGCGAGCAGGCATGCACGAGGGTGCGCGAACGCGTGCGCCTGCGCGGATGCGGCGCGGCCACGGCCGCGGCCTGTCGATCGAATGCGTGCATGTTCCCGTTCCTCCCGTTGCGTGTCAGAGCGCGCGTTCGTCGCGCGCGTACGGTCCGATGGTGGCGCCGACGAATCCGCCGGCCACATCGGTACTCAGGATCGTGCCGTCGGCATCCTGCGTCAGCCACTCCACGCCGTCGCCGGCGTCGAACCCGAAGCCGTAACGGCCTTCATTGCCCTCGACGTGCAACACCAGCGGCGTGGCTTCGGCCGCGGCGGCCGATGTGCTGGCGACCACCTCGACCTCGCCCTCGCCTGCCTTCTTCTCCAGGAACACCTCGATCGCGTCGCCTTCGCCGCGCCGCACGCCGAGAAAATACCAGTGCGTGTCGCCCTGGAACGCGGCCAGGCCCGCGGCGATGCCCGCGCCCGGCACTTCCATCGCGGTGCTCGCCTCGAACACCTGGTGCTGCTGGCGGCGCGCGTAGAAGGATGGATTGACCTTCGTGTCCAGCCGTTCGCGCAGCGGGTGGATCGCCAGCCAGCCCGGACGCGATGTACCGTCGTACCACTGCGTCTTTGGCACGCGCGGCGTCATCCAGCCCTTGCCCAGCTCCACCGTGTCGAACTCGTCGCGCCAGGTGAAGTTGCCGGTCATCGGCGCCTGGTCGGCGGGCTTCTTCATGAAAGACGGGCCGGGGAGCACGTACGGGATCTCCTCGCCCCGCGGCAGGATCACCGGCCAGCCGTCCTTCCAGGTGACCGGCAGCAGAAACGCTTCGCGCCCGGTGTTGTAGTGGTCGACGCCGTAGTTGCGGCTGGCCAGGAAGGTCGCCCACCAGCTGCCATCGGGGCCCTGCACCAGGTCGGCGTGGCCGGCGTTGGTCACCGGCAGCGGGCGATTGGGGTCGAGGTCGCGCTGGGTGAGGATCGGGTTGTGTTCGTAGGGCGTGTACGGCCCCCACACTTCGCGGCTGCGCAGGATCACCTGCGAATGCTGCGGCCCGGTGCCGCCCTCGGCGTTGTTGAGGTAGTACCAGCCGTCGACCTTGTAGATGTGCGGGCCTTCGATCCAGATCGGGTTGTCCTCGGGCTTGACGCCGCCGTCGATCAGCACCTTGCGCGGGCCGAAGGGCTTCTTCGTCGCGATGTCGATTTCCTGCAGCCAGATCGCGCGATGCCCGTCGTAGCGCACCGGCACCTCGGGTTCGTCGTTGTTGAGGATGTAGACCTTGCCGTCGTCGTCGAAGAACAGCGAGGGATCGATGCCGCCGATGCCCGGCAGCCACACCGGATCGGACCAGGGACCGGCAGGATCGGTCGCGGTGACGATGAAATTCCCGCCGGCGTCGACCGAGGTGTTAACGACGTAGAAGGTGCCGTCGTGGAACTCGATCGCCGGTGCGAACACGCCACGCGACATGCCCAGCCCGTCGAAGTCCAGTTGCCCGGGGCGGTGGATGGCGTTGCCCACCTGGGTCCAATGCACCAGATCCTCGCTTTCGAACACCGGGATGCCGGGGAAGAAGGCGAAGGTCGAAGCCACGAGGTAGAACCTGCCGTTGGCGGCGGTCACGCTCGGGTCCGAATGGAAGCCGGCCAGCACCGGGTTGCGGAAGCTGCCCTCCGGCACCGGCGTCTCGAAGGCGGCGTCGCGCCCGGTGTACTCGAACCAGTCGAAGTACACCGTCGTGGCGGCCGGGGCGGCGTCGGCGGCTGCGGCGGACGACGCATCGGGTGCGGCGGATTCGCGCTGGCACGCGGCCAGCAGCAGCGTGGCCACGCCGGCGGCGATCAGGCGCATGGAGGTCGTGCGGCGGCGGTGGCGCGTGGTGCGGTCGATCATCTGCATTCCCCTCGGTTGTCTCACCAGTCCCACATCGCGCCGTCTTCCAGGCGCGCTATCGGCAGTTGTTTCGGCGCGTACGGATACTTCGCCGCCAGCGCCTCGTCGATGTCCACACCGATGCCCGGCGTGTCGCCCACATGCAGGCGCCCGTCGCGCAGCACGTAGTCGTGCGGGAACACCTCATCGGTCTCGTCGGTGTGGAACATGTATTCCTGGATGCCGAAGTTCGGCACCCAGGTGTCGAAGTGCAGCGCAGCGCCCATCGTCACCGGCGACAGGTCGGTGGCGCCGTGGAAGCCGGTGCGCACCTGGTGCAGCGCGGCGAAATCGGCCAGCCGGCGCAGGTGGGTGATGCCGCCGCCGTGGACGATGGTGGTGCGGATGTAGTCGATCAGCTGATTCTCGATCAGGTGCTTGCAGTCCCAGATCGAGTTGAACACCTCACCCACGGCCAGCGCGGTGACCGAGTGGTGGCGGATCAGTTCGAACGATTTCTGGTTCTCGGCCGGGGTCGCGTCTTCCAGCCAGAACAGCCGGTAGGGCTCGATCGACTTCGCCAGGCGCGCAGCCTCGATCGGGGTGAGGCGGTGGTGCACGTCGTGCAGCAGTTCCACGTCCGGGCCGTGGTCGGCGCGCAGCTGTTCGAACAGCTTCGGCACCACATCCAGGTAGCGCGGCGTATTCCAGGTCGTCTCCAGCGGCAGCTCGCTTTCGGCCGGCTCGTAGCCCTTGGCGTTGGAAATGCCGTAGGCCTTCTTGATGCCCGGCACCCCGCACTGTGCGCGCACCGCCAGGAATCCCTGCTCGATGAACTTGCCGACCGCGTCCGAGGCCTCGGCGATGTCGCGGCCGTTGGCGTGGCCGTACACCAGCGCGCCCTCGCGCGAGCGGCCGCCGAGCAGTTGGTACACCGGCATCCCCGCCATCTTGCCGAGGATGTCCCACAGTGCGACGTCGACCGCCGCGATCGCGCTCATCGTCACCGGTCCGCGCCGCCAGTACGCGCCGCGGTAGAGGAACTGCCAGGTGTCCTCGATCCGCCCCGCATCGCGGCCGATCAGGTTCGGCACCACGTGCTCCTGCAGATACGAGGCCACGGCCAGCTCGCGCCCGTTGAGGGTTGCATCGCCCAGTCCGTACACGCCCGACCGGGTGGTGATCTTGAGGGTGACGAAGTTGCGCCCCGGGCAGGTGACGATGACTTTCGCGTCGACGATCTCGCGATCGTTGCGCGAACCGTGGGTCGTGGTTTCGGTAGAAGCAGTGGTGCTCATCGGGCGTGGTCGTCTTCGATCATGGAGTCACGGGAAGTTCGAACGGCCCGGCCGGCAGGCCGGTGCCGTCGAACAGGGTGCAGACGGGGCTGTCGGCCCAGCAGTAGCGCACGCGCGTGGCAACGCCTGCGCCGGGCGCACGCAACGCGACGCGATCGTTCGACAGTTCCGCCTGCGCATAGCGGCAACTGCCGGCATCGGCGCCGCACAGCTCGAAGCCGATCGGACCGTCGGCGCCGTAGGCCACCACCCCGTCGCTGACGTCGTCGAACCGCACCACCACCGCGTGGCCGTTGCGCGAGGCCGCGGCGGCGACCGGTCCGGACGGCGGCAGCGGCTCTCCGTAGACCACGTGCCGCGCGACGCGCGCCAGCCGGCGCCCCAGTTCCTGCTTGTTGGTGGGATGGATGTCGTAGCGGTCGCCGATGTCGATGGCGACCGCGAGCCCGGTGCGCGGATCCTCCGCCGCGACCGCGCGCTGCGCTTCGCGCAGGGACGCCCAGTCGCTGTCCGCGGGCGCGGTGGGCGCTGCGCCGTAGTTCGCCAGTTGCACCACCAGCAGCGGCAGGCCGTCGCCGAACCGGTCGCGCCAGTCGCTGCGCAGCGCGCGCAACAGATCCGCGTAGCGGTCGTGCTCGAACGTGTTCGACTCGCCCTGGTACCACAGCGCGCCGCGCAGGCCGTAGCGGCCGATCGGCGCGATCATGCCGTTGTACAGCGTCGACAGGCCGGCTGCGCTCTGCCATGGCGCGCGCGGCGGCGTGCCCAGTTCCGGCGGCACCACCCGATAGCGCCAGCCGCCGTCGAGCGGCACCTGGCTGCCGTCGGCCAGGCGCAGCGCGTGCGCCGACGCCGGGCCGGCCAGGCCGCCGTCGCGGTAGGTGTCGAGCACGTTGACCACGATCGTGTTCTCGCCCGCGCGCAGCAGGCCGGCGGGCAGCGCGTACTCGCGGCCCGAGCCGGCGCCGTAGGTGCTGCCCACGCCGCGGCCGTTGACCCACGTCATGTCGATCTCGTCCGCCGGCCCCAGCACCAGGGTCGCGCCCTGCGCGGCCTGCGCGGCATCGAGTTCGACCGTCGTGCGGTACCAGACCATGCCGTTGAACTCGGCCAGCTCCCGTACGCCCCAGCGCTCCCAGGCGCCCAGTTGCGCAGGCGCGTCGCGCCATGGCCCGGCGACATCGCCGGTGGCCCAGGGCCGGTCGTCGGCGTCGACGCCTTCGCGCGCCGACCACCAGTCCTGCCAGAGTGCGCCCCAGTCGCCCACCGCGGCAACGGCGTCGTCGGCATAGCGACCCAGCACGTCGAGTTCCGCGTCGTAGTCGCCGAGCGTCCGCAGCGCCTCGCCGCTGGTCCAGGCCTGGATCCGCGACCCGCCCCAGGACGCGTCGATCAGGCCCATCGGCACGTCGACCTGCTTCTGCAGCTCGCGCGCGAAGAAGTAGCAGGCGGCGGAGAACTCGCGTACCGTCTCGCTGTTCACCGGCTGCCATTCCACCGCTTCGGAAAAGTGCGCCTTCGGCACCACGTCCGACACCTGCGGCACGGTGAACATGCGGATGCGATCGTTGCCGGCGCCCGCGATCTCGGCGCGCGCGTCGAGTGCGCGCCAGACCTGCAGCTCCATGTTCGACTGGCCCGAGCACAGCCACACGTCGCCGACCAGCACGTCGGACACGCGCTGGGTACGGTTGCCGGCCGTCACCAGCAGCGTGTGCGGTCCACCGGCCGCGAGGGCCGGCAGCTCGGCTTCCCAGCGGCCGTCGCCACCCGCGCGCGCGCGCGCGCGCCGCCCGGCGAATTCCACCCGCACCGTCTCGCCCGCGGGCGCCACGCCGTACACGCGCACGGGCGAGTCGCGCTGGAGCACGGCGTGGTCGTCGAACATCGGGTGGAGCAGCGGCGGAGGTTCGCCGCCGACGGCGTCCGTGGCGGCGGCAGGCGCGGCGAGCGCCGCGCACGACAGCGCGATCCCCGCGAGCAGCACGCGCGCCGCACCGGCGCGGGACGCGCTGCGACTCACTGCGTGTTCCCCGGCGCGTTCGGGAATTCGAGCGACTTGTAGTACTCCAGCGATTGCGGCGGCGGGGCTTCGCCCTCGGGCAGCGGCAGGCCGGAGAAGGTCTGGAAGTAGGCGATGCTGGCGTCGCGCCACCACTTTGCCTCTTTCTGCTGGATCGCCAGGAAGCGATCGACCTGGTGGTGGCGTTCGGGATCCACGTATTCGTCGAGCCCACTCCAGGTGTCGCGCATCCGCGCCACCTGGCCGACGCCGCGCGAGTAGCGATGCACCAGTTCGTCCCACACCGCGCGTCCTGACGCGGTGCGATCGTTCCACTTGCGGTGGTGGAACCACAGCAGGAAGTCCTCGGGCACGCGCGCGGGATCGTTGAACACCTCGGCCACCGGCGGCGCGTACTGCGAGACCGCGTCGCTGCCCGAGGTGGTGCGGTCGAAGCCGATCCCCTCCTTCGTCGCGCGGTGGAAGTACACCGAGGTCCAGTCCGCACGCGGACCGCCCTCCACCCACGGCGCCGGGCCGTAATGGTGGCCGCGCCCCATCAGGTGGTGCAGGCCCAGCGGTGTCATGTAATCCACCGCCGCCTGGTGCGAGGTCATCATCATCTCCACCACGGGCTCGACGAATGCCGGATCGGCGGTGAAGGTCATGCGCGCCCATTCGTCCGCGATCGCACGTGCATCGAGGTACGGGTCCCACGCCATCCGGCCGAAGACATACCAGTTGGCCTGGTCGAAGTGCGAGCCGCTCCAGTTGCGGTCCGTGCCGATGTTTGCGACGCCGGCGATGCCGCTGAGTGCATGGCCCTCGAGCGAACCGTCCACCACCTTCGCCACCGTCGAGCCCGCCCCCCTGGCGTGCGTGTCGGCGCGCAGCACCTCCTCGTACATCGGGCCCAGGTACACCAGGTGGGTGGCGAAGCCCAGGTACTCCTTGGTGATCTGGAACTCCATCATCAGCGGCGTCTTCGGCATCGCGCCGAACAGCGGGTGGAACGGTTCGCGCGGCTGGAAGTCGATCGCGCCGTTCTTGACCTGCACCAGCACGTTGTCGCGGAACTCGCCGTCGTGCGGCACGAATTCGGTATAGGCCTGCTTGTGGCGGTCGTCGGGCTCCTCGTCCGAGTACACGAACGCGCGCCACATCACGATGCCCCCGTACGGCGCCAGCACCTCGGCCAGCATGTTGGCGCCGTCGGCATGGGTGCGGCCGAAATCCTGCGGGCCGGGCTGGCCCTCGGAATTGGCCTTGACCAGGAAACCGCCGAAGTCCGGCACCCTGGCGTAGATCTCGTCGGCCTTGGCCTGCCACCAGCGGCGCACGGCCGGGTCGAGCGGATCGGCGGTGTCCAGGCCGCCGATCTCCATCGGCGCGCTGAAGCGCGCGCTCACGTACACGCGGATCCCGTAGGGACGCATCACGCCCGCGAGCGCGGCGACCTTCTCGATGTAGGGGGCGGTCAGGATCTGCGCATTGGCGTTGACGTTGTTGAGTACCGTGCCGTTGATGCCGATCGAGGCGTTGGCGCGGGCGTAATCGGTGTAGCGCGGATCGAGCCAGTCGGGCAGCCTGTGCCAGTCCCAGATCGACTGGCCGGAATAGCCGCGTTCGACATAGCGGTCGAGGTCGTCCCAGTGGTTGAGCACGCGCAGCCTGACCTTGGGCGCTTCGCGCAGGTCGAGCGCGTCGATCGGCTGCCGGGCCTGCACCAGCCGCAGCAGGTGGAACGCGCCGTAGAGCGCACCGGTGTCGCTGTTGGCCGCGACCACGGTGGCGGCGTTGCCGCCGACGTCCACGCTGCGGATCAGGTAACCCTCCTCGCCCAGAGAATCGAGTTCGAGCCGGAGCCGGCGGATGGCCGGCAGCGACGCCGGCGTGCCGACAAGCAGCGCGCCCGCGCCACCGGGGGCGTCCGCCTGGGCCGGCGCGCTGCCCAGCAGGTCGCCGAGGCCACGCACCAGTTCGTCGCGCGCGGACCGTTGGGTCGGGTTCGTGGCCGGCGCCACCACCTGCGCCAACCGCGCGCGATAGTCGGCGGCGACCTCCGCTTCCACCGGGGCATAGCGCAGCCAGAGGTCGTAGCCGTCCTCGGCGTGGACCGTCTGCAGGCAAGCCGCCAGCACCAGCCAGCAGGCGAGCGCAGCCCGCCCCCAGCCCGCGCGCCGGCGCCAAGCGGGGGGATCGGACGGATGTCGACGGTTGGCGGTTGTGTGTAACATCCTAGAAAGCCCTCATGTCTGGTCGTGTAGCGGTGGACCCGGGTCCGCGCAGCGCACCGTGCCGCATGCCGGCCCGAACCACCGACGGCCGCGGCGCGGCAAGGGGAAGCGAGATTGCAGAAGCCGAGGAAAGCCGCGCGCCGCAAGGGAATGGCGGTCACGCTCGACGAAGTCGCGGCCCTGGCCAAGGTGTCGCCGATGACGGTCTCGCGCGTGGTCAACGGCCACGGCAAGGTCCGCGACACCACGCGCGACCGGGTGATGCGCGCGGTGCGCGAGCTGGGCTACACCCCCAACCTCGCGGCCAGCGCGCTGGCGACCGCGCAGGACACCCGGGTCGCACTGATCTATACCAATCCCAGCAGCGCCTACCTGCGCGAACTGCTGGTCGGCGCGTTGCGCGGCTCCACCCGTACCGCGGCCCAGCTCGTCATCGACACCTGGGACACGCTCGGCGCCAACGCGCAGCGCCAGGCGGCGCGCACGCTGGCCAAGCGCGTGGCCGGCGTGATCCTGCCGCCGCCGCTGTGCGAGTCGAAGGGCGTGATCGCCGAATTCATCGATGCCGAGGTGCCGGTCGTGGCGATCGCGTCGGGCCGCTTCAACCACGACATCTCCTGCGTGCGCATCGACGATTTCCGCGCCAGCAAGGAGATCACCGCCCACCTGGTCGCCGCCGGACACCAGCGCATCGGCTACATCAAGGGGCATCCGAACCAGACCGCGAGCGTGCGCCGCTTCGAGGGATTCCAGGCGGCGCTGGCCGAAGCCGGCCTTCCGCTCGACGAAACCCTGGTCGAATCGGGCTACTTCACCTACCGCTCCGGGCTCGAGGCCGCCGAAAAGCTGCTCGCCCACCCGGCCCCGCCGACGGCGATCTTCGCCAGCAACGACGACATGGCCGCGGCCGTGGTGTCGGTCGCCCACCGCCGCCACCTGGAAGTGCCGCGGGATCTGTCGGTGGTCGGCTTCGACGACACCTCGGCCGCCACCACCGTGTGGCCGGAACTGACCACCATCCGCCAGCCGATCGCGGCGATGGCCGACTCGGCGATCGACATCCTGTTGCGCAGCATCCGCCGCAAGGATCGCAGTACCCGCATGCTGGTCGACCACGTGATTCCCCATCAGCTGGTCAAGCGCGATTCCGTAGCGCCTCCGGCCCGCTGACCTCCCGGCGCGCGGGGCGCCCGGGAGAGCCCGGCGCGGCGTGTCGGGCCGAAGGCGCGGGAATCCCTCCACGGCGACCGGCACGCCACCGCCGCTCAGCGCAGCAGGTACTGGTTGAGCAGGTTCTCGTAGCGCTCCTGCTTGCCGCTGATCTGCTGCGGTTCGCCGGCCTTCGCGGCCAGCGCCGCAAGATCGGCCAGGCCGAGCCTGCCATCGGCGAACGCCTTGCCGTCGCCGGCGTCGAAGCTGGCGTAGCGCTGCTTGCGCCACTGCTCCCACGGAGAATCCTCGAGCAGCGCGTGCGCCACTTCCAGACCACGCGCGAACGCGTCCATGCCGCCGATATGGGCGATGAACAGGTCCTCCATGTCGGTGGACTCGCGGCGCGGCTTGGCGTCGAAGTTCAGGCCGCCGACGAGGCCGCCCTGGCGCAGCACCACCATCATCGCGCCGACGGTGTCGTACAGGTCGGTCGGGAACTGGTCGGTGTCCCAGCCGTTCTGCGCGTTGCCGCGGTTGGCGTCGATGCTGCCGAGCAGGCCATGGTCGGCCGCCACCTGCAGGTCGTGCTCGAAGGTGTGGCCCGACAGCGTGGCGTGGTTGGCCTCGATGTTGAGCATGAAGTCCTTGTCCAGGCCGTGCTCCTTGAGGAAGCCGGCGACCGTGGCCGAATCGAAGTCGTACTGGTGCTTCATCGGCTCCATCGGCTTGGGCTCGATGAAGAACTTGCCTTGGAAGCCGATGCTGCGCGCGTAGTCGCGCGAGGCGCCGAGGAAGCGGGCGAAGTGCGCCAGTTCGCGCTTCATGTCGGTGTTGTGCAGCGAGGCGTAGCCTTCGCGGCCGCCCCAGAATACGTAGTGCTCGCCGCCCAGCTCCACCACCGCGTCGAGCACCGCCTTGACCTGCACCGCGGCGCGCGCGACGACGTTGAAATCCGGGTTGGTCGACGCGCCATTCATGTAGCGCGGATGCGAGAACAGGTTCGCCGTGCCCCACAGCAGCTTGACGCCGGTGGCCTGCTGGCGCTCCTTGGCGAGCGCGACCATGTGCTTGAGGTTCTTCTCGTACTGGCCGATGTCCTCGGCGTCCGGAGACAGGTCGACGTCGTGGAAGCAGTAGTAGGGCACGTCGAGCTTGGTGATGAACTCGAACGCCGCATCCACCTTGGCCTCGGCGGCAGCGAGCGCGTCGCCGCCGTCCCAGGGGAAGCGGCGCGTGCCCGGGCCGAACGGGTCGGCGCCCGCATTGGTGAAGGTGTGCCAGTAGCAGACCGCGAAGCGCAGGTGCTCGCGCATGGTCTTGCCGCCGATCTTCTTGCCGGCGTCGTAGACCTTGTACGCCAGGGGATTGTCCGAACCTGGGCCTTCGAAGGGAATGGCGCCGATGCCGGGGAAGTATTCCTTCGCGCCGATGAATGCCTTGCTCATTGCGGTGTGTCCGTGGAGTCGTGGAGGAAAGGCGCGTTCAATCCGCGTAGAGCGGCCGGATCGCGTCGAGGTGGGAAAGGAATCGCTGGTACTGCGCATCGTAGGCGCCGGTGGCCTCTGCATGCGGATGCGCCGCCAGCCGCGGGTCCAGCCGCACGTGGGCGGCGGCCAGCGCATTGAGATCGCCATCGCAGCCGCCCTCGGCACGCTGCACGGCCCACAGCGCCTGCAGCGCGGCGCCGAACGCCGCGCCCTCGGCCTGCTCCGGCACGTCGACCGACAGGCCGAACATGTCGGCGGCCATCTGCCGCCACACCGCGCTCTGGCTGCCGCCGCCGGTCAGGCGGATCGCCTCGAACCGTAGGCCGCCGTCGACGAGCGCGTCGTAGCCGTTCTTCAGGCTGTACATCGCCCCCTCCATCGCCGCGCGATAGAGGTTGGCCGGGGTGAGATTGGTGCCGGTCATGCCGAACAGGTTGCCGCGGCCGTGGGGCAGGTCCGGAGTGCGCTCGCCGTTGAGGAACGGCAGCATCAGCAGGCCTTCCGCGCCGGGGCGGGTACCGGCCAGCAGCGCGTCGCCCTCCTTCGTCGAGAACCCGCACAGCCTGCCGACCGCCTCGGTGGCGACGGTGCAGTTCATGGTGCAGATCAGCGGCAGCCAGCCGCCGGTGGAATCGCAGAACGCGGCCCAACGCCCGGTGTCATCGACCACCGGGCGGTCGGCATAGGTGAACAGCGTGCCCGAGGTGCCCAGACTCATGCTCAGCACGCCCGGCACCACGTTGCCGGTGCCGATCGCGGCCATCATGTTGTCGCCGCCGCCTGCCGCCACCTGCACGCCGTGCGGCAGGCCGAGTTCGTCGGCCAGCGCAGGCTTGATCGACACCAGGGTGCCGGCGTCCACCAGCGGCGGCAGGCAGGCGCCGAGGTCGCGGTCGGGATCGGTCGCAGTCAGCAGCTCGGGGGACCAGGCACGCCGACGCACGTCGAGCCAGCCGGTGCCGGACGCGTCGCCGTGCTCCATCCACAGCTCGCCGGTCAGCCAGTAGTTGATGTAGTCGTGCGGCAGCAGGATCGTGGCCAGGCGCGCATAGGCCTGCGAGCGGTGCTTGCGCGTCCACGGCAGCTTGGAGGCGGTATAGCCGGCCAGGATCGGGTTGCCCGCGAGTTCGATGCAACGTTGCGCGCCGCCGGCCGCGTCCATGATCTCGTCGCATTCGACGCTGGTGCTGGTGTCGCACCACAGCTTGGCCGGCGCCAGCACGCTGCCGCTGCGGTCCAGCGGCACGAAGCCATGTTGCTGGCCGGACACGCCGATCGCGACCACCCGCGCGCGCAGCGCCGGATCGATCCGGTCGAAGCAGGCGCGGACCGCATCGACCCACCAGTCGGCCCGCTGCTCGCGGCTCCCGTCGTCGCCCGCGGCGAGATCGAGCGGCTGCCCCGCCGACGCCATGATCTGGCGCGACTCGGGATCGTAGGCCACCAGCTTGACGCTCTGGGTGCCCACATCCAGTCCAACGAACAGGCCCATCCGGAAATCCCCAAAAAGTTAGCGCTACCACAAAACCTGCTGTCTTCTGCGCGAGCGCGGGGCGTCGAGACCCGCCCGGCGCGCCTGATTCGGCGTGGTGCGTAGCGCGAACTCTACACAGGTGACCAAAAAAAGCCTTGCTGCGGTGCGCAACAACCCGCTGCCTCCCCGGTGAAACGGGTTAGCGTTAACACTTTCTTTCTGTTCTGGGCGCGCGGCCACCCCCAACCCACCAGCCGCCGCACGACGCAGGGGTCCCTTTTCCAGCCCGCCCGGGTGTTTGCCACGGCGTGCAGCGGTACCGGCGCACCGGCCCTGCGTCTGCGTCTGCGTCTCAGAACAGAATGATACGGTGTCGCCCCGACGCGACCGGTTCCATCAGGATCCGGTAGCCATCGTGGTCGAATCCTTCCACGGGCACCGCCAGCCGGCGGGCCGCCGCGCGTCCCGTGGCGCTGCCGAGGTAGTGCCAGTCGCGGACCACGTGGATCTGGGTCATGTCGGCGCCTGCCTCGACCAGCCCGATCGCCCCGGCGTAGGGCCATGGCGCCACCCGCAGCGCCTGCAGGGCCGCTTCCAGCCGCAATGCGTGCTCGGCGAGCGCCTCGCGTCCGCAACAGGCGCCTGCGCAGCGGTCGAGCGCTGCCCGGAAGCAGGGGCGTCCGGCCGCCAGCCGCTCGAGTCCGACCAGCCCGTAGCACAGCCGGTTGTCGTCGGCGATCGTGCGCAGCGCCTGCAGGGCCGCCGCGCGGCTGGAGAACAGGCCGTGGAGCCCTTCGGCCGAAGCGAACGGCATCTCGTGCGAATGCATCACCTTCACCCGTCCCCGCAGCAGGCGGAGCGAGCACAGTGGGCGCCTGCGCCGCAGCCGCTTGTTGTGGACAGGCTGGCGCAGCTTGATCTGCTGCGCCTCGAGCAACTGCGCGCCAGGTCGCCGGCCGTGCGGACGGCATCGATCCGCCGGGTCTGGCGCAGCAGCCGCGCCTCCTCCGGCGTGCGCAGATGGTCCAGCACCCGCTGGCGGATGTTCACGCTCTTGCCGATATACAACGGCACGCCTTCGTCCGCGCCGTGGAAGACGTACACGCCGGGCGCACGCGGCAGCGCCGCGATCTGCGGCCGCAGGTGGCCGGGATAGGCGTAGTGCGGCGCCTCGGTGCGGCGCGCGGGCAGCGGAACGTACATGGAGCGCGTGCCAGGGACTGGAGCGATCGATCCTCGGTGCCGTCCGTCTCAGCCGACGAGACCGCAAGCCGGAGACTGCCGCGACGTAGAATTCCCCTCCCGTTCCCCGCAGCGCACCCGATGACCGAAACCGTCCGTCCCGTCTTCCACGGCTTCGAGCAGATCCCGCTGCGCGAATACGCCGAGCGCGCCTACCTCGACTACTCGATGTACGTGGTGCTCGACCGCGCGCTGCCCTTCCTCGGCGACGGCCTCAAGCCGGTGCAGCGCCGGATCATCTACGCGATGAGCGAGCTGGGACTGAACGCGGCCGCCAAGCCGAAGAAGTCCGCGCGCACCGTCGGCGACGTCATCGGCAAGTTCCATCCGCACGGCGACAGCGCCTGCTACGAGGCGATGGTGCTGATGGCGCAGCCGTTCTCGTACCGCTACCCGCTGATCGACGGTCAGGGCAACTTCGGCTCGACCGACGATCCGAAATCGTTCGCAGCGATGCGCTACACCGAATCCCGGCTGACGCCGATCGCGGAAGTGCTGCTCGGCGAGCTCGGCCAGGGCACGGTCGACTGGACGGCCAATTTCGACGGCACCCTGGACGAGCCCAGCTGGCTGCCGGCACGGCTGCCGCACCTGCTGCTCAACGGCACCACCGGCATCGCGGTCGGCATGGCCACCGACGTGCCGCCGCACAACCTGGGCGAGGTGGTGAGCGCCTGCGTGCGCCTGCTCGACGATCCCGACGCCAGCGTCGCCGACCTGTGCGAGCACGTGCGCGGCCCCGACTACCCGACCACGGCCGAGATCATCACCCCCGCCGCCGACCTGCGCGCGATCTACGAGACCGGCGCCGGCAGCGTGCGCGCCCGCGCCACGTTCCTGAAGGAGGGCACGAACATCATCGTCACCGCCCTGCCCTACCAGGTCTCGCCGTCGAAGGTCATCGAGCAGATCGCCGCGCAGATGCGCGCCAAGAAGCTGCCGTGGCTGGAGGACATCCGCGACGAATCCGACCACGCCAACCCGGTTCGGATCGCGCTGATCCCGCGATCGAGCCGCGTCGACGTCGAACAGCTGATGGGCCATCTGTTCGTGACCACCGACCTGGAGCGCAGCTACCGGGTCAACCTCAACGTGATCGGGCTCGACGGCCGCCCGCAGGTGAAGAACCTGAGGATGCTGCTGGGCGAGTGGCTGGCGTTCCGCGCCGACACCGTCACCCGACGGCTCAAGCACCGGCTCGAACGCGTCGAGCGCCGCCTGCACCTGCTCGAAGGCCTGCTGGTCGCGTTCCTCAACCTCGACGAGGTGATCCGCATCATCCGCACCGAGGACGAACCCAGGGCGGCGCTGATCGCGCGGTTCGCACTGTCGGAGGAACAGGCCGACTACATCCTCGACACCCGGCTCAAGCAGCTCGCGCGCCTGGAGGAAATGAAGATCCGCGGCGAGCAGGACGAGCTGGACGCGGAGCGCGACCGGCTGATCGCCACCCTCGGCAGCAAGGCCAAGCTGAAGAAGCTGATCCGGGACGAACTGCTCGCGGACGCCAGGAAGTTCGGCGATCCGCGCCGCTCGCCGCTGGTCGCGCGCGAGGCCGCGCAGGCGCTGGGCGAGACCGAGCTGGTCGCCAGCGAACCGGTCACCATCGTGCTCAGCGGCAAGGGCTGGGTGCGCGCAGCGAAAGGCCACGACATCGATGCGTCCTCGCTGTCCTACCGCGAGGGCGACGGCCTGCTGGCCACGGTCAAGGGACGCACCACGCAGCAGGTCGCGTTCCTGGACAGCAACGGCCGCAGCTACTCCACGCTCGCGCATTCGCTGCCCTCGGCGCGCGGCAATGGCGAGCCGCTGACGGGCCGTTTCTCGCCCGCCCCCGGAGCCTCGTTCGCGGCCATGGCCAGCGGCAGCAACGACGACCGCTACGTGCTCGCGTCCTCGCACGGCTACGGCTTCGTCACCCGCTTCGAGAACCTCACCGGGCGCAACAAGGCCGGCAAGGCGATGCTGTCGCTGTCCGAGGGCGCGAAGGTGCTGCAGCCCGCGGCTGTGGGCGGCGTCGAGACCGACCGCATCGTCGCGGTCACCAGCGCCGGCCACCTGCTGGCGTTCCCGGTGTCGGAACTGCCGGAACTCGACCGCGGCAAGGGCAACAAGATCATCGAGATACCCAAGGCCAGGCGCGGCACCGAACGGGTGGTGGCGGTGGCGGTGGTGCCGCCGGGGGGCACACTGCTGGTGAAGTCCGGCGCGCGCGCGATGAGCCTGTCGTTCAAGGACCTGGGCGATTACGTCGGGGCGCGTGCGAGCCGGGGGGGATTGTTGCCGCGGGGGTGGCAGAAAGTGGACGCACTGCATGTCGAGTAGCCACTGCGGCCGCTCGATGTCCGGCGCGCGGCGGCGCTGCCGACCACATCGCTGGCCACTGCACGGGCGGCGCGGCCGAATGATGGCCACGAGCGCAGCTCGAGCGCCGTGGCGGCGCGGCACAAGGGCGACGCTTCATGAGGAGTGACAGCTGATGGACGCGGACTTCTGGCACGATCGCTGGCAGACGAACAAGATCGGGTTCCATCGCGATGCGCCGTTGCCGCTGTTGACGCAACACTGGCAGTCGCTCGGCCTTCGCGAAGGCAGCCGCGTGTTCGTGCCCTTGTGCGGCAAGTCCCTGGACATGGTCTGGCTCGCCGATCAGGGGCATCGCGTGCTCGGCATCGAACTGTCCGAACTGGCGATCACGCAGTTCTTCGACGAGCGCGGCCTCTCGCCGCGCACCCATGCCAGCCCGGCCGGCACCCATCACGTCGCCGGGCCCTGGGAGCTCGTCGTCGGCGACGCGTTCGCGATTCCGGAGGAACTGCTCGCCGACTGCGCGGGGGTCTACGATCGCGCCGCGCTGATCGCCCTGCCGCCCGACCTGCGCGCCACCTACGCCAGCACCACGTGGGCTCGCCTGCCGGCGCACTGCAGGGGGTTGCTGGTCACGCTGGAATATCCGCAGGCGGAAAAGTCCGGACCGCCGTTCGCGGTCGGTGAGGCCGAAGTGCATGCGCGCCTGGGCCAGCGATGGCAGGTCGAACTGCTCGAGCGCCGCGACCTCCTCGACTACGAACCGTCGTTCCAGGCCGAAGGCGTCTCGTCCCTGTCGACCGCCGTCTATCGCCTCGAGCGCGCGGAGTAGACGTCGCAGGCCACCGGGTTGACACACCCGCATTGCCTGTCCATCGGGGGACTGGGTCGGGTCCCGGCGCCGCCCCGGCGGTCGCCGTCAGTCCTGCGAGGCGTCCTCGCCCATGCGCGACTGCTGGTAGTTTTCCAGCCCCACCATCGTGATCAGGCGCAGCTGCTTCTCCAGCCAGTAGGTGTGGTCTTCCTCGGTATCGGCCAACTGCGCCACCAAGATCTGGCGGCTGACGTAGTCGCCGTGGCGCTCGCACAGCGCGATGCCGTTGGCGAGGTTCTCGCGCACCTTGTATTCGAGGTCGAGGTCCTTGCGCAGCATTTCCTCGACCGTGCTGCCCGGTTCGAACGCGTCCGGGCGCATGTCCGGCTCGCCCTCGAGGAACAGGATCCGCCGCAGCAGCGCATCGGCGTGTTGCGTCTCCTCTTCCATCTCGTGGTGGATGCGCGCATGCAGGGCATGCAGACCCAGGTCCTCGTAGCGCCGGGAATGCAGGAAATACTGGTCGCGCGCGGCCAGTTCGCCGCGCAGCAGGAACTTGAGGTAGTCGACGACTTCGGGGTGGCCTTTCATCGCGGCGTTCCTTGCGGGGAGTCGGTGAGCATACCGATCCGCGACGCATCCGGGTCGGATGAGAACAACTGCATTTCCCATTCTCATGCGGCCCAGGCCGTGCGACGCCGGGGCGCTCAGCCCACCGGCGCCTCGGCGGCCAGCCTGCGCAGTTCGCGAAGCGAGGCCGGTTCGTCCCGGGCCGCCATCACCGCGCGTGCGCCGCGCACGATGCGATCGGCGTAGCCCAGGTCGTTCATCAGCGAGCCGGCCTGCAGCCCGTCGACCTGATGTGCGCGCACCATCGCGAACAGACGACCGCGCATCGCCTCGCCGAACCCATCGGCCTCGCTCGCCAACACGGCCAGCGCCGCATGCAGCGTCTCGCCCTCGACCTCCGCCACGCCGAGCCGGTGGAACGCGCGCAACTGCGACAGCAGGTGGCGGCGCAGCTCGACATAGGCCTCGCGCAGCGGCGAGTCTTCCGCGTCGAGCCTGCGCCGCAGGTTGAGCTGGAGGTCGCCGGCATCCTTCACCGCCTTCACCATCTGCAGGGCCGCCATCTGGCTCTGCGTCCAGAAACGCTGATGGTCCTCGTCCAGAGGCATGTCGAATCGCCCCATGAAGTCCAGCAGGTCGCCGTAGACGCCCTTGATCCGCGAGCGGTAGAGCGTGTCGGCTTCGACGTGGTGCGCTGCGGGGCGGGCACGAACCAGCTCTTCATCGGGCACCTTCGCGACCAGCTGGCCGCGCGGCAGGTACAGCGCCTCGCAGATCACCTCCAGGCCGAGCCTGCCCAGATGACGCAGTTCCCGCGAGACCGCGGCCGCCGCCGCGTCGGCCGACTCCAGCGCCTGCGCGCTCAGGTGCAGGGCGCGACCGTCCCCCGGGGCCGGCGTGGCCGCGACGTCGGGCACGGCCACGCCGCCGTCCTGCAGGCGATCGGGCAACCAGCGCGCGAGGCGCCTGGCCAGCCGATCCTGCCATGACCAGAACAGGGCGACCCCGATGGCGTTGAACAGCGTGTGGAACAGGGCCAGTTGCAGCAGCGCGTTGTCGCCGAACCCGATCGCACCGGAGAACAGCCGCACCAGCCAGGTCAACGGCAGCAGCAGGAGCAGCGCCGTGAGTGCGGTGGTCGCATTGAACAGGACGTGTGCGAGCGCCAGGCGCTGGCCGCTGCGGTTGCCGCCCAGCGCGCCGACGATCGCGGTGCTCACGCTGCTGCCGACGTTGGAGCCGATGGCGATGGCCAACCCCTGCTCGAGTCCGAGCTGGCCGCTGGCGAGCGCCGCGAGCGTGAGCATCAGCGTGGCGTGGCTCGACTGCAGCACGACGGTCGCGACCAGACCGACCAGAACGAACAGCAACGTGCCGGCGACGCCATCGCTTCCGACGGCGGTCAGGTCGATTCCGCCGCCGACGGCCTCGAACCCGTCCTTGATCTGGTCGATGCCCAGGAACACGAAGGCCACCCCCAGCACCACGCGTCCGGCGGCCTTGCCCCGGGTTCCGGTGAACCCGGCCAGCACACCGAACACCAGCAGCGGCAGCGCCAGCGGCGACAGGCTGATGTCCTGGCCGGCGAGCGCCAGCAGCCAGATGCCGCTGGTCGAGCCCAGGTTCGCGCCGAGAATGATCGCGATGCCGCCGGTGAGCTGGATCAGGCCGGAGCTGATGAAGGCGATGGTCAGCAGCGAGACCAGCGTGCTCGACTGCAGCACGAAGGTCCCGCCCATGCCGAACAACAGCCCGCGCGCCGGCGTTCCGGTGCTCCTCGCCAGCAACTGCTCGAGCTTGCCGCCCGCCAGCTGACGCAGGCCCTCTTCCAGGCATTGCATGCCGAACAGGAAGATCGCCAGGCCGGCACTGAGCTGCAGCCATCCTGCATTCCGCCAGAACGTCCAGCCCAGGACCGCCGCCGCAGCGACCAGCACGACAACACGGATGTTCAAACGCATGCAGCTCCCGCCTCGCCAGCGCTGCATTAGACACCAGCCTGAAAATGCGGCGTCGGCCGCACCCCTTCCACGGGTCCGCGTCGCGGGATCGGCTAGAGTACGGGCTCCGGATTCGGCACGAGGCGATAGCGGCATGGTCCTGTGGCTCAAGCGCCTGCTGCTCGCCCTTTCCGTGATCGTCCTGCTCATCGTCGCCTCGGCCTGGTGGTTGTTGCGTGGCAGCCTGCCGGCGCTCGACGGCGAGCGCCCGCTCGCGGGCCTCGTGGCGCCCGTGGCGGTCGCGCGCGATGCGCTCGGTGTGGTCACCATCGACGCGGCGAGCGAAATCGATGCGGTGCGCGCGCTCGGGTACGTGCATGCGCAGGAACGCTACTTCGAGATGGACCTGTTGCGACGCACCGCCGCCGGCGAGTTGTCCGCGCTGTTCGGTCCGGTCGCGCTGGACGTCGACCGGCGCCACCGCGCGCATCGCATGCGCGCACGCGTGAACGCCGCCCTCGATGCGGTCGCCGGCGACAAGCTTCCGCTGCTGCAGGCCTATGCCGACGGCGTCAACGCCGGCCTCGCCGCACTGCGCGTGCGGCCCTGGCCCTACCTGCTGCTGCGCCGGCAACCGCAGCCCTGGCTCGCCACCGACACCGCGCTGGCCGGCTACGCGATGTACTTCGACCTGCAGGATGCGGCCAATGCGCGCGAACTCGCGCTGTGGAAACTGCGGCCGCACCTGCCGCAGCCGCTGTTCGCACTGCTGACGCATCCGGGCAGCAGCTGGGACGCGCCGCTGACGGGAGAGGCGTTCGGCGACGCGGTGCTGCCGTCCGCGGAACAGCTGGACCTGCGCAAGCTCGATGCGCCGGAACCGGGCGGACCCGGCCCCGCGCTGGCCCGCACGTTGTCCACCTCCCAGCGGACGGCTCCCGTCTTTCCCGCAACGTACGAGGCAGGCACCGGCGGCTCGCCTGCGGCGACCGGGTACTTTCCGGGCAGCAACAATTTCGCCGTCTCCGGCGCGCTGACCGCCGACGGCCGCGCGATCGTCGCCGACGACATGCACCTTGGCCTGCGCGCGCCCAACCTCTGGTTCCGCGCGCGGCTGCGCTGGCCGGACGTCCGCGCCCCGGGCGGCCGCGTGGACGTGCAGGGCGTCACCCTCCCGGGCCTGCCGGCGGTGGTGGTCGGCAGCAATGGCCACGTCGCCTGGGGCTACACCAACAGCTACGGCGATTACCTCGACTGGGCGCTGGAGACACCATGCGAGGGGGATCCGTCGTCGATTCCGGCGGACACGACTTGCACGCCGCTCGAGATCCATCCGGAGAGGATCGAGGTCGCCGGCGGCGATCCTGTGGCCTTCGACGTCAGGGAGTCGTACTGGGGACCGGTCCTGCACGACCTGCCCGACGGCCAGGTACTGTCGCTGCGCTGGACCGCGCACCTGCCGGGTTCGGTGAACCTCGGCCTGATGGATTTCGCGCGCGTCGGCGACCTCGACGCCGCGCTGGCGATCGCCGACCGGACCGCGATCCCGACCCAGAACCTGGTGCTCGGCGACTCGAAGGGCGACATCGCGTGGCGATGGCTGGGCCCGCTGCCGGCACGCGCGCCGGCCTGCAGGCCGGACGGTCCCCAGTCGGTCGATACCGTCGCTCGAACCCCACCCTTCATGGATCCGGCCCAACACGCGTCTTCCTCGCCGGACGATCCGGCCTGCCGCCCCTGGTGGATCGCCACGAGCGGCTCTCCAGCGGTCCGGTCGCCCGCGGTCGACCGCCTCTGGACCGCCAATGCGCGGGTCGTCTCCGGCGGCGACCTCGCCCGGATCGGCGACGGCGGCTATGCCCTCGGCGCGCGCCAACAACAGATCCGCGACGCGCTGCTGGCGAAGGACCGCTTCACCGAAGCCGATCTGCTCGCGATCCAGCTCGACGATCGCGCGATCCTGATGACGCGCTGGCACGGCGTGCTGCGCTCGCTCGGCGGCGAGGCCGCATCGCCCGCCCTGCGCGAGCTTGCCGACGCCGCAGCCGACTGGCAGGGCCACGCCAGCATCGACTCGGCCAGCTACCGCATCGTGCGCGCCTGGCGGCAGGCGGTGCATGCGCGCCTGCTCGATGGGCTCGTGGCGCCGGCCCGCGCGGCGACGGGCGAGGATTTCGCCACGCCGGACCTGCCGCAGTTCGAGGGCGTCGCCTGGCCCCTGGTGCAACAGCGCCCCGAACACCTGCTGCCACGCCGCTTCGAGACCTGGCAGGCACTGTTCGAGGATGCGGCGCAGGAGGTCCGCGACGAGCTCGCAGCGCAAGGTCCCCTGCACGAGCGGAGTTGGGGCGAACGCAACACTGCCGCGATCTGCCATCCGCTGGCCAGGGCGGTCCCGCTCGGCAGGCGCCTGCTGTGCATGCCGGCCGAACCGCTGCCCGGCGACGCGATGATGCCGCGCGTGCAGGGACCGGCATTCGGCGCCTCCGAACGCGTGGTGGTGTCGCCCGGCCGCGAGGCCGACGGCATCCTGCACATGCCCGGCGGCCAGAGCGGCCACCCGCTGTCGCCGTTCTGGGGGGCCGGCCACGACGACTGGGTCCATGGCCGGCCGACGCCGTTCCTGCCCGGAACCTCGGCCCATGCGCTCACCCTGGTGCCGTAGTGCCCACAGCCTGCCGGCCACACGCATCCGCCGTTGTTCATCGCGCCTTTGCTAGCGTTCCAGTCAACTCCCTGCCGCCCGCGGACCCACGCCTGCGCCGATGTGGAAACGCCTGACCTGCCGACCGCTGTTTCCGCGTTATCCAGCGCAAGAGCCATCAGTCCGCCCGCCGACGGGTCACGCATGATCGAATTCGGACATCTCACCCACGTCGGACTGCGCCGCGAGCTGAACGAGGACACCTACTACGGCGACAGCGAACTGGGGCTGTGGCTGGTGGCGGACGGCATGGGCGGACACGAATACGGCGAGGTCGCCAGCGCGCTCGCGCGCGAGACGATCGTGCGCGAAACACGGCAGGGCACGCCGCTGCAGCAGGCGATCCGGATCGCCGACGAGGAGATCATCCGTGCCTCGCGCCAGCGCAACGACGCGCTGCCGATGGGCACCACGGTGGTCGCCGCGCGCGTGGTCGGCAACCGTTTCGAGGTGGCCTGGGTCGGCGACAGCCGCGCGTACCTGTGGCGCGACGGCAAGCTCGCCCAGCTCTCGCACGACCACAGCTACGTGCAGGAACTGATCGCCCAGGGCGCGATCAGCGTCGACCAGGCGCGCAGCCACCCGCACCGCAACGTGGTCACCCAGGCGCTGGGCGTCACCGAGCCGCAGTCGCTGAACGTGGAAACCCTGTCGGGCGAACTGTCTCCCGGATCGCAACTGCTGCTGTGCAGCGACGGGCTGACCGAGGAAGTCGACGACAGCGGTATTTCCCGCGTGCTCGCGCACGGCGAGTGCAGCGCGCAGGAGTGCGTGGACGGACTGGTCGCGGCCGCGCTCGACGGCGGCGGCTCGGACAACGTCACCGTGGTGCTGGTCCGCAGCCACTGACCGCGGCGCGTCTTCTCAGCCGGTCGCGGCTTGCGCCATCGCCGGTTCAGGGGCGTCCCAGACGCAACGGCCCGCCTTCTTCCGGATCGCCTCCACCCTCGCCTGGTGCAGGGCGAGGTCTTCGTCCGGCACCACGATCGACGGACGGGGCCCGCTCACGGCAAGCGCGACGGCCGCCTGGCCCGCGCGCGGCGAAGACGAGGGTTCGCTGCTGGCGAAGCCGATCTCGCCCTGGCCGGCGGTGAGCGCCAGCCAGGCCTCGGCCAGCAGTTGCGCGTCGAGCAATGCGCCGTGCAGCTGGCGGTGCGAGTTGTCGACGCCGAGCCGCCGGCACAGCGCGTCCAGCGAGTTGCGCTGGCCCGGATAGCGCTGCCGCGCCAGCGCCAGCGAGTCCTGCACGGTGACCCGGTCGCACAGCCGGCCGTAGCCGCCGCCCAGCCGCGACAGCTCGTGTTCGAGGAAGCCCATGTCGAACGCGGCGTTGTGGGCCACCACCTCCGCGCCGTCGACGAAGGCGAGGAACTCGTCGGCGATCTCGGCGAATTTCGGCTTGTCGGCGAGGAATTCCAGCGTCAGGCCGGTGACCTCCTGCGCACCCGGCTCGAACTCGCGCTCGGGATTGAGGTACTTGTGGAAGGTGCGGCCGGTAGGGCGGCGTTCGACCAGCTCCACGCAGCCGATCTCGACCACGCGGTTGCCCTTCTTCCATTCCAGGCCGGTGGTTTCGGTGTCGAGGATGATGTGGCGCATAGGGGCGGGGATTCGGGATTCGGGATTCGGGATTCGGGATTCGGGATTCGGGAGTCGAAGCTCGGAACGTGAGCTCAGTGCGCGGACCCTGGTCCGGCCCGATCGCCGCGCCGCTCCGCCACCGGCAAAGGTTGACGGCGGATCAAGCCACCGCTCCGGCCCGCTGGCGGATCGCCTCGTCGCGCGCCAGCACGTCGACGCGCTCGTTGTCCGGATCGCCGGAATGCCCCTTCACCCAGCGCCAGTCGATCTCGTGGCGCCGGCTGGCGGCGTAGAGGCGTTCCCAGAGGTCGCGGTTCTTCACAGGGTCGCCGCCGGCGGTCTTCCAGTTGCGCCGCACCCAGTTCGGCATCCATTCGGTGATGCCCTGCCGCACGTACTGCGAATCGGTGTGCAGTACCACTTCGCAAGGGCGCGACAGCGTCTCGAGCGCGACGATCGCCGCCATCAGTTCCATGCGGTTGTTGGTGGTCAGCGGCTCGCCGCCGACCAGGGTGCGCTCCTGCTCGCCGTAGCGCAGCAGGGCGGCCCAGCCGCCTGGACCTGGGTTGCCGAGGCAGGCGCCATCGGTGTGGATGCCGACCCCGCTCATGCCGCCGAGGCGCCCTGGGGCAGTTGCATCACGCGTCGCTGCCGCACCGGGGTCAGCGGCATCGTCCGCTTCTCGGCGCGCAGCAGGTAGGCCGCGCGCAGCCCGGCGCCCTGCTGCAACCCCACCGACGCCTGCACCGACCAGACCGGCCCCAGTCCCTGCGACACCGCGTCCGGCACCAGGCCGGCGCTGCGCAGCCGCCGGCGCCAGGACAACGGTTCCGAAGCGATGACCCCGGTGCCCCGCCATCGCCAGCGGTACGGCGCCAGCGGGTTGAGCACGAACAACCACAGGTGCCCGCCGTGCACCAGCAGGCGCTCGGCTTCCTGGAGCAGGGCCGGGCCGTATTCGCCGGAAGGCCGCGCCACGTGCTGCAGCACGACCACGCCGAACGACTCGCTCGGCAACGGCAACGGCAGGCCGCAGGCGATCGGGCCGCTCCATCGGCCGCTCCCGTCGGGCTGCAGGGACACGCCTCGTCCGCCGCCGTCGGGGACGGCGCGCGACGCCGGTCCGCACCACAGCCACGGCAGGCCGGGGCGGTCGGACAGGGCGTGCGCCACCGTTTCCTCCTCGCTCGCCAGCACCGCCCGCCCGGCATCGGACAGGAACCAGTCGTGGAGGACGGGGCCCGTTTGACGGGCCGGGTGCGAGGGGGGCATGGTCGCCATTCTATAGGCAGCCCGGGCACGCCCCTGAAGATGCGACTGAGCGCCCTACCCGCGCTGACGGACAACTACATCTGGCGACTGGCCGATGCCGAGGGCCGTTGGCTGGCGGTCGATCCCGGTGAAGCCGCGCCGGTACTGGCCGCCGCCGAGGGGGCGGCCGCGCCGCTGGCGATCCTGCTGACCCATCATCACGACGACCATGTCGGCGGGATCGGCGCTCTGCGCGACAGGTGGCCCGGGGTCCCGGTCTACGGCCCGGCGGACCCGCGGCTCCCGGCCCCGATCCATCGCGTCGGGGACGGCGATCTGGTCGAGGCCGGCCCGTGGCGCTTCCGGGTGCTGTCCGTTCCGGGCCATACCGTGAGCCACATCGCATTCCATGGGCACGACCTCTTGTTCTGCGGCGATACCCTGTTCAGCCTCGGCTGTGGTCGCCTGTTCGAAGGTACGCCCCGCGACATGCTCGGCTCCCTCGACCGGCTGGCCGCCCTGCCCGATGCGACCCGTGTCTGCTGCGGGCATGAGTACACGCTGGCCAACGCCGCCTTCGCGCGCGTGGTCGACCCCGACAACGCGACGCTGCGGCGCCGCCATGCACAGGCCACCACGATGCGCGACCAAGGACTCCCCACCCTGCCCACGACCCTCGGCGAGGAGCGCGACTGCAACCCGTTCCTGCGGATCGACGCGTCCGCGGTGCGCGCGGCCGTGGCCGCGCGCCTGCCCGCCGCCGCGGGCGACCGGATCGAAGCCTTCGCCGAACTGCGGCGCTGGAAGGACGGCTTCCGCGCATGAGCGCGCGCGCGATCGCCGGCGGGCTGGCGCTGCTGTGCGCGCTGGCCGGCCCGGCCCGGGCCGACGACGATGCCCCGACCCACGCCCCCCCCGCCACGACGGACACCGCCCCTCCCCCCGCTTCCGGGACCGTGGCGGGCACTCTCGTCGATGCGGACGGGCCGCCGCCCGGGCCTGCCGCCGCACCACCGCCGGCTCTGGCCGCGACCACCCGCAGCGGCCTCGATATCTACCGCGATTTCCGCGCGGGGCTCGCCGACCCGGTGTGTGAACCCGGGGCGAGCAGCCGCTGGCGCCAGCATTTCGCCCAGGCACCCGGCCAGCTGGCCTCCCCGCGCAGCGACGTGCTGCCGTTGTTCGGCTACGTGGTCGACCGCCTGCGCGAGGCCCAACTGCCGACCGAGTTCGCGTTGATCCCGTTCGTCGAGAGCGGTTACAAGCCCGGTGCGCGTTCACCGCAGGGTCCGGCCGGTCTGTGGCAGTTCATCGCCCTGACCGCGCGCAATCACAAGGTGGCCGTGCGCCCGGGCTACGACGGGCGCCTGTCGCCGATCGATTCCACCGACGCCGCGGTGCGCTACCTCAAGACCCTGCACGGCATGTTCGCCGGCGACTGGCGGCTGGCGGTGATGGCCTACAACGCCGGCGAGTACCGGCTGCTGGGGGCGCTCCGGCGCGCCGGCCAGCGTCCCGCCGATGCGGACCCGTCGACGTTGCCGATGCCCGCGATCACGCACGCCTATGTGCGCAAGCTGCACGCGCTGTCGTGCATCCTGGAGGAAGCCGAGGATCGCGACGCCTGGCTGGCGTCGCTGGACCGCCCGGTGCCGGTGCTGACCGCAGCCGAGGTTCCCACGCACATCGCCACCCTGGACACGCTCGCCGACCAGCACGGCGCCGACGTCGCGCAGCTGCGTCGCCTGAACCCGGTGTTCGGCGACGGCAGGGTCGTGCGCGGCGGCGGCAAGCCGCGCGTGCTGCTGCCCTCGGCGTCCTCGACGGCTCTGGTCGCCGCCGGTCCGTCCTCCGCCCGGGCCATCGCTTCACCCGCGCCCGGCGCCGCGGCCCCGGGAGAATTTCCCGACGCCATGGCCGATGCCTCGGCCCACGTCGATCCACCGCCGGCACGCACGCATACCGTCGTCCGCGGCGATTCGGCCTGGCGCATCGCCGGCCGTTACGGCATCACGCCGGGCGAGCTGCTCGCGCGCAACGGACTGGATGCCCGCAGCGTGCTGCGCCCTGGCACGGTGCTGGCGATCGACGCCGCCGTGGGGGCCGCCGCGACCGCCGTGGCAGAATAGCGGCCGGTCCACACCGCGAGTCATCCATGGGTTTCCTGCAAGGCAAGCGCGCATTCATCACCGGCATCGCCAGCCAGCGCTCGATCGCCAACGGCATCGCCGAGGCCATGCATCGCGAGGGCGCCGAGCTCGCCTTCAGCTACCAGAACGAAAAACTGCAGTCGCGCGTGGAGGACGTCGCCGCCAGGCTCGGTGGCGGGCCGTCGTATCCGCTGGACGTCACCGACGACGCGCAGATCGCCGCGCTGTTCGACTCGCTCGCCGGGCACTGGCCGGACGGCTTCGACATCCTCGTGCACGCCATCGCCTACGCGCCGCGCGAGGCGATCGCCGGCGGCTTCCTCGATGGCCTGACCCGCGAGAACTTCGCGATGGCCCACGACATCTCGGCGTATTCGCTGTCGGCCCTGGCCAAGGGCGCGCGCCCGCTGATGCAGGGCCGCCAAGGGGCGATCCTGACCCTGAGCTACCTCGGCGCCGAACGCGCGTTGCAGAGCTACAACGTCATGGGCGTGGCCAAGGCCGCGCTCGAGGCCAGCGTGCGCTACCTCGCGCTCAACCTCGGACCGGAGGGCATCCGCGTCAACGCGATCTCGGCCGGGCCGATCAAGACCCTGGCCGCGGCGGGGATCGGCGGTTTCCGCAAGATCCTCGGACACGTGGAGGCCAATTCGCCGATCCGCCGCACGGTGACGATCGAGGACGTCGGCAATGCGGCGGCGTTCCTGTGTTCGGACCTCGCCTCCGGCATCACCGGCGAGATCACCTACGTCGACGGCGGCTACAACATCCTCGGCATGACCGGGCTGGACGAGGGCGAGTAAGCCATCGACTGAGCGCCACGCGCATAGAGAAAGCCCGGCGATCGCCGGGCTTTTTTTTTCCTTTCCGGAACCCCGGCGGAACTACAGGTTCGATTCCACCACGGTGACCTTCATCTGCCGGCGCAGCGCGCGCAGCAGGGTATCGGCGTCCTCGCGACCCACCAGCGCCGCCATCTGCTGCCGGAACATGTCGCGCTCCTCCTCCGCCGCCTCGCTGGCGTCGCCCGGCGTGACCTTGTCGACCGTGAACACCACCACGCTGCCGTCGGGCAGCACCGCCTTGCCCGGCGACACCTTGCCCTCGGTCGGCACCGGTACGCGGAAATACGCTTCGGCCGCCGCGGCGTCCGGCACCGGCGCGCCGCGCGGGACGCCGAGCATGTTCTGTCGCTGCAGCGAACGCGCATCCGTCAGCGCCTGCAGGCTCTCGCCACCGGCGAGCTGTTCCACCAGCGCGTCGGCTTCGGCCTCCACCCGCTTGCGGGCACGATCGGCGCGGATCGCGGCCACGATCCGCTCGCGCGCCTCGTTCACCGTGAGCGCGCGTTCGGGCTCGTGGTGGGTCACGCGGATCAACACGTTGCGGTCCGGCGCGATCTCGATCGGGTCGCTCACCGTCCCGTCCTGCACCAGACTGTCGGAGAACGCGGCGCGCTGAACCGCCGGCATGGCGATCGCGCCTTCGCCTTCGCCACGCGCGATCGGGCCGGCAGTGCGGACCTCGAGATTGGCCTGCTTCGCCGCCGCCGTCAGTTCCGTCGGGTTGCGGTACACCTCGTCGACGAAGCTGCCCACCAGATCGTTGAACGCGCGCTCGCGGTCCGCCTGTGCCTGTTCCTGCGCCAGGGTCTCGCGGACTTCGTCGAACGACACCTGCTGCCCGCTCCGGATCTCGCGCAGTTGGATCACGTGCCAGCCGAACGGGCTGCGGACCGGATCGCTGATGCTGTCCGCCTGCGCCGCGAACACCGCGTTCTCGAACGGTTCGACCATGCTGCCGTCCTGGCGGATCCACCCCAAGTCGCCACCGTTGGCGGCGGAACCGGGATCGCCGGGGTTGGCCCTGGCCAGCGCCGCGAAATCCGCACCGGGTTCGCGTGCCTGCTGCGCGATCTCCCGGGCCCTGGCCTCGGCAGCCTTCTGCGCGGCTTCGTCCGCACCCGCCTCGACCGGTACCAGGATGTGCGAAACCAGCCGTTGCTCCGGCTCGACGAAACGCGCCTTCTCCTGCTCGTAGCGCTGGCGCAGGGCGGCCTCGTCGGGCGCCGGCGTCGCCGGCAGGGCATTGCCGTCGATCTCCACGTATTCGAGCGTGACCCGCTCGGGCGCGCGGTACTCGCCAATATGGGCGTCGTACCAGGCCTGGATTTCGCCGGCGCTGACGGCGCCGCTGTCCGGTGCCGGCGCGGGCAACACCACGAACGACACGTCGCGGCGTTCGCCGAGCAGTTGCATCATCCGTTCGGTCTCGCCCTGCGTGGTGAACGCCGAGCGCGCGACCTGGCCGCCGAGCAGCGACGCCTGCAGGTCGTCGCGGACCATTTCCTGGAATCCCTGCGGCGTGTAGCCCTGCGACTGCAGCGTCAGCAGATAGCGCTGCTGGTCGAACGCGCCGTCCACCTGGAACGCCTGGATGCCGTCGATCGCCTCGCGCACCCGGGTGTCGCCGACGACCATGCCGTCGCGCTTGGCGGCGAGCTGCAGCACCTTGCGATCGACCAGCGCCTCGAGCACCTCGCGCTTGGTGTCCGGGGATTCGAAGGCGCGCGCGTCGAACCGTTCGCCTTCCAGTTGCCGGCGCCGCTGGCGTTCGGCTTCGAACGCGTCGCGGAACTCTTCCGGAGTCACTTCCGCGGACTCCCATGCGAACTTGCGCACCAGCCACCAGTCGGGCGCGGAGCGCCACCACGATGGCTGCACCTCCACCTTCGCGGCAAAGTTGGACCCGCTCTGGAACAGGTACTGCTCCATGCCGAAGAAGGCGAACGGGATGGCGAGGAGCGCGACGACGACGATCGCGATCCAGCCGGTCATCTTTTCTCGAAGGGTCTGCAGCATCGGGGAAGGCGGCTCGGGACGTAGCCGCACAGTTTAACCGCACGGCCGCCGCTGGGCGCGAGATAACCGGCGCGGGGTGCGGCCGGGCCTCGCCCGGCGGGCGGGTGGCGGGCTGGCGAACCGCTGTCCGTGCAGCCGCGTGGCGTCCGACGCGACGCGGTGGCGGGCGCGCTGCCGGCCGTGGCACGGCGGCCGCCGGCATCCCCGCCTGTGCGCCGGGCACGCCGGTCGGTGCCGGACATCGCGCCCGAAACCGCAGCGACCCGCGCAGGCAGCGATCCAACAAAAAACCCCGCATCGCTGCGGGGTTCTTCGTAATCGATGGCGGAGCGGACGGGACTCGAACCCGCGACCTCCGGCGTGACAGGCCAGCATTCTAACCAACTGAACTACCGCTCCGCGCCTTGAAACCTGTTCGCGGTTCCAGCGCCCCCCTGATGGTGGGTGCTGAGGGTTTCGAACCCCCGACCCTCTCCGTGTAAAGGAGACGCTCTACCGCTGAGCTAAGCACCCGCTAGGGAACTCAGGAGCCGCTCAGTTTACCGCATCCTTAAGTGCCTTGCCAGCCTTGAACACCGGGTTGTTCGACGCCGGGATCTGCAGCGGCTCCTTGGTGCGCGGGTTCAGGCCGGTACGGGCCGCGCGCGCCTTGACCGAGAACGAACCGAAGCCGATCAGGTTGACGGCGTCGCCGCGCTTGAGCGCCGCGGTCACCGCGTCGATCATCGCGTCGAGCGCGCGGCCCGCGTCGGCCTTGGACAGACCCGCCTTGTCGGCGACCTGGTCGATCAATTCACTCTTGTTCACTGGCATGTTGGACTCTCCGTGTGCGGGCGCGCGGCCCGCCTTGCTGGGGACCAGGCCTGTCCACGGGGAATCCCGCAACGCCGCCCGGTCTGAGGATGAATGCACGAATCCGTCGCATTTTACGCGGAGCCGCGGCCGAATACGACAGCGGTGGCGACGAATTCCCGGGTGCCGCCGCCCACGATTGCGTTTCGTGAGCCCGGCGTGAACCGGTCAGTGCTTGACGTCGGGCCGCGGCGACGCCTTGTCCTTCCTGCGCCGCACGATCGCCCCTCGGGAAGCCCCGGGTCGCGGCGTCGGCGCCTTCGCCGCGGCGGTGGTGAGCGGGCGCTCCAGCGCGAGGTCGAGCACCTCGTCGATCCACTTCACCGGCACGATCTTCAGGTGTTCGGTGACGTTGGCGGGGATGTCGGCGAGGTCCTTGCGGTTCTCTTCCGGGATGATCACCGTGGTGACGCCACCGCGCAGCGCCGCGAGCAGCTTTTCCTTGAGGCCGCCGATCGCGGTCACGCGCCCGCGCAGGGTGATCTCGCCGGTCATCGCCACTTCCGCGCGCACCGGAACCTTGGTCAAGGTCGAAACCAGCGCCGTGGTCATCGCGATGCCGGCACTCGGTCCGTCCTTCGGCGTTGCACCGTCGGGCACGTGCACATGCACGTCCTGCTTCTGCAGGAAGTCGACGTCGATGCCGAGGCGTTCGGTGCGCGCGCGCACCACCGACAGCGCCGCCGACGCCGACTCCTTCATCACGTCGCCGAGCTGGCCGGTGAGGATCAGGTTGCCCTTGCCCGGCACCAGGGTCGATTCGATCTGCAGCAGGTCGCCACCGACCTCGGTCCAGGCCAGGCCCGTGACCATGCCGATCTCGTTGTCCTGCTCGGCGCGACCGAAGTCGAAGCGGCGCACCCCCAGATACTTGTCGAGGTTCTTCGCCGACACCGCGACCGCCTTGGCCTTGCCCTTGCGCGGGCCGGCCAGCGCGACCTCCTTGACCACCTTGCGGCAGATCTTGGCGATCTCGCGCTCGAGGTTGCGCACCCCCGATTCACGCGTGTAGTAGCGCACGATGTCCTGGATCACGTCGGCGGCGATCTTCAGCTCGTTGTCCTTGAGCCCGTTCGCCTTCACCTGCTTGGGCACCAGGTAACGCGTGGCGATGCTGATCTTCTCCTCCTCGGTGTAGCCGGGGATGCGGATCACTTCCATGCGGTCGAGCAGCGGGCCGGGGATGTTGAGCGAGTTGGAGGTGGCGACGAACATCACCTCGCTCAGGTCGAGGTCGACCTCGAGGTAGTGGTCGTTGAAGGCGTTGTTCTGCTCCGGGTCCAGCACCTCGAGCAGCGCCGAGGACGGATCGCCGCGGAAGTCCATCGACATCTTGTCGATCTCGTCGAGCATGAACAGCGGGTTCCTGGTGCCGGTCTTGTTGAGGTTCTGCACGATGCGCCCCGGCATCGAGCCGACATAGGTCCGGCGATGGCCTCGGATCTCGGCCTCGTCGCGCACGCCGCCCAGGCTCATGCGCACGAACTTGCGGTTGGTGGCCCTGGCGATCGACTGTCCGAGCGAGGTCTTGCCCACGCCGGGCGGGCCGACCAGGCACAGGATCGCACCCTTCATCCGCTTCACCCGGGTCTGCACGGCGAGGTATTCGAGGATGCGCTCCTTGACCTTCTCCAGCCCGTAATGGTCCGCATCGAGCACGTCCTGGGCCTCCCTGAGGTCCTTGCGCACCTTGCTGCGCTTCTTCCACGGCACGCCCAGCAGCCAGTCGAGGTAGTTGCGCACCACCGCCGCCTCGGCCGACATCGGCGACATCTGCTTGAGCTTGTTGAACTCGTTCCGGGCCTTGGTCTCGACCGGCTTGGGCATGCCGGCCTCGGCGATCTTGCGCGCGATCTCTTCGAGGTCGTTGGGCGCCTCGTCGATCTCGCCCAGCTCCTTCTGGATCGCCTTCATCTGCTCGTTGAGGTAGTACTCGCGCTGCGACTTCTCCATCTGCGACTTCACGCGGCCGCGGATGCGCTTCTCCATCTGCTGCACGTCGATCTCGCCGTCGACCAGCCCGACCAGCAGTTCCAGCCTCGCGGCGGTATCGATCGTCTCCAGCAGGCGCTGCTTCTCGGCCAGGCGGACGCCAAGGTGCGCGGACACGATGTCGGCCAGGCGCCCGGGCTCGTCGATGCCCGAGAGCGTCTGCATGAGCTCCGGCGGCAGCTTGCGGTTGGTCTTGACGTACTGCTCGAACAGCGAGACCAGCGAGCGCGCGATCGCCTCCACTTCGCGCGGCTCGCGGCCCTCCGCCGGCTCCACGACATGGCCGACGCCCGCCAGCGTGCCGTCGACCTCGCGCACCTGCGAGACGGTCACGCGCGAAACGCCCTCGACCAGCACCTTGATCGTGCCGTCGGGAAGCTTCAGCAACTGCAGCACCTGCGCGAGCGTGCCGATCTGGTAGAGGTCCTCGGCTTCCGGATCGTCGGTCTCGGCCGACTTCTGCGCCACCAGCAGGATCCGCTTGTCGCCTTCCATCGCGATGTCGAGCGCGCGGATCGACTTGTCGCGCCCGACGAACAGCGGGATCACCATGTGCGGAAACACCACCACGTCGCGCAGCGGCAGCACGGGCAGTTCGAGCGATTCGCTACGGGGTCGATCGGTCATTGCGGGTTCCATGGAAAGCGGTGGGGCGAGGCGCGGAGTGGTCCGCGCAGGACGCTTCCGTTATGGGGCCCGGCGCCGGACGATGCAAGCGCAAGGGTACGAACGCAGCATCCCGCCGCCGGACGGTCGACAGCCGCCAGGCAGGGATGCGGAATGGAACGGCCGGCACGTGGGCAGGCCTGGAGGGACACCCGACCGCGCAGCGCGCGGCGCCGGCGCTCGTGTCCCGGCGCCAGGCAATGCGTTCAGGCGACGAAGCATCGGACGGGCGGCGGTCGCGCCCCCGCATACCAGCACGCCCTACTCGGCCGAGGCTACCTTCTGCGCGGGCGGCGGGGTCTGGTAGATCAGGTAGGGATCGGACTTGTGTTCGATCACCGATTCGTCCACGACCACCTTGCTGACGTTCTCCAGCGACGGCAGTTCGTACATCGTGTCGAGCAGCACCGACTCGACGATCGTGCGCAGGCCGCGCGCCCCGGTCTTGCGCTTGATCGCCTTCTTGGCGATCGCGCTCAGCGCGTCGGGGCGGAACTCGAGTTCCACGCCCTCCATCTCGAACAGCTTGCGGAACTGCTTGCTGATCGCGTTGCGCGGCTCGGTGAGGATCTTCACCAACGCCGCCTCGTCGAGTTCCTCGAGCGTGGCGACCACCGGCAGCCGGCCGACGAACTCGGGGATCAGACCGAACTTGATCAGGTCCTCAGGCTCGACCTGGGCCAGCACCTTGCCGGTCTCGGTCTTGCGCTCGGAACTCTTGAGCTTGGCGCCGAAGCCGATGCCGCTGGCATCGGTGCTGCGCTGCTGGATGATCTTGTCCAGCCCGGCGAACGCGCCGCCGACGATGAACAGGATGTTGCGGGTCTCGACCTGCAGGAATTCCTGCTGCGGATGCTTGCGCCCGCCCTGCGGCGGCACGCTGGCGGTGGTGCCCTCGATCAGCTTGAGCAGCGCCTGCTGCACGCCCTCGCCCGAGACGTCGCGGGTGATCGAGGGGTTCTCGCTCTTGCGCGAGATCTTGTCGATCTCGTCGATGTAGACGATGCCCTGCTGCGCCTTCTCGACGTCGTAGTCGCACTTCTGCAGCAGCTTCTGGATGATGTTCTCGACGTCCTCGCCCACGTAGCCGGCTTCGGTCAGCGTGGTGGCGTCGGCGATCGTGAACGGCACGTTGAGCAGGCGCGCCAGGGTCTCGGCCAGCAGGGTCTTGCCCGAGCCGGTCGGGCCGACCAGCAGGATGTTCGACTTCGCCAGTTCGACGTCGTCGTTCTTGCTGCGGCTCTCGATGCGCTTGTAGTGGTTGTAGACGGCCACCGCCAGGGTGCGCTTGGCGCGCGTCTGCCCGATCACGTACTGATCGAGCACCTCGAGGATTTCCTTGGGCTTGGGCAGCGAGCTGCGCGCCGACTGCGCCTTCTCCTCGAGCTCCTCGCGGATGATGTCGTTGCACAGCTCGACGCATTCGTCGCAGATGTACACGCTCGGACCCGCGATCAGCTTCCTGACCTCGTGCTGGCTCTTCCCGCAGAACGAGCAATAGAGGATCTTGTTGCTGTCGCCGGAACGGCCCTGACGGTCTTCGCTCATGCCTGGATGTGTCTTGCTGCTGCGGTCACGGTTCGAGAATAGCACAGCGCTCGGCGGCGCAAGCCCTGCGCAGCCGGAACGCCATTCGCTTTTTCAATCAAATACTTAAGCGGGCTGGATCGACTCTTCCGGGCGCCGCTCCAGGACCTGGTCGACCAGCCCGTACTCGCGGGCGGCCTCGGCGCTCTTGAAGTTGTCGCGCTCGGTGTCGCTGGCGATGGTCTCGATCGACTGGCCGGTATGGTGGGCCAGGATCTCGTTGAGCCGCTGCTTCATCGACAGGATCTCGCGGGCGTGGATGTCGATGTCGGTCGCCTGGCCCTGGAAGCCGCCCAGCGGCTGGTGGATCATCACCCGCGAATTCGGCAGCGCATAGCGCTTGCCGGCCGAGCCCGCGGCGAGCAGCAGCGCGCCCATGCTGGCCGCCTGGCCGACGCAGATCGTGCTCACGTCCGGCTTGATGAACTGCATGGTGTCGTAGATCGCCATGCCGGCGGTGACGATGCCGCCCGGCGAGTTGATGTACAGGTTGATGTCCTTCTCGGGGTTCTCGGCCTCGAGGAACAGCATCTGCGCCACGATCACGTTGGCGACGTGGTCGTCGATGCCGCCGACCAGGAAGATCACCCGCTCCTTCAGCAGCCGCGAGTAGATGTCGTAGGCGCGCTCTCCGCGACTGGTCTGTTCGACCACCATCGGGACGAGGTTCAGGGCCCTGGTTTCGGTGTGGATCATGGGGTGCGTTCCCGTTGGCGTGGGGCGGGGTTTCCACCCGGCCGAGACTTGTGATGTTACGCGGATGGCGGCGCGGAAGACGCCAGGTCGGGATGCGTCGTCAGGCGGGCCGGGGCCCGGCTTACGGCAGGATCGCTTCCTGGAAGCTCAGCGACTGCTGCGTGTGCTGGGCGCGCTCGGCGATCCAGTCGATCACCTGCTCCTCCATCACCCGGTTCTGCAGTCCCGACATCAACTGGGGATCGTTCCGGTACAAGTCAATGACCTGCTGCGGCTCCTCGTAGGTCGAGGCGATCAGGCGCAGGTGTTCGTTCAGACGCTTGGGGTCGAGGCGCAGCTCGTTGCGGCGGGCGACCTCGCCCACCAGCAGGCCGACCAGCACGCGCTTGCGGGCCGCGTCGAGAAAATTCAGGTGGGCGTCGGCCGGCACGTCGCCGGGATTGCGCCCGTTGCGACGGGCCTGCTCGACCTGCTGCGCAAGCAGGGCGCGCGCCTCGTTCTCGACCAGCTTCGGCGGCAGCTCGACGTGCGCATACACCGCCACCAGCTGTTCGCCCACTTCGCGGCGGAGGCGGTTCATCAGCGCGCCCTTGAGCTCGCGCTCGAGGTTGGTGCGGATGTCGGCCCGGAACTGGTCCATCTGCCCGCTCTTGACGCCGAAGCTGCGGATGAACGTCGCATCGACTTCCGGCAGCTGCGGCTCGGACACCTGCTCGGCCTTCACATGCACCTGGGCGGTGCGCCCGGCCAGCGCCGGCACGCGCCAATCGGCCGGGAACGTGACCTCGAGCGTCTTCTCGCCCCCGGCCTCGATCCCGACCAGTGCGTCCTCGATGTCCTTGAACATGCCGCCCGAACCGAGCACGGTGGCGCCGCGCTCCACGCCTTCGGCAGGCACGCGCTCGCCGTCGATCTGCGACCAGGTCTCGACGTCCACCGCGTCGCCCGCCTGCGCCGGGCGCGTGACCGCGCTCCAGCTGCGGCGCTGCTGGCGCAGGTTCTCGATCATCCGGTCGATGTCTTCCTCGGTGACCTCCGCGGTGTGGCGCACCACGCTGAGCTTGGACATGTCGATGTCGCCGAAGTCCGGCACGACTTCGAACGTGGCGACGTAGGCCAGCTCGCCCTCGCCCTTCTCCTCGCTCGGCTCGATCTTCGGCTGGCCGGCCAGGCGCAGTTCGTTGCTGCGGATCGCCTCGTCGAAGCCCTCGCGCAGCATGCCGTCGAGGACCTCGGCGCGGACCTGCTGGCCGTAGCGCTGCTCGATCACCCTGGTGGGCACCTTGCCGGGGCGGAAGCCCTTGATCCGCGCGGTCCTCGCGATCTCGCGCAGGCGGCCGCCGACCTGGGTTTCGAGCCGTTCCGACGGCAGGCGGAACGTCAGGCGGCGCTCGAGGCTGCCCAGGGATTCGACCGACACTTGCATTGACTCAACTCCTGCCGCGCGGCCATCGCCGCCGCTTCATGATCCGGGTGGTGGGCCGGCGACGTTCCGGGGCCTGCCTGGGCAGGCCGGGCGCGGCCGGCGGAACGGGATATTTTGGCCGAATCCGGGGTTGGCCGCCAGAGCGGGGGCAGACTCCGGGCAAATCGGCCCCTTGGGCATGGCAGGACTCACCGGTTGCAGCCGGGGCCAGTGCCCATACCGGCCCACGGTAAGCGATGGTGCGGGTCCGGGCTGGGCACCACGCCGGGCGGAGCCCGGCTCGCCAACGCTCTCGAACTCGTCGCGTCGCCGACCTGTTCGAGCGGGTTGGTGCGAAAGGGGGGACTCGAACCCCCACGCCTTGCGGCACTGGAACCTAAATCCAGGGCGTCTACCAATTCCGCCACTTTCGCGCGAAGCACATCTTAATTGCACCGCTGCCGGAAAGCGGGGCTAACGCCGGAAGCCCGGAAACGAAAACGCCCGGCCTAAGTCGGGCGATCCGTGGACTGGTGGGCCGTCAAGGGTGAGCCCGGGCCGCTTGCGAACCACCGGTTCGCGCCCGGGCGAACGCCACGCGCGCTGCGCGTGGCCGGGCCTGCGCAGCAGGCGAACCCACAGGTTCGAATCCGGCGACGCGCGCCCGGAAACGAAAACGCCCGGCCTAAGCCGGGCGATCCGTGGACTGGTGGGCCGTCAAGGATTCGAACCTTGGACCTATTGATTAAGAGTCAACTGCTCTACCAACTGAGCTAACGGCCCGCAAAACGGGCGCACATTGTAACAAATGTGCGCGATCCGGCAACCACCAGGAAGGAAACGGCCGGCATGGAAAATGGGGTGGCTGAGGGGACTCGAACCCCCGACATCTGGAATCACAATCCAGGACTCTAACCAACTGAGCTACAGCCACCACTGGAACCTGTACAGGATACCGGAGCGCGACCCCGATCTCCCACCGACGCCCCGCTGGACCGCCGGCACTTCCTTCTATCCGACGCATCCGACGACAGCGTCCTCGCTCCTGCCGCCGCGCCAGCCGGTGCCGTCGTGGCGCGCCCGGCAGGACTCGAACCTGCAACCACCGGCTTAGAAGGCCGGTGCTCTATCCGGTTGAGCTACGGGCGCCTGCGCGCATGATAGCCGTCCCGGACGGAGGGATTGGTCGGGGTAGAGGGATTCGAACCCCCGACATCCTGCTCCCAAAGCAGGCGCGCTACCAGACTGCGCTATACCCCGGCCGGTGACAGGCGGTCGTTCCGAACCCGCGCCGGATCGACCGGCGGGGCCCGACATTGTCCGGAGCGCGTCTCCCGGTGTCAACGCGACGCGACCCGTCGGCGCGCAGGGCGCACGCCGGTCCGCCACGGACCGTGGTGTATTCTGGACCCGGGCTCCAACTTCCAAGGAACAGGGCAACCATGCGCAGCGGCAACCCGGTACTCAAAGAATCCACCTTCCTCGACCTCGGCAGCGGCGCGGTCGTCTCGCGCGACGGCGAGGTCATGACCCTCAACGGCACGGTCAACAAGACCGGCTTCCTGCTGCTGCTGACGGTGCTGACCGCGGCGTTCGCCTGGAACCAGGCGCTCGGCCCGGACGGCACGCCGGCGCCGGGCTTTTCCGTGTACGTCTGGGGCGGCGCGATCGGCGGCCTGGTGCTGGCCGTCATCACCGCGTTCAAGAAGGAATGGTCCCCGGTCACCGCGCCGCTCTACGCGCTGGTGGAGGGCTTCTTCCTCGGCGCCATCTCCGCGTTGTACAACCACTTCTACGAAGGCATCGTGATGCAGGCGGTGATGCTGACCTTCGGCACGCTGTTCGCGCTGCTGTTCGCCTATCGCAGCGGCCTGATCCGGGCCACCGAGAACTTCAGGCTCGGCGTGGTCGCGGCGACCGGTGGCATCGCCCTGGTCTACCTCGCCACGATCGTGCTGCGGATGTTCGGCAAGGACATCCCGATGATCCACGAGAACGGCATCGTCGGCATCGGCTTCAGCCTGTTCGTGATCGTGATCGCGGCGATGAACCTGGTGCTCGACTTCGACTTCATCGAGAGCGGAGTCGAACACGGCGCGCCGAAGTACATGGAGTGGTACGGCGCGTTCGGGCTGATGGTGACGCTCGTGTGGCTGTACATCGAGTTCCTGCGCCTGCTGGCGAAACTGCAGTCTCGCGACTGAAGTCTGCCGGGACGCTGCAGAATGAAGGGCGCCGCTGGCGCCCTTCTTCGTTTCGACGACGAGCCGGCGTCAATTCGTGCGCGGCGTCGCGGGGTCGACGGGATCGCCATCCGCCGGTAGTACCGCGCGCCGCGACGGCCACGCCATGAAAGCGATCGCCACCGCCGCCAGCAGCCAGCAGTACCAGACGCTGCCGACCAGGGCGAACGGCGACACCGTCGCCAGCGACGCGGCCAGCAGCACCTGCGCGCCGTAGGGCAGCAGGCCCTGCGGCACGCACGCGAAGATGTCGAGCACGCTCGCCGCGCGACGCGGGCTGATGCCGTGGCGCTGCGCGATGTCCTTCGCGACGCTGCCGCCGACCAGGATCGCGACCGTGTTGTTGGCGGTGCACACGTCGGTGGCCGCCGCGAGCGCGGCGATGCTGAACTCGCCGGTGCGTCGGCCCCGGTGCCCGCGGGCGAAACGCGCGATCGCCTGCGACAGCCAGTCGAGCCCGCCGGCCGCCTTCATCAGCGCGCCGAGGCCGCCCACCAGCAGCGACAGCAGCAGGATCTCGGTCATGCCCTCGAAACCGGTCCAGATATCCTCGGCGAAGCCGACCAGGTCGTAGTCGACGCCGAGCACCAGGCCGAACCCGCCGGCCAGCACCAGCCCCAGTGCCAGCACCAGCAGCACGTCGAGGCCCGCCAGCGCCAGAATCAGCACCAGCAGGTATGGCAACGCCAGCCACGGTGAGGCCGCTTCCACCGCCTCGACCGGCGCCGCGCTCCCGGCGAAAGCCAGCAGCGCAAGGGTGGCGAGCGCTGCGGGCAGCGCGATCCGGAAATTCTCGCGGAACTTGTCGCGCATCTGCGCGCCCTGGGTGCGCGTGGCGGCGATCGTGGTATCGGAAATCACGGACAGGTTGTCGCCGAACATGGCGCCGCCGACCACCGCCCCGACCACCAGCGCCCGATCCAGACCCGCGGCATCGCCGACACCCACCGCGATCGGCACCACCGCCGCGATCGTCCCCATGGAGGTCCCGATCGCCAGCGACACCAGCCCGGCGACCAGGAACAACCCCGGCAGCAGCAATGCCGCGGGCAGCGAGCCCAGCCCCATCGACACGATCGCGTCGACCGCGCCGATGGCGCGCGACACCTGCGCGAACGCGCCGGCCAGTAGGAACACCAGGCACATCAGCACGATGCCGGGATCGCCCATGCCGCGCAGCAGGGTGTCGACCGCCGCGATCCGGCGTCGCCGCGCGATCCACATCGCCAGCGCGACCGCCGGCAGGATCGCGACCGGCGCGCGCAGCATGTAGAAGCCCATCTCCTCGCCCTGCGCCGAGAAATACAGGCCCGCTCCGAGGAAGATCACCAGGAACAGCAACAGCGGGGTCAGCGCGAATGCGCGGGAGCGGGGAGGCATGCGGCGGCGCCGGGACGGGGACGCGGCGATTGTGGGGCCGCGGGAGGGGACCCGTCATGCCCGCGGCCGGAATGGCGGAACGACACGAGCGGAACGCCCGACGGATTCGTTCTGCCGACCCTCGCGAATACACGCCGAAGGATCGTCGTGCGGATCGAACGCAGCGTGTTGGCGAAGCGCATCGGGGCGGTCGACGCTATGCCCGGCATCCCGATCGCCGGGACCCCACCGCATCGCCCCTGGAACGGGAAACCGCGGCATCCCGCCTTCATCGACGACCACGATGGTCCGCCAATCAGACCCGGCTGGCGATCGCCTTCGCGAACGACATGGTGTTGCCGCTGCCGCCGAGGTCGGGCGTCAGGTTGTCCTGCGCCTCGAGCGTGGCGATGATCGCCTTGCGCAGGCGGGTGGCGTCGTCGGGCTTGCCGATGTGGTCGAGCAGTTGCGCCGCGCCCAGCAGCAGTGCGCACGGATTGGCCTTGCCCTGCCCGGCGATGTCCGGCGCGGTGCCGTGCACCGCCTCGAAGATCGCCGCGTCCTTGCCGATGTTGGCGCCGGGCGCCAGGCCCAGGCCGCCGACCAGTCCCGCGCACAGGTCGGAGATGATGTCGCCGAACAGGTTGGTGGTGACGATGATGTCGAACTGCTCCGGCCGCATCACCAGTTGCATGCAGGTGTTGTCGACGATCATCTCGTTGCATTCGATCTCGGGGTATTGCGCCGCGACCTCGCGCGCCACCTTCAGGAACAGGCCAGAAGTGGTCTTGAGGATGTTGGCCTTGTGCACCACGGTGACCTTCCTGCGGCCGGTGTTGCGGGCCAGCTCGAAGGCGTAGCGGACGATGCGCTCGGATCCCTTGCGGGTGATCTTCTGCAGCAGGGTCGCGGTTTCGCCGTCCTCGGTGATCGTCTGGCCCTCGCCGATGTAGGCCCCCTCGGTGTTCTCGCGCACGGTGATCACGTCCACGCCGGACGGGAAGCGCGACTTCGTGTTCGGGAACGACTTCGCAGGACGCACGTTGGCGTACAGGTCGAAGCGCTTGCGCAATTCGACGTTGATCGAGGAGAAGCCCTCGCCCACCGGCGTGGTCAGCGGGCTCTTGAGCGCGATCGCATTGCGGCGGATCGAATCCATGGTCGCCTGCGGCAGCAGCTCGCCGTGCTTCTCCAGCGCGACCAGCCCCGCATCGGCCTCCTCGTACCGAAGCCCCACGTTCATCGCGTCGAGTACGTACAGGGTGGCGTCCATGATCTCCGGGCCGATGCCATCGCCGCGGATGACCGTGATTGTCTGGGTCATGTGGGGGAATTCCATGCGAAATGGCGCCGCGCGGGCGCGCGACGCCGTAATTGGTTGAATCTGAAATTATGCCCGAAACGGCGTTCAGGCCCCAATCCGACCAAAGTCGGCGGGTGCGCGGCCGGGCCGGTTAGTCCGCAGCGTGCGCGTCGGGAGCTTCGGCCCCGCCCTGCTCCAGCCGGTCGAGGAAATCCACCGCGCGGCGCAGATGCGGGATCACGATGCTGCCGCCGACCACCAGGCCGACGGAGAAGGTCTCGAAGAACTCCTCGCGGCTCACTCCGGCCTCGCGGCACTGGGCGACGTGGTAGCTGATGCAGTCGTCGCAGCGCAGCACCAGGGAGGCGACCAGTCCCAGCAGTTCCTTGGTCTTCACGTCCAGCGCGCCCGCCTGGTAGGTCTGGGTGTCGAGCGCGAAGAAGCGGCGCACCACCTGGTTGGGCTCGGCCAGGATGCGCTGGTTCATGCGCTGGCGGAATTCGGTGAACTCGCGGACGCGGTCGGCTTCCTGGTCGTTCATTTCCTGGCTCATCGTGCAATCCCCTGCGGCCTTCGCCGCATTCCCGTCCGCCAGCCACGCAGCGCCGGGCCAGGCGGCCCGCCACCGCGGAGCGGGCGCCCGCGACCGTGGCCGCGCCCTAGCGCAGCAGTTCGTCGAACTTGCCCGCCCGGTGCAACGCCATCATGTCGTCGTAGCCACCCACGTGCACGTCGCCGACGAAGATCTGCGGCACGGTGCTGCGGCGGCTGCGGGCGACCATCGCTTCGCGTTCGGCCGGGTCGAGATCGACGCGGACCTCGTCCCAGCTCAACCCGCGGCTACGAAGGAAGGTTTTCGCGGCCACGCAATAGCCGCAGATCGCGCTGGTGTAGAGCGTGATCGGCGGTTGCGCGGCAGGCGGCGTGGCGTCCTGTCCCATGCTGGGGGAACCCGGGTTGCGGTGTGGGGTCGAATGGTGGCCCCCTCCCTGCAGCTTTTCCACCCTCACGGGCGAAACGCTGCGGCCGATTAACATCGGATTCACTCGTACGGTGGGACGGCCCTGCATGCTTGCTCCACTTTCCGGAAGATCCTCCATGCGCCTGCGCCCCGCCCGCCACGCCACCCTGCTGCTGACCACCCTGCTGGTCCTGCTGGTCGCCAGCGTCTGCGCGCCGGCGCAGGACAACCGCCTGCCCGACATCGGCTCGTCCGCCGGCACCGTGCTCGGGCCGGCGCAACAGGCCGAGTACGGACGCATGCTGCTGGCGCAGCTGCGCCATTACGGCTACGTGCTGGAGGATCCGCTGGTCGACGGCTGGCTGCAGGCCACCGGCAACCGCCTGGCCGCGGCCAGCGACGACCCGGAGCAACGCTTCACCTTCTTCATGATGAAGGACCGCAGCATCAACGCCTTCGCCACCCTGGGCGGCTACATCGGCATGAACGCCGGGCTGGTGCTGGCGGCCGAGCAGGAGGACGAGGTGGCCGCGGTACTCGGCCACGAGGTCGCCCACGTCACCCAGGCGCACGTGCTGCGCAGCGTGGAGCGCGCCCAGCGCGACAGCATCCCGATCCTGCTGGCGATGCTGGGCGCGATCGCGATCGCGCAATCGGCCGGCGGCAATTCCTCCGACGACGCGGCGATGGCGGCGATGGCCAGCGCCCAGGGCCTGATGGCCCAGCGTCAGATCAACTACACGCGCTCCAACGAATCCGAGGCCGATCGCATCGGCATCCGCACGCTGTCGCGCAGCGGCTACCAGCCCGAGGCGATGGCCAGCATGTTCGAGCGCATGCATGCGGTCTCGCGCACCAACCAGGGCGGCGCGCGCGAGCGCCTACCCGACTACCTGAGGACCCACCCGGTCACCACCACCCGCATCAGCGAAGCCAAGGACCGCGCCGAACGTCTGTCGGGCGGCACCGTCGTGGGGACCGTATCGACGCCCGAGGCGACGCGGACGCAGCGGGTCACGATCGACGGGGTGGCGGTACCCGAGGGGCTGCGCCTGACCGACAACCCGCTGCTGCCCTCCACCCTGGACCTGGGCGGCGGCCTGGACGCGGGCGAGAGCCGCGAATTCGGCTGGGCGCGCGAGCGCCTGCGGGTACTCAGCGCCAACACGCCCGAAGCCGCGATCCGCGAATACGACAGCATCGCCAGGAGCGGGCCGCTCGACGATGCGCAGCGCTACGGGCTGGCAGTGGCCTACCTGCGCGCCGGCCGCGGCGCGGAAGCGGCGACCCACATGGCCGGGTTGCTCGAACGCCATCCGGGCGACCTCTGGCTGGGTGTCGGCCTGGCCGAGGCGGATGCGCGTGCCGGGCGCGCCGAGGCCGCGGACCGGCGATTCGAGGCCTTGCTGGAGCGGATGCCGCGCAATCCCTCGGTCGCACTCGGCTACGCCGACGTACTGGTGGCCCGCAACACGCCGGAGGCCGGTCGCCGCGCGCAGGAGGTGCTGCGCCCGCTGCTGTTCGCCAGCAGCGGCGATCCCGCCTTCCAGCGTACCTTCGCCCGCGCCAGCGAGATCGCCGGCGACCCGGTGCGGGCCGGCGAGGCCTGGGCCGAGGCCGCCTTCCTCGGCGGCCGCGAAGAGCAGGCTCTGGTCCAGCTCAACACGCTGAAGAAGCGCGACGACCTGGACTATTACGCCCGCGCCCGGATCGATGCGCGCATCGCCGCGATCACCCCAGTGGTGCTGGAACTGCGCCGGCAGGGCATCCGCGATCCGGATCTGCGCCGCCGCTGAAGTCGCGTCCGCGGGCCCTGGCGGGTCATATTTCGGTCACAAAACTGTCGTCTAATGCCTGCATCGGCGATCCCGCCGGATCCGCAGGACCCACCGTGCAGAAACGCATCCTGATCGTCGACGACGAACCCGCGATCCGCGAAATGGTGGCCTTCGCCCTGCGCAAGGGCGATTTCGAACCCGCCCACGCCGGCGACGCCCGCGAAGCCCAGACCGCGATCGCCGACCGCGTGCCCGACCTGATCCTGCTCGACTGGATGCTGCCGGGGACCAGCGGGCTGGAACTCGCCCGGCGCTGGCGCAAGGAGACGCTGACGCGCGAGGTGCCGATCATCATGCTCACCGCTCGCGGCGAGGAGAACGACCGCGTCGGCGGACTCGAGGCCGGGGTCGACGACTACGTGGTCAAGCCGTTCTCCGCGCGCGAACTGCTGGCGCGCATCCGCGCGGTGATGCGCCGTTCGCGCGAGGACGACGAGGACGGCAGCGTCAGCGTCGGCCGGCTGCGGATCGACGGCGCCGCCCACCGTGTGTTCGCCGGCGACGAGCCCGTCAGCATCGGCCCGACCGAATACCGGCTGCTGCACTTTTTCATGACCCATCCCGAACGGGTCTACAGCCGCACGCAACTGCTCGACCACGTCTGGGGCGGCAGCGTCTACGTCGAGGAGCGCACCGTCGACGTGCACATCCGCCGCCTGCGCAAGACGCTCGAGCCAGCGGGCCTGGACGGCATGGTGCAGACCGTGCGCGGCTCCGGCTACCGCTTCTCGGCTGCGGTGTGAGGGAACGACCGTGATTCGTGATTGGTGATTGGAAATAGAAAAAGCGGCAAAATCGACAACTTCCTGGCGATTCCGATCGCTTTTCCCAGTCACGAATCACCAATCACCAATCACGGCTTTCAATCCATGCCCCCCCGTGCCCGCGCAGCGTGGACCCGCACCCTCGGCCAGCTTGCGCTGGTGCTGGCGGCTGCGCTGGCGTTCGGCCTGCTGCTGGGCCAGGTTTGGCCGGCGCTCATGCTGGCGGCGCTGGGGGTGGTCGCCTGGCATTACTGGCGGCTGCGCCGTGTGCTGGCGCGGCTGACCTCGCGCCAGCGGCAACCGGTCGCCAGCGGTGAAGGCGTCTGGAACGAACTCGAGCGCCAGCTGCGTGCGAACCAGGAGGCCATGCGCGCGCGCAAGCGCCGGCTGATCGCGATGCTGCGCGCCTATCGCGCGGTCGCCGCGGCCCTGCCCGACGCGGTGGTGGTGGTCGAACGCAACAGCCAGCGCGTGCAGTGGTTCAACGAGGCCGCGACCGCACTGCTCGGGCTGCGCTATCCGCACGACATCGGCCAGCCGATGGGCGAGCGGCTGCGCACGCTGCGGATCTCGCACTGGCTCGCGTCCGGGCGCAACGCCGAGCCGCTGCTCGACGCGCCCTCGCCGACATCCGCCGACATCCGCCTCAACCTGCGCCTGATTCCCTATTCCGAATCCCTGTGGCTGGTGGTCGCGCGCGACGTCACCAAGATGATGCGCCTGGAACAGGTGCGCCGCGATTTCGTCGCCAACGTCTCCCACGAGCTGCGCACGCCCCTGACCGTGGTCCACGGCTACCTCGACATGCTCGACCCGGAAGAGCATCCGGAGTGGGCGCCGATGCTCGCCGAAATGCAGCTCCAGTCGCAGCGCATGACCCAACTGGTGGAAGACCTGCTGACGCTGTCGCGGCTGGAGGCGCAGGAAGGGATCGACAGCGAGACGGTCTCGATGGGCTCGATGCTGTCCACCCTTCGGCGCGAGGCCGAGGCGCTGAGCCAGGGCCGCCACCTGGTGACGGTGGAGGACGCCGCGGGGGTCGACCTCATCGGCTCCACCAAGGAACTGCACAGCGCCTTCTCCAACCTGGTGAGCAACGCCGTGCGCTACACGCCGGCCGGCGGCAGCATCGCGATCAGGCTGGACCGCGACGGCGGCGGCGCCGCCGTGTCGGTGCGCGACAGCGGCTACGGCATTCCCGCCGCGCACCTGCCGCGGATCACCGAGCGCTTCTATCGCGTCTCGACCAGCCGCTCGCGCGAGTCCGGCGGCACCGGCCTGGGCCTGGCCATCGTCAAGCACGTGCTGAACCTGCACCACGCGCGCCTGGAGATCGCCAGCGAAGTGGGACGCGGCAGCATCTTCTCCTGCCATTTCGACGCCGATCGCGTGCAGCCGCGCGAAGGCGCCAATCCCGGAGCCCTCCCGTGAACCGACCCACCGACGGCGCCCCCCGGCCCGCCAGGCGCACCCAGCGCGCCAGACCTGGCGACGGCGCCCGCGACGCCGCGCACCCGCCCGAGACGCACGCCGGCGATCCCGGCGACGACCCCCTGCGCGACCCGGCGCTCTACTTCAATCGCGAACTGTCGCAGCTCGACTTCAACTTCCGCGTGCTGGCGCAGGCGCTGGACGAGGCCGTACCTCTGCTCGAGCGCCTGCGCTACCTGTGCATCTCCTGCACCAACCTCGACGAGTTCTTCGAGATCCGTGCCGCCACCGTCCGCCACGCACAGGACTTCGGCACGGTGCCCACGCCACCGGACGGCCTCGCACCGGTCACGGTGCTCCGGCGCATCCACGACCGCGCGGCGGAGCTGGTCGAGGCCCAGTACCGCTGCTGGAACGCGGTACTGCGCCCGGCGCTCACCGGCAGCGGCGTGCGCGTGCTGGGCCGCGCGCAGTGGACCGCGCGCCAGAGCCGCTGGCTGCGCGCCTATTTCCGCGACGAGATCATGCCGGTGCTCTCGCCGCTGGGCCTCGACCCGGCGCATCCGTTCCCGAAGATCCTCAACAAGTCGCTCAACATCGTCGTCGTGCTCAAGGGCCGCGACGCCTTCGGTCGCGTCGGCAACCTCGCGATCGTGCGTGCACCGCGCTCGTTGCCGCGCATCATCCAGCTGCCCGAGAGCATCTCCGGCGGCGAGTACGACTTCGTCTTCCTCTCGTCGGTGCTGTCGGAGTTCGTGCACGAGCTGTTTCCCGGCATGGAGGTCAAGGGCGCCTACCAGTTCCGGGTCACGCGCAACTCCGAACTGATCGTCGACGAGGAAGAGGTGGAGAACCTGGCGCTGGCGCTGCGCGACGAGCTGCAGGGACGCGGCTACCTGCGCGCGATGCGCCTGGAGATCGCCGCCGACTGCCCCAGGCCGATCGTGCGCACGCTGCTGCAGAACTTCGAGCTGCCCGAGAACGCGGTCTACCGCATCGACGGTCCGGTCAACCTCAACCGCGTGATCCAGGTCTACGACCTGGTACAGCGCCCGGACCTGAAGTTCCCGCCGTTCCAGCCGCGCGTCCCCAAGCACGGCGATGCGATCTTCGACCTGGTCGCGCAGGGCGACATGCTGCTGCACCATCCGTTCGACTCCTTCGTGCCGGTACTGGAGCTGATCAAGCAGGCGGCCGAGGATCCGAACGTGCTGGCCATCAAGCAGACCCTGTACCGGACCGGCAAGGACTCGCCCATCGTCGAGCACCTGGTGCAGGCCGCGCGCAACGGCAAGGACGTCACCGTGGTGGTGGAACTGCGCGCGCGCTTCGACGAGGAGGCCAACCTCGGCCTGGCCGACCGGCTGCAGGAGGCGGGCGTGCAGGTGGTCTACGGCGTGGTCGGCTACAAGACCCACGCCAAGATGCTGCTGGTGGTGCGCCGCGAGGGCCGCAAGCTGCGCCGCTACGCGCACCTGGGCACCGGCAACTACCATTCCGGCACCGCGCGCGTCTACACCGACATCGGCCTGCTCACCGCCGACCCGGCGATCGGCACCGACGTCCACCTGATCTTCCAGCAATTGTCGGGACTGGCGCCGGCGATCTCGCTCTCGCGCCTGCTGCAATCGCCGTTCACGCTGCACGCGGGGATCCTCGAGCGGATCGAGCGCGAAACCCGTCTTGCGCTCGATGGCCAGCCGGCGCGGATCATCGCCAAGATGAACGCACTCAACGAACCGCAGGTGATGCGCGCGCTGTACGCGGCCTCGCGCGCCGGCGTGTCGATCGACCTGATCGTGCGCGGCGCCTGCTCGCTGCGCCCGGGCGTGCCCGGGGTCTCGGAGAACATCCGCGTGCGCTCGATCATCGGCCGCTTCCTCGAGCACCATCGCGTGTACTGGTTCGGCAACGGCGGCGCGCCCGAACTGTTCTGCTCCAGCGCAGACTGGCTCGAACGCAATCTGCTGCGGCGCGTGGAAACCTGTTTCCCGGTGCTCGATCCGGAGCTCGCCGCGCGGGTCAAGGAAGAAGCGCTCGACAACTACCTGGCCGACAACCTCAACGCATGGGAACTGCACGAGGACGGGGTGTACCGCAAGCTCGTCCCGGAAGGCGATACGATGCCGCATTCGGCGCAAGCCTTCCTGCTGGCCAAGCTCTGCGGATGATCGATGCGCTCGCCCGTGCCGGTTCGCTGACCTCGCCCCTGCGCGATGGCGACATGCTGGCCGCGATCGACCTGGGGTCCAACAGCTTCCACATGGTCGTGGCCAGCTACACGCTGGGGCAGTTGCGCATCGTCGACCGGCTGCGCGAAACGGTGCGGATGGCCGAAGGCCTGGACGAGAAGGGCGGCCTGTCGCTGGATGTGCGCCAGCGCGCGCTGGCCTGCCTGGCGCGGTTCGGACAGCGCATCCGCGACATCCCGCCGCAGCGGGTACGCGCGCTCGCCACCAACACCGTGCGCCTGCTGTCGGCGCCGCAGGCGTTCCTGGTACCGGCCGAAACCGCGCTCGGGCATGGCATCGAGGTGATCTCAGGCCGCGAGGAAGCGCGCCTGATCTACCTCGGCGTCGCCCACGCTCAGCCGCCGAAGCCCGGCTGCCTGCGGCTGGTGGTCGACATCGGCGGCGGTTCCACCGAGTGCATCATCGGCCGCGGCTTCCAGGCGATCGAGCGCGAGAGCCTGCAGGTCGGCTGCATCGCCACCACCCGCCGCTTCTTCGGCAACGGCAAGCTGTCGCGCAGGAAGTGGCGCGAGGCGGTGATCGAGGTCGGCGCCGAGTTCCAGCAGTTCGCCAACGCCTATCGCGCACTGGGCTGGAACGAGGCGATCGGCGCGTCCGGCACCTGCAAGGCGATCGGCGAGATCTGCGCGGCGATGAAGCTCACCAAGGGCGCGGTGACCGCCGAGGCGCTGCCGCAGGTCCGCGACCGCCTGCTGCAGGCAGGCAGCATCGGCGCGATCGACCTGCCGGGCCTGTCCGAGGATCGCCGCCCGATCATCACCGGCGGCATCCTGGTGCTGGAAGCCGCGTTCGACGCGCTGGGGCTGGCGCGCATGGCCGTGAGCAAGGCGGCCATGCGCGAGGGCGTGCTGTACGACATGCTCGGCCGCGGCAGCGAGCACGACCCGCGCGAAGCCTCGATCCTCGCGCTGACCCAGCGCTACGGCATCGACGAGGCCCAGGCGGCGCGCGTGGAGGCCACCGCGATCCGCCTGTTCGAACAGGCCGCGCCGGCGTGGAAGCTCGATCCCGACGACCTGCTGATGCTGGCCTGGGGCGCGCGCCTGCACGAACTGGGGCTGGCGATCGCGCACAGCCAGTACCAGGTGCATGGCGCCTACGTGATCGAGCATTCCGACATCGCCGGCTTCTCCCGCCAGGAACAGCAGTTCCTCGCGGCGCTGGTGCGCACCCATCGGCGCAAGATCCCGAAGTCGGCGTTCGAGGCCCTGCCCGACCGCCTGCTCGGCGCCGCACGCAGGACCGCGGCGTTGCTGCGGATCTCGGCGCTGCTGCACCGCGCCCGGGACAGCGAGGAGATCCCGCGGCTCGACCTCGACGTGCAGGACAACCGGATGACCCTGCGCCTGGCGCGCCGTTGGCTCGAGAACCGGCCGCTGCTGCGCGCGGATCTGGAGGGCGAGCCGTCCGACATCGCGCCGCTGGGCGTGCAGCTCGCGATCAGCGTCGACTAGGGCGCCCGCCCGCAACGCGCGATCGCGGTCCTGCACGGCTGGCGCGTGGTGGCGACCGTGGGCATCCCGGCTGCAATGCGGTCGCATTGCGCAAGCGCATGCCGCGGCGCGCCGTCATCGCGCGGTCACGCCCCTGCCATCCGCACTTCATGCCCACCGCGCAGCATGTGGCGAACGCGGAGGTCCCATGCACTACGCCATCGTCACCGAAACCTACCCGCCCGAGGTCAATGGCGTGGCGCTGACGGTGCAGTCGCTGGAAGGCGGCCTGCGCGCACGCGGGCACCAGGTGTCGCTGGTGCGGCCGCGGCAGGACGCATCGATCGAGCCCGCTCCCGGCGAAACCCTGGTGCGCGGTGTCGCCCTGCCCCGCTATCCCGGCCTGCGCGCGGGCCTGCCCGCCACCGGCACCCTGGCACGCGCCTGGAGCGACTCGCGCCCGGACGCGGTGTATGTCGCCACCGAGGGCCCGCTGGGCTGGTCGGCGCTGCGCGCGGCGCGGCGGCTCCGGATCCCGGTCGCCACCGGCTTCCACACCCGCTTCGACGAATACATGCGCGATTACGCGGTGCCCTGGCTGGAACCGGTGGCGCTGCGTTGGATGCGGCACTTCCACAACCGCGCCGACGCCACCCTGGTTCCGACCCGGGAGCTGAAGGCGTTCCTGGAAGAGGCCGGATTCGAGCGCGTGCGCCTGTTGCCGCGCGCGGTCGACACGCAGTTGTTCGACCCTGCGCGGCGCGACGATGCGCTGCGCGCGGAACTGGGCGTGGGCCCTGACGCGCCGCTGCTGATCCACGTCGGCCGGATCGCCGCGGAAAAGAACCTCGGGCTCGCCGTGCGCGGGTTCCGCCGCCTGCAGGCGCGGCGTCCGGACGCCCGCTACGTCTGGGTGGGCGACGGCCCGATGCGCGAGGCGTTGCAACGCGACAACCCCGACTTCGTCTTCACCGGCATCGTCCGCGGCGAGGCGCTGGCGCGACTGTTCGCCAGCGCCGACCTGTTCGTGTTCCCGAGCCGCTCGGAGACCTTCGGCAACGTCACCCTCGAAGCGATGGCCAGCGGCATCGCCACCATCGCCTGGGACTACGGCGCCGCGCGCGAGCACCTGCGCGGCGGCGAGCACGGCGCGGCGATCGCACCCGACGATGAAGCGGCCTTCCTGTCCGCGGTGGAGCGGATCGCCAGCGGCGACGACGCGATGCCACGGATGCGCGCGATGGGCGCGGCCGCGCGCGAATCGGTACTGGGATTGTCCCCGCAGCGCGTGGCGCAGGATTTCGACGCGCTGCTGTCCGGCCTGCGCCACGAGGAACAGACGCATGTCGGCCGCGCCGCCGCCTAGCCGCTGGGCGCAGAGCGACTCGGGCTGGTGCCTGCGCGCCAACCGCGCCGGATCGTCGCGCGGCATCCGCGGCTACTTCGCCGCCGTCAGCCGGCTCGGCGACGGCGTGTTCTGGTATCTGCTGATGGGGGCGCTGGTCGCCTTCGACGGCTGGCGCGGTCTGGGCGCCAGCGCGCACCTTGCGATCACCGGCGCGGTCGCGCTGCTGCTCTACAAGCGGCTCAAGCGCTGGACCCGTCGCCCGCGCCCGTTCGCCGCCGACGTGCGCATCCGCGCCTGGGTGGCGCCGCTGGACGAATTCAGCTTCCCCTCGGGGCACACCCTGCACGCGGTGGCGTTCACCGTGGTGGCGTTGGCGCACTACCCCCTGCTGGCGTGGCTGCTGCTGCCGTTCACCGCCAGCGTGGCGGTCTCGCGCGTGGTGCTCGGCCTGCATTACCCGAGCGACGTGCTGGCCGCGACAGCGATCGGCGGCGCCCTGGCGGGGCTGTCGCTGTGGCTGGGGATGCCGCTGCTGGCGCCCTAGCGCCGAGCCCGTTCGCCGCCGCCTGCGCAGGCGCCCGGGCTGCCCCGGTCGATCGTCAGCCCAGGCGCTCCACCCGCGCGTTCACCAGCCCGGGCAGCGACTGTCCCGGCCAGTCGCGATCGTTCGCCACCTGCGCCGAGGCGCGCGAGGCGTTCAGCGCCGCGATATCGATCTCGGCGATCGCCCACTCCCCCGTACCGCGCGTGTCCGCAAGCACGCCATCGGCGGGGAAGCCCGCGTCCATCGGCGCGAACACCGCCGCCTCCCCCGTGTTGACGTCCAGCGCCGGGCTCCACGGCGCCTCGCCGGCGGTCACCGACTGCGCCACGAAGCAGCGGTTCTCCAGCGCGCGCGCCAGGCAACCCACGCGCACGCGGGTGGCGCCGGCGTCGGTATCGGTGCAACTGGGCACCAGCAGCAGGCGCGCGCCGGCCTCGCATTGCGCGCGCACCGGCAGCGGGAACTCGGCGTCGTAGCAGACCGCCACGCCCAGGCGCAGGCCCTCGAACTCGAACACCTTGAGCGCGTCGCCGCCGTCGATGACGCCGGCGCGCTTCTCGAAGCCGGTCAGCTGCAGCTTGTCCTGCCAGGCGTGCCCGCCGTTCGGCAGGAACAGGTCGCAGCGGTTGCGGTAGCGGCCACCGCCGGTGTCGAGCAGAAAGGTGCCGGCCACGACCAGCAGGCCGGTCTCGCGCGCGATCGCGGAATACAGTTCGATCCAGTCCTGGCGATGGCGCTGGATCGCCGCCAGCGATGCATGCAGGTCGGAGGACACCGCGTCGTCGAAGGTCGCCGCCAGTTCCAGCGACAGGTACTCGGGCAGCAGCGCGATGCGCACACCGTGCTCCGCGACAGCGCCGAGCAGGCGCCGCTGCCGCTCCGCGAAGGCGGCAAAGCCCGAGGGCCGGCCGATCGCGTAGCGCGCCGCCGCGAGCTTCACGCCGCCTCCAGCGGACGCATCCAGAACGTCAGTGCGTGGTCGCACTCGCCGTTGCCGAGCTCGCGCCATGCCATACGCATCGTCAGGCCGGGTTGGCGCACGTAGCCGCGCCCGGCCCAGAACGACGCGTTGCCGCGGTGGCCCTTCGGCCGCCGCGGATCGCCGGGATCGCGGTCCACCGCCGCGAACGCGGTCCAGGCGAAGCCGCCCAGGGCGCGCGCATGCGCCTCGCGACCATCGAAGAAGGCGTGGCCGATACCCCGACCGCGATACGCCGGCAGCAGCACCGACTCGCCGAAATAGAACACGTCGCCGATCTCCCGACCCTGGGCGATGAACGACGCGTGGAACGCCGGCGCGTCGTCGGCCAGCGGGATGCCGGTGGCGGCGCCGACCACGCGGGCGCCGTCGAAGGCCAGCACGAACACGCTGCGCGGCGAGGCGGCGTAGGCCGCGAGGTAGTCGCGTTCGTAGTCCGGATCGCCATCGTAGAGATACGGCCAGTCGCGGAACACGGTCATGCGCAGCGCGGCGACATCCTCGAGATGCCGCATCGCATCGGCGCCGCCCGCGATCTCGATCCTCGTGTCCTGCATGCCAGAGCCCCACGGAACTGCGGTCCATCGGCGGGCGCACCTCGCGCCTCGCCGGAAGGCTGCCGCGTGGCAGCGTGGACATGATGCACGCGTGGGCACCCGATCGCGAAACACCATGCGCCAAGCGCCCGGCGTCGGCGCGGCGCCGGGCGCGGCGCGGTCAGGGCGCCCGCGGCGTCCCGCCGGGCGAAAGCTGGTACCAGTCGACCTTGCGCGTCACCATCATGATCGCGGCCAGGATCAGGAACAGCAGCCCGGCGCCGAGCACCAGCGCGTTGTCCTCCGACACCAGCAGGCCGTAGAGCGCGGCGTACAGCGTCGCCAGGGTCATCGCGAAGCCGGCACCGCGCGCGCGGCTGCGCAGCACGTGCGAGAGGTAGAAGCCGAGCAGGCCGATGCAGGCCACGCTCGCGACCAGGTAGGCCCAGCCGAACGCGACGTGCTCGGACAGGCTCACCAGCAGCAGGAAGAAGATCGCCAGCGCCAGCCCGGCCAGACCGTACTGGATCGGGTGGATACGCAGCTGCTTGATCAGCTCGAACATGAAGAAGCCGACGAAGGTCAGCAGCACGAACAGGATGCCGTACTTGCTGGCGCGGTCGGCCTGGGCGTAGCCGTCGACCGGTTCCACCAGAGACAGCCCGATCGCGTCGAGGCCGTCGCCGACGCCCTGCTCGCCGAGCGCCGCGGGCGCGAGCCGCGCGCCGCCGCGATACTGCGCCTGGGCATTGGTGGCCAGCGACGAGACTTCCCACGCCGCCTTGAACCCGTCCGCGCCGATGCTGCGCCCGACCGGCAGGAACGCGCCGTTGAACAGCGGATGCGGCCAGGCCGACGACAGCGCGACCCGGTTGCGCTCGGCCAACGGCGCGACGGCGAGCGCCTCCGCCCCCGCCAGTTCGAACTCCAGCCGCGTCGCCAGCGCGAGCCGCGTGCCCGCGACCGGCACGGGCAGTTGCACGTGCACGCCCGGCTGGTCGCGGTGGCCCTGGCCCTGCAGCAGCGGCGTGTCAATGCCGTCGAGCTGCAGCCGGGCGGCGCCACGCAGGCCGCGGACGTCGGCGATGCCGTAGCCCAGTCGCGGCTGTCCGATCCTGCGCGGCAGCGCGGGGTCGAGGTCGCGCGGGATGCGGATGTCGAACGACGCCGACAACTGCCCGGCCAGCGTGTACATCCGCACCTCGTGCAGGCCCAGCCGCCGCGTGTACGGCGCCAGCGTACCGTCGAGTTCCAGCGATTCGGGGAAGAACAGCCACTCGCCGCTCTCGCCGTCGCGCCGCACCGTGCGCACCACCTCGCCATTGGCGTTCTTCTCCTCGACCTCGATGGTTTCGGTCCAGGGCACCACCAGCACCGGGCCGGCGATGCCCTGCGCCGCGGCCTCGCTGCGGGCGATGCTGCGCACCGCCTCCTGCCGGTGGGCCTGGCGGTCGTGGATCACGCCTCGGATCAGCATCAGCGGGACAAGGATCGCCAGGGTCATGCCCAGCACCATCAGTATCTTCAGCCACAGCCGCATCGCACGCACTCCGGGTTCGGGTCGGTGGACGGCAGGTTGCGCGATGCATGCGGGGAGACGATGGGTGAAGGGTGAAGTGGGGGTGAAGCGGCGCGAGGGTGGTGCACGGCGTGCGCGCGCGGGCGCGTGCGGGCGAATGGACCGCTGGCGCGCAGCGGCGGGTGTCCGGCTGGAGCAGATCCCTCCCTGCGGTCGGGATGACAGCGAAGGCGCGGGATCGGGAATCGGGACTCGGTACCGGCACCGGCATCGGGGAAAGCGGGGTGCCTGGCCCGGGACGCTGCTGGACGGCGCGTGACGCGCTCAGGCCGCCGGCAGGCGCACGGTCGCCACCGCGCCGCCTTCTGGAAGGTTGCCCAGGTCAGCCTCGCCACCGTGCAGCGCCGCGACCTCGCGCACGAAACTCAGGCCCAGGCCGCTGCTGCGGGCCCGGGTGCGCGGGCGCGGCAGCGAGTAGAAGCGTTCGAACACGCGCTCGAGCGCGTAGTCGGGCACGCCCGGGCCGGCATCGGCGACTTCCAGGCGCACGCCGCCACCGTCCGCGGTGGCCGAGAGCACGACGGCGGCGCCTTCGGGCGAGAAGTCGATCGCGTTGTCGAGCAGGTTGCCGAGCATCTGCCGCAGCAGGAAGCGGTCGCCGCGCAACGCCGGCAGCGCGGCGTCCGCGCGCATGTCGATGCGCACTCCGGCCTCGGAGGCGCGCATGCCTGCATCCGCGACCGCGTCGGCCAGCAGTGCAGACAGTTCGATCGTTTCCGGCTGTTCGATCCGCTGGCGGTGTTCCACCGCCGCGAGTGCCAGCAGGGCGTCGATGGTGCGGGTCAGCCGCTCGCCCTGCTCGCGGATGGTGCCGGCGAAGCGGATGTGGTCGGCTTCCGGCAGCGGCTGCTCGAGCAGTTCCGCCGCGCCGCGGATCGCGGTCAGCGGCGACTTGAGTTCGTGGGTGAGGCCGTGGACGTAGTTCTCAACGTACTGCTTGCCCTCGAGGCGGTCGCGCATCGTCTCGAGCGCCAGGCCGAGGTCGCGGAATTCGCCCGCCGAGCGTGGCGGCGTGGCGCGCTCGCCCTCGGTGACCGCGCGCGCGTAGCGCTGCAGGCCGCCGAGCTGGCGCGAGAGCCACCAGGCCGCGGCAAGGCCGATCGCCAGCGCCGCGCCCAGCAGCACCAGCCCCCAGCGCCGGACGATGCGTTCGCTGCGCTGGATGAAGGGTTCGATCGTGCGGTTCGGCTTGGACACGGTGAGCACGCCGATGATCTCGCCGCCATCGGCACCGACGCCGTCGCGGATCGGCGCGGCCACGTACATCACCGACGAGGAATCGTCGTCGGGGTCGCTTCGGGTCGAACGCGCGCCGTACCGGCCGCGCAGGGTCCGGTGGACATCGTTCCAGCGCGAGTTGTCGCGACCCAGGTCGAGCCCGGCGGAGTCGTACACGACGATGCCGCGGGCATCGGTGACCGTGATGCGATAGCTCACGCCCTGCTTCTCGAAGTCCCAGATCCGGGCGCCGATGTCGCGGTGCTCCAGGTTCGCGATGCGCGCCGCGAACGCGCCGTCGGCGATGCGCCCGGCCAGCATGTCGTCGCTCGCCAGTTCCGCCAGGACGTTGGCGGTGTCGGCCAGGGTGTCCTCCATCGCCTGGCGAACGCCTGGCTTCACTTCCTGCACGAACACGCGCATCAGCAGGATCCCGGCGAGCGCGACGATCACGAAGTAGCCGAGCAGGATGCGCAGGCCGATCTTCATGGCGGTTCAACCGGCCTCGAGCGAGTAGCCGAGCCCGCGATGGGTGCGGATCGGATCGGCGTCGGGCGCGATCGCATGCAGCTTCGCGCGCAAGGTCTTGACGTGGGTGTCGATGGTGCGGTCGCCGGTGTCGAGCGCCTCGCCCCAGACGCGGTCCATCAGCTGGGCCCGGCTCAGCACCGCGCCCGGGCGCGCCAGCAGCGCGGCCAGCAGGCCGTACTCGTAGCGGGTCAGCGTCAGCAACTGGCCGCGGTAGCGGATGCGCAGGCCTTCGCTGTCGTGCTCGAACCCGGCGGCCAGCGCGCGAGGGGCTTCCTCGCCGGCGGCCCGGCCGCGCCGCAGCACCGCGCGCACGCGCGCCACCAGCTCGCGCGGCGAGAACGGCTTGGGCACGTAGTCGTCGGCCCCGAGTTCGAACCCGAGCACACGGTCGGCCTCGTCCTGGCGCGCGGTCAGGAAGATCACGGGCAGGTCCCGCGCCTCGCGCAGCCTGCGGCACAGCGCGAACCCGCCCAGGTCCGGCAGCCCGACGTCGAGGATCGCCAGATCGAAGTATGTCGCAGCCGCCGCCCGCAGCGCGTCGCCGGCGGTCAGGCAGTGCGTCGCCTCGTGGCCGTCCTCGCGCAGCGCGTAGAGCACGGTCGCGGCGATCGCGGTTTCGTCTTCGACGAGGAGGATGTGGGGCATGGGGTGGAGCCGGGAATGGGGAATGGGGAATGGGGATTGGGAGTCGGAAGGTTGGGGACCGGACGCGGGATCGAGCCGCGGAAGGGACCGGACACGCCGCGGTGCGCCGCGTCCGCGAAAGCGTAAAGGTTTGTCATCCCGAGCGCAGCGAGGGATCTGCGTGGCGACGCGACGGCAGCAGCCGCCAGATCACTCGCTGCGCTCGGGATGACAACCGGGCCCCCAGGCGCCATGCTCGTCGCCCGGTACGCAGCCGCAGGCTGTTCCGCCAGCCTTCTCCGATTCCCCATCCCGGATCCCTATTCCCGGATCCCGATTCCCCCTTCCCGATTACCCATTCCCCACCCAATGAACTACCGCCACGCCTTCCACGCAGGCAATCACGCCGACGTGTTCAAGCACGCCGTGCTGCTCGCGCTGTGCGACGCGCTGGTGGCAAAGCCCTCGGCGTGCTTCGCGCTCGATACCCATGCCGGCCGCGGCCTGTACCTGCTCGACAGCGTCGAGGCCAGGCGCACCGGCGAGGCCGGCGACGGCGTCGAGGCGCTGCTGCGGCGTCGCGAGACCGAGCCGCTGTCGCGCTATCGCGGCGCCATCCTCGCCTGCCGCGCCCGCCACGGGGACACCGCCTATCCCGGCTCGCCCTGGCTGCTCGCCCACGCGCTGCGCGAACACGACCGCATCGCCTGTTGCGAACTGCAGCCCGAGGAAGCCGCCGCGCTCAAGCGCCAGTTCGCCGGCGATCCACGCATCGGCGTGCACCAGCGCGACGGCTATGCCGCGATGGCCGCCCTGCTGCCGCCGAAGGCGGCCGATACGCGCATTGGCCGCGGCCTGGTGCTGATCGATCCCCCCTACGAGGCGCAGCGCGCGGAGTTCGACCCGGTGCTCGCCGCCCTGCGCGCCGGCCTGCTGCGCTGGCCGCAGGGCATGTTCGCGCTGTGGTATCCGGTCAAGCAGCGCGCGACCGTGCAGCCGTTCCTGCGCCGTGCCGCGCACCTGCCGGCGAAATCGGTGCTGTGCGTGGAGCTGATGGTGCGGCCCGAGGAATCGGCGCTGCGCATGAACGGCAGCGGCCTGCTGCTGTGCAATCCGCCCTGGCGGTTCGAGGACACCCTGGCCACGCTGTTGCCGGCACTGTCCCGCGCGCTCGCGCCCGCCGGCGGCTCGCACCGCCTGCAGTGGTTGCGGCAGGCGGACGGCTGAAGCCACCCGCCGACGGAGTCATGCCGCGTCGCGGGGGCGATGGCGGGCGCGCCACGCTAAAATGACGGGATTCGCACGCTGGCAATTCCTGTTGCCGGCGCCGTCGCGCTTTTCCGGATTGCCGATCGATGCCCCCAGAACGTCCCACCGCTCCGCCGCTGCCGCGGCCCGGCCAGCCGCGCGCCTGGTGGCGCATGCCCGCCAGCCGCAGCGCGCTGGCCTGGCATGCCGCGCGCGCGGCGCGGGCGCGCACCGCACCGCTGCTGCTGATCGCACGCGACAACCACGCCGCCCACCAGCTGGAAACCGACCTGCGCACCCTGGTCGGCGGCGACGACGGCCTGCCCGTGGTGGTATTCCCCGACTGGGAAACGCTGCCCTGGGACCGTTTCAGCCCGCACCCGGACATCGTCTCCCAGCGCCTGGCCACGTTGCTGCGACTGCCGTCGCTGAAGCAGCCGGCGATCGTGATCGTCCCGGTGCAAACCCTGCTGCAGCGGCTACCGCCGTTGCGGCACGTGGTCGGCAGCGCGTTCGACGTGCGCGTCGGGCAGAAGCTTGACCTCGACGCGGAGAAGCGCCGGCTCGAGGGCGCGGGCTACCGCAACGTGCCGCAGGTGTTCGACCCAGGCGACTTCGCGGTGCGCGGCGGCCTGCTGGACGTCTACCCGATGGGCGCCGACCAGCCCTATCGCGTCGAGCTGTTCGACGACAGCATCGAATCGATCCGCGCCTTCGATCCGGAAACCCAGCGTTCGCTCGACCGGGTCGAGGCCGTGCGCATGCTGCCCGGCCGCGAGATCCCGACCGACGACGACGCCCTATCCGCTGCGCTCGACGCTCTGCGCGCGCGCTTCGACATCGACACCCGCCGCAGCGGCCTGGTGCAGGACCTCAAGGCCGGGATCGTGCCGGCCGGGATCGAGTACTACCTGCCGCTGTTCTTCGCCACGACCGCGACCCTGTTCGACTACCTCGCCCCCGATGCGCTGCCGATGGTCGATGAAGGCGCGCTGGAAGCGGCCGAGCATTTCTGCAAACAGGCCGCGGACCGCTACGAGCAGCTGCGCCACGACATCGAACGCCCGATCCTGCCGCCGGACGAGCTGTGGCTGACGCCCGACGCCCTGCGCGAGCGACTCAACGCCGGCGAGCGCATCGAGCTGTGCAACGCCGCGCACCCGCGCCACGCGCAGGCCAGCACGCTCGGCGACCAGCCCGCGCCGGTGCTGCCGCTGTCCGCGCGCGACAGCGAGCCGGGGGCCGCGCTCGGTTCGTTCCTGTCCAGCTACGGCGGGCGGACGCTGATCGCCGCGGATTCGGCCGGTCGCCGCGAGGCGCTGCTGGAGCTGCTGGATGCGGCGGGACTCGAGCCTGCGGTGCTGCCCGATTTCGCGGCGTTCCTCCGCGACCACGGCCAATCCCGTGTAGGCGGGGGCGACGCCCGCTTCGCGATCGCGGTCGCGCCACTCGACGATGGTTTCGCCCTCGACCACGACGCCTCCGGCCACGGGCCGGTCGCGATCCTCACCGAACGCCAGCTGTTCCCCGAGCGCGCCGCGCAGCCACGCCGGCGCAGGCGCGCGGGCCGCGAGCCCGAGGCGATCATCCGCGACCTGGGCGAGCTCAGCGAAGGCGCGCCGATCGTGCACGAGGATCACGGCGTGGGCCGCTATCGCGGCCTGGTCACGCTCGAGGCCGGCGGCCAGGCCGGCGAGTACCTCGACATCGAATACGCCAAGGGCGACCGCCTGTACGTGCCGGTGGCGCAGCTGCACCTGGTCAGCCGCTACTCCGGCGCGTCGGCGGAGACCGCACCGCTGCATTCGCTCGGCGGCGAGCAATGGGCCAAGGCCAAGCGCAAGGCGCAGGAGAAGGTCCGCGACGTGGCCGCCGAGCTGCTGGAGATCCAGGCCCGGCGCATGGCGCGCGCCGGCCTTGCGCTGCCGATCGACCGCGCGATGTACGAACCCTTCGCCGCGGCGTTCCCGTTCGAGGAGACGCCCGACCAGCACGCCGCGATCGAGGCGGTGATCCGCGACCTCGGCTCCAGCCAGCCGATGGACCGCGTGGTCTGCGGCGACGTCGGCTTCGGCAAGACCGAGGTCGCCGTGCGCGCGGCATTCGTGGCCGCGGCCGCGGGCCGGCAGGTGGCCGTGCTGGTGCCCACCACCCTGCTGGCCGAGCAGCACTACCGCAACTTCCGCGACCGCTTCGCCGACTGGCCGTTGCGCGTCGAGGTACTGTCGCGCTTCAAGAGCACGAAGGAGATCAAGGCCGAGATCGGCAAGATCGCCGACGGCACGCTCGACGTCATCGTCGGCACCCACCGGCTGCTGCAGAAGGACGTGAAGTTCAAGGACCTCGGCCTGGTCATCGTCGACGAGGAGCAGCGCTTCGGCGTGCGCCAGAAGGAAGCGCTCAAGGCGCTGCGCGCGAACGTGCACCTGCTCACGCTCACCGCCACCCCGATCCCGCGCACGCTCAACATGGCCATGGCCGGGCTGCGTGACCTGTCGATCATCGCCACCCCGCCCGCGCACCGGCTGGCGGTACAGACCTTCGTCCACGCCTGGGACGACGCGATGCTGCGCGAAGCGTTCCAGCGCGAACTCGCGCGCGGCGGCCAGGTGTATTTCCTGCACAACGACGTCGAGAGCATCGGTCGCATGCAGCGCCAGCTCTCGGAACTGGTGCCCGACGCGCGCATCGGCATCGCCCATGGCCAGATGCCCGAACGCGAGCTGGAGAAGGTGATGCTCGATTTCCACAAGCAGCGCTTCAACGTGCTGCTGTGCTCGACGATCATCGAATCGGGCATCGACATCCCCAACGCCAACACCATCATCATCAACCGCGCCGACAAATTCGGCCTGGCGCAGCTGCACCAGTTGCGCGGGCGCGTCGGCCGCTCGCACCACCGCGCCTATGCCTACCTGGTGGTGCCCGACCGGCGTTCGATCACCTCCGATGCGCAGAAGCGGCTGGACGCGATCGCCTCGATGGACGAGCTGGGCGCCGGCTTCACCCTGGCCACCCACGACCTGGAGATCCGCGGTGCCGGCGAACTGCTCGGCGAGGACCAGAGCGGACAGATGGCCGAGGTCGGCTTCAGCCTCTACACCGAACTGCTCGAGCGCGCGGTGCGCTCGATCCGCCAGGGCAAGCTGCCCGACATGGACGAGCCGCTGCATCGCGGCGCCGATGTGGAACTGCACCTGCCGTCGCTGATCCCGGACGACTACCTGCCCGACGTGCACACGCGCCTGACGCTGTACAAGCGCATCAGTTCAGCGCGCGACGGCGCTGAGCTGCGCGAACTGCAGGTCGAGATGATCGACCGCTTCGGCCTGCTGCCGGATGCTGCGAAGCACCTGTTCGCGATCGCCGAACTGCGGCTGCAGGCGACCGCGCTCGGCATCCGCAAGCTCGACCTCGGCCCCGGCGGCGGGCGCCTGCAGTTCCTCGACAAGCCGGCGGTCGATCCGATGGCGGTGATCCGGCTGATCCAGGGGCAGCCGAAGCACTACCGCATGGACGGCCCGGACAAGCTGCGCATCGCCCTGGACCTGGCCGATGCCGACACCCGGCTGAAGGCCGCCCGCGGGCTGCTGATCGCGCTCGCGCCGCAGGCCGGGAACGCGTAGCGCCGCCGGCACGCGACGCTCACGTCCGACTCACCGCGCGGTCACCCGCGCGGCGCTAGGGTCGAAGGCCCGCACGGAGCCACGCCCATGCCCTACGAGCGCATCGACGACCTGCCCGATACGGTCCGCGACAACGTGCCGAAGCACGCGCAGGAGATCTACAAGGAAGCCTTCAACAGCGCCTGGGACCAGTACAGGGATCCGGACGACCGCCGCGGCGACGCCAGCCGCGAGGAGACCGCGCACCGCGTGGCCTGGGCCGCGGTGAAGGAAAAGTACGACAAGGGCGACGACGGCAAATGGCACGCGAAGAAGTAGCGCCTCGCCCGGCGCGGGTGCCGGGAGCGACCGGCCAAGCGCCGGCGCTGCGCGCGGACCGCATGTCGCCGGCATGTGCGACCCGGTGGACGGCGCAGGCGCCAACGTCCGGGCAGCGTCGGACCGATCGACAGGATGCTCACCGCACCAGCCAAGCCACGGGTGCGATCGCATTCGACCGCGATGGCTTCGCGGCATAATCGCGCGATGACCAGACGCCTCCTACCGCTGCTGACGTTCGCCTGCCTGCTGGGAGCCTGCGCCGGAACGGCGCCGCGCGCCGCCGTGGACGGCGTCACCTTCGTCGTCGTCCGCCACGCCGAGAAGGCCGCCGGTGCCGATCGCGATCCGGAGCTGAATCCGGCCGGTCTGGCGCGCGCCAGCGAGCTCGCGCGTCGGCTCGCGCGCGAACCGCTCGTCGCGGTCTACGCCACCGGCTACCGGCGCACGCAGCAGACCGTCGCGCCGAGCGCCGCCGCTTTCGGCCTCGCGCCGAAGCTCTATGCGGCGGACATGTCGGCGGACGCGTTCGCCGCGCAGCTGCGCGCCACGCATCCGTGGGGCACGGTGCTCGTCGCCGGCCACAGCAACACGACGCCGGACATCGTCGCCGCGCTCTGCGCCTGCGCTGCCGAACCGATGCCCGAATCCGAGTACGACCGGATCAGCACCATCCGCATCGCCGACGACGGCCGCCCTGCGCTCCACGTGACGCGTTACGGTTCGCCGGCGCACGCGCCATGAGCGCCGCTTTCGGCGACTGGGACGGCAGCATCGCCGACGCGCGACGCGTCCAGGAGGCGCTGGCTCGCCAGGTCGTCCTGCGCGACGACTTCCCGGACCCGCCGCGATGGATCGGCGGATTCGACGTCGGCTTCGAGGAAGGCGGCACGCTCACCCGCGCCGCCGCGGTGCTGCTGGATGCGCGCGACCTGCAGCCGGTCGCGTGCGAGGTCGTGCGCGTGCCGACGAGCATGCCCTACGTGCCCGGCCTGCTCAGCTTCCGCGAGCTGCCGGCGCTGCTGCAGGCGCTGGCGCGACTGCCGCGGCGGCCCGACCTCGCCTTCGTCGATGGCCATGGCATCGCCCATCCGCGCAGGCTCGGGATCGCCGCGCATTTCGGCGTGGCCACCGGCCTGCCCAGCATCGGCGTGGCGAAGAAGATCCTGGTCGGCACCTCGAGCACCACGCTGCACGACATGCGCGGCGCCTTCACGCCATTGCGCCATGGCGGCGAACAGATCGGCTGGTTGCTGCGCAGCAAGGTGCGCTGCAACCCGCTGGTGGTTTCGCCCGGGCACCGCGTGTCGATGGCGGGCGCGCCTGGGCTGGTGATGCGCTACGCCACCCGCTACCGCCTGCCCGAACCCACCCGGCTCGCCGATCGCCTGGCCTCGCGCCGCGGCGCGGTGGGTACCGCCGGCGGCACGCTGCCCGGCGGCGGCGATTGAGGCAGCCGGTTCGCGGAACGATCCGTTTCCCGGAACGTTCCGCGCGTCACCGGCAGGGCGTGCGATCCTGCCTGCACGTCCGCTGGAAGAGCCTGCATGACCACGATCATCGCCCCGCGCGAACACGACATCGGCAACATGATGGTGCGCCGGGCCGTGCCGACGATCCAGGCGCGCAGCGTCGGCCCGTTCGTGTTCGTCGACCACATGGGACCGGCCCTGTTCGAACCCGGCGTCGGCATCGACGTCCGCCCGCATCCGCATATCGGCCTGGCCACCGTGACCTTCCTCTGGGCGGGCACGATCCGGCATCGCGACACGCTCGGATCGCGCCAGGACATCAGTCCCGGCGACGTGAACTGGATGACCGCCGGTCGCGGCATCGCCCACTCCGAGCGTTCCCCGGAGGAACTGCGCGGGGGCGGACAGGCACTGCACGGCATGCAGACCTGGGTCGCGCTGCCGAAGCCGCACGAGGAGACCGCACCCGCATTCCACCACCACGCCGCCGCGACCCTGCCGCGGATCGAGCATCGGGGCGCGACCCTGCGCGTCATCGCCGGCCGCGCCTATGGCGAGGAGTCGCCGGTGGGCGTCTTCAGCGACACCCTCAACGTGGCGATCGACCTCGCCGCGGACGAGGAAACGAAGATCGACGCCAGCCACGCCGAGCGCGCGGTCTACGTGCTCGAGGGCGACGCGCAACTGGACGGCAGCGACATCCCCGCGCGCCATCTGGTGCTGCCCGATCCCGGCTCCCCGGCGGTGCTGCGGGCCAAGACCCCGCTCAAGGCGCTGTTGTTCGGTGGCGAGCCCCTGGATGCGCCACGGCACCTGTGGTGGAACTTCGTGTCCTCGTCGAAGGAACGCATCGAGCAGGCCAAACGCGACTGGCAGGACGGCCGATTCGGCGGGATCGCGGACGAAACCGAATCCATCCCGCTGCCCGAAAGATGACGGGGATCAAATTTTTGTGCGTTGCATCATGAGCCGTGACGTGGCAATGTCGGGAAGACCTTCCCGCCGGGATCCCCGATGAACACGAAGCACCGGCTTGCCATCGCGGCCCTGCTGTTGCCGCTGCCTGCCCTGGCCCAGTCCGTCGGCAACTGTCCCGAACTGCCGGCGGCCGGTGGCCTGGGCTGGGAGGCCACCCAGGGCGACGACTTCCTCTTCTGCAAGGCCGTGCGCGAAGACGGGACCCAGGTGTTCTCGGTCATGCTGCGGGCCGAGTCCCCCTTCCGCGAACGTTTCTCGCTGCGCGAGGAAAAGGGCACGATCGATGGCCACGACGTGCGCTGGTATCGCGGCGTGCTCGCGCTGCAGGATGCGATCGTGCGCGAAACGCTGATCGAGCTCGACGACGACCTGACCGCGCACATCATGCTCCGGGTGGAGACCGAGCAGCAGCTGGCCGAGAGCCTGAAGCTGGCCGAGGGGCTGCGGTTCCACGACAGCCGGATCGGCAGCAACTAGCCGCCCGCGCCAGGCGGGGTGGTCGCGCCACCCGGTCCTCTCCCCGGCCATCGTCCCGGCTCGCCGGCCGCAAGCGTTGCAGCGGGCGCGGCCCGCCGGCCGGCGGAACTCAATCGCCGCCGACGGCGATCGCCCGGAAACGCAGGCCCTCGGCGAGGCGCCGGTTCTGCGCGAGCAGGTCTTCGGAGTCCGCGCGCACGACGATGTGCGCGGTGTTCCTGCGGCCCAGCTCGACGCGCGTCTCGCGCACGAGGACGTTCTGCCGGGTCGCCACCTCACCGCGGTACCAGCGTACGTCGTGGCCGTCGATCTCGGCGCTCTCCTCGCGCAGCTCGCGTGTGGGCCGGAACGCCGACTGGCCGCCGAGCATCACCGCGAACGCCTGGCTGCCGTCCGACGCGCGGATGGCCTTGCAGAACACGAAGTCGGGCCCGTTGACCACGTCCCACCCGAGATCGGTGCCGGGCGGCAGTTCGGGACAGTTTTCGGTGGCGGATTGCGCGAGCGCGTGGCCGGACCAGAGCAGGCCGGCCAGCAACAGGATCATCGGTTTCATCTGAAGTCGCTCCATGTAGCGAAGGGACCACGAGGTCACAGTCCTGCATGGGGGAAGTGCTGCACCGCAACAACTCCGTGGGTAATTCATCGTCCTGCAAGGGGGGATGAATTCCGTTTCGTGGGCACTATACCGAATCGACGCGAATGTCCAACGCATCGCTTCTGCTGCATCGCCGCATGGAACGCGCGTATCGCGATGTGCCACATTGTCCCGCCCCCTGTCTCGACGCGCGCCAGCGGTCGATGCTCTGGCCTTGTGTCGAGGCAGGACCACTCCACCAACGGGAACCCACATCATGATCAGGAAGCTCTCCGCAGAATTCGTCGGCACGTTCTGGCTGGTCCTGGGAGGCTGCGGCAGCGCCGTGCTCGCGGCCAGTTTCGGCGGCGACGGCAATCCGCTGGGGATCGGCTTGCTCGGCGTGTCGCTGGCGTTCGGCCTCACCGTGCTGACCGGCGCCTACGCGCTCGGCCACATTTCCGGCGGTCATTTCAATCCCGCGGTCAGCTTCGGGCTATGGGCCGGTGGCCGCTTCCCGGTGCGAGACCTGCTTCCCTACATCGCGGCGCAGACGCTGGGCGCGGTGGCGGCGGCCTTCATCCTGTTCCAGATCGCCAGCGGCGCGCCGGGGTTCGCGATCGACGGCGGCAGCGCCGGCGCGTTCGCGACCAACGGCTATGGCGAACTGTCGCCCGGCGGCTACTCGATGGCGGCGGCGTTCCTGTGCGAAGTGGTGCTGACCGCGTTCTTCCTGGTCGTGATCATGGGCGCCACCCACGCGCGTGCGCCGGTGGGGTTCGCGCCGATCGCGATCGGCCTGGCCCTGACCCTGATCCACCTGATCAGCATCCCGGTCACCAACACCTCGGTGAATCCGGCGCGTTCCACCGGGGTCGCGCTACTGGTAGGCGGCGCGCAGGTTTCGCAACTGTGGCTGTTCTGGCTGGCGCCTATCCTCGGTGGCCTGCTCGGCGGCACCTTCTACAAGTGGCTGGGCCACGACCGCCCGGACATCGTCGGCAACGGCTGAGCGCGTCCCGCGGCCACGAGCGCGACGGCCGGGCAGCACCCGGCCGTCCTCGCGCAACTGCGCGGTAGTTCGCTCAGAACCGTCCTTCCTGGAAATCGACGAACGCCTGCATCAGCTCCTGGCGGGTGTTCATCACGAACGGTCCGTGGCGCGCGACAGGCTCGCGCAGCGGGCGACCGGCAACCACGATCAACCGCGCTCCGGCCTCGCCGCCGCGCAGCTTGAGCGCGTCGCCGCCGCCGAGCACCGCCATCTCCTGCGCCGCGAGCGCGCGCGCATCGTCGCCGTCGCCGAGCGAGGCTTCGCCCTCGAACGCATACGCGAACGCGTTGTGGCCCGGCGGCAGCGTGTACACCCATTCGACGCCCGGCGCGAGTTCGACGTCGAGATACACCGGATCGGTCGCCGGCTGCGAAATGGGGCCACGCACGGGCTCGCCATCGGCGTCCTGCACCGCGCCGGCGATGAGCTTCACCCGCACGCCCTCGGCCGGCGTCACCGCCGGCAACTGCGCAGGCGGGAATTCCTGGTAGCGCGGCGCGGTCATCTTGTCCTTCGCCGGCAGGTTCACCCACAGCTGGAAGCCGCGCATGCGGCCGTGTTCCTGCTCGGGCATCTCCGAGTGCACCAGGCCGCGGCCGGCGGTCATCCACTGCACGCTGCCGGGCACCAGCAGGCCCTCGTTGCCGTGGTTGTCCTTGTGGCGCATGCGGCCGTCGAGCATGTAGGTGACGGTCTCGAAGCCGCGGTGCGGATGGCTGGGGAAGCCGGCGAGATAGTCCTCGGGCCGGTCGGTGCCGAACTCGTCGAGCAGCAGGAACGGATCGAGATCGGGCAGTTCGCCGCCGCCGATGACGCGGGTCAGGCGCACGCCGGCGCCGTCGGACGCGGGCGTGCCGCGCACCTTGCGGGCGACGCGTGCGTAACGGATGGGATCGATCGCGCTCATGGGGCTTGCCTCCACTGGACTGCCCGGCAATATGCGCCCGGTTTCCGGCACGATAACCGCCATCGACGCAACGGTACTTGCCAGATTTGCGCGGTCCGCGCCTCAGCCGAGCCTGCGCCGAAGTTCCCAGGTGCGGTGGATGCGCGGGTTGCGGGCGAAATCGGGCGGGATGGTCGCGGCGCTGATGTCCTCGACCCGGGCGAAGGCGGCCAGCGCGTCCACATCGAGCCGGAAGCGGCGGAAATTGTTCGAGAAATAGAGCACGCCATCCGGCGCCAGGCGCGAGACCGCCAGCTGCAGCAGCTCCACGTGCGAACGCTGCACGTCGAAGTCGTCGGCGCGCGCGGAGTTGGAGAACGTCGGCGGATCGCAGAACACCAGGTCGTACTCGCCACGATCGGCGCGCAGCCAGGCCATCGCGTCGGCCTGGGCGATGCGGTGCCGGGTGCCGCCGATCGCGTTCTCACGCAGGTTGTCGGCCAGCCATTCGAGGTAGGTCGCCGACAGGTCGACGCTGGTGGTCTGCGCCGCGCCGCCGACGGCCGCCTGTACCGTCGCCGCGCCGGTGTAGCAGAACAGGTTGAGGAAACGCCGCTCGCGCGCCTGCTGCGCGATGCGCAGGCGCAGCGGGCGATGGTCGAGGAACAGGCCGGTGTCCAGGTAGTCGAACAGGTTCACCCGCAGCCTGGCCGCGCCCTCGCGCACGGTCATGAACTCGCCGCGATGGGCGAAGTGGCCGTACTTGCTGCCGCCCCTGCCCTTGGCACGGGTCTTCACCGCGATGCGCTCGCGCGGGACCTCGAGCGCCTCCGAGGCGCCCGCGAGCAGCTCGCCGAAGCGCTTGCGCGCGACCGCCTCCGGGATGTCGGCAGGCGCGGCGTATTCCTGCACGTGCAGCCAGCGCTGGCCCGAGACGACGTCGGCATAGACGTCGATCGCGGCGGAGTATTCGGGGATGTCGGCATCGTAGGCGCGGAAGCAGTCGACGCCCTCGCGCTCGCGCCACGCACGCGAGGCCTTCAGTGTCTTGCGCAGGCGGTTGGCGACCATGCCGGCGCCTTCCGACAGCACCCGCGGCGCGGCGTCCGCCCGCGCCGCCGGAAGGATCGGGTCGCAGACCACCAACATGCACTCCAGCGCGCCGTTGAACACCTGGTAGGTCTTCTTCGCGCGCAGGCCGGTGGCGAAGGCAAGCTCGCGGTCGCCGCACAGCAGGCTCGCGCACCATTGCGGCGCCGCGCGCCTGAGCGCGTCGCCGAGCGCACGGTACAGCGCGGGGTCGGCGGCCAGTCGCGCGTCGTAGGGGGGATTGCAGACGACGAGCCCAGGCGTCGGCGGGATGGATTCTCCTGACGCGGCCGCGCCCGGCGACGCGTCCGCGACCGGACCCGACGCCGGGTCGCCCGCATCCGCGCCGGAGTGCGCGCCCCGGCTTGCCGCGTCCAGCTGCGCGATGGAACGCAGGTGCCAGCGCACCGCATCGCGAAGGCCCGCGGCCGTGGCGTTCTCGCGCGCGGCGCGGATCGCCTCCGGGTCGATGTCGCTGCCATCGAAGACCGGGCGCAGCGCAGCCCGGCCGACGCGCTCGCGCGCCAGCCCATCCTCGACCAGCGTTTCCCATGCCGCGACGTCGAAACCACGCCAGCGGCTCGGCGCGCGCCCGCCGTGGCGCAGCAACCCCGGCGCGACGTCGGCCGCCATCAGCGCGCCCTCGATCAGCAACGTCCCGCTGCCGCACATCGGATCCAGCAACGCGCCACCATCGGCGTACAGCGCCGGCCAGCCGCCGCGCAGCAGCACCGCCGCGGCGAGGTTCTCCTTCAGCGGCGCTTCGCCCTGGGCGCGTCGCCAGCCGCGGCGGTGCAACGGCCCGCCGCCGAGATCGACCGACACGATCGCGCGGCCCTTGCGCACCACCAGGTTCAGGCGCAGGTCCGGCGCTTCGAGATCGACGTCGGGGCGCGCGCCGGAGCTGTCGCGCAGGCAATCCACCACCGCGTCCTTGACCCGCTGCGCCGCGTAGCGTGCATGGGTGACCTCGCTCCCGGAGACGTGGGCGTCCACGGCCAGCGTCATCGTGGCATCGAGGTGCTCGTGCCAGGGCAGCTCGCGCGCACCGGCGTACAGCGCATGTTCGTCCGCGCAGGCGTAGTCCGCCAGCGGCCACAGCACGCGGCTGGCCAGGCGCGACCACAGCACCGCGCGTTGCGCGTCGAGCAGGGTGCCTTCGGCGTGGGCGCCGGCGATCGCCGCGGTCGCGCGCGTGCAGCCGAGCGCAACGAGTTCATCGACCAGCAGGTACTCCAGGCCCTTGGCGCAGCTGGCGAAGAACTTCATGCGCGCAGGCTCTCGAGCAGCCGCGCAAAGGCCTGCGCCGAGGCTTCGACGTGGTTGGCCAGGCGATGCTCATCGTCCACCAGCAGCAGGGTGGCGCTGCGCGCCTGCGCCCAGTCGACCACGGCAGGAGCGGGAATCAGCTCGTCATGCCAGCCATGCACGATCGACACCGGAACGTTCGCCGCCTGCAGCGGCGGCGCCGAACCCATCCGGGTCGGTGGCGCCAACAGGAACAGGGCCTCGACCGGCACGCGCAGCGAGACCTGGCCCGAGATCCATGCACCGAGGCTGGACCCGGCCAGCACCAGCGGGCCGCGCTGGACGGCTCCGACCGCGCATGCGAAAAGGCGCTCGACGCGCGCGTAGACGTCGCCGAGTTCGCTCACGCCCTGCTTCGCATCCAGGTCGGTGTAATCGGGCCGCTCATGGGTCCAGCCCAGGCGTTCGGCGACCTCTGCCAGCGCCGTCACCTTGATCGCATCCGGCCCGCTCTCGAAGCCGTGCGAGAGGATGCAGTGTCCCCGTGCGCTCACGCGCCCACCCACTCCACCGCATCGCCTACGCGCAATTCGCCGCCTTCCAGCACCCGCGCGCACAGCCCCCCCATGCCGCGCAGGGCGTTGTAGCCGCCGGCGCCGAGCGCCGCTTCCATCCGCGAGCACGGATCGCACGCGACCGTGCCTTCCAGCAGTACGTCGCCGATCCGGAACCGGTTGCCCTTCAGGGCGACCAGCGGAATCCCGGACACGACGAGGTTGCGGCGCAGGGTCGCGGGCGCGACGTCGGCATGCCCGGCGAACGCGGCGATCGCCGGCAGGTGCTCGGCCTGGATCAGGGTGACGCCGCGCTTGCCGCTGCCGCCGTTGTAGCGATCGCCGGCGAGTCCGCCACCGGTAGCGGCCTTAGCCGAATCGACCTCGCGCATCGGGACATCCCGAGCCGGTCGCAGGCCGATCCACTGCACCCTGCCCGCACGCGGGAACCGGGTCATGAGGCGATGCAGGTCGGTCCCGGGCGGCGGCAGTTCCATCGCGCAATGCTAGCATCGCGCCATGCCGCCGCCCGAGCACGCCGCGATCCGCGTCGACCATCTGCCGTATGTCGAGCGACTGGAATCGCGCGCGGTCGACGCGATCGACCTGGTGGTGATCCACTGCACCGAACTGCCCGATCTGGCCACCGCGCGCCGCTACGGCGAACGCATCCTGCACCCGGGCAGCGCCACCGGCAACAGCGGCCACTGGTACGTCGATCGCGACGCCAGCATCGTCGAGTACGTCCCCGCGGACCGCATCGCCCACCATGTCCGCGGTTGCAATGCGCGCTCGGTCGGCGTCGAGCTGGTGAACACCGGCCGCTATCCGCACTGGCTCGACACGCGCCACCAGGCGATGGACGAGCCCTACCCCGACGCGCAGGTCGAGTCCCTGCTGGCGCTGCTCGCGCGGTTGCGCGCGACGCTGCCGGCGCTGCGCTTCATCGCCGGCCACGAGGATCTCGACACCGACCGCGTGCCGGCCAGCGACGATCCGGCCGTGCGCGTGCCACGCAAGCGCGATCCAGGCCCGCTGTTTCCCTGGCCGCGGGTACTCGTCGCGTGCGGCCTGCGCCGCCTGCCGTAGGAACGCCTTCAGGCGCGATCCCTTCTTTGACAACTTCCTGCGCCGGAAACGAAGAGCATCGCGCCTGAAGGCGCTCCTACGTGATCCGTATGCGGTGGGCGATGTGCGGGATTCGCCGGCGGCGTCGCATGGCGGGCCCGTATAATCGCCGCATGCCCCACCGCGCCCGCCCATGACCTCGCCCGTTTCCGAACTGATCGAACTGCTGTCGCTGGAACGGCTGGAGCAGGACCTGTTCCGTGGCCAGAGCCGCGACATCGGCACCCGCTACGTGTTCGGCGGACAGGTGCTGGGCCAGGCGCTGTCCGCGGCGCAGGCGACGATGCCCGAACCGCGCGCGGCGCATTCGCTGCACGCCTACTTCCTGCGCGCCGGCGACATCGAGCATCCGATCGTCTACCACGTCGACCGCACCCGCGACGGCGGCAGCTTCTCGGTGCGCCGGGTGACCGCGATCCAGCACGGCAAGGTGATCTTCTTCTGCGCCGCCTCCTTCCAGGAAGCCGAGCGTGGCGTCGAGCACCAGCCGCCGATGCCGCAGGTGCCCGATCCGGACGACATCGCGCCGGCCGAACCGATCGCGCCCGACGTGCTGGCCACGCTGCCCGCCAAGGTGCAGCGCTGGCTCGCCCGCGGCGGCCCGTTCGAGTTCCGCCACGTGCATCCGCGCAACGACCTCAAGCCGGCCAAGCAGCCGCCGTTCAACCACGTCTGGTTCCGACTCGGCGAACGGGTCGGCGACGGGCCGGAGCTGCATCGCGCACTGCTCGCCTACGCCTCCGATTTCCACCTGCTCGGCACCACCACCTTCCCGCACGGCATCAGCTACCATCAGCCGGACGTGCAGATGGCCTCGCTCGACCACGCGCTGTGGTTCCACCGCCCGTTCCGGGCCGACGAGTGGCTGCTGTACGCGATCGACAGTCCCAGCGCGCAGGGCGCGCGCGGACTCGCGCGCGGCCAGATCTTCAGCCGCGACGGCCGGCTGGTGGCCAGCACCGCGCAGGAGGGCATGATCCGGGTGGTCGACGAGGCGCGCGCGGCCGGCCGGGTGCCGGCGAAGGACTGAGCATGCGCCAGGTCTTCAGCAGCGCGCGGATCGAGAACGCGGAAGCCGTCGCCCGGCTGCTGGCCGACCAGGGCATCGAGGTGCGCGTCGAGAACGGCCGCACCCTGCGCAGCTCGATCCGCGGCAACTTCAGCTATCGCGAGCAGGACCAGGCCGCGCCGCGCGCCGCGGTATGGGTGATCCGCTCCGACGACCAGCCGCGCGCACGCCAGCTGTTGCGCGAGGCCGGGCTGCTGGAGGCCACCACCGCCAATCCGGGCAACTTCCTGCCCGCGATCGGCCATGCCGCACGCCTGGACGCGGCCTCGCCCAAGAAGCGCGCACGGTACCGGTTCGGCCTGCTGATCGTGGCGGCGGTGGCGCTGGCGCTGTGGCTCAACCAGTTCCGCGACCCGGGCTGGGACCTGCCGGAACCGGCACGCGCGGCCGCCCCCGCGGCCCCTTCCCTCGATCCGTCGTTGCAACCGATCGCCACCAGCGCCGACGCCACCTACCGCATCCCGACCCCGCCCGCGCTGGCCGCCACCCTGGCCGCGCTGGAGCAGGCGCAGGCGCCGGCCGCCACCCTGTGCCTGTCCGTCGACGGCGAGGACGCCGGCGAAACCGCGCTGGCCGCCGCGCGTGCGGCCGGTCTCGATCCGCGGCCGGCATCGGCCTGCCCGGATGGAGACGACTCGCTGCGTGTCTCGATTTCGGACTACCTGACCGACGGCTCGGGATCGGGCACGGTCGAGGCCGCCGTGGCCCGCGGCGACGCCAGTCCGGCCATCCGGCGGGTCGAGGTCGAGCGCGCCGAGGACCAGTGGCGCATCCTGCGTACACTCTGAGCGGTCACATCCGGCCCGCCACGCCGGTCCCGTTCCGAAGCCCCTTCGTCCGGCACCCATGTCCAACGACGCGATCGACCTGCTGATCAAGCGCGAACTCCCTGCCGCCGTGCGCGGCGACCGCGACGCCTACGGCCGCATCGTGGTGGCCAGCCAGAACGTGGTGACCGCCGTGGCGCTGGCCATTACGCGCGACGTGCCCACCAGCGAGGACATCGCCCAGGAGGCCTTCCTGTCCGCCTGGCACCACCTGCCGCGGCTGAAGAACCCCTCGAGTTTCCTGCCGTGGCTGCGCCAGATCACCCGCAACCTGGCCCACGACCACCTGCGCGGCCGGCGCAACCGCATGCTCGACGGCGAGGTCGCGGAGCTGGCCATCCAGCACGCCGCCGACCCCGACGGTTGTCCGATGCAGCAAGCGCTCGACGCCGAGCGCGACGCGGTCGCCGCCGACCTGATCTCCGAACTGCCCGAGGACAGTCGCGAAGCCCTGTTGCTGTACTACCGCGAGGGCCAGAGTTCGAAGCAGGTGGCGATGCTGCTGGGCCTGTCGGACGCTGCGGTGCGCAAGCGCCTGTCGCGCGCGCGCCAGAGCGTGCGCGAGGACCTGCTGACGCGCTTCAGCGACTTCGCCCGCAGCAGCGCGCCATCCGCGGCGTTCGCCGTGGGCGTCACCGCGGCATTGGGCTTCAGCAAGCCGGCCGCGGCGGCCGGACTGGGCATCGCCACCAAGTCGATCGCCGGCGGCCTGTTCGCCCGCTTCGCCCTGGGCTTCGCCGGCGCGGCGTCCGGCGGACTGCTCGGCGGCCTGGTCGCGGCCTGGTTCGCGCGCGGGGTCATCCTCGACTACGCCGACACCGCCGCCGAGCGCGACATGCTGCTGCGCTTCTCGCGGCGCTACATCGTGCTGTCGCTGGCGATGATCGCGGCGATCATCGGCACCCATCTCGCGTTCGGCGACGAGCGCCACACCTTCGTCGCCATCGCCATCGCACTGCTGGCGATGAACTGGCAGTTGCTGGTGATGCTGCCGCGGCGGATGAATCCCCTGCTCGCGCGCGACGCGCGGCGCGATCCGGTGGGGGCGAGGCAGCGGCTGCTGGCCTATCGGCTGACCTGGGGCCGCGGCGGGGTGATGATCAGCAACGTGATCGTCATCGGTTCGCTGATCGTCGCCCACTTCCATTTCGGCGGCTGACGCGCAGGACGAAGAAGCCGGAGACGGACGCGCGCTCCGGGCCCGCCAGCGCGACGCGTCCCGCGTGCCAGGCGGGAGCGGCAAGACCAGGAACGGTTCTTCCCGGGTGAGTGAGGATGCGCGCGGCGAGCTCGAAGCGACGATCGTGGAGTGATCGCCTCATGTCGCCGTGACCCGAAGGTCCCAGTCCTGGCCGGCAGGCCTTCGCAGCGAACGTCCCCCGCCATCCACCTGCCGGCGGATGGCTCCTCCTTGATTTCGCCGCAGAGGCCTGCCGGCCAGGGCTGGGCTCGGCTTGCGGGCCGGGTGTCGGCCGCAAGGTCGCAGGTCGCTGTCCGTAACGCGGCAAGCATCCCCCCACGTCGGATGCGGATGCCCTTGGGTACGAAATCAAGGAGGAGGCGACGGGCGCAGCCCGTTGCCGGGGGACATTCGTACCCAAGGGCGTCCGTACCCGACGCCTCGATCAAAGGTCGGACGCAACGCGTTTCTCCCCGAGGCGAGATACCCCAAAGAAAGGCCCGCGTCCTGCGACGCGGGCCTGCGCTTTCCCGTTCCCGCGAAAACCGTCAGCGACGCTGCGGCGGCTGCAGTTCCGGGCGGCTCAGGAAGCCGTCGCGGTTCTCGTCCATCCAGGCGAAGCGCTCGGCCAGTCGCGGCATCTTCTCGTCGACCTCGATGCGGCTGAGCTTGCCGTCGCCGTTGAGGTCGGCCGCGGCGAAGCGTTCGTCGAAGCGCTTGCGCATCTCGGCCTGGCGCAGCGGGCGCTGCGTCTCGTGCCAGGCGCGCAGTTCGCTGCGGACGATGTAGCCGTCGCCGTTGGCGTCGATCGCGTCGAACTGCTCGACCATCGGATTCCGGCGTCCTTCGCGGCCACCCTTGGCGGCGGCCACCTCTTCGCGGCTGAGGCGTCCGTCGCCATCGGTGTCGAGGCGTTCGGCGCGGTCGTGGCCGCCGTGGCCACGCATGCCCTTGCCGTCGCGTCCGCGGTGCTTGCCCTGGGGACGCTCGCTGGCATCGAGCCGGCCATCGCCATTCGCGTCGAGCGTGTCGAACTTCGCCGCCAGGCGCGGGAACTTCGCTGCCTCGGCGCGATCGATCACGCCATCGCCATTGGCGTCGAGCACGGGTTTGCCCGTACGCTGCGGGGACGCGGCCGGTTCGGCGGCCATGGCGCCCGCGGACATGGCCAGGGCCAGCGCGAGCGCGGTGAACAGGGTCTTGTGCTTCATTTGCAGGTCCTCGCCATGCGGCTCCATTGCCGCCGTGACTGGGTCAACGCGCCGCCCGGCCCGGGCGTTGACGTGGCGCCCGCCGGGTTCAGCTCGCGGACACCTGCCGATCGCGCCGCCTGCGACCGACCGCAGTATGCTGGGGTCCACTGGAGCGTCGAGGCGGCATGGGCGAGAACGACAACCTGCGTCTGTTCCACACCGGCATGCACGCCTGCGGCTACTGGCCCGAGCGTACGGCCCGCGATCTCGTGTTCGATCCGCACGACGCACGCCTGCCCGCGTTCTATCCGCAGGCGTTGCAGTGGGGTTTCCGCCGCTCCGGCGACATCGTCTACCGCCCGCATTGCCCGCACTGCCGCGCCTGTGTCGCGGTGCGCATCCCGGTGGACGGGTTCGTGCCCAACCGCAGCCAGCGCCGCTGCCTGGCACGCAACGCCGCGATCGAGGTGCGCGTCCTGCCCGCGGGACGCGACGAGGAACGCCTGGCGCTGTATCGCCGCTACCTCGGATCGCGGCATCCCGGTGGCGGCATGGACACCCACGGCGCGCATGAGTTCGACCAGTTCCTCGTCGGCAGCTGGGCGAACACCCGGTTCTTGGAACTGCGTGAGGCCGGCCGCCTGCTCGCGGTCGCGGTGACCGATATCGACGCGCTCTCGATGTCGGCCGTCTACAGCTTCTACGATCCCGACGAGGTGTCACGCGGACTCGGTACCCTGGCCATCCTCAAGCAGCTCGAGTGGGCCGCGCGCGAACGCCGCCGCCATCTCTACCTGGGCTACTGGATCCGCGGACACGACAAGATGGACTACAAGCGCAACTTCCGCCCGCTGGAAGGTTTCGACGGCCGCCGCTGGCGTCCGTTCGACGCGATCGACGGCGCATGAGCCCCCGCTCGCAGCTCGCCGTGCTTCTCGCCGTGCTCGCACTGTCCCTGGCCGGATGCGTGCGTGTGCATGTCCACGGCGACCCGCCAACTTCCGAGCCACCGATGTCCGACACCGCCCCGCTCCGCGTCGCCACCTACAACGTGTCGCTGTACGACGAGGATGCAGGCGGACTGATCCGGCGGCTGGAACTGGGCAACGCGCAGGCGCGCAGGATCGCCGCGGTGCTGCAGAAGCTGCGGCCCGACATCGTGCTGCTCAACGAGTTCGACCACGACGAAGCCGGCCGCGCCGCCGACCTGTTCCAGCAGCGTTACCTCGAACAGCCGCAGCCCGGCGGCGGCCAACCGCTGCGCTATCCCTACCGCTACCTCGCGCCGGTCAACACCGGGGTGCCCAGCGGGCTGGACCTCGACGGCAGCGGCAGCGTCGGCGGCAACGGCCGCGAACGCGGCAACGATGCCTGGGGCTACGGCCTGCATCCGGGCCAGTACGGCATGCTGCTGCTGTCGAAATACCCGATCGATGCGGCGCGCGCGCGCACGTTCCAGTTGCTGAAATGGAGCGCGATGCCGGACGCGCGTCGTCCGGTCGACCCGGCGACCGGCGCGCCGTTCCATCGCGACGAGGTCTGGCGGCAGCTGCGGCTGTCGTCGAAGTCGCACTGGGACGTGCCGGTCGACACGCCGCTGGGGGTATTGCACGTGCTGGCCTCGCATCCCACCCCGCCGACCTTCGACGGGCCGGAGAACCGCAACGGCCTGCGCAACCACGACGAGATCCGGCTGTGGCGCGAATACATCTCTCCCGGTGCGAAGCCCTGGCTGTGCGACGACGCCGGCACCTGCGGCGGCCTGGCCGAAGACGCGCGTTTTGTGATCCTGGGCGACCTCAACAACGACCCCACCGACGGCGCCGGCGAGCACCAGGCCATCGTCGAACTGCTCGAACACCCGCGCGTGCTGCGCCACGCCACGCCACGCAGCGAAGGGGCCGTGCTCGCGGCGGCCGCGGATGGTGGCGAGAACGGCGGGCATCGTGGCGCGCACGCGCACGACACCGGCCGGTTCGGTCCGAAGGTGGGCAACCTGCGGCTGGACTACGTGCTGCCTTCGGTCGGATTCGGCGTCGCGGGCTCGGGAGTGTTCTGGCCGATGCCGGACGATCCCGCCGCCGAACTCGCGGCGGCAAGCGACCACCACCTGGTGTGGATCGACCTGGCGCGCTGAGCATCACTCCGCGCGCGACGGCGCCTGCGGCGCCGCGATCGACTCCCCGGACAGTTCCTCGGCAGGCGCAGCAGGCGGCGCGACCGTCCCTGCAAGGGTGGCCGCCGGCTGCCGCCGGAAACCGAAGCTGCCGTCCTGCTGGCTCGACACGATCATCCGCACCATGCTCGACGGCACCATCAGTTCGAGGGTCACGTCCTGGCCGGCGGACGTCTTCCCGAACATGGTCATCTCGGTGAACCCGCCCGCGGTGTCGATCTCGCTGCAGGCCAGGTGCGGTCCGGCCTGCCCGTCCTGCAGGTAGGGCTTGATGGCGTCGCCCAGCACCTCGAGCGCCTGCGGGTAGAAGAACACGATGTAGCCGCCGCTTCCTTTCATACACTTCTCCGGTTTTAGCGGCGACCGCACAGCGGCTGCCGATGACGTACGCGCATCCACGCTTCCGAGCGACGCTGCGGATCGGGCTGGGGCGCGGGTGGCCTGCCGCGGTGCGGCGGCGGGCGCAAGGCTATTGCAGTTCGATGGTAATGGCCGCCGTCGCATCGCGCGCGACGGCGCGCGCGGCTTCGAGCGAGTCGGCCCGGGCCAGTGTCACGCCGACGCGGCGCTGGCCCTCGACCCGCGGCTTGCCGAACAGGCGCAGCGCGGTATCGGGCGCCTGCAGCGCGGCCTCCAGGTTACCGAATACCGGCACGCCACTACCGTGCGCGAGCATCGCGCTGGAGGCCGACGGGCCGCGCTGCGCGATCCAGCCGTCGGCCTCGGCACCGACCGGCAGGCCGAGGATGGCGCGCGCATGCAGCGCGAATTCGCTCAGGTCCTGCGACACCAGGGTCACCAGGCCGGTATCGTGCGGCCGCGGCGAGACCTCGCTGAACCAGACTTCGTCGCCCTTCACGAACAGTTCGACGCCGAACACCCCCCAGCCGCCGAGGTCGTCGGTGATGGCCTTCGCGATCCGCTTCGAACGCTCCAGCGCGCGCGGCGACATCGGCTGCGGCTGCCAGCTCTCGCGATAGTCGCCATCGCGCTGCAGGTGCCCGATCGGTGCGCAGAACGCGGTTCCGCCGGCGTGGCGCACGGTGAGCAGGGTGATCTCGTAGTCGAAGTCGACGAAACCCTCGACGATGCAGCGCCCCGCCCCGGCGCGCCCACCGGTCTGCGCGTACTCCCAGGCCCGGGCGACGTCGGCTTCGCTGCGCACGGTGCTCTGGCCCTTGCCTGAGGACGACATCACCGGCTTGACCACGCACGGCAGGCCGACCGCCGCGATGGCGTCGCGGTATTCGGCCTCGGTCTCGACGAAGCGGTAGGGCGAAGTCGGCAGGCCGAGCGTTTCCGCGGCGAGCCGGCGGATGCCTTCGCGGTCCATCGTCAGCCGTGCCGCTCGCGCAGTCGGCACCACGCGCTGGCCGTGGTCGCGTTCCAGCGCCACCAGGGTGTCGGTGTGGATGGCCTCGATCTCAGGCACCACCAAGTGCGGCCGTTCCTGCCGGATCAAGGCCCCCAGTGCGGCCGGGTCGAGCATGTCCAAGACATGGCGGCGGTGCGCCACCTGCATCGCCGGGGCGTCGGCGTAGCGGTCGGCGGCGATCACCTCGACCCCCAGCCGCTGCAGCTCGATCGCCACTTCCTTGCCCAGCTCGCCGGATCCCAGCAGCAGCACGCGCGTGGCCGAGGGGGACAGGGGGGTGCCGAGCGTGGTCATGGGCGGGTCCGGGCGATGGGGGCGCCCATTCTATCGGCGGGACAGCGACGAACGGTCTTGCAATTTGATATCAAATTGATATCTTTACTCTCGTCCGATGGGGGACGAGGAGACAGGCGATGAAAGAAAACCCGATCCGTTCGCTGCCCGGCATTCCGATGCTGCTGGCCCTGCTGGCGATCATGCTGGCGGCCGGCTGGTTCTTCCTCGCGGCGCTCGAACCCAGGGCGGGGGGACAGATGGCGCTGTCGGTGCTGGTGGCGCTGCTGGCGCTGTTCTGCCTGTTCGGCCTGTACATGGTCGAACCCAACCAGGCCGCGGTGCTGAGCCTGTTCGGCAAGTACGTCGGCACGGCGAAGGAGAACGGCCTGCGCTGGAACAACCCCTTCTACAGCAAGAAGAAGGTCTCGCTGCGGGTGCGCAACTTCGAGAGCGGCAAGCTCAAGGTCAACGAACTCGACGGCAGCCCGATCGAGATCGCATCGGTGATCGTGTGGCGCGTGGTCGATTCGGCCGAGGCGGTGTTCAACGTCGACGACTACGAGAGCTTCGTGCACATCCAGTCCGAGGCGGCGTTGCGGGCGATGGCCACCAGCTATCCCTACGACCAGCACGAGGATGGCCAAATCTCGCTGCGCAGCCATCCGGTGGAGATCTCCGACCGGTTGAAGGAGCAACTGGACGAGCGCCTGACCGCCGCCGGCGTCGACGTGGTCGATGCCCGCATCAGCCACCTCGCCTATGCGCCCGAGATCGCCCACGCCATGCTGCAACGACAGCAGGCCAATGCGGTGATCGCGGCACGCACGCGGATCGTCGCCGGTGCGGTGGGCATGGTGGAGATGGCACTGGCCGAACTGCAGAAGAACGGCGTGGTGAAGCTCGACGAGGAGCGCAAGGCGGCGATGGTCAGCAATCTGCTGGTGGTGCTGTGCGGCGACCGCAGCACGCAGCCGATCGTCAACGCCGGCACGCTGTACTGACGGGAAGCGGCCGGCCATGCAACCGCACCATCTCGCCGCACTGGTGTTCGCGCTGATGGCGATCCCGGCCTTCGTCGCCGCCGGCTGGCCGCGCGACGGCCGCCTGCCGGTCGCCGGCGGCGCGCGCGGCATGACCGAGGGCCGCCGCCGCGCACTCGACGACCGCCTGTCGAGGCTGATGCGGATGCTCGCCCTGGCGATGCTGGCGATGGCCGGCGGCATGGCGCTGTGGGGCATGGACCAGCGCCGCATCCTCGTGCTCGCGGTGGTGCTGGTGCTCGTGGTCAACGGGCTCGCGCTGGCGATGCTGCTCGCAGTGGTCCGCGCACGCCGCGGCACAGGGCCGGGGATGGACCGCTGATGGCGGAGAAGAAGGCCTATCCGCTGCGCATCGGCGCCGACGTGCTGGCGGCGGCGCAGAAGTGGGCGGACGACGATCTTCGCAGCCTCAACGCGCAGATCGAATACGTGCTGCGCGATGCGCTGCGCAAGGCGGGCCGGCTGCCGAAAGGCGAGCCGCTGCCGGCGCCGGATGACGACGCCCCATGACCCTGTCCTGGGCGAAGATCAGGAAAGCATGGGCCATTGCCGGATCGACGGCCCTGGTGATCTTCGTTGGCTGGTCGTTGCTTGCCTTCCGTGCGAATGCCACGGCACGCGAGGCCCTCCGCAGCGACGACGAAGTCTCCGTCCACATCGCCGCCGAAGCGTGGACGTTCGAGCCGGCGAATCCGACGGCAGGCACGGCTTCGCTGCTGTTCTTCCCCGGCGGGCTGGTCGATCCCGCCGCCTACGCCCCACTGATGCGGACAGTCGCGGAGAACGGCCACCGGGCGCTGATCGTTCCGCTCCCCCGGCGAGGCGCGTTCGGCGGCGCCGAGGATCCGGCGGTGCTTCGCAGCGCACGCGCATTGATCGATGGCCACGACACCCGCTGGATCGTGGCGGGGCATTCGAAGGGCGGCAAGGTCGCGGCGATGTTCGCGCATGCCCATCCGGGCGAGGTCGACGGCCTGGTGCTGCTGGGAACCTCGCACCCCCGCGACGTGGACCTGGCCGATGCCCCCTTCCCGGTCCTGCAGGTGCTGGGCGACCGCGATCCCATCGCCAGCCTCGCGCGCGCCGATCGCAATCGTCACAAGCTTCCTGCCACGACGTCCAGGGTCGTGATCGCGGGCGGCAACCATTCGCAGTTCGGCGATTACGGGTTCCAGCCCGGGGACCGATTCGCCACGATGCCGCGGCAGGAGCAGCGCCGGCGCGCCGCCCGCGTCCTGCTCGATGCGCTCGAGGGCGCGGACCGGCCCCGCGCCCCTTCCACGAACGTCACGGAGCACACGCGATGAGCAGGCGATGGCAGCACAAGGTGATCGAAGTCAAGGGACAGTTCCTCAGCCTCAAGCCGCAGCATGTCGAAGAGAAACTCGTCCAGCTCGGCCTGCAGGGCTGGGAACTCGTCTCGGTGGTCAGTCACGGACTGGCCGTGTGGCTCTACCTCAAGAAGGAGCAGTGACATGCGCCACCTCCAACGCATCGGGCTCGTCCTGTGCCTGGCCCTCGCCAGCGCGACACCGGCCCTCGCAAAACAGGACGACGCCGCCATCGCCACCGCCATCGCCATGCTGGACCAGTTGGAGGCCGGCGACTTCGAGAGCGCGACGACGGCGTTCGACGCGCGGATGAAGGCCGCGCTCGGTCCCGACAAGCTCGCAGGCGTGCAGCAGCAGATCGAGGCCGCGGGGCCGTTGGTGTCGCGAGACGCGCCGCGGGTGTCGCAACGCGACGGCTACACCGTGCTTGTGTTCCGGATCCAGCGTCAGCACGCCGCGCTCGAAGCCACGGTGGCGATCGACGGCGACGGCAAGGTCGCCGGCCTGCACTTCCTGCCCGCCTCGGGCGGGCCGCAGTGACCGCAGGCCCATCGTCATGACGACCTCGATCCGCGGAATCGTGGCCGGCCGCGCACCTGCCACACGCGACGGCGCGGCGCGGCGCGGGGCCGCCGCGTGAACGCGCCGGCCCGGCAGTTCCCCCCTGCCCCGCTGCCGCGATCGGTCTGGCTGTTCCTGTTCGCGATCGCCGCCCTGGCGCTGGTCGGCGGGCTGCTGCTCCCGCGCGACGAATCACTGCCGGCACCGGCGTGGCTGCTCACGCCGTTCCTGGTCGCTCTGCTGCTGGTCGCGCCGCTGCTGGCGCTGCGGCGCCGGCGCATCGCGGTCGAGGGCGACGAACTGGTGGTGGCGGCCGCGATCTACACCCGCCGCGTGCGCGTCGAGGCGCTCGATCTCGAACACGCCCGCATCGTCGATCTCGGCGAGCACACCGCGCTGAAGCCGGTCCTGGGCCTCAACCGGTTTGGCCTCCCCGGCTTCCATGCCGGCCACTACCTGCTGCGCAACCGCCAGCGCGCCTTCTGCCTGCTGACCGCGCGCGACCGGGTGCTGGTGATCCCGCAGCGCGACGGCAAGTTGCTGTTGCTCAGCCCGGACAGGCCGCACGACCTGCTCGCGCTCCTGCGCGAACTGGCCGGGACGCAGCCACGCCGATAAGCTGCGCGGATGCGTCCCCTCGCCCGCACCCTGCTCAACACGCCGGACGTCGAACTGTGGCCGGCCTGGCTGCTGCGCGCGCACGGCAACGCCGACGCGCGGATCCTGTCGCGCGCGACGCGCGTGCTGCGGCGCAAGCGCGACGGACGGTACATGGCCGCGGTGCTCGACGAGGGACTGATGCCGCTGGTCCCACGCTTGCGGCGCGAGCCGGGCGTGGAGGACGCGCTCGATCTTCTCGACGCGGCCGCGGGCGACGACATCGCGGCCGGCGCGGCACAGTTGCCTCCGGATCGCGTCGGGCACCGACTGGAGGCGCTCGGCATCGAGGCCGCGGCCTACGCCGGCCGCACCGGACTGGCGCTCGTGGCCGAGCCCGTGGTCCTCGCGCTGGCCGGCTTCGACCGCTACCGCCGGCCGCTTTGGCTGCTGGCCGATGCCGCGCGCGCGTGGCGACGCATGCATGCGTCCGCGGCGCAGGACGGTGTCGCGCTCGACGCGATCTCCGGTTACCGCAGCCACGACTACCAGCTCGGCATCTTCGAGCGCAAGCGCGCGCGCGGGCTGGAGATCGACGCGATCCTCGCCGTCAACGCCGCGCCCGGCTTCAGCGAGCACCACTCCGGGCAGGCGCTCGACATCGGCACCCCGGGCGAGCCGCCGGCGGAGGAATCGTTCGAGGGCACGGACGCGTTCGCGTGGCTGTCGCGACACGCCCGCGAGCACGGTTTCGCGATGAGCTACCCGCGCGGCAATCCGCACGGCATCGTCCACGAGCCGTGGCACTGGCGTTACCGGCCGGCGGGACCGGGCGAAGCATGAAAAGCGGGGAAGGACCGTCCGGCTAATCCTGCGATCGGTTGGTCGCTGTCTTCTGCGCAGCGCTGAAATCGGCGATGCGCCACAGGTAGAGGCCGGCGTAGGTGCGATACGGAGCCCATTTCTCGCCGCGCACGGCCAGTTCCTTCGGGGTGGGCATCTGCGGCCGCCGGTCGACGCGTTGCGCACCCTTGCGGATACCGAGGTCGTCGGCCGGCAGCACGTCGGGACGGCCGAGCCGGAACATCAGCATCATCTCCACCGTCCAGCGGCCGATGCCGCGGATCGGCACCAGCGCCGCGACGATCTCGTCGTGGTGCATGCCCGCCATCTGCCGCAGCGTCGGGATCTCGCCGCACGCCTCGCGCGCCGCCAGGTCGCGCAGCGCCAGGGTCTTGTTGCCCGATACCCCGCAGGCGCGCAGCGCCGCATCGTCGATCCGTCCCAGCGTGTCGAAGTGCAGCCGGGTGCTGTCGATCGCCGCCTCGACGCGGCCGACGATGGTCGACGCCGCCTTGCCGCTGAGTTGCTGGAACACGATCGCGCGCGCCAGCGCGTCCACCGGATCGAACGGCTTGCGCCAGCGCGGCTCCGGCGCGATCGGGCCGATGCGCTCCATCCACGCGCCGAGCCTGCGGTCGCGGCGCCGCAGGTGGTCCCATGCGGCCGCCGTGTCGAAACCCCGCGCATGTCGCGGCATGCGCTCAGTCCCTGAAGGCGCGGGCCGCGAGCAGCAGCCAACCCAGCACCAGCAGACCGCCGCCGAACGGCGCGGTGGCGGTCGATCCGGCGAACAGTCCTTTCGACACCAGCGCCCCGGCGAACAGCAGCGTACCGGCCAGCAGCAGCGACAGCGCGGCCAGCGCCAGGCGCGATGGAGCGCCGCGCGCCAGCGCCGCCAGCGCGATGCCATGCCCGAAGGCGTAAAGCGCGGCCAGCTGCAGGTTCGCGCGCGCCGCGTCTTCGGCGCCGTGGGCGGCATAGGCGGACAGTGCCACGGCCGCGGCGGCCAGCAGCGCGCCGGCGGCACGCAGCCAGTTCGCGGCGGACGGGTGGGAGACGGGCCGGCTCACGATTCCGGACCCCCGAACGCGACGCGCCGCATCCCGGGGATGCGGCGCGCGGCGAACAGCGGCATCGGTGTGGCGGGCGTTACTGCTTGAGCGTCCAGAACACCTCGAACTCACCGTTCTCGGTGAACGCCTCGTCGATCCCGTTCTTGTAGTACTCGTACGGGCGGTCGGTGACCTCGTAGCCATGCGTCATCGCCCAGGCGCGCACGGCATTGCGCACGTTCTCGAGCTCGGCCATGTAGCCCACGTACTCGCCGCGGGCGGCCCTGCCGGCCTCGACGCGGATGTACTCGACCGGCGCGCCGTCCGGGATCTTGACCTGCAGCTCGCCCTCGTCCACCGCCGGCGCCTGGGCAACGACCGGCGTCGCGGTCTCTTCGCCCTCGTCGCCCGCTTCTTCGGCGGCGGCTTCGCCGGCGGAGGCGCCCGCATTCTTCCTGCGGACCGGCTGGACCACGTCGAAGGTGTAGTTCTCGCGCCCGAGCTCGGTCGACACGATGCGCAGCGGGCCGGCGGGCTCGAGGTCGTTGGCGTCCATCGTGCGCTTGATCCACTCGCTGTTGGACTTCATCGACTGCTTGATGATCTCGTTGTTGCGCTCGATCGCGCCGGCCGACACCGACAGCAGGTTCTCGGCAGGACGGTCGACCACGCCGAGGTTGGTCAGGCGCACGCCGTCGGCGCGGTAGTCGACGTTGGGCACCGTGGCCAGCACGCTGGCCAGCTTGTTCAACCCGAGCTTCATGTCCTCGCCGACATGGCCGCGCACGTACATGCCGGCATAGCGGCCCAGCAGGTTCCAGCCGTATTCGACGCTGTACTTCTGGGTGATCTCGATGTTGCGCCCGCCACGGCCGGTCGGCCGGAGCGTGAATTCCATGCGCTTGTTGTCGCCGCGATCGGGATTCTCGAGGCTGTAGAGCACGCGGTCGTCCGGATCGCTCTCGACGATCTCCCAGCTGCCCTGGCCGAGCGAGCGCTCGTCCGAGTCGTAGTCCAGGCGGGCGCCGACGCCCGCCTCGGGGCCGGAAAGCTTGAGTTGCACCGCTGGATCGCGCATGGGCAGCGCGTTCCAGTCCTTGAAGCGGCGCAGGCTGTTGAGGGTGTCGAAGACGATGGCCTGCCGCCGGTTGGTCTCGATCTGTTCGGTGATCGTGCGGCTCGACGGCAGGAACACAGCGACGAGCACGAACAGCACGGCGACGATCGCCATTGAAATCAGGATCTCGAGCAAACGGGTCATTCAGGGTTCTCCGGGACCAATTCCTGCCATCGCAGGCGCAAGTGGCCAATCGTAGCAAGATTGACCGGCGCGGGGCGAGCCGCCCCAGCCGGACCCCGGGGATCGGGGTCATGCGCGATCTCCGGGCCGCGGCCGCGTGCGCGAGCCCGAGTGCCGCGATCGTCCTGGTGGCCGCAGGGGCCAAGGCATCCGTCATGCCCGCTGCCATCGAGAGGACCCACGGGCGGCTATCGGCGCCTGCGAGACGCCGCCTCGCGTCGCCCGCGAACGCCCGCCGCGCTGCGGCGGGCAGGCCATCGTGTCCCGCTCAGACCAACTGCAGCTCGAAAGCCTTGAGTACCGCCCGGGTGCGATCTCTCACCCCGAGCTTGGACAGGGTGAGCGGGCGACGCCTGCGAGGCACTGCCTCGCATCGCCCGCGAACGGCCGGTGCGCTGCACCGGCCCGGCCATCCTGTCGCTCAGACCAGCTGCAACTCGAAGGCCTTGAGCACCGCCCGGGTGCGATCTCTCACCCCGAGCTTGGACAGGGTGAGCGGGCGACGCCTGCGAGGCACTGCCTCGCGTCGCCCGCGAACGCCCGCCGCGCTGCGGCGGGCAGGCCATCGTGTCCCGCTCAGACCAACTGCAGCTCGAAAGCCTTGAGTACCGCCCGGGTGCGATCTCTCACCCCGAGCTTGGACAGGATGTTCGACACATGGTTCTTGATCGTCCCCTCGGCCACGCCCAGCGAATTGGCGATCTCCTTGTTGGAGAAGCCGCCGGCCATCAGCCGCAGGATCTCGGTTTCCCGGTCGGTCAGCGGGTCCGGCCGGTCGAGGCTGACGAACTCGTTGCGCATGTGCTCCAGGCCCGAGAGCAGGCGCTGGGTCACCGCCGGCTGCACCAGGGAGCCGCCGCCGGCCACCGCGCGGATCGCGCCCACCAGTTGTTCCAGCGACACGTCCTTGAGCAGGTAGCCCTTGGCGCCGGCCTTCATCCCGGCCAGCACCAGCTGGTCGTCGTCGAAGGTGGTCAGGATGATGGTCGGGGGCAGTTGGCCGCTGGCCGACAGGGCCTGCAAGGCCTCCAGCCCCGACATCGCCGGCATGCGCATGTCCATGAGCACGACGTCGGGCTTCACCTGCGGGATCAGCTCCACCGCCTGCTTGCCGTCGCCGGCCTCGGCGATCACCTCGATGCCGCCGTCCAGCGCAAGCAGCGAACGGATGCCCTGCCTTACCAGGGTCTGGTCGTCGACCAGGCAGACACGGATCATGGAACCTCCAGTGGGTGACGCCGGGGCGCGACGGCGGACACCGCTGCCGCTGCCGCCTGCGGGGAAACCGGGGACGCGACCACGGGTGCGGCCTCCTGCACCACCACGCCTTCGCCGAGCGGCAGGCGCAGGCGGACGGTGAAGCCGTTGCCCGGGGAAGTCTCGACCTGCAGCGCGCCGCCGTGGGCCGCGAGGCGCTCGCGCATGCCGAGCAGGCCGTTGCCGGCGGTCGCGCCGTCCGCACCGCGGCCGTCGTCGCGCGCCTCGAGCACGACCGCATCGCCGTCGTAGCAGTAACGCAGTCGCAGCAGGCTGGCCTCGGCGTGGCGCACGGCGTTGGTGATGATCTCCTGGGTGCAGCGCAGCAGGACGTGGGCGCGCTCCGGATCGTCGAGCAGGAACGCCTGCGGCATGTCCATGTCGATGCGCAGGCCGGGCACGTTGTCGGCCAGCGGCAGCAGGGTGGCGCGCATGTCGATGGCGTCGTCGTCGCGCAGCCGGCTGACCGCTTCGCGCACGTCGCTGAGCAGCAGCTTGGCCAGGGTATGCGCCTGGGTCACGTGCTCCTGCGCCTGACCGCTGACGAGATGGTTGGCGACCTCGAGGTTGAGGCTCAGCGCGGTCAGGTGGTGGCCGAGCAGGTCGTGCAGCTCGCGCGAGATCCGGGTGCGCTCGTTGACCCGGACGCTCTCGGCCAGGAGTGCGCGGGTCGCCCGCAGCTCCGCGTTCAGCCGCCGTTGCTCATCGCGGGCCAGCACCTGCTGGCGCGCGACGTAGCCGGTCGCGAACACGAAACAGTTGAAGCCGGCGTACAGCAGCGACTGCATCACCGCCTCGAGCAGCGAAAAGCCGATCGCGCGCATGTAGACGGGCACCACCAGCAGCACGCTCACCACCAGGGCGGCGATGCTCGCCGGCAGCGGCAGCAGCCAGGGCAGCACGCAGGCCGCGACCATGAGCAGCAGCACGCCCAGGCCCGTGTTGCTGTAGTAGCTCAACGCCACCGCGCTGCCGATCATCAGCGCCAGCAGCACGTAGTCGGGCAGGCTGACGCGGCGCGCATCCAGCGCCCGGGTGAGCCAGGCGAAACTGAACCCGAACATCGCCCAGGCGATCCATGCGTGCCAGCCGGCACCGACGCTGGAGATCGGGTCGCCGTCGTCCGCCGGCCCGGAGATCACCCACAGCGGCAACACCATCACCACCCACGTGAACAGGCCGGCGTAGCGCAGCAGGCGGGCATGGTCGAGGCGCGACAGCATGGCGCCATGTTAGGCGCTTTCGGGGGCGTCGCGAGCCCCTCGGAAGTCATGCGCGCGTCCATATCCCGCGGTCGCCCGCCGGCGGCGGCCGTGCGATAATCCGCGCCGGCGCCGCAGCGGCCGTTGCGCGGCGTTTCCGCCGTTTGCCGCTGCGGTACCGGTAGAGCGCGTGATGCCCCCCGGGCGCACGGCACGCCGTAGCGTCCGCAGTCCTCTGGAGTCAGGAATGTCGATCCTCATCCGCGACGTGCGCGAGCACGAGCTGGATTCCATCCTCGCCCTCAACAATGCCGCTGGCCCGACGATCCTGCCGCTGGACGCCGCCCGCTTCCGCAAGTTCTTCGATACCGCCGAGTACTTCCGCATCGCCGAGCGCGACGGCACCCTGGCGGGCTTCCTGGTCGGGTTCGGCTCCGATGCCGACCACGACAGCAGCAACTTCCACTGGTTCCGCACCCACTGCGACCGGTTCTTCTACATCGACCGCATCGTCGTCGCCAGCCGCCGCCGCGGTGGCGGCGTGGGTCGGGCCTTCTACGCCGATGCCCAGAGCTACGCCGAACTGCGCTATCCGCTACTGACGTGCGAGGTGTTCCTCGAGCACGACGCGGACCCGGTTCGGTTGTTCCACGGCAGTTTCGGCTTCCACGAGATCGGCCAGCACGTCATGCCCGAAAGCGGCATCCGCGCCTCGATGATGGCCAAGGACATGTGCAGCTACGAGTGGGTGCGCGACACCTACGGCACCGCCCTGCCGGACCAGCCGTGGCTGCCACGCCCGCGCACCGTCGCCACGGAACCGGCCGACGCATGAGCGCCGCGATGGATTTCGAACAGGCCGGCGAGCTGAAGATCGGCCAGGTCGGCATCGCCAACCTGCGCGTGCGCACGCTCGACGTGGCCCGGCTGGCCGCCGAGATGCGAGACCGGGTCGCGCGTGCGCCGAAGCTGTTCGCCCGCGCCGCGGTGATCCTGGACTTCGGCGGCCTGGCCGCCACGCCGGACCCCGCCACCGCCCGCGCGCTGGTCGAGAGCCTGCGCGAGGCCGGCGTACTGCCGGTGGCGCTGGCCTACGGCAGCAGCGACAACGAGGCGCTCGCGATCGAGCTCGGCCTGCCGCTGCTGGCCAAGTTCCGGGCCCAGTACGAACCGGTCTCAGGATCGGGCGAGACACCCGTTCCCGTCGCGCGTGCCGCGGATCCCGCGCCGGTACCGGCCGCGAAGGCATCGCCCCCCAGGGGCGACGCCGCCCCCGGCATGATCCAGACCGCCCCGGTGCGGTCGGGCCAGCAGGTGTACGCCGAGAACCGCGACCTGACCGTGCTGTCCCAGGTGGGCGCCGGGTCGGAAGTCATCGCCGACGGCTCGATCCACATCTACGGTCCGCTGCGTGGACGCGCGCTGGCCGGCGCGCAGGGCAACGAGAAGGCGCGCATCTTCTGCCGCGCCTTCCACGCCGAGCTGGTCGCCGTGGCCGGCCACTACAAAGTACTGGAAGATATCCCGAAGGAACTGCACGGCAAGCCGGTGCAGGTCTGGCTCGACAACGAAGAACTCAAGATCGCCGCACTCGATTGACGGCGACGCACCCAGGAGACGTGTTTTGGCAGAAATCATCGTAGTCACTTCCGGCAAGGGCGGCGTCGGCAAGACGACCAGCAGCGCCAGCCTCGCCAACGGCCTCGCCCGCCGCGGCAAGAAGGTCGCCGTGATCGACTTCGACGTCGGCCTGCGCAACCTCGACCTGATCATGGGCTGCGAGCGCCGGGTGGTCTACGACTTCGTCAACGTCGTCCAGGGCGAGGCCTCGCTGCGCCAGGCGCTGATCAAGGACAAGCGCTTCGACAGCCTGTACGTGCTCGCCGCCTCGCAGACCCGCGACAAGGACGCGCTGACCAAGGAAGGCGTGGAGAAGGTGCTCAAGGACCTGGCCGACGATGGCTTCGAGTACATCGTGTGCGATTCCCCCGCGGGCATCGAGAAGGGCGCGTTCCTGGCGATGTACTTCGCCGACCGCGCGGTCGTGGTGGTGAACCCGGAAGTCTCCTCGGTGCGCGACTCCGACCGCATCCTCGGGCTGCTCTCGTCCAAGACGCGCAAGGCCGAGGCCGGCGAACGCGTGCAGGAGCACCTGCTGCTGACCCGCTACAACCCGGCGCGCGTGGAGAAGGGCGAGATGCTGTCGATCGGCGACGTCGAGGAGGTGCTGGGCATCCGCACGCTCGGCGTGATCCCCGAATCCAACGACGTGCTCGACGCGTCGAACAAGGGCGAGCCGGTGATCCTCGATGCCGAGTCGCTGGCGGGACAGGCCTACGACGACGCCGTCGCCCGCCTGCTCGGCGAGGAGCGGCCGATGCGCTTCACCCAGGCCGAGAAGAAGGGCTTCTTCAGCAAGCTCTTCGGGAGCTGAGGCATGGGACTGTTCGATTTCCTGACCGCCAAGAAGAACACCGCCTCGATCGCCAAGGAACGCCTGCGCATCATCGTCGCGCAGGAACGCACCAGCCGCGGCGCCCCCGACTACCTGCCGCTGCTGCAGCGCGAGCTGCTGGAAGTGATCCGCAAGTACGTCAGCGTCGACGTCGATGCGGTCAAGGTCGACCTGGTCAAGGATGGCGACCACGACGTGCTCGACATCTCGGTGTCCCTGCCGGACGGCCGCACAGCGACCGCTTGAGCCTGCCCTTCCCCCTTCTCCGCGGAAGCGTGGGAGGGCCGGGGGGGCGACCGATGCGGCAGCGCAGGCCAGCCCGTCGGCGCGGCCAGGTCGCACCCTGGAAGACCGTCCTGTCCAGCGAGGTCGCGCCTGAAGGCGCTCCTGCAATCGGATTCGCTCCCCCATCATTGCGGCATGATTCGGCAAGACACGCAGCCCCCGGCCGTCCTGCGCCTGCGCGACATCGCCTTCGGCGATGCCGTGGCGCTGCTGGCCGCGTACGGCCTGCGGCTGTTGCGCGTCGACGACGGCGCGCCGATCCCTGGCAGCTACTGGGGCGAGCCGGAAGCGGGCATCGTCGGCTGCGACGTGCACGCCCGGGGCGACACGCCCGTGCACTCGATACTGCACGAGGCCTGCCACTTGATCGTTCTGCCGGTGGAGCAACGCCGGGCCGTGCACACCGACGCCACCGATTCGGTCGAGGAAGAGGACGCGGTCTGCCTGCTGCAGGCGTTGCTGGGCGATGCCCTGCCCGGCGTCGGCCGCGATCGCGTGCTCGCCGACATGGACGCCTGGGGCTATACCTTCCGCCTCGGCAGCGCCCGCGCCTATTTCGAACGCGACGCCGACGCCGCATGGGCGTGGCTGCACGCCCGCGGCCTCACCGACGCGCATCGGCGCCTCCAGGCCCCGGATGGCGGGATCGCACTTGCGGAGCCCCCGCACGCGATCTAGCCTGCGCGCACCACAACGCGCACCGTCAGGAACCGCCCGTGATCCGTCGCCACGCCCTGCTCGTCCTCGCCATCGGCGCAAGCCTCGTCCTGTCCGCCTGCCAGCGCGAGCCCTCGCCCGCGCCGGACGCCGCCGCGCCCGCAGGCGGCCAGGCGGGCGTGGCGCCGCAGGACGAGACCGCCGACGCCTTCGTCGCCCGGATCAATGCCGAGATGAAGGCGATGTACCCGGAGCTGACCGCGGCGCAGTGGCTCTCGAGCACCTACATCATTCCCGACAGCCAATTGCTGGCCGCCAAGGCCAACGAGAAGTTCCTGACCTCGCTCAACGGCTGGATCGAGCAATCCAAGCGGTTCGAGGGCCAGCAGATGTCGCCCGAGACCGCGCGCGCGATCACCCTGCTCAAGCTCGGCACCGCGATGCCGGCGCCGAAGGACCCTGTCAAGCTTGCCGAACTGACCCGCATCGCCACGCGCATGGAGGGCATGTACGGCTCGGGCGCCTACTGCAAGACCGCCGGCGACGCCAAGAGCTGCCGCCAGCTCGGCGAACTGGAGGAGGTGCTGCGCGACGACCGCGACTACAACGCGCAGCTCGATGCCTGGCAGGGTTGGCACACGATCGCCCAGCCGATGCGCGAGGACTATCAGCGCTTCGTGTCGCTGGTGAACGAGGGCGCGAAGGAACTCGGTTACGCCGACGCGGGCGAGATGTGGCGTTCGGGCTACGACATGTCGCCGGTCGAGCTGGCCGCCGAGACCGACCGCCTGTGGGGCCAGGTCAAGCCGCTGTACGAACAGCTGCACTGCTATGCGCGCACCCGGCTGGAGGCGCAGTACCCGGGCCGCGGCTCGGTCGACGGCCTGTTGCCTGCGCACCTGATGGGCAACATGTGGCAGCAGGACTGGGGCAACCTGTGGGACATCCTCGCGCCGTACAGCGAAGCCCAGGCGGGCAATCTGGATGTGACGGGCGCGCTCGAGCGCCGCTACCAGGCCGACCTCAACGCGCGCATGGCGCGCGAGAACGCGCTGATCGACACCGATCGCCGGGTGGAGGTGGCGCGCACCGCGCAGCTCGAGGACGCCAAGCGGATGACGCGACAGGCGGAGGAGTTCTACACCTCGCTGGGCATGCCCAAGCTGCCGGACAGCTACTGGGAAAAGACCCAGTTCATCAAGCCGCGCGACCGCGACGTGGTCTGCCACGCCAGCGCCTGGGACATGGACATGGATGGCGACGTGCGCACCAAGATGTGCATCAAGCCCAACGAGGAAGACTTCACCACCATCTACCACGAGCTCGGCCACGTCTACTACTACCTCGCCTACAACAAGCTGCCGCCGATGTTCCAGGGCGGCGCGCACGACGGCTTCCACGAGGCGATCGGCGACACCATCGTGCTGTCGATGACCCCGGCGTACCTGCAGTCGATCGGCCTGGTCGGCGAGCAGCAGCGCAGCAACGAGGCGCTGATCAACTCGCAGATGCGTATGGCGCTGGCCAAGGTGTCGTTCCTGCCGTTCGGACTGATGATCGACCGCTGGCGCTGGGGCGTGTTCGACGGCTCGATCGCCCCGGCCGACTACAACAAGGCATGGTGGGAGCTGAAGGCGAAGTACCAGGGTGTGGCGCCGGTCACGCCGCGCGGCGAGGAGTTCTTCGATCCGGGCGCGAAATACCACGTGCCGGGCAACACCCCGTACACCCGCTACTTCCTCTCGCACGTACTGCAGTTCCAGTTCTACAAGGCGCTGTGCGACGCCGCCGGCTACCAGGGGCCGCTGTACCAATGCAGCTTCGCCGGCAACAAGGTGGCCGGCGAGAAGTTCTGGGCGATGCTGTCCAAGGGCAACAGCCAGCCGTGGCAGCGGACGATGGCCGAACTCACCGGCGGCGAGCAGATGGACGCCTCGGCGGTGCTGGAGTACTTCGCGCCGCTGCAGGACTGGCTGAAGACGCAGAACGAGGGCAAGACCTGCGGCTGGCAGGCGCCTGCGGCCTCGCCCGCGCCGGCACCACCCGCGGCCGATACCGACGCGCCCGCCAGCGACACCTGAGCCAACCGGGCCACACGTGCGGGGCCGCATACCGGCCCCGCCAACGCCTACCTGCGTCCCACCTGCTGGCCTATGATGGGCCCGGATGAGAAGGGGGATCCTGATGCAGTCAGTCCGTTTGACCACGCTGTCGTGCATGGCCGCGTTGCTTGCCGTCGCGAGCGCGAGCGCAGCCGCCGACGCGCCGCGCGTGCGTGGCGAAATGAGCCGCACGCCGGCCACGAAAGCCGTCGAGACCTGGCGTGCCGCCGATATGCGGACGTTCGTGGTCGCGCGCCTCGGCTACGGCGAGATGTCCGCGGAACGGATCCTCAGACTGCGCGAGGACAATGCCCGCCGCATCGGCAAACCGCTCCAGATCGGCATCGCGCGCCAGGCGTCCGGCGAGGCCTCCGCGCCCGACCTGCCCCCGCTGGAATGGGGCCGGCTTTCCGACGGCAGTTCCGTCGCCCGCCTTGAGTTCACCTCGCCGCTCGCCTACGCCATCCGCGTTGGCCTGGACGTGGGCACCCTCGACCCCCGCGCCGAACTGCGCTTCGCCGGCTCCACCAGGCCGGACGCGATCGTGGCTGCGCTTTCCGGGGCGCACGCGCTCGCGTCGATCGATGCGCAGGGTCTGTTCTGGACGCCGATGACCGACGGCGAAAGGCAGCATGTCGAACTGTGGCTGCCTGCCGGCGTCGATCCCCGGCGGGTCCGCCTGCGGGCGCCAGCGCTGAGCCACCTCATGGCCGGTCCCTTGGATGACTTCAAGATCCTGAAGGACATCGGCGACTCGGGCAGTTGCAACATCGATACCGTTTGCCGGGTGGCGGATCTCGGCCAGCGCTTCGTCAGCGCCAAGGCTGCGGTGGCGCGCATAGTATTCGTGAAGAACGGCGGCAGTTACCTGTGCACGGGCACGCTGCTCAACGATACGGACACGGCCACGCAGACGCCCTACTTCCACACCGCGCACCACTGCATCAGTACGCAGGCCGTCGCCTCGACCCTGAATACCTACTGGAACTTCGAGTCGACCGGCTGTGGCGCCGGTACCGTGGGCGAGTACACCCTGCTCAGCGGTGGCGCCGACTACCTGTATTCGAGCGGAACCACCGACGGCGCGCTGCTGCGCCTTCGCGACGCGGCGCCCGCAAACGCCATGTTCGCCGGCTGGGACGCCGGGGCATTGCCGGCGTCGGCCCCGGTGACCGCGATCCACCACCCCGCCGGCGACCTCAAGAAGGTGTCGCTCGGCCAGCACATCCCGGCAGACAGCGACGCCAGCAGCCACGCTGCCGGTTGGCTGGAGGGCACCACCGAAGGCGGCAGCAGCGGATCGGGCCTGTTTACCTCCGATACGACCGGCTATTACCTGCGTGGCGGCCTGCATGGCGGCGATGCCAGTTGCGCGAACAGCGGCTCGCTGTCCAATACCGGCAACCGCGACTGGTATTCGCGCTTCGACGTCGACTTCCCGAACATCCGCCAGTACCTCGCGCCGGAAGTCACGACGCCGCGGCGCAGGAACGGCTCGCACCCCTTGGCACCGCCGTGACGTGGGGCCCGGCCGCGAACCGCTGACAACGAATCAACACTGATGCGCCGGTGTGCGCCTGCACCGGCGGCACGGAGGCGCCATGGCAGGAATGTCGCAGGTCTTCAACCTCCTTCTGGCGGGCGCATGCGCCTTGTGCGCCACCGCTGCGACCGCGGGCGCTCCCGCGCCCGGCGATGTCGCGGAAACCCTCCGCGTCGCCGCGCCGGCGCTTCGGCCCGTCCGTACGCCCTCCGCCCCCGCCGCGCCTTCCACGCCTGCGCAGGAGGATCCCTTCGCAAGGGTTTATCTCGTCACCTCGCGCGCGTTGTTCGAAGGCGGCATCGCCACCCACGCGCGCAAGACCGCGGCGCGGCGCGACAGCCTCGGCAACGAGCTGGTGCTCGCGGAGGCGCAGGCCTGGCAGTTGCCCGAGATCAGCCACGGCATCCACGAACGCGAGCGCCACTGCGGCGGGTATTTCGCGTTCGCCACGCGCGCAGAAGCCGAGTCGTTCCTCCGCAGCGAACAGTCGTCCAGGGCCCTGCAACCCAAGGCGCTGGCCGACTACGCCATCGACAATGCCGCCACGGTGGCATCGTGGCTGCCGCAGGTGCAGGAAGCCAACATCCTCGGCCACATCCACCATCTGTCGACGGCCTGGCCGAATCGCTATTACGCCAGCACGCACGGCCATAGCGCTGCGCTGTGGATCCGCGACACCTGGCTGGCGCTGGCGAACGGCCGCAGCGACGTCACCGCCGAACTGTTCACCGCCTGCGGGAGTTGCGGCGGGCAACCCTCGGTGATCCTGACCGTGCGCGGCAGCGAACTGCCGGACGAGGTGGTCGTGGTCGGCGGGCATCTCGACTCCATTTCCAACAGCGGCAGCGGCAACGCGATGAACGCGCCGGGCGCCGACGACGACGCCTCCGGCATCGCCACCATCACCGAGATCATCCGCATCGCGCTGGCCGACGGCTGGCGGCCGAAACGCACCCTCAAGTTCATGGGCTATGCGGCCGAGGAAGTGGGGCTGCGCGGTTCCAACGCGATCGCGCAGTCGTTCCGCAGCCAGGGCGTCCAGGTGGTCGGCGTGCTGCAGCTGGACATGACCAACTACGCCGCCGGCAGCCAGTACGCGATGCGTCTGATGACCGACAACTCCAATCCGACCCTGCAGGATTTCGTCACCCGCCTGTTCGACAGCTACCTCGCCCCGCTCGGGCTGACCCGCGGCTTCGACACCTGCGGCTACGCCTGCTCCGACCATGCCTCGTGGACCGCCGCCGGCTATCCGGCGGCGATGATGGCCGAACCGACCTTCTTCACCCGCCTGCACACCACCACCGACACCCTGGCCTACATGGGCGAACGCGCTGCGGTGAGCGTGCACTTCGCGAAACTGGGGCTGGCCTTCGTCGGCGAGCTCGGCAAGACGCATGTGCCGTCGCCAAGGCGGCGCAATGGCGCGCAGCCGCTGGCACCGGCCACCGCGATGGGCGTGGACGCGCCCCCGCCCTCCGATGCCGCCGTCCGCCCTGGGCCACCGGCACCGCGCACCAACCCACCGATGCCCCGGGCGAAGCTCGCGCCGCTGCTGCGCCTGCATCCGCGCGAGGGAACACCGGAAGAACGCTAGCCGCTTCTAACCGGATGTCTTCCCTGGCGCGGCGGGGGATCCGCGCATGGCCGAGCCATGGCACGCAAGCGTAGATCCCTCGCTGCGCTCGGGATGACAGGAACTGCCGCAGGGATGACAGGAACTGCCGCAGGGATGGCAGGAGCTGCGGCAAGGATGGCAGGACGCGTTCGAACGGCACGACGTCGAGGCCGTCGGCATCGCCGCTACAACTGCCCGGTCGGCTCCAGTTCCGAGGGCGCCTGGGGACAGGCCGGTGGCGTCCGGCCGCGCCGCGTCTCCCAGCGCCAGAACACCCAGCCCATCAGCACGAATGCGGCCGCCAGCAGCGCAAGCGCCAGGGCATCGTGGCTGACCAGCGGCGACAGCACGCCTGCCAGCAGCGCATTGAGCACCAGCCCGGTGAACGCCTGCAGCGACGAGGCCGAGCCGCGCTGGCGCGGGTACATGTCGAGGATGGCGAGGGTGAGGATCGGGAACACCAGCGCGATGCCGAAGGCGTTGAGCGTCATCGGCAGTACCGCCCACGGCAACGTCGGGGTATCGACCAGCGCGCTGTAACCGATGTTGGCCAGCATCGCCACGCCGCTGCAGGCGAAACCGATGTTCACCAGGCGCGTTCCGCTGATCCGTCCCGCCGCACGGCCCGACACGAACGCACCGAGCATCATCCCGCTGATCATCGGGATGAAGAACCAGCCGAACTGGCGTTCGTCCAGCCTCAGCAGGTCGAGCACGAACGCCGGCGCCGAGGCGATGTACAGGAACAGCGCGGCGAAGTTGAACGCGCCCGCGGCGGCGAGCCGCTGGAAGCGTGGATTGAGCGCGATGTACGCGTAGTCGCGCAGCAGCTTCCTCGGGGCCGGCGACAGGCGCGACGCCGGCGCCAGGGTTTCGGGCAGCCAGCGCCAGGTGGCGAGCAGCAGCAGCACCGAGAAGCCCACCAGGAACCAGAAGATCAGCGGCCAGCGGCCCCAGCCGAGCAGCCAGCCGCCGATGATCGGCGCGATCGCCGGCGCCGCGCCGAAGATCATCGTCACCTGGCTCATCAGCCGCTGGGCGTCGTCGCCGTGCAGCAGGTCGCGGATCACCGCGCGGCCCACGATCAGGCCGACGCCCGCAGATAGCCCCTGCAGCGCCCGGAACGCCAGCAGCGTCGCGAGCTCGTCGGCCAGCGCGCAGCCCACCGAGGCCAGGGTGAACACCACCAGCCCGGCCAGGATCACCCGCCTGCGGCCGAGGATGTCCGACAGCGGCCCGTGCACCAGGCTCATCAGCGCGTAGGCGACCAGGTACACGCTGATCGTCTGCTGCATCGCCAGCTTGTCGGCGCCCAGGTCGGCGCCCATCGCCGGGAACGCCGGGAAGATGGTGTCGATCGAGAACGGCCCGAACATCGCCAGGCCGGCGAGCAGCAGCGCCAGTCCACGCAGCGGAACGCCGGGAGCCTTCATCGTGCTCCGTCGCCTGCAGGCGACGCCGGCTGCGCGGCCTCGGGCTTGGCCGCGGCGTCGGTGGAGGCGAGCGGCCGGATGCCGGCGATCGATTCGATCGGCAGGACCAGCGCACGCTGTTCCACCGCATCCCACAGGAAGACGTAGGCGCTGCTGGTCCCGAGCATGCGCCAGTCGCCGCCGACGGTGCCCCGGGTGTCCACCACCTGGACCGCATTGCCGCCGCCGGCGCGGATCGCATCGGCGCGCGAATCGCTCTGGTGGAAGAGCATCATCGCCATGACCGCCAGCGCGGTCAGCGTCGCCGTCGTCTCCGGATGCAGACCGAAGTACGCCCACCAGTCGCCCCGTCTCGGGAAGAACGCGCGAAACCACCAGCGGCGATCCAGGCGCGCGGCGCGCTCGGGATGGCGCATGCGCCAGCGTTGCGGCCAGATCGAGAGCGCCGCCACCAGCAGCGTCCAGGCCAGCAGTCCGGCGTAGGCCGGACGGCGCAGCCCGGCGACGAAGTAGTCGCTGCTCTGCAGGAATTCCAGGATCGGGATGTCGAAGCGTCGGTAGAACCAGTACAGGTCCCACAGCCCCACGATCGAGACGAACAGGTAGCTGCAGGTCACCAGCAGCATCGGCTCGCGCCGGAACACATCCCAGAGCCTGCGGACGACGGACCGGTCGGCATCCAGCTCCATGTCCGGGGGGATGGGCATCGCGGGTGGCGGCGGTGTCGTGTTCACGCGGGTCCTCGTGGCGTCTGCCGTTCAGGGTAGCAAGACATCCGACGCCGGCGACGCGCGGCACGTGACGGCCGCGGTTTTCCCGCCGCCCGGGGCTATAATCGCACCGCAGTCCGGTGGGAGAAGCGTGGGTCCCGGCCCCCGCTGCCGAAGGCGCAAACGCCCGTAATCGCTCAGGCCCGATACCACCGGACGCGGCAAACACTCTGGAGAGACCGACCGGCATCGCCGGAACCGGCGCCGAAGGGGCACGAAGCGCGATCCTTCGTCGGCGCGCTTCCAAACTCTCAGGCAAAAGGACAGAGGGGCACTTCGCCGGAACCGGCGTGCACGCCTTTCGTCGTCCGGCACGGGAAGACGATCGCGGGCCGTACCGTCCCGGCGCCCGCCCCCTGCCGGATGCCCGCCATGTCCACGCCCTCCCTGCGCGACCTTTCCCTGTTCGAACTCGAGCGCCACGATGCGTTCGTCGAACGCCACATCGGCCCCAACGACGACGAGGTCGCGCACATGCTGGGCGTGATCGGCCACGACTCGCTCGAGACGATGACCGCCGCGATCGTCCCGCAGAGCATCAAGCCGACCGGCGGACCGGAGTCCGGTACGCGTGCGGGGCCGGCGCTGCCCGGCTCGTTGACCGAGGTCGAAGCGCTGGCGCGGATCCGCGCGATCGCCGACCGCAACGACGTGTTCCGCAGCTTCATCGGCCAGGGCTACTACGGCACCCACACGCCGAACGTCATCCTGCGCAACATCCTCGAGAACCCGGCGTGGTACACGGCGTACACGCCGTACCAGGCGGAGATCTCGCAGGGCCGGATGGAGGCGCTGGTCAACTTCCAGCAGATGTGCGCCGACCTCACCGGCATGGACATCGCCAACGCCTCGCTGCTGGACGAGGCCACCGCGGCCGCGGAGGCGATGACGCTGGCCAGGCGCTCGTCGAAGTCGAAGTCCAACGTGTTCTTCGTCGCCGACGACGTGCATCCGCAGACGCTGGAAGTGGTGCGCACCCGCGCCGACGGCCTCGGCATCGCGCTGCACGTCGGCCCGGCCGCGGACGCGGGCGAAGTCGAGGGCTTCGGCGTGCTGCTGCAGTATCCGAACACCTTCGGCCACGTCGCCGACCTCGCCGCCGTCGCCGACGCGGTGCACGCGCGCGGCGCGGTGGTGGCGGTGGCCACCGACCTGCTCGCCCTCACCCTGCTAAAGTCGCCGGGCGAATGGGGCGCCGACATCGTGGTCGGCAACACCCAGCGCTTCGGCGTGCCGTTCGGCTTCGGCGGCCCGCACGCCGCGTTCATGGCCTGCCGCGACGCGTTCAAGCGCTCGATGCCCGGCCGCCTGATCGGCGTGTCGGTGGATGCCGAGGGCAAGCCCGCCTACCGCCTGACCCTGCAGACGCGCGAGCAGCACATCCGCCGCGAGAAGGCCACGTCCAACATCTGCACCGCGCAGGTGCTGCTGGCGGTGATGGCCTCGATGTACGCGGTCTACCACGGCCCCGAGGGCCTGGCCCGCATCGCCCGCCGCGTGCACCGCTACGCCGCGATCCTCGCCGCCGCGCTGCGCCAGGCCGGGGTGGCGGTGGCCGGCGACTTCTTCGACACCCTGCACGTCACGGGGGTCGATGCCGCGACCGTCCACACCTACGCCAGCCACCAGCGCATCAACCTGCGCAAGATCGACGCGGGCAGCGTCGGCATCAGCCTCGACGAGACCGTGACCCGCGCCGACCTCGCGGCGCTCGCGCAGATCTTCGGCGCCGACCTGGGCCAGGCCGAGATCGCCGCGCTCGACGCCGCCAGCGGCGACGAAATTCCCGCCGCCCTGGCGCGCACATCCGCCTTCCTCACCCACCCCGTGTTCAACACCCACCACAGCGAGCACGAACTGCTGCGCTACATGCGCGCCCTGGCCGACAGGGACCTGGCGATGGACCGCACGATGATCCCGCTGGGCTCGTGCACCATGAAGCTCAACGCCACCGCCGAGATGATCCCGGTGACCTGGCCCACGTTCGCGGACATCCATCCGCTGGCGCCGGCCACGCAGACCCGCGGCTACCAGGAGCTGATCGATTCGCTGGAGGCGATGCTGGTGGAGATCACCGGCTACGACGCGGTCAGCTTCCAGCCCAATTCCGGCGCCCAGGGCGAGTACGCCGGCCTGCTGGCGATCCGCGCGTACCACGCCTCGCGCGGCGAAGGCCATCGCGACGTCTGCCTGATCCCCGAGTCCGCGCACGGCACCAATCCCGCCTCGGCGCAGCTGGTGGGCATGAAGGTGGTCGTCACCCGCTGCGACGCCAGCGGCAACGTCGACATCGACGACATCCGCGCCCAGGCCGAAAAGCACTCGGCCGACCTCGCCGCGATCATGATGACCTACCCGTCCACCCACGGCGTGTTCGAGGAGGACGTGGTCGGGATCTGCGAGATCATCCACGCGCACGGCGGCCAGGTGTACACCGACGGCGCCAACCTCAATGCGCTGGTCGGGCTCGCGCGGCCCGGCAAGTGGGGTTCGGACGTCTCGCACCTCAACCTGCACAAGACCTTCTGCATCCCGCACGGCGGCGGAGGCCCCGGCGTCGGCCCGTGCGCGGTGAAGGCGCACCTGGCGCCGTTCCTGCCGCGTGGGTATCCCGGTGCCGGCGTCCATCGCGGCGGATCCGACTCCGAAAGCAAGGACGGCGGCGTCGGCATGGTCTCGGCCGCCACCCACGGCAGTGCCAGCATCCTGCCGATCAGCTGGATGTACATCGCGATGATGGGCGGGACCGGCCTGCGCAAGGCCACCCAGGTCGCCCTGCTCAATGCCAACTACATCGCCACGCGCCTCGCGCCGCACTACCGCACGCTGTACACAGGCCGCAACGGCCTGGTCGCGCACGAATGCATCCTCGACCTGCGCCCGCTGGAGAAGGCCACCGGCGTCACCGCCGAGGACGTGGCCAAGCGCCTGATCGATTTCGGCTTCCATGCGCCGACGCTGAGCTTCCCGGTGGCCGGCACGCTGATGGTCGAGCCGACCGAATCGGAATCGCTGCACGAACTCGACCGCTTCATCGATGCGATGATCCAGATCCGCGACGAGATCCGCGCCATCGAGGACGGCCGCCTCGACCGCGACGACAACCCGCTCAAGCACGCGCCGCACACCGCGACCATGGCCGCCGCCAGCGAATGGACCCACGCCTACCCGCGCGAGCTGGCGGTGTTCCCGCTGGCCACCCTGCGCCAGCAGAAGTACTGGCCGCCGGTGGCGCGCGTTGACAACGTGCACGGCGACAAGAACGTGTTCTGCGCCTGCATCCCGGTGGACGCCTGGAAGGAGCAGGCCGACGCCTGACCGTCGAGGTCGCCGCCGGCGGCCGCGCCGCTGCCGGCGCTATCGGGGAGTGCCGATCGACTCGAGCAGCCGGTCCAGCGGCACCGGGCGGCCGAGGTGGTAGCCCTGTGCCTGCTCGCAGCCGTTGCGGCGCAGCCATTCCAGCTCGTCGGCGCTCTCCACGCCCTCGGCGATCGTGCCCAGCCCCAGGCCCCGCGCCAGCGCGATCAGGGCGCGGCAGATCGAGGCGTTGCGCTCGTCGGCATGCACCTGCTGCACGAAGCTGCGGTCGATCTTGAGGCAGTCCAGCGGCAGGTCCCGCAGGTAGGCCATGCTGGAAAAGCCGGTGCCGAAATCGTCGATCGAGATGCGCACGCCCGCGGCGCGCAACTGCAGCATGCGCACGCGCGCGGCCTGCGGCCGGCGCAACACCACGCTTTCGGTCAGCTCCACATGCAGCGCGCCCGCAGGCAGATCGAACTTGCGCTGCAGGTCCAGGATCGCCTCCGACAGGCCGTCGGCCAGCAGTTGGACGGCCGATACGTTGACCGCGATCGCGACCTGCGCCAGGCCGTGCGCGGCAAGCCGTCCGTGGCTGCGCGCAGCCTCTTCCAGCACCCATCGCCCGATCGGCAGGATCAGTCCCGAGGCCTCGGCCAGCGGCACGAACACGTCGGGCGGAACGTAGCCGCCCTCCTGCCGCCACCGCAGCAGCGCCTCCACCGCCACCAGCCTGTCGTCGACGAGCCGGTGGATCGGCTGGAAATGCAGTTCGAACTCGCGCTTGTCCAGCGCCTCGCGCAGGCGTCGCGCCAGCACCATGCGTTCGGCCGCCTGCGACGCCATCGCACGGTCGAACGACAGCGTCGGCACCTGGTCCTGCCATGCCTGCAGCGCCGCCAGCGCCGCGTGCCCGGCCACCTGCTCGGCGGTCTCGCCCGGATCCGGACCTTCGGCGATGCCGATCGATGCCTCGATCGGAGGCGCGCCGCCTTCCATTTCGACCGGCGTGGCGATGGCGCGTTCCAGCGCCGCGAGCATCGCGCCACCGCGACCGGCATCCAGCGCGACCACCACGAACGACTGGCCGGGCCAGTAGCCGGCCATGCCGTACTCGGCGCCGACCATGGCGATGCGCGCGGCGATTTCGCGCAGCAGGGCCTCGCTGACGCGCTGCCCGAGCGTGGGCGCCACCAGCTCCAGCTCGCGCAAGCGCACGTAGGCGATGGCATAGCGCGTCGCCTTGCCGTCTGCCGCCATCGCATCGAGCTGCTGCGTCAGCGCCGCGAGGTTGCTCAGGCCGGTCGTGGCGTCGTGCGTCGCGCGCCAGGCCAGGTCGCGTTCGTAGGCGACGCGGTCGCTCACGTCTTCGGCCAGCACCAGTCGCGCCGGCCTGCCACCGAACTCGATGCCGCTGCTGAAGACGCGTGCCTCCAGGCGGCTGCCATCGCGCCGCATGTGGGTCCACACGCCATCCACGTCCTGGTCCGAAGAACGCCGGCGCATCGATTCCAGCACCGCGTCGGCCTCCTCCGGCGGCCGGATGTCGAGGATGGTCATCGACAGGAACTCGTCGGCGCTGTAGCCGTACGAGGCAACGGCCGCCTGGTTGACGGCGAGGAAGCGCAGGGTCTCGGCGTCGAACACCCAGAACGGCAGCGGGTTGCGCTCGAACAGGGCGCGGAACTGCGTTTCCGCACGCTCGATGCGCGCCTGCGCCTCGTGCCGGTCGGTGATGTCCACCACCGTGCCGGTAATGCGACGCACGCCGTCGCCTTCCCCGGACATGCCGCCGCGGGCGCTGATCCAGCGCTCCTGGCCGTCGTCGAGCACAACACGATACTCGGCCACGTAGGAGGCGCCGGTCTGCAGCGCCTGCGCGAACAGACTTTCCACCCGGGCCCGGTCGTCCGGATGGATACGGCCGAAGAACGTGGCGGCCGGCTGCACCATGGGAGCGGGCTCGAAACCGAACATCGCCGCGGTGTGCGCCGACACCCGGACGCGCTGGTCCTCCGACTCGAACTGCCAGACGCCGGTACGCGCGGCCTGTTGAGCCTGGTCCAGCCAGTCGGCCTGCGCCTCCAGCTCCCGCACCAGCGATTCCTGCGCGCGTGCGGCGTTGGACAGCCGCCGGACCAGGAAGGCCAGCCCTCCCCAGTACAGCAGCGCGATGCCGAAAGCGATGACGGCGAGCCGATACCACGGGCTCAGCGCTTCGCCCAGGCCGAGACCCGCGGCCACGACCAACGCGTAGCCGCTGGTGGCGCTGAATGCCTGTGCGCGCTCGATACCGTCCAGCACGCTCGCCCTTTCCAGCGACATCGATCCGGCCCCCTCGCGGACGGCGTCAGGCACGTCGACCCGTCGCCCCACGAAAGTGCCTTCACCCTCGTCGGGCAAGCGCGCCAGCACCAGGCCGTCTTCGCGCAGCACGGCGACATTGCCGTCGCGGCCGATGTCGAGGTCGCGGATCATGCGTTCGAGTTCCGTGGTCCGCATCCGCGTGAGCAGCCATCGGTCCCGGTCGAATGGAGACGCCAGCAGCAGCCACCATCCGCCGCCGCCGTCGGCCTGCAGCGGCCCCACCACCAGTCGGGCATTCCCGTCTCCCCGCGCGACCCATCCGGGCAGCTCGGGATCGCCTGCACCTTCCGACAGCGCACGACCCTGCGCATCGACCAGCACGATCGAATGCAGTTCCGGATGCCGGTCCACCACGCCTGCGATGGCCTCCCTGATCGGGACGTCGTCCCCGGCGGGCGCCGCGGCCCAGGTGGCGACGTCGGCGGCGATCCCTTCCATCGCCCGCGAAAGGTTGCGCAGGCCATAGTGCAGCAGGCGGTCGACGCCGGTGGCCAGCGCCAGGCTCTGGCGGTGCGCGGCGTCGATCCGCGCCTGGCGATCGTGCTGGAGCAGCACCGCCAGCCCCACCATCAGCAGCACCCCCACCGCGATTCCCACGGCACGTACCGTGGACGCCGAACCGGGCGAACGCGCCTGCCGTTCTGCAGCCATTGCCGTCATCCCTGTCACATCGTCCGGACACCATGCCCCTCGCGCTGCGGCTGCGCAAGCAGGACCGGTGCCTGTCCAGCCCGACCCGTGCCATGGGCGAACGCGATCACTACCTGTCGAACGCGAACAGCCGGGCAAGCGGATGCCGCCGGCGCTCCACCAATGCGCGCAGCAATCGCGCGCCTGCCATCGAATAGGTAATGCCGTTGCCGCCATAGGCCATCGCGAACAGCACCCGCGGACCATGCTGCGGATGCGCGCCGAAGTACGGCAAGCCATCCTTCGTTTCGGCGAACGTCCCGGCCCAGGAGAACGCGGGCCGCAAGGGCAGGTGCGGGAACATCTTCGACACCCGCTTGTACAGCACGCGCGCCTTCTTCCCGACGCGGGCATCGCGCCTGGCCGGAATGTCCACGGCATCGTCCTCGCCCCCGACCAGCAGGCGACCGTCGCCGGTGGGGCGCATGTACAGATAAGGCCTCGCGGATTCCCACACCATCGTCCTGCGCAGTTCGCCGAGCAGTCCACGGTCGACGGGATCGGTGACGAATGCATAGCTGCTGCGGTTGCGCGCAACGTCCTGCTTGAGCCATTTCTGGTTCGCGTAACCGGCGGCGAACACCAGGTGGGCCGCCCGGATGCGGACACCGCCGGACGTGGTCGCGACGATGCCGCGCGAAGTGGTCTGCACATGCACGATCGCGGTGCGGTCGTACACGCCGCTGCCGCGCCGGCGCAGCCGGCCGAGCAGGCGATAGGCCGTCCGGTAGGGATCGAGGTGGCCGCCGAGCCGGCTGAGGATCGCCGCGGGCGCCTGGATGCCGTAGCGCGCCTCGAGCTCCTGCGACGGCAGCCACGTCACCTCGAAACCGTGTTTCGCGCGCAGTGCGTATTCCGCTTGCAGGCCGGGCCCGTCGCGGCGTCGGCTGGCGAAATACAGGCTGCGGGCCGTTCCGAAACCGACATCGCGCAGCTCGCGCGCGAGCGTCTGCAGTGCCGGGATCGCTTCGGCGCAGGCACGGTAGGCCAGCACCGCGGCGTCCTCGCCGTACTCCCTGGCCAGGTCGACCATGTGGGCGTCGATCTCGTACTGGAGCAGGCCCGTGCTCGCGGCGCTGCTGCCCCACGCGATGTCGCGCCGTTCGACCACTGCGACCTCGTGGCCATGCCGCGCGAACGCGTCGGCGGTCAACGCGCCGGTGATGCCTCCGCCCACCACCAGCACGTCGCAGCGCAGATCCTGTTCGAGCGGCGGAAACGCCTGCAGCAGGCCGTTCTTGACGGCCCACCACGGGTAGCCGCTCTTCAGGTCCACGTCGTGTTGCCCGGGTCTAGCCCGAACTGCGCTTGCCTGGCGCGCGGCGGCCCGCGGGCAACGGCTCGCCGTCGTCGCGATAGGCCGGCGGCGAGTACAGGTTCAGTGTCTTGAGCAGGGTACGGCCGGTATTGCGGATCTCGTGCCGCTCGCCGCGTTCGATGACCAGCAGGCTGCCCGCGCGCAACCGGCGCCGCGCGCCCTCCACGACCGCAAGGCCGGTACCCGAGACCACGTACACCCACTGGTCGGCGCCGCGGTGCAGGTTATCCGGGCCGCCTTCGGAGTCGCCGGGGGGAATGACCATTTCCGCCGCCTGCACGCCCCGTGCCGAGAACGCCGGGCGGAAGCCCCTGCCGAACCTGAGGTGTTTGGACTGCATCGCATCGCCCCTGCCTGGTGCACGGCAACGTGGCAGAGGGGTCGTCAACGCACCGCGAAAGACGGCAGGAGCTCGAGCCTCGCTCCCGGGTCGCGAGGGAGCGGCCAAGGGCCGATCGCATGGAAGTCCGGGCATGCCCGGCTGGTCGACCGTCCAGTGCGGCGGTACCGCATCGTGGCGGCCCGGCCCGGCGGTGCCCCACCGGAGACTGCCGTTCCCTGCAGCGCCAGGTGCGCTCCCGCCCGGCGTGTTCGCGACGCTCCGGCCACCGGCGCAGCCCACGTGGCGTTCACGCCGTCCGCGCGACAGTGCTCCCGTCCGAGCCGGCGGGACCGGGCACGCATGACCCGCTGAAACGCGTTCGCCGCGACAACGGATCCCTCCTGCGCCTCGCACCGATTCCAACGATCACGGAGCCCCCCATGAGCCTGACCATCGCCGTCATCGTCGGCAGCCTTCGCAAGGATTCGTTCAACGCGAAGCTCGCCGATGCGCTGGCCGCACTGGCGCCCGGCGACATCGAGTTCCGGCGCCTGCGCATCGACGACCTGCCGCTGTACAACCAGGACGACGACGACTCGCCGCCGGCGCCGGTGCAGCGGCTCAAGCAGGAGATCCGCGATGCCGACGGACTGCTGTTCGTCACCCCGGAATACAACCGTTCGATTCCGGGCGTGCTCAAGAACGCGCTCGACCATGCCTCCCGGCCCTATGGCGAGAGCGCATTCCCCGACAAGCCCGCCGGCGTGATCGGCGTGTCGGTCGGCGCGATCGGCACCGCCTGCGCGCAGCAGCATCTGCGCACGATCCTGGCCTACCTGGACATGCCCACGCTCGGCCAGCCGGAGGCCTTCCTCAAGGCCGACGACGTGCTCGACGATGCCGGCGGCATCGCCGAAGGCAGCCGCGAGTTCCTGCAGCAGTGGATGGATGCCTTCCTGGACTGGGTGAAGCGCAACGCGTGACGCGGGCCGGCATCATCGCGACGCCCGGCGCCGGCTCCCCCGTCCGGCCGACACCGGATTCGGCGTTGCCGTTCCGGCGCGCGACAGCCGCGACGCGAGCTGGCGGAGGTACCGCCCCAGTTCGAGCGGCTCGAGCACGCTGAAGTCCACGTCGAGCGTCGCCAGGTGGTACGCCAGCGTGTCGTGCCGCTGCGCGCCGACCTCCAGCTCGCAGGTCTGCGCATCGATCTTCCGCAACCGTCCGACCGAGGGCGGGATCCGCTCGCGCATCCGCGCCAGCGGCGCATGCAGCACGATCCTGGCCTTCACCGCATACGGCTCCACCGAGATCGCGCGCGACACGTACGCGGCGGCATCGCCGCCGGGCACCCGCCGAGGCAGGAAGCGCTCGCCTGCGCGCAGATCGCCGGCGATGCGATCGACGCGGAACGTACGCCAGGCGCCGCGACCGACATCCCAGGCCAGCAGGTACCAGCGCGCGCCGGTGGCGACCAGCGCGTGCGGCTCGACCTCGCGCCTGCTGGCACGGCCTACGTTGTCGGCGTACTCGAACCGCAGCCGCTGCAGTTCGCGGCACCCGCCCGCGAGCGCCACCAGCCTTTCGTGCGGAACGCTCGGGCCGGCGGCGCCGAGCGGCTGCACCGCCGCGTGCAGGTTGCGCACGCGCGTGCGCAGCCGCAATGGCATCACCTGCTCGAGCTTGGACAGGGCGCGCAACGCCGAATCCTCCATGCCCGCGACCGTGCCGATGGTCGCAAGCCGCAGGCCCAGCGAGACCGCCAGGGCCTCGTCGTCGTCGAGCAGCAGCGGCGGCAGGTTGCTTCCCGCCGCGAGCTGGTAGCCGCCGGCCAGTCCGGTACTCGATGCCACCGGATACGCGAGGCTGCGCAGCCGGTCGACATCGCGACGCACGGTGCGCTCGGTGACGTCGAGCCGCGCCGCGAGCTCGCGTCCGGTCCAGAAGCGGCGGGACTGCAGCAGGGCCAGCAGGCGCAGCAGGCGCGAGGAGGTGCCGATCATGGCCGCAAGGATGCCATGGATCGAGGACAGAAGCTGTCCGCAATGGCAGCTAGCCTGTTCCTGCGACGGAGCCGCCATCACGGTGTCCCGCACCCCTTTCCCTTCCGCTCCAGGAGCCGTACGCCATGTCCCTGAAACTGTTCGCCGCCCCCATGTCCAGCGCCACGCCCGTGGTCCACGCCATCGCCGAACTCGGGATCGAGTGCGATACCGTGATGTTCGATCTGGCCTCGGGCGAGCAGAAATCGCCGGCCTATCTCGCGATCAATCCGCACGGCGTGGTGCCGACGCTGGTGGTGGACGGAACGCCGCTGTTCGAGACGCTGGAGATCCTGCAATGGCTGGGCGACCGCCACGGCGTCGAACGCGGGTTGTGGCCTGCGATGGGCACGCCCGAACGGCTGCTCGCACTGTCCTGGACCGGATGGGCCTACGTGAGCTACGGCGCGCTGCTCAACGTGCTGAACTACGCGCAGAGCCCCCAGGTGGATGCCGGACTGCACCATCCCCCGCTGGCCGCGGACGCCCTGGCACGGATCGATGCCGCACTCGGCCGGCTCGACGCACAGCTGGCCAGGGCGCCCTACCTGCTCGGCGATGCGTTCTCGCTCGTGGACCTGACGGTGGCGAGCGTGGTGACCTACAGCACCTACTGCGGCGTGCCGGTGGAGGGACATGCCAACGTGCAGCGGTGGCTGCAGGACTTCCAGTCGCGGCCGGCGTACCGCAGCACCTGGATGGGCGAATCGCAGCCGGCATGACCGGGCTCAGGGCGTCGATGCGCTCGCGCGGACTCTGCGTACATCGCTGCTGCGGGGATTGTCGCTGCAGCTGGCGGGCCGCCGGCAGGGTGCGCGCGCAAGCCACCCGCATGCCGTTGCTCATGCCGTTGCTGTTGCTGTTGCTGTTGCATTGGCTTTCCGAGCCGTAAAGCGAGCCGAGCACCGCAGCCGGTGGCGGCCGAAGAGGCGCCCATGTCTGAGCGCAGCGAGTTTGGGCGCCGTGCCGCCACCGGCGAGGAGCGCAGGGCACCGGCGCGGCGCAGCCGCGACGGCTCGCGTCCGGCGAAAGGGCTTTTGGTTCCTTTTGGCCCGTCAAAAGGAACTCGGCCGCGCAGCGGGCGAAAGCTCTTGCTCTTGTCTTCGAAGTACTTGCTCGTTTCGCAAGAAAAGCAACTGCAACAGCTTCCGCGCTGTCGCGCGGGTGACTTTTGTCTTGGCAAAAGTCACCACGCAGCTGCGAAGCAGCGGAGAACGGCGAAGCCGGCCCGAAGGGCGAGCGCCGGAAGGCGCGGGTCAAACCGCTTTCGCCGGACGCGAGCCTGCGCTTCTCGGTCGGCGGGGCACGCGGCCCAAACTCGCTGCGCTCAGACATGGGCCGCTCTCCGGCCCCGCCGCCCTGCGATGCTCGGCTCGCTTTACGGCTCGGAAAGCCAACGCAACAGCAACGGCAACGGCAACGGCAATGCCCGTCCATGCACGCCCCATCGGCTCCCGACCCGAAGTCACTCCTGCAGCGAGCCATCCCCACCCGGCCGCGCTCGGAACACCACGCTGATCCGCGGCGCCGCATGGCGCACCTTGGGAATGCCGTGCTCGTGGGTGGTCTGCATCGCGTGGCTCATCGCGAGCAGGCTGCCGGGCATCAGGTCGATGGCGATGCGGTCGCGATGGTCCGCGCACGCGCGGATCAGCATCCGCCTTGGCGCGCCGAGCGAGACCAGGGCGATCGGATGTCCATCGCGCAGCGAGTGCAGCTTGTCGCCGTGCATCGCGACGCTGTCGTTGCCGTCCCGGTACAGGTTCATGCCGATCGAGGTGAACGGGGCCGGCACGCAGCGGCGCACGCGCGCCAGCATGTCGGCCAGCGGCAGATGGTCGGGCAGCGCATCGACCCGATAGTTCGCCAGCAGGCGCGGCACGTCGACCACGCGGTCGTACATCGGACGGCGCAGGCTGCGCCAGTCGGCCTGTGCCGCCAGCGTCTCGAACCAGTGCCGTGCCGTGGCCGCCTCCACGAAGCCGGGCCAGTAGCGCGCCCCGCCCTGCGCGTCCTCCACCAGTTGCAGCATCGCCGGCGCGAACAGGTCGTCTAGCGACACGCTGGCGGTACGCGGCGCATGGCCCCGGGTGTTCCCTTCCATGCTTGCCGAGGAAGGAGCCAATGCCCGCTCAACGGAAATCGCGCGAGCTGGTGTGCAGCTCGCCGAGCAGGTGGCTCATGTCCTGCAGGTCGCTGGCGATCAGGTGCTGCACGCCATCGACCTGCTCCCAGCGGCCGCGCACCGCCAGCAGCCGCGCGCCGAGCAGTGCCTTGCGCCGGCGCAGCGCGACGTGCTCCCAGACGACCACGTTCACCATGCCGTGCTCGTCCTCGAGGGTGACGAAGATCGTGCCCTTGGCGGTGCCCGGGCGCTGGCGCTGGGTGACGATGCCGGCCGCGTACGCGCCGCGCCCGTGCGGCAGCGCGCGCAGCTGGAGCGAGTCGAGCACGCGCTGCCGGCGCAGATGTCCGCGCAGCAACGCCAGCGGATGCGCGCCGAGGGTGAGGCCGGTCGCGCGATAGTCCGACAGCACGTCCTCGCCCGGGCCCGGTTCCGGCAGCGCGATTTCATCCTCGTCCGGACTACCCGGCAGCAACGGCCGCTGCCGCTCCACGCCCGCCACCGCCCAGCGCGCGGCATGGCGATGCCCGGCCAGCGACTGCAGCGCGCCGGCCTCGGCCAGCGCATGCCGCGCCTTCTCGTCGAGGCATGCGCGCTGGCACAGGTCGCGCACGTCGGCAAAGGGCCGCTGCGCGCGGGCGGCGACGATCGCATCCGCCGCTGCCGCGGACAGCCCCGCCACCTGTCGCAGTCCCAGCCGCAATGCCGCCTGCCCGCCATCGCCATCGCTGTCGCTGTCGCCGCTGCGCAGGTGGCCGCCTTCGAGCGTGCAGTCGCGGTCGCTGTGGGCCACATCGACCGGCCGCACCTCGATCGCGCCACGCCCGCAGGCATGCCCGCGCCGCGCGTCCTGCACGATCTGGCTCGGCGAATAGAAGCCCATCGGCTGCGCATTGAGCAGCGCGCAGGCGAACGCCGCCGGTTCGTGGCGCTTGAGCCAGCAGCTGATGTAGACCAGCTTGGCGAACGAGGCGGCATGGCTCTGCGGGAAGCCATAGGAGCCGAAGCCCTTGATCTGCTCGAAGATCTGGTCGATGAATTCGGAGGCGTAGCCCTTGCCTTCCATCAGCCCGCGGATGCGCACGCGATGCGGCTCCATGTCGCCGCCGCGCCGCCATGCCGCCATCGAACGGCGCAGTCCGTCCGCCTGCTCCGGCGAATAGCCGGCATGGATCACCAGCTCCATCACCTGTTCCTGGAACAGCGGGATCCCGAGCGTCTTGCCGAGGATGTCCTGGATGCCCTCGGACGGATACGTCACCGGGTCCTTGCCCTGCCGTCGCCGCAGGTAGGGATGCACCATGCCGCCCTGGATCGGCCCGGGGCGCACGATCGCCACTTCCACCACCAGGTCGTAGAAGCACTCGGGTTTGAGCCGCGGCAGCATGCTCATCTGCGCGCGCGATTCGATCTGAAACACGCCGATGGTGTCGGCGGCCTGGATCATCTCGTAGGTGGGCTTGTCCCCCACGGGCAGCCGCGCCAGCTCGATCGCGTAGCCGCGGTGCTTCTCCACCAGCGCCACCGCCTTGCGGATGCAGGTCAGCATGCCCAGCGCCAAGCAGTCGACCTTGAGCAGCTTCATGGTCTCCAGGTCGTCCTTGTCCCACTGGATGATGGTGCGGTCGGGCATCGCCGCGTTCTCCACCGGCACCACGGTCGACAGCGGCGCGTCGCCGATCACGAAGCCGCCGACGTGCTGCGACAGATGCCGCGGGTGGCCGCGCAACTGTCCGGTCAGTGCCAGCACGCGCCGCAGCAGCACGTTGCCGGGATCGAATCCGGATTCGCGCAGGCGCTGTTCCATCGGCGCGCCGCCGTTGCCCCAGCCATGGCACTCCGACAGCAGCGCGATCTGGTCGGGCGGCAGGCCGAAGGCGCGGGCCACGTCGCGCACCGCGCTCTTGCCGCGATAGCGGATCACGGTCGCGGCCAGTGCCGCGCGTTCGCGCCCGTACTTGGCGTAGACGTACTGCAGCACCTCCTCGCGCCGTTCGTGCTCGAAATCGACGTCGATGTCCGGCGGCTCGTTGCGCTCCCTCGACAGGAAGCGCGCCATCAGCAGCCGGCTCTCGGCGGGATCGACCACGGTGATGCCCAGGGCGAAACACACCGCCGAGTTCGCCGACGAGCCGCGCCCCTGGCACAGGATGTCGCGCGACCTGGCGAAGCGCGCGATGTCCTCGACCGTGAGGAAGAACGCCTCGTAGCCCAGCTCGGCGATCAGTTCGAGTTCGCCGTCGATCTGCCGGACGATGCGCGCAGGCACCCCGTCGGGCCAGCGCTCGCGCATGCCGGCCTCGGTGAGCGCGCGCAGCCAGGTGGTCGGCGTGTGGCCTTCCGGCACCAGTTCGGCCGGATAGCGGTACGTCACCTCGTCCATGCGGAAGCTGCAGCGCCGCGCCAGCTGCGCGGCGTTGTCGAGCAGCGCATGCCCGCCCGGCACGACGCCGTGGATGTTGCCCAGCGCGCGGCGCGTGCGCAGGTGGCGTTCGCCGTTGCGGAACAGGTGCTCGCCGCATTCGGCCAGCGGCAGGTTGTGGCGGATCGCGGTCATCGTGTCCTGCAGCGCGCGGCGGCGGCGCACGTCCATGTGCACGTCGCCCGCGGCGACCGGGGTCATCCCCAAGCTGTCCGACAGCGCGAGCAGGGCCTGCAGGCGCGCGGCGTCGTCGTGCTCGCGATGCAGCTCGACCGCGACATGGGCGCGCGCGCCGAACAGGCCGCGCAGCCAGCGCGCCTGCGTCGCATCGGGGTCGCTCCACGGGATCCACAGCGCGAACAGGCCCGACGCTTCCGGGTCGATGCCGCCCAGCACATCGGCCATATCGCTGCGCGAGAGCCGGTAGCTGCCCTTCTTCGCATCGCCGCGGCGCCCGCGCGTGATCAGTTCGCACAGGCGCGTGTAGCCGCACTGCTTCTCCACCAGCAGCACCAGCTTCGTGCCGCAGGCGAGCGTGAACTCGCTGCCGACCACCAGCTTCAGGCCGGTCGCCCGCGAGGCCTCGAACGCGCGCACGATGCCGGCCAGCGAGCATTCGTCGGTGATCGCCAGCGCCTCGTAGCCGCAGGCGCGTGCGCGCTCGAACAGTTCCTCCGCACTGGCCGCGCCGCGCAGGAACGAGAAGTCGGAAAGACAGTGCAGTTCGGCGTAGGCCGGCAGGCTGTCGTCCGGCGGCGCATCGTCGTTGGCGGCTGCGGACAGGCGCAGGCGCTGCGCGGTTTCCCAGGCGCGCGGCGGACGGCCGCCGGGGGTGTCGCGGTCGACGTCGTCGTCGGCGCTCATGGTCCTGCCCCGCCTGCGACGACCCGCCTTCCCTCGCCACGCTTGCGAAAGGAACCAGGCGCATCGCCCTGGGTGTTCCCTTCTCCCGCATGCAGGGGAAGGTGGCCCGAAAGGCCGGATGAGGGCGCGCCGCAGGCGCGCAAGGCACGCAACGTCTTCATGCGAACCAGCCCTGCAGCATCCAGCCGCCCTGCTCGCCCGGCGGCGCGAACGCCCAGGCGCGCTGGCCCAGCGAGGTTTCCAGCACGTAATAGTCGCGGCGCGCGTCCGCGCCATCCCACCAGCCGCTTTCCAGCCGTTCCGGGCCGGAGACGATGCGCGGATGCGGGTCGCGCAGCGGCACCGGCCGGGGCAGCAGCCACGCCGGACGCGGCGGACGCGGCGGTGCTTCGTCGATGCGCGCGTCGTCGCCTTCGACCCGGCGCCAGGCACGTTCGGGCCGCGGATCGCCCGCCGGCGCCACCCGGTACACCGCCTCGTCGCCGAGGCGCGCGCGCAGGCGTTCGCGCAGTTGCGGCCACGGCAACTGCTGCTGGTTGCGCGTATCGAACAGGTCGCGCGAGGCGGGCACGAAGGGCGGCAGTTCGCGCGCGATCAGGCGCAGGCCCACCACCGGCCTGGGGATGCGCGCGCGCTCGAGCCGGCTGCGGGTGAGTTCGAACAGCATCGCCGGCTCGCGCTCGGCGGCCAGCAGGCCGACGTCCACGTCGGTGTGGCCGCCCTCGTGCTCGAGCCGCAGCACGAAGCGCTGCACGCCGCCGTCGCGCACCGACAGGTAGGTGCACAGGTCGCCCACCAGCCGCCGCAGCGGGAACAGCAGCGCCATGTGGCTCTCGACCTCGTAGCCCAGTTCCACCCGCGCATCGAAATGGTCCGGCGGCGCATGCAACGCCAGCGGATCGTCGGCCTGGCCGTACAGCCGATCGAGGTGTTCGAGCAGCGGCAGGCCGAAGCGGCGGCGCAGCGCATCGCGTGGCAGGGCGCGCAGCGTGCGCAGGTCGCGGATGCCCATGCGCTGCAGGCGTTCGCCGCCCTCGTCGGGCAGGCGTGCGCGCCGCACCGGGACACGGTCGAGCACGTCGGCCATCACGCCGGCGTGCATCAGCGCCAGACCATCGCGCAGCCCGGCGAAGACGTGCGCGGCGCGCGGCGTGGGCGCCAGCGCGATGCGATGGCCGAATCCCAGCGCGGTCAGTTCCTCGCGCAGCCGCGCCTCGATCCGCGGCCAGGGACCGAGCAGGCGGAAACTCCCGCGCACCTCCAGCACGATGCAGCCTGGCCACTGCGCGCTGACCAGGGAGCTGTGCCGGTACGCCCACGCGGCGAGGAAGCGCTGCCAGCGCGCCTCGGCCCGGGGGTCGTATTCGACCATCGCGAAATCGCGCAGCAGCGCATGCGCGGCGGTGAGGCGCATGCCCGCGCGCAATCCTGCCTGCGCGGCGGATGCGTTCACTGCATGCAAGGTGCGCAGTTGCGCGGAGCCGCCGACCAGGGCCAGCGGCGCGTCGGGATCAGGCAGGCGCCGGAGGACGGCATCCAGCGCCAGTTGCGGCAGCAGTACGCAGGCCCAGAGCATCGGGGTCAGCCACGTGCGACGGGCGCCGGGCCCTGGACGAGATGGAGGCTGGGCTGCATGGGCGAAGCGGCATGCGTCTTCCCGCGCGCCGGAATGGACGTGGCCTGCGCCTTCCCCCGCTTGTTGCAGGCCGGGATGGGAACCGGCGGCGGCGGTGTTCGATGTGCGTCGAGGCTGGAAGGCCCCAACGCCCACCCTTCGCCGCAAGCGGGAGAGAGGGAATCGGCCGGGGCATGGGTCGGGACGCGACCGGCTTGCGCCTTCCCAAGCGCCTGGAGGGGACCGGCCTGCTGCTCCCTCCGCAGTCGGGGGAAGGCCGGGATGGGGGTGGGCGGCAGCGACTGCGTTCGATTCGCCTCGAGGCGGTGAGGACCCCACCCCAACCCTCCCCCGCAAGCGGGAGAGGGGGCATCGGCTGGCGCATGGGAAGGAGCCCGTTGCGCGCTGGCAGCGGGGGAAGCGAATGTCACGGTCGCCGGTTCCGATCCCATCACGAACGCCTGCGACGGCACCGGTCCGCCGCGGCACTTGCGCACCTGCCAGACGATGCCATGGCCAGCGGCAGCGACGGATGCGCCTGTTTCCCGCACCGCCTCCAGCCGTAACGCCGCCGGCGAGGGATTGGCCGCGTGCCTGCGGTCGCGCAGCGCGAAGCCGAGGCATCGGCCGCTGTCGGCCGCCACCTGCAGCCGGCGCAGTGCCTGCGCATCGGCGCCCGCCGGCCAGCCCAGCACCGCATCGCAGGCGCCGCTGCGCAGGCACTGTTCGAAGGCCCACAGCGCATCGCGTGGCGCGGCGTCGATCAACTGCAGCTGCGACAGCTCGACACCCGCCGCCTGCCATGCCGGCGCATACGCCAGGTACGGCGGCGCGACCACCGCCACCGTGCCGCCGGCCCGGGTCAGCCGCGCCAGCGTCGGCAGCAGCAGCGCCAGCTCGCCGACGCCATCGGCCGGCAGCAGCAGTTCGGTCAGCGCGCGCCGTGGCCAGCCGTGCTGCGGCAGCAAGGCATCGAGCGCCGCGAAACCGGTCGGCTCGCCGTCGGGCGCGGCCTCGGCCTGGCGCCCGGCATGCCACAGCGTGCGCGCGGCCAGCATCTGTTCGAGGGACACCTGCGCGGCCATCGCTCAGCCCCGCCGCACCAGGCCGCAGTACACGCCTTCGATCGCGAAATCCTGGCCCGCGCGCAGTTCGATCGGCGCGTGCTCGGGATTGCGCGGCAGCAGGCGGATGCGCGCCTTCGAGCGCTCCAGACGCTTGATCGTGATCTCGCCATCGATCCGTGCCACCACCACCTGGCCGTTGCGCGCCTCGTTCGAGCGCTTCACCGCCACCAGGTCGCCGTCGAAGATGCCGTCGTCGCGCATCGAATCGCCTTTAACCTTCAGCAGGTAGTCGGGCTTCTCCGAGAACAGCGCACGGTCGAGCAGCAGCAGCGTGTCGCTGCCGATGTCGGCACCGATCGGCTGGCCCGCCGCCACCTGCCCCAGCACCGGCAGCGGCAGCTGGTGGGGCCGCCCCGGCAGGCGCAGGCCGCGCTTGCGGCCGGTGTCCAGTTCCAGCAGTCCCTCGGCCACCAGCGCCTGCACGTGCTTGTACGCCGCGTTGCGCGAAGCGAAGCCGAAGGCGTCGGCGATCTCGGCCAGGCTCGGCGCGCGCCCGGCCGCCAGTTCCCGGCGCAGGAAGTCGAGGACGACGGCACGTTGCGGCGGAAGGGTGTCGGGGCTCATGGGTGTACGTTTGTACACCTTCTCGGCGCAGCGCGCGAGACTGGACACACCCGGCATCTCGCTTGCGGCCGCACCGCGACGGCGCAATAATAACTTTCGTTATAACAAGGGCCGCGCCGCCATGAAGCTCAAGATCACCGCCATCGGCAACTCCGCCGGGGTCATCCTGCCCAAGGAACTGCTCGCCCGCCTGCGCGTGGGCAAGGGCGACGAGCTGTACGCGCTGGAGACGCCGGATGGCGTCCGCCTGACGGCGTTCGATCCGGAGCTGGCCAGCCAGATGGAAGTGGCGGAACAGGTCATGCGCGAAGATCGCCAGGTCCTGCACAAGCTGGCGCAGTGATCCGGCCATGATCGTCTGGATCGGCAAGCCGCTGGCACTGGCCATCCACGACCGTCAGTTGGCCGAACACGGCGGCAGCGGCGGCGTGCGTGACGAAGGCATGCTCGATTCCGCCCTGGCCCGCCCCCAACAACGGCATGCCTACGGCGATCCTTCCCCCGACCTCGCCGACCTGGCCGCCAGCCTCGCCTACGGCCTGGCACGCCACCACCCGTTCGTGGACGGCAACAAGCGCACCGCGCATGTCTGCTACCGCGCTTTCATCGCCCTCAACGACGGCGAATTGACCGCCACGGACGAGGAAAAGTACGTCGCCATGCTCGGCCTGGCGGAGGGCTCCCTCGGCGAAGCCGAATTCGCCGGCTGGCTGCGCCCGCGCATCGTCGTCCGCGCCCGCGGCAACGTGCAGGAAGTCGATCCGGGCTACCGCGCCTGAAGGCCCGGCGGCGGCGGGAACCTCCCGCCGCACGCCACGCAACGCTACGCCCGCGCCGGCAGCACCCGCGGATTGCGCAGCACCAGCGCCGACACCAGCGACACCAGCAGCCCGACCGGGAAGATCTCCACGAAGGTCATCGGCAAGCGCACCAGGGGATTGCGGTACATCGTCTCGAACTCCCGCGCCTTCTGCACGGCCGCGGCCAAGGCCTCTCCGCTCAGGCCCTTCTCGTGTGCGCGCTCGACCATCTGCGCGGCGAACATCGCCGCGAAATCGTTGTCGATCAGGACCAGCGACAGTTCCCACGCCGCCACGTAGATCAGGCTGGCGACCAGGCTGATCGCCAACCCCAGCCCGAACGCCGGCCAGAACCGGATCACCCCGCCACCGGCGGTATCGCGCTGGTGCTTGATGCCGACGAACACCGCCGACAGCGCGACCAGCATCGAGGCGAACCCCGCCGCCATGCCCCAGTCGGGCGGCGGCTGCCCGTCGTAGGCCAGGCTGACGCCGACCAGCGCCGCGCCGACCACGAGGCCTGCGATGACGCCGTACTTCAACACGATGCGGAACATGTGGACCTCCGGTTTGGACCCTGGGGCCGCCATTCCAGGGCCGCGATGCCCCCGCGGCAATCGCCCGGAAGGGTGATTCTGCGCCGATCGCCCCTCCGTACGGTGGTTCGAGCGGGTCAGGCTACGGTCCTCGCACACCAGGCCCGGATCGTAGCCCGGATAAGGCCGAAGGCCGCATCCGGGAGCCGATTGCCACGCCAGGCGGCCGATTGCCACGCCAGGCGGCCGTCCCGGGTGCGCTTCGCTTACCCGGGCTACGCGATCGGTTGGCGCGCGCGTCGACCAACCGATCGGAGCGCCATGCGACGAGGTCAGGTCTCCAGATACGTAGCCCGGATAAGGCCGCAGGCCGCATCCGGGAGCCGATTGCCACGCCACGCGGCCGTCCCCGGGTGCGCTTCGCTTACCCGGGCTACGCGATCGGTTGGCGCGCGCGTCGACCAACCGATCGGAGCGCCATGCGACGAGGCCGGTCTCCAGATACGTAGCCCGGATAAGGCCGAAGGCCGCATCCGGGAGCCGATTGCCACGCCAGGCGGCCGTCCCGGGTACGCTTCGCTTACCCGGGCTACGCGATCAAGCGACGAGGTCAGGTCTCCAGGCGCTGCGCCGCCACCACCTCCAGCAGCCAGTCGACGAACACCCGCAGCCGCGCACTGACATGGCGGTTGGGCCGGTACGCGACCGACAGCGGCAGCGGATCCATCCGCCAGTCCGGCAGCACCTCCACCAGCTCGCCGGACGCCAGGTGGCCGCGGGCGAGATACGCCGGCATGCACAGCACGCCGAGCCCGGCTACCCCGGCGGCGACGTAGGCGTTGCCGTCGTCCACCGCCAGCACGGGGCGCCCGCGCACCTGCACGCGCTCGTCGCCGCGCTGCATGCGCAGCGGCAGCACCTGGCTGCCGCTGCGCATCGACTGGAACGCGACCAGGCGGTGGGCGCCGTCTCCGGACAGCTCGCGCGGATGCTCAGGCATGCCCGCGCGGGCGAGATAGGCCGGCGCCGCAAAGCTGGCCATGCGTAGGTCCACCAGCTTGCGCGCCACCAGCGACTGGTCGGCGAGCGCGCCGCCGCGGACCACGCAGTCGACGTTGTCGTCCACCAGGTCGACCACGCGGTCGCTCACGCCCAGTTCCAGGCTGAGGTCCGGGTAGCGGGCGTGGAAGTCCGGCAGCGCCGGCACCAGCACCAGCCGTGCGAACGGGCTGGGCACGTCCACCCGCAAGCGGCCGCGGGGCGTGGCAGCGGCACCCGCGACGCTGGATTCGGCCTCGGCGACGTCGGCCAGCAGCCGGACCGCGCGCTCGAAGAACACCGCGCCCTCGGACGTCAGGGCCACCCGCCGCGTGGTGCGGTTGAGCAGGCGTACACGCAGCCGCTGCTCGAGTTGCTGCACCAGCTGCGTGGCGGAGGTACGGCTGATCCGCAGCGATTCCGCCGCGCGGGTGAAGCTGCCGGTCTCGACCACCCGGACGAAGGCCTGCATCGCGTCGAACCGGTCCATCCGGGCAGCTCCGGGGCAGAGTCTATTGTTTGGATACTACGAATATTCCTGTCGGGATATGGCGGTTTATTCGGATGCGGCGAACCATCAGATTTTGGGCAGGCCCAGCTGGGCCCCCGACCAGACTTCGGAGATTTCCATGAACACCCGTGATGTCGTCTTCCCCCAACCCCCCATGCGCTATACGCGCGCCACAGCTATTCGCCCGCGATCCGCGCCAACGGTTTCCTGTTCGTCTCCGGACAGGTCGGCGCCCGCAAGGATGGCAGCCCCGAACCGGACCTGGCCGCCCAGGTACGCCTGGCCTTCGCCAACCTCGATGCGATCCTCGCGGCCGCCGGCTGCACGTTCGACGACGTGGTCGACACCACCTATTTCATGGTCGACCCGGAGCGGACCATGGACATCATCTGGCCGGTGGTGCAGGAGTACCTGGGCGAGGGGCCCCATCCGGCGCTCACCGCGACCGGCGTGACCTGGCTGTCCGGCTTCCGCTTCGGAGATCAAGGTGGTGGCGAAGCTGCCCGAGTCCGCGACCGCCTAGGCCCAGGCGTGCGGGTCGCGCCAGCGACGCGATCGCCCTCGCATCAGGGCACCAGCCCCAGCTCGCGCGCGCGGCGCAGCGCATCGGTGCGCCGCCGCGCGCCGAGTTTGTCCAGCAGGCGCGCCACGTGGGTCTTCACCGTGTTCGGCGAGACGTGCAGCCGCGCCGCGATCTCCTTGTTCGAATGCCCGGCGGCGATCTCGGCCAGCACCTCCAGCTCGCGGTCGCTGATCCCCAGCGCCGCCTGCGCCGGCCGGTTGCCCTCGAACGCAGCCGGCGGCACGCGCCTGGCGAGCAAGCGCACGCCGAGCCAGGCCCCGAGCGCGAGGAATCCCGCCGCCAGCAGGCCCTCGTACAACAACGAGGCATGGCTGCGTGCCAGCCGCTGGTAATCCAGCCATTGCAGCAGCAGCGTGCCCAGCGCCAGCAGGCCGCCGTAGAGCAGCACGGGTCTCCATGGGATGCGCTTGGCGGGCTTGGACATGCGCGAATGCTACCGTCGCGGACGCCGTCGCGCCGGTTGCCGCGCGGCGGGACGCGACGCTATACAGGCAGCCTTCCCCGCGATGGAGATCCCGATGCCTGCCCACGAACAGATCAACTACGTCGAATTCCCCACGCGCGACCCGGACGCCACGCGCCGCTTCTTCGAGGACGCCTTCGGATGGACCTTCGAGGACTACGGCCCGGACTACATCGCCTTCTCCGGCTCCGGTGCCGGCCTAGACGGCGGCTTCTTCCGCGCCGACCTCGCCGCGCGCACCGATCGGGGCAGCGCGCTGGTGGTGCTCTACAGCGCGCGCCTGGAGGAGACCCTGGCCAAGGTGGTCGCGGCCGGCGGCGAAGTGGTCAAGCCGGTCTTCGATTTCCCCGGCGGACGCCGCTTCCATTTCACCGAGCCCGGCGGCAACGAATTCGCCGCCTGGTCCGAGCCCGCCGCCTGAAGGAGCATCGCCCGCATGCCCGACGCCACGCTGCCCCCGATCCCGACCGGATTCACCCGCACCATCGCCGAACGCGCCTTCACCTGCCGCGAGCGCGGCCGCGACATCCTCGTGCGCGTGGAATTCGGCGAACCGCAACGCGACGTCGCCGTGGTCGACGGCACCGATTGGCGCTGCCCGCTGCGCCTGAGCGTGGGCGAGACCGTCACGCTGCGCCAGGCGATGGGCGTCGATTCGCTGCAGGCGCTGCAGCTGGCCTTCGACGTGGCCCGCGCCGAACTGGCGGCACTCGCGTGCCGCGCCGGCGTGGAGCTGCGCTACCTCGACGAACCGGTCGACACGAGCCGCGACGGCTGGGAGCGCCGACTGGCCTGACCGCCGCCGCGCGACGTCGTAACCTCGCGCCATGGACTCCCTGATCGCCGCCGCGGCCCGCGCACTCGCCACCGGCGACGCACTGGGCGCGCTCAAGCGCGTCGCGCTGCGCGAGGATCCGCCGGCGCTGGCGCTGCGCGGCACCGCGATGGCGCAACTGGGCGAGCACGCCCGCGCACGCGAACTGCTGCAGCGCGCCGCGCGCGGCTTCGGCGCACACGAGGCGCTGGCGCGTGCGCGTTGCACCGTCGCCGATGCCGAGGTCGCGCTGGCGATGCGCGACCTGCAGCGCGCGCCGCGCGCGCTCGCGGCCGCGACCGCGACGCTGGAGCGGCATGGCGACCCGGGCAACGCCGCGCATGCGCGCCTGATCGCGGTGCGCCGGCTGCTGCTGCTCGGCCGGCTCGGCGAGGCGCGCAGCGAGCTGCGGCGGCTGGACGGCGCATTGCTGCCGCCGGCGCTCGCGGCGATCGCCGGCCTCGCCACCGCCGAACTGGCGCTGCGCTCGCTGCGCAGCACGGTCGCGCGCGAGGCGCTGGCGCAGGCGCACGCCGCGGCCGGACGCGCACGCATCCCCGCGCTCATCGCCGAAGTGGACGCCACACAGGCCCGTTTGCGGCAGCCGGTCGCACGCCGGATCTCGGCCGATGGCGAACACCCACTGCAGCTCCACGAGGTCGAAGCATTGTTCGACTCCGGCGCGCTGGTGGTCGACGGCTGCCGCCGTGGCCTGCGCGTGGCCGACGCGTGGCTGCCGCTGGCGCGCCGTCCGGTGCTGTTCGCGCTGGCGCGCGCGCTCGCTGCCGCGTGGCCGGGCGATGCCGGGCGCGATGCGCTGATCGCCGCCGCGTTCCGCACCCGCCACCCCGACGAGACCCACCGCGCACGCCTGCGGGTGGAACTCGGCCGCTTGCGCGCGTTGGCCGAACCCTGGACCGGCATCGACGCCACCGCGCGCGGTTTCGTCCTGGCGCCGAACGAGGCGCGCGAAGTCGTCTTGCTCGCGCCGCCGATCGACGGCGAAGACGCCTCGCTGCTCGCGCTGCTGGCGGACGGCGAAGCCTGGTCCACCTCGGCGCTGGCGCTGGCGCTCGGCACCAGCCAGCGCAGCGTGCAGCGCGCCCTGGCCACGCTCGAATCGGGCGGCCAGGTGTGCGCCAGCGGCGGCGGCCGCAGCCGCCGATGGCTAGCCGCGCCGGCCGGCGGATTCGCGACGACATTGTTACTCCCCGCAACGCTGCCGCCTGCGTAGATTCCACTGCAACGCCAATCCGGCGCATCGACAGGAGCCCACGCATGAACACCCGCACCTCCCCAGCCCGCAAAGAGGTGGCCGCGCAGCCGGCCGAGATCGTCCACGAATTCGGCCCGTTCGACGGCGACGGATCGGTCGCCGGCGTCAGCCACGACGGCCGCAACGTATGGGCCGCGGTGGGCACCCGCCTGCTTGCGATCGACCCGGCGAGCGGCGAGACCGTGCGCGTGCTCGAACGCCCCGGCGACGCCGGCACCGCCTTCGACGGCACCCATCTGTACCAGATCGCCGAATCGCGCATCGACCGCATCGATCCCGCCACCGGACAGGTGCTGCACACCATTCCCGCGCCAGGCGAAGGCCGCGATTCGGGCATGGCCTGGGCGGAAGGCAGCCTGTGGGTCGGCGAGTACCGCGAGCGGCGCATCCACCAGATCGATCCGGAGACGGGGAAGATCCTGCGCAGCATCGAATCCGACCGCTTCGTCACCGGCGTGACCTGGGTGGACGACGAGCTCTGGCACGGCGTCTGGGAAGGCGACGAAAGCGAACTGCGCCGCATCGATCCTGCCGATGGCGCCGTGCTCGAACGCCTGCGCATGCCGGAGGGCATCGGCGTCAGCGGCCTGGAAGCCGACGACGACGGCCTGTTCTGGTGCGGCGGCGGCGGCGGCGGCAGGCTCCGCGCCGTACGTCGCCCGGCGCGCGCCACCGCCTGATTTTCGCTCGCGCCGCACTCTGCCGCGCGCTCCCGCATTCCCAGCGACTGCCCGCCCACCGGCGCGCGGCTCGACCGCGCGCGCCTTCCCCCACGATCCATCCGCAAGGAGTCACGCATGAACGCACGTCCCGCCGAACGCCCCGCAGCCGCGCCCCGCATCGCCTCGCGCGAGGAATGGACCCGACAGCGCCTGGTCCTGCTCGAACGCGAGAAGGACCTCAACCGCCAGCAGGACGACATCGCGCGCGAACGCCGCGCCCTGCCCTGGGTGCGCCTGGAGACCGACTACGTGTTCGACACCGCGCGGGGTCCGCGTCCACTGGCCGCGTTGTTCGAGGGTCGCGGCCAGCTGATGGTGCAGCACTTCATGCTCGGCCCGGGCTGGGACGCGGGCTGCCCGAGCTGCTCGTTCATGGCCGACCACCACGACGGCCTGATCCCGCACCTTGCGCAGCGCGACATCACCCTGGTGGCGGTCTCGCGCGCGCCGCTGGACGAGATCGAGCGCTTCCGCCTGCGCATGGGCTGGCGCTTTTCCTGGGTCTCCTCGCACGGCAACAGCTTCAACCGCGACTTCGGCGTGAGCTTCATGCCGGAGCAGCGCGTCGACGGCAAGGTGCCGTACAACTACAGGAAGGTGGCGTTCCCGCACGACGAGGCGCCGGGCATCAGCCTGTTCACGCGCGACGCCGAAGGCAACGTCTACCACACCTATTCCACCTACGGTCGCGGCGTCGAGGCGATGATGGGCGCCTACCGCCTGATCGACCTCTCACCGAAAGGCCGCGACGAAGGCCACCTGCCCTATCCCATGGCCTGGGTGCGCCATCGCGACCGCTACGAGCAGGGCCCGCGGGCTGCGTGTTGCAGCGCGCAGGACTGATCCATTGCGGGCGGCGCGGGCGCGGCAGGGGCGGCTTCAGCCGCGATCGCGATGCCAGGATGCCCCGCACATGTCCGTGACGGGGGTCGCGCCTGAAGGCGCTCCTACGCGTACGATTGCGGTAGGAGCGGCTTCAGCCGCGATCGCGGCGCCAGGTGCCAACACACGTCCGTGACGGTGGTCGCGCCTGAAGGCGCTTCTCCGGGGGCGTCGTTGGATACACGGAGCGCCGGTCCGGTCGTGCGACATCGCCGCACTCCACGCGTTTACCACCGGAGGAGGATGCGCGACACGCGGTCCATGCCGGGCGGGGTTCCGCGCTGAACGCCGCAGCGCCAGTCATTCATCGCTCCGCCACGCGCGAATGCATCGCGATCACGCCACGCGCGCCATGATCGAACGGACCTTCAGCAGGAGCGCGCCATGGCCAGAACACGCACCCCCACCGCCACTCCGCCGGGCAGGCAGCCGCCGCGCGCCGCCAGGCCTGCGAAGGACAAGCCCGCAGGTTCCGTCGGCCGCCCCGCCAACGGCGCCGATCCCGACGCCGACGCCCCGCGCGGCCAGGGCGACGAGCTGCAGCAGCAGGCCGGCGGCGAACGCCCGCAACTCACCACCAACCAGGGCGTGGTGATCGCCGACAACCAGAATTCGCTCACGTCCACCCCGCGCGGACCGACGCTGCTGGAGGATTTCATCCTCCGCGAGAAGATCACCCACTTCGACCACGAACGCATCCCCGAGCGCATCGTCCACGCCCGCGGCAGTGCCGCGCACGGCTACTTCGAACTGAAGAAGTCGCTGGCGAAGTACACCCGCGCGAAACTCTTCACCGAAGTGGGCAAGCGCACGCCGGTGTTCACCCGCTTCTCCACCGTCGCCGGTGGCGCCGGTTCGGTCGACACCCCGCGCGACGTGCGCGGTTTCGCGGTGAAGTTCTACACCGGGGAAGGCAACTTCGACCTGGTCGGCAACAACATCCCCGTCTTCTTCATCCAGGACGCGATGAAGTTCCCCGACGTGGTGCATTCGGTGAAGATGGAACCCGATCGCGCCTTCCCGCAGGCCGCCAGCGCGCACGACACGTTCTGGGACTTCATCTCGCTCACGCCCGAATCGATGCACATGATCATGTGGGCGATGAGCGACCGCACCATCCCGCGTTCGCTGCGCACCATCGAAGGCTTCGGCATCCACAGCTTCCGCTTCCTCGACGACAAGGGCGAGAGCACCTTCGTCAAGTTCCACTGGCGGCCGAAGCTCGGCCTGCAGTCGACGGTATGGGACGAGGCGTTGAAGCTGCAGGCCGCCGACAACGACTTCCACCGTCGCGACCTGTTCGAGAACATCCAGGCCGGTAATTTCCCCGAGTGGGAGCTGGGCGTGCAGCTGTTCACCGAACAAGAGGCCGACGCGTTCCCGTTCGACCACCTCGACCCCACCAAGATCATTCCCGAAGCGCTGGTGCCGGTGCAGATCGTCGGCCGCATGGTGCTCGACCGCTGGCCCGACAACTTCTTCGCCGAGACCGAACAGGTGGCCTATTGCCCGGCCAACATCGTGCCCGGCATCGACTTCAGCAACGACCCGCTGCTGCAGGGCCGCCTGTTCTCCTACCTCGACACCCAGCTGATCCGCCTGGGCGGGCCGAACTTCCACCAGATCCCGATCAACCAGCCCAAGTGCCCGTTCGCCAACCATCAGCGCGACGGCCACATGCAGATGCAGGTGCACAAGGGCCGGGTGAACTACGAGCCCAGTTCTCTGCAGGAAGACAGCCCGCGCGCGGACCTGCAGGCCGGGTTCCGCAGCCACGCGACCATGCCCGACGACGGCGTGAAAGGCCGCGTGCGTCCCGAGAGCTTCGCCGACCACTACAGCCAGGCGCGGATGTTCTTCCGCAACCTGGAAAAACCCGAGCAGGCGCACCTGGCCTCGGCGCTGGTGTTCGAGCTGTCCAAGGTGGAGACGCCGAAGGTGCGCGAGCGCATGGTCGGGCACCTGGTCCACATCGACCAATCGCTGGCGCAGCGCGTCGCCGACGGGCTCGGCATGGACAGCGTGCCGCCCGCGCCCGAGGCCGCCATGCCACCGACCGACATGCCGCCCGCGCCGGAGGTGCGGATCATCGGCCGCATGCGCGAGACGCTCGAGCATCGCACGGTCGGCATCCTGATCGACGAGGGCAGCGACGCGGCCGCGCTAAAGGCGCTGCGCAAGGCCGCCGAGGCGGCCGGTGCGACGGTGAAGATCGTGGCGCCGAAGCTCGGCGGCGCAGTGCTGTCGGACGGTAAGAAGCAGCCTGCGGACGGCCAACTGGCCGGGACCCCGTCGGTGGTGTTCGATGCGGTGGCCGTGCTGCTGAGCGAGGCGGCGGGCAAGAAGCTGGCGAAGGAATCGGCGGCCGTGGACTTCGTCGCGTTCGCCTGGGCGCACTTGAAGGCCATCGCCTTCGATGCAGGCGCCGCGCCGCTGCTCAAGGCCGGCAACGTCGGCAAGGATGCGGGCATCGTCGATGCGGCCGATGCGCGGGGCTTCGTCGCCGCGGCGAAGACCCGGCAATGGGCGCGCGAGCCGAAGTTGCGCATGCTCGCGTAGGCCCGCGCCCCGACCCAGGTCGCCGCGGACCGGCGGGCGACTGCCCGCCACCTGCGCCTCACCCGCGGATCGCGTCCTCCCGCGCGCCGACGGGCCGCATCGACAGGATGGCGCGCGTGCCACGCCCCGGCTGCGAGCTGATGTCCAGCGCCCAGCCGAGGTGTGCGCACAGGCGGGCCAGCAGGTCCAGGCCGATCCCGCCGCCGTCGCGCCCGCTGCCGCGGGCCATCCGCGCGTAGATCCGCGCGATCTCCTCGGGGGACATGCCGTGGCCCGGGTCCTCGATGGTCACGGTCGCATCGTTCGACAGCGACACCCGGATCGTGCCCTGGTCGCTGTTCTCGATCGCATTGCGCAGCAGGTTGCCGATCGCCGCCTGTACGATCCCGATCGGCGCCAGCACCTCGCAGTGCGGCAGGCCCTGCACGTCGATCTCCAGTTCCTTGTCCTGCAGCAGATAGCGGTGATCGTCGACGATCTCGACGATCAGTTCGTCGAGCGCGATGCGGTCGTGGCTGCCCGCGAGGCGCCCGGGATCCCGCGCCAGCACCAGCAGCAACGAGATCAGCTGTTCCACGCCGCGGGCCGTGCGCTGCGCGCGCAGCACCTGCGCACGCGCGGCCTCGGGCATGCCCGGCTGCTGCAACGCCAGTTCGGTCGCGCCCGCGATCACCGCCAGCGGCGTGCGCAATTCGTGGCTCGCGGTATCGATGAACACCCGCTCGCGCTCGACGAACAGCTCGTGGCGCGAGAGGTAGCCGTTGAGCGCGTCGGCGATCACGTACAGCTCCGAACTGCCATGGCTGTCCACCACCACCCGTTGCTGCGTGGCCTCGGGGCGCAGGCGCTGGATGTCCTCGGCCAGCCGGCTCAACGGCCGCACCAGCCGCGCCGTGCCCAGCGATGCCATGGCCAGCGCGATCAGCGCCAGCGTCGCGCCGGCCAACAGGCTCCAGCGCGTCACCAGCTGTTCCAGCGCCTCGAAATCGGTGATGTCCAGCACCAGCGCCAGCCTGCCGATGCCCTCCACGTCCCGGACCAGCACGGTGCTGCGCTCGCCGTCGATATCGATCGCGTCGTACAGCCCGGGCGCCATTCCGGCCAGGGGCGGCGGCTTGCGTTCGTCCGGCAGGAACAGCCGCAAGGTATCGGAGTCCTGCCAGCGATAGTCGGCGTCGGCCTGCATGCGCTGGACGATGCTGTCCATCTCGGTGCCCAGCAGCGCGCTCCACACCGCGTGTTCGGCGCGTTCGTGGACGTGGTGGACCACGGCGAACAGCGCCAGCGTCGCGATGGCGACGAAACCCAGCAGCCAGCCGAACGTGCGCCGGCCCAGCGACGCCCTAGCCATCCCCGCCTCCCGGCGGACGGGCCAGCGCCAGGCGGTAGCCTGTCCGCGGCAGGGTATGGATCAGCTTCTCCGCGAACGGCCCGTCCACGCTGCGACGCAGTTCGTAGATGTGGGAGCGCAGCATGTCGCGGTCGGGCGGCTGATCGCCCCACAAGGCCTGTTCCAGGCGCTCGCGCGTGACCGCCGCCGGGCTCGCCTGCATCAGCACCTCGAGCAGCTTGCGGCAGGCCGGGTACAGGTGCAGCGGCTTGCCGGCGCGGGTGGCTTCCAGGGTGCCGAGGTCGAGCTGCAGGTCGTGGACCTCCAGCACGTTGCGGCGCCCACGGCCGCGGCTGCGGGCGAGGATGGCCTCGAGCCGCACCTCGAGTTCCGGCAGCGCGAAGGGCTTGGTCAGGTAGTCGTCGGCGCCGGCGCGAAAGCCGGAGATCTTGTCCGGCAGTTCGTCGCGGGCGGTCAGCATGATCACCGGCACGTCCGAGGCGTGCTCGTTGCGCAGGCGGCGCAACAACTCCGGCCCGTCCAGGCGCGGCAGCATCCAGTCGAGCACGATCGCGTCGTAGGGATGGGTGGTGGCCAGGTGCAGCCCGGTCACCCCGTCGGGCGCCGCATCGAGCACGTGGCCACGGGCTTCGAAATAGTCGAAGAGATTGGCCGTGAGGTTGCGATTGTCCTCCACCACCAGCAATCGCACGATCGTCCTCCGGTGCCTGGGTCCAGCGCTTGCCAGCTTGCCATGGCGATGGTCGGAATGCTGTCGGAGCGTTCCGACGTTTCTTCGACGCCGCCCGCGGAGGATGGACCCGCCTCCCCTTCGTTTCCCCATGCGCCGCATCTTCCGATCGCCGGGCTTTCCCTTGCTGGTCCTGCTGCTCGCGGCGTCGCTGCTGGCGGGGCTAGGCATGCGCGACCCGCACCCCGCCGACGAACCGCGCTTCGCGCTGGTCGCCGCGCACATGGTCGAATCGGGCGACTGGCTGTTCCCGCGCCGCGGAACCGAGCTCTACGCCGACAAGCCGCCCGTGTTCATGTGGCTGCTCGCCGGCGCGCAGCGGGTCACCGGCGACTGGCGCACTTCCTTCCTGCTGCCGTCGTGGATCGCGGCGCTGCTGGCGCTGTGGCTCACCCATGATCTTGCGCGACGGCTCTGGCACCCGGCCACCGGCCGCCATGCCCTGCTGGCGTTGTTCGCCTGCCTGCAGTTCGGGCTGCAGGCCAAGCGCGCTCAGATCGACATGGTGCTGCTGGCGATGATGATGCTCTCGCTCTGGGCGCTGGTGCAGTACGTGCTGCAGCGGCGCGACCCGCGCCTGCTCGCGCTGGGCGCCTTCGCCGCAGGCCTGGGCACCGTCACCAAGGGCGTGGGCTTCCTGCCGCTGCTGGTGCTGCCGGCGCTGCCCTGGCTGGCCGCGCGCACGCAAGCGCCCGCCTCGACCGGTCGACACCCGGGCCGGCATGTCGCGGCGGGCGTGGCCGGCTTCCTCGTCGGTGCGGGTCTGTGGCTGGCGCCGATGCTGGCGACGGTCCTGGGCAGCGACGATCCACAGTTGCGGGCCTATGCCGCCGACATCCTCTGGAAGCAGACCGGCACCCGCTACGCCGATCCCTGGCATCACCTCAAGCCCGCCTGGTACTACCTGCAGGTGATGGCCACCCTGTGGCTGCCCGGCACGCTGCTGCTGCCCTGGCTGCTGCCGGCCTGGTGGCGGCGGCTGCGTCGCGGCGATCCGCGCTGGCGGCTGCTGCTGGGCTGGGCGGCGCTGGTGCTGCTGTTCTTCAGTCTCAGCCCGGCCAAGCGCGACGTGTACGTGCTGCCCGTGTTGCCGGTACTGGCCATCGCCGCGGCGCCATTGCTCCCCGGGCTGCTGCGGCGCCGCGACGTACGACTGACGCTCGCCGCGTGGCTGGCAGCGATGGCGATCGTCGCCCTCGCGGCCGGGCTGGCGGCCTGGCCCGAGCCCGCGAGCTGGTGGCAGCGGATCGGCGCGCGTCACGAGGCAGGTCCCGAAGTCCTGGCGGCGATCGGGCGATGGCTGCTCGTGCTCGGCGCCTGGACCGCCGGCTGCCTCGCCTGGGCCGCGGGTTCGCGGTTGCGCGGGGTCGGCACCGCGACGCTGCTGGCGATGGCGGGGCTGTGGACCGTCCACGGCGTGGGCCTGATGCCGGCGATCGATGCCGGCAGTTCGGCGCGCGCGCTCATGCAGCAGGTGGACGGGCGCATCGGCCCGGAGGCGGAACTCGGCCTGCTGGGGTGGCGCGAACAGCACCTGTTGCAGGCGGGGCGCGACACCGCGGTCTTCGGCTTCAACCGGCCGTGGCCGGCGCAATGGCGCGAGGCTGCCGTCTGGCTCGCCGCAGCGCCCGAGCGCCGCTGGCTGTTCGTGCTCGAAGAAGCACTCGATCCGTGCGTCGACCGCGTCCGCGCCGAGCGCGTCGGCGTGTCGAACCGGCGCACCTGGTGGCTGGTGCCGGCCACCGCGATGGTGCCCGGCTGCCCGGCCGGCGCCGCGACCGGCGCGGATGAACGGCACGCGAACGCGCAGACGATCCCGGGCGACGACGCCGTCGATTAACGCCGCTCCGACAAGCTTCCGACCCGGCTCCGACGTTGCCGCCGCAAGCATGCGCACATTGCCTCCAGCCGCATGTCGGCCGCCTCCATGCCCTTCGCAACGCCTCCTGCCTGCGGCCGCCGCTGCCGCGTTCCGCGCGCATGAACACGCACGCACTGCGCCTGCCCTCGGCGGACGGCAGCCCCATGGCGCGACTCGCCGGAGTCGCGCGGATGCGCCCGCGCCTGCGGGCCGAGACCCTGATCGCCGGCACCAGTGCGTACTTCGCGTTGTGCAACAACACCGCCTTCTGGCATGCCGCCGTCGACCATCCGCTGCGCTCAGCGCCCTGGGCGCTCGCCCTGCTCGTGCTGGTGTTCGCCGCCAACGCGGTGCTGCTGTCGGCCATCGCATGGCACCGCCTGGCCAGGCCCGCGATCGCGGCCATGCTGCTGGTCTCCGCGCTCGCCTCGCACTACACCCGCGCCTACGGCATCCACATCGACGCGGACATGGTGCGCAACGTGCTGCACACCGATCCCGGTGAATCCGCCGAGTTCGTGTCCGCGGGCCTGCTCGCGAGCCTGCTCTGGGCCGTTCCTCCGCTGCTGGTGCTGTGGCGGGTGCGCCTGCGCCCGACCACGCCGGCCCAGGCCATCGTCCGCCGGCTGGCGTTCCTGGCCGGCATCGGCCTGCTCGCGCTCGTCGCCGCGCTGGGCTGTTCGCGAAACCTCAGCGCACTGCTGCGCAATCACCGCGAGGTCCGGTACCTGGTCAACCCGGCGAACGTCGTGGTCTCGCTCGCCAAGCTGGTCACGGAAGACGCGGGAAGGCCGCGCCAGCTCGAGCCGGTCGCGCAGGACGCGATGCTGCTGCCCCGTGCGATGGGAGCGAAACCGCGCCTGCTGGTGCTGGTGGTGGGCGAAACCGCGCGCGCGGCGAACTGGGGCCTCAACGGCTACGCGCGGCAGACGACGCCGCGACTCGCGCGCACACCCGGCGTGGTCAATTTCCCCGACGTGACCGCCTGCGGCACCAGCACCGAGGTGGCGCTGCCGTGCATGTTCTCGCCCTATGGACGCGAGCGTTACGATCGCGACGCCATCCGCGGGCACGAGTCGATCCTGCACTTGCTCGCCCACGCCGGCGTGTCGGTGCTCTGGCGCGACAACCAGTCCGGCTGCAAGGGCGTCTGCGACGGGCTGGCCGTCGATCGCCCTGGCGACGCGCGCGACCCGGTCTTCTGCGACGCTCCGCGCTGCCGCGATGGCGTCCTGCTGTCGCGGCCCGAATCCTGGCTGGGCGACGGCAGGCGCGACCGCGTGGTCGTGCTGCACATGCTCGGCAACCACGGGCCCAGCTACCGCGACCGCTACCCGCCTCCTTTCCAGCGCTACCGGCCGGTGTGCGCCTCGGCCGACCTCGGCCGCTGCAGCCGCCAGCAGATCGTCAACGCCTACGACAACGCGCTGCTCTACACCGACCACCTGCTGGCGACCACCATCGAACTGCTGCGTCGCCAGCCCGACTACGACGCCGCGTTGCTGTACGTCTCCGACCACGGCGAATCGCTGGGCGAGAACGGCCTGTACCTGCACGGGTTTCCCTGGGCGATCGCGCCGCGCGAACAGGTGCAGGTACCGATGGTCGCCTGGCTGTCGCCGGGATTCGCGTCGGCGACCGGGATCGACACCGGCTGCCTGTCGCGCCATGCCACACGCCCGGTCAGCCACGACCACCTGTTCCATTCACTGCTCGGCGCGATGGACGTGTCGACCCGCGAATACCGCGCCGAGCGCGACGTCTTCGCGCCCTGCCGGCCAGCGGGCCGGGTCGGCCGGCTCGCAGGCACGGAGGCCCGCGCGTGAGCGCCATGCCGCCGCTGCTGTCGATCGTCATCCCGGTGCTCGACGAGCGCGACAACATCGCCGGCCTGCTGGACGAGATCGCGTGCGTCGAGGGCTTGCCGGAATACGAGATCGTCTGCGTCGACGACGGCTCGCAGGACGGCACCCTGGCCGTACTGAGCGCGAAGCTGCGCACGATGCCACGCCTGCGCGTGCTCGCGCATCCGCGCCGCAGCGGGCAGAGCGCCGCGGTCCGCAGCGGGGTCAAGGCCGCGCGCGGCGCGTGGATCGCCACCCTCGACGGCGACGGCCAGAACGATCCGGCCGACATCCCGCGGCTGCTGGCGGTGCGCGACGCATCGCCCGACGGGGTGAAGCTGCTGGCTGGGTGGCGCGTCGAACGTCGCGACACCGGCAGCAAGCGCCTGGCCTCGCGCTGGGCCAACCGCATCCGCGCCGCGCTGCTGCGCGACGATACCCCGGACACCGGTTGCGGCATCAAGCTGTTCGAGCGTGCCGCGTTCCTCGACCTGCCCGCCTTCGACCACATGCACCGCTACCTGCCCGCCCTGATGCAGCGTGCCGGCTGGTGCACGCGCAGCGTTCCCGTCGGCCACCGGCCGCGGCGCGCCGGTGCATCCAAGTACGACAACCTCTCGCGCGCCATCGCCGGCGCGCAGGACCTGCTGGGCGTGCTCTGGCTGGTCCGCAGGGGCAACGCCGCGCAGATGCGCGCCGCCGAACTCCATGAAGGACGGACCGATGGACGTGATGAACCAGGAACTGACCGCGCTGGCCTGGACCGGGCTGCATGTCAGCCCCTGGAAGCTGATCGGCCTGTCGGGCGCCACCCTGTTCGCGCTGCGCTGGCTGGTGCAATTCGTCGCGGCGCGTAACGCCGGCGCGCCGGTCATCCCGCGCGCGTTCTGGGTGATGAGCCTGCTGGGCAGTTCGATGACCCTGGCCTACTTCCTGTTCTCCAGCAAGCAGGATGCGGTGGGCGTGCTGCAGAACCTGTTCCCCGCGTTCACCGCCGCCTACAGCCTCTGGCTCGACCTGCGAAGACCGCGACGGCGCGCGGAACCGGATGCGGGACTGGGTGCAGCGCCGCGGAGTTCCGGCTCCTGATCCGAGCAGTCGCGGTATCTCCGCCACCGCATCGCGCGCGGGGAATCGCACGCGGGTTGTGGGCGCCCACCGTACCAACGCAACGGGATTTCCACGCCAGGGGAATCAGGTCGGGCCCTGCAATGCCGCCGCGAGCGGCGCGAGGTCCTCGCGCGACAGCGGCCGCACCACACGCGCCTGTTCCTGGCCGGCGTGCAGCAGCACCAGCGTGGGCCACAGCTTGACGCCGAAGGCGCGGCCCAGCGGCTTGCCGCGACCGTCCTCGACCTTGAGATGGGCGACGTCTTCGCGCGTCGCCAGCAACGCCTGCAACGCCGGCTGCGCGGCGCGGCAATGCCCGCACCACGGCGCGCCGAACTCCAGCAGCACCATGCCGGACATCGCGTCCAGTTCCGCGCGCGCCGGTTCCTGCGCGGCGTACTGCGCCTGGTAGGTCACGACGGCCGAAGCGCGCGCTCGATGTCCTCCACCGGCGCATTGGTCAGGGTCTTGGCCAGCTCGGTCACCATCCGCGCCTGCACCTCCTTGTGCAGCAGCGGCCGCATCCGCCCCAGCGTGCCCGGATCGGCGATCAGCACCAGCGCCTCGTACTGGTGCTTGAGCGCGCCGTCGTTGAGCGCGAGCGCCAGTTGCTTGGCGAACGTGGCCTCGTCGATCTGCTGCCCGGTCGACTCGCCCGGCATGCTGCCCGCCGGGCCGTCGTCGTCCATGTTCATCAGCTCGCGCAGCTCCACCTGGTGCAGCGCCAGCGAACGCTCGTCGCCGCGGTTGCGGAACAGGCGCGCGCCGCCGCCATCGGCGACGACGACCAGCGCTTCGGAGGGAACCATGGTCATGTGCATCTCCACTGGAATCGGAGCACTACCTTCCGCGAGCGCGGATCAAGATGGCGTGACCTGCAGCGACAGCCGTGCCCACGGCGGTCGATTCGGTGCAACAGGCCCACGCCCGATGAACGCAGCCGCCACGGGGTCCCTCGACCCTCCCGCAGGAGCGCCTTCGGGTGCGACCCTGGAACGACGCATTCGGTTTTCCGCCTGGAGCGCCCCCGATCGGCAGATGCCGCGCGTTTCACATGCACCGGAGGCGGGGAAACGCGAGCGCGTCTTCGCTGGGCGATCCAATCCCTCGCTGGGCGATCCAATCCCTCGGCGCGAACGCGCTTGCGGTGCAATCGAGTGAGCGGGGAACGCGGTCGCGCCTGAAGGCGCTCCTACGCAGGTGCGCAGGCGGTGCGGCAGCGGCCTTGCTCCGGGTCGCATCCGACCATGGCGGGCGTCTTTCCTGCCTGGTCGACTCAGCGCTTGGGCTTGGACTTCTTCGCGGCCGCCGCCGGCTTCGCCGCCGACCTGCCCTTCGCTGGCGGCTTCCTGCCCACAGGCGCAGCCTCCGCGGCCAGTTCGACCCTGGTGGTGCGCGCCATCGTGCCCTCGGCCTTGCCGAGCTCGATGCCGGTCACCGGATTGGCATCCGGCGCCGAGGTGGAACGCGCGGCCATCTCGTCGACCAGCTTCTTCTGCGCCGACGGCAGGCGCACGCTGGCCGTGCCGTCGCCGCCGTCCACCGCCATGAAGCGCGCCGGATCGCTGACGTAGTCGAAGTTCTCGTCGCTGTTCCAGGGCCCGCGCATGTCGCCCTCGCCCTGCGAGGCGTTGACGTACATCTCCTCGAACTCCGGCATGCCGGCGAGCTTGCCTGGCGGGAAGTTCGGCTCGATCGCGTACAGCGCCTTCTCGAACGACTTCTGGTGCGACATCTCGCGCGTCATCAGGAAGGCCAGCGCCTCCTTCACGCCCGGATCGGCGGTGACGTTGATCAGCCGCTCGTAGACGATCTTCGCCCGCGCCTCGGCCGCGATGTTCGAGCGCAGGTCCGCGGTCGGCTCGCCGATGCTGTCGATGTAGCCACCGGTCCACAGCTGGCCGCCGGAATTGATCAGCGCCGGCCCGCCGCCGTACAGCACCTGGGTGAGGTGCGAATCGTTGCCCGCGCCCTGCAGCGAGCGGAACAGCTCGCCCTCTTCCTCGACCGCCTCGGCCAGCCGGCCCTTGGCGCCCTTGTTGAGCATGCACACCAGCGAACCGATGACCTCCAGGTGGCTGAGCTCCTCGGTCGAGATGTCGAGCAGCATGTCCTTGCGGCCCGGATCGTCTTCGGCCAGCGCTTGGGTGAAGTAACGCATCGCCGCGGCGAGTTCGCCCTGCGGTCCGCCGAACTGCTCGAGCAGCAGGTTCGCCAGCGCGGGGTTGGGCTCGGACACCCGGACGGTGTACTGCAGTTTCTTGTTGTGGGTGAACATGTGTGGATTCCTTGCCGTGAGGCATGTCGTGGGACGTTGAAACGGGTGGATCGGGATCGGGCAGGCGGCGGGCGCCGCAGCGCGCGGCATCCCGTTACGCGTCGCCTGGCGGGTACCGGCAAACGTGTCGACTTCGCTTCGCTCGCCATGGCGACGCGGGTCGCGTTGCCGTCTGCGCCGCAGTAGGCGCCGCGCAGGCCTTGGACTTTTCGAAAGATCGAGCGCGACGGAGGGCGCGGCGGGCACGCCCCGTTCGCGCGGTGCGTAGGCAGCCGGTGCGCGCGATCGAGTGGCCCTCATCGCGACTTCGGCGGCGGCTTCTCCGGCTCCGGGGGCGCATGACGCTGGGTGCCGCCCTCGTGGATCGGCATCCGCTGCTTGCCGAAGGGCGACCAGCTGTTGCGGTCCCCGCTCCCGTGAGGATAGGACCGCTGCTCGCGTGCGGCACCGTCCTCGGGACCCTGCTTCTCGTCGCTGGCCATGGGTTTGCTTCAATGCCCCTGCAGTTCGGGGTCGCGATCGGGACCCGAACCCGGATCCTGCCGCGGCTGCTCGCCGGGCGGCTGGTCGGGGTCGCGGCGCGGCGCGTGCTTGCGGTCCGGCTCGTTCCGATCCGGCTGCCCGGGATCGTGCTTTCCGTGGTTGTGGGTCATCGTGTTCCTCGTGCCGCGCGTCGTTGTCCGAAGCGCTACCGTGGACCCGCTTTCATGCAGGACGCGTGAGGGCAATTCAGCAACCTGAGCGTGGCGACGGCATGTGGCTCTACGCGACGGTGCGTCGAATCGCGGCGCTCACGCGCGCGGACGGGCGGCGACGAGCAGCCGCCGCGGGCCCGCGCACGCCAGTCGCGCAAGGGCCGCGCAACCGAACCGCGGCGGCGATCGCCAGACGCCGCGAAGCGGAGAGGACGCGCACTCGATGCTGTGGCGACTGCGCCTGCGCGGACAACCGCTGGGCGACCGCTGGGGAGACCTCGCCAACCGGTGGGCGCCTTACGCCGACGAGCAGTGGAGCGCGTTCAACGACTGGCATGCGCTGATGGCGTTCGTCGGTGCCGGCCGCAGCGACCTGGTCGAACGCAAGCTGCAGGCGCAGGCGGGCGCGCAGGCCGGCGGCGACTACCGCACCGGGCTGACCGACGCCGGCCACGCCGTGTGCCGGGCCATCGTCGCGCATGGTCACGACGACCACAGTCGCGTAGTCGAGCTGCTTCGCCCGATCCGCGGCCTGACCCATCGCCTGGGCGGCAGCGTGGCGCAGCGCGACCTGGTCGAACTCACGCTGCTGGATTCGGCGCGTCGCTCGGGCCAGCGCATGCTCGCCGACGCACTTGAGGCCGAACGCCGCAGCGCGATGCAGTGGCGCGCCGCGGCCTGACCCGATCCCACCGGCGGCGGCGCCCCCGCGCCGCCGCCGGAAACGCGCATGCGCCTGACCCCCTTCCCCTTCTGCGCCACCGACTGGCACTCGTTGCCCGCCACCCGCTTCCCGGGCGACCACGGCTGGGCGGACGTGCGCATCCAGTCGTTCGCCGACATGTGCATCCGCCTGATCGAATTCAGCGCCGGCTACGTGTCCGACCACTGGTCCGACAAGGGCCACGTGGCGGTCTGCCTGGACGGTGAACTGGAAACCGAACTCGGCGGCGGCCGCTCGATCGTGCTGCGGCCGGGCATGACCTGCCAGCTCGGCGACCGCTCCGGTCGCCACCGCTGGCTCAGCATCACGGGCGCGAGGCTGCTGGTCATCGACTGAGCGGGCGCCGCGTCGGCTGCGTCACCTGCACGCACGGGACGCGCGAACCCGGCATGGCGACGCGCTCCAGCGGCTCGGATCCGCTTCGCCTGCGCATCTCACCCCTGCGGCCGCGACTCCACCTTCGGCTCCGCCACCTCGCGCCCGGCCTGCGCGTGGCCGGCCATTTCCGCGCCGGCATCCGGCGCCAGCCTGCGCATCTGCCAGGTCGAGACCACCGACACCAGGCCCACGGTGAGGAAGGCGAAGGTGAAGTTGATCGGCGCCTCGTCCGGGCGGCCGGTGAGCGTGCCCGCCAGGCTCAGCGCGAAGCCGCCGATGGTCACGCCCAGCGCGAGCGCGATCTGCTGCGCCATCGCGGCCAGGCTGCTGGCCTGGCTCATCCGCGCCTGGTCGATGTCGGCATAGGCGATCGCGTTGAGGCTGGTGAACTGCAGCGAACGCAGGAAGCCGCTGGCCAGCAGCACGCCCACCATCAGCGGATACGGCGTGTCGGCGCGGAACAGGCCGAAGCCGCACAGCATCAGCGAGGCAGCGAGCCCGTTCCACACCAGCACCGGGCGGAAGCCGAAGCGGTGCAGGATCCGCGGCGCGACCACCTTCATCACCATCGCGCCGGCGGTCGAGGTGAAGGTGACCAAGCCCGACTCCAGCGGATCGAGGCCGAACGACAGCTGCAGCATCAGCGGCAGCAGGAAGGGCGTGGCGCCGATGCCGATGCGGAACAGCGAACCGCCCCACACCGCCGCGCGGAAGGTGGGCACGCGCAGCAGATCCAGACGCAGCAGGGGCTGCGGATACGTGCGCGCATGCCGCACATAGGCCGCGAGCAGCCCGGCGCCGGCCAGCATGCACGCCGCCAGCACCGCGCCCGGCACCAGGCCGCGGCCGATCGCCGAAAGCCCGAACATCGCCAGCGCCAGCCCGCTGGCCGACAGCAGGAAACCGCGCACGTCCAGCGGCCCCACCGCCTGGCGCAGCTCCGGGATGTGCCGCCACGCCAGCCACATGCCCAGCAGGCCCATCGGGATGTTGATCAGGAAGATCAGGCGCCAGTGCGCGTAGGTGGTGATCGCGCCGCCGAGCACCGGCCCCAGCATCGGCCCGAGCATGGCCGGGATGGTGAGCCAGCTCAGCGCACGCACCAGTTCGGATTTCTCCACGCTGCGCAGCAGCACCAGCCGCCCCACCGGCACCATCATCGCCCCGCCCATGCCCTGCACGAAGCGCCCGGCCACCAGCTGTCCGAGCCCGTCGCTCGCCGCACAGCCGAGCGAACCGAGCAGGAACACCGCGATCGCGGCGATGAACACACGGCGCGCGCCGAAGCGGTCCGCCACCCAGCCGCTCACCGGGATGAACACGGCCAGCGCCAGCATGTAGGTGGTGATCGCCAGCTTCAGCGCCACAGGCTCCACGCCCAGGTCGGCCGCGATCTGCGGCAGCGAGGTCGAGATCGCCGTCGAGTCCATGTTCTCGATGAACAACGCGGTGGCGACGATCAGCGGAAGCAGGCGTTTGGGGGACAAGTGCGCGCGCGGGAGCCGGAGGGGAGCCCGCCATTGTCGCGTCCCGGCCGGCCAGGCGGTGTGAGCGCCCGCATGCCGCAGGGCCACCCATGGCGCAACGCGCCCCGCGGTGCGCGCGCACCGGCGACGGAACGAAGTGCGATCCATCCGCATGCGTCCAGCAGGCCGTGCGCCATGTGCGGACATGTGGCGAAGAACGGATGCGCCGCGCTCCCGCCGGTCGCACGCGCCATGCTGGGATGAACGCGACCTTCACCGGCAGCCCGGAAAAAGCCATTACATTTCCCTATTCGCATTTGGCGGCTGCAGACCGAGGGGGGAGCCCGTCTTGGACGGTCCGATACGAGCCCGGAACGGGAACGAAGCGTTCGACGGGATCACCGACAGCGCCAGGCTGCGCCTGTACGAGACCCTCCTGGCCGCCACCCCGGACCTGGTCTACGTCTTCGACCTCCAGCATCGCTTCATCTACGCCAACGAGGCGCTGCTGACCATGTGGGGGCTCGGCTGGGACGAGGCGAGGGGCAAGACCTGCCTGGAGCTGGGCTACGAACCCTGGCACGCGGCGATGCACGACGAGGAGATCGAACGCGTCGTCGCCACGCGCGCCCCGATCCGCAACGACGTCCCGTTCCGGCACGCCACGCTGGGCTGGCGGGTCTACGACTACATCTTCATCCCGGTGCTGGGACCGGACGGCACCGTCGAGGCCATCGCCGGCACCACCCGGGACATCACCGACCGCAAGCGCCAGGAAGAGGCCCTGCGCCAGAGCGAGCAGCGCTTCAGTGCGATGGTCAACGCCACCTCGGACCTGATCTACCGGATCACGCCGGACTGGCGACAGGTCGCCGTGGTCGGCGGGCGCGCCGCCGGCACGCTGCCCCGTGGCGATCTCGCCGGGTGGTCGGCCGAGCGCATCCATCCGGAAGATCGCGAGCGCGTGGCCGAGGCCATCCGCCGCGCGCGCAATTCGCTGATGCCCTACGAGGTCCAGCATCGGGTCGAACTCGCGCCGGGCGAATGGTCCTGGATCGCCACCCATGCCGTGCCCCTGCGCCATGAGGACGGCGAGGTGGCGGAATGGTTCGGCGCGGCGACCGACATCACCGACCGCAAGCGGCACGAGGAACAACTGCAGCGGCTGGTGGACGAACTCAACCACCGGGTCAAGAACACGCTGGCCATCGTCCAGGCGGTGGTGTCGCAGACGCTGCGCAGCTGCCCGGACAAGACCCTGGCGACGGAGATGGTGGAATCGCGGCTGCGCGCCCTGGCCGCCACCCACGACGTGCTGACCCTCGAGAAGTGGAAGGGCGCGAGCGTCGAGGAGATCGTGCGCATCGGCGTTTCGCATTGCATGGACGTCGAGGCCCGGCGCTTCGACGTGCAGGGCCCTCTCGCCGATCTCGATCCCCGACGCGCGGTCGCGCTGGCGATGGCGCTGCACGAGCTGTGCACCAACGCGGTAAAGTACGGTTCGCTGTCGGTGCCGGGGGGTGGGGTCCGCATCCACTGGACGCGCGAGGGAGACGCCGGCGGACGCCTCCTGCTGGAATGGCGGGAGCACGGCGGGCCCGTGGTCGAGCCTCCCACCCGCAGCGGATTCGGCTTGCGCCTGCTCGAACGCGGACTCGGCCACGACCTCGGCGGCGAGGTCGCCCTCGCCTTCCCGCCCGAAGGCGTGCACTGCCGCATCCGTACCCTGCTTCCCCACGACGCCACGCGAGAAACGCCATGACACGCCGGGTCCTCATCGTCGAAGACGAATCGCTGCTGGTGATGGTGCTCGAAGACCTCCTGCCGGAACTCGGTTACCGGGTGGAGGCGACCGCGCACTCGGTCGAAACCGCGACCCAGGCGCTGGAGCGCCACGAGCTGGACCTCGCCATCCTCGACATCAACCTGTCCGGCGACAGTTCGTTCCCCATCGCCGATGCGCTGGCCGCGCGCGGCATCCCGTTCCTGTTCGCCAGCGGTTACGGCCAGGCCATCCTGCCGCCGCGCCATGCCAAGGCGGTGCTGGTGCAGAAGCCCTTCGGCCTGCGCGAGCTGGAACAGGCGCTGACCAACCTGCCACTGCGCGAGCAGGCGGCGCCGTAGCGTGCGCGGGCCTGTCCCGCTTTCCAGCGGCCCGCCCACTCGACCGGAGGTACGCACATGACGCCCCTCGACAAGCCCCTGCGGCGCGAATTGCAGATCGACGACCAGCCCTACACCCTCACCCTCGATCCCGAGGGACTGAAGCTGGTCCGCAAGGGCCACCGCAACGGCCTGGAACTGCGCTGGCGCGAACTGGTGAGCGGCGACGCGGCGCTGGCCACCGCCTTGCAGGCATCGCTCGAAGCGAACTGATCCGCCGAGCCGCACTGGGCCCGACAGCGGGCACCACCCGCTCGCGCCAGCTCAGGCTTCCCTGGCGAACGCCGCCAACTGCTGCTGCACCGCCGTGCGCAACTCTTCGATGGCATATGGCTTGCGCAGCACCGGAATGCCGAGCGCCACCGCTTCGCTCCCGGTGGATTCGGCGAAGCCGCTGGTCAGCAGCACCGGCAGCTCCGGCCTGCGGCGCCTGAGCTCCTTCGCCAGTTCGATGCCGTTGGTGTCGCCGGGCATCATGATGTCCGAGAACACGAGGTCGATCCTGCGACCGTCGGCCAGCGCGCCCAGCGCGGCCTTCGCGCTCATCGCATGGACCACGTCGTAGCCGATCGCGCGCAGCATCTCCTCCACCAGCGTCGCCACTTCGGCATCGTCTTCCACCAGCAGGATGCAGTGGCCCGGCGCCGAGGCCGGCCCGTCCGTCGCCATGTCCTCGCCGGCCGCGGCCACGCCCTGGCGCGACCGCGGCAGCAGCAGGGTGATCGTGGTGCCCTGCCCGAGCACCGAGTCGATCGTCACGCGCCCGCCCGACTGCTTGGCGAAGCCGTACACCTGCGCCAGCCCGAGGCCGGAACCCTTGCCGACCTCCTTGGTGGTGAAGAACGGTTCGAACGCGCGCTCGCGGGTCTCCTCTGTCATGCCCGCGCCGGTGTCGCGCACCGACAGCCGCACGAACTCCCGGCCCGGTCCGGGGCCGTCGCCGCCCTTCACCACGTTCTTGCCGGCGATGGTGATCGAGCCGCTCCCGTTCATCGCATCGCGCGCGTTGACCGCGAGGTTGAGGATCACCAGTTCCAGCTCGCCCGGATCGACGAACACCGGCCACAGCCCCGGCGCGAGTTCCACGGCCACGTCGACGTCGCCGCGCAGGCTGCGGTCGAGCAGTTCGCTCATGTTGCCGATCAGCTGCGACAGGTCCACGGTCTCCGAACGCAGCGCATGGCTGCGCGAGAACGTGAGCAACTGGCGCGTGAGCGCGGCGCCGCGTTGCGTGGCCTGGCGCATGGCCGACATGAAGCGCGCGCGGCGCGCCGGGTCCTCGTGACGCTCCAGCATGTCCAGACCCGCAGTCACCACCATCAGCAGGTTGTTGAAATCGTGCGCCACGCCGCCGGTGAGCTGGCCCAGCGCCTCCATCTTCTGCGCATGCCGCAGCGACTGCTCCACGCGCACGCGCTCGGCCATCTCCTCGCGCAGCCGTTCGTTGACGTGGCGCAACTGTTCGGTGCGATGCTCCACCTGCACCTCCAGGTTGGCGGCCGCGGCATCGCGCGCATCGAGCAACACGCGGATTTCCAGCTGCCGCCGGCGTGCGCGCAGCGCGGCCTGCAGCACGCTCACCAGGGTGATCGGCTGCACCGGTCGCTCGATCAGGGAGACGTTGCCCAGCCGCTCGATCATCTGCTGGCGCCAGGCGGCCACCTTGGGATGGTCGCGCAGGCTGGTGAGCATCACGAACGGCAGGTCCGACCACGGCGGCTGCCCGCGCACCCAGTCCACCAGTGCGTCGGGCGGCTGGCCGAACAGGCCTTCCTCTGCCACGAACACCGCTGCCGCCTGGTCCAGCCCGGCCAGCAGGCAGGCGTAGTCCGGACAGATCCGGGTTTCCATGCCGCCACGATGCAGCAGGTCGGCCGCGGTGGCGGCGTCGCGCCCGGTGGGGGCGAAGACCAGGATGGTCTGGCCGCCGGCCTTAGCCCGTTGCACCGGCGCGGCCATCCAGCAAGGGTTCTTCGCTGCCGGTATAGACGGGTGTACCGGTAAAGATGCCGCTGAAGTCCTTGAGCGGCGGACCTACGACCAGGCCTCTGCTACCCAGCTGGAATTCGCGGATCGTCTGTTCGTGGTGGCCGCTGCGCTTCTTCACCACCGACAGCGCACGCCGCACCTGGCCGGCATGTTCGAAGTAGCGCAGCATCAGCACCGCATCGCTGAGGTAGCTGATGTCCAGCGGCGCTTCGGTCGGCCCCATCATCCCGTGCTGGGCCAGGACCAGGATCGTCACGACGCCCTGTTGCGCGAGGTAGGTGAGCAGCTCGTGCATCTGCAGGATCAGGAAGCGCCCGTCCGGCATCGCGTTGAGATAGCCGTTGAGGCTGTCGATCAGCACCACGCGCGCGCCGTCCTTTTCCACGCGCCGGCGCACGATGGCCGCGAACTCCCCCGGCGACATCTCGGCCGGGTCGATCTGCTGGAAGACGACCAGGCCCTCGTCGATCGCCGCCGACAGGTTGAGCCCCAGCGCCTTCGACCGCGCCTCGATGGTGCCGCGCCCCTCGTCGAAGGCGAAGATCGCGCTGCGCTCGCCCCGCTCCGCCGCGGCGACCGCGTAGTTCAGCGCCAGCGAGGACTTGCCCACGCCCGCGGCGCCGATGAGCAGCGCATTGGTGCCGCGCTCCAGGCCGCCGCCGAGCAGCTCGTCGAGCGCGGCGTTGCCGCTGGGGGTGAATTCGCCCGAGAACATGGTGTGGTGCTCGGAGGCGACCAGCCGCGGGTAGACGTCGATGCCGCCCTTGCAGATCTTGATGTCGTGGAAGCCGCCGCGAAACTCGATGCCGCGCATCTTCACCACTCGCAGGCGCCTGCGCTCGGCGCCGTAATCGATCGCCAGCTGCTCCAGCAGCACCACGCCGTGCGAGATCGAATGCAGTTGCAGGTCGTTCTCGGCCGAGGTCATGTCGTCGAGCAGCACCACGGTGCAGTTGCGGTTGGCGAAGAACTGCTTGAGGGCCAGCACCTGGCGCCGGTAGCGCAGCGAACTCTGGGCCAGCAGCCGCAGTTCCGACAGGCTGTCGATCACCACACGGCTGGGGTTGGAGGCGGTGACCCGGTCGAGGATCAGTCGCGTGGTTTCCCCAAGCTCGAGCTCGGCGGGGTGCAGCAGCGTGATTTCCTGGCTCTGGTCGAGCGTGGTCTCGGGCGGCACCAGTTCCACGATGTCCACGCCGGCCAGGTCCCAGTCGTGGCGGCGGGCGACCAGTTTCAGTTCGCGCTCGGTCTCGGACAGGGTGATGTACAGCACCCGCTCGCCCTGGCGCGCGCCCTCCAGCAGGAACTCCATCGCCAGCGTGGTCTTGCCCGCGCCGGGCCGGCCTTCGTAGAGGTACATGCGGTCGCGGTCGAGGCCGCCGCCGAGGATGCTGTCGAGACCGCGGTTGCCGGTCGACACGCGCAGATCCTGATTGTCCGAGCCATCTGAAGGTGACATGCAAACCATTCCTTTCGCTCCGACTCGGACGGCGATCCAGCAGCAGCTTCGCCAGGCAGCACGGTGTCGCAGGGGCCCGCCCTGCCGCGGGCCGTGCCTGCCGCCCGGCGAGCCGGATCGGGCGGCGTGGTGGTACAGGTTTGTGTACGCGGTCGACTATGAATGGCGGCGCGTGAAAGCCGCATTGAGCGTGCGGGGCCGCATCAGGAAACGTTCACGCCGGGGACGCAACGTGGGGTCCGGATGATTTCTCTTCATCCGCTCATCACGCATCCTCCGTGTTCAACGCCTGCTTCCAGACAGGCAGAAAGTCGGCCGCAGGCAGGACACGCCACACGATGCTCAGCCAACGCGTGCGGCGACCTTGCATTCACATTCAAGGGAATCGACCTTCGCCGCGAACGTTTATGCAGCTGAATCTCGACGACACGCGTTTTCACGACGCCATGGCGAGCGCCGGCCCACTCTTCACCTCCACCAGTCATTGCAGCGCATTGGGAGCACAGTCGTGGACCTCGATTCCATGGAAGATTCCTCCATCCGGGTCCATCGGGACCCCGTCCACCGGGACCAGGATTCCTGTTCGCACGATCCCTACCCGGCGCACGATTCCCGCTCCGCAGACACCGGGCCTGCCACCGATACGACTCCCACCCGGCCAGCGTGGCCACCGCATCGATCCATCGCGTCCGGGCACGATACAGACGCCGCCCCGGACATCCGGATCGACCGCACCGATGCGTTCGTCATTCGGCAGGCCTGCATCACGCCGCCCACCGACGAGGAAGTTGCGGCCTCCACGCACGCATCCGGGCTCCTGGACGACTGCGTGGCGGAGTTCACCCGCCGCCTGCAGGCCTGCATGACGCTGACCGACGACGAACACTTCCACGCGCGGGTGCTGGCCGACATCCAGGCATTGAAGGCGCGTTGCCGGCCCGAAGACGCCTTCCGCTTCCAACTCAAGGCCGCCCGCGTACTGGCGGAGTTCGGCTTCACCGCGTGGCCGTCGACATCCGACACGCTGCATGCGCCCCCACCGCCGCACGATGTGGCACCGGTCGTCGATGCGCCGGAGACCGGCGAAGCGGCTCCGCGACCGGATCCGCGCACCGGAGCACGGGCTGCCTGACGCCTGTCGCGCGCGAGCACCCGGTTCTTCCCGGCCACAGCGACAGCCTGTTCACGCCACAACGTCCATAAGGCCGCATGGCCAGATCCACCTCGTTCTGCGCATGCGCCCTCGCGGCCCTGTTCGCGCTGTCGGCGTGCGACCGCTATCCACGCGATGCCGACGACCTCACCGCGCAGGCGGCCCACGCCGGCATGCGCGTCGGCGCCAGCCACGACCCGCCTTACGTGCAGGTGGCGGCCGACGGTCACGTCACCGGCCCCGAGGCCGAACTGGTCCAGCGCTTCGCCGACGCGCACGGCTACCGCGTGACCTGGAAGCCGGGCGGCCACGACGCGCTGATGCGCGATCTCGAACGCACCCGGCTGCACGCGGTGATCGGCGGCCACCACCGCACCTCGCCGTGGACGCCGAAGGTGGGCTGGTCGCGACCGCTGCACCAGCGCGCCGCGGAAGATGCGCCGCTGCCGGAGCGGCGGATCGCGCTGCCGCCGGGCCAGTCGCAATGGCATCTCGCCTTCGACCGCCACCTCGTCCGGCACGAGGGCGCGCAATGAGCATCGCCAAGCGCCCACCGTCCCGCGCACTGCCGGCGGAACAGCAGCACGCCCTGCGCCGCGCCGAACGCCTGTGCGGATGGACACTGCTGTGGATGTCGCTGGTGTCGGCGCTGATGTACTTCGCGATGGGCGGTTCGCAGGCGATGAAGACCGCGCTGGTCGAGGACCTGCTGAGCCTGGTGCCGCCGATCGCCTTCCTGGTGGCCAGCCGATTCCGCCGCAAGGGCGTGGACCACGAATACATCACCGGACGCGAGCGCGCGTTCGACGTGAACTTCCTGATCTCCGCCGTTGCGCTCGCCGGCGTGGGGCTTGCGCTGGTGTACGACGGCCTGCACACGCTGCTCAGCGCCACGCGCCCGGTGGTGGGCACGGTGGTGGTGGCCGGCCACGTGGTCTGGCAGGGCTGGGCGATGATGGCGGCGCTGGCGGTCTCCGCGGTGCCGCCGATCGTCCTCGGCCGCAAGAAGCTCGCGCTGGCGAAACAGCTCTCGCTCAAGCCGCTGCATACCGACGCGGACATGGGCAAGGCCGACTGGATGACCGCGGCCGCCGGCATCGTCGGCGTCGCCGGCATCGGTTTCGGCCTGTGGTGGGCGGATGCCGTCGCCGCGCTGGCGATCGCCGGCAGCATCCTCCACGACGGCGTGAGCAACCTGCGCGGTGCGGTCCGCGACCTGCACGACGCGCGGCCGCAGCAACTCGACCGCAGCGATCCCGATCCGCTGCCCGCCCGCCTGTGCAGGGAGATCGCCGCCCTGCCCTGGATGGAAGGCTGCGGCGTGCGCCTGCACGAGGAAGGCTTCAACCTCTCCGGGATCGTGCTGCTGGGCAACCGCACCCTCACCGCGGCCCAGGTGGAGGAAGTACGCGCGATCGCGCATGCCATCGACTGGCGGCTCGACCAGATCGACGTCTCGCTCGACACCTCGGCATAGCCTGCACGCCTGATCGCGGCCTGGCCCCCGATTCGCGGCGCGCTCTTCCTTCGCCCGCCCCCGGCCCCGGGGAGGCGAACGCGCGCCAGCGCTGCCGGCAGCGCTGGTCCATCCGCGGCGCCGCTCCCGACCTTTGGCGCCCGGCGGCTCCCCGACCCGCGCTCGCCGCCTACAGCCGCTCCACGGCACTCGCGCGTATCAGCACCTCGTCCTGCCGGAACCGGCGCTCCAGCGTTTCGCGGTACGTCGCCCACCACCCATGGTCGACATGCGCCGCCATCACCTCGAACAGCACCACCTCGTCGCGCTGCACCGCGCCGCCGTCGTCCTCCCACGCACCCACCGCAGGTGCCCGGAGGAAGGCGGTGACGCCGCCGAAGCGATCGGTGAGCTCGCTGCGGACGGTGTCGTAGAGCGCCTTCGGGAAGGCCTCGCCATCGTGGTCGCGGAGGGGGAGGAAGAGCTGGATGAGGTGCATGGGCGGCGACCCGGGGAACGATGTCGAGCCCGACCATTGCGCACCGCGCGTGCAGCCGATGTCGCGACGCGCCCGGCGGCGGGTCGTGCGCATGCGACGGCATGCCGCTGCGTCGCGCAGCGCGAGCGGTGAACGCTGCGCCATCTCAGACGCGTGCGGCCTGGCCACGATCCGGAAAGGGACGTGCTCGCGAGCGACGGCCCGGGCCCCGGAGCGCGCCTGCGCGGTGGGCGCAGGCAGCGGCGCTACTGCGCGGCGTGCAGGCTGGCGTCCCCGATGGCCGCGATGCCGGCCGGGGCGTCGGCATGCACCGGCGGCGCCGGGCCCAGCGCGCGAGCCGCGTCGAACAACGCCTCCAGCCCGGCATGCGTGCCGCGCAGGCGATCGACCACGCTCGCGGCCCAGTCGAAGTACTCGCGGCGGCGGTACGCCGGCCAGTCGGCAGGCGGGAATTCGACGAGGTCGCGCAGGTTGGCGATCTTGTCGGCCAGCCTGATCAGCCGGGCGCCGTGCGGCATCTGCGCGGCGTGTGCCACCTGCAGGCGCTTGCGCTCGGCCCTGGGCAGGGCCCTGTCGTCGGTGACGGCGTCCACCAGGCGCAGCACGGCGTCGCCGAAACGCCTGCGCAGCAGGTCGCGGCCTTCGTCGACGCTCGCCTGGCCGTCATCGCCGCCGCAGCAGTCCTCGAGGTAGTCGTGCAGGGCCGCGGCGCAGAGCACGTCGGTATCGTCGATGCCCGCCTCGACGGCCAGGATCCGCACCAGCGCGACCGGATGGTTGATGCAGGGCGTGGCATCGAGGTCCTTGCGCCGCTGCGCGCGATGGGCATGCGCGGCGAAGGCGATGGCGTCGACGACGCGGGCAAGGGGAGCGTGGTGTCTGGTCATCGGGAGCCTCGTGATGCGCGCCAGCCTGTCCGGGAGGTGTCGCAGGAGGAGAGACGAAGGCCTCTCCCGCCCCTCGCACCCTCGTGGGGTCGCGGCATGGCATCTACCTGAATGGTCCCGGCACGCCGTTCATCCGGCTGGCGCGTGCATGGCGCTAGATTTGCTTTGCAACAGGGGGCCAGTGCACCCGTCGCAATCCGTGGCCGCATGGAGTTGCTGTGTCGTTTTCCCTCTTCGAGTGCCAGGACGGCACGCTCGTCGTCGTCCCCCGCGGCCTCACCCCGCCGCTCGAAGCCTACAAGGCGCATGGCGAGTTCCTGCACCTGAGCGACGCGTGCCGGGATCTGTACGACACCTCGCTCTGGGACGAGATTTCCCGCGAAGTCGATCGCACGCTCTACAAGGTGGTGACGCGCGAGGTCGCCCTGCGCATCTTCGACGTGCCCGACCGCCTGCGGACGGATTGAAGCGCGATCGGAGTCCATCGGGTTCCGGAAGAACGGGCGCCCTCGACGGGCGCCCGATCGTCCCGCCGCGCCGTCGCGCCAACCGGTGGTCGGTGGCGCGAAGCGCATGAGGCACGGCGCAATCAGGCCGCCTCGCTGTCCATCTGCGCGCGCTCGTTGCCGCCCTGCTCGGCCAGCATGGTCAGCTTCTCGTCGGTCGCCTTCTCTTCCTTCAGCGTCTCGAGCAGGAGCTTGAGCGCATCGCGCTGTCCCTGCTGCTTGGCGAGCGCGGCGAGGGTGCCGTAGGCGGCGATCTCGTAGTGCTCGACCTTCTGCGCGCCGCCGATCAGCGCGGCATCGCGCAGCGGGCCCTTCTCGATCGAGTCGATGACGTCCTTGCCCTCCTCGACCAGGCCTTCCATCGCGGCGCACTTGATGCGCTTGAGCTTGATGCCCATCAGCTCGACGATCTGGTCGATGCGCTCGATCTGCACCAGGGTCTCTTCCAGGTGGGCCTCGAAGGCCGCGACCAGTTTCGGGTTGTCGGCCGCGCGCGCGAGCCGCGGCAGCGCCTTGGACATCTGCTTCTCCGCGCTGTAGGTGTCGGAGAGCTCGTGGATGAACAATTCTTCGAAATTCTTGACGGACATGTGATGTGCTCCAGTGGATGTCGGGGAATTTCCTGAGTTGCGAACGCTACGTTTCGCGCCCTCAAGAACCGGTGAAACATTCGGCGAAAGCGGTGAAGCGATGGCGGAACCTTGTCGCGACTTCGGCAACCGCATCGCCATCTAGCGCGTGACCTCTGCGCATGCGATGCCTGCGTCGCGGCCCGCGCGCGGACGGCTGTGCGACCTCGCGCCTTCAGAACATGCGACAGGCGGGCACGAGGCCCCGCAGCGGGGGCCTCGTGGTTTCGCTGGTCTGGCGTTCCCTGCCTCGCTCCTGCGCCCTCGCCGCGATCAGCGGCCGTCGCCGTCGGCATCGCCCGGGAGCGCCCGTTCCACGCGATGCCAGGCGGCGCGGGTGGCCTCGCGCGCGTCGTTCCATTCCAGGCGCGAATTGCCGCGGCCGCGTTCGTACTCGCTACGCAGTTCCGGCTCGGCCTCGTCGAAACTGCGGTCGGCATAACGCGACCTGGCCTCGAAGCCCGTGCGGTAGGCTGGCGCGTAGTCGTCGTAACCGAACTGTTGGTTGTGGTACGGCTCTTTCGTGTAGTTCTCGCGCCAGTACGCGTCTTCGACGGTGGGGTTCACCTTCTCAGCCGCGGCCTTGCCGCCCAGGCCACCCGCCACCGCGCCCGCGGCGGCGCCGACCACGGTGCCGACCGGGCCGGCGACCGAGCCGATCGCCGCACCGGCCACGCCGCCGGCGGCGGCACCCATCCCGGTACCGACCGGATGCGCGCCGGGCGCGCCGGTGATGGGATCGCGGTTGGCGTCGTTGTCGGCGTCGCGCTTGGCGTCGCGATGCGGATCGCGGTTGTCGTTCGTCATTGACATGCTCCTTGAGGGTCCGGCTCGATGCCGTGCGTCAAGGTGCGCGCCACGCCGTGACAAGCGCGTGTTACGGCAGGACAATTTTCTGAACGCGCAGCGCCGCGCATTTAGGCATGTGCAGGCAGCGTTCGCGCAATGTTGCGAACGCGTTGCGAGGCGCGCTAGCGGCCTTCCCGCGTTGCGAGCCGGTTCCAGGAGATCGGCCCACCATCGATCAGCGATGCGTCGTAGCCTGGCCTGGAAAACAGCGCCCATTGCTGCCGCGGGTGGAACCAGTCGAGCAGGCGGAAGCGCAGACCGCACTCTGCCGCCCACTCCTCCAGCGTCTCCGGCCTGTACTTCACGCAACCCGGGTAGACCCACCCCGTCCCGGCGAAATCCTGCGTACTCACGAGGAAGGTGGCGAAGAGCGCACCGTTCCCTGCCAGGTGGGCCGACACCTGCGACAGCCATTGCCTGAGCAGGTCGTGCCCGCAGTGGCTGAAGATCGACTGTGCGACCGCCACGTCCACGGCCAGCGGTGCCTGGAACTCGTCCAGCGAGTCGCGGAAGGAGAACACCGGTTGCTTGATGCGCACGAGGTCGGAGCCGACCTCGTTGGCGATCCCGTCCTCCACCAGCCAGCGGTTCGGTTCGATGCCGGTGTAGTGGCCTGCGTTGAGGTACGGGATCAGCAGCCGCCCCACCCGCAGCGACCCGCAACCGATGTCCAGCACCCGGTGGTGCTGGCGAAGGCCGGTGCAGGTGAGCAGGTTGAACACCATCGCCGATACAAGGTCGTAGTCGCGCGGCGGACCGACGTAGGCCCGGTAGTGTTCATCGCCCGGCTTCATGTCCAGCGCCAGGCCATGGGTCTTCGGCGCGACACCCGGGACAGGCTGGGTCATCTGCGCGCCTCAGGTGACGCTCCGGATGCGGGTCGGCACGGAAGTCGTCGATGCATGGTCATGTCGTCCGCTCGCTCTGGCCGCCGGCCCGATGCCTGCACGCCACCAAAGACTATGATGGTGCAACAACGGGTCGAGGAAAACATCACGATGAATCGCGCGCGTCCGGCTTGCCTGGGGATCCTGGCCCTCCTGATGGCCGCCTGCAGGCCATCGCCACCTCCGGCGGAGCCTGCGGACCCGGTGCAGCCGGTCACGCAGCGGCCGACCGTCGCGACCTTGCCGCCATCCGGGCCGGCCGCGCCGGCGCGGCCCACGGACGGGATGGCCTCGTCTCCCGGAAGCATGGTGGTCTACTCCTGCGACGACGGCCGCGGCCTCACCGTGACCTACGACAGGCACAGCGCGCTGGTCAAGCTGGCGTCGGGTTCGACCATGCTGACGCGCGCGGAGGAAGCCTCGTACGGGGGGCGCGACGCCTACCTGGGTGAAGAACTGTCGCTGTATCGCAGTGGCGATGTCGTGCAGCTCGACGTCGCGGGGAAATCCAGCGTCTGCGGCCAGCTCCAGGTCCGCTAGGACACGAAGCCGAGAGCCGGCCATCGATGAGGTGCGGTGCCGCGGACGCCCGGTAGACGCGCGTCGCGCGCGCCCCGGCCGCCCCGTGTATGCCGCGGCCATGCGCGCGGCTGGCGCCAAACGCCCCGCCGCACGATGGCGCGCTCTCGCATGGCCGCCACCGCGTCCGCGGACGCTATCTCAGCGCGGCGGCAGTGGCGGCGCCGTCCACCGTGTTGCCGTTGATCTGGTTGTTGCCATAGGAGAGGATCTGACCTCCGCTGGCGACCACCAGGCCGGTGCCATTCGCCGTCACGACCGAGCTGCCGATGCGTATCGCCGCGTTGGTGCCGACCGAGCGCACGCCCTCGCCCGCGTTGTTGGCCACGACCACATCGTTGAGCATCATGCGGACCTGACCGCCCGAACCCAGCGCCACCACGCCGTGGTACGGCGCGCCGCTCATCGTGCTGCCGGCGGCGGTCACGTGGATCTGCCCGGTGGTGCCGGCCGAATCCGCGCGAATCCCCACGGTATTGCCGGTGAGCACCGTGCCGGTGATGGTGACGTTGGCGCCGGCCGAGCCCGTGGGACTGATCTGGATGCCCGCCCCGGCAGTGCCGCTGCCGTTGCCGCTGATGGACGAGTCGACGATATGGATTTTGGCGATACCCGATGCGTGGTTGATCTGGATGCCGTTGCCGTACGGGGCGCCTCCCTTGAAGTCGCGGATCGTGGAGTCCTCCACCAGCAATGACGCGCCCTGGATGAAGCGGATGCCGTTGAGGCCGGGCGAAGTGGCCGGGCTTCCGTCGATGTCGAGCCCCCGCAGCACCACATCGATGCCCGCGCCATTGATCAGGACGCCGTTGGTACCGCCCGCGAGCGCAGAACCTTCGACGATTTTGCACGCGATGGTGATCGACTTGGTGATCGTGACCGCGCCGAACCCGCCCGGGTCCAGGCAGTTGATCATGCCGCTGGCGGCGGTCTTGGAAATCGCCCCCGCCCAGGTCTTGCAGGGCGCGGTACGACTGCAGGGATTGGCGTCGTCTCCCACGCCCGACACCCAGGTGCGGGTAGCCTGGGCGAACGCACTGCCGCTGGCCAGCAGCAAAAGCACGCATACGACGATCGAACTGGTGGACGTGGCACAGGTTCGTTTCATGACATTCCCCTTGCGCGTGGATGATTGTTGGTGTCGAACGAGAAAACGGCCCGGGCAGGTCGGGCTGCCCGTGGCGTCACCGCCCCCGTTGCCAGACCCTTCCGCCTGCCGCGTATTTTTCCCCCGGAGCGGCCGGCCGGTCCGCGGCCAGGCGACGTCCCCGAGGCAATAGTGCACCAGTTGCCGGCGCTCGGGGTCGCCACCCCGGTCGACACTTCTCGTTGCCGGGCCTCCCGTCCGTCGTAGCGGACTCGAAGCGCCGTCGTCATCCCGGCCGTGGACATTTCCCCAACCCTCAGCCGCGCAGCTTCAACGTCGGATGCTCGTCGAGCGTGCCGTCTTCGCGGATCACCACGTGGCGGGTGTCGTCCTTGTCGAACAGCACCGGGATCGGCGCCTGGAACAGCGGACGGCGCACGAAGGCCAGGCGCCAGCGGAAGATTTCCATCGCTTCCAGGGTGACCAGTTGCGCGGGCGTGAGGCCGTCGCGCAGCGCAACCGGATCGCCGGCGGGTGCCGGCTTGCGGCGCTCGGGCGTGCGTGCCGGCGCGGCGCGCGGCGGGGTCTGGGCCGGCCAGGGGCCGGCGAGGACGTTGGCTTGGCTCTGAAGGCTGGGCATGGCACCGGATTCCAGGAACGGCCCCACGGGCCGGACGTTGCGGGCGCTCCGAGGGAACGCGGGCGTCCGCATCCGTCCGCCATGCAAGCGGCGTGCCGCGACGTACGCCCGATCAAGTCTCCCGGACGCCGAGGCAGCCTGCACGTCGGCCGCCCCGGCACAGTGACGTCACCGGCCACCCTGACGCGGCGGCCAGCCACTCCACCGAGGACACCGCCATGACCCGCATCTTCCCCACCCTCCTGGCCGCCGCCATGGCCACCACCGCCGTCGCCCATGCGCAGGCCACAGCGCCCACCCCCGATCCCGGCACCGATGCCGTGCGCAACATCGTGCTGGTGCACGGCGCCTTCGCCGACGGCAGCGGCTGGCGCGGCGTGTACGACGACCTCACCGCCCGCGGCTATCGCGTGAGCATCGTGCAGAACCCGCTCACCTCGCTGGCCGACGACGTCGCCGCCACCCGCCGCGTGCTCGACCGCCAGGACGGTCCCGCGATCCTCGTCGGTCATTCCTGGGGCGGCACCGTGATCACCGAAGCCGGCGTGCACGACAAGGTGGCCGGCCTGGTCTACGTGTCGGCGCTCGCGCCCGACGCCGGCGAGACCACCGCGCAGCAGTACCAGGGCTTCGCCGCCACGCCCGAGTTCGTGATCGACGTGCACCCCGACGGCATCGGCTACCTCAACGGAGAGAAGTTCAAGGCCGGCTTCGCCCACGACGCCAGCGACAAGGACGCCGCCTTCCTGCGCGATTCGCAGGTGCCGATCACGATGGCCGAGTTCGAAACCCCCGTGCAGCACGCCGCGTGGCGCAGCAAGCCCAGCTGGGCGGTGATCGCCACCGAAGACAAGGCCTTCGACCAGGCGATGCTGGTGCACATGGCGCAGCGCATCGGCGCGCAGATCAGCTATGTCAAGGCGAGCCATGCGTTGTACTTCACCCAGCCCAAGGCGGTGGCGGATGTGATCGAGCAGGCCGCAAAAGGCTCGGCGTCCCCCAGCCACTGAGCTGCGACTGGCCCGGCCCGTCCCATCGCTCTTAGCCGACAAGGCCGACACGAACGACCCCACCACAGCCGCGGGATCCCGTATCCCTTGTAGGAGCGGCCCATGGCCGCGACCGGGCGCGACCCGACGCGGCAGGTCCCACGCGACGGCAGTCGCGGCCATGGGCCGCTCCTACAGGGCATCGGACGACGTCGGCGGCGGGGAATGGACCGGAGAGACCCAAGCCGGGGAATGCTGTGCTCCAGCGATCTTCTTCGGCCAGCCAAGCGGCCAAGCGCGCTGCCGTACCGCCTTCCTCGCCGACAAGGCCGACATGGACGACCCCACCCCAGCCGCGGGTCTCGCATCCTTTAGGAGCGGCCCATGGCCGCGACCGGGCGCGGACCCGACGCGGCAGGTCCCACGCGACGGCAGTCGCGGCCATGGGCCGCTCCTACAGGGCATCGG
>NZ_JAETWA010000047.1 GCF_016774335.1 Luteimonas saliphila | reverse complement strand
GCGCTGACCTACACCGCGACCGTGGACGCCGACGCGACCGGCACGCTGGGCAACGTGGTGACGGCGAGCAACCCGCCCGGTGGCGATCCGGATCCGGAGTGCACCACGTGTGCGACCGAGCACGACGTGATCGCGCCGGTGGTCACCGTGACCAAGTCCTCCAACCCGGGCAGCGACACCCCGGTGCGTGCGGGCGATGTCATCACCTACACCCTGCAGGCGACGGTCGAACGTTCGGCGACGCGCGAGGTGCTGACCCTGGTCGACACCCTGGGCGAGGGCCTGAGCTTCGGCGAAGTCATCGATGCGGGCGCGTTCGCCTGCTCGGGCTCGCTGACCTGCACGCTGCCGGCGGGCACGCTGCCGGGTAACTACGCGCTGACCTACACGGCGACGGTGAATGCCGATGCCACCGTCCTCGTGAGCAACGTGGTCGCCGCCAGCGGCGGCACCGGCACCGGTGGCCAGCCGCCGACGTGCGGCAGCTGCAGCACCCGGCATCCGCTGGTCGAGCCGCGGGTGGTCATCGCCAAGCACGCGACGCCCGGCGAGGACCAGGAGGTCCGCGTGGGCGACGTCATCGAGTACACGCTGACGGCGACGGTGGAGAATTCCGCCACGCGCGCTGACGTGCGACTGGTCGACACCCCGGGGCCGGGGCTCGCGCTGGGCGCGCTGCCCGCGGGCTGCGCCGCGCAGGGCGCCACCGTGGTCTGCACGCTGCCCACGGGGACCGTGCCCGGGGTTTACACCTTCACCTACCCGGCCACGGTCACGGCGGAGGCGAGCGGCAGCGTCGAGAACGTGGTGGTCGGCGAATCCACCGACGTCGAGCCCGAATGCACCGTTTGCGAGACCCGGCACGAGCTGTCCGACGACGCGCTGCTGCGAATCGTCAAGGCCGTCGCCGTGCGCAACGTCGCGATCGGCGACCTGGTTCGCTACACGCTGACGGTCGAGAACATCGGCGCGGTCAACATCACCGGCACCACCCTCGTCGACACCCCGCCGGACGGCTTCAGCTACGTCGAGGGTTCGATGGCGGTGACCGACCGCGATGGCGCCTTCACCCTGGAGGGCCGGCATCCGCTGCGCATCGGCGGACTCGATATCGACGCCGGCGGACAGGCGACCATCGTCTACCTGCTGCGCGTGGGCGCGGGCGTGCGCGCCGGCATGCACGTCAACGAGGCGGTCGCGGTCGACGGGACGAACACGCCGATCTCGAACGTCGCGACCGCGCAGGTCGCGCTCGACAACGATCCACTTCTCGACGACAGCCTGGTCTTCGGCACGGTCTTCGACGACCGCGATGGTGACGGCTGGCAGGATCGCGCGGATCTGGGCGACGTACGCGTGCAGGGCGGTTTCGCGCCCGCGGCCTACATCGCCGGTTCCACCACGATCGACCGAGGCGACGGCCCGCAGCCGGTGGCCGACGCCAGCGCGCCGCTGCTGCATGGCATCGACGTGGGCGCGATCGCGGCGCGGCAGTCCGAAGCCGATCCGGTGGAGGCGCGCCAGGTGGTGATCCGCCAGCGCCTGCGCTCGGCCGATTTCACCGGCGATTTCGTGCTGACCAGCGCCCAGGGCGCGACCCTGCGCATGGATGCCGCCGGCAACACCATGCTCGAACGCAGCGGCGAGGCGGCGAAGGGATTGAACGCGGCCGAGCCGACGGTCGAGCGCGTAGTGTCCGCTGTGGAAGGCGGGTTCGACGTCGCCTACGTGGTCTCCAACGCGGGTATCGACGAGCGCGGCATTCCCGGCGTGCGCATCGCGTCGGTGGAGGGCGTGCTGATCGAGACCGACCAGTACGGCCGCTACCACCTGGCCGACGTGCATGGCGGCGACTGGGGCCATGGCCGCAACTTCATCCTCAAGGTCGATCCGGTCACGCTGCCGCCGGGCACGCCGTTCACCACCGCCAATCCGCTGGTGCGGCGCGTGACCCCGGGTCTGCCGGTGCGCTTCGACTTCGGCGTGCAACTGCCGGTGCAGGTGCTGCCGGGCGGCGAACGCCGGGTGGAACTGGAACTGGGCGAGGTGATCTTCACGCCCGGCAGCGCCGAGGTGCGCGAGGCCTACCTGCCTGCGATCGCGCGGATGGCCGCACAGGTCGAGCGCCATCGCGGCGGCGAGGTGGTGATCACCGCCGACGGCGACAGCGAGGGCCTGGCCTTCGCCCGCGCGGCCGCGGTGCGCGATGCGCTGCAGACGCAGGTGGGCGGCGAGGCACAGGCTGGACTGAGCGTGGTCCTGCGTACGCGCGTCGAAGACCCGCACAGCCTGATCGCGGGCGTGGATGCCGGCGGCGCATTGCTGGGCACGGTGCTGTTCGACACCGACCAGTCGCGGATCCGGCTCGAGTTCGAAGGCCTGCTCGACGCGGTCGCAAGACGGCTCGAACAGCTTGGCGGCGGCGTGGTGGCGATCGTCGGGCACACCGACGTCCGCGGCTCGCACGCCTACAACGCCGCGCTCGGATTGCGACGCGCCAGCGCGGTGCAACAGGCACTCGCGCAGCGGTTGAGTCCGGAGGTCCGCGCGAAGGTGCGGGTCGAGGCAAGCAGCGATCCGGCGGCCCCCGTCGGCACGGAACGCAGGTAAGGGGGATCCGGACCATGAAGATGAAATTGCTCGACACCGCCCTGATCGGCATCCTCGCCGGCATCAGCGCCAGCGCCTCGGCGCAGCAGGCCACGCCGGCGACGGCCGCGATCGAATGCGGCGAAGAAGACTGCAGCGACGACAGCGGCGAGCTGGTGTTCCGCGTGCGCACGCGCAGCTACGACCAGCCGGTCACCAGCGGGACCGACGCGCAGTCGTCCTCCGCGGCGTTGCAGCCGGACCGCCGCGTGTCGGTCGCACTCGATCAGCCGGGTCGCGCGGTGGCGCGCGGCACGTTCTCGGTGCAGTTGCCGGGCGGAGGGGCACTCTGGGCCACGGAAGATCCCGACCTGGGCATGCCGGAACTGAGCATCACCGCGCCGTCGATGGTCGCCTTCGACGCGGGGCGGATCGTCGAGCCGGTGCGCCTGTTCGTGCGCAGCAACTACACCGCCTTCGTCGACCGCTACGAGCTGCGGATCTACCGCGGCAACGACGGCGACCTGGTATCGCCGGTGGCGAGCATCGACCTGCCGGTCGAGGCCGCCGTGCAGAGCGAATGGAACGGCGAGCTGCCCGCGGACCTGCGCCTGCGCGCCGGGGACGAACTGGTCTATGTACTGCGCGCTTTCGACGCGCAAGGCAACTTCGACGAAACCTCGCCGCGCAAGCTGCAGCTGGTGCGTCCGGACGAGGTCGAGCGCGCCCGCGGCCAGGTGCGCGAGAGCGTGGAGCGTTCGCTCGGCACCGCGCTGACCGGCGACCAGGCGCTGACGCAGCAACTCGTGGAGGACGCGTTCGCCGGCAATGGCTTGCGCCAGCAGAACATCCCGATCTACGGCTCGCGCGTGCGCGTGCAGGGCCGCAACCTGCCAGAAGGCCGTTCGCTGCGGATCAACGGCGAGTCTTATCCGGTCGACCTGGAACGCAAGTTCGTCGCCGAGTACCTCGTGCCGGTCGGCCAGCACCGGTTCGAGATCGGCCTCGATGGCCAGGACGGCGTGGCGCCGATCGTGCACGCGCTCGACGTCGAGGTCAGCGGCCGCTACTTCTTCGGCGTGGCGATGGCCGACGTCACCGTCTACCAGAACGACGCCAGCGGGCCCGGCCAGTCGCTGGCGCTGGCCGGGCGCGAGGACGACATCCTCAGCGACGGCCGCCTGGCGTTCTACGGCAAGGCCAAGCTGGGGGGGAAGTACCTGGTCACCGCCCAGGCCGACACCCAGAACCGCCCGCTCGAGGACCTGTTCGACGGCTTCACCTCGGCCGATCCGCAGGACGTGTTTCGGCGCCTCGATCCCGACCTGTACTACCCCACCTACGGCGACGATTCCCGCGTGTGGCGCGACGTCGACACCATGGGCCGGTTCTACCTGCGCGTGGACTGGGACAAGAACGAGGCGCTGTGGGGCAACTTCGCCACCGGCTTCACCGGAACCGAATACGGCCAGTACTCGCGTGCGCTGTACGGCGCCGCGCTGAACTGGCGTTCGCGCATGGCCAACGCCTGGGGCGACCCGGTGACGCAGCTGCGCGCATTCGCCTCCGAGGCGCAGACCGCGCCCGGCCACAGCGAGTTCATCGGTACCGGCGGCAGCCTGTACTACCTGCGGCATACCGACGTGCTGCCCGGCTCCGACCGCGTGGTGCTGGAAGTGCGCGACCGCACCACCGGCCGCGTCGAGCAGCGCGTGGAGCTGCTGCGCGGCGCCGACTACGAGATCGACGAGCTGCAGGGCCGTGTGCTGCTGACCCGCCCGCTCGCGCAGATCACCCTGCAGAACCTGCCGTCGCTGACCCGCGACGCGCCGCTGGACGGGTTCGAGCAGCGGCTGATCGTCGACTACGAGTGGGTGCCCAACGACTTCGACGCCGACGACGTGACCGCCGGCGTGCGCGGCAAGCACTGGTTCGGCGACCATCTCGGCATCGGGGTGACCCACGTCGACGAGAATCGCGCCGGCGAGGACTACACGCTGACCTCGGCCGACGTCACGCTGCAGGCTGGCAAGGGCACCTACCTCAAGCTCGAGCACGCGCGCACCGAATCCACCAGTGCGCCGGTGTTCTTCTCCGACAACGGCGGCCTGAGCTTCACGCGCCTCAACCCGACCGGTCCGCGCGAAGGCGAGGCCACCGCGATCGAGGCGCGCGCCAACTTCCAGGAACTGGGCTGGAGCGAACAGCCCTGGAGCGCAGGCGCATGGTGGCGCCAGGTCGACGCCGGCTACTCGATCTCGCGCTTCGATACCGGCGCCGAGGTCGAGGAGTACGGGGCCGAAGTGCTGGGCGAGTTCACCCCGAACCTCGGCGTGTACGCGCGCTACAGCCGCGCCGAGCGCGCCGGCGACGCGCTGACCCAGGCCCAGGCCCGGGCCGAATGGCGGATCGGCGATTTCGACGCGCTGGCGTTCGAACTGCGCCGGGTCGAGGAGACGCGCGGCACGCTCGATGCCGCCGGCTTGCTCGGCGCCGCGCGCTACACCCGCCGCTTCGGCACCGCGCTCGACGTCTACGGCACCGCGCAGCTGACCCTGGACGACGACGGCGGCGCCTACGCCGACAACGACGCGTTCACCCTCGGCGGCCGCTACAACTTCGCCAATCTCTCCACCCTGGGCGGCGAACTGACCACCGGCGACCGCGGCGACGCGGCGCAGGTCAACGGCGAGTGGCGGCGTTCGGCGCAGCAGAGCTTCTACGGAAGCTACACGTACTCGACCGACCGCAGCGACTACGACCCGCTGTTCAATCCCAACGCGCGCAACGGCTGGACGCTGGGCCAGCGCTGGCGGCTGTCGAACCAGGTCAACGTGTTCAACGAGAGCCAGTTCCTGAAAAACCGGCGCGAGAGCGGGCTGGCGCACACCTTCGGGCTGGATTTCTATCCGGCCCAGGGCTGGAACGTCGGCTTCACCCTGAGCGACGGCGAGCTGACCAACGCCAGCGGCGGCGAAATCGACCGCCGCGCGATCAGCGTCGCCGGCGGCCGCACCTCCACCGACACCAGCTGGCAGAGCAAGCTAGAGTGGCGCGAGGACAGCGGTGCCGAGCGCGTCACCCAGTGGGTCAGCACCCATCGCCTGACCCACAAGCTCAACGAGAGCTGGCGCATCGCCGCGCGCTTCAACTACGCCGACACCCAGGACGATCTCGACCCGGCCGCCAGCGCGAAGTTCATCGAAGGCAACTTCGGCTTCGCCTTCCGCCCCTGGAACAGCACGCGGTGGGGCCTGTTCGGCCGCTACACCTACCTCTACGACCTGGCGACGCTGGGCCAGATGGGCGGCGCGCAGTACGACCAGCGGACCCAGGTGCTGTCGATGGAGGGCGTGTACCGCCACGACCAGCGCTGGGAGTTCGCCGGCAAGCTCGCGCGACGCGAAGGCGAGGCGCGCTTCGGCCGTGGCACCGGCGACTGGTTCGACTCGGCGACCACCTTCGCCGCCGGGCAGGTCCGCTACGAGCTGCTGCATCGCTGGCACGCGATGGCCGAGTACCGCTGGCTGGACGTGGACGACGGCGGCACCCGGCAGGGCTGGATGGCCGGCATCGACCGCGACATCGGCCGTAACTTCCGTATCGGCGCCGGCTACAACTTCACCGATTTCAGCGACGACCTGACCGAGTTCGATTACGACCACAAGGGCTGGTTCGTCAATTTCGTGGGTAGCTACTGATGAAAGTCTCGAGCAGGATCCCGTTCGCTTCCCGCTGCCGCGCGAGCTTCCCCGCCCTGTTGCTCGCGGCGGTCGGGCTGAGCCTGTGCAGCCTGCCCGCGCAGGCGCAGCGAGCATTCGCCCAGCGCTACGCGACGATCGCCAACGGTGACATCGCCGGCATCGGCAACATCAACATGCACTGCGATCCCGCCGCAGGCACTGCGGGGCAGCAGGCGGCGTGCGTGGCTTCGCGTACCCATACGGATGGAAGCGGCGGCCTCAACAACAATTCCACTGGCGTCAGCATGGTCCATCACGACGTGGATGGCGATCCGGCGACATTCAACTCCAGCAGCGCCACGCTGGACCTTCCACCGGGTTCGATGGTCCTGTTCGCCGGGCTGTACTGGAGCGGGCAGGCCTCTCCGACCACGCCCGGGCGCGACAGCGTGCGGTTCGCGGGGCCGGGCGGCGGCTATTCCACCGTCACCGCCAACCAGTTCGACTCGCTGGTCGGTCAGGAGCCCAGCCATCCCGACTACCAGGGGTTCGCCGACGTGACCGCGCAGGTAGCGGCCGCCGGCAACGGTGTGTACACCGTCGCCGACATCGCCACCAGCCGCAACGCGACCAACAATACCTGGGCCGGCTGGTCCCTGGTGGTGGCCTACCGGAACAACAGCATGCCTACGCGCAGCCTGAGCGTGTTCGACGGTTGGCTGAGGGCCGACGGAGTCAATCCGATCCTCGACCTCAGCGTCGGCCCCTTCGTCACGCCGCCGACGGGGCCGGTGAACTCCACGCTGGGCGTGTTGACCTGGGACGGCGACCGCGCCAGCAACGATCACGCCTCGCTCCCGGGCCTGTCCTTCGGAACCAGCGCGGCCACCCTCAACCCGGTGTCCAACGGCATCAATCCGGTCAACAATTTCTGGAACAGTACCGTCAGCGTGAATGGCGCCCACGTCACCGCGGGTCGCACGCCGGACTACAGCAACACTCTGGGCATGGACCTGGATTTCCAGCCGCCGGACGTGCAGCTGCCCAACGGCGCCACCTCCGCGGCCATCCGCCTGCGGGGCAGCAGCAGCGAAGTCATGGACATCGGCATGGTCAGCCTGGCTACGGACGTGTTCGCTCCCGACCTGGTCAGCTCCATCGTCAAGGACGTGACGGACGACAACGGTGGCGATGTCGAGCCCGGCGACGTGCTCACGTACACGATCAGTTTCGACAACAGCGGACAGGATGGCGCGACCAACGTGCTGGTGACCGACCCCGTTCCGGCCGGCACCACCTATGTGCCCGGCAGCCTGGTGATCCTGACCAACAATACCGACGATGGCGGCGCCACCAACGGCGGCCCCACCGGGGCGATGAGCGATGCCGCCGACGGCGACCAGGCCGAATTCGCGGGCGGCAGCGTGGTCTTTCGCCTGGGCGAAGACGATAGCGCGTTCGACGGAGGCACCGGTCCGGGCAACGGCGGGCTGATTTCCGCCGGCCATGCGGCGTCGTTCCGGTTCCAGGTGACCGTCGACGCCGACGTGGCGCCTGGCGCCACCATCACCAACACGGCCGGCGTGACCCACAACGCGCAGACGATTCCCGATTTCGACGCTTCCGGCAGCGCCTCCGCTTCGGTGACGGTGACGGACGAAGCCGACCTATCGATCATCAAGGAGGTGACGCCGAACTCTGCCCGGATCGGCGACGAGGTCACCTATGTGCTCCAGGTGGGCAATGCAGGCCCGCTGGCCGCCGACGGCGCGATCGTGAGCGATCCCGCGGTCACCGGCCTGGACTGTAGCGCTGCGGTCATCGCTTGCAGCGCCACGGGCGACGCGGAATGCCCGGTTACCCCGACCATCGCGGGCCTGCAGGGGGCCGGACTGGTGATCCCGGTGTTGCCGGTGGGCGGCGGCGTGCGGATCGAGTTCGCTTGCGAGGTGACTGCGACCCCCTGAGGCGCTGGCCTAAGCCGGCGCAGCGCATCGGGCCGGCGGCGCAGGGTTCCCATGCCGGCGTCCAGACGCAGGGACAGGGCGCGGCCGTCCGCATACGCACCGGAAGCTCCGAACCGGGTGGTCGGCGCTGCGCCCCGGCGCCGACACCGCACCCGCGACTTGCCACGCAGCGGGACAGGTGGAATGTTGCAAGTGATTGATGCATAAGTTAATTTATTGAGTCGCCGGTGAGGGGTGGTTCCAGGTGGACGATTGCGCGCAGCGAATCGCCACGGTTCCAGCGGCGGTCTCCCCAGCTGGCGAGCGGTTGTTCCACCAGTGCAATGCTGGGAACTTCCTGGCCCCTTAGCAGTCAGATATGCCGACTGCTAAACTCACCACCATGAAGACCCCCATGACCCAAGCCCTCGTTGCCAACAACCTGCCGGTTCCCAGCTTCACCGGGCTGACTCCGCTCGGTTCGCTGGAAGCCTACATCGGCGCGGTCCACCAGATCCCGGTGCTCTCGGTCGACGACGAGCAGGCGCTCGCGCGCCGCTTCCGCGACGAAGAGGACCTCGACGCCGCGCGCGAGCTGGTGCATTCGCACCTGCGCTTCGTGGTCCACGTCGCCCGTGGCTACAGCGGCTACGGCCTGCAGCTCGGCGACCTGATCCAGGAAGGCAACATCGGCCTGATGAAGGCGGTCAAGCGCTTCGACCCCGACATCGGCGTGCGCCTGGTGAGCTTCGCGGTGCACTGGATCCGCGCCGAGATGCACGAGTTCATCCTCAAGAACTGGCGCATCGTCAAGGTCGCCACCACCAAGGCGCAGCGCAAGCTGTTCTTCAACCTGCGCAAGAGCAAGACCCGACTCGGCTGGTTGAACGCCGCGGAAGTCAGCGCGGTGGCGAAGGACCTCAACGTGTCCGAGCGCGAGGTACTGGAGATGGAGTCGCGCCTGTCGGGCCGCGACATCGGCTTCGATGCACCGTCCGACGAGGACGACGAGCACGCGCCGCCGTCGCCGTCGGCGTACCTGATCGCGCACGACGAGGATCCGGCGCAGGCCTACGAACGCGGCGACAGCGCCGACAACCGGCTGGAGCTGCTGCGCGCCGGACTGGCCCGCCTGGACGAGCGTTCGCGCGACATCATCAAGCGCCGCTGGCTCGATCCCGACAGCAAGCTCACGCTGCAGGAACTGGCCGACGAGTACGGCGTGTCGGCCGAGCGCATCCGCCAGGTCGAGGCCAACGCGCTGAAGAAGATGAAGGCGCTGTTCGCGGCCTGACCAGCGCGTTGCGCACGACCACGAGAAGCCCGGCCCCGCGGCCGGGCTTTTTCGTGGCCGCTGCTACCCTGTGCGGCCCGGCGTCCACAGGCCCACTTCGCACGCAATGAAATTCTGGATCGTCGTCTACGCGATCGGCGCTGCACAAGCCGCGATGCTCGCGCTCGCGCTGTGGCGCCGGCCGATGAATGTGCCGGCCAACCGGGTGCTGGCGTTCTGGTTGGGCGTGATCGCGGCCGACCTGGCGATCAAGGCCTCGCACCTGGCCTGGCCGGACTCGGGTGTCGACGGCGCGTTCACGGTCGCGCGCCTGCTGCCGTTCGCCTATGCCCCGCTGTTCTTCCTCTACGTGCGTGCGCTGGTGGGCGGACGCGATCCGGGATGGCGGGCCCTGCTGCATGGAATCTGGCTGCTGCTGGCGCTGGGATGGGCAATGGGGCGCTGCCTTGCCGACACCGCCCTGCCGGCCGCCGGCGACTGGCACCAGCGCTGGTTCGATCCGCTGCTGTTCTCCGTCGCGTTCGCCTACCTTGCGGCCGCGGCACTGGAGATCCGGCGCTATCGCCGCTGGCTGCGCGCGCGGCGCTCGGATGCCGACCGGCTCTCGCTGCGCTGGCTGGCGGCGCTGGCGGGGTGCCAGTTCGTCATCTGGGGCATCGCCGCGCTGCATGCGCTCGCCGACATGCCGGGGGTCGATTACTTCATGATCTATGGCGCCGTCGCCGGCTGGGTCTGCGTCGCGGGGTGGTTCAGCCTCGGGCAGCCGCCCGTCACCGAACCGCTGCCGGCGCTGCCATCGGCCCGGGAGCCTGCCCAGGCGCCGGCCGACGGCGACGATCCGCGTGTCGACGACGTCGCGGCGCGCCTGTCGGCTTTGATGTCCGGACAGGCGATGTACCGCGAACCGGCACTGACCATCGCCCAGCTCGCGCGCCGCAGCGGCTATCCCGAGTACCTGGTCTCGATGGTGATCAACCGCCGCCTCGGCGGCAACTTCTGGGAGTACGTGAACCGGCACCGGATCGAGGCGGTCCGCGACCGCCTCGGCGATCCCGGCGACGGCCGCAGCATCCTCGAGATCGCCTACGACGCCGGATTCACCTCGAAGTCGACGTTCAACACAGCCTTCAAGCGGATGGTCGGGGAGACGCCAAGCGCCTACCGGCGCCGTCATGCGGGCGGGCGGTCGCTGCCGTCCTGAACCACCCGCGGTCAGCCATGCGCAGCAGCCCGGCGCAGATCGCGAGGTTGAGCAACCAGCTCGCCCAGGCCGCGGTGACGTAGACCGGCATGAACGGCAGTTGCAGCACGCCGGCGCCGACCGCGAGCATCAGCCGCAAGGTCACCGCGCCCGCGGTCAGGGCCACGCTGTAGGCGATCCAGCGCCGGTGTCGGGCGATGTCGCCCGCGACCGCGAGCCGGATGCCGTTGGCCGTGATCGCGAGCCACATCAGCGACAGCAGGCCGAAACCCAGCCGGCTGGGCCAGCCGCCCTGCGCGTGCTGGGCGAGCGACAAGCCGGACAGGCCCCCGACCAGGATTGCGGCGGCCGAGAGCCAGCCGCCGATGCGATGCAGGGTCGGCCAGCGCCGGCGTACGCGGCCCGCCAGCTGCAGCGGCACCAGCAACAGCGCCAGCCCCGCGCCGAAGAAGTGCGCCGGCACGTCCAGGCCGGACACCGCGAACTGCTGCGCGAAGGGATCCCCGGTGCGGTAGGCCAAGTACAGATAGGCGAAGGCGTAGGCCGCTGTGGCCACGCAGGCGAGCGAGAACACGATCAGCGCCGCGCGCGCCGCGAAGATGCCGAGCCGGGCCCGCATGGGGCGTCCTCCACCGGAAAAGTGCCCGGCAAGATGCGCGGTGGGCGGAGGGCGGTCGTCCCGATCGGCCGGTTCGAACGCGTGCGACGCGGCCGGACGACCGGATCCGCCGATCCGGAGGCGTGATCAGCCCGCCGACGGCAGCGCTGCGCGGCCTACCACTTGAACAGCACCAGGCTGATCGCCAGCGCGGCCATGCCGGTGACCAGGCCGTACACGGTCTCGTGGCCCTTGGCGTAGCGCTTGGCGGCAGGCAGCAGTTCGTCGAGCGCCAGGAACACCATCACCCCGGCGATGAAGCCGAACACCCCGCCGAACACCGCGTCCGACAGATAGGGCCGCAGCAGCACGTAACCGATGATCGCGCCGATCGGCTCGGCCAGGCCGGACAGCAGGCAGGCGACGAAGGCGTAGGCCTTGTTGTTGGTGGCGAAGTACACCGGCACCGCGATCGCGATGCCTTCGGGGATGTTGTGGATCGCGATCGCGAACGCCAGCGGCATGCCGACCGCCGGATCCTCGAGGGTGGCGAAGAACGTCGCCAGGCCTTCCGGAAAGTTGTGCGCGGTGATCGCGATCGCGGTCAGCAGGCCGACGCGTTTGACGTAGTCGCGGTTGTGCTGGCGGAAATAGGGATCGTCGACCTCGAGCCGTTCGTGCGGGTTGGGCACGAGCCGGTCGATGGTGACGATCAGCAGCACGCCGGCGAGGAACGACAGCGTGCCCCAGGTGAATCCCATCCGGTCGCCGTAGGCCAGCGTGTACGACGCGACCGACTTGTTGAGGATCTCGGCGAGCGAGACGTAGACCATCGCGCCGCCGGCGAACGCGAGGCCGAACGCGAGCAGCCTCGCATTGGGCTTCTTCGAGGCGAAGACCAGCAGGCTGCCCAGTCCCGTCGCCAGTCCTGCGCCGGTGGTCACCGCGAGCGCGATCAGCAGGTTCTGCAGCGGGATCTCGGTCATGCGGACGGCGTTCCGGGGGACGCGCCATCCTAGCCGAAGCAAGGCACGCGCAGACGTGCGCACTCACGCGTGGAGATCGTTACTTTGTATCGGAACGATCGTCGCCGCCGAGGATGATCCGGGCCGCGCGCTGGTGGGTCCAGTACGCCACCGACCAGTTGAGCAGCACCACGCTGCGGTTGCGGAAACCGACCAGGAAGAACAGGTGCGCCAGCAGCCAGAACCACCAGGCCAGCATCCCGGAGAACCGCCAGGCGCCGAGGTCGACCACCGCGGCCATGCGGCCGATGGTGGCGAGGTTGCCGTAGTCGCGATAGCGGAAGGGCGCGCCCTCGCGTCCGTCCAGCCGCGCCCGGATCGTGCGTGCGACATGGCGGCCCATCTGCTTGGCCGCCGGCGCCACGCCCGGCACCGGCTTGCCGTCGGCCCGGTCGACCGCGGCGAGGTCGCCGGCCACGAAGATGCACGGGTGCCCCGGCACCGAGAGATCCGGTTGCACCCGTACCCGCCCGGCGCGGTCGAGCGGCACCCCCAGGCATTGCGCCAGCGGCGAGGCCGCGACACCGGCGGCCCAGACCACGGTCCGGGCGCGCACGAACTCGTCGCCGCGACGGTAGCCCTCGGCGGTGATCTCCTCCACCGGCACGCCGGTATGGACTTCGACGCCGAGCTTCTCGAGTTGCGTGCGTGCCTTGCACGACAGGTCGTCCGGGAACGAGGCCAGCACCCGCGGTCCGGCTTCCACCAGCCGCACCCGGGCACGCGCCGGATCGATGTTGCGGAACTCGCCCTTGAGCGTGTGCCGTGCGATCTCGGACAGCGTGCCCGCCAGCTCGACCCCGGTGGGACCACCGCCGATGATCGCGAAGCTCAGCCAGGCGTCGCGTTCGTCGGGATCGGATTCCGACTCCGCGCGTTCGAAGGCGAGCAGCAGCTTGCGGCGCAGGTCGAGCGCGTCGTCGAGCGTCTTCAGCCCGGGCGCGTGCGCGGCCCACTCGTCGTTGCCGAAATAGTCGTGGGTGACGCCGCTGGCGAGCATCAGGTAGTCGAAATCCAGCAGCTGCCCGCCGGTGGCATCTTCGATCTCCACGCGGCGGGCGTCCGCATCGATGCGCGACACGGTCGCCATCCGCACCTCGACGTTCTCCTGCCGACGCAGGATCTGGCGCAGCGGCGCGGCGATGTCGGGCGCGGACAGGCCCGCCGTGGCCACCTGGTAGAGCAGCGGCTGGAACAGGTGGTGGTTGCCGCGGTCGAGCAGGGTGACGCGGACCGGCGCGTTCCGCAGCGCGCGGACGGCCCAGAGTCCGGCGAAGCCGCCGCCGACGATGACCACGTGGGGAAGCGGTGGCGTCATGTTGTCGATTCTAGGCGTGGGCGCCGCAAGGCCCCGTGGACGCGGCCAGCCGGGGCCACGACACCGTCGCGGGCTGTTCGCACTCCTGCAGCGATGGGCCGCGCCAGGCGGTTCCACCGCCCGCGGGTGACGGATGCCGGAGGCGGAGGAGACATGCCCGAGGCGCGGAGGCAACGCGCCGCGTCCCGGCTCTCACTCCGACCTTCTCCCGCAAGCGGGAGAGCGGCCAGGCGGGTCTTCGTGGCGGGGGATGCCTCGCCGCATCAGGACTCGCAAGGAACCGACGTGGCGGCGATGGCGGACTGCAGCTTCCGCGCGCTGGCGCCGTGGTGCGGGATCAGCCGATCCTGGCGGCCAACTGCGCCTCGAGCTTGCGCTGGTCGGCGGCGAAATTGCGGATGCCCTGGGCCAGCTTCTCGGTCGCCATCGCGTCCTCGTTGTGCTGCCAGCGGAACGCGGCTTCGTCGAGCGCGGCGGGCTTGTCGCCACGTTCGCCGGCATCGACCAGCGCGCGCTCGACGGTCGCGTCGGACGCTTCCAGCGCGCCGAGCAGGTCGGGCGAGATCGTCAGGCGGTCGCAGCCAGCCAGCGCCAGCACTTCGCCGGTGTTGCGGAAGCTCGCGCCCATCACCACGGTGTCGTAGCCGTGGCGCTTGTAATAGTTCCAGATGCGGGTCACCGACTCCACGCCCGGATCGTCCTGCGGCGTGGCCGGCTTGGCCATGCCGTTGGCCAGGTGCCAGTCGAGGATGCGACCGACGAAGGGCGAGATCAGGAACACGCCGGCCTCGGCGCAGGCCACCGCCTGCGCGAACGAGAACAGCAGGGTGAGGTTGCAGTGGATGCCCTCGCGCTCGAGCCGTTCGGCGGCGCGGATGCCCTCCCATGTCGAGGCGATCTTGATCAGCAGGCGGTCGGTACCGATGCCGGCCTGGCTGTAGAGCTCGACCAGCCGATGCGCCTTGGCGATGGTGGCCTCGGTGTCGAAGCTCAGGCGCGCGTCGACCTCGGTGGAGACGCGCCCGGGGATCAGCTTGAGGATCTCGCCGCCGATCGCCACCGAGAGGCGGTCGCCGGCGTCGGCCACGCGGGCCTCCCCGCTGCCGCCGGCGCCGGACACGGCCTCATCCAGGCGCGCCGCATAGGCCGGCAGCGAGGCGGCCTTGAGCAGCAGCGAGGGATTTGTGGTGGCGTCCATCGGCTTGAAGCGGGCGATCGCCTCGATGTCGCCGGTGTCGGCGACGACGGTGGACAGGGCGCGGAGCTGTTCGAGCTGGGTCGGCATGCGGGCGTGGGGTCGGTTCGATGCGGGATGCGCCTATTGTCGCGCATCCGCCGTTGCGCTGCCGTAACGGTTTCAGCGCATACCGTCGCGGTCGATCCGCGAGGCCGCGCGCGTGTCCGGCATGCGCAGGTAGACCAGCAGCGACACGCCGATGCAGGCGGTGACGTACCAGAAGAAGCCGCGCTCCATGCCGATGTCCTTGAACCACAGCGCGACGTACTCGGCGGTGCCGCCGAACAGCGCCACGGTCAGCGCGTAGGGCAGGCCGACGCCGAGCGCGCGCACCTCGACCGGGAACAGCTCGGCCTTCACCACCGCGTTGATCGCGGTGTAGCCGCTGACGATCACCAGCGCGGCCAGGATCAGCCAGAACGCCTGCACCGGGCTCGCATCCTGCAGGATCGACAGGATCGGCCAGGTGCACAGCACACCGAGCACGCCGAAGCCGATCAGGATCGGCCGGCGCCCGATCCGGTCGGACAGCGCGCCGACCAGCGGCTGCAGCAGCATGTACACGAACAGCGTCGCGGCGTTGATCAGGCTCGCGGTCTCGTTGGCGATGCCGGCGCTGTTGACCATGAACTTGTGCACGTAGGTGGTATACGTGTAGAACGCCAGCGTGCCGCCCATGGTCAGGCCGACCACGGTCAGTACCGCGCGCGGATGGCGCGCGAGTTCGCGCAGCGTGCCCTGGCGCGCGTCGGTTTGCGCGGAGGCGTGCGCCTCGGCACGCGCGAAGGACTCGCTTTCGACCATGGTCCGGCGCAGCCACAACGCCACGACCGCGGCCAGCGCGCCGATCACGAACGGGATCCGCCAGCCCCAGTCGCGCAGTTGCTCTTCGGTCAGGAACACGCGTTGCAGCGCGATCAGCACGCCCAGCGCGACCAGGTGCCCCATCACCAGGGTCACGTACTGGAAGCTCGACCAGAAGCCGCGGTGCGCGCGCGTGGCGACCTCGCTCAGGTAGGTCGCGGACGTCCCGTACTCGCCGCCGACGCTCAGGCCCTGCAGCAGCCGTGCCAGCAACAGCAGCACCGGCGCGGCGATGCCGATGCTGTCGTAGCCGGGCGTGCAGGCGATGAGCAGCGAGCCGCCGCACATCATCACCACCGACAGCATCAGCGCGCGCTTGCGTCCGTGGCGGTCGGCGTAGCGCCCCAGCAGCCAGGCGCCGAGCGGGCGCATCAGGAAGCCGACCGCGAAGATCGCCGCGGTCCTGAGCAACTGGCTGGTGCGGTCGTCGCCGGGGAAGAAGGCCTCGGCGAAGTACAGCGAGAACGCCGCGTAGACGTACCAGTCGTACCACTCGACGAGGTTGCCGACCGAACCGCTGAAGATGCTGCGCAGGCGCTGCGCGGGCGTCATGGCGGCGTGGGGTGCGGTCTGCATGCGGCGGACGTGTCCGGTGGGGTCGGGGCGATTCTGGACCGTTCCGGCGTCGGGATCACGTGCCGATTCCCCAGGATTCCTGTCATCCCGAGCGCAGCGAGGGATCTTGTATCCGACGCCGGCAGCAGATCCCTCGCTACGCTCGGGATGACAGGAATGTTTTTGCGGGAGGGGAGGCGATGCGCGCAGGCAAGGCAGCCGGTTTGGGGGGCGCATTGATATGTTGTCCGAATGCGCTCGATAATCGGGCGACTGCAGCGCGACGACGGAGTGGACGGATGGATATCGAACGACGCATCGCGCTGCTGGTCGATGCGGACAACGCGCCGGCGGGCAAGATCGACGCGATCCTCAACGAGGTCGCGCGCCACGGCGTGGCCAACGTGCGCCGCGCCTACGGCAACTGGAAGAATCCGCACATCAAGGCCTGGGAGGCCGTGCTGCACGAGTACGCGATCCGGCCGATCCAGCAGTTCGACTATTCGACCGGCAAGAACGCCTCGGACATGGCGATGGTGATCGACGCGATGGACCTGCTGTACGCAGGCAAGCTCGACGCCTTCGCCATCGTCTCGAGCGATGCCGACTTCACCCCGCTGGTGATGCGGCTGCTGACCGAAGGCGTGAAGGTCTACGGCTTCGGCGAGCAGAAGACGCCCAAGCCCTTCGTCAACGCCTGTTCGAAGTTCACCTACGTCGAGGCGCTGGGCGCGCCGGGCGTCGCGGCGGACGCGGCGCCCTCGGCCAGCAAGCCGCGCACCCTGAAGCAGCTGCGCGGCGACGGTCGCCTGCTGCAGCTGCTGCGCAGCGCGGTGGAGTCGGCCGCCGACGACGACGGCTGGTCGCACCTGGGCCAGGTCGGCCAGCAGATCGGCAACCAGGCCTCGTTCGATCCGCGCAACTACGGCTACCGCAAGCTCAGCGACCTGGTCGAGGCGATCGGCCTGTTCGAGGTGCGCCGCCAGGGGCAGATGGTGTTCGTGCGCGACAAGCCCCGGGGCAAGACCGCCGGCTGATCGGGCGCACTGCGCGGATCAGTACAGGTCCACCGGGTCGACGTCCAGCGACCAGCGCACCTTGCGCGCTTCGGGCAGCGCGTGGATCGTCGGCAGTGCCGCCTCGAGCGCGACGTGCAGCGTGCGGCGCGTCGGCGCCGACAGCAGCAATTGCGCGCGATGCATGCCGGCAAGGCGCGGCATCGGTGCCGGCATCGGTCCGCCGAGGGTCAACGTGTCCTGGTCCGGTTCCGCCGCCGCCGGCCGCGGTGGCGCGAGACACTGCTTCGCGGCCTGCAGGAACCCCAGCGGCCCCCCCGCGTGCTTGGCCTCGGCGCGCAGCAGCGCCAGGTGCGCGAACGGCGGGAAACCGGCGGCCTCGCGCTGCGCCAGTTCTTCCGCGGCGAAGGCGTGGTAACCGCCGTCGATCAGCGTCGTCAGCAGCGGGTGCCCGGGATGGTGGGTCTGCAGCAGCACCTGTCCCGCGCGCTGCGCGCGTCCGGCGCGCCCGGCGACCTGGATCAGCAGTTGCGCGAGCTTCTCGTGCGAGCGGAAATCCGCCGAGAACAGCCCCTCGTCGATGCCGACCACGCACACCAGGGTGAGGTTCGGCAGGTCGTGGCCCTTGGCCAGCATCTGGGTGCCGATGAGGATGCCGGGGCGCTCGCCGATTTCGCCGAGCAGCGTCGCCAGCCCGTCCCTGCGCTGGGTGCTGCCGCGGTCGATGCGCAGCACCGGCACGTCGTCGAACTTCGCCGCGAGGACTTCCTCGATGCGCTCGGTGCCCACGCCCTGCGGCTGCAGGGCGAGGCTGGCGCAGTCCGGGCATGCCGGCGGCGGCGCCCGGCGATGGCCGCAGTGGTGGCATTGCAGGCGCCGGCCCTGCGCATGCACGGTCATCGGCCGGCCGACCTCGGGCGTGCCGCAGCGCGGGCATTGCGCGCTCCAGCCGCAGTCGTGGCACAGCAGCACCGGGGCGTAGCCGCGGCGGTTGCGGAACACCAGCACCTGGCCGCCGTCGGCGAGCGCGGCGCGGATGGCCTCGAGCATCTGCGCCGACAGCCCGGCCTCCAGTGGGCGCTTGCGCACGTCCATCACCCGCACCGCCGGCGGCTTCGCGTCGCCGGCGCGCTGCGACAGGCGCAGGTAGCCGTAGCGCTCGCCGGTGGTGGCGTTGTGCAGGGTCTCCAGCGAAGGCGTCGCGCTGCCCAGCAGCACCGGCACGCCGAGCGCCTTGCCGCGCACCAGGGCGAAGTCGCGGGCGTGGTAGCGGATGCCGTCCTGCTGCTTGTAACTGCCGTCGTGCTCCTCGTCGACCACGATCAGGCCGGCGTGGGGCAGCGGCGTGAACACCGCCGAGCGCGTGCCCACCACCACTCGCGCCTCGCCGCGCCAGGCCGCGGCCCAGGTGCGCGCGCGTTCGCCGTCGTTGAGCCCGGAGTGGGTGGCGTGCACGGGCACGCCCAGGCGCGCGCGGAACCGCGCCAGCAACTGCGGGGTCAGGCCGATCTCGGGCACCAGCACCAGCGCCTGGCGGCCGCGCGCGAGGCAGTCGTCGATCGCGTGCAGGTAGACCTCGGTCTTGCCGCTGCCGGTGACGCCGTCGAGCAGCAGCGGCGCGAAGCCGGTAGCGCCACGTATGTCATCGATCGCGGCCTGCTGTTCGGCGTGGGGCGTCGGCCCGGGTGCCGGCATCGGCACGAGTTGCGAAGCGGGTACCGCGACGCGTTCGGCGTAACCGCGCCTGGACAGTGAGCGCGCGGCCGCGCGCCAGTCCTCCAGGGTCGCGTCGAGCGCATCCTCGTCGCGTCCGGCGTCGCGCAGCAGCTCGGCCAGCCGCCGCGGGCGCGTGCCGCTGCGCAGCCCGCTCAGCGCGGTGGCGCCGGCTTCGGTCAGGCGCCAGGCCCAGGCATGGGTGTCGGGCAGCGGTTCGCCGCGTCGCAGGGCCGCGGGCAGGGCGGTGGCCAGCACCTCACCGAGCGGGGCGTGGGCATAGCGCGCCAGCCAGCGCAGCGAGTCGAGCAGTTCGCCGTGCAGCAGCGGCCGGTCGTCGAGCCGCGCGAGGATGGCGCGCAGCTCGGGCGCATCGGGCGCCGCTGCGCCGACCGCCGCGACCACGCCCACAAGTTCGCGCGGCCCGAACGGCACTCGCACGCGCCGGCCGATATCGTCGGCGCCGGGCGCGTGGCCCGCGGGCGCGGCGTAGTCGAACAGCCGCGGCAGCGGCAGCGGCAGGGCGACCTGGAACACGGGAGCAGGGGCATCGGACACCGCCAAAGTCTAGGGCTTCGTGGCGCGACGTCGTGCCGGGCCTGCGCGCTGGCCGGACTTGCGTGCCAGAGTTGTCCCGCGGTGGACGTTCCGCCCGCAAGTGGATGGCGGCAAAGGATTTTCCCCTTATCCACAATTTGTGTGGATAACCCTGTGCACGAGCGCATCCGCAGCGTGTTTTTGGCCTCGCCCTGCGCGTGAAAGCCCGGGTTGGCGAAAAAAGCGCCAAACGACCATTTATCTGAAAAATCAACGAGTTCCGCGTGAAACAAAGCCTTCACAATGTCGAACACCGCTTCACGCGGGTGCGAGATGACGGTTTCGCGACGCATGTGCACAACGTTTGCCCACAAAAGCGCTTCTGGATCACCGAGTGAGACGCCCGTCAAGTCCCTGGTGGCCGAGGCGACGCACGTATCATGGCGCGCGTCGGGCCGTCCCCCGGGCCCGGAAACGATGGCGTCTTCCCCTTGAACGATCCCACCGCGGTCCATGCCGCCCTGACTGCGTTCCTGCGCGGCGTCGAGCGCCGGGGCGCGGTGTTCGCGGAGTGGCAGGGCGGGGACGGCGAGGCCGGCGACAGGGCCCTGGCCGCCACCTTGCGCGGGTTCCGCGAGGTGGCCGGCGGCATCGCCTTCGCCGAGTGGCCGCGCCGCTTCTGGGCGATGCTGCTGGCCGCGCCGCAACTGCGCACCACCGTGCGCGCCACCCCCGACGCCGCCCCCGCCCACGTCGCCGCACTCGGAAGCGGGCCCCGCGCCGCCCTGTTGCTGCGGCTGGTCGCGGGGTTGGCCGAATCCGAAGCCGCGGCGGTACTGGGCATTGCCCGTCCGACCTATCGACTCGCCCTGCAACGGGCCCTGCCGCACTGCGACGATGGCAGTGCCGACCCCGAGGGATGGCGGGCGCTGTCGGCCGCAGCGCAGCAGGCGGTGCGGACGCTGCCGCTGGAACGACTCGAGCGGATCGGGATGCTGCGCGACGGGCATCGCCCGCGGCCGGCGAAGCCCGTCGCGCCGGCCAGCAGGCGTGCCGGCTGGGTCTGGCCGGCGACGATCGCCGTGCTCGCGCTCATGGCCGCGGCCCTGGTGGCGACCTGGTGGTGGCCCTGGACCCCGGCCCCCGCCGAGGGCGGGGGTGCGCGCATCCGCACCGAGGAACTCCCCCCGGCCGCGACCCCGGCCGCGCGCTTCGATCCTGCCGCGTCCCTGGAAACCCATCGCGATCTCGACCTGCTGATCGCGCAGGCGACGGACGCGTTCGACGACGATGCCGACCCGGCGTTCGAGGCCTGGCTGGTGGACGCGCTGGCGCAGGCGGGCGTGGCGACGGCGGATTCCGTCGCTGGCGTAGGCGCCGGGGCCGACGCATCGACGGCGGAGGGCGCCGATGCGCTGGACTGACCGGTTCCGTGCCGGATTCGGCGGCCTGGCGCTGCTGCTGGCCGCCGTCGCGGCCGCGCAGCCAGCAGGGGAAGGCGCGCGCCGGATCGCGTCGCTCGCGCCGGAGCAGCGCGAGGCGCTGCAGCGCCGGGTCGAGGCCTGGGACGCGTTGCCGGCGCAGATGCAGCGCGAGAGGCGCGAAGCGTGGACGGCCTGGCAGGCGCTGCCGGAGGCCGAGCGGGCCCGGATGCGCGCGGCACGCGCGGCCTACCGGGCGTTGCCGGTCGCGGAGCAGCAGGCGTTGCGGTCGCGTTTCGACGCGCTCGATGCCGGTATCCGTCGCGGCTGGCTGCTCGGCCCGGTGCTGGGCGCGGACTGGCCGCAGTTGCACGCGCTGTTCGCGCAGGTCGCGCCGGACGAGCGCGAAGCGCTGCTCGATGCGCTGCGCGCGTTGCCCGCGCAGGCACGTGCCGACCTGGGCGTACTGGCGCAGCGCACGCCGCCGCAGGACCGCCACCGCCTGCGCGCGGCGCTGATGGCGCAGGCGCCGCCGCAGCGCGCCGCATGGTTGCGACGCCGGGTCGAGCCCTGACCGGCTCTCCGCTGCCGGCGTCGCGTACGCACGTCCGCGTGCTCGCTGATCGTGCGGATCCGCTCGGGCCGACCAGGAGCGCCCGGGGCGGTCCGCTGCGCGCGTCAGCAGGCCGGACGCAGCACCCGTCGCGAGGCGCGCACCCGGTCGCCGAAGCGTTCGGCGCTCTCGGCGCGCATCCGCGCCGCATGCCCCTGCAGGTACGCTTCGAGCGCCGCGCCGTCGCGCAGGCGGTAGTGCGCGCACAGGAGCAGATGGCGGGCGTCCGGGGGCGTTTCCACCACCTCGAACACCTCGGCGGCGTCGAAGCCCGGCAGCGCGAGGATCCGCTCCACGTGGCCGGGCAGCCATGCCAGGTAGTCCTCCGCGATCTCGCGCTCCACCCGCACGGTCACCTCGTACAGCACCATGGCACCATCTCCGCCGGCTACATCCACACCAGGCTGGCGATCGTGGTGAACGCCGCGCCGAAACTGAGCAGGATCGAATAGCACATGCCGATCACGCCGTACTTGAGCAGGGTCATCGTCCAGCCCTGACCGTATACCCGTTTCTGCATCAACAACAGGTAGATCGGCATCCAGATCCAGATCGCGGCCTCCACCAGCTCGAAGCCGATCGCCAGGCCGCCGCCCTGCGGCGCCAGCCATCGCTCCAGAGCCGTGGTCACGAACAGCAGCAGCAACGCCAGGCACAGGAAGGCGTGGCTGTGCAGGGCAACCATCAGGTGCTCCATGTACAGCCGGCGCTTGAACACGTAGGCGAGCTTGAGCATCAGCGCGAACAGCGGCAGCAGCAGGAACAGGGTCGAGGGCACGGACCCGAGCAGGGCGTCCTTGAACAGATCCGGATCCTCCTGCAGCCGCTGCACGTTCTTCTCGGCGCGCCCCACCTGGCGGTTGAGCCAGTCGTTGGCGAACCCCGGCAGGAAATCCACCGTGACCGGATTGGTCACCGGATCCCAGTCCTCCGGTCCGAACGTGAGCTTGTTCAGGCGCGGCACCGGGGGCGGACCGCCGGTTTCCTCGGCGCTGCGGAAGGCCGCGATGCGCTCGTCGGCCTGGGCGCGGATCGCGGTTTCGCTTGCGCGCAGCGCCGCTTCGGCGGTGCGCAGGCCGATCCCGGCGCCGGGATCGGCCGGGCCGGCCTGCGTGGCTTCGTCCCCGAGTTCGACGCGCGAGGCGGCGATCTCGGCCAGTGCCCGGTCGCGCGCCTGCTCCACTTCGGCGATGCTGCGCGCGGTCTCGATGCCGCTGTTGCCGCCGAGTTGCACCGGATTCTGGTCGCCGAAGCTGACCACCAGCTTGCCGATGAAGAACGTGACGATGGCGAGGAAGAAGAACAGCCGGAATGGGCTGACGTAGCGGATGCGGCGGCCGGCGAAGTACTCGAGCGTCAGATAGCCGGGTCGGGCCAGCAGCGGCCAGAGCGTACGCGGTGTGCGCGAATCCCATTCGAACACGCTGTCGAGCACGTCGCCGACCAGGCTGGAGAAATGCCGCACCAGTCCCTTCACCGGCTGTCCGCAGGCGTAGCAGTGCTCGCCCAGCAGGGGCGTGCCGCAGTTGGCGCAGTCGCCGCGCGGTGCGTCCATGGCGGGGAGCGCGGGCGGGGAGGTCGCCGGTGTGTCGGTCGGGGCGTTCATCGGATTCCGGAGGCGATGGGCGCGCGCATCGGGCCGCCACCCACGGGCAGGCGCGTGAAGGCGCATCGTATCGCCTAAAATACCGGTCGCCGTCGACCCGGCGCCAGCGCGCGACACCCGATCGCTGCCGGCCGCAGTCGTCCCGAGCTCCTGCCATGTCCGCCTCCACTCCGCCGCCGCGCTTCCGCAGGGAAGTGCGGACCTCCGCCGTGCTTGCCGCGCCGCTGGTCGCCGGGCACCTCGCGACCGGGCTGATCGGCTTCGTCGACAATGTCATCGCCGGCCGCCACGGCACCAACACCCTGGCCGGGGTGGCGGTGGGCACGGCCATGTTCTGGTTGCCGATGATGGTGCCGATGGGCACGCTGATGGCGCTGCCGCCGTCGGTCTCTCAACTCGACGGCGCCGGCCGACGGGCCGAGGTCGGGCCGCTGTTCCGGCAGGCGTTGTGGCTGTCGCTGGCGCTGGGCGCGCTGCTGTTCGCGTTCCTGAGCCTGTCGGTGCACGCGCTCGCGCCGATGGGGATCGCGCCCGAGGTGCGCCCGGCCGCGAGCGCGTTCCTGCTCGGGATCCGCTGGGGCATCCCGGCGATGACCCTGTACTTCTGCATGCGCTACCTGTGCGACGGCCTGCATTGGACGCTGCCGACGATGGTCTTCGGCTTCGGCGGCCTGCTGGTGCTGCTGCCGCTGGGCTACGCGCTCACGTTCGGCGCATTCGGACTGCCGGAAGGCGGGGCCGGCGGGCTGGGCCTGGCGTCCTCGATCATGCTGTGGCTGCAGGTGCTCGGCTTCCTCGTCTACCTGGCGCGCGCGCGCAGGTTCGAGGCGATGCGCCTGTTCGACCGGTTCGATCCGCCGCGCTGGCGCGAGATCTCGACCCTGCTCCGCACCGGCCTGCCGATCGGGGTCACCGTGGCGATGGAGGGCGGGCTGTTCATCGCCACCGCGCTGCTGATCGGGCGGCTGGGCGAACTCGAGGTGGCGGCGCACCAGATCGCGATCAACGTCGCCAGCCTGTGTTTCATGATCCCGTTCGGGGTGGCCGAGGCGACCACGGTACGCGTCGGGCATGCGGTCGGCGCCGGGCGCGGCGCGCAGGGGGTGCGCCGCGCCGCGCTGGCCGGCCTGGTGCTGGTGCTGTCCACCCAGGCGCTGTCGGCGACGGTGCTGCTGGGCTGGCACGAGGCGATCGCCGGCATCTACACGCGCGATCTGGCGGTGGCTTCGCTGGCCGGCTCGCTGCTGCTGCTGGCCGCGGCGTTCCAGTTCCCCGACGGCGTCCAGGTGCTCTCGGCCGGCGCGCTGCGCGGGCTCAAGGACACCCGGGTGCCGATGTTCATCGCCGCCTTCGCCTACTGGGGCGTGGGCATGCCGCTGGGCGCCGGGCTCGGACTGGGCCTGGGCTGGGGGCCGCGCGGGATGTGGCTGGGGCTGATCGCCGGCCTGCTGGTCGCGGCGGTGCTGATGGCGCTGCGATTCGCGCGCAGCAGCCGCCCGGCCGCGCTGCCGGCCATGCCGCAGGTGCGGGTGACCAAAGACGCATGAAAACGCGGTGATTGCCGGGTACTCTGGCCGTCCGGAACAGGGAGCTTTCGCCCAAATGAGTCAAACCCCACAGCGCGGCCCGTTGCTGCGCGCGATCGTCGGCGTCTGGGACGGGATGAACTTCGTCCGCCGGCTGGTCTTCAACCTGCTGTTCTTCTTCCTGTTGCTGCTGGTGCTGGTGGTGCTGGCGGGCGGCCGCAAGGGCGTAGCGCCGCTGGAGGCGCGCAGCACGCTGGTGATCGCGCCCGAGGCGGTGCTGGTGGAGCAGTACACGTCCGATCCGGTCAGCCGCTCGTTCCAGGCCAGCTTCGGCCGGGGGCCTGCGGAAGTGCAGCTGCGCGACGTGCTGCAGGTGCTCGAATCGGCGAAGGACGACGACAACGTCGAGCGCGTGCTGCTGCGCGTGGACCGCATGGGGTTCTCGGGCTTCGCCTCGATCCGCGAGATCGGAGCGGCGATCCAGGCGCTGCGCGAATCGGGCAAGCAGGTGGTCGCGTTCGGCGAGCGGTTCACCCAGGGCCAGTACCTGCTGGCAGCGCAGGCCGACGAGGTCTACCTCGATCCGCAGGGCGAGATCCTGCTGCTCGGCCTGAGCGGCTACCGCCAGTTCTACCGCGAGGGCCTGCAGGACAAGCTCGGCATCGACATGCACCTGTTCAAGGTCGGCGAGTACAAGTCCGCCGCCGAGCCGTTCATCCGCGACGACGCGTCGCCCGAAGCCAAGCAGGCCGACCTGTTCTGGCGCAACGACGTCTGGCAGCGCTACCTGGCCGACATCGCTCGCCTGCGCAAGACCACGCCGCAGGCGCTTGCCGCCGGCATCGACGCCCTGCCCGAGGGCGTGGCCGCGGTCGACGGCGACGCCGCGCGTTACGCGATGGCGCAGAAGCTGGTCGACGGGCTGAAGACGCAGGAAGAGGTGGAAGTGCTGCTCGCCGAGCGCGGCGAGGCCGACGAGGACGCGGAAGGCGGCTTCCGCCAGGTCGGGTTCTTCGACTACCTGCGCCATGCCGAAGGCCCGAAGCGCGCGGCCGACCGGCGGCCGCAGGTCGCGGTGGTGGTGGCCGAGGGCAACATCCTCGAGGGCCGCCAGCCGCCAGGCACGATCGGTGGCGAGTCCACCGCCGCGCTGCTGCGCGACGCGCGCGACGACGACGACGTCAAGGCGGTGGTGCTGCGGGTGAATTCGGGCGGCGGCTCGGCGTTCGCCTCGGAAGTGATCCGCCGCGAGATCCTGGGCCTGAAGAAGGCCGACAAGCCGGTGGTGGTGTCCTTCGGCGACGTCGCCGCGTCGGGCGGCTACTGGATCAGCATGGACGCCGATCGGATCTACGCCGATCCGTCGACGATCACCGGTTCGATCGGCATCTTCGGTCTGATCCCGACTTTCCCGCGCGCGCTGGAGAAGATCGGCGTGCATACCGACGGCGTCGCCACCACGCGCATGGCGGACGCGTTCGACCTCAGTCGGCCGCTGTCGCCGGAGGCCGGGCAGCTGATCCAGTCGCTGATCGACAAGGGCTATCGCGATTTCATCACCCGGGTCGCGCAGGGTCGCGGCCGTACCCCGGAGCAGATCGACGAGGTGGCGCGCGGCCGTGTCTGGACCGGCGAGCAGGCCAAGCAGCGCGGCCTGGTGGACGAGTTCGGCGGCCTGCGTGCGGCGATCGCCGACGCCGCGACGCGCGCCCGGCTCGGCGACGCCGACGCCTGGCGGGTGCGCTACGTCGAGCGCGCGGCCACGCCGTTCGAACGCTGGTTCGCGGGCTTCGTCGAAGGTCGGCTGGCACGGGCCTGGCTGCAGGATTCCGACCTCGCACGCAGCCTGCTCGCGCGCGCCGCGCCGCAGGCCGAACGCGACCTGCGCATGCTCGAGCAGGTGCTCAAGGCCGACGGCGCGCCGGCGAAGGTGCTGGCGCACTGCTTCTGCGGGCTGTGATGTGACGCGTGGATGCGGCCTGCAGCCTTATCCGGGCGACGCGCGAAACACGGCGTAGCCCGGGTAAGCGAAGCGCACCCGGGACCACGCCCGGGCGAAGCCTTCGCATGGACCGGCTTTCGAGTCCGTGGCTTCCCGGATGCGGCCTGCGGCCTTATCCGGGCTACGCGCGGAACACGGCGTAGCCCGGGTAAGCGAAGCGCACCCGGGACCACGTCCGGGCGAAGCCTTCGCATGGACCGGCTTTCGAGTCCGTGGCTTCCCGGATGCGGCCTGCGGCCTTATCCGGGCTACACGCGGAACACGGCGTAGCCCGGGTAAGCGAAGCGCACCCGGGACCACGCCCGGGCGACGTCTTCGCATGGACCGGCATTCGAGTCTGCGGCCCACCGGGAAAGCCCGGCGATCAACGGGGCATTCTTGCGGGGAGCGGGGCTGCACGAGCGGCTTCAGGCGCGACGACGGACCCGGGTTCGACCGGTGCCGCTGCACGGAACGCCGAACGGACGCGCACCGTTCCCGCTGCGCCCGAGCCAGGTGCGGTGGTGGTGTAGGCAGCGCAACCGCCGCCCGTGGCAAGGCGCGCCTCAGCGTTTCACGTCCAGCCGCTCGCCGCGGACCAGCGCCATCACGTCGTCGACGTCGCACAGGTTGAAGTCGCCCGGGACGGCATGCTTCAAGCAGCCGGCGGCATGGCCGAAGCGCAGGCAGTCGGCGTCGTTCCAGCCCAGCACCAGGCCATGCAGGACGCCAGCGGCGAAGGCGTCGCCCCCGCCGATCCGGTCGACGATCGCGGGCAGCTCGCGCGGCTCGACCCGGTGCAGCTCGCCGTCGCGCGTGGCCATCAACGCGCCCAGCGCGTGGTGCTCGACGCTGGCCTGGGCGCGCGTGGTGCAGGCGATGCGCTGCAGCCGGGGGAAGGCGTCGAAGGCGCGGCGCGCGGCACGTGCGAAACGCTGGTCGTGGGCGTCGGCATCGCCGCCGGCCTCCGCGCCCAGCACCACGTCGATGTCGCGGTGGTCGGCGAAGGCGATCTGTGCGCCTTCCAGCAGCGGGCGCAGGATCGTGGCCGGATCGCCGTCCCAGGCAGCCCACAATTTCGGCCGGAAGTTGCCGTCGAACGAGACGCGGACCCCGGACGCCACCGCGGCCCGCACCGCGTCCGTGGCGGCGGCGGCGGTGGCCGCACCCAGCGCCGGGGTCACCCCCGACAGATGCAGCCATGCGGTATCGCGAAGCAGCGCGTTCCAGTCGTAGTCCGAAGCGGGCGCCGATGCGAAGGCCGATGCGGCGCGGTCGTACAACACCTCGCTCGGCCGGTGCCCGGCGCCCGTGGCCAGGAAGTACAGGCCCATGCGGCCGCCGGCCAGGCGCACGGCGCGCGTGTCCACGCCGTGTCGGCGCAGTTCGCCCAGCGCCGCGCGGCCGAGCGGGTTGTCGGCGACGGTGCCGAGCATGGCCACGTCGTGGCCGAACCGGGCCAGGGACACCCCGACGTTGGCTTCCGCCCCGCCGATCCGGACCTCGAGCGCGGGCGACTGCAGCATCAGTTCGCGCCCGGGGGAGGCGAGGCGGAGCAGCAATTCACCGAAACAGGCGATTCGAGCGGACATGGGGGCTCCCATTGGGGACTCGCATCATCGGCCAGCGCCGGCGACAGGGCGTTTTGCGTCGCAGCATGCTTGCCGGGCAAGGTTTTGTTAGGGTTTTGGCCAGCGGTGTCATTCGGGCCCGCCGGGCGTCATCTCATAAGCACTTACAACTGTCAGCCGCCGCAACGGCCAACGACTGACATCACGGGAGGGGAATTATGCAAGTTGTCGCACAGAGAAAAAAGACACCGGTTACCTTGCTGGCCGTTTCGATCGGCCTCGCCCTGCAGGCCCAGGCGATGATGGCGATCGCGCAGGACGCCGAACCGGCGGCGCCGGCGTCGCCCGCCGCGCCCGTGGAGGATGCGCGAACGCTCGACACCATGGTCGTGACCGGCTATCGCGCCAGCCTGGAGAAGGCGCTCGACATCAAGCGCGGCGAGAGCGGCGTGGTCGACGCGATCGTCGCCGAGGACATCGCCGATTTCCCGGATCTCAACCTGGCCGAATCGCTGCAGCGCATCCCGGGCGTCTCGATCACCCGCGAGGGCGGCGAGGGCCGCAACATCTCGGTGCGCGGCCTCGGGCCGCAGTTCACCCGCGTGCGCATCAACGGCATCGAGGCGTTGTCGACCGGCGGCGGCACCGATACCTCCGGTGGCGTGAACCGCGGTCGCGGCTTCGACTTCAATACCTTCGCCTCCGAACTGTTCAGCCAGCTCGTGGTGCGCAAGACCTCGGCCGCGGAGATCGAGGAGGGGTCGCTGGGCGCGACGGTCGACCTGCGCACCGCGCGTCCGTTCGACTTCGACGGCTTCACCCTGTCGATCGGCGGCCAGGCCAGCTACAACGACCTGCTCGAGGAAACCGATCCGCGCGGCAGCTTCCTGATCAGCAACACCTTCGCCGACGACAAGCTCGGCGCGCTGCTGTCGGTGGCATACACCGACCGCAAGGTGGTCGAGGAAGGGTCCGACTCGGTGCGCTGGGCGAATGGCCCGTCGAACGGCAACTTCAGCGCGGCCTCGCCATTCCTGCGCGCGCGCGACGCCGACGTGTTCCACCCCCGCATCCCGCGGTACAACCTCTACGTCCACGACCAGGAGCGCGTCGGCGTCACCGGTTCGTTGCAGTTCCGGCCGAACAGCCAGACTGAACTCGCCTTCGACGTGTTGTACGCGCGCTTCGACGCGAACCGCTGGCAGGACAACATGAATGCGGTCTCGTTCAGTCGGGGCAACAGTACCGCCGACGACATCCCCGCGCCGCTCAATCCGCGGACCGGAAAACCGAACACCTTGGTGCTGGATGGTGAGGTCGACTCTCGTGGAAACCTGGTGTATGGCGTGTTCGACAACGTCGACATCCGCTCGGAAGGTCGCTACGACGAACAGACCACGGACTTCCTGCAGTGGGGCTGGACGCTCAAACACAGGTTCAACGACGCCTTCACCCTGGATGCACTGGTCGGCAATTCGCGCTCCGAGTACGACAATCCGGTGCAGACCACGATCATCATGGACAAGTTCGATGTCGATGGATACTCGTGGGACTACCGCGGCAACAGCCGCCTGCCGGCATTCGACTATGGCGCGCTGGATCCGCTCGACCCCAACGGCTGGACGCTGGCCGAGGTGCGCCTGCGCCCGCAGTACGCGCGTAACGAGTACGACACCGGCCAGGTGGACCTGACCTGGAACGCGTCGCCGTACTTCACGCTCAAGGGTGGCGTGCACTACAAGGACTACACCTATACCGGCCGCGAATGGCGGCGTTCCACCGAAAGCGTTTCGCCCACGCTCGTGGACAGCACCACGCTGGCAGGCCTGCTGCGCGAGTTCGGCCTCTACGGAATCGGCGCCGGCGGCGTCAACCGTTGGCTGGTTCCGGACGTGGCCGCCTTCGCGCGGGCATACGACATCTACAGCAACAGCGGGATCTACGCGGTGTCCAACACGTTGTCCGGGGTGGCGGCCAACAACCGTGTGGTCAACGAGCAGAGCACGGGCTTCTACCTCCAGGGCGATTTCTCGTTCGACATCGGCGCCGTGCCGTTCCGTGGCAACGTCGGCGTGCGCCGCGTCGACACCGAGCTCACCAGCGACGGCTTCTCGATCGTGGGCCCGGCGTCGGTGCCGACCCGCGTGGTGCACGAATACAGCGACACGCTGCCCTCGTTCAACCTGATCGCGGAGGTGACGCCGGACTTCCTGGTGCGGCTGTCGGGCGCGGAAGTGATGTCGCGCCCCAACCTGGGCTTCCTCAACCCGGGCGCCACGGTCACGGTCAGCGGCGGTGCGCGTACGGTCACCACCGGCAACCCGCGGCTCGATCCGTTCCGTGCCAAGACCCTCGACCTCAACCTGGAGTGGTACTTCAGCAACGAGGGGCTTTTGTCGTTGGGCGTGTTCTACAAGGACATCGACAGCTACATCCAGACCTCGCGGGAGACGCGTCCCTTCAATACCTCGGGACTGCCGGACTCGCTGCTGGTGGGAACCGGGGCGTCCCCGACCGACGATTTCGTGTTCCAGCAGCCGCTCAACACCCCGGGCGGCGACCTGACCGGCTATGAGATCAGCTACCAGCAGCCCTTTACCTTCCTGCCGGGCATCTGGCAGGACTTCGGCGTCCAGCTGAACTACACGTACGTCGAATCGGAGATCCAGTACCTGACTTCGACCGGTGCGCCAGCGGCCACGGGACCGATGGTCGGGCTGTCGAACAACGCCTGGAATGCCACTGTCTACTACGACAACCAGAAATTCTCCGCGCGCGTGTCCGCGGCCTACCGCGACGAGTACCTCAACCAGATCCCGGGACGCGAGGGCAGCGACGTGGAGGGTACCAAGGCGACGACCACGGTCGATGCCTCGGTCGCGTACAACTTCAACGACAACTTCTCGATCTCGCTCGAAGGCCTGAACCTGACCGACGAGTGGAGCGATCTGTGGATCGATTCGGCAGGCGACAGGCCAATCGCTTACACCCATACCGGCCGCCAGTTCATGGTCGGCTTCCGCTACAAGTTCTGACCGCGTGAAGCAGGCCGGCGCGGAGTTCCGTGCCGGCCTGCGGCGTCCGTGAAGGGTCCGGGCCGGCGTGTCGCCGGTGGAACGGGGGGCTCCGCAAGGAAGGTCCGCATGAACACCACCAGGCACCTGCTGCCGGTCGTCCTGTCCCTCGCAGCGTTATGCGCGCTGTCCGCGACGGCCTCGTCTCCATCCAGCCTCGGCCGCCAGCCGATCGCCGCAGGCGACGGGTGGGCGAGCCTGCCCACCGATGCGTTGCCGCAGGGCACCACCGGCGGTTCCGCGGCGCAGCCTTCGCGCGTGCACCGCGTGCGCGACCGCAACGCGCTGGTCGCCGCGCTCGCCTATCCCGACGCCACGCCGAAGATCATAGAGATCGAGGGCGTTCTCGATGCCAATGTCGACGCGCAGGGCGATGCGCTGCAGTGCAGCGACTACCATCGCGCCGATCCAGAATCCGGAACGCCGTACTCGCTCGATGCCTTCCTCGCCGCGTACGACCCGGCGACCTGGGGCCGCGTGGATCCCGACGGCCCGCTGGAGCGGGCACGCGCGGCCTCGGCCGCGGCGCAACAGTCGCGCGTACGCATCCGGATCCCCGCCAACACCACCATCGTCGGCGTCGGCGGCGACGCGCGCGTGCGCGGCGCCTGGTTCGACATCCGCCCGGGCAGCACCAGCGGCAACACGCCGATGAACGTGATCATCCGAAACCTCACGTTCGAGGATACGTTCGATTGCTTTCCGCAGTGGTCGCCGGGCGACGGTGCACAGGGCAACTGGAACGCCCTGTACGACACCATCTCGGTGCGCAATGCCACGCACGTGTGGATCGACCACAACCGCTTCGCCGACATCCAGACCGCGGACGACCGCCTGCCGGTGTACTTCGGCCGGCTCTACCAGGTGCACGACGGCTTTCTCGACGTCACCAACGCCTCGGATCTCGTCACCATTTCCTGGAACCACTTCCGCGACCACGACAAGGCGATGCTGGTCGGCTCCTCGGATGGCGCGAGCGCCGATCGCGGCAAGCTGCGGTTGACCTTGCACCACAACCTGTTCGAGGACCTCGACCAGCGCGTGCCGCGCGTGCGCTACGGACAGGTGCATGTCTACAACAACGCCTACGTGCTCACGGCCGCGGGGGCGGTGCGCTACGGCTACAGCTGGGGCGTGGGCGTCGAGTCGCAGATCTTCGCGGAGAACAACCACTTCCGTGTGCCGGGGGCGGTGACGCCGGACCTGTTCATCGAGCGCTTCAACGGCCAGAGCATCCACGCCGAGGGCAGCTACGTGAATGGCGTGACCGCGCGCAATGCGGTCGACGTGCTCGCAGCGTTCAATGCGGCGAACGGCGATACGCTGGTGGCGGGCGTGGACTGGGTGCCGGTACTGCACGGGCCGGTGGCGCCGACCTCGAAGGTGCCGGCCATGGTGGCGCGCGGGGCGGGCCCGTTCGATTGAGCGGACGTGCGCGTGCCGCGTCCGAGCGGCGGGCGAATCGGGAATCGTGGCAGACGCGCGTCAAGCCTGCGATGACGGCGAGTCGCCGAGGTGCCAGCGCTCCTGGCCGGTTCTGGTCCGGCGCGGCTCTAGAGCGTGCCGCGCTGGACGAACGGCGCTTGTCGGTAGAGCCGGCGTTCGTCGCCGCGCGGATCGAACGCCATGCGAGGCGCATCGGCGAACACCATCGTTTCGCCGCGTTCCTGCGACCAGGGCGCCCAGTCCGCGGTCGCGCCGATGCCCGGGTTGCCGTTCCTGGCGAAGGCGAGCAGCGCATCGGCCATCGCGTCGGCAACGCGCTGTGCGTCGCCGGACGTGCCGGTGCGTGCGTGGGGTTGCGCGATGTTGTCGAACACCAGCGCGATGTCGAGCGTGTGGAAGGCACGCATCCGTCCGTCCGGATCGACATCGCGCGGGTACCAGTCGAGCTGGTAGGCCCAGGTATTGGCGTGGCCGTCGCGTGCGCGCGCCTCGAGTTCCTCAAGCGCGCCGCGCCAGGAACGGCCGGCGGTGGTCGCGGCGAAGAACACCTCGGACGGCGTGTAACGCGGATACATGCGCCGGTATCCGGCGATGACGAGGGCGGGATCGAGATCCACATACTGGTGCCTGCGCAACGGCTCGGGGAGGCTGTCCCAGTCGAGCGCGTGGTGCGCCGGATCGCTGCCGAGGAAGGCGCGGGTTTCGTCGCGGGTGTTGCCGATCACCATCGGCAGTCGCGCCGACTGCGGCGGCGCATCCGGCCAGAACGGGTGGCGCGGCAACGCCTCGCCGTCGGCTACCGGTCCGAAGTACAGCGCCGTGTCCTCGATGCGGGACGGGTCGCGCACCGACTGCGCCTGCAGTAGCGCGCCGACGGGCAGGGTGCGCAGACGAGCCGCGTCCGCCGGCTGCAGCCCCAGCGCGTCGAGGAAGATGCGGGCGCGTCCATCGGCGGCGCGCGGTCCCGCGGCGGTGACCTGCTGGCCGCTCATCGTCCAGGCGCGATGGAACAGGCCGCGCGCGGAAGGCATCGCCATCAGCGTGGCGATCTTGGCGCCGCCGCCCGATTGCCCGAACACGGTGACATTGCCGGGATCGCCGCCGAACTCCAGTGCGTGCTCGCGTATCCAGCGCAGCGCCTGCACCAGGTCGAGCTGGCCGACGTTGCCCGAAGCCGCGTACTCCGGACCCAGCAGCTCGGCCAGGTGCAGGTAGCCGAACGCGTTGAGGCGATGGTTGAGCGTGACCACCACCACGTCGCCGCGCCGGCACAGGCGCGTGCCGTCGTACAGTGGATCGCTGCCCGAGCCGGTGTTGTAGCCACCGCCGTGCAGGTAGACCAGGACCGGGCGTCGCGCGTCGTCGCGCAGCGCGGGCGTCCACACGTTGAGGAACAGGCAGTCCTCGCTGCCGGGTCCGTCGCCGCCGCGCTGCGGCGCTGACGCGCCGAACGCGGTCGCGTCGTGCACGCCGCGCCAGGGCGGCTCGCGCAGCGCCGGCAGGAAGCGTCGTTGCGTGGTATCGGCGCCATAGCGCAGCCCGCGGAACACGTGCACGCCATGCGCCCGCTCGCCGGCGACGCGGCCGCCGCGTACGCGGGCGAGCGCATGCGCGGGCGACGGTGCGGCGAACGCGCCGGTGACGGGGACCAGCGCAGCGCCGATGCCGCCCGCGGCGGCAAGCAGGAGGCGGCGACGTGCCGATCGCATGCCGCTCAGCGCAGCGGTTCGCCGCGCTGGTAGCCGGCAAGCGGCTCCATCGTCTCGAGGTTCCATTCGGCTTCGACGAATGGCTTGCGGGTTTCGGCGTAGGCCGGGTAGCCACCGACCTCGTCCTGGCTGTCGATGATCGCACCGCGGCCCTCGATGACGTCGGCCACGATGCGCCGGTCGATCGGATCGCGGTTCCACGGCGTGGCGCCAGCGGTCTCGATCACGGCGTCCTGCACGCTTGCCGACGGCAACAGCGACACCCCGAACGGCAGTGCGGGCGCCGACTTCAACAGGTTCACCTGGGCCGGCGCGGTGGTGTAGCGGCCGACGTCGGGAATGGTCTTCTCGCCGATCGTGTCCACGGCGAGGTTGTCGTCGAGGAACAGGTCGACGTCGCCCGAACCGCCGATCATGAACAGGGCCAGCTTGCGCGTGTCCGGGCCGGCGCGCAGCACGTTGCCGCGCAGGATCATCGCGCCGGTCGCGTACTCGTGGCCCAGCCATTCCTCCGCGATCAGGTTGTAATGCGCGGCGCGCGCGCCGGGGTTGTAGATCAGGTTGTTGAGCACCTGGCCCGAGACGCCGCCCTTGAACAGCGGGTTGCGTTCGTAGTTGTGCGCATAGAGGTTGCCGACGATCAGGATGTCCTGCACGTGGTCGTGCACCAGCGTTCCCTTGGAATGCTCGCCCTTGCCGTGGCTGGAATGGGCCAGGCCCTCGGCGATCAGGTTGTTGCTGAAGGTGATGCGGCGCGAGGTGCCCTTGCGGAAGTCTTCGAGCGTCTTCCCGCCCTCGATGAAGCGCGTCCCCGACGCGGACAGGCCTTCGTCCGTGCCCCAGGTGAGCGAGCAGTGGTCGACGATCACGTTCTCTGCGCGCACGGTGGAGATCGCATCGAAGTCGACGCCGCTGCGCCTCGGCTTCCCCGCATCGCCGGGACGCACGCGCAGGTGGCGCACGATCACGTCGTGGGTGGCGATGTCGATGCCGCCGCGGATCAGGGTGATGCCTGGCGCCGGCGCGGTCTGGCCGGCGATGGTGATAAAGGGTTCGGTGACGCGCAGGGTCTGCACGCCCAGGTCGATCACGCCGCCGACTTCGAACACGACGATGCGCGGGCCCTTGGCCTCGACCGCGGCGCGCAGCGATCCGGGACCATCGGCGGCGAGCGTGGTGACGCGCAGCAGCTGGCCGCCGTGCCCCCCGGGCGTGTGTGCGGCCCAGCCCTGGGCGCCGGGGAAGGCCGGCTTGGACGGTTCGGCGGCCGGCACCGGGACCGTCAGGCAGAGCAGGCAGGCGAGCAGGGCGAACCAGGCGGGCAGTCGGCGGATCGGGGTCATGTGGAAGGCTCCATCGCGGGTCGGATCGGGCGGCCGGCCGAAGAATGTCCACCGGTTTGCCGCACTGCACATTGAAGATGACACCGGTTTACCTTACAAGGACAACCGGCCTGCGGCGATCTGCACCGCAACATCATCCGGAGGGGCCTTGAGCAGCGAAACCGAAACATCGAAGGACTCGACCGAGCACGCCGCCGCCGCGGCCATCGCCGACACGTTCGTGGAGGCGCGGCTGCAGGGTCGCAGCGTGCCGGGTTTCCCGGGCGCCATTCCCGACGACCTGGTCGCGGCGTACAAGGTCCAGGATCTCGCGATCGCGCGCTGGCCGGATCGCGTGGCCGGCTGGAAGGTCGGCTACATCGGCGCCGAGCGCCGGGACGGTTCGGGCGACGATCGCCTGCTCGGTCCTATCTACCAGCGGCAGGTGTCGACCCGGGTGGACGATGCCGTGCTGCCGGTGTTCTCCGGCGGCTTCGGCGCGATCGAGGCCGAATACGTGCTGCGCCTGGAGGCCGACGCGCCTGCCGGCAAGCTGGACTGGACGCCGGCCGAGGCCGCGGCGCTGCCGGCCACGCTGTCGATCGGCCTGGAGATCGCCAGCAGCCCGCTGGCGACGATCAACGCGCTCGGGCCGCGGGTGGTGGTCTCGGATTTCGGAAACAACAACGGCCTGGTGGTGGGGCCTGAGATCGCGCGCTGGCGCGACATCCCCGAGCAGGAGCTGGTCGCGGAATGCTGGATCGAAGACGAGCGCGTCGGCACCGGCGGCGCCATGCTGCTGCCCGGTGGATTGCTGGCGGCCTATGCGTTCGCGCTGTCGCGCTCGGCGCGCCGCGGCCGTCCGTTGCGGGCCGGCGACCTGATCGCGACCGGCAACGCCACCGGCATCCACGATGTGCGCGTGGGCCAGCGGGTGCGGGTGGACTTCGGCGAACACGGCACGATCCACGGACATGTCGTCGCCGCCACCCCATTTGCCGCGGGCGGCGACTCCGCATGAAGCGGCGTCGCTTCATCGCTGCCGGCCTCGGCGCAGCATGCACCACGGCCGCCACGGCCGCCACGGGCGCGGTGCCGGCGCTGGCTGCGGGCCGCGGCGGTTCGCTGACCGCCACCGACGTGCACGTCGGCGACTATCCCACGGTCCAGGCCGTGCGCTGGATCGGCGAAACGCTGGAGCGCCAGACGCAGGGCCGGCTGCGCATCCGGCTCTACCACTCGGGCCAGCTCGGCCGCGAGGCCGAGGCGATCGACATGGCCCGCTTCGGCGCAATCGACTTCGCGCGCGTCTACAGCGGCGCACTCAACAACGCCTTCCCGCTGACCCGGGCGCTGTGCCTGCCGTACGTGTTCGATTCGGTCGCGCACATGCGCCGGTCGATGGACGGCGAGGTCGGCCAGGCGGTGCTGGACGGTTTCTCCGAACGCGGTCTGGTCGGGCTGGCGATCTACGACTCCGGCGCCCGCTGCTTCTACAACGCGCGGCGCCCGATCCGCACGCCCGCCGACCTGCAGGGAATGAAGATCCGCGTTCCCGTTTCGGACATCTTCATCCGCCTGCTGCGCCAGTTCGGCGCCAATGCCACCCCGCTGTCGCTGGGCGAGGTCTACTCGGGCATGGAGACGCGCATGATCGACGGCGCCGAGAATAACATCCGCAGCTTCCACTCCAGCCGCCACTTCGAGGCCGCGCGCTACTGGTCGCAGAGCGAGCATTCGTACGCGCCGGACGTGCTGCTGCTGTCGCAGCGGACCTGGGATGCGTTCGATCCCGCCGACCGCGAGCGGCTGCGCGACGCCGCGCGGCGCTCGGTGACGGTGATGCGCGACGCCTGGGACGCTTCCGAGGCCGCGGCACGCCAGCAGGTGCTGGCCGCGGGCATCGAGGCGAACGAGGTGGACATCGCCGCCTTCCGCGAGGCGGCCGCGCCGTTGCTCGCGGAGTACCGCCGCGATCCGCGCATCGACGCGCTGTACGCGCGGATCCGCGCAACCGCATGAGGACGCAGATGACGGGACGACCGGACAGCCGCCGCGAAACCGAAACCGACGCCGGCACCGCCCCGACGCCTGCAGGCGCCCCGGGCGTGCTCGACCGGATCGCCGGCATCGCCATCGCCATCGCCGCGGCCGCACTGGCGGGTCTGGTGCTGGTGCAGGGCTGGCAGGTGGTCGCGCGCTACGTGCTGAACGACTCGCCGAGCTGGACCGAGCCGGTCACCGTGCTGCTGCTCAGCACGGCGATGAGCTTCGGCGCGGCGGCGGGCGTGCACACCCGCCGCCACTTCAGCTTCAGCCTGCTGGCCGATGCCATGCGGCCGCATGTGCGACGTGTGGTCGACGCGATCAATGTGCTCGTGATCGCCGGGATCGGCGCGGTGCTGGCGGTGTGGGGCGCGGTGCTGCTGTTCGACGCGCTGGACGTGCGCATCGCCGGCGCGCCGATGCCGCAGAGCATCGGGTTCCTGCCGCTGTCGCTCGGCGGCGCGCTGATGGTGCTGTTCGCGCTGGCGAGGTTGCCCGGGATCGTGCGCGGCCACGGCGGGGAGGGCTGACCCATGGGCATCGCGATCCTGTTCTGCGTATTCATCGTGCTGCTGGTGATCGGCGTCCCGGTCGCCTACGCGCTGGCCGCCGCCTCGTTGTTGACGCTGCTGTATCTGGACCTGCCGTCGGTGGTGCTGGCGCAGCAGGTCGGCGCGGGCATCGGCACCGCCTCGCTGATCGCGATTCCGCTGTTCATCTTCGCCGGTGAGATCATGATGCGCGGCGGCATTTCCGAACGTCTGATCGCGCTGGCCGCAGGACTCGTGGGACGCGTGCGCGGCGGCCTGGGGCAGGTCTCGGTGCTGTCGTCGCTGTTCTTCGGTGGCGTGTCCGGATCCGCGATCGCGGACGTGTCCGCGGTCGGCGGCACCATGATCCCGCAGATGGTCAAGCGCGGCTACGACCGCGATTTCGCCGTCAATGTCTGCATCACCGCCGCACTGGTGGCCTTGCTGGTGCCGCCCTCGCACAACCTGATCCTGTACTCCGCGGCCGCTGGTGGCGGCATCTCGATCGCCGACCTGTTCGCCGGCGGCATCCTGCCGGCGCTGCTGATGACGGCGGCGATGATGCTGACCGGCTACGTGGTGGCGCGTCGCAGGGGCTACGGCACCGAACCGTTTCCCGGCCTGCGCACGGTGCTGCTGCGGCTGGTGTCGGCGCTGCCCGGCCTGGGCCTGGTGGCGCTGATCTTCATCGGCATCCGCGCGGGCGTGTTCACCGCGGTCGAGAGCGCGGCGGTGGCGGTGGTGTACGCCCTGCTGGTGACCGTGGTGCTGTACCGGCAGCTGCGCTGGCGGATGTTCCTCGAGACCATCGTGCATGCGGCACGGACTACCGGCGTGATCCTGTTCGTGATCGCCTGCGCGGCCGCGTTCGGCTGGATGCTGGCCTACCTGCAGGTGCCGGTGGCGGCGGTCGAGGCGCTGCAGGCGATCGCCGACGACAGGTACGCGGTGCTGCTGCTGATCGTGCTGATCCTGTTGCTGCTGGGGACCTTCATGGACCTGGCGCCGATGATCCTGATCTGCACCCCGATCTTCCTGCCGGTGGCCAAGGCCTACGGCATCCACCCGGTGCATTTCGGCATGGTGCTGGTGCTGACCGGCGGCCTGGGCCTGGTGACGCCCCCGGTGGGCTCGGTATTGTTCGTGGGCACCGCGATCGGCAAGATCACGATCGCCGAAAGCCTGCGTTCGATCTGGCCGTTCTGGCTGGCGGGCCTGGCCGTGCTGCTGGCGGTGGTGTTGTTCCCGCAGCTGTCGCTGTGGTTGCCGACGCTGCTGCGCGCGTGAGCCGCCCGGCCCGTGCCCCCTTGCACGGGGTCGCGCGACCCCGCATGGCCGCATTTCCGGGCGACCGCGCGCTAGACTGATCCCGACACCGGTATCAGCCGGCGGGACACGACATGCCGCGAACCAGCAAGCAAGACGAAGCCAGGCCCGTTCCCCGGGGCAAGGCTGCGACCATCAACGACATCGCGCGCCTCGCAGGCGTGTCCAAGAAGACCGTGTCGCGGATCATCAACCGCTCGCCGCTGGTGCGCGCGGACACGCGCGAGAAGGTCGAGACGCTGATGCGCGACGTGGGCTACGTGCCCGATCCGATGGCGCGTGGCCTGGCGTTCCGCCGTTCGTTCCTGATCGGCATGATCTACGACAACCCCACCGCGCAGTACATCGTCGACATCCAGTACGGCGCGCTCGACGCGCTGCGCGACTCGGGGTTCGAGCTGGTGGTGCATCCCTGCGACAGCCGCAGTCCGAACTATGTCGACGGCGTGCGGCGGTTCGTGCAGCAGCAGAAGCTGCACGGGGTGATGCTGGTGCCGCGCGTCTCCGAGGACCAGGCCCTGGCCGACATGCTGGACGACGTCGGCTGCCGCTACGCGCGCATCGCCGCGGTGGCGCTCGACGCCACCGACCGGATGGTCGTCACCCACGACCGCGACGGCGCGGCGGAAGTGGCCGACTACCTGCAGTCGCTGGGCCACCGTGAGGTGGCGATGATCACCGGCCCGGCCGCATACCGCTCGGCGATCGAGCGCACCCACGGCTTCGTCGGGGCGCTGCAGCGGCGCGGCATCGAGCTGCCGCCGTCGCGCCTGGTCGAGGCCGGCTACACCTTCGAGTCGGGCGTGGCCGCTGCCGAGAAGCTGCTCGGTGCGAAGAAGCGGCCCACCGCGATCTTCTGCGGCAACGACGAAATGGCCGCGGGCGTTTACCGCGTGGCACTGCGCACGGGGATCCAGATCCCCAAGCATCTGTCGGTGGTGGGCTACGACGACAGCCCGCTGGCCTCGCGCCTGTGGCCGCCACTGACCTCGGTGCGCCGCGACACGCGCGACACCGGGCGCATGGCCGCCGCCATGCTGCTGCAGTCCGATGGCGGCGCACGTCCGCTGTCGAGCGTTCGCCCGCACCTGGTGATCCGCGACTCCTGCCAGCCCCCCGCGTAGCCCGGATAAGCGCAGCGCATCCGGGGATATCGAATCCGGTGGATGGTGCGGCGCCGTCGGGCCGGATCCGCGCAGGGATTCCGGTGGTGTGGACTCGAACCGCGCATGCTGCCGGCGCGCCGGGGGCATGAAGTTGTCGGGAAGCCGGTCCCGGATGCGCTGCGCTTATCCGGGCTACGGCGCGGTGCCGCAGCGCAAAATGACACCGGTTACCCGATTCCGTAGAATCGGGCCATCGATACACGCCCGGCTGCGGCCGGGCCCGCATCCAGGAGCGACGCCATGTTTAGCAAGACCTACCACGCCACCCATCCGGACATGATGGACGGCGCCAGCAACGACCAGTTGCGCGACCGCTACCTGGTCGGCGACCTGTTCGTGGCGGACACGGTGCAGCTCAACTATTCGCACAACGAGCGCTTCGTGATCGGCGGCGCCGCGCCGGTATCGAAGGGGGTCGAACTGCCGCGCCAGACCGAGCCCGAGTCCACGAAGGGCCACCCCTTCCTCGAGCGGCGCGAACTGGGCGTGATCAACGTCGGGGGCGGCGCCGGCACGGTCACCGTCGACGGCACCCGCTACGCGCTCGGCCCCAAGGACGGGCTGTACGTCGCGATGGGCAGCCAGGACGTGTCGTTCTCCTCCGACGATGCGGCCAATCCGGCGAAGTTCTACCTGGCCTCGACCCCGGCGCATGCGCGCTTCGAGACGAAGCAGCTCTCGATCAAGGATGCCGTCGCACTCGATCGCGGGGCGCTGGAGACCAGCAACGAACGCACGATCTACCAGTTCATCGTGCCGGCCACCTGCCGGTCCTCGCAACTGCTGCTGGGCCTGACCGTGCTCAAGCCCGGCAGCGTCTGGAACACCATGCCGCCGCACCTGCACGACCGCCGCAGCGAGGTCTACTTCTACTTCGGCCTGGGCGAGAACGACCGCGTCTACCACTTCATGGGCCAGCCCGATGCGCAGCGCCACATCGTGATGCGCAGCGACGAAGCGGTGATCTCGCCGCCTTGGTCGATCCACATGGGCGCGGGCACCAGCAACTACGCCTTCATCTGGGCGATGGGTGGAGAGAACCTCGACTACACCGACATGCACGTGCTGGAAATCTGCCAGCTCAAGTAACCCCCTCCGTCGCGCAACCCACGCAAGGAACCGAACACCATGGCAGGCAATCCTTTCAGTCTCGAAGGCAAGGTCGCGCTGGTCACCGGCGCCAATACCGGGCTCGGCCAGGGCATCGCCCTGGCGCTTGCCGAAGCGGGCGCCGACATCGCCGCCGCCGGGATCGTCGAGGCGGCCGAAACCGGCGAGAAGGTGCGCGCCCTGGGCCGCCGCTTCCTCGACCTCGAGGCCAACCTGATCTCGATCGAGCCGGTCGAACGGCTGGTCAAGGAGACCGTCGACGGGCTCGGCGGGCTCGACATCCTGGTCAACAACGCCGGCCTGATCCGCCGCGCCGACGCGGTGGATTTCAGCGAGAAGGACTGGGACGACGTGATGAACGTCAACATCAAGTCCGCGTTCTTCATGTCGCAGGCCGCCGGCAGGCACTTCATCGCCCGGGGCAGCGGCAAGATCATCAACATCGCCTCGATGCTGTCGTTCCAGGGCGGCATCCGCGTGCCCTCGTACACCGCATCCAAGAGCGGCATCGCCGGCATCACCCGGCTGCTCGCCAACGAGTGGGGCAGCAAGGGCATCAACATCAACGCGATCGCGCCCGGCTACATGGCCACCGACAACACCGCGCAGCTGCGTGCCGATGCCGACCGCAACAAGGCGATCCTCGACCGCATACCGGCCGGGCGCTGGGGCGAGCCGTCGGATCTCGGCGGCACCGCGGTGTTCCTCGCCAGCCGCGCTTCGGACTACGTCAACGGCGCGGTGATCCCGGTCGACGGTGGCTGGCTGGCGCGCTGAGGTTCTCTCCGGAACGGGCGGGAGGATTGGCGTCCTCCCCGGCGGAATTCTCTCCGCCCGTTCCTTTTTTCAGCCCGCGACGGACGTCGCCACCAACCGGCGCGCGGCCTGCCGGCCGACAACGGCTTGCCCGCAGGCGGTTGCCACGGGCGGCGCGCCGCATCCGCAGCGGAGGTCCGCGATGAGCATGCACAAATCGATCCCCGTTCTCCTGTCGGGCCTGTGCCTCGCCGCCGCGACCGCGACTGCCGGAGAACCGCGTCGCGTCTTCGTCGCCGGCGATTCCACGGCGAGCGCCTACCCGGCTGAGCGTGCGCCGCGCGAAGGCTGGGGGATGCGGCTGCAACCGTGGCTCGCGCAAGGCTGGGAGGTCCGCAACCACGCGCAGAGCGGGCGCAGCGCGCGCAGCTTCGTCGAACAGGGGTGGCTCGACGCGATCGCGGACGAGCTGCGCGCGGGCGACGTGCTGCTGGTCCAGTTCGGGCACAACGATGCCAAGGTGGAGGATCCCGCGCGATACAACGATCCTTCCGAAGCGTATCCGGCCTGGCTGATGCGCTATGTGGCGCTGGCGCGGGCGCGCGGTGCCACGCCGGTGCTGGTGACGCCGGTCGCGCGGCGCAAGTTCGATGGCGCCCAACTGCTCGACACCCACGGTCCCTATCCGCAGGCGATGCGCGAGTTCGCCCGTCGCGAGGGCGTCGTCCTGGTCGACCTCAACGCGTCGAGCATGGACTGGCTGCGCGGCCTCGGCGACGCGGCTTCGAAGCCGTACTTCATGCACGTGCCGACGCAGCGCCAGGCCGACGACACCCATTTCAGCGCCGCGGGCGCGCAGGTGGTCGCGTGCCTGGTCGTCGCGGGTTGGCAGGCGGCCGATAAGGACGCACCCGTCAGGCCGGTCACGGCAGACGCGTGCGCCGCGATTTCCGCACTGGCGCCTCTGGCGGTGTCGCCTTCGACCGTGGTCGCCGAGCGGGACATCGCGGTGACCCAGCCGGGTCCGCACGAAGGCGACGGCACCACCACCGCCTATCCGTTCTTCGCCGACGCCACCGGCTTCGATGTCGTGTTCCGGAAGCGCGTGCTGCATCCGGGCGCGAGCATCGGCACGCACGTCAACGACAAGGACGAGATCTACTACGTGCTCTCCGGCCGTGGCGAACTCGTCCTCAACGGCGAAGCGCGCGGGGTGGGCGCGGGCGACGCGATCCTCACACGCAACGGCGACAGCCACGCGTTGCGCCAGCTGGGCGACGAGGACCTGGTGATCTTCATCGTCTTCGACGAGGCCTCGCGCACGCCCTGAGCGGCCTGCGGCTCCGGCGGCTGTTCGCTCGGCGGCTCCCGCGGTGGCGAACAGGCGGTGCACAGCAGGGCGGAGGCGAGCACGACGGGTCTGGCGATCCTGTCCATCGGGTTCTCCTGGGGCGGTCAGGCGCTATCCTAGGCTCGACCCGGTCTTGGACGCGCGAAAATGGATCCGCATCGCTGGCGGCTCGATGGACAACTCGCGCTGGTCACCGGCGGCAGCGCAGGCATCGGCCGCGCGATCGCGCGCGAGCTGCTCGGCTTCGGCGCGACGGTGCTGATCGTCGCGCGCAACGGCGATGCGCTGGAGGTGGCGCGCGACGAACTCGCCGAGGAGTTCCCCGACGGCGACATCCGCGCCTTCATCGGCGACGTCTCCGACGACGAGCAGCGACGCGAGGTGCTGGACTGGGTCGAGGACCAGGGCGACGGGCTGAACATCCTGGTCAACAACGCCGGCGGCAACCTCACCCGCGCCGCCAACGACTATGCCGAGGACGAGTGGCGCGAGATCTTCGAGGTCAATCTCTTCAGTGCGTTCGAACTCTCGCGCTACGCGCATCCGCTGCTGACCCGGCACGCCGCGTCCAGCATCGTCAACGTCGGCAGCGTGTCGGGCCTCACCCACGTGCGCAGCGGCGCCCCCTACGGCATGAGCAAGGCGGCGCTGCACCAGATGACGCGCAACCTCGCCGTCGAGTGGGCCGAGGACGGGGTGCGGGTGAACTCGGTGGCGCCGTGGTATATCCGCACGCGCCGCACCTCCGACAAGCTGTCCGATCCCGACTATCTCGACGAAGTGCTGCTGCGCACGCCGATGGGTCGCGTCGGCGAGCCGGAGGAGGTGGCCGCCGCGGTGGCCTTCCTGTGCCTGCCCGCCGCCGGCTACATCACCGGCGAGTGCATCGCCGTGGACGGCGGATTCCTGCGCTACGGGTTCTGAGGCGGGAGGCGCTGCGTCGCGTCCCGCATCGCGCGCATGCCGGCGACGTGCGCGGCAGACGGCCACCTCCCGTCGCATCGGCGCGCCAGCCGCTGGAGTCCCTCGGCCATGCCTCGTGCGCTCCCTCGTGCGCTGCAGCGGCCGATGGCAAGGCGCGGGATTCGTGACGACTGCCGTGGCGAGCGCCGTGCGCGCGGCTATCATCACGCGATTCCACGCGAGGACCCGGAGATGGAAACGCAGGAACTCCACCGCGGCCGGCTGTTCGACCACCTGCAACTGGTGGTCCGCGACCTTGACGCCAGCCGCCGCTTCTACGAGGCAGTGCTCGACGCGCTCGGCATACCGATGGGGGGCAGCGGCGAGGGCTGGTTCTGGGCGGACGAGCTGTTCGTGTCGACCGCGGACAGTGAGGCGGCGCAGGGCGAGCTGACCGGGCGCCACCACTTCGCGCTGCAGGCGCGCGACCGGGCGGCGGTCGAGGCCTTCCACGCCGCCGCACTCGCCCATGGCGGCCGCGACAACGGTGCGCCCGGCGAACGCCCGTACCACCCCGGCTACTACGCCGCGTTCGTGCTCGATCCGGACGGCAACAACATCGAGGCGGTCTTCCATGGTCCCGCGCAGCGCAGCGCGGACTCGGTGCACATCCGCTTCGACGCGTGAGCCGCGCTCAGGGCGGCAGCGCGCAGGTCGAATCCACCAAGATCTTAGTCACCCGCGCGAACTCTTCCTGCAGCGCGGGCTTGTCCGCGCCGCGGGCATGCCGCCAGCCCGATTCGATCTCGCGCTGGCGGCGTTTCCAGCCATCGCAGGCGTCGCGGTCGCCGATTCGCGCGCAGACGTCGTACTTGTTCTCGCAGGCGGCGCCGACGCCGGCGGTGTCCAGGCGCACGCAACGCGGCTTGGGCGACCAATCCTCGCTCACGTAACTGTCGTTGTCCCAGGTTTCGCACTGGTAGATCGGCGGTGGCGGCAGGCGTTCGCTGGCCGCGAGCTGCGCCGGTTCGGGCAGGTCGGGACGCTCGGGACCGGTGATCGGCCCGTCCTGCGGCCCGGCGACCTGGACGAAATTCGACAGCGGCGGCGGCGTGTACGCCGGTTCCTCGATCACGGTCAGGCCACCGGCGACCCCTGCCGGCGGCGGGCGCGAGGGCAGGGCATCGACCTGGCGGATCTCCTGGCGGCTGCCGGCGGGACAGGGCGTGCCGTTCTGGATCGTGACCTCGCCGCTGGCGGCCGTGCAGCGGTAGATGGTGCTGCCGTCCTGGGCCAGCGCCAGCGCCGCGCCCAGCAGCAGGAGGCCGCCCAACATCAGGTGTGGACGCATCAACCGGTCCCGCAGTCGGCGGCGAGGCGCGCGTTGATCCCGCGTTCCTCGGCGCGCAGGCTGTTGCGTTCGGTCTCCTGCGCGTTGAAGAAGCGGCGCCGGATCTGGTCGCGCCGATCGGCCAAGCGCGCGCAGACCTCGCCCCGCGGCAGGGCGTGGCAGGTGTCGCGGACCCAGGTACCGGGGCCGCCGAGGCCGCCGTAGCCCGGACGGTCGGGCCGGCCGGGCCGGTCCGGTCGACCGGGGGCGGCCGTCGGGGGATCCGGGCGCGGAGTGGGCGCACCGACCCGCCCGCCGAGCGGACGGTTGGCGTAGTACTGGGACAGGGCACCGCGCTCCGTCGGCGGTGGGCGGCCATGCCCGTAGCCCCCTCGATATCCGAGCGTCCACAACGGCACCCAGCGAGGATTGCCATCGCCGTCGTCACTGGTGTAACGCTCGCCATCGGGCGTGGTGCACTCGTACATCGGCTGGGGCGTATGCACGACCACCACCTGCGGGCGGGGCGGCGGGTCGTCGGCAGGAGGCGGCTCTTCGGCGCGGAGAGGCGGCGGAGGCCCGTCGGCCGGCCGCTGCAGCCTGATCACCTGCTCGGACGAACTCTTCGGGCACGGAACGTCGCCCAGCGTGACGTGGCCCTGCGTGTCGGTGCAGCGGTAAACGGTCACAGGTTCGGCCGCGCGTACGCTCAGGGCAGCGAGCAAGGCGGTCAGCAAAGCCGCGGGCAAAAACAGGTGCATGCCTCATCTTGCCGCCGCGGGCGCGATGGGGCAAACGGAAGGGACCTCCGGTCAGGGACGGTTCAATCCCCGGCGCAGGCCGGCCCGGGCTGCGTCGACGCTCACGCCGCGTCGAGCGCCGAAGCCATGCCCTGGGTGTCGCGCAGCATGCGCGCGATCGCGGCCGCCGCGTCGCGGCCTTCCTGTACCGCGGTCACCACCAGGTCGGCACCGCGCACGCAGTCGCCGCCGGCGAACAGGCGCGGATGCGTGGTCTGGTAGGGCAGGCGGTCGCCGCCGCCTGCGATGATGCGGCCGTTCTCCCGCGCCTGGACGCCGGAGTTGGCCAGCCAGTCCGGCAGTCGCGGCGAGAAGCCGAAGGCGATGATCACCACGTCCGCCTCGATCAGCGATTCGCTGCCCTCGATCGCCACCGCGCCGCGGCGCCCCTGCGCGTCCGGTTCGCCGAGCCGGGTCTCGATCATGCGCACGCCGGAGGCGTGCCTGCCGTCCGCCGCCTCGATCGCCAGCGGCTGGCGGTTGAACAGGAAGCGCACGCCTTCCTCGCGCGCGTTCGCCACCTCGCGCGCGGAGCCGGGCATGTTGGCCTCGTCGCGCCGGTAGGCGCAGGTGACGCTGCTCGCGCCGAGGCGGATCGCCGAACGCACGCAGTCCATGCCGGTATCGCCGCCGCCCAGCACCACCACGCGCTTACCGGCGAGGTCCGGCAGCACCAGCCGGTCTTCCCAGCCCGCGATCGGTCGCCCCTGCGGCTCGCGACCGGTGACGATGCGCCCGTTCTGCACCAGGAACGGCAGCGCAGGCAGCACGCCCGCGAGGTCCTGGCCGGCCAGGCCGCCGTCGGTGTAACGATATGCACCCAGGCCGAGGAACACCGCGTCGTAATCCGAGAGCAGGGTGCCCAGCGACACGTCGCGGCCGATCTCGACGCCGAGCCTGAAGCGCACGCCCATTTCCTCGAGCACGTCGCGCCGGGTCGCGATCACCGACTTGTCGAGCTTGAAGCTGGGGATGCCGAACTGCATCAGGCCGCCGATCTGCTCGTAGCGGTCGAACACGGTGGCCGCGATGCCCGCGCGTGCCAGGCGGTCGGCGCAGGCGAGCCCCGCGGGACCGGCGCCCACCACGGCGACGCGGTGGCCGGTGGCGACGACCTTGGACAGGTCCGGCCGCCAGCCCTGCTCGAAGGCGGTGTCGACGATGTACTTCTCGACCGCGCCGATGGTGACCGCGCCGAAGCCCGCGTCGAGGGTGCACGCGCCCTCGCACAGGCGGTCCTGCGGACAAACGCGTCCGCACATTTCCGGCAGCGGATTGGTTTCGTGGCACAGCGCCGCCGCCTCGAGGATGCGCCCTTCCTCCACCAGCTGCAGCCAGTTGGGGATGTAGTTGTGCACCGGGCACTTGGCCTCGCAGTACGGATTGCCGCAGTCCAGGCAACGCCCGGACTGGTACGCGGCCTCGGGCTGCCCGAACTTGCCGTACAGCTCGTTCCAGTCGCCCTCGGTGCGCAGCTGCAACGGCACCTTGCGCGGCATCTCGCGCGGGATATCGAGGAACTGGAAGACTTTTTTCTTGCTCATGACACGGGAATCGGGAATGGGGAATGGGGAATAGGAGAAGCGCCGCATGCGCGTGGTGCGGCCGCGCGTGGAATCCGGGAATCGCGTTTTCGGTTCCCGATTCCCGATTCCCGATTCCCGGCCTTCCTCATGCCGCCCTCCGCAGCTCGTTCGCCAGCGCCTCGAGGCTCGCGGCCTTGGGCTTGACCAGCCAGAACTTTCCGACGAAGTCGCGGAACTCGTCGATCAGGCGCGCGCTCCAGGCGCTGCCGGTGAGCGAGGCGTGCGCTTCCAGCAGGTCGGTCAGGTGCTGGCGGTAGTTGTCGAAGCCCTCGGGCGAGATGCGCACGATGTCGATCAGTTCGTGGTTGTAGCGGTCGACGAAATCGCGGTCGAGGTCGAGCACGTAGGCCAGGCCACCGGTGAAGCCGGCGCCGAAGTTCAGTCCGGTACGGCCGAGCACCACCACGGTGCCGCCGGTCATGTACTCGCAGCAGTGGTCGCCCGCGCCTTCCACCACCGCCACTGCACCGGAGTTGCGCACCGCGAAGCGTTCGCCGGCACGGCCGGCCGCGTACAGCTCGCCGCCGGTGGCGCCGTACAGGCAGGTGTTGCCGAGGATCGGCGTCTGCCGCGACTCGAACGCGCTGCCGCGCGGCGGCGACAGCACGATGCAGCCGCCGGCCATGCCCTTGCCGACGTAGTCGTTGGCTTCGCCCTCGAGATGCAGCCGCAGGCCGCCGGCATTGAACGCGCCGAAACTCTGGCCGGCGCTGCCGCTCAGGCGCAGCGTGAGCGGGCGATCGGCCATGCCGGTGTTGCCGTGATGTTGCGCGATCAGGCCCGACAGGCGGGTACCGATGCTGCGGTCGGTGTTGCGCACGGGGTAGGCGTACTCGCCGCCTTCGCCGCGTTCGATCACGCCGCCCAGCTCGGCATCGAGCCTGGCCGCGAGGCCGTCGGGCGGCGCCTGTAGCGCCGGCGCGCCGCAATACGCCGCGGGCTGCGACGGATCGCCGGCTAGCAGCCGCGACAGGTCGATGTCGACCTCCTCGCGGGTCTGGCGCAGGTGCTGCTCGAGCAGGTCGGTGCGGCCGATGATCTCCTCCAGCGACCGCGCGCCGAGCGAGGCCAGCAGTTCGCGTACGTCTTCGGCGATGTTGCGGAAGAAGTTCTCGACGCGCTCGGGCAGCCCGGTGAAGTGCGCCGAGCGCAGGCGCTCGTCCTGGGTCGCCACGCCGGTGGCGCAGTTGTTGAGGTGGCAGATGCGCAGGTACTTGCAGCCCAGCGCGATCATCGGCGCGGTGCCGAAGCCGAAGCTGTCGGCGCCCAGCATCGCCGCCTTGACCACGTCCAGTCCCGTCTTGAGTCCGCCGTCGGTCTGCAGCAGCACGCGCTCGCGCAGCTCGTTCGCCTGCAGCGCCTGGCGCGCCTCCGACAGGCCCAGTTCCCAGGGCACGCCGGCGTAGCGGATCGAGCCGAGCGGACTGGCGCCGGTCCCTCCGTCATGGCCGGAGATGGTGATCAGGTCCGCACCAGCCTTGACCACGCCGGCTGCGATGGTGCCCACCCCGGCGTGCGCGACCAGCTTGACCGAGATCAGCGCCGTCGGATTGATCTGGCGCAGGTCGAAGATCAGCTGCGCGAGATCCTCGATCGAATAGATGTCGTGGTGCGGCGGCGGCGAAATCAGGCCGATGCCCGGCTTGGCGTAGCGCAGCCGCGCGATCAGCGGGTTGACCTTGCTGCCGGGCAACTGGCCGCCCTCGCCGGGCTTGGCGCCCTGCGCGACCTTGATCTGCAGCACCTCGGCATTGATCAGGTACTCGGGCGTGACGCCGAAGCGGCCCGACGCGATCTGCTTGATCTTGCTGCGCTTCTCGGTGCTGTAGCGCGCCGGGTCCTCGCCGCCCTCACCGGAGTTGCTGCGGCCGCCGAGCCGGTTCATCGCGATCGCCAGCGCCTCGTGCGCTTCCGGCGACAGCGCGCCCAAGCTCATCGCGGCCGAGTCGAAGCGCTTGACGATCGACGACACCGGTTCGACTTCGTCGACCGGCACGGACGCACCGAGCGGCTTGAGCCGCAGCAGGTCGCGCAGCGCCGCGGGCGGCCGGGTGTCGACATGGCCGGCGTACACCTTCCAGTCCTCGCGCGCGCCGGTGAGCACCGCGCGCTGCAGGCTCGTCACCACGTCGGGGTTGTACTGGTGGTACTCGCCGCCGTGTACGTAACGCATGAGTCCGCCCGGCTCGGGCAGCGCGTTGTCGTCCCAGCCGTGCTCGGCCAGCGCCCAGGCATCGCTCTCCAGCCGCGCGAAACCGGCGCCGCGGATGCGCGAGGGCGTGCCTTCGAAGCACAGCGACACCACGTCCTCGTCCAGGCCGACGATCTCGAACAGCTGCGCGCCGCGGTAGCTGGCGATGCTGCCGATGCCCATCTTCGACAGGATCTTGAGCAGGCCCTTCTTGATTCCGCGGCGGTAGCTGCGGCCGACCTGCAGCGGCTCGTTGCTGGTCTTGCCGCCGAGCAGGCCGCGGCGCGCGAGCGCGGCCAGGGTCTGGTAGGCGAGGAACGGATACACCGCGGTCGCGCCGAAGCCGATCAGGCAGGCGAAATGGTGCGGATCGCGCGCGGTGCCGGTCTCGACGATCAGGTTGGCGTCGCAGCGCAGGCCCTTGCGCACCAGGTGCAGGTGCACCGCGCCGGTGGCGAGCAGCGCGTGCACGGCGGCATGGCCGCGGCGCGGGCGGCGGTCGCTGAGGATCAGCAGTTCGACGCCCTCGCGCACCGCCGCCTCGGCCTCGGCGCAGATGCGCAGCACCGCGTCGCGCAGCGAGGTGCGCTGGTCGAAATACAGGTCGATGTAGCGGTGCGCCGATTCGAACCGCGGCAGCGCCAGCAGCTGGTGCAGCTTGCGCTGCGACAGCACCGGCGAATTGAGCATCACGTGGTGGACGTTCTCGGCCTGGTCCAGGAACAGGTTGCCCTCGCGCCCGATCTGGGTGGAGAGCGTCATCACGCACTCCTCGCGCAGCGGGTCGATCGGCGGGTTGGTGACCTGCGCGAACGCCTCGCGGAAGCAGTCGTAGAGCGGGCGCACGCGCTGGCTGATCGCCGCCATCGGCACGTCGTCGCCCATCGAGCCGATGCCTTCCTGCTCGGTCTCGGCGAGCGGGCGCAGCACCGCTTCCTGCTCCTCGCGCGAGAGCTGGAACAGCTTCTGGAACGCGAGCAGCGTTTCCGGCGTGAACGGCGCGTCGGTGAGCGCCGGGTCGATCAACTCGGTATGCAGCCAGCTCATGCCGCGCTTGAGCCACTGCTTGTACGGCGCGCGGGCGCGGTTGAGGTCGTCGATCGCGTCGTTGTCGAGCAGACGCCCGCCCTCGAGATCGATCGCGATCATCTCGCCGGGACCGAGTTTGCCCTTGGCCACCACGTCCTCCGGCGGCAGCTCCCAGACGCCGGCCTCGGAGGCGATCACGAACACGCCATCGCGCGAGAGCGTCCAGCGCGCCGGGCGCAGGCCGTTGCGGTCGAGGGTGCAGGCGGCGAAGCGGCCGTCGCACATCACCACGCCGGCCGGGCCGTCCCAGGGCTCGGAATTGATCGAGTAGTACTCGTAGAACGCGGCGAGGTCGGTGTCCTTGTATTCGAGCGACTGCGTCGCCGGCGGGATCAGGATGCGCATCGCCTGCGGCAGGTCCATGCCGCCGAGCAGCAGCCATTCGAGCATGTTGTCGAGCGACTGCGAATCCGAGCCGTGCATGGTCACGGTCGACTCGAATTCGGAGACGTCCAGCAGCGGCGAACGCCACACGTGCTTGCGCGCCTGCGCCCAGCGCCGGTTGCCCTCGATGCTGTTGATCTCGCCGTTGTGCGCCAGGCGCCGGAACGGGTGCGCCAGCGGCCAGCGCGGCAGGGTGTTGGTGGAGAAGCGCTGGTGGAACACGACCGCGCGTGCGGCCAGCTGCGGATGCGACAAGTCCGGGAACAGCTGCCGTAGGTGGCTCGGCAGCACCATGCCCTTGTAGCCGAGCAGGCGCGGCGACAGGCCGACGACGTAGAAGTCGGCCTCGTCGCGCAGCGCTTCCTCGCAGCGGCGGCGGGCGAGGAACAGCGCGCGCTCGAGCGCATCGGCATCGGGCTCGTCGCTTTCCACGAAGACCTGTTCGATGCGCGGCACCGACGAGCGTGCGAGCTTGCCGCAGGCGTCGAGGTCGAGCGGCACCACGCGCCAGCCGGCAACGCGCACGCCGACGTGCTGCAACTGCGCAGCCAACTGCCCGCGGCAGCGCATGGCGGCGTCGGCATCGTGCGGCAGGAACACCATGCCGGCGGCGACCGGGCCGTCGTGCAGCGGGAAGCCCGCGTCGGACGCGAGCGTGCGCACGAAGCCGTCCGCGCCATGAATCAGCACACCGCAGCCATCGCCCGAGAGGCCGTCGGCGGCGACGCCGCCGCGGTGCGCCATCCGCGCCAGCGCCTCGAGCGCGATGTCCACGATCGCACGCTCCGGCTTGCCCTCGATCTTCGCGATCAGGCCGAATCCGCAGCTGTCGTGTTCATCGCGGGGGTCGTGGAGCCCCCGATCCGGGAGTGCCCGCATCGTCGTCGTCGTCGTTGGTGTGAGGGTCGCGTGGGAATCGGAGCCGGGCGCGGTCGAACATCGCCCGGCGGCGCATCCACGGACCCGAATAGATCACAAATTGTGCGACGCGGCAACGCACGCGCGCAGTTGGTTGCCGGTGAAACCGCAATCGCGGAAGAAGCCGCGTTTTTAGCGGAGTTGGCGACCGTTGCGCGCGTCGCGGATGTCGGTCGGCTGGGCCAGTCCGGAGGTTTCTCCGGTAACGATCAGGTCGATGCCGGCGCAGATGCGCGGAGCGAGTTCCGCGCGCGTGCGCGGCGCCGGATCGCCCGCGACGTTGGCACTGGTCGACACCAGGGCCCCCTCGAACGCCGTGCACAGCGCAGCGACCACCGGATGCGCGCTCACCCGCACCGCGACGCCGTCATGCTCGCCGCGGATCCACCGCGGGACCGCGTCGGACGCCGGCACGATCCAGGTATGGGGGCCGGGCCAGAACGACTGGACCTCGTCGCGCGCGCCAAGGGGTAGCGCGGACCAGTCCGCGAGGCCATCGAGCTGCGCCAGCGTGGCGGCCACCAGGATCAGGCCCTTGTCGACCGGGCGCTGCTTGAGCGCGAGCAGGCGCAGCACCGCGGCTTCGTCGAACGGATCGCAGCCCAGGCCCCAGACGCCTTCGGTGGGATACGCGATCACGCCGCCGCGGCGCAGGACGGCGATGGCGTGCTCGATCTCGGGAGTCTGCGGCATCACGGCAGCTTATCGAATCGACATTTCCGCCGTGTGCGGGCGGAATCTGGGCGTGCAGCGGCGCACCTGACGACAGGCCGAACGCCACCTGTCGCGTGCCTTCCCCCAGGCGCGATCGCGCCGACCGGGCCGTTCGGCGATGCCCCGACGACGCGCGCGCCCTGCCCGTGCGCGAAATCCCGGAGACGAGGCGCGCGTCAGAACGGTGCGTTGTCGGCCTTCTTCACCACCCGCTTCTTGCCCGGCTCGAACTTCGCCGCGGTCACCAGCGACTTCGCCGGTTCGAGGTCGGCGGACAGTGGTCGCGCGGTGTTCGCAGCGGACTTCCTCGTGCTCGCCTTGCCGCTCTTCGCGGCCTTCTTCGCTGGCGCCTTCTTCGCGGCGGCCTTCTTCGATGCCTTCTTTGCCGCGGCTTCCTTCTTGGCGGCGGCCTTCTTCGCGGCGAAGCCGCGGCGCGCCGGCTTGCCGGTTTCCTCGAGCAGCTTCGTCACCTCTTCCAGCGTCAGCGACGCCGGTTCGCGGTCCTTGGGGATCTTGCCGTTGAGGCGGCCGTCGCTGATGTAGGGGCCGAAGCGGCCATTGAGCACCTGGATGTCGCTGCCCGGGAATTCCTTGATGACGCGGTTGCGCGCGATCTCTTCCTTCTCCTCGATCAGGAACACCGCGTGTGCGAGGTCGATCTTGTACGGATCGTCCTCCTTCTTGAGCGAGGCATAGGTGTCGCCGCGACGCGCGAACGGGCCGAAGCGGCCGATGCCGACGCTGACGTCCTCGCCCTTGTCCTGGCCCAGCACGCGCGGCAGCAGGAACAGCTCCAGCGCCTCCTCCAGCGAGATGCTGTAGATGCTCTGGCCCGGGCGCAGCGAGGCGAACCTCGGCTTGTCCTCGTCCTCGACCGTGCCGATCTGCACCAGCGGCCCGAACTTGCCGATCCGCGCGCTGACCTGGCGCCCGCTCTCCGGATCCGCGCCGAGCACGCGCACGCTGCCGGCATCGGCCTTGTCGAGCGTGGCCTTCTTGTCGTCGACCTGTTCCTTGAACGGGCCCCAGAACTTCTCCATCAGCGGGATCCATGCCTCCTCGCCGCGGCTCACCGCGTCGAGCTCGTCCTCGAGATTGGCGGTGAAGTCGTAGTCGACGTACTTGCCGAAATGGTTGCTGAGGAATTTCGACACCGCGCGGCCGACGTCGGTCGGCTTGAACGCGCGCCCGTCGAGCACGGTGTACTGCTTGCCGAGCAGGGTCTGGATGATGGAGGCATAGGTCGAGGGCCGGCCGATGCCGTATTCCTCGAGCGCCTTGACCAGCGAGGCTTCGGTGAAGCGTGGCGGCGGCTGCGTGAAATGCTGGTCGGCGTGGATGCGGTCGAGCGGGATGCGGTCGCCGAGCTTCATCGCCGGCAGCTTGCGACCCTCGTCCTCGTCTTCCTTGCCCTTGCTGTCGCGGCCTTCTTCGTACACGGCGAGGAAGCCGGCCACGGTCACCGTGGTGCCGGAGGCGCGGAAACCGTGCTCGGCGCCGGCGGCGAGGTCGACGGTCACGGTATTGAGCGTGGCCGGGATCATCTGCGAGGCCACCGCGCGCTTCCACACCAGCTCGTACAGCCTGCGCTCGTCGTCGCTCAGGAAACGTGCGACCTGGGCCGGGGTGCGCAGCGCCGAGGTCGGCCGCACCGCCTCGTGCGCCTCCTGCGCGTTCTTGGACTTCGTCTGGTAGGTGTTGGGCTTGTCGGGCACCGACGCGGTACCGAAGTCGCGCGCGATCACGTCGCGGATCTCCGACAGCGCCTCGGCCGACAGGCTGACCGAGTCGGTACGCATGTAGCTGATCAGGCCGACCGTGCCCTCGTCGCCGATGTTCACGCCCTCGTACAGCTTCTGCGCCACCTGCATCGTGCGGCGGGTGGTGAAGCCCAGCTTGCGCGAGGCTTCCTGCTGCAGGGTCGAGGTGGTGAACGGCGGCGACGGACGCCGCTTGCGCTCCTTGCTGGCGACGTCGGTCACGTGCAGCGCGCCGTTCGCGGCCGCGGCGATGCGCGTGCGCGCGTCCTCGGCGGTCTCGCCGTCGGTGATGGTGAACTGCTCGAACTTCTTCCCGTCGAGCTTGAACAGCTTGGCGGTGAACGGCTGCGAGGGATGCACGCACTCGGCTTCGACCGTCCAGTACTCGCGCGCCTTGAACGCCTCGATCTCCTCCTCGCGCTCGACGATCATGCGCAGCGCCGGCGATTGCACGCGGCCGGCGGACAGCCCGGCCTTGATCTTGCGCCACAGCACCGGCGAGAGGTTGAAGCCGACCAGGTAGTCCAGCGCGCGTCGCGCCTGCTGGGCGTCGACCAGTTCGTCGGCGATCTGGCGCGGGCGGCTCATCGCCTCGCGGATCGCGCGGGGGGTGATCTCGGTGAACACCACCCGCTGCAGGGTGCGGTCCTGCAGCAGGCCGCGCTCGCGCAGGATCTCGGCGATGTGCCAGCTGATCGCCTCGCCCTCGCGGTCCGGGTCGGTCGCGAGCCAGATGCCTTCGGCCGACTTCGCCGCCTTGGCGATCGCCTCGACGTGCTTCTCGTTCTTCTCGATCAGTTCGTAGCGCATGGCGAAGCCGTTGTCCGGGTCGACCGCGCCCTCCTTGGGCACCAGGTCGCGGACGTGGCCGTACGAGGCGAGGACCTGGAAGTCCTTGCCGAGGTACTTGTTGATCGTCTTGGCCTTGGCCGGCGATTCGACGATGAGCAGATTCTTGGGCATCGGGGATTGGGTTCCGGGCGCGGCTTCCGGCCACGCCGCTCGGGGGATTCGGAGACTACGACGCCCGGGTGGACCCGGGCGTTCGGTCGGTGCCGCTCGGGGGCGGCGCTATTTATAGTGGAATCACGGCCCGTGCGGCCGTGTCAAGCGACGGGCCGCCGGGTGGACGGGCGCGGGTCAGCGGCTCATGGCCGGAATTGCGATCGCGGCCACGATTCCGAGCAGGGCCAGGCCCAGCAGCCCCAGGCCCAGGATCAGGATCACCCAGGTCACCACGCCCAGCTCCCGCCGCTGCAGGTCCGGGCGGTCGGTGAAGGCCCATTTGTCGACCACCAGGGTGTCGCAGATCATGTCGTGCAGGGCCTGCCGGCGTTCGCTCAGGCCGGTGGTGAAGGCGGAGACCACGCCGCCGATGCCGAAGCTGAACAGCACGGTCAGGAAGTAGGCGGCATAGCGGCCGAAGGCGCGCCAGAAGCTGATCCGCTCGCCGGAACCGCGCGTGACCTTGATCCCCACCGCCAGCTTGCCCAGCGAGGCCTGGCTGGCGGACGAGTGCATCCAGGCGAAATAGAACAGCGGGATCACGATGCCGATCGCGTAGGACAGGACGATCAGGCCCACCGAGCCACCGGTCGACAGCAGGTCTCCACCCATCGCACCGGCGGCGCCGGCGAGCACGAACAGCGGGATCTGCACCGCCCACGACGCCGCGGCCGTGACCAGTCCGTCGATCACCATCGCCGCGAAGCGCTTCCAGAACCCCGCATGGACCACCTCGCCGCCGGCCACCACCGACACATCGTCCGAGACCGGGGCGGTCGGAGGCGCATAGGGCGAGGCGGGGGCATCGGCCTCCGCCCAGGGCGCGTCGGCATGCGGCTGCGTCGCCACTGCCCCGGGGGCGGCCGTGGCCGCCGCGCCGCGATCGTCGGCCTGGGCCAGCTCGGCGGCGAAATCGCGCATCGGCTGCCAGTCGGCCATGCCCTCGCGCCAGACCAGCGTCTCCCAGGCCAGCCGGCCCTGCAGGCGCAGGCGCACCAGTTCGGCGGCATCGACCGGCCCCTGCCGCGCATGGTCGGCATCGGCGTAGTACCACATGGACATCGTCATTCCCCCGTTCGTAGAGTCGTGCGCCGCACCCCTGCGACGCCTCGTTCAGCCGCGGCAGTGCGCGGGCAGGTAGCGGTCCTCGGCTTCGGAACTGCAGTCCCAGGTGCCGGCTTCCAGGTCGTACTCGAGCCACAGCCGATGCCCGTCCACGGCCTCGTTGCGGTCGTCCTGCAGCAGCAGCTCGATCGCGCAGACGCCGTCGTCGCTCTCGCCGAACACGATCGCGGCGTGGGCCGCGCCGCGGTATGCGTCGGCAGCGTCGAATCCGCGGTCGCCATTGACCGGGCAGCGGCCCTGTTCGGCGGCGAAACCCGCGACCGCCCCCTTCAGCGCCGAGGTCTCGAGCAGCGCCTGGGCCACCTTCGACCGTGCCAGGTAGTCGTGGTAGGCCGGAATCGCGATCGCGGCGAGGATCGCGACCACCGGAATCGCCAGGCAGGCGGCGACGATCAACGCGATCAGGCAGCCGTGCAGGCCCTTGCGAGGCGGCGGAGCGGGGCGGGCAGGTCTGGACGGTAGCGGTGGCGGGCCGGCGCCGGGGGCGGTCTGATGCAAGCGTGCAGGTCCGTTGCGGGGCGGATGTATCGGGAGACAGGCCGGGGCCTGCGCGGCAGAAGGCCCGCCGGCCGCATGCGAGGGCGCGTCGGCGGCCGGGGACGGTCCGGGCTAATGCACCGGCTCGGGCTCGTCGGCGAACATCTGGGTTTCCATCCAGGCATAGGCGGCCTCGCTGCCGGGCTGGTTGAACAGCACCATCAGCACCACCCACTTGAGGTCGTCCAGGTCGAGTTCTTCCTGGTCGAGCGCCATGGCCCGGTCGAGCACCAGTTCGCGGTGGTCGGCATCGAGGATCCCGTGCTGCTCCAAGAACAGCAGGAAGCCGCGGCACTCGACGTCGAGCTTGTCCAGTTCGGGTCCGAAGTAGACCCGGGTCGGCCCGTCGACGCGGGTCGCGCCCGCCACCGGGCGCTGCTCGGCCAGGGCATCGAGCCAGTCGAAGGCCTTGCTGATTTCGGCGGGGCTGAAACCGGCCTGGAGCAGGCCGTTCTGGAGCGAGTCGCGGTCGCGGACCAGGTCCGCGTCCTCGGTGAAATAGTGTTCGAACAGATAGAGCAGGACGTCCAGGATGCTCTCTTTCATTTCCCCCGGCCTGCGCCCGGGGGCGCGGTGAAGTCAGGACTTGCGGTAATACCGGCCGTGCTCGAGCACGATCCGGCCATCCAGCTCCATGACCAGCAGCATGGACGACAGTTCCGCGGTCGTCAATCCGGTGCGTTCGAGCAACTGATCCATAGGGCTTGGGTCGTGACCGATGGCCGACCACAAGCGCTGGTAGTCCGGATCGTCCTGCCGCGGCGCACCGACGGGCACCGCGGAGGCGCCTGCGGGATCACAGATGGGGGCCTGCAGCCGGCGGCGCAAGGCGTCGGCCAGCGACTGCGCCACCGGCGCGAGTGCGGCGGTCACCTCGTCCGCGGCCTCGACCAGGGTGGCGCCGTCGCGGATCAGCCGGTGGCAGCCGCGCGCCAGCGGATTGCGGATCGACCCGGGCACGGCGAAGACCTCGCGTCCAGCGTCGGCGGCCAGGCGCGCGGTGATCAACGCGCCCGAGCGCTGCGCCGCCTCGATCACCACGGTGCCCAGCGCCAGCCCGGCGATGATCCGGTTGCGGGCCGGGAAATGCTCGCGCCTCGCGGCGGTGCCGGGCGGGTGTTCGCTGACCACGAGGCCGCGCGCCTCGATGTCCCGGTGCAGGCCGGCATTGGCGCGGGGGTAGGGCACGTCCACGCCGCTGCCGAGCACGGCGATGGTGGCGCCGTCGCCAGCCAGCGCAGCCAGGTGCGCGGCGGTGTCGATGCCCGCGGCCAGGCCGCTGCACACGGCGAACCCGGCGCGGGCGATGGCCAGGGCGAACTCCCGGGCGTGGTCGCGGCCGCCGGCGGTCGGCGCGCGGGTGCCGACCACCGCCACGGCGGGGTGCCAGAGCAGGTTCGCGTCGCCGGCCGAGAACAGCGCCAGCGGCGGGCTCTGGATGCGTCGCAGCAGGGCGGGATAGTCCGGATCGTGCCAGCCGATCAATCGATGCCCCGGCTTCGCCAACCAGTCGCGGACGCATGCGGTCGCGCCGGTGTCGGCGCCCAGCGCGCGGACCTGGGCCCCGACCAGTCCGGCCTCGCGCCAGGCGTGCTCGCCCGCGGCCAGCGCCTGCGCGGGCGTGCCGCAGCGCTCCAGCAGTCGACGTCTCGGCGCGGAGGCGCCGCCGGCATCGAGCAGTCGCAGCAGGGCGAGGGCGTCGTCGTCCATGCCGTGCAGCATCGCCCGCAAACGGCAACGGCGCCCGGAGGCGCCGCTGTCGTTCGCTGTAGGAAAACCCCGCGCCGCGGGCGCGGCGCTCAGTAGGGCGCGTCGGGGTGCTTGAGGTGGTGGCCGATGCGGGTCGGCTTGACGCTGCTCATCACCAGGCCGTAGCTGACCTTCTCGTAGGTGCGGAACACCATCACGTGGCCGGCGAACTCGTCGGGCAGGCGCACCTTGTTCTCGTAGAACACGGTGTCGGCGTCGCGGTCCGGACCCTTCTCGACGCGGTCGACGGTGTTGGTGCCCTCGCGCCAGATCGAGAACACGGTGCCGTTGTCCACGCCCTCGCGGGCGCCGACCGACAGCACCACCACGTCGCGCGGACCGCCATGGGCCAGGGTATCGGCCACGGCGAGCACGCGGGCGCGCCCGTACTCGAGCTGTTGCGCCGGCGGATGCGGGAAGAACTGCAGGTCGTAGGGCTGGGCGTCGATCGGGATCAGGCGGTCGCCGATGCGGACCTCGCGGCCGGTCTCGTCGAGCAGCAGGGTGCTGGCCTGGATGCCGCCGACCTCGCCGCGGGTGATGGTGCCCACGTTCACGCGCTGCAGCTCGTACCCGAGCAGCTCCTGGCCCTTGTCGGGCGTGACCACGTTGGTCCAGTACTGCTCGAAGTCGGCGATGCGCTTGCCGCGGAAGTCGAGGTCGTCCTTGTGGAACAGGTCGCAGCACAGGCCGCTGCGGTCCAGATGGGTGTAGCGCACCGTGGGGCGCACCACCGCGTAGCGCTGGCCGGCGCCGGCACCGGGCAGGCCGCGGATGTAGGCCACCTGGCCCTGGGTCGTGCGCAGGCGATCCTCCTCGAGGCCGACCACGTAGGGCAGGTGCTCGAACGCGTCGACCACGCGCAGGTCCTTGAGGAAGGCTTCGATGTCCGACAGCGGGATCGCGTCGATCGGCTGCGCGTCCTCGCGCGGCCCCGGCGATGCGGTCACGCGGTTGAGGTAGGCCAGACTGATGATGTCGCCCGGATAGATCAGGTGCGGATTGCTGATCTGGGGGTTCGCCTGCCAGATCTCCGGCCACAGCCAGGGGCGCTGGAGGAACTTGCCGGCGATGTCCCAGAGCGTGTCGCCGCGCTGGACGACATAGGTGTCGGGATGGTCGCCACGCATGGTCTGGGCGGTGGCGTAGGTGGCCACCGTCATCAATGCGACGACGCACGTCGTACGAAGCCCCTGAGAAAGGCGCTCAAGCATGCGGGCCATCTAATTGCTCCCCTTGAAGATTTCCCCGTGCAGCGAAGGCACTATAGCGTACAACCGGCGGCCGGTTGCAAGCCGCGCGGGGCTACAATGGCGGGCCGTTCCGCGCGGTTGTGACCGCCGCCACCCTTTTCCCATGGCCCTGCTCCCGATCCTCGAATACCCCCACCCCCGGCTGCGGACCGTGGCCCGGCCCGTGGACGTCGACCAGCTGCACGATCCCGCGTTCCAGCGCCTGCTCGACGACATGTTCGAGACCATGTACGAGGCGCCCGGCATCGGTCTGGCCGCGACCCAGATCGACACCCATCAGCGCTTCATGGTGATCGACGTCACCGAAGGCCGCGACCAGCCGCTGGCCTTCATCAATCCGGTGATCCGCGAGCGATCGGTCGAGCTGCGCCTGCACCAGGAAGGCTGCCTGTCGATCCCGGGCGTGTTCGCCGACGTGACCCGCCCGGACGGCATCGTGGTCGAGGCGCTGGATCGCCATGGCAAACTGTTCGAGTTGCGCATCGACGGCTTGCTGGCGACCTGCGTGCAGCACGAGGTCGACCATCTCGACGGCAAGCTGTTCATCGATCATCTCTCCGCGCTCAAGCGCGACCGCGCGGTCAAGAAGCTCGAGAAGTTGCGGAAGGGCCGTGATTAGGGAATTCGTGATTCGTGATTCGTGACGGCACCAGATGCCACGGCTCGCCGCTCTTTCCAATCACCAATCACCAATCACCACCATGCGCCTCGTCTTCGCCGGTACTCCCGACTTCGCCGTGCCCTCGCTGCGCGTCGCCGCGGCGCGCGGCGAAGTAGTGGCGGTGTATACACAGCCCGACCGCCCCGCCGGCCGTGGTCGCGGACTGGCGGCCTCGCCGGTCAAGCAGGAGGCGATGCGGCTCGGACTGCCCGTGCGGCAGCCCGCCAGCCTGCGTGGCGCCGACGCGCGCGAGGCCCTGCGCGCGCTGCAGCCAGAGCTGCTGGTGGTCGTGGCCTACGGCCTGCTGCTGCCTTCGAGGATCCTCGACATCCCGACCTTCGGCTGCTGGAACGTGCACGCGTCGCTGCTGCCGCGCTGGCGCGGCGCGGCGCCGATCCAGCGTGCGATCGAGGCGGGCGATGCCGAGACCGGCGTGTGCCTGATGCAGATGGAGAAGGGGCTCGACACCGGCCCGGTGCTGCTGTCGCTGGCCACGCCGATCGGCGAGCGCGAAACCGGCGGGCAGCTCCACGCCCGGCTCGCCGAACTCGGCGCGCAGGTGCTGGGCGACGGTCTCGCATTGCTGCGCGCGGGCATGCGGCCCGCGCCCCGGCCGCAGCCGGAAGACGGAGTGACCTATGCGCACAAGCTGGACAAGGCCGAGGCCCGGCTCGACTGGACGCAACCGGCCGAACTGCTGGCGCGCAAGGTGCGCGCGTTCGATCCCTGGCCGGTTGCCGAGGCCGATGTCGCAGGCGAGCGCCTGCGCATCCATGGCGCGATCGCGTTGCCGCTGGCGCATTCCGCCACGCCGGGCACGCTGCTGTTCGCCGGCAGGGACGGCATCGATGTCGCCTGCGGCGAGGGCGCGCTGCGGATCCGTGCCCTGCAGCGTGCGGGCGGCAAGGTGATCACCGCCGCCGACTATCTCAACGCGCGGCGCGAGCTACGCGATGCGGCGGCATCGCCGCCGGCGGGCGCCCGCTGATGGCAGGAAGCGACACTCCCGCGTCGGGCTCCGGCGCCCACTGCCCGCGCATGCACGCCCGGAGCCGCTAGGTGGCGAAGAACCCGGCGGCACCTCCCGGCGTCGCCACGCGCGTCACCGCGGCCCGCATCCTCGACGCCGTGCTCCACGGCGGCCGTTCGCTCAAGGCCGAGCTGGCTGCCGCTTTGCCCGAGGTGGCCGATCCGCGCGACCGCGCCCTGGTCGAGGCGATCTGCTTCGCCGCGCTGCGCAACCGCGCGCGTTACGACGCTGCGCTCGCCGCGTGGATGCCGAGGCCGCTGCCGCGGCGCGACGCCGCGCTGCGCGCGCTGCTGCATGCCGGTTTCGCGCAGCTCGATCCACTGGCGTTGCCGGCGCATGCCGCCCTCGCCGCGACCGTGGACGCCGCGCGCGGCCTCGGCCACGCGCACCAAGCCGGTCTGGTCAACGCGCTGTTGCGCCGCGCGCAGCGCGACGGCCTGCCGGCGGGGCATGCCGACGCCGTGTGGCCTGAGTGGCTGCGCAACCGCGTGCGCACCGACTGGCCCGCGGACGCGGACGCCATCTTCACCGCGAGCGCGTCGCCCGCGCCCACCTGGCTGCGGGTCAACCGCATGCGCGGTGCGGTCGAACGGTACGCGGCGCGCCTGCGCGAAGCCGGCCTCGAACCGCTGGCCGTCGACGATCTGCCCGACGCCTTGCGCATCGACGTGCCGGTGTCGCCGACCGCATTGCCCGGGTTCGCGGGCGGCGATGTCTCGGTGCAGGACGCGGCCGCGCAGCGCGTGGCCGACGCGCTTTCGCCGCCGCGCGGCGCGCGCGTGCTCGATGCCTGCGCCGCGCCCGGCGGCAAGTCGGCGCACCTGCTCGAACGCGATCCGACCCTGCGCCTGACCGCGCTCGACGTCGATGCGCGCCGCCTGCGCCAGGTGCGCGGCACCTTCGAGCGCGTCGGCGTCGGCGCGGGCGCGCGCCTGCTGGCCGCCGACGCCACCGACACCTCGGCGTGGTGGGACGGGGAGCCGTTCGACGCGATCCTGCTCGACGCGCCGTGTTCGGCGACCGGCATCGTCCGGCGCCAGCCGGACCTGCTGCTGCACAGGCGCCCCTCCGACCTCACCGCGCTGGCGGCGTTGCAGGCGCGCCTGCTCGATGCGCTGTGGCCGCTGCTGGCCCCGGCTGGCCGCCTGGTTTACGCCACCTGCTCGATCCTGCACGCGGAGAATGCCGGGCAGGTCGCCACCTTCCTCGAACGCACGCCGGACGCGGCGGCCGAACCGCTGAACGAACGTTTCGGTCGCGCCGCCGGCGCGGGCCGGCAGCGCCTGACCGGCGAGGCGGGCATGGACGGATTCTTCTACGCCCGGTTGCGCAAGGCGATCTGAAGCGCGCGGTCATCCGGGCGACAGGGGCCCACGGTAGACTCGCGCCGACCTTTTCATCCGTCGCACTGGACCCACCCGATGCCGCAGACCGCGAACGCGCCCTGGTTGAGCGTGCTGGTGCCGGTCTACAACGTCGAACCCTACCTGCGGGAGTGCCTGGAGTCGGTGCTGCGGCAGGCCGATCCCGGCGTGGAGCTGGTCGTCCTCGACGATGGGTCGCCCGACGGCTCGATGGCCATCGTGGCCGCGCTGCAGCAGGCCCACCCCGGCCGCATCCGCAGCCTCGCCCACGAGCGCAATCGCGGCCTGTCCGCCGCGCGCAACAGCCTGATGGATGCGGCGACGGGCCGCTACCTCTGGTTCCTGGACTCGGACGACGTCCTGATGCCCGGTGCGATTGACGGGCTGCGCGCCATCGTCGAGCGCGAGTCGCCGGACCTGGTGCTGTGCGACTTCCGCCTGCTCCGCGCCTCGTTCGGCGTGAGGCATCGCCTGCGCGGCGAGCTGCACCGGCGCAGCTTCGCCGGGCGCCCGGGCGATGGATCGGACGATCGCAACGTGCTGCTCACCGGCCTGCTCGAAGGGCGGCAGCTGCATGCCTGGTCGAAGATCGCCACTCGCGAGGCCTGGCGCGGCGCGCGCTTTCCCGAAGGCCGCTATTTCGAGGACATGGCGGTCGTCGCGCCGCTCTGCGCGTCGGTTGGCCGTTGGCGGCATGCGCCGCAGCCCTGGGTGGGCTACCGCCAGCGCGGCGACAGCATCATGGCGCGGATGACGCCGGACAAGTCGCGGGACCTGCTGCTGTCGCTGCGCGAGGTCCACGACGGGGTGATGGCGCTGCCCGGCGGTGTCTCGCAACGCACGCAGCGCGCGCTGGAGTACCTCTGCCTGCGGATCTTCGCCTCGCTGGCGCGCAAGGTGCCGCGCCAGGACGGGGCGCTGGCGCGCGAGTGCCTCGCTGCGATCGACGCGGTGTTCCCGCAGGGCATGCCGGCGGTGCTGGCCGAATACCGTGCGCGCGGATGGTGGCTGCGGGCCTGGCGCGCGCAGCGCAGCCTCGCGCGGCGCGGTTGGCTGCGCTGAGCCTCGCCGGCTCAGGGCAGGTAGCGTCCGACGATGCTGTCGTCGCGGTAGAGGTGGTGGGCGAAGTAGCCCTCGAGCTTGTTGCGCTCGCCGCCGCGCAGTTTCATCAGCCGCGGCGGGCGCGATGGCGCCGGGTGCGCGAGCAGGCGCCGGTACAGCCGCAGGCGCCGCCAGTGGGACATCTGCTGCAGGAAGTACGCCGTATCCTCGGCGCGCCACAGCAGCAGCCGGTAGGGCCGGCCGTCGTCAAGCACGGCCTGGGCGCGGATGTGGACGATCAGGTAAGCCGGCCGCGAGATCCGCTGCACCAGCCGCTCGTAGCGCCCGTCCCTGCGCAACGCGCCGAGATAGGCCTCGTCGCCCACGGCCAGGGTCCTGCACAGTTCGGTATGCCGCGCCTGCACGAAGGGCATGCCAGGCGGCGCGGCCATGCACCAGCTGTCGAGCACCGGCGTGCGGCCCGCCACGCAGAATCCGTCCAAGTAATAGCCCAGGTACTCGGCGCCCGTGCCGGCCTGCGCCTCGACCATCCAGTCCAGCGATTCGGTGAGGATCGTGCCGGCATCGATCCAGACGCCGCCGTGGTGCGCGAGCAGGTACAACCGCCGCCAGTCCGAGCGCCTCGCCGGTGTCAGCCGCTCGAAGCCGTCGGGCAGCCGGGCAGGATTGGACATGGCGGTGCAGGGTGCTGCCCAGGATCAGTTCGATCTCCCGGCTCCGGGCAGTGCCTGCGCCAGTTCTCCAGGCAGCGGCGCACCACCAGCGGCGCACCTGGTCGTCGTGCCAGTAGGACCAGAGGCGGCGCGGGATCAGCGTGTCCGTCGCAACCGGGCCGGCGCCTTCGAGCAGGAGCGTGGCCGGCTGCGGCGGCGTGGATTCCACGGGGCGGCGCAGCCACAGCATCCCGGCGATGGCGAGCAGGACGCAGGCGCAGGAGAGGAGCGGAACCATGGGCGCCGGGGGAGGGGACTGATGCGCTGACGCTATCGTATGGAGCCTTCGCGTGAATCCTCCGTCATGACCCGATCCCGCCCGCGCGTCCTCCATTTCGTCACCGGCGGCTTCTCCGGAGGCGCCACCCAAGTGGCGATCCAGCTGGTGAACGCGGGGCTGTCCGGAGGGCGGGTCGAGCCCCTGCTGGTGCTGCGCCGCAAGCGCCGCGGCGACCCCGTGCGGATCGAGGAACTGCGCGCGGCGGGCACGCCGCTGCAACTGGTGCCGGGCTGGTCGCACCTGGCGACCATCCGGGCGCTGGCGAAGCTCTGCCGCGAGTTCCGCCCCGATGTGCTGGTGGCGCACGGCTTCAGCGAGCACCTCTGGGGGCGCTACGCCGGCTTGTTGGCGGGCGTGCCGCACCTGGTGCACGTCGAGCACAACACCCGCGAACGCTACACGCGCTGGCGGCTGGCGCAGACGCGCTGGCTGGCCGCGCGCACCTCGCGCATCGTCGGCTGCTCCGAGGGCGTGCGCCAGGCGCTGCTGGACATTGGCATGCCGGCCGACCGCACCATCGCCATCCCCAACGGCATCCGGCTCGACCCGTTCGCCGATGCCGACGCCCATCCGCTGCCCGGGCGCGTGCCCGGCATCGTGATGGTCGCCCGCTACTCGCGGCAGAAGGATCACGCCAGCCTGCTGCGCGCGCTGGCCCTGCTCGGCGAACGCGGCCTGCGGCCGCCGCTGTTGCTGGCCGGCGGCGGCAAGGCGCTGCATCGCGCGCCGGTCGAGCGCCTGGCCGCCGAGCTCGGCATGCGGGAGCAGGTGCGCTTCCTCGGCGTGGCGCGCAACGTGCCCGAACTGCTGCTCACGCATCGAATCGCCGTGCTCAGCACCCACTACGAGGGCATGCCGCTGGCCCTGATCGAAGGCATGGCCGCCGGCTGCGCCGTGATCGGCAGCGCGGTGCCGGGCGTGCGCGAGGTGATCGACGACGGCGCCGACGGCCTGCTGGTGCCCGAAGCCGATCCGCGGGCGCTGGCCGATGCGCTCGAGCGCCTGCTGCGCGACGATGCGCTGGCGTCGCGGCTAGGGCAGGCCGCGCGCGCGCTGGCGCTGCGCGAATACGGGCGCGAGCACATGAATGCGCGCTATGAGACGCTGTTCCTCGAACTCGCCGAACGGCCCTCGCCGCGCTGAGGCCGGCCTACCAGCGCAGCCGCCTGCGCGCGACGTCGCGCCCGAGTCCCGCATACAGTGCGCGCGCCCGCGCCTCGGGCAGGTAGCGCATGCGCAGCGGCGGCGAGGCCGCGCCGGCGCCGGCGGTGTCGAGCCACAGCGAGGCCATCCCGAAGCGGCGGTCGAGCGGCGACTGCCGCAACTGCAACGCCTGCAGCTTGTCGATCTCGGCGAACCGCCAGTGCCGCGACCACCAGCCTTCGCGCACGGCCACCAGGCGCGCATCGACGTGGTAGCCGGCGAAGCGCGCGTGCCGGGTCGCGAGCAGCCAGCCCCACGGCAGCCACAGCAGGCCGAGCAGGCCCCAGGGGCCGAGGTACCAGCACAGGCCGGCGGCGAGCAGCGCGGCGAACACCACGTCGCCCACCAGCAGGCGCTGCCAGGCGCGCGGGTGCAGCGGCTGCCAGCCCTCGGGCGGCCAGGCGACGCCGTCGAGCAGGTCGCGCAGCAGTCCGTCGCAGGCCTCGGGCGTGGCGATGGGCGCCAGCTCGGACGGGTCGCGCGACTGTCCCTCGCCGCCCTCGGCCTGCGCGCCCGCGGTGTCGATCGCCAGCGAGCGGCGACCGAACCACCGGTGCAGTACGCCTTCGCGCAGGGTCCAGGCCTGGATCCGCCGCCGCGACACGCTGCTGCGCACACGCGCCAGCAGGCCGCGCTCGACCGTCAGCCGGCGTCCGTGCGCCTGCAGGCGGAAACCGTGGTAGCGCACCAGGGCCAGCAGCACCGAGAACAGCCGGACCAGCACCAGCGCCAACAGCACGACGCCGGCGATCGCCAGGGCGGTCGCCGACCAGCCGCCGTCGAGATGCTCGACATAGCCGAACGCCTCCCGCCAGACCAGGTCGAACGCGCGCTTGACCGTGTTCTCCGGCAACACCTGCCAGCCCAGCGCCAGGGCGGCGCCGACGACGATCATGCCGCGGTTGGAGATCAGGCCCAGGCGCACGATCTCGGCGCTGGACAGCGCCAGCAGGGTGTCGCCCTGCGCCGCGCCGCCCGCATCCGCCTGCGCGGCGCCTTCGACATTGCGCCCGCGATGCCGGATCAGCCTTTCCAGGGCCAGAGCATCGTCCAGCTTCAACACCCGCATCTGCGCCTCCGGCCGGGTGCCGCCGGCCGACTCGAGCTTCACCTCCGCCACCCCGAACAGCCGGTGCAGCAGGGTCTGGCGCAGCTCGACGTTGTGGATGCGCGAGAACGGCACCTGGCGCAGGCTGCGCTCGAGCAGGCCGCTGCGCACGATCAGGCTGTCGCCGTCGATGCGGTAGCGGTAGGTGAAATAGCGCCACACCGACACCAGCGCCAGCACCAGCACGACGACGCCGGCGATCAGCAGTTGCACCCCTTCCTCGCGGCGGCCGCCGAAGATCACCAGCACCGCGAGCGGCACGAGGAACTGGCGCACCGAGCCGATCAGCACGAACAGCCACGACCAGGGGTGCAGCCGGCGTTCGGCCTGGGTCGCGAGCGGTGGCGGTTCAGGCGTCGTCGTCATCGGCTTCGATCCAGCGCGCGAGCTGGTTGCGCAGCCACTCCGCGTCGTCCGCAGACAGGCCGGCGGTGGCCACCGCGTTGTGGCGGGTGCCGGCGGTGTGGATGACCAGGGTCGACAAGCCGAAGCGGCGTTCGATCGGGCCGCGTTGCAGGTCCAGGTGCTGCACCCGGCTTCTGGGCACGAAGGTCTCGCGCTGCCACAGGCGGCCGCGGCGCAGGGTGTAGCCATGCGCGTCCAGCTGCCAGCGCGTGCACGCGTACTGCCGGTACCCCAGCCAGGTGCCCCAGGCCGGCAGCACCACCAGCACCGCCAGCGCCAGCGGCAGCGCCAGCGGCGTGTCGCGCAGCAACAGCCCGATCGGGACCAGCAGCGCCAGCGCCACCAGCCCGAAGCCGAACAGGTTGCCGAGCACGAACAGCCAGCGCGCCGCGCGCGGCAGCGGTTGCCAGCCGTCCGGCAACGCCATCGGGGTCGGGGCCTCGCTTCCGGTCCCGGAGGTTTCGGACGGGGTCATCGACCCTCCAGGTCGGCGTAGGGATGGGTTTCGCCACTGCCCGGCGGCCGCGCCTTGAAGCGCTTGTAGGTCCACTGGTACTGCGCCGGGTCGCGGCGGGCGATGCGTTCGACATCGGCGTTGAGCGCGGCGGTGGCCACCGCCGCGTCCGGATCGGCGATCCCGGGCGAGGCCGCCTCGATCCGCAGCGCGTACTCCGGGCCGTTTCCGATCCGCTCGCACCAGGCGAACAGCACGGTCGCGCCGCTGCGCCCGGCCAGGCGGCCGAGCAGGGTCATGGTCGAGGCCTGCACGCCGAAGAACGGGGCGAACTCGCCGTCGCCGCCCTTGGGCTGCTGGTCGGGCAGGATGCCGACCACGCCACCGCCTTGCAGCCGCTTGTACAGCTGGCGCACCCCGGCACCCTCGGCCCGCACCTGGGTCACGCGGCCGGCGTCGGCATCGGCGCGCACGCGCCGCAGGAACGCCTCGCCGATCGCGGACTCCGGCGGCTTGTAGAGGATCGCCAGCGGTGTCTTCGCCGCCAGCCACTGGTTGAGCAGTTCCCAGTTGCCGAAGTGCGGCGCGGCCACGATCAGCCCGCGACCGGCCGCCAGCGCCGCGTCGAACAGGTCTTCGCCATGGGTCTGGCGGATCAGTTCGAGGTTGCGTGCGTGCGGGCGCGTCCACAGGCGCAGGGTTTCCAGGGTCTGCAGGCCGGTGGCGCGCAGGATCCCTTGCCGCCACGCTTCGCGCTGGGCCGGCAACAAGTCCGGATAGGCCAGTTCGAGGTTGCGCAGCGCCACGGTGCTCTCGCGCGCGCCGGTACGCAGCCACAGCCACGCCAGCGCATCGCCGAGACGACGCACCAGCGGCCATGGCAGGCGTCCGACGGCGGCGGCGAGGGCATACAGCAGGCGGGCGACGAGATCCGTCATCGCGCCAGTGTAGCGACGGCCGTCGGGCGCGGCGGTTCCCGATGGTGGGTGCGGGAACCTGCTTGCCCCGGTCCCCGAGGCGAACCCCGGCTCCGCGAGGGGACTGCCGGGATCGAACCTAGCAGCGCTCGGTGCGGCGTCCCGCACCCCTCGCGAACGCACATGGATTGCGCGCGGGCGTCGCGCGTCTGGTGAACGTCATGCGTGCTGCGCAGGGCAGGGACGCAGCCGCGAAAGGGTGGTGGGAGGGTCCGGCGAAGCGACGGGGATGGGCCCTGCGCGCGAGTCATCGCCTCACGACTTGCGTGGTGTCTGAACCTGCAACGCTCCGCCGCTCCCTCGTCCGCCGCTTCGCGCCACCTTCTCCCGCGGGGAGAAGGGTTCAAACTCGCTGTCCAGAAAGTCCTGGGCTTCCGCTCTGGCATCCTCTACGCCACTCCCCATTCCCCATTCCCCATGCTCGCCCTGATCCAGCGCGTAACCGAAGCCAGCGTGAGCGTCGACGACGAGGTCGTCGGTCGCATCGGCCCCGGCCTGCTGGCCCTGGTCGGGGTGGAACCGGGCGATGGCGAGGCGCAGGTGGCGCGGATGGCGAGCCGGCTCCTCGGCTACCGGGTGTTCGCCGACGACGAGGGGCGGATGAACCGGTCGCTGGCCGACACCGGTGGCGGCCTGCTGCTGGTCAGCCAGTTCACCCTGGCGGCCGATACCCGCTCGGGCATGCGGCCGGGATTCAGCACGGCGGCCGCGCCGGCCGAAGCGGAAGCCGTGTTCGACCGACTGCTGGCTGAATGCCGCGCGCGGCATCCGGCCCCGGTCGAGACCGGCCGTTTCGGTGCCCACATGGCCGTGCGCCTGCTCAACGACGGCCCGGTGACCTTCCTGCTGCGGGCGTGATCGCCCGGGGGCTGGGGCCGGCCAAGGTCGCTACGAGGCCCGGCTGGAAACCGCCGCCCCGGGTCCCCATATGATCGTCAGCCCGGCCGATGAGCGCCCGGGCCGCAGGCCTCCCGGCAGGATCCGCCCGGGGGCGATGGTATAATTACGGGTTCACTTTTCTCCCCGGTGCGCGCCTCATGGCGAACGAACGTCCAGCCGAACAGTCCGACATCAAGCTCCTGATCTCCAAGGGGCTGGAACAGGGCTATCTGACCTACGCCGAAGTCAACGACCACCTCCCCGACGACCTCGTCGATCCGGAGCAGATCGAGGACATCATCGGCATGATCAACGGCATGGGCATCGAGGTGCACGAGATCGCGCCCGACGTCGAGTCGCTGCTGCTCACCGGCGACTCAACCGGCAACCGCGACGTCGACGACACCGCCGCCGAGGAAGCCGCCGCGACGCTGACCGCGCTCGACAGCGAGGGCGGCCGCACCACCGACCCGGTGCGCATGTACATGCGCGAAATGGGCACGGTCGAGCTGCTCACCCGCGAGGGCGAGATCGCGATCGCCAAGCGCATCGAGGAAGGCCTGAACCAGATGCTGTCCTCGCTGGCCAGCTTCCCGTGGTCGGTGCAGCTGCTGCTCGAGGACTACGAACTGCACAAGGCGGGCAAGAAGCGCCTGGCCGAGATCGTGGTCGGCTTCAACGACCTCGAGGAACCGGCGGAGGAGATCCCGGTCGCCGCGGTCGCCGACGACGCCGCCACGGACGATGCCGACGGCGACGATGACGACGCCGACGACGCCGATTCCGAGGACGCCGGCCCCACCGGCCCGGATCCGGCCGAGGTCGCGCGCCGCATGGAGGCGCTGGCCGCGCTCTACGCCAAGTTCCAGAAGTCCTACGCCAAGAACGGCGCCGAGGCCAAGCCCGTGCTCAAGCTGCGCGAGGAGATGGCCGAGATCTTCACCACCCTCAAGCTGCCGTTGCCGCTGACCGACGTGCTGGTGCGCAAGCTGCGCGACGTGGTCGGCGAGATCAAGGACCACGAACGCCGCATCCTCGACCTGTCGACCCGCGTGGCGAAGATGCCGCGCAAGGACTTCATCCGCGCCTGGGAAGGCAACCAGACCAACCTGGGCTGGGTGGACGACGTGCTCAAGCGCAAGCAGAAGTGGTCGTCGGGCATGCGCGAGGTCAAGGACCAGATCGTGGCCGAGCAGGAAGCCACGCTCTCGGTCGAGAAGGCGATGATGGTCACGCTCGCCGATCTTAAGGAGATCAACCGGGCGATGGCCTACGGCGAAGCCAAGGCGCGCAAGGCCAAGAAGGAGATGGTCGAGGCCAACCTGCGCCTGGTGATCTCGATCGCCAAGAAGTACACCAACCGCGGCCTGCAGTTCCTCGACCTGATCCAGGAAGGCAACATCGGCCTGATGAAGGCCGTGGACAAGTTCGAATACCGCCGCGGCTACAAGTTCTCGACCTATGCCACCTGGTGGATCCGCCAGGCGATCACCCGCTCGATCGCCGACCAGGCGCGCACCATCCGCATCCCGGTGCACATGATCGAGACGATCAACAAGCTCAACCGCATTTCCAGGCAGATGCTCCAGCAGTACGGCCGCGAGGCCACGCCGGAGGAGCTGGCCAAGGAAATGGACATGCCCGAGGACAAGATCCGCAAGGTGATGAAGATCGCGAAGGAGCCGATCTCGATGGAGACCCCGATCGGCGACGACGAGGACTCCCACCTGGGCGACTTCATCGAGGACACCAACGTCGACTCCCCGATCGAGGCCACGACCAACATCAACCTGTCCGAGACCGTGCGCGACGTGCTGGCCGGGCTGACCCCGCGCGAGGCCAAGGTGCTGCGCATGCGCTTCGGCATCGACATGAACACCGACCACACCCTCGAGGAAGTCGGCAAGCAGTTCGACGTCACCCGCGAGCGGATCCGCCAGATCGAGGCCAAGGCGCTGCGCAAGCTGCGCCATCCCAGCCGTTCCGAGCAGTTGCGCTCGTTCCTCGACATCGACTGACCGCGTACCGGCCAGGCCCTGCGGTGGGCCTGGCTCGCACCTTCGAGAGCCCCGGCCGCATCCGCGCCTGGGCTTTTTTTTTCATCCCTCGAAGAAAGCTGAACGCTACACGCGGCCATTGCGGGACGTTCGCGCGACGCCAACATCGGCCCCGGCAGAGTTGCCCCCCGACGGCGCAGCGTGCGCCCGAACCAGGAGATCTGCCCGATGACGACGACCACCAAGACCCTTCTTGCGCTTGCCCTGGCCGCCGGCCTGGGTGCCTGCAGCAACACCGACCAGGCCGCCAACTCCGCACAGGAGGCCGCCGACTCGGCCGCCGAGGCGCAGCAGGCCGCGCAGAATGCGGCGAACACCGGCGATCTGGCCGCGGCCGAGTCCGCGCAGGCCGCTGCCGACGCCGCCGATGCGGCAGCCGACGCGAGCGCGCACATCGCCGCCCAGGTGGATACCGGCGACGAGATGACCCGCCGCGAAGACCTGGCCGATGCCGCCGAGAAGGCCGCCGACGCCGCCGAGCAGGCGCAGGACGCCGCCGAGGAGGCCAATTCGGCCGCGGACGGCGAGAACAACAACGACGGCTACTGATCCGTCCCTGCAACGGACCGGGCGGCACCTGCCGCCCGGTTCGTGTCGCGCGATCGCGGCCGGTACCTCGTCGTCCGGTCGCGGTCGTGCGATTCTCGCTGCCCTGGTGCGCTGCCCCGGTGCGCTCGCTGCCCGGGGGATGGCTTGGGTGCGCGGGCGCCGTGACCGGGACTATGTGATCGCGCAGCCGGAGCGAAGAGTGGGCGCCGATCAGGCGCATGGCTTGAAGTGGCGGTGCTTGAAGTGGCGGTGCTTGCAGCGACGGTCGAACACCGCGGCGCTCCGTCGCATGTCCAATCCGCCGCATGTCCAACAGGAACCCGTTGAACAGGAACCCGCCGGCTGGCGGGTTCCTGCTATCCAGCGCGCAACCCTGCTGGCTCAGCGGCTCCAGAACGCCGCATAGCGGGGCGAGTTGCCGACCCCGTAGCCGGTGACGGCACGCGTGCGCAGGCCGCTGCCGGTGGCACCCTGCCATTCCGACTGGTATTGCGCGGAGGTCAGGCCGTGACGCGCGCGATGGGTGCCGGTGGGTTTCGAACTCCAGATCGCGCTGAAGTACGGCTGGCCGCCGTGGGTGTAGCTGTTGAGGTAGACCAGCTGCCGCTTGTGCTTCGCATTGTCGTCGAACGCCTGCTGGTACTCGGCCGCGCTGAGCTGGGATTTCGACTGCCAGCTGCCGAGGTCGGACTTGTCGAACAGCGCGGTGTAGCGGCGCTCGCCGCCGCTGGAGACGACCGAGACGTTGCGTGGCCGGTAGCCGTCGCCGGTGAGCGCGTTCAATCGCTGCTGGTGCTGGGCGGCGCTCAGGCCGTGGTACGCCGCGTACTGCGGTCCGGCCTGCTTGCGGAAGATCACCGCGTAGCGCACGCCGCCACCGGCCGGGTAGCTTTCGACCTGGTGCGGGCGGTAGCCCTGGCGCTGGTACTGGTCGAAGCGCTGCTGGTACTGGCTGCCGGTCAGGCCGTGGAACGCCGCCCACGTGCCGCCCTTCGGCCGGAACACCACGTTGTAGTAGCCCTTGCCGCCGACCTCGAAGCCGTCGATCCATTCGGGCATGTAACCCGAGGCCACCGCCTGGTCGAACAGGCACTGGTAGTCGCCGGCAGGCACGCCGTGGCGCGCGACTTCGGCGGCGCCGGGCTTGATCGCGCCTGGCACCTTGCGCGCGGTCAGCGTCTGACCGGCGGCGAACACGCCTCCCGGCGCGCCGCACACGCGCATGACGCGGTTGCGCTTGCTGCCGGCGTTGTCGCGCACGAAACCGCCGACTTCGGTGATCGGATCGGTGGCGCGCAGCACCGCCGCTTCGACGTGCAGGTGCGGGCCACCCGCGCAGCCGACGTCGCCCTCATCGCCGAGGTAGGTGCCGGCGGTCACGAACTGGCCGACCTTCAGCTTCGCCTTGCCGGTGCTCGAGCCTTGCCGCGCGTGGCTGTACTTGATCGACTCGTCGTTGTCGCCGCGAATCCAGACGTAGTTGTTCTTCTTCTCGCTGTCGGGCAGGTCCTTGCAGTCGAGGCGCGCGCTGTAGCGATCCTCGATGTGGGTGACGTAGCCGTCGGCCGCCGCCACGATCCGGTAGGTGCCGCCGCCCTGGCCGTTCATGTCGTAGCGACCCTTGGGCGTATGCGTGTTGTGGTCGCGGCCGATCCGCACCCTGGTGCCGTCGGCGTAGGGGATCCGGTAGATGCCGGCGGTTTTCTCCATCGGCGCGATGGCCAGGTTGGCCGTGGCCGTGGCGGGGGCGTGGTCTTCAGCGCGGGCGTGGCCCAGCGCCAGCAGCATGCAGGCGCCCAGGCACAGGCCGGGGAGGGAGGAGGACGGACGGTTCATGGATGTGCTCCGGTGATGGGTGGCTGCGGCCGCTGGTGGACGCGGCGCGTCGCGGTCCGCAGTTCCCTAGTCGCGGTCTCCCGGAAGAACCCGCCACCGCCGGTCCGCGGTACCCCGCGGCGGCCTGTCCCGCTGCGCGCCGGCGTTTTTCCGGGGCGAGGGCCGCCCGCGTGGTTCGGCATGAACCGCGGCGGGCTGCCTGGCGATGCGAGGTGGCGGGTTTTCCCCACCCAGTACGACTGACAGATCGAACCCCCGGCCCTGGCCGGTGCGGATTCGACCCGGTTCCACACCGCCATCCCTTCCACAGGAGCTTGTCATGACCACCATTCCCCGCCGGATCACCCCTGCACTGCGCGCGGCCATGCCGCCGCGGGCCGCACTGGCGACCCTCGCCCTCGCGCTCTCGCTCGCGACCCTGGGCGCCAACGCGCAGACCCGGACCGCCGCGCCGCAACGCGCGGCGCCGCCAGCCGGCTGCCCCGACGGCTGGAAGCCGGTGCCGCAGAACCTCAACTCGGCGCTGCGCTGCCTCCCGGACAACTACACCGCCACGCTTGCCCCCGGGGTTGCGGCGCCGCCGCCGGGTTGCCCGGCCGGCTGGGAGCCGGTGGCCCCCGGCGTGAATCCGCTGCTGCGCTGCCAGCCCTCGAACCTCGCGCCGCCAACGCGCCAGGCGGCCGGACCGCAGCCGGGCTGTCCGAGCGGCTGGAAGCCCGCGCCGCAGGGCCTGAACCCGGCGCTGCGCTGCGTGCCCGCCAACCTGGTGCTGACGCAGCGGCCCGGCCGCGCTGCACCGCCGGCCGGTTGCCCCAGCGGCTGGAAGCCGGTGGCGCCGGGCGTGAACCCGGTGCTGGGTTGCCAGCCCGGCCAGGTCGGGCTGACGCCGAACCCGCAGGCCGACCGCGACCAGGGCGGGCCGATCCAGCTGCAGGCGGCCGTGGATCAGGCCGATCTGGTCCTCGTCGAGAACTTCCGCCTCGGCGACCAGGCGATCCCCTGGGGCACCGAAGCGACGGTGTCGGCGGCGTCGGCCTCGTTCCGCAGGCTGGGCCGCTGCGGCTTCCGCTATCTCTATCGCACCCGCAACGACGGCCAGCTGGCCTCGGGCGCGACTGCGAACCGGATCATGCGCGACACCCAGGACGGCGAAGTGCTCGCGACCAAGGCGCTGCCGGCGCTGGCGCCGGGCGAGATCGGGACCTCCGACGGCCACCTCTCGCTCGCGCCGGGAACCTGGATGCTCTATGTGCACGCCGACGCGCCCGGCAACGTCGCCGAGAGCGACGAGGCCAACAACCTGCGCCGGGTGCGGGTGAAGGTGGAGGGCAACTGCGGCTGAGCGGTGCCGGAACGGCGCGGCCGGGATGCCACGTCCCCGGTCGCGCCATGCGCGCGGTCGCCCTCAGCCGGAGTTCGCGCGCGCGAGCGACTGCATGGCTTCGAGCGTGCGCGGATCCTCGTCGCCGAACGCGGCCTGCAGCGCATCCCGGGCTTCGCGCAACAGGGGTTCGGCCTCCTCGCGCCGCCCCCGTTCCAGCAGCAGCTCGCCCAGCGGCAGCAGCACTGCGGCGAGTCGCGGGTGACCCGCCGGCAGACGCTGGCGGTAGATCGCCAGGGCCTGGCGCAGGCTGGTTTCCGCCTCGTCCAGGCGGCCCTGGCGCCGCAGTACCACGCCCAGGCGGTTGAGGTCGGTGCCGACGCGGTCGTGGTTCTCGCCGTAGTCGCGCCGCTGGGTCTCCAGCGCCTCGCGGTAGTGCCGCTCGGCGGCGGCGAGATCCCCCTGTTCCTCCGCCAGCAGGCCGAGGTTGAACACCGTGGCCGAGCGCCAGGGGTGGTCCGCCGGATAGGCGTCCAGCGCCTGGCGGTAATGGATCTCGGCGGTCTGCGCATCGCCTGACTCCGCGAGCAGCCGGCCGAGGTCGTTGAGGTTGAGGGCGACGTTCGGGTGCCGTTCGCCGAAGGCCTCGCGGCGGATCTCCAGCGTTTCGCGCAACAGGGCGATGGCGGCGGGATAGTCGCGCCGCACCTGCAGCACCCGCGCCAGGTTGTTCTTGATCGCGGCGACGCGGTGATGCCGCTTGTCGTGGCTGTGCGACATCACCGCGATCGCTTCGCGGTACAGCGTCTCGGCCTCGTCGTAGCGGCCGAGGTCGTTGTGCGCCAGTGCCAGGTTGGACAGGCTGCGCGCGAGCATCGGGTGGTGTGGCGGCAGCAGCCGGCGGCGCAACGCCAGCGCTTCGGCCAGCAGCGGTTCGGCGCCGGCGTAGTCGCCCTGGTGGCGGATCACCACGCCGAGCTGGTCGAGGCTGTCGGCGATGTCGACATGTTCGTCGCCGAACAGCTGCCGGCGCATCGCCAGCGACTCGCGGTAGCGCCCCTCGGCTTCCGGCCACTGCCCCTCGCGCAGCGCGAGCAGGCCGAGGTCGCCGAGCGTGTCGGCGATGTCGGCATGGGCGCCGGCGTGCAGCGCGCGGTAGCCCTGGAGCGCCTGGTCGAACAACACGCCTGCTTCTGCGTAGTCGCCCTGGTCGCTGCGCAGCCGGCCCTTGCTGCGCAGCGCGCGCGGCAGCAGCGCCGGGTGCGCGGCGGCCTGGGTCGTGGCCGCTTCCACCGCCGCGTCGAGCAGCGGCTGCGCGTGGTCGTAGAGGCCGAGCTGGCGATAGGCCTCGGCCACGGTGTCGAGCAGTTCGATCCGCACCTCGGGCTGGTCGCCCAGTTCGGCTTCGATGCCGGCCCAGCCGCGGTCGAGCAGTTCGCGTGCGCTCAGCTGCGCACTGCCCGACTGCGGGTCCGCGTTCTCGAACAGCCGCAGCACCAGCGCCTTCACCTGCTGCGCCTTGACCGCCTCGGCGCGGGCGCGGTCGCGTTCGCGGGCGATGGTCTCGGCCTGCATGGTCACCGTGGCGGCGTACGCCAACAGCAGCAGCAACGAAGCCGCCGCGCCCGCCACGCCGAACGGGTGGCGCTGCACGAATTTCGTGGCGCGGTAACGCACGCTCTCGGGCCGCGCCTGGATCGGACGGCCTTCCTGCCAGCGCACGATGTCGTCGGCCAGCGCCTGCGCGGTGGCGTAGCGGCGTTCGGGCGCGGCGCGCAGCGCCTTGCGAACGATCGTGTCGAGGTCGCCGCGCAGGGCGCGCCGCAGTCCGCGCGGCGTGGTCCGCCGCGCTTCGCAGGCCTCGGCGTCGAATGCCAAGCTGCCGGGCGCCGGTGGCTCGATGCCCTCGTGCGCGCGGCGCGAGGCCTGCGCGGCATCGTCGGCGCGATCGAAGGCGCGCCGCCCGGCGAGCAACTCGTACAGCAGCAGCCCGAGCTGGTAGACGTCGACCGCGGTGGTCGCCGCCCGGCCCAGGACCTGCTCGGGCGCGGCGTACTCCGGGGTGAAGATGCGGGTGGCGACGGCGGTCTGCGCGTCGGGGGGGACGAGCGGGTCGACGCCCTCCGGCGCGAGGATCTTGGCGATCCCGAAATCCAGCAGCTTGGCCTGGCCATCGGCGTCGACCAGGATGTTCGACGGCTTGAGGTCGCGATGCACCACCAGGTGCCGGTGCGCGTGCGCCACTGCGCGCGCGACCTGCAGGAACAGCGTCATGCGCTGCCGCACGTCGAGCCGATGCCGGTCGCAGTAGCGGTCGAGCGGTTCGCCGTCGATGTATTCCATCACCAGCCACGGCTGGCCACCCGGGTCGCGGCCGCCGTCGAGCAGCCGGGCGATGCCGGGATGGTTGAAGCCGGCGAGGATCCGGCGTTCCTGGGCGAAACGCGCCAGGAATGCAGCGGTATCCACGCCCGCACGGATCAGCTTGAGCGCGCCGAGCTGCGCGAACCCGTCGCCGCTGCGTTCGGCCAGGAACACCGTGCCCATGCCGCCCTGGCCGAGTTCGTGGCGCAGCGTCCAGGCGCCGACGCTGCGCCCGGCCTGCGCATCGGCGGCGGCGTTCGCATCGGCGTCGCCCTCATCGGTGAGCGAGCGCCACAGGCCTTCGTCGTGCAGCACCCCGGGCTCGAGCGCGGGCGCCGGGGATTCGCACAGCGCCAGCAGGACTTCCAGCTCCGCGCGCAGCTGCGGCCTGCCTGCCGTGGCCGCGTCGAGGAAGGCGGCGCGCTCGATGCCCTCGCGTTGGAGCGCCTCGTCGAACAAACGGTCGAGTTCGGCGCGCGGATCGCCGCCGGCGTTCATCCCAGCGCCTTCAGCAGCCAGGCCCGTGCGCGCATCCAGTCGCGCTGCACCGTGCGCAGCGAGCTGTCGAGCGCGATCGCGGTTTCCTCCTCGCTCATGCCGGCGAAGAAGCGGCATTCCACCACCTGCGCCAGGCGCGGGTTGAACGCCGCCAGTTCGTCCACCGCGCGGTCCACGCCGGTCACGAGTTCGAGCCGGTCGTCGACCGCGGCGATGTCGGCGGTGAGCGTGACCGCTTGCAGCCCGCCGCCGCGCTTGGCCGCATGTCGCATGCGCGCGTGGTCCACCAGGATGCGGCGCATCGCCCGCGCGCAGATCGCGAAGAAGTGTCCGCGGTCGTTCCAGTCCACGCCCTGTTCGTCGGCCAGCTGCAGGTAGGTTTCCTGCACCAGCACGCCGGTGTCCATGGTGGCGCCGCGGCCGCCGCCGCGCGCCAGCTGCCCGCGCGCGATCGCACGCAGGCGGTCGAACACCAGCGGCACCACACGGTCGAACGCCTCGCGGTCGCCGCGATGGTGCTCCTGCAGCAGCCGGGTGATCTCGCTGGACATGCCCAAGGCAACGCGACTGCGCCCTCGGGGCGGTCACGGCGGACTCTACCCCCGGCGGCTGTGGCGCGCAAAGCGGCGGTGAGGCCAGCGGCCCGGACATCAAGGGGCGAACTCGGCATCCCGGTGCCGGAGGCGCTGCCGGCACGTCCCGCGACCGTACCCGCCTGCGCATCTGCATCCGCCGCGGTGATAATGGCCACGGCGCGGGCCTATAGCTCAATGGTCAGAGCAGGGGACTCATAATCCCTTGGTTCCAGGTTCGAGTCCTGGTGGGCCCATTCTTCCGCTATCCGGCATCTTTCGGGGCCGTTGCGCTGCCGTTGTACGCATGCGTCCAGGTGGCGCCCGCAGGGGCGCACGGCGACCGGATCGCCGTGTGGGCGCATCAGCGCTATCGGCGGTGGAACCCCGCGCTCGCGATCGCATCGGGCATGGCCGGGTTCGGCAGCCAGCGAGAGATCCGGAAGGTCGGCAACCCGTGTCGGCGTTGCCTCGATGTCCAGCACATGCCGGCCAGGCGGCCGCCGGCGGTGAGCGTGATCGCGGCGGGCCGGGATCTGAATCCCCCCGTCCGCAGCCTGATCGAAGCCGGAGCCGCGCGACCGTCTGGCGGACGAGGAAGTGTTGTCGGCGGAATGGGAATGGCGGAGGCCACCGGGTGAAAAGTTGACATGCATCAAAATTGCATCATAAGTGCATCACACCCCAATCCTGGTGCTCCCATGAACGCCGTCCTGAACCGCGATCATGCTGCCCGGTTCCTGGAAGACCTGCGGGAGCCCGGCGCGCCTTACTTCTCGCCGTCCGCCTTCAGCGACACGCACCACATCAGTACCCAGCGGCTGGCCGAACTGGCGAAAGTGCATCGCACCACGACCACCCGTTCGCCGGATGCGGAAAAGCTGCAGGACCATCTGCGCGGCGCCGCCAGTGTGCTGGCGATCGCGGTGGAACTGACCGGCGGCGATCGGCAGCGGGCGGTGTTCTGGTTCCGCAACGTGCCGCTGATGGAGTTGGATGGCCGCGCCGCCGAGCAGTTGGTGGCCGATGGCTCGGCCGACGGCCTCCGCGACTACCTGATCAACCTGTCGGCCGGCGCGACCGGATGATCTTCGATGGCGTCGGGCCGGATGCGGTGTACTACCGCGTCCTGACGCCGAGCTGGGCGTTCGAGCCCAAGAGCGGCGCCGGCGCTGCCGCCAAGGACGGTCGCTTCAACCGCCCGGGGACGCACGCGGTGTATCTGTCGACCACGCCGGATACCGCCATCGCCGAGTACGGCCAGGCCGAACAGCTGTCTCGCCCGGCACGATGGCCGCTTACCGGGTGACGCTCGCACGGATTGTCGATTTCAGCGGCGGCTTCTCGCCGGCGTGGGACGCGCTGTGGCGGGAGTGGGACTGCGCCTGGAAGGACCTGTGGTTCCGGCAACGGATCGAGCCGCCGACCTGGGAAATGGCCGATAGGGTGTTGGCCTCGCGGGCCGCCAGTCTGGCCTTCCCGTCGACACGACAGCCGGGCGGCGTGAACCTCGTGCTCTATCCGGACCAGTTGACTGCAGACGACCTGTTCGACGTGCACGATCCCGACAGGTTGTCGCCGCGCGACCGGACTTCGTGGCGCAGTCCGCTTTGAGTTCGCATTCGACGTGGAGAGCGATTTCGCGGCCGGCATCCTGCTGCAGCTCACATTGCTGGTTCTAGTGATCGCTCAGGGCTGGACGGCGCCGTTCGGCCGACAGCTGCCACCTGAACGCGCATGCACCCAGTCCGCCAGCGATCGGCTTTCACGGTTGGCGCTCGTCCGTCAATCGCCACGAGTCTCGGGCGGGGCCCATTCCGCCCCCAAAGTGGGTACTCGAGCCTCGTGTAGAAACCGGTGTGCGCACGCCATGCCTAACAAATGGTCATCCTGAAGAAGTGCGCCTGGCTTTCCCCCCGATTGGCGAACGCATGTGGATGATCACTGGCGAACACGTGGGCACCAACGCGCAGTGTTCGTTCCTCACCTTTCATGAGTAGGGTCACCTGGCCTAAGGCAACCACAAGTTGCACGTGCCAGCCTTGAGGATCTGCGCCGGCGCGATAGGACTCGCCCGGCTCCAGCCGCCATTCCCAGGTTTCCACTTCGCGCGCAGCACGGACGCTGGACAACAACGTGCCGGTTCCCCCGTAGCGCCCCTTCCATCCCGGTCGCCGCGGCTGCTGCGTCGATGGGCTCTGCGGATTGGCCACCAACTCCGCAAGACTGGCACCCAATACGATCGCCAGCCGGTCCAGGGTGGAGGTGCTCACGCTGCTGGTGCCGTTCTCGATCGCTCCCACCATGCGCAAGCTCACACCCGCAGCGTCGGCGAGCGAACGCTGGCTCAGGCCGGCCGCAAGGCGGCGCGCCTTCACGTTGTGCGCGACGTACGCCAGGAATTCCGGGATGGGTTGACTAGGCAAACTTATTCGCCTCCAATGAAAAGCAATATTTTGCCTATTAGGCGCCGAACGATGAACCAGGTCAATCCGTGGACGAGGTGGCTGTTTCTAGCCGCTGCATGCCTGCCCACAGGCTTGAGCGCGGCGCCCGACAACACTTCAACCGTCATGACGCCTGCGCAGGTGGAAGAGGACTTCGATCTAGCCGTGAAAGCGGTCGAGGCCGCTCTTCCGGATGCGACGTGGTTCCAATCCGAGCGCGCCTGGCGGCTCGCCAAACAGGAAGCGCGTCAAATGCTTCCCTACGCGGAAGACGCACAGGGGTTGTTTCGCGTGCTCAGGCCGCTGCTCAGCCGGATCGGCGAAGGTCATCTGTTCCTGCAGCGTAGCCCGGCGATGAAACGCATGGACCGGCAGGGTCAAGGGTTGCTTCCGCTCGACATTCACTGGACGGAAGGAGGAGCCTGGGTCGAGATGGGATGGGGAGATGCCGCCAACGTGTCTCCCGGCACCCGCTTACTGGCCATCGACGGAGAGTCGGCGGACGACCTGGTGAGGGAGTCGATGGCGGCGCTGGGACACGACGGCCGGATCGCCACCGGCGCGATGCGTGAAGCCGGGGGCGCAGGCTATGCGAAGTTACGCTATTGGATGCGGGGAGGCGCCAAGCGTTACCGTCTACGCTTGCAGGATGCCTCCGGCGAGATCAACGAACGGGTGGTCGCAGGCATTGCCGCCGCGGCACGAACGGCACCGACGAGACCCGAGGAGTCACCGCTGGCCAGCCTTGAGTGGCTGGACGGCCAGACGGCCCGGCTGCTGGTTCCGACCTTCAGCAATCGGCTTTATCGCGAAGCCGGAAGCGACTATCGAACCGTCATCCGTCAACTGTTCGAGACGCTGAACACGCGCGGAGCACGCAACTTGATCCTCGATCTCCGCCGGAATGGCGGCGGGTCGGAGGGCAATGAGAACTACCTGTTCTCCTACTTCGTCCGCGATCCGTTACGAAAGTACGCCTCGGTGGAAGCCCGTGACGCGTCGCTTTCCGTGGCCGACAGACAGGGACGCCTGTACTCGGTGGAGGTTTTCGACAAGCAGGAACTGGCAGCTCAGGAGCGCCTTCCCAATGGCCACCTGTCCCGCCGCAACGAGCCGCCCGAAGGGCTGATGTCGCATTGGCAAGCCAGGTCGCCCCTGTTCGACGGCCGGCTCATCGTGCTGGCGGGCGGTGAGACATTCTCGGGAGCCGCAGAACTCTCTTCGATGCTCTACCACGTGCAACGTGGCTTGTTCGTGGGCGAAGAAGTGGCGGGAGCGCACGCCGGCAATACCAGTGGATATACGTGGGAAGTTCGGCTACCCAACAGTGGAATGCTGCTGCACATTCCACTACTGAAGTTCCGTTTCGCCTGGGACGACCTTCCACTTGGCCGCGGTGTTCCACCACACTGTCCAGTGTCCCCCGACTTGCCGGGCACGAGCCAGGACAGCGCGCTTGAGGTGGCCTACGCGCTTACCCTGGTGCCGTGGACGGTCGAGGACCCTCCCGTCTGCCCCATGCATGGATCAGATCGTTCCCCGAGCCTGTGGCGCAGTGATGCCGGCGACATGGTTCATCCACAATCAACCGGGAGATGAATGCGTTCGCGCAGCGTCGAATGCAACGGGTCGGAAGCAGCCGGTGATCGATCATGGGCGAGCGGATCACGCCAACAGGTGGTGCCTCCTGCAGGGCGTCGAGCGTGCTCATGCCGACAATACGTAATCCGTTAAAACGCACCTCATGCAGATGATCGATCTGGACCGGTCGGGAGCGCCAATCTTGGTTCGAGGTGTGAGGGCGCGGACCCAGCAACTGGACGTGAGTCAGAGCGCGAGTCGACGCTGTTGTTACTGTAAAGAATCCTTATACCTCAATCAGGTACATCAGCTTTTCGATGGCTGGTCCGCCACCTGGCGTCCGCTGCTTGCCGCCATGTGTGCACCACCGCGACGGCTCACGATCCGCGACGGGCCGCCAGCGTCTTCAGGACTTGCGGTCCTGCATGATCGCGAGCGTCGGTGTCCGCTCTGCCGCCCATGCGATCCGCCCGCCGGCCGATCAGCCAGCCCAGTCCGCCCCAGGCCAGTGCGCAGGCGGCACCGACCAGCGCCACCAGCACCGTGCCCTGGCCGATCAGGTCGAGCGCGCTCTTGACCCAGGCGCTGCCGGCGTCGCCCGCGCGATAGACCACCGTGTCGATGAAGCCCTTGGCCTTGTACTTGCTCTCCGCGTCCAGCGGCGCGAACAGCATCTCGCGGCCGGGCCGGACGAAGGCGTGCTCGCCGATGCGGCGCACGATCATCAGGGCCGCGAGCATCGCGAAGCTCGGCGCCAGCGCAAGCCCGATGAAGCCCATGCAGACCACGATCGGCACGATCGCCAGCAGCACGCGCACGCCCAGCTTCTGGGCGATGCGTCCGGTGACGAACAGTTGCGACCCGAGCGCACCGGCCTGCACCGCGACATCGATGAGCCCGAAGACACGGATCTGCGAAGCGCGATCGGGAAAATACCCTGCGACGAACCGCGCCTGCTCGAAGTACAGGAAGGTGGTGACCGTCGCCAGCAACACGACGAAGGCGCCCACCGCCAGCAGGTAGGGCGAGCGGAGCACCCGCGTCATGCCGCTGAACGGGTTGCCGGCGATCGGCCTGCGGGTGCTCTCGGCGGGCGGCGCGCCGGGCCTGCCGGCGCCGCCGGTCTCGCGCCAGCGCATCAATGGCGCCTTGAGCGCCAGCGCCAGGCCGAGCAGCAGGCCGGCGAGCAGCACCAGCCCGGCCTCGCCGGTCGCGCCGACCAGCAAGGCGCTCGCCGCAGGGCCGACCAGGCCGCCGACACTGGCGCCGGCGGCGATGAACGCGAACAGGCGTCGCGCCTGGCGCCCGTCGAACACGTCGGCCATCAGGCTCCACGTCACCGAGACCACGAACAGGTTGTAGACCGAGATCCACACGTAGAACGCGCGCGCGATCCAGACGCTCTCGCCGGCGAAATGGAACGCGCCCGCGAACGCCAGCAGGTTCACGCAGAACACGCCGTACACCCAGTCCGCGAAATGCCGGCGCGGCACCCGTGAGCCGAGCCACGCGAACAATGGCACGACCGCCAGCGTGGACACGAAGGTCGCGGTGAACAGCCATTGCAGGTGCTCGACGCCGGCCATGATGCCCATCGACTCGCGCACCGGCCGCAGCATGAAGTAGCCGGAAAACAGGCAGAAGAACAGGGCGAAGCCGGTGAGGGCGGGCGCCAGTTCATGGCGTTCGGCATTGATCGCGGCGCCGAGGCGCCGCGCCAGGGTTGCGGTCGGCATGATGGCGGCGCCGGTCAGCGGAAGCCGAGGCCGGCCAGACGTTCGGTTTCCGCCCACAGGCGTGCGGCCGCTTCGACGTCCCTGGCGGCGGCGGGTACCGTGGCCAGGCCGAGCGGTCCGCGCTTCTCCTCCTCGCCGATGGGCCCGTAGTACGCGCCGCCCTGCGCCTCGGGCGCGGTGGCGGCGTACAGGGTCGGCAACGCGCCCTGGGCGGGCGAGTGGTACTCCTCGCGCTCGCTGGCCCATTCGCGCCCGAATTCGCTGTCCAGCCCCGGGCCACGCCGCACCAGCTCGGTCACGGCGACGCCCGGGTGGGCGGCGATGCTGCGGATGCCCCAGCCCGCGGCGTCGCTGCGTCGCTGCAGCTCGAACGCGAACATCAGGCACGCCAGCTTGGACTGGGCGTAGGCGCGGTACGGGTCGTAGCGGCGGGTCGACTGCAGGTCGTCGAAGTCGATGGCGCCGCGCGCGACCGCGATGCTGGCCAGGGTGACGACGCGTGGCGATTCGCTCCTGCGCAGCAGCGGCAGCACCTGCGCGGTGAGCGCGAAGTGGCCGATGTAGTTGGTGGCCAGCTGCGATTCGAAGCCGTCGGCCGAGACGCCGCGCTCTGGCGGCGCCATGATCGCGGCGTTGTTGATCAGGCCGTCGAGCCGGGGCAGGGTGGCGGCGAGTCGTTCGCCCAGGGCGCGCACCGAGGACAGGTCGGACAGGTCCACGGCTTCGAACTGGACCTGGGCCTCCGGATGTTCGCGCCGGATGCGCGCGACCGCTTCTTCCCCGCGCTGCGGATTGCGCGCGGCGATCACCACCCGTGCGCCCGCCGCGCCCAGGGCCTTGGCGTCCTCGAAGCCCATGCCGCTGGTGCCGCCGGTGACCAGGAAGATGCGACCGGCCTGCGAGGGCATGTCCGCGAGGGTCCAGTCCGGCTTGGGCGGGTGTTGCGCGAAGGCGTTGCCGGCCTCGAGCAGGAAGCCCAGGGCCAGCCCCGCCGCCGTGAAACGCCTGCGCGACCGCGGCGCGCGGTCGGGCGAATGGTGGGTTCGAACAGTCCTCATGGTCCACTCCTCGTGCTTGATGGGGGAGGTCGGCGGGGGCTCCGGCAGGCGGCGCCGCGTCGACGCCCAGGCATTGTTGGCGCCGTGATTGCGCTTGATAAGCCGGGTAAATCTGGATGCCGTGTACGTTCAGTCGTACAATTGCAGGTCAGCCGGAGGAGGCCGCGACATGCGCCAGCCCAACCTGAGCGACGTCGCCCTGTTCGCGGCGGTGGCGGATGCGGGCGGCTTCAGAGTCGCCGCGCACAGGCGCGGCATGTCGGCCTCGTCGCTCAGCGACTGCATCCGCAGGCTCGAGTCCGATCTTGGCGTCAGGCTGCTCAACCGGACCACGCGCAGCGTGACCCCGACCGAGGCCGGCGCACGCCTGCTGCGGCGGCTACGCCCGGCGCTGGACGAAATCGGCGCCGCGTTCGACGACCTCGACGACAGCGCGGATGGGCCGGTCGGCAACCTGCGGCTCAACGTCCCGGTGCCGGTGGCGCGTTTCGTGCTGCCGACGCTGATGCCCGCGTTCCTGCAGCGGCATCCCGGGCTGACCGTCGAAGTCGCGATGGACAACACCCACATCGACATCCTGGCCGCCGGCTACGACGCGGGCGTACGCTACGAGGAAAGCCTGGCCCGGGACATGATCGCCGTGCCGATCGGCCCGCGCCGGCAGCGCTTCGTCGCAGCGGCCTCTCCCGCCTACCTGGCGAAGCACGGCACCCCGCGGCACCCCAGGGAACTGCCCGCACACCGCCTGATCGGCCATCGCTTCGAAAGCGGCAAGCTGGGCGTGTGGGAACTCGAGCGGAAGGGACGCACCGTCCGCATCGCGCCCCAGGGCCCGCTGCTGACTTCCTCGCAGGACCTGGAGGTCGGCGCCGCCCTGGGCGGCGTCGGCATAATCTATACGTTCGAGGAATACCTGCGCCCGTTCCTCGACCAGGGCACCCTGCGGCCGGTACTGGAAGACTGGTGGCAGTCCTTCGACGGTCCCTATCTGTACTACCACGACCGCCGGCACGTGCCGGCGCCGCTCCGGGCGTTCGTGGATTTCCTGAAGGAGGGTGCCGGCGCCGCGGACTGAGGTTCGGGCACCGCGCACGGCGTGCGCGGCGGGCTCGCGGTCATGCCCGCGGCACGCCGCAGGAATATGCGGGAAAACGCCTATCGCTCGACGACGAACGCCCGCAGTTCCGCCATCCTGCCGTCGCGGAAGCGCCAGACGTCCGAGTACGCACTGGTGACTTCATTCCCGGCCTCGTCGCTCGTGGTGATCTCCCCGATCGCGACGACCAGGTCGCCTTCGGCGACGAGGTCGGTGACGGTGAATTGCGGCGGCGTCGTGTAGTTCGCGCCCATCCATTGGCGGACGGCCTGCTTTCCATCGAGCGTTTCGCCGCCCACCGTCGTCCACTGGACATCCTCGGTGCAGAACGCCAGGAAGCCCTCGTTGTCGCCGCGGCGGATCGCCGCGTTCGCGTTCTGCAGTGCGGCCTTGTTGCGTTCGGACATCGGGGGTCTCCGTTCTCGACAGGTGGGTGGGACGGGTGTACTCGCCGGCGATCCGGCCGCTTCCGCGCTGACGTCAGCGGCGATCCGAGGTTGTGGGCGCTGAGGCAGCGCGCATCGCCGGCGTCCGTTCGCTGGTCCGGACGACCATCTCCTCAGGTGCCGGAGGCGAAGGTAGCGATCCGCACGTCCACGCCGCGTCACGGCGTGGGCGCGGCTCGGGGGGGGCGGCCGCGCAACCGCCTCGCGGATTGCATGCGTCAGTAGCGTCGCTGGCATTGCCCGCAGAAATACGCCCATCGCTCGCGCAGGCCCAGCTTCGCCTTGGTGAGCCTCGCCCCGCAGGTCGGGCAATCGCGCTTGCGGTGCGCCTGCCAGTGCTGGCGCAGGACGTAGCGCTTCTTCCATTCGAGGAAGTCGAAGCTGTACTCGCGCGCCTGCGCGACGAGCCGGGTCAGCGTGCGCGGCGGCAGCGCGCCGATGGTGGACTCCGGGTGCACGCCGATGCGGAACAGCACTTCGTTCTTGATGATGTTGCCCACGCCGGCGAACACCTCCTGGTCGAGCAGCGCGTCGCAGGCGAGAGCGTCCGGCTGCCTGCGCAGCTTCCGCCGCGCGAGCGCGGGGTCCCACTCGGGCGACATCACGTCGGCGCGCCAGTCGTAGGTGTCGTCCAGCAGGCCTTCGACGTACTTCAGCGAGGCGGTGTAGAAGTACAGCGTGCCGTTGTCGAACTCCAGCGCCAGCCGCGGTGGTTTCGGTTTCGGCTCGTCGATGCGGTACGTGCCGAACATCAGCAGGTGCACGCGCAGGCTGAAGCTGCTGAACTCGACCAGGAAGTGCTTGCCCCAGCTGCGCAGCGAGACCACGCGCCGGCCCTGCATGCGCTGCAGGTCGATCGAGCTGTCGCCCGACACCTTGCGCACGGTCTTGCGACGGAACTTCGCCGCTTCCTCTCGCAGGATGACGATGGACGGACCTTCAGGCACGCCGGCGTTCCTTGCGGCGCGCCGGGCGCCTGCCTTCGGCGAGGGACTGGAACCGCGTGGCGTCGTCGACCGCATGGCCGTGCGCGGTGTTGTCGAAGATCACCCACGGCGCCTGCGTGCCGCGCACGGCGGCGACGCCCGCAGCCAGCTGCGCCAGCGCATCGTCGGTGTAGGCGCTGTAGTACATGCGCGGGGCGCCGTGCCAGCGCCAGTACGGCCAGCCCGCGCCTTCGCCGGGCCGCGCGGCGGCGGGCACGCGAGCCGGATCGGCGGCGATGCGGCTCGCCGCGTGGCGCTGGAACAGCGCGTCGACACGTGCATCGAACCAGCTCGGGTGCCGCGGCTCGAACGCCAGCGGGACGTCGCTGCGGCGGCGGAGCATGCGCAGGAAGTTGGACGCATCGCGCAGGTCGGCGGCGAAGCTCGGCGGCAGCTGCAGCAGCAACCCGCCGAGCTTGCCACCCAGGCCTTCGACCTCGCCGAGGAACCGGTCCAGCGCCGGTCCGGCGCCACGCAACCGCAGTTCGTGGGAGATGGTGCGCGGCAGCTTGACCGAGAAGCGGAAGCCGCGCGGTACCAACGCGGCCCAGCGCTCGTATGTCTCCCTGCGATGCGGCCGATAGAACGAGGAGTTGATCTCGACCACGTCGAAGCGCGTGGCATAGCGCGCGAGCATGCTGTCCCCCTCGCCGAACAGCGCGCGATGCCGGCCGGGGATCGACCAGCCCGCGCAGCCCACCCGCACCCGGCGCACGCGAGGTCGCCCCGGGTTACCGGCCCGGCCCGGACGCGACAGCGGGTCGCGCATGCGGGCCCGGCATCGCGATCCGGCGGCGACCCGCACGCGCGATCGCACGCGACGATCCGCGCCCGGCGCTCACGGCGTCAGCACGACCTTGCGGCATTCGTCCTCGCGATCGTTGAAGACCTGGTAACCCTTCGCTGCGTCGGCGAGCGACATGCGGTGGGAGATGATGATCTCCGGGGCGAGTTTGCCTTCGCCGATCGCCTCCAGCAGCTCCGGCATCAGCCCCTGCACGTGGGTCTGTCCCATCTTGAAGGTCAGGCCCTTGTCGAACGCATCGCCGAACAGGAAGCCGTGGATGAAGCCGGTGTACACGCCGGGCACGCTGACCGTGCCGCCGCGGCGGGTGGCGGCGATGCACTGGCGCAGCGCCTTGCCGCTGGAGCCTTCCAGTTTCAGCGTGGTGAGCACGGTCTCGGTGGCGCTGCCCTTGGCCTCGAAGCCGACCGCCTCGATCGTGGCATCGACGCCACGCCCCGCGGTCGCCTGCAGGATGGTGTCGGCCGGATCGTCGTCCTCGTCGAAGTCGATCGGGATCACGCCGTAGGCCTCGCGCGCGAACTCCAGGCGGTACGGGTTGTGGTCGACCATGAAGATGGTCTCCGCGCCGAGCATGCGTGCGCACGCCGCCGACATGCAGCCGACCGGCCCGGCGCCGAAGATCGCCAGGCTCGATCCCGGCTCGACGCCGGCGTTGACCGCGGCCTGGTAGCCCGTCGGCAGGATGTCCGAGAGGAAGAGCACCTGCTCGTCGCCCAGGGCATCGGGCACCGGCAACGGCCCGACGTTCGCCTTCGGCACCCGCACCAGTTCCGCCTGCCCGCCGGGCACGCCGCCATACAGCGCGCTGTAGCCGAACAGCGCCGCCGGCGGCTTGATCGACTTCCTGTTGAGCGACGCGCCCGGACCGGTGTTGGTGGTCTCGCAGGCGGCGTACTCGTCGAGCAGGCAATGGAAGCAGCGTCCGCAGGCGATCACGAACGGGATCACCACCCGATCGCCCACCTTCACCTTGGTCACGTCACGGCCCGCCTCCTCGACGATGCCCATGAACTCGTGGCCGAGGATGTCGCCATCCTCCATGCCGGGGATCTTGCCGCGGTAGATGTGCAGGTCCGAGCCGCAGATCGCGGTGGCGGTGACGCGCAGGATGATGTCGTCGGACTCGACGAGGATGGGATCGGGCACCGTTTCGACGCGGACGTCCTTCGATCCCTGGTAGGTCAAAGCCTTCATGGCACGCTCGCCGCAGGGCGGGGTGTCAGAGGCTGACGCAGCGCCGATCACGGCGCCGTGAGCCCGGTTCATGCGAATGAATGGCAGGTTCCGTTGCGGGCCGGCCAGGCGCGCATCGGGGTCGCGGCCGGAATCACCGGTACGCGGACTGCTCCGCTATTCGCCCCTGGATTTCCTCGCCGGCTTCTTCCTTGTCGCGCGCCTGGCAGGGAGGGTCCTGGTCGGGCTCGGCTGCGGCAGCGCGCGTGGCGCGCGCGCCTGCTGCGCGGCGCCCTCCTCCCCGTGCAGGGTGAGCAGCGATTCCATCAGCTGCTCGTCCGCGCTCGAGCACACGCCGAGCAGCAGCACCTCGTCGCAGCCTTCAGCGGCGATGTAGGCGTGGCCCATGTTGGAGTCGATGTACACCGACTCGCCGGTCTCGAGCACCATCGGGTCGTAGAACTCGGTGTGCACCTCCATGCGCCCCTCGAGTACGTGGATGTATTCCTCGCCGGAGTGCCGCACCAGCTCGCCGAACTCCTCGATGCTCTTGGCGCGCACCCGGGTGAGGACCGGGATCATGCGCTTGCGGCGCAGTTCCGGGCACAGGTAGTAATAGTCGTAGTTGGGGGTGGTGACGCGGATCGCGTCGTCGATGCGGCCGATGCTGCGGCGCGCGGTCACCGGCGGCTCCGGTGCCTCGTCCTGCTCGGCGAACAGTTCGGACATGCGCAGGTTGAGCCGCTGGCTGAGCTGCAGCAGCTTGTCGTAGGTGAGGGTCAGGCGGTCGTGCTCGACCTTGGACAGGGTCGAGAGCGGGATGCCGGAATGCTCGCTCATCTGCTTGAGCGTCCAGCCCTTGCGCGCGCGCAGCGAGCGCAGCAGTCCGCCGATGGTGGGATGTTGCGCAGTCATCCTTGCCGGATCTCCTGGTTGTCCGCGACAGGCTGGCATGTCCTGAAGAGGATCATCATCGCCTTCGCAGGCGATCGGTGGGAAGGGTGGGTGTGGTCGCCGGCCGTGAAGACAGGAGTCCGGGAGACTTTCGGCACTGGTTGACAATTCTCTGATTGGGATCATTATCGCCGAATCAGGATGAACCGGCTCCCGCCGCCCTCGGCGCCGCGGCGCGGTTCCACGACCACGCAAGACCCCGTCCCCCGACCGGAGACCGTTCGATGCGCACGATTCCCATGATCCTGAGCGCCTGGCTGCTGGCCGCCGGCATGGCGACCGCAACCGCGCAGGAAGCGGCGGTGACACCCGGTGCGGTGCCGCCCCCGGCGCTGCCGAGTCCGGCCGATGCTCCGGCCGCGGCCGCGCCAGCCCCGGCTGCCGGCACGCCGGGGCTGGAACGTGGCGACGTCGAGGCCTGGCTGGACGGGTTCATGCCCTACGCGCTGGCCGCGGGCGACATCGCCGGCGCCGTGGTGGTGGTGGTCAAGGACGGCCAGGTCCTGGTGCAGAAGGGCTACGGCTATTCGGACCTGGCGAGCCGCGCGCCGGTCGACCCGGAGGCCACCCTGTTCCGCCCGGGCTCGGTCTCCAAGCTGTTCACCTGGACGGCGGTGATGCAACTGGTGGAGCAGGGCAAGCTCGACCTCGACGCCGACGTCAACCAGTACCTGGATTTCGAGCTCCCCGCGCACGACGACACGCCGGTGACGCTGCGCCAGATCATGACCCACACCACCGGGTTCGAGGAGCAGATCCGTGCGCTGATCACCGCGAGCGAGGACGAGATCACCCCGCTCGGCGAGGCGCTCAAGCACTGGGTCCCCGAACGCATCCATGCGCCCGGCACCACGCCGGCGTACTCGAACTACGCGACCGCGCTGGCCGGCTACATCGTCGAGCGCGTGTCGGGCGAAAGCTTCGACGACTATCTCGACCGCCACATCTTCCAGCCTCTGGGCATGGCGCACTCCAGCTTCCGCCAGCCGCTGCCGCCGGCGCTGCTGGCGCAGATGTCGAAGGGGTATTCGCGGGCGTCCGACGGCACGCCGCAGGACTACGAGTTCATCAGCCTCGCCCCCGCCGGCAGCCTCGCCGCAACCGGCAGCGACATGGCCCGCTTCATGATCGCGCACCTGCAGGGCGGCGCCTACGGCGACGCGCGCATCCTCGACGCGGACACCGCACGGACGATGCATGCCACCGGTCAGGCCTCGGTGGGCCCGCTCAACCGGATGATGCTCGGCTTCTACGAGACCTCGGTGAACGGCCACCGCGCGATCTCGCACGGCGGCGACACGCAGTGGTTCCACAGCGACCTGCAACTGTTTCCCGACGACGGCATCGGCCTGTTCGTGTCGATGAACAGTTCCGGCCGCGACGGCGCCACCGGACACATCCGCTACGCACTCTCGCGCGGCTTCGCCGACCGCTACCTGCCTGGCGATGCGCAGACGCAGGCGGGCGTGTCCGAAGCCGACGCGCAGTTGCATGCGCAGCAGATCGCCGGCACCTACACCAGCAGCCGCCGACCGGACAGCAACTTCCTGTCGCTGGCCAACCTGCTGGGCCCGGTGAAGGTGGTGGCCAACGAGGACGGCACGATCAGCGTGACCCTGGCCCTCGGCCCGGGCGGCGCGCCGAAGAAGTGGCGCGAAGTGGCGCCGTACGTGTGGCAGGACACTTCGAGCACCGATCGGCTGGCGGCCGACGTGGTCGACGGCAAGGTCACGCGTTTCAGCATGGAGCCGTACGCGCCGATCATGGTGTTCCAGCGCCTGTCGGGCTGGCAGGCACTGGGCATGCCGCTGCTGGTGGCCAGCCTGGCGGTGCTGCTGCTGACGGTGCTGGCGTGGCCGGTGTCGGCGCTGGTGCGCCGCTACTACCGTGCGCCCTACAGGCTGGCCGGGCTGGACGCGCGCGCGCACCGGCTGGTGCGGATCGCGGCCCTGCTGGTGCTGCTGGCGATGGGCGGGGCGCTGGGACTGGTGGTCGGCATGCTCAGCAAGCTGGAGTACACCAGCCCCGACACCGACGCGATCATCATCGCCCTGCGCCTGTTCGCCACCCTCGTGCTGCCACTCGGTGCCGCGGTGGCGCTGTGGAATGCCTGGCACGTACTGCGCGGCCGGCGCCGGCTGCTGGCGAAGCTGTGGGCCGTCCTGCTGGCGCTGGCCTGCGGGTTCGTGTTGTGGATCGGCATCGCCCAGCACCTGATCGGCTTCGGCGCCAACTACTGACGATCATCCTGCCGGCGGCCACGCGCCGCCGGCGTATCGACCCCACGTTTCCCGGGAGCGCCCGCACCGTGCCGCTCGCACTCGAACTGCACAACGAACCGCTGCCGATGGCCGCACCGTTCCGCATCGCCGGGCACGTGTTCGAAGCGATGCCCGCCACCGTGGCGACGCTGCGCGACGGCGCGCACGTGGGTCGCGGCGAGGCGGCCGGCGTCTACTACAACAACGACCATCCCGAGGCGATGCTGGCCACGCTGGAGGCGCTGCGGCCACGGATCGAGGCCGGCCTCGATCGCGAGACGCTGCGCACGCTGCTGCCGGCCGGCGGCGCCCGCAATGCGCTGGATTGCGCGTTGTGGGAACTCGAATCGCAACGCGCCGGGGTCCCGGTGTGGATGCTTGCAGGGCTCGATGGCGCGCGTCCGTTGCTGACCACGTTCACCGTCGGCGCGGACGGACCCGCGGTCATGGCCGAGCGCGCGACCGCCTACGTGCACGGCACGATGCAGGCGCGCGCGCTGAAGCTGAAGCTGACCGGTGAACCGGACCTCGATGTCGCGCGGCTGCGCGCAGTCCGTGCACGCTGCCCCGGGTCGTGGATCGGCGTGGACGCCAACCAGGGTTACGATGGCGCCACGCTGCCATCGCTGTTGCCGGCGTTGCTGGAAGCGCGCGTGGCGCTGCTGGAGCAACCCTGCGTGCGTGGGCGCGAGCACGAACTCGACGGCATCGCGCGCGCGCTGCCGTTCGCCGCGGACGAAAGCATCCTCGACCTGGCCGAACTCGAAGCGCGCCACCACCGGTTCGACGTGATCAACATCAAGCTCGACAAGTGCGGCGGCCTGACCGAAGGGCTGATGATGGCCCGGCGTGCGCGCGAACTCGGCAAGCAGGTGATGGTCGGCAACATGTGCGGGACCAGCCTCGCGGCTGCGCCCGCATTCGTGCTCGGACAGCTTTGCGATGTCGTCGACCTCGACGGGCCCACCTTCCTCCGCCAGGATCGCACTCCCGGTGTCGTCTATCGCGATGGGCACATCGACTGCCCAGCGGTGGTCTGGGGCGCGTCGGCTTCGGGATGACGCCACCGATCACCCCGACGCTGATCCCCGCCGACAACGCATTCGCGCTGCTGGCGGTGTTCTTCGCGCTGACGGCAATCGGCGCCAGCCTGGAAAAGACCGGGATCGGCAAGCGCGTCTCGGGCGTGATGCTGGTGATCGCGATCGCGATCGCGCTGGCCCAGTTCGACGTCATCCCGGCCTCCGCACCGACCTACGACCTCATCTGGACGTACCTGGTACCGCTGGCGATCGCCCTGTTCCTGCTGCGTGCGGACCTGGTGAGCATCGTGGTCGACGGTGGACGCACGCTGGTGGCGTTCGCGTTCGGAGCCGTCGGCGTCGCCGCCGGTGCGTGGCTCGGCACGAAACTGCTCGATCTGGGGCCGTTCGAGGCGGAGTACGCGGCCGTGTTCAGCGCCACCTACGTGGGCGGTTCGCTGAACTTCGCGGCGGTCGCCGAGGCGGTCGGCTTTCGCGATCCCACGGCCCTGGCCACCGGCGTGGCGATCGACAACGTGGTCGGGCTCGGCTACCTGCTGCTGGTCGGCGCAGCCGCGACCTGGTCGGTGTTCCGCAGCCGGTTCGCCTGGCGGGCCGAACTGCTGGCATGTGCCGTCGGCGATACGGACGACGCACGGCGCGTGCCGACCGTCATCGACCTGGCGCTGGCGCTGGGCCTGGCCACGCTGGCGTGCGCCGCAGGCATCGAGCTGGCGTCGCGTCTCGGCCAGCCCACGTACGCGATCCTCTACATCACCCTGTCGATGGTCGCGATCGCGACGGTGGGGCGACGCTGGCTCAAGGCGATCGCCGGACCGGAACTGGCGGCCACGCTGTTCATGTACCTGTTCTTCGCGATGCTCGGCGCGGGTGCCGACCTCGGTGCGATGTGGGGCGCAGCGCCGGCCTTGTTCGCCTACGTGCTGGTGATCTTCGCCGTGCACATCGCCTTCCTCCTGGCCGGTGCGCGGCTCTGCCGGCTCAATCATGCCGAAATCGTCATCGCATCCACGGCATGCATCGGCGGGCCACCGATCGCGATCGCGTTCGCGGTCCTGTTCGGCTGGCGGCGGCTGGCCGTTGCCGCGGTGGCCACCGGCGTGCTGGGCTACGTGCTCGGCAACTTCGTCGGGATCGGCCTGTACGAGGCGGTGGCGCCGTGAGCCGGTGGTGGCCGCGCCTTCGCGATTCCGGCCGCCCGGTACGCCCGGCGCATCCGCCAGACGTTCGGCGGTACAAGGGGATCGCCACGACCCTCGACCCTCCACCCGCGACAGGAGCACCCTGATGCATCGACCGATCGTTCGCCTGTTGGCAGCCGCGCTGCTGCCCGTGCTCGCCGCATGCGCCGGCACCCCGGCCACCGGTGTTTCCACGCAGCGCTACGACCTGCTGATCCGCAACGGCGTGGTCTACGACGGCAGCGGGGCTGCGCCGCAACGGGTCGACGTGGCCGTGCGCGACGACCGCATCGCCGCGCTGCTTCCCGCCGGCACCGGGGCGCAGGCAGACACGGTGCTGGATGCGCGCGACCGGGCCGTGTCGCCGGGTTTCATCAACGTGCTGAGCTGGGCCACCGAATCGCTGATCGAGGACGGGCGTGGTATCAGCGACACGAAGCAGGGCGTGACCCTCAAGATCTTCGGCGAAGGCTGGTCGATGGGGCCTGTCAACGCCCGCATGCGGGCCGAAGCGTTGAAGCAGCAGGGCGACATCCGCTACGACCTCGAATGGACCTCGCTGGGCGACTACCTCGGGTTCCTGGAACGACGCGGCGTGACCCCGAACGTCGCATCCTTCGTCGGCGCGACCACGGTCCGCATCCACGAACTGGGGGAGGACGACGTCCAGCCCGATGCCGCGCAGCTCGCCCGCATGCAGGACCTGGTGCGCCAGGCGATGCGCGAGGGCGCGCTCGGCGTCGGCAGCTCGCTGATCTACCCGCCGGCGGCGTTCGCCGACACCGACGAACTGGTCGCACTGGCGCAGGCCGCAGCCGAGAGCGGTGGCGGCTATGTCGCGCACATGCGCAGCGAGGCCGACCGCTTCCTCGAGGCGCTCGACGAGACCATCGCCATCGCGCGCGCCACCGGCCAGCGCGCAGAGGCCTATCACCTCAAGGCGGCGGGCGAGAAGAACTGGCCGAAGATGGCGCAGGCGATCGCGAAGATCGAGGGAGCGCGCGCGCAAGGCCTGCAGGTGAGCGCCAACATGTACGCCTACACCGCCGGCGCGACCGGGCTCGCCGCCGCCCTGCCGCCCTGGGTGCAGGCCGGCGGCCACGAGGCGATGGTGGCGCGGCTGGAGGATCCGGCGATCCGTGCGCGGGTGCTGGCGGAAATGCGCGATCCCCACGTCGAGTGGGAGAACCTGCGCCTGCTCGCCGGCTCCGACGAGCGCCTGATCCTGATCGACTTCCGCAATCCCACGCTCAAGCCGCTGACCGGCCGCACCCTGGCCGACGTGGCGCGCGAGCGCGCAACGACCGCGGAAGAGACCGTCCTCGACCTGATCGTCGAGGACGATTCGCGCGTGGGCGCGGCGTACTTCCTGATGAGCGAGGAGAACGTCGCGCTGGGCCTGAAGCAGCCCTGGGTGAGCCTCGGATCGGATGCGGAGTCGTCGGCGCCGGAGGGCGTGTTCCTGAAATCGAGCACGCATCCGCGCGCCTACGGCAACTTCGCCCGTTTCCTCGGGCACTACGTGCGCGACCGCAAGCTGATGTCGCTGGAGGAGGGCATCCACCGCCTGACCGGCCTGCCGGCCGCGAACTGGAAGCTGCAAGACCGCGGTTGCCTGCGACCCGGCTGCTTCGCCGACATCGTGGTGTTCGACCCGGCGGCCATCATCGACCATGCCAGCTACGACAGACCGCAGCAGTACGCGACCGGTGTCGGCGAGGTCTTCGTCAACGGCGTGCAGGTGCTGCGCGATGGCGAACACACCGGTGCCACGCCCGGCCGGGTCGTGCGTGGGCCAGGCTGGACGGGAGCGGGCACGGGCACGGGCACGGGCACGGGCGCGGAAGCGGTTGGCGCAGCACGAAATTGATTCTCCGTGCGGGTTGACAATTCTCTGATTAGGATCATGATCCCTGATCAGGACTTAGCCGACCACTCCGGCCTCCGCCAACGCGGGGTGCCATCGCCGACCCGGGGAACATGCCATGGCCTCATCCAAGTCGATCGGACCTACCCGCTACTCGCGCCTCGCGCGCGCCATCGGCGCCGCCCTGGCGTTGGCCACCTCCGGCGCCGCGCTGGCGCAAGATGCAGCCGCCGACGCCGCGCCCGACGCGCAGGCGACCGAACTCGATCGCGTGATCGTGACCGCCAACAAGCGCGAAGAGGACATCCGCGAGGTGGCGGTCTCGATGACGCGCATCGGCGAACAGCAGCTCGAGAACCTCAATGCCACCCAGATGTCGGACTACGCCAGCTACGTGCCCGGTCTGCAGGTCCAGTCCAGCGGTACGCCGGGCCAGGTGCAGGTGTCGATGCGCGGCATCGCCGCGCTCTCGCCCGGCTCCACCGTCGGCACCTATGTCGACGAGACCCCGGTCGGCTCCAACAGCCTCTACCAGCAGGCCACGCTGTACCAGTTGGACCTGCTGCCCTACGACGTGGAGAGCATCGAGGTGCTGCGCGGCCCGCAGGGCACGCTGTACGGCGCCGGCGCGATGGGCGGACTGATCAAGTACACCATGCGCCAGCCCGACGTGGCGGTGCGCGAGTTCCGCGTCGGCGGCGGCGTGTCGTTCCCCGAGGACGGCGAGAGCGGCTTCAACTACCGGATCGGCATGAACCTGCCGATCGTCGAGGATGCCTTGGCCATCCGCGCCAGTTTCGCCAGGAATGCGTTGCCCGGCTACATCGACAACCTGGTCGACGGACGCAAGGACATCAACCAGGGCCACCAGACCAGTGCCCGCGCGTCGCTGCGCTGGGAAGGCGAGGGGTCGAGCGTGCAGTTCGCCGCGATGCGCCAGGAGGTCGAGAGCGACGACAACGCGGTGATGGCGCTCGATCCGCTGACCCGCCGCCCGGTCTCGGGGCTCTCCAACTACATCCACGTCGACGAACCCTTCCGCAAGGAGATCGACCACTATTCGCTCACCTTCGACCGGGACCTGGGCTTCGCCGACTTCATCTCGGCGACCAGCTACGCCGACACCCATACCGCGGTGCGCTCCGACGTCACCCTGAGCTACGGCGAGTACCCGCTGGCGTTCCTGGCCGCGGACCCGACCCTGGAGGCCGGCTCGTCCTACCTGGACAACGTGCTGGACATGACCCAGTTCACCCAGGAATTCCGCCTGCAGTCCAAGTCCGGGCAGCGCTTCGAATGGCTGCTGGGCGCCTTCCATTCCCGCGAGAAGGGCGACAACTACCAGTACGTCGCGCTCAACCAGCTCGACGGATCGCCGCTGCCGGCGCCCTGGGACGGGATCATCGGCGTGCTCGGCGAGCTGTACATTCCCAGCACGTTCGAGGAGACGGCGGTGTTCGCCAACGGCTCGTTCGCGTTCACCGACCGGTTCAAGATCGGTGCCGGCGTGCGCTTCTCCCGCAACGACCAGGAATTCACCCAGAACGTGGTCGCGGGCGTCCTGCTGCCGATCGCGACCCAGGACAACACCTCCAGCGAGGACGTGTTCACCTGGAGCATCACACCGCAGTTCCAGCTCGGTCCGGATTCGATGGTGTACGCCAAGGCCTCCACCGGCTACCAGCCGGGCGGTCCCAACGTGGTCTCCGTGGGCCTGCCGTCGGCGGTGGATTCGTCGACTCTGACCAGTTACGAGCTGGGTTGGAAGTCGGCATTCGCCTCGCGGCGCGTGCTGCTCGATCTGGTCGCCTACCAGGTCGACTGGGAGGACATCCAGGTGGCGTCGCTGGTGAATGGCGTCAGCGGCCTGGTCAACGGCGGCGAAGCGACCAGCCGCGGGCTCGAGGCATCCCTGCAATGGCGTCCGACCCCGGGCCTCACCCTCGGCCTCAACGGCGCCTACAACGACGCGGTGATCGACGAGGATTTCCCGGTGATCGTGGTGCCGCTGGACCCGGACCTGCCCGGCGGCGTGCTCGAGATCAACACCGGCCTCAAGGGCGATCGCATGCCCTACGTGCCCGACCTGACCGTCTCGGCCACCGTCGACTACTACTTCTCGCTACGCAACGGCTGGAGCGTGGGCGTCGGCGGCGGCTATCGCTGGGTCGACGACCGGACCAACGCGACCACGGAGCGGGAGGTGATCGCGATCGCGGAACCGCGCACGGTGCTGGACACCACGATCACCGAGCCGCTGGTCATCGACGGCTACGGCGCGCTCGACGTTTACGCATCGCTGTCCAACGGGGCGTGGACGCTGCGCGGCTACGTCAAGAACGCGGCCGACAAGCGCGCCTATTCGACCATGACCGACGTGACCGGTGCGCTGACCGGCGTGACCCATCACTACGCCGCGAGCCCCATCCAGCCACGCACCGTCGGCCTCGAGCTCGACTTCCGCTTCTGATCCGCGTGCCGGCCCGCCACCGGGACGGCATGCCTCCCCCGCAAGGATACGGACCAGTCCGCATGCCCAATGCCGTTCCCGCGTTGCGCGAGGCCGAGCCGCTGCCGCAACCGTATCTGCTGTTCCTCGGCGACGTCACCGAACCGGGCTACGCCAAGACCGCGTTCGGGCTGCGCGACTGGGCCGGCGAGCGCTGCGTCGGCGAGTACGCGTGCAAGGGTGCGACCGTCACCACCGGTCTGCCCTTCCTGTCGCCGCCGCAGGCGCGGATGCTGGGGGCGCGGTCGATGGTGATCGGGATCGCCAACCCCGGCGGGCGGATTCCGGCGAACTGGATCCCGCTGCTGCTCGACGCGCTGCATGCCGGCTTGGACCTGATCGGTGGCATGCATGCGAGGCTGGCGGAGATCGAGCCGCTGCGCAATGCCGCGGTGGTGCACGGCCGGCAGCTGATCGACGTGCGCGAGCCGCCGACGGGACTGCCGGTCGCGAGCGGTCGCAAGCGTTCCGGCCGCCGCCTGCTCACCATCGGCACCGACTGCGCGCTGGGCAAGAAGTACACCGCGCTGTCGCTTGCGCGCGCGTTCGCGTCGCGCCGGGTCGATGTCGACTTCCGCGCCAGCGGGCAGACCGGGATCCTGATCGCGGGCGGTGGCGTGCCGATGGACGCGGTGGTGGTGGATTTCGCCGCGGGCGCTGCAGAAATGCTGTCGCCAGATGCCGATGCCGGGCACTGGGACGTGATCGAAGGACAGGGCTCGCTGTCGCATCCGGCCTACGCCGGGGTGTCGCTGGCGCTGCTGCACGGCAGCCAGCCCGACGTCATCGTGGTTTGCCACGAACATGGCCGCGAGCGCATGCTCGGCCATTCCCACTTCGCGCTGCCGTCGGTGGAAGACACGATCGATCTCGCGCTGCGGCTGGGGGCGCGCACCAATCCGGCGATCCGTTGCGCCGGAGTGAGCCTCAACACCGGCGCGCTGGACGCGGCGGCCGCGCGCGAGGCGATCGAAGCCACCGCTACGCGCCTGGGCCTGCCGGTCGCCGATCCGATGCGCGGCGGCGAAGCGTTCGACCGGCTGGTCGATGCCTGCCTGGCCTGAGCGCAGGGGCACGCGGCGATGAGCCCGGTGCCGACACGGTTCCAGCGCTTCCTCCTGCCCGGCCTCGCGTTCAAGGGCTTCGTGATCGGTGGCGGCTACGCGACGGGACGTGAACTCGCCGAATACTTCCTGCCCAGTGGCGCGCAGGGCGGATTGCTGGGCCTGTCGCTGGCGATGGTGGTGTGGAGCGTGGTGTGCGCGCTGACGTTCGTGTTCGCCTTCGCCACCGGCAGCTACGACTACCGCGGTTTCTTCGGCCGGCTGGTGGGGCCCGGCTGGGTGGTGTTCGAACTCGCCTACGTGGTGTTCATGGTGCTGATCCTGGCGGTGTTCGGCGCGGCGGCCGGCGCGGTGGTCGCCGCGCTGACCGGCTGGCCGCCGCTGGTGGGCACGCTGGCGTTGATGACGGCGATCGGCGCGGTGGTGGCCTTCGGCAACCGTGCGGTCGAGCGTCTGTTCGGCTGGGCCTCGGTGTTCCTGTACGCGATGTACGTGCTGTTCGTCGCGTTCGCCTTCACCACGTTCGGCGACCGCATCCTGCAGGGCCTTTCCACGCCGCATTCTCTCGATGGCTGGGTGCAGGGCGGGCTGACCTATGCCTGCTACAACATCGTCGGCGCGGTCGCGATCCTGCCGATGCTGCGGCATTTCACCCGGCGTCGCGATGCGGTCGCCGCCGGCCTGCTGGCCGGCCCGCTGGCGATCCTGCCGGCGATCGCGTTCTTCGCCTGCATGCTGGCGTGGATGCCGCAGATCGCCGGCGAGGCGCTGCCGTCGGACTACATGCTGCGGCGCATGCAGCAACCGCTGCTGCACGTCGGCTTCCAGGCGATGATCTTCCTGGCCCTGCTCGAAAGCGGCGTGGGCGCGGTGCACGCGGTCAACGAGCGCATCGCCGGTGCGTGGCGGAAACGCGAGCGGGGCGACTTCCCGCGTGGCGCGCGGCTCTGTGTCGCGGTGGTGCTGCTGGTTGGCTCGATCTTCATCGCCGAGCGCTACGGACTGGTCGCGCTGATCGCGCACGGCTACCGCGCGCTGGCCTGGCTGTTCCTGTTCGTGTACGTGCTGCCGCTGCTGACGTTCGGCAGCTGGCACCTGTGGCGGATGCGCACGCGGCCGGGCGCGCAGGCATGAACCACTTCCGAGGAGACGCAAGCATGCGCGTGACCCTGTTCCACACTCTCCTGCTGGTGCTGGCGTGCATCGTCGCGCCCGCAGTCGCCGCGCCGCCCGCCGGTTTCGATGCGCGGGTGGAGGCGGCCATGCGCACGCGCGATGTGCCCGGCATGGCGATCGCGATCGTGAAGGACGGCGAGATCGTGCATGCGAAGGGCTACGGCGTGCGCGCGCTGGGCGGGTCCGATCCGGTCGACGCCGACACGCTCTTCCCCACCGGCTCCACCGGCAAGGCGGTGACCGCCGCGGCGCTGGCGATCCTGGTCGACGACGGCAAGCTGCACTGGGACGACCGGGTCATCGACCACCTGCCGGAGTTCCGGATGCACGATCCGTGGGTGACGCGCGAGATGACCGTGCGCGACCTGCTGGTGCATCGCAGCGGCCTGGGCCTGGGCGCGGGCGACCTGCTGTTCATCCCGCGCAGTTCGCGCAGCCGCGCCGACATCGTCCGCGCGCTGCGCCACATCGAACCGGCGACGAGTTTCCGCAGCGGCTATGCCTACGACAACATCCTCTACATCGTCGCCGGCGAAGTGGTCGCCGCCGTGAGCGGGGAGAGCTGGGAGGCGTTCGTGCGCGATCACATCTTCCGGCCGCTGGGCATGGCGACCGCCGTCAGCGACGAGGCCGATCGCTTCGCGACGCGCAACCGCGCGCAGCCGCACGCGCGACTCGACCCGCGCCTGCGTGGCCTGGGCGAACAGCAGTTGCTGCGCGAACGCGAAGGCCTGGGACAGGTCGGTGCAGCGGCCGGCGGCCTGTCGTGGAGCGCGAACGACTTCGCGCGCTGGCTGCAGGTGCAACTGGCGCTCGGCGCGCGCCCCGACGGCAACGGGCGCCTGTGGAACGAGGCCACTGCGCGCGAGATGTGGACGCCGCAGATCCATGTGCCGATCCGCCCGTATCCCGAACCTATCGGCGCCATCACGCCGCAGTTCTCCGGCTACGCGCTGGGCTGGAACGTGCAGGACTATCGCGGGGTGAAGGTGGTGCAGCACGGCGGCGCGGTGTTCGGCGTGCTCGCCTTCGTGGTGCTGGTGCCCGAGCACGACCTCGGCATCGCGCTGCAGATCAATGCCGAAGACGTGGACGTGCTGCGCGGCCTCGGCCAGGAACTGCTGGACCACTACCTGGGCTTCGAGCCGCGCGACTGGGTGGCGGCCTTCGGGCAATGGAACCAGGCGCGCCTCGAGGGCGGGCTCGCTGCGCTGGCGTCCACCGGTACGCAGGCGCGCAAGGCCTCGAAGCCATCGCTGCCCCTGGCCGGCTATGCCGGCCGCTACGTCGATGCCTGGTACGGGCCGATCACGGTCGCCGCCGACGCCGGCAGGCTGCGCATCGACTTCCTGCAGACGCCGAACATGGCCGGCACGCTGGAGCACTGGCAGTACGACACCTTCCGCACGCGGTGGGACGACACGGCCATCGAACCGGCCTACGTCAGCTTCGCGCTGGATGCGGAAGGCAAGGTGTCGCGGATCACGATGAAGGCGGTCTCGCCGCTGGCCGACTTCAGCTACGACTACCACGACCTGTCGTTCGTGCCGCAGGCGGAGGAGTAGCGCAGGCCACGCGTGGCGGCCTGGTCGCCCACCTCACGCGGCGACGAGGTGCCGCCGGAACCAGTCGAGCGTCCGTTCCCAGGCCAGCGCCGCCGCCGCTTCGTCGTAGCGCGGCGTCGAATCGTTGTGGAAGCCGTGGTAGGTGCCGGGATAGAAGTGGGCCTCGTAACGCGTGCCCGCGGCCTCGAGCGCCGCCTCGTACGCGGGCCAGGTGGCATTGACGTTGTCGTCGGTCTCGGCGAAATGGATCAACAGCGGCGCCTTGATCTTCGGCACGTCCTCGGGCTTCGCCTGGCGGCCGTAGAACGGCACCGCCGCCGCCAGCTCGGGATAGGCCACCGCCGCCGCATGCGAGACCCCGCCGCCGTAGCAGAACCCGGTGATGCCGACCTTGCCGGTGCCGCGTTCATCCTGCATCAGGAACTCGATCGCGGCGAAGAAGTCGTTCATCAGCTTTTCCGGATCGACCTGCTGCTGCAGCTCGCGCCCGCGCGCATCGTTGCCCGGGTAGCCGCCGACCGAACTCAGCCCGTCCGGCGCCAGCGCCAGGAACCCGGCCTTGGCCAGCCGCCGCGCCACGTCCTCGATGTAGGGGTTGAGGCCGCGGTTCTCGTGCACCACCACCACGCCCGGCAGCCTGCCCTCGGCCTTGGCCGGGCGCACGCGGTAGCCGCGCACCTCGCCGTGGCCGTTGGGCGAGGGATAGCGGATGTACTCGGCAAGGATGTCCGGATCGGTGAACTGCACCTGCTGCGCCAGCGCGTAGTCGGGGCTGAGCGAGGCCAGGATGGTGGCCGCGGTCAGGCCGCCGACGGCGAACTTCGTCGCGCGGTCGAGGAAATCCCGGCGCGAGATGCGGCCGTGCACGTAGAAGTCGTACAGCTCCAGCAGTTCGGGATGGAAATCCTTCGCGGTGAGTCGGGCCATGCCTGTGCTCCGGTGCGGGCGGTGGCGCTACGGTACCGCAGCGCGCCCGCGCGAACGCACCCGCGGGGGCGCAGACGCGGGAAGACGACCGGCGGACTATGCGCGGCCGTCGACGCGGTGCGGCTGCGACGCATGGCATGCTTGATCCCGAACGTGCGGGCACCCACTTCCCTTCCACCCCTGCCGAACCCGGACCCCATTCCATGTCGCCGAACCCGCTGCTCGACTTCTCCGGCCCGCCGCGCTTCGACGCGATCCGCCCCGAACACGTCGCGCCCGCGATCGCCGAACTGCTGGCCCGGGCGGAGACCGCCGTGCGCGAGGCCGAGACCGTCTCGCCGGTCACCTGGGACGGCTTCGTGGTGCCGCTGGACGACGCCACCGAGCGCCTGGCACGGGCCTGGGGCCAGGTCGGCCACCTCGAGGCGGTGGTCAACACGCCGGAATTGCGCGCGGTCTACAACGAGACGTTGCCGGCGGTCACGCGCTTCTGGAGCGCGCTGGGCCAGAACCTCGCGTTGTTCGCGCAGTACCGCAGGCTGGCCGACGCACCTGGATTCGCAGGCTGCGACGAGGCGCGGCGCAAGGTGGTGGAGAACGCGCTGCGCGACTTTCGCCTCGGCGGCGCAGGGCTGCCCGATGCGCAAAAGGCGCGCTACGGCGAGATCCGCGAAGCGCTGTCGGCGGCATCGGCGAAGTTTTCGCAGAACGTGCTCGATGCCACCGACGCCTACGCGCTGTACATCGACGACGCATCGCGCCTGTCCGGCATTCCCGCCGACGTCGTTGCCGCCTGTCGCGCGGCCGCGGAGAAGGACGGCAAGCCGGGCTGGAAGCTCGGACTGCAGATGCCGGTGTACCTGCCGGTGCTGACCTACGCCGATGATCGCGAGCTGCGCGCCACCCTCTACCGCGCCAATGCGGTGCGCGCCTCGGAACTCGGCGACGATCCCGCGCTCGACAACAGCGCCCTGATCGATCGGATCCTCACGCTGCGTGCGGAACTGGCCGCCTTGCTCGGCTTCGGCAGCTATGCCGAATACTCGCTCGCCACCAAGATGGCCGAGACGCCGGGCGAGGTGCTGGGCTTCCTGCGCGATCTCGCCGCGCGAGCCAGGCCTCACGCGCAGCGCGACCGCGCCGAACTGGAGGCGTTCGCGAAGGCGGAACTGGGCCTCGACACGCTCGAGGCCTGGGACCTCGCGTACGCCAGCGAGAAGCTCAAGCAGTCGCTCTACAGTTTCTCGGCGCAGGAGGTCAAACAGTACTTCACCGAGCCGAAGGTGCTGGACGGCCTGTTCGGTCTGGTCCACGACCTCTACGGCCTGCGGGTGGAGCCGGACAGCGCGCCGGTGTGGCACGAGGACGTGCGCTTCTACCGGCTCGTCGACGGCGACGGGGCGCTCGTCGGCCAGTTCTACCTCGACCTGTACGCGCGCGAGGGCAAGCGCGGCGGCGCCTGGATGGACGACTGCCGCAACCGCCGCGACCAGGGCGCGCAGGCGCAGGCGCGCGCCGTGCAGACACCGATCGTGCACCTGGTCTGCAACTTCGGCCGCGGCGCCGACGGCAAGCCGGCGACCTTCAGCCATGCCGACGTGACCACGCTGTTCCACGAGATGGGACACGGCCTGCACCAGTTGCTCACCCGGGTGGGCGAGCTGGGCGTGGCCGGCATCAACGGCGTGGAATGGGACGCGGTGGAACTGCCCAGCCAGTTCATGGAGAACTTCTGCTGGGAATGGGAGCGCGTGGAGGCGATGACCGCGCATGTCGAGACGGGCGAGCCCCTGCCGCGCGCGTTGTTCGACCGGATGGTGGCGGCGAAGAACTTCCAGAGCGGCATGGCGACCGTGCGCCAGCTCGAGTTCGCGCTGTTCGACATGGCGCTGCACGAAGGCTTCGATCCGGCGCGCAACCCGGTGCAGCAACTGGTCGACAGGGTGCGCAGCGAGGTCGCGGTCAACGTGCCGCCGGCGTGGAACCGGTTCCAGCACCAGTTCAGCCACGTTTTCTCCGGGGGCTATGCCGCCGGCTACTACAGCTACAAGTGGGCCGAAGTGCTCAGCGCCGACGCCTACGCCGCATTCGAGGAAGCGCCGGACAGGCTCGCGGAAACCGGCGCGCGCTTCCGCCACGAGGTGCTGGCGCGCGGCGGCGTGCGCAGCGCGGCCGAGAACTTCCGTGCGTTCCGCGGACGGGCGCCACGGATCGACGCGCTGCTGCGGCATTCGGGGATGGCCGGCTGAGCGCATCGTGACGCCGCCTTGACGCGCCGTTAAGCGTCGCCCCGTCTAATGGGCGCGGGTTACCGCCCTTCCACGAGGTTGCCTTGCGACGCCGAGACCTGATCGCGGCCGGTGCATCGATGCCGGTGCTGCTGGCCCTGCCTGGCCGATCCCTGGCCGCCTTCGCCGCATCGGGCGCCGCGACCCCCTTCGATGGCGACACGGTGCCCGCGCTGGCGCGCGCACTGGCCGCGCGCGCCTACGCGCCGCCCGAGCGCACGCTTCCCCCGCCGCTCGACAGCATCGACTACGACCAGTTCCGCGACTACCGCTTCCGCCCCGAGCACGCGCTGTGGCGCGATACCGGGGCGCCGTTCCAGGCGCAGCTGTTCCATCGCGGCTTCCTGTTCAAGGACCGGGTCGACCTGCACCTGGTGGAGGACGGCCGCGCGATGCCGCTGCCCTACCGCCGCGACCGCTTCGAGTTCGGACCGCAGGTGCCGCCGCCCGACGATCCCGCGCTCGGCCACGCCGGCTTCCGCCTGCATGCGCCGGTCAACAGCGCCGATTATTTCGACGAACTGTGCGTGTTCCTCGGCGCCAGCTACTTCCGTGCGGTGGCGCGCGGGCTGGTGTACGGCCTGTCCGCGCGCGGACTGGCGCTGGGCAGCGGCGATCCGGGGCCGGAGGAGTTCCCGCTGTTCCGCGCGTTCTGGCTTGAGCAGCCGGCGGCGGGCGCGGACACCATGGTCGTGCACGCGCTGCTCGACAGCCCGAGCGTGGCCGGCGCCTATCGCTTCGCGATCCGGCCCGCGGGCGAGGAAACCCTGATCGACGTGGACGCGCGGCTGTATCCGCGGGTGGAACTGCGCAACGCGGGGATCGCGCCGCTGACGAGCATGTTCGAGTTCGATCCCGGCGACCGCGTCGGGGTCGACGATTTCCGTCCCGCGGTGCACGATTCCGACGGCCTGGCATTGTTCAACGGCGCCGGCGAGCAGGCCTGGCGGCCGTTGCGCAATCCGCCCGGAGTCTCGCACAGCGGATTCCAGGACGAGCACCCGCGCGGCTTCGGGCTGATGCAGCGCAAGCGCGATTTCGCCCAGTTCCAGGACGCGGAGGGCTCGTACGAGCGCCGGCCGGACGCCTGGGTCGAGCCGCTGGGCGACTGGGGCGCGGGCGAGGTGCACCTGGTCGAGCTGCCGACCGGCAACGAGTTCGCCGACAACATCGTGGCCTTCTGGCGGCCGCGGGCGTCGCTCGCGGCCGGACGCGAGCATCGCTTCGGCTACCGGTTGCACTGGGGCCGCGACCACACCTGGCTGCCGCAGCTGGCGCGCGTGGTGGCGACGCGCACCGGCGAGGGCGACGGGGAAGGGGCGCGGCCGCGGCTGTTCGTGATCGATTTCGACGGTGGGCGCCTGGCGTCGCTACCCGCTGACGCCGCGCCGCGCGTCGAGGCATCCGCTTCCGTGGGCGAGCTGCGCAACCCGGTGGCCTACCGCGTCGCCGCGACCGGCCACTGGCGGATGAGCTTCGAACTGATGCCGGCCGGGACGGCCGAGGTGGAACTGCGCGCGCGTCTGCTCGACGCGTCCGGTGTGCCGCTGTCGGAGACCTGGCTGTCGCGGTGGCCGGCGTGATCGTGCAGGCAGAAACCGTTCGACGCGAGGAGGACATCCCCGCCGCGCCCTGGCTCCCGCCCGAGGCGCCGCTGCCGATGCCGGTGCAGGACCTGCACGCCGGCCGGCTCGCCAACAGGCGCCTGCCGAGCACGCCGGCGTCGATCGGCCTGCGCCGCCTTTTCGTGTTCGGCGGCACCGGCATGCTGACCGCGTTCGCCGCCTACCAGATGTGGTGGCTGATGCGCGGTGGCGGCATCGAGATCCTGGAAGGCGTGCTGCTGGCGCTGTTCGTGATGCTGTTCGCTTGGATCGCGATGTCGTTCATGGGCGCGCTCGCCGGGTTCGCGCGCGTGGTCGCGCGCCGGCCGCTGCGGCTGGGGCTGGCGAACGACGGTCCGTTGCCGCAGCTGTCGACCCGCACCGCGCTGCTGGTGCCGGTCTACAACGAGGATCCGCGGCGCACCTTCGCCGGCGTGCAGGCGATCCTGGAGTCCGTGGCCGCCACCGGCCGGGCCGCGCATTTCGATTGCTTCATCCTCAGCGACACGCGTCGTCCGGAGATCGCTGCGGAGGAGGAACGCGCTTTCCTCGACCTGCGCGCGCGCCTGGGCGATGGCATCGGCCTGTATTACCGGCGTCGCGAGGACAACAGCGAACGCAAGGCCGGCAACATCGCCGGCTGGGTGCGCCGCTTCGGCGGCGGGTTCGCGCACATGCTGATCCTGGACGCCGACAGCCTGATGGGCGGCGCCACCATCGTGCGGCTCGCGGCCGCGATGGAGCGCCACGCCGACGTCGCGCTGATCCAGACCCTGCCGCTGGTGATGAACGGCAGCACGGTGTTCGCGCGCATGCAGCAGTTCTCCGGTCGCGTCTACGGGCCGGTGGTCGCGCACGGCGTGGCATGGTGGCACGGCGCGGAAAGCAACTACTGGGGCCACAACGCGATGATCCGCACCCGGGCGTTCGCCGCGCACGCGGGCCTGCCGGAACTGCGCGGAAGGGAGCCGTTCGGCGGCACCGTGCTCAGCCACGACTTCGTCGAGGCCGCGCTTATGCGCCGCGGCGGCTGGGCGCTGCACATGGAGCCCGGGCTCGGCGGCAGCTACGAGGAAGGTCCGCCGTCGCTGACCGACATGCTGGTGCGCGACCGCCGCTGGTGCCAGGGCAACCTGCAGCATTCGATGGTGCTGCCCGCGCGCGGCCTGCACTGGATCAGCCGCGTGCACCTGCTGATCGGCATCGGCCACTACTTCACCGCGCCGATGTGGGCGATGCTGATGCTGGTCGGCCTGTCGATCCCGCTCGAAGCCGCCGGCATCGAGGGCGGGGACGGCCGCTATTCGGCGCTGGCGTACTGGCGCGACGCCGATCCCGAACGCTTCCTGTGGGTGTTCGCGCTGACCATGGCGCTGCTGTTCGCGCCGAAGCTGCTCGGCTTCCTGGCCACGATGCTCGACCGCGCCACGCGCCGCGCCTGTGGCGGCAGCTGGCGACTGGCCGCGGGCCTGCTGCTGGAAACCGTGCTGGCCGCGTTGATGGCGCCGGTGACCATGTACCTGCAGTCGCGCGGCGTGGCCGAGGTGCTGTCGGGCAAGGATTCGGGCTGGGACGCACAGCGCCGCGACGACGGCACGCTGCCGCTGTCGGCATTGCTGGCGCGCTACGGCGGGCTCACGCTGTTCGGCATCGGCGCGGGCGTGGTCGCGTATCTGGTCTCGCCCGGGCTGGCGGCGTGGATGTCGCCGGTGATCGCCGGGCTGGTGCTGTCGATCCCGGTGGTGGCGCTGACCTCGGCGAAGGCGCCCGGCGACTGGCTGCGGCGCGTCGGCATCTTCGCCACGCCGGAGGAAACGCGGGTGCCGGAGATCCTGATGCGGGCGCGCGGGATCCGCGCGGAAGCGGATTCGAGCTGAGGCGAGAGGCGAGAGGCGAGAGGCGAAGCAATGCAAGGCGGACAGGCGTGCCTTGGCAGGATCGGCCGCCGCGATGGCGCACGCCACCGCATCTTGCCGCGATCGCGTGGAAGATCCCTCGCTGCGCTCGGGATGACAGGTTTCATCATCGCCTGTCATCCCAAGCGCAGCGCCTGTCATCCCGAGCGAAGTGCCTGTCATCCCGAGCGAAGTGCCTGTCATCCCGAGCGCAGCGAGGGATCCCGCGGACGAAGTCCGCATTGCGCAGGCGGCCGGGCGAGCGTCCCCGCTATCCGCCGAACGTCCTGCGCAGCAGTTGCACCAGCCCCTCGCTGTCGTGCAGCCGCCGCACCAGTACTTCGACGTACACGCCCAGCAACAGCAGGATGATGCCGGTCGCCGCCCAGGCCTTCAGCGGCAGCGTCAGCGCGAACACGTTGAGCTGCGGCGCGTAGCGGTTCACCAGGCCGAACGATAGGTCGACGATCAGCAGGATCACCATCACCGGGGCGGCCAGCACCAGCATCGTGGTCGTGAAGTAGCTGAAGTGGCCGACGAACAGGTTCATGCCCGCCGCCGGCAGATTCGGGAAGAACGAGGTCGGCGGCCAGATCGCGTAGCTCGACATCAGCAGGTCGAGGAAGATCAGGAACGCCCCGCTGGCCATGAACACCCATGCGGCGAAATGCGACAGGAACTCGCTGTGCAGCGAGGTCTGGTGGCCCTGGATCGGATCGAACACGGTGGCCATCGACATGCCGATCTGGGTATCGATGACGTTGCCGGCGGCCGCGATCGCCCAGAACACGATGCCGAAACAGAAGCCGATGGCGATGCCGATGAACAGCTCCTTGACCACCAGCGCCGGCCACGACAGCGTGCTCATCGTGCCCGGCGGCGCGGTGGTGACCACGATCGGCAGAGCCACGATCGCCAGGCTGACCAGGAAGCTGTTGCGCACCATCGCCGGCATGTTCTGCGGGCTGATCAGCGGCAGCATGATGAACGCGCCGACGATGCGCGGAAGCGTCAGGCCCAGCGCCAGCAGCGCGGTCTCGGCCGAGGAGAAGATCTCCATCAGCGCCGGATCAGGCCCGGGAACTCGACGAAGATCCGGTTCGAATAGGTGTACAGGGTGCCGCCGATCATCGCGCCGGTGACGAACAGCGCCAGCACGATCGTGACGAACTTCAGCGCATAGGCGAACGTCTGGTCCTGGATCTGGGTCGCGGCCTGCAGGAACGCCACGACCAGGCCGACGATCGCCGCTGCCGCGATCGGCGGCCCGGAAAGCAGCAACACCAGCCACAGCGCCTGACGGGTGAGTTCGAGGGTTTCGCCCATCGTCGTCGGTCTCCTAGGGCGTGTAGGTCAGTACCAGGCCATGCACCAGCTTGGCCCAGCCGTCGATCAGCACGAACAGCAGCAGCTTGAAGGGCAGCGACACGGTGGTCGGCGACATCATCATCATGCCCAGGGCGAGCAGGATGTTGGCCACCACCAGATCGATGATCAGGAACGGCAGGAAGATCAGGAAGCCGATCTGGAACGCGGCGGTGAGCTCGCTCACGGTGAACGCGGGGATGACCACGATGAAGTCGTCCACGCTCAGCGCGTCGCGGCGCTCCGGCGGCAGCAGGCTGCGCGCGCTGCGCAGGAAGAAGCCGCGCTCGGCGTCGTTGGAATGGCGGATCAGGAAGGTGCGTAGCGGTTCCTTGCCGGCCTCGAACATGGCCAGCAGGCGCGCGCCCTCGCTGCCGGCGTCGAGGGCGGGCGGCGGCGTCGGCGCCGGCACGACGATCTCCGGCTCGGCCGCCGTTGCGACGGGCGCCTCGCCGGTGGTCACGTTGCGGAACAGCGGTCCGGGTTCGGCATCGGCATCGGCGTCGGCCGCTCGCGACGCTTCCGCCTCGGACTCCGCCTGAAGCGCGTCGGCCGCCGCCGGGCTGGTCGGCGCCGGCTCGTCCGCGGCGAGCGGCGCATCGCCCGCGTCGGGCGCAGCGGCCTGGCCCTGCGCAGACTGCGCGCGCTGCGCCGCGCGTTCGGCCTGCACCCGTGCGCGTTCGGCCTGCGCGCGCTGGCGCGCCTCCACCTGCGCCTGCACCGACGCCGGTACCGGACGGCCCTGCTGGTGCGCGGTGACCGCGTCGTAGGTGTCGAGGATCACCGGATACATCACGTAGATCGACAGCACGATCGCCAGACCGTTGATCACCACGTTCGGCGGCACCTGCTGCAGGCCGAGCGCATTGCGCAGCAGGCTCAGCACGACCACGATCTTGGTGAACGAGGTCACCATCACCGCGACGAACGGCGCCAGCGCGAGGCCGACGATGACGACGAGAACGAGGGCGGGGGAGTAGCTGCTCAGGTCCATGGGGCTTCCCGGTCGGCGCGGAGGCGTGGCGCCCGGCAGGCGCCGCTCAGTTCCACCACAGCAGGCGCACGCCGAGCGTGTCGCCGACCGCGACCACCTCGCCCTGGCCCACGGCCTGGCCGTTGGCGCGGATGGTCACGTTGGCGCCCTCCACCGGCGCCGCCAGCGCGAACACGTAGCCCGGCTGCAGCGCCGACACGTCGCCGACGCGCAGCTCGCTGCGGCCCAGTTCGAAACAGACATCGACCGGCAGCCGCCGGGCGAGCGCTTCGCCGTCGGCGGGCAGGTCGCCCGCGGTGTCGCCGCCGGCGTCGGGGGGAGTGTCGTTCATGGGGGAAGTCTCCTGCATAACGGTCCGAAGATGTCTTGGGGGAGCGTCGATCCGCCAGCCCCCGGCGGTCGCGGCCAGCGGCCATGCCAGGTCGCCCGCGCATGCCACGGCCTGCGGCGGCCGGCTGCGACGGCCGACGACGAGGACATCGCCGGGCTGCAGCGTCGACCATTCCGCGAACGGCAGCGGCGGCATCCGCCATTGCAGCGAAACCGGCATGCCGAGTTCGCGCCAGCGGCCGAGCGCCGGCGTGTCGTCGTCGTAGGGCGGGTCCGCGCGTTCGAGCAGGCGTTCGGTCCAGCGCGGCGGCACGCGTAGCGCGCCCTGCAGCGCCGGCATGCGCGATGCCGTGCCGTCGGCCGGTTCCTCGTCGACGATGAAATCCAGCCACAGCGCATCGGCCTCGTCGGTGCCCGCGCCCTCGTCGGGGTCGGCGACGGGTGTCAGCACGACGCCGAAGGCCTCGCTCAGCCGCATCAGCTGCGCCTCGTGCGCCAGGCTCCACGCCAGCACGCGCGAGCGTCCCTGGTAATCGCTCCAGTGCATGCCCCCGCCATCCGCCGGCGCCTGCAGCGCGATTCCGATGCGGGTGCCCTCGGCATCGAGCCAGAAGGTCTGCGCGGTGGGCGCCGGCCTGCCCGGCATGAACTGCAGCACGCCGTTGTCGCGCAGGGTCCAGCCCTGCGGCGCGGCGAACAAACCTCGCAGCGCCGCCGCTGCCGTGGCGGACAGCGACGGCAACAGGCCGCGCAGCGCGCGCGCCTCGCGCACCGGAGCCGTCGTGGCCTGGTCCTGTCGCGCGGCGCGGGCGGGAGACTTCCGGGACTTCTTCGCGGTTTCAGCCATGTCCGAGCGCGACCTTCATCAGTTCGGGCAGCGAACGCACGCCGAGCTTCGACATCATGTTCGCGCGGTGCAGTTCCACGGTCTTGATGCTGATTCCCAGGATGTCCGCAATGATCTTGTTGGGCTTGCTGGCCACCACCAGGTCGAGCACCTGGCGCTCGCGCGGGCTCAGTTTCTCCAGTGCCTCGTTGCGCATCGGCGGATGCTGGCGGCGACTGGCGAACGCGGCGTGGATGGCGTGGGTCAGCGCCTCGTCGGTGAACGGCTTCTCGAGGAAGTTGGTCGCGCCCTTGCGCATCGCCTCGACCGCCAGGGGCACATCGCCGTGCGCGGTGACGAACACCAGCGGCAGGCGGATACCGCGCCTGAGCAGCTCGTCCTGCAGCTGCAGGCCGCTCATCTGCGGCATGCGGATGTCGGAGACCAGGCATTCGTCGCGCGCGCCGTGGCGCTCGCTCTCGTAGGCGGCGAGGAAGGCGGCGCCGGAAGGAAACGGGCGCGGTTCGAAACCCGCGGTCTCCAGCAGCCACGCGGTCGATTCGCGGAACGCGTCGTTGTCGTCGACCAGGTAGATCCGCGCCGGTGCCATGCCCTAGAGCCTCCCTTCCGCCCGCGGCAGCGTGAACGCGAAGACGCTGCCGCCGCCGGGCCTGGGTTCGAAGAACAATCGTCCTTCATGGTATTCGATGATCGAGCGGCAGATCGCCAGGCCGATGCCGAGCCCGTCGGTCTTGGTGGTGAAGAACGGCGAGAACAGCTGTTCGCTCTCGGCGGCGTCCAGGCCGCCGCCGCGATCGAGCACCCGCACCTCGACCTCGTCGTCGAGGTTGACGCGGCCCTCGATGCGGAGTTCGCGTTGCGCCGGCGGAATCTCGCGCATCGCCTCGATCGCGTTCTTGACCAGGTTGAGCAGTACCTGCTCGACCATCACCTTGTCGGCATAGACCGCGGGCAGCGCCGCGGACAGCGTCAGATCGATGCGCAGCTGCTGGCGCTCGGCCTCCAGCCGCAGAAGTTCGAGCACGGTATTTGCGATCACCGTCACATCTTGCGCATCGCGCCGGGGTTCCCGCGCACGCACGAACTCGCGCACGCGCGAGATGACCGCGGCCGCGTGCTCGGCCTGGGTGCGGGCCGCGATCAGCGCGCGTTCCACCTGCGCCGGACCGCCGGCCTGGCCCACCAGGCGCAGGCTGCCGTTGAGATAGTTCACGATCGCGGCCAGCGGCTGATTGAGCTCGTGGGCGAGGGTGGCGGCCATTTCGCCGACCGACATCAGGCGCGAGGTGAACAGCAGTTTCTCCTGCTGGTGCTTGTGCGTATCGAGCGCTTCGAGCCGGGCGCTGATGTCGACGGCGGTCAGCAGATCGAGATCCTGGCCTTCCAGCGTCAGCGGGCGCCAGTGCAGGGCATACCAGTGGCCGCTATGCGGGGCGCGCGCCTCGGCGCCGTCGGCGTCCGCCGGCACGCCGAGCGCCTGCGCCAGCTGCGCACGGTCGCGATGCCCGGGCAGGGCGGTGAAGGCCTCGCTGAAACACTGGTTGCCCGCCACCAGCGCACCGTCGCCACGTGCGAATGCGGCGCAGGCGAAGGGAATCGCGCCGAGGATCGCGCCAAGACCCGACGCCGCGTCCGCGGCGGGGCGTCGGCGCGCGGCGGGCGGCGTCATGCAGCCGCGCCCCGGCTGCGCGCGCGTCGTCCGCGCGACGGCGGGCGCCGCGCCGGCCTGCTACGGTATGCGGCCGGATCGCCCGCCGCATCCGGGTTCCCTGCCGCGCGAAGCCCACCGATGATGCCGAGCCCACCACGCCCCGCCACGTTGCTGTCGCTCCTGCTGCCATTCGCGGCGACGGAGGCCGCCGCCACGGTCGCGTCGACCGCCCGGGACACGAACGGAGGCTCGTACCTCTGGGAGCTGATGGCGATCCTGTTGCCGCTGGCCTTCATCATCGTCTTCCTGCTGGTGCTGTTGCACCTGTTGCGGCGGCGCTTCGGCCTGGCTGGCCCGGACGCGCCGCTGTCCGTGGTGCAGGTACTGCCGGTCGGATCGCGCGAGCGCATCGTAGTGGTGCGTACGCGTGCCGGACGCGCCTTCGCCATCGGCGTGAGCGCGAATGCCGTGACGCTCGTCACCAAGCTCGACGACGACGACCTGGGGCCCCTCGTCGCCAGACAAACCGATGACGCTGCAGGGGGTCCCATGAGCCTATTACAGCGGCTCAAGGTTAAACGACCGTGATGCGAATCCCGGCGTGCCGGGCGCCGCGCGCCGTGATGGGTGGGACGTCTGGATGCAACATCCTGTTGACGCACGCATAACATCGCGGCGATATATGGTCGCGTTGCAGCGGCGCGATGCGTCGCGGGAGGTGGGGCTCGTGCAGGGTGCGGGCTGTCGCTTTCCGGACGCCGCGTCGTGCGGGTGGGGCAGGGGCGGCCGCCGGAGACCTGGCGCAGGCTCGATGCACCAGTCCGCAGGGCCCCCAAGCTTCCTGCGCAGGCTGCAGACCATGCCCCCCTTCCCCCAGGGCCACGGATGACGACGAACGTACGCAGTTGGCTGACCTCCCTGTTCGCGGCCCCCGAAGGCGCCGCGCCGCGGCGGCGGCCCGGCTACAGCGACGTGGTACTGGCCTTCGGCGCGGTGCTGATCATCAGCGTGATGATCCTGCCGTTGCCTCTGGTGGCGCTCGATGCGCTGGTCGCGGTCAACATCTCGATCGGATTCGGCCTGCTGCTGCTGGGCATCTACATCCCCAACCCGGTCGCGTTCTCGAGCTTTCCGAGCGTGCTGCTGCTGACCACGCTGTTCCGGCTCGCGATCTCGATCGCGATCACCAAGTCGATCCTGCTGCACGCCGAGGGCGGCCACATCGTCGAGACCTTCGGCACACTGGTCGCCGGCAACAACCTGGTGGTCGGCCTGGTGGTGTTCCTGATCATCACCGTGGTCCAGTTCATCGTGATCGCCAAGGGCGCCGAGCGCGTGGCCGAGGTCGCCGCGCGCTTCACCCTCGACGCGATGCCGGGCAAGCAGCTGTCGATCGACTCGGACCTGCGCGCCGGCCTGATCGACAAGGACGAGGCGCGCCGCAAGCGCCGCCTGCTGGAGACCGAGAGCCAGCTGCACGGCTCGCTCGACGGCGCGATGAAGTTCGTCAAGGGCGATGCGATCTGCGGGATCGTGATCATCCTGGTCAACCTGCTCGGCGGCCTCGCCATCGGCGTGCTGCAGAAGGACATGTCGCTGGCCCAGGCCACGCACACCTACAGCATCCTCACCATCGGCGACGGCCTGGTCTCGCAGATCCCGGCGATCCTCGCAACGATGGCCGCCGGACTGGTGGTCACCCGCACCGCGGGCGAGGTCGAGGACCGCCATCTCGGCGACGCGATCACGCGCCAGATCGGCGCGCAGCCGCGGGTGGCGTTGATCACCGGGCTGCTGGCGATGCTGATGGCGCTGGTGCCGGGGTTCCCGTGGCCGGTGTTCCTGGTGCTGGGGCTCGGCCTGCTGGGCTTCAGCGCCTGGCGTTACCGGCTCGAGTTCGAGACGCTGCGGCGTCTGTTCAAGGTCAGCGACGAAGAGGTCGCCGCCGCGCAGGTGCCGGTCGAGACCGATGATTTCGCGCCGCCGCCGCCGTTGTTGCTCGAGCTGTCGCCGTCGCTGGCCGCCGCGATCGGGCAGGAGCCCGCGCGTGCGCGCATCGCCGCGGTGACCAGGCAGGTGCGCGACGAGTTCGGCGTGCCGCTGCCGACGCCGGTGGTGCGTGTCTCGGTGGCGTTGCCCGAGGGCGAGTACCGGCTCAGCGCGCACGGTGCGCGCGTGGCGGCGGGCCGCCTGCCGCGGGAAGGCGTGTTCGAACCGCAGATCGCCGGCGCCGCGCCGCAGCCGGGTTTCTTCCCGCCGTTGTTCGGTCAGTGGCGCGAGGGCGCCGCCGCGGCGGGTGCGCTCGCGCCGCTGGATCTGCTGGTCTGGCACGCCGATGGCGCGTTGCGGCGCCGGCTCGGCAGCTTCCTCGGCATCCAGGAAACTTCCAACCTGTTCGGCAAGATGCAGCGCGACTATCCCGATCTCGTGAAGGAGATGCTGCGGGTGGTCGCCCCGCAGCGGGTGGCCGACGTGCTGCGCCGGCTGGCCGAGGAGGGCGTGCCGGTCCGCAACCTGCGCGACGCCTTCGAGGCGATCACCGACGTCGGCAGCCGCGAGAAGGACGTGGTGCTGCTGACCGAATACGTGCGCGTGGCCCTCAAGCGCGAGATCGCCGAGCGCTGGTCCGACGGCGACCGCAACCTGCACGTGCTGCTGATCCACCCCGAGCTCGAGGACAAGCTGCGCCAGTCCGTGCGCGTCGCCGGTGGCGCCAGCCAGCTGGCGATCTCGCCGGAACTGGCTGCGCGACTGGGCGGCGAGGTGCGCGCCCAGCTCGGGCGCCAGGCGCCGGGCGTGCGGCCGGCGCTGCTGTGCTCGCTCGACGTGCGCCGCCACCTGCGCAAGCTGCTGGAGGTGGACTTCTTCGAACTGCCGGTGCTCTCCTACCAGGAGCTCGCGCCTGACCTGCGGATCGTCCAGGCGGGACAGATCAATGCCTGACCGGTGCGCGCCACCTTCGTTCAAACCCGTCCCGTGGGGTCCCCCGCCCGCAGGAGCAAGTCCCGATGTCGTCTTCCCCCGAAACATCCACGCCTCCCGCTGACCACGACGCCGCGGTACTGCGTATCGTCGCCGGACTGCACGCGGGTGCCACCCGGCCGCTGTCGCGGCGCGAGATGGTGCTCGTCGGCAGCGGCGACGATTGCGACGTGGTGCTCGCCGACGCCGGCGTGGCCGCGCACCATGCGCTGCTGAACATCGTCGACGGCCGTTTCCACCTGCGCGCGCTCGATGCGCCGGTGGAGCTTCCCGAACGCACCCTGCATCCCGGCGATCCGGTCGAGATCGCCCAGGTGCAACGCATCGGCCTGGGCCAGGCGGCGATCGCGTTCGGCCGCGCCGATGCCCCCGCGTGGCTCGCGCTCGCGCCCGAGTACGGCCACGAAGCGCCGCCGCGCCCCAGGGCCGCGTTCGCCAGCCGCCTGCCGATGATCGCCGGCGTCGCCGTGCTGGCGCTGGCCGGACTCGCGATCTTCGCCGCGTGGATGCCGGCCGGCCCGCCGCCGGTCGACGTGGAGCAACGCCTGCGCGAGCTGGCGCGCGAGCATCGCATCAGCGACGTGCGGATCACGCGCGACGTCGAGGGACGCGCGGTGCTGTCGGGCACGGTGGCCGATCGCGCGACCCGCGAACGGCTCGACGCGCGCATCGCCAGCGAGGCGTTGCCGGCGAGCGCCACGCTGCGCAGTGGCGAGGATCTCGCGATCGACGTCGCCGAGGTCATGCGCAGCGGCGGCTATCCCGCGCAGGCCGAGTACCTGGGCGACAACAACGTGCGGGTGACCGGCCATTTCGGCGGCGACGAGCAGCCGGTGCGCGACTTCATCCGCTCGCGGGCGATGGCCGAAACCGGGGTCAACATGGTCGAACCGATCAACCTCGATGCAGCCGTCGCCGACGCCGGCGACGAGGCCGCAGATGCTGCGCAGGCGCAGGCCCACATCGTCTCGATCGTGCGCGGCGACGCGCCCTACGTGGAAACCGCCGACGGTGAGCGCTATCACGTCGGCGACGCCATCCCGGGCTGGGGCGAGCTGATCTCGATCGGCGCGCATGCGCACGTGTTGCAGCCCGACGGCGCGCTCGCCAAGCTCAGGCCCTCGCCTGCACCGGCTCCCGCGCCTGCGGTCGAGGACGAGCCCGCTCCGGCGCGGGCAGCGGCCGACGATGCGGGGACCGATGCCGCCTCCCCACGCCGCGGGGGGATTGTTCAGCAACCTGAAATCCGCTCGGGTCTGCGCGCCAATGCGCTCGACGCCGACACGCTTTGAACATCCCCTGCGGTAAACCCTAGGTGACGGTTTGCGGCAACATTTATCCGCTACAGTTCCAGACGAGACGGTCCGGACCCGATTCCGTCCGTTTCGATTCCACCGAGGTCAGATCCTCCGACGCACAAGGAGCATTGCGATGACGATTCCCACCAACGGCAACCTCATCAACCAGTACATCGGCGCGGCCACGTTCGCGAACGGCCCCGGCACCACCGGCGGCACGCGTACCGGCGGCGGCGCGGGCAGCGGCACCAGCTGGTACGAAGCGATGTCGCGCGCATGGGGGCAGACGCTCGACGCGCAGGCGTCCGAAATCACCCAGTTGTCCGACCAGATCGGCACCGGTTCCGACCAGCCCTCGCAGATGGTCGCGCTCACCGCGGCCAGCCTGAAGATGCAATTCATGTCCAACAACGCGGCGACCTCGCAGAACAGCGTGGCCGAATCGCTCAACGCGGTCGCGCGCAAGCAGTAACGTCGGCGGTCGGTGGATCGCGGCGTGTGCGCGGCTTCGGGCCATGCGCACGCCGATCGATCCGGTGGCGCCTGCATGGCGCATGCAGCAAGGAGCCAGAACATGATCGATGCAATCCAGGTGGCGGCCATGGATGCGGCGGCCAATCCCGCGGCGGCGCCGACGGTGCAGCCGCAGGCGGCGGCGGTGGATGTGCGCGAGTTCGCGCAGGCGCTCGAACGCACGGGTGGGGTGGACGCGGCGAAGCCGGGCAAGCAGCCCGACGCGGTGTCCGATGTCGCGGCCGCTGGCGAATCGACCACCGCCAAGATGATGGTCGATGCGTTCGACAGCCTCAATGGCACCGCGAAGAACATCGAATCGCTCTCGCGTGCGATGTCCGCGAGCGCGACCGAAATGTCGCCGGGTCAGATGCTGGAGATGACCATGCAGTGCCATCAGTTCCTGTTCCAGTCGCAGCTCACCTCGAACGTTGCCAACCGCACGTCCGACGGCGTGCAGCAGCTCTTCCGGCAGCAGTCCTGATCCTTCCGGAGCCCTGGCGATGGACAGTGTCCGCCCCCGTTCCCCCCTGACCGCCGGCCTGCGTGCGGGCTGCCTGCTGCTCGCCTGCCTCCTGCTCGCGGCCTGTTCGCGGGTCACCCTGTACGGCGACCTGGAAGAGCGTCAGGCCAACGAGGTGTTCGCGGCGCTGCTCGCGTCGGGCGTGAACGCCGAGAAGCGGACCTCGATCAGCAAGACCGGCTGGGAGATCCGCGTCGACAAGGGCGAGTTCGCCCAGGCCATGCAGGTCCTGCAGGCCCGCGGGTTGCCGCGGCAGCAATACGTCTCGATGTGCGACGTGTTCAAGAAGGAGGGCATCGCGTCCTCTTCGGTCGAGGAGAACGCGCGCTACCTGTGCAGCCGCCAGCAGGAACTGGCGCGCACGCTGTCGGGTTACCCCGGCGTGGTCGACGCGCGGGTGCACATCGCCCTGGCCAGGCGCGATCCGCTGGGCGGCGACGGTGGCGATTCCTCGGCCGCGGTGGTGATCTTCCAGCAGCCGGGCGCCAACCTCGAGAACATGCAGACCCGCATCAAGACCGTGGTCAAGGACGGTATCGAGGGACTCGACGACATCAACAAGGTCTCGGTCGAATTCGTGCCGATGCCGGGCGCACCGGCGGTGGCGGGCACCCCGCAGCGTGCGAGCTCCGTCCCGGCGGCGATGTCGGCGGCCAATGCGATGTCGATCGGCATCGGCCTCGGGGTGCTCGCGCTGCTGGCCCTCGTGTGGGCCGCCTGGGGGCGCCTGCGCCAGCGCCGCGCGCCGCAGTCCGCGGGCGACAGCGGCAGGATCTGGAACGGCTGACCCATGCCGCTGCAGGCGCTGCTCGCCGACGTGCATTCCGCGTGGTACGCGGACCAAACGGGGCAGGCGCTCGAACCGCGGCTGGTGGAAAGGGCACGTACCAGCGCTCTGGGCCAGCGGTTGCTGGTACGCGCCTTGCCGGCGACGTTCCTCGACGGATTGCTGGCGCCGCGCCCCGGCGATCGCGGGCACATGGCGACCCCTCGTCGCTGGCCGCCCGCGCGCGTGCGCGCGCTGGTGCGCGATCTCGGCGTGCTGGCCCATGCGCCGCTGATCCGCGCCGAAGTGCGTCGCGAACCGGTGCGCTGGCTGCGCGCCACCCTCGGCAACAGCTACCTGCTCGCCCTCGACAAGACCGTGTGGGATGGTCGCCTCGACCAGGCGACCCGCGCCCGCCTGTCGGCGGAATGGGAAGCGCTGCTGGCCGAGCCGGGATTCCTGAGCGATCCAGCGTTGCTCGGCGATCTGCTCGACCGCCAGGGCCGCGCCGAGCTCCATGCCTGGGCGTCGCGTCGTCATCGCGCACTCGCCGACTGGGCCCAGCTGCTCCACGACAACGGGCCGCTCCGCGCCGCGCACCTGCCGGAGAAGGCGGTGCTGGTGGTCGCGTCCCACCATGAGAACCACGATGGCGACTAGGGCGCAGTCCATGCCCACGAGGGCGGCCGCGGACACCGCATCCGAGCGCGGCAGCGTCGCCGTGTTCGAGCGCCGCGAATTCGAACGTGCGGTCTCCGCGCGTGTGGTCCGTGCCCGTCACTGGGCGCGGCTGGAGGAACTGGACCAGTTGCTGGCGCGCGTCAACGCGCTCTGCGGGGAAGTGGAGGCCGAGGTCGCGCAGGCGCGCGAGGCGGGGCAGGCCGAGGGTTTCGCCGAAGGCCTCAAGCGCGCGCAACAACAGATGGCCGAGCAGCTCACCGCGCTCAACGAACGTCGCGCGCGCGTGCTGGCCGAGGCCGCCGGGCGCATCACCGAGCTGGCCTGCGCGATCGTCGCGCGGGTCGCGCCGGGCTTCGACGCGGCGCGGGTGGTGCCGCCCCTGGTGATGCAGGCCGTCGAGGCCGCGCAGGCCGAACAGTTCCTCCTGATCCGCGTGCACCCGAGCGTGCGCGAGTCGGTGCAGGCCGGCCTCGGCGCGGTGCGCCAGGCGCATCCCGCGGTCGGCGTGATCGAACTGGTCGACGACGAAAGCCTGGATCCGCTCAGTTGCGTGGTGGTCTCGGAAGCGGGCGAGGTGCGCGCCGGTGTGGCCCAGCAGATCGAGGCGATCCGGGTCGCGCTCGCCGGCGCGAGCCAGCCGGGGACGGCGCAGTGAACCTGCCGGGATTGCCTGCGGCGCAGCTGCGCGAGGACCGCGAGGACGCGGCGATCGACCCGCTGCTCAGCGCGCTGGCCGGGGTGAAGTCGATCCAGCGCGTGGGCCGCGTGGTCGAGGCCTACGGCACCCTGATCCGGGCCACCGGCCTGAAGGCCGCGATCGGCGAACTGTGCCACCTGCGCAATCCGCCCGGCGACGGCGATCCATCGTTCGACCTCGCCGCGGAAGTGGTCGGCGTCTCGCGCCAGCACACGCTGCTGACACCGCTCGGCGCGCTCGACGGCATTTCCGCCACCACCGAGATCGTCGCCAGCGGGCGCCAGGCTTCGGTGCGTGCCGGCCCGAGCCTGCTCGGGCGGATCCTCGACGCGCACGGCGAGCCGATCGACGGCAAGGGCCCGATCGGTCCCGCGGTCGAGATGCCGATCTACGCCGCCTCGCCCAACCCGCTCACCCGCAACCTGATCGAGCGTCCGTTCTCGACCGGCGTGCGTGCGATCGATGCGGTGATGACTGCGGGCGAGGGTCAGCGGGTGGGCATCTTCGCGGTCGCCGGCGGCGGCAAGAGCACCCTGCTGGGCATGCTCGCGCGCGGCGGCGATGCCGACGTCAACGTGATCGTGCTGGTCGGCGAGCGCGGCCGCGAGGTCAACGAGTTCATCCACGACAACCTGGGCGAGGCAGGCCTGGCGCAGTCGGTGGTGGTGGTGGCGACCTCGGACCGGCCGGCGCTCGAGCGCAGCCGCGCGGCGTGGGTGGGGACCGCCATCGCCGAGCATTTCCGCGACCAGGGCAAGCGCGTGCTGCTGCTGCTCGATTCGGTCACCCGCTTCGCGCGCGCGTTGCGCGACGTCGGCCTGGCGATCGGCGAGCCGCCGGCGCGGCGCGGCTTCCCGCCCTCGGTGTTCAGTGCGTTGCCGCGGCTGTTCGAGCGCGCCGGCAACAACGAACTCGGCAGCATCACCGCGTTCTACACCGTGCTGGCGGAGGACGAGGACGGCGGCGACCCGATCGTCGAGGAAGTACGTTCGATCCTCGACGGCCACATCGTGCTCTCGCGCAAGCTCGCCGCCGCCTATCACTACCCGGCGATCGACGTGCTCACCAGCCTCAGCCGCACCATGCCGCGCGTCGTCGACCAGGCGCACCTGCGCGCCGCCGGCCAGCTGCGCAAGGCGCTGGCCAAGCACCAGGACATCGAACTGCTGCTGCAGCTGGGCGAATACAAGCGCGGCAGCGATCCGGAGGCCGATTTCGCGATCGACCGCATCGTACCGATCCGCAAGCTGCTGCAGCAGGGATCCGGCGAGCTGGTGCCGTTCGCGCAGTCGTCCGACACGCTGAAGAAGCTGTTCGCATGAGCGGCGCATCGCGCCGGCGCTACCCGTTGCAGAAGCTGCTGCAGCTGCGCGCGCACCGCACCGGCAAGGCGCGGCTGGTCGTGGTCGAGAAGCAGCGCGTGGTGCGCGAGTGCCGCGACGCCTGCACCCGGATCGAGGGCGAAATCACGCAACTGCGCCGCGAGCGCGCCGGCCAGCGCCTGCGCATGCTGGAGCCGCCGCCGCCGGGCATCCCGTTCCCGCTGGCCCTGGAGCAGCGCGAGGCGCACATCGACTGGCTGGGCGAACAGGAGCAGGCCGCATGCCTGCGCCTGCAGCAGGCGCAACAGAAACTGCAGCAGGCCGAACAGGCGCTGGCCGAGGCGATGCAGGCCTTCTTCCGCGCCAAGGCCCGCGAGGACGCGCTGGAGAAGCGCAAGGGCCTCTGGCGCGGCGAGGTGATCGCACTCGAGGCGCGCCGCGAAGAGGACGCCGCCGCCGATCTGGTGCAGGCCGTCCACATCGCCCGCACCCGTCATTGAGGAGCCCGACATGAGCATCGACAACAGCAGCACCTCATCGCTGAGCAACCGCCCGGCCACCGAGGCGCGCGGCACCGACAACGACCGGCCCGCGGACAAGCCGCGCGAGGCGCCGCCGAAGGAGCAGGTGGACCGCTTCCGTCAGTTGATGCAGCACGGCCGCCAGGAAGGCCGCGCCGGCGTCCCTGGGCGCGAGGAGTCGCCGCGCGGCGCGCCGGAGTCGGGTCGCCACGCCGCACAGGCTGCCGCGCGCCATGGCGAGGAGCAGGCGGCGTTGCGCGGTCTGGTGGGCCAGCAGGGCACCCAGGACGGCACCGATAACAACGGCATGGGCGCGAACTCGGTCGATGGCGCCGACCTGCTGGCGATGATGCAGGCGCAGGCCGCGCTGCGCGATGGTAGCGGCCTGCCGCCGCCGACCGCTCCCGCGCCGCCGATGGCCAGCGGCAAGGCGTTGGCGGAAATGCTCGAACGACATGTGCGCCAGCTCGCGGTAGATGGCGCGGCTTCCGCGGAGGGCGAGGGCCATGTCCTGCTGCGCATGGCCGACGCGACCCTGCCCGGGACCGACCTGCTGCTGAGCAAGACCGCCGACGGCTGGCACCTGCGCGCCGACGTGCGCTCGCGGGACAGCTACGACGCAATCCGCGAGGCCGCGCCGGCGCTGGCGCGTCGCTTTGCCGAGCACAACCTCGGCCAGCTCGAGATCGATCCACGTTTCGACGGCTGAGGCCAGGGTTTGCCCCAGGTGGGGAACGCCCCAGCTTGGACGGCCTGCCTCATCTCCACAGACTCCAAGGCGCGGACCAGCGCTTCACGAAGAACCGATACCCCAACATCAATCTTCAGACAGGAGTCACCCCATGAGCTTCCTCAGCGGTCTCAGCGATGTTCTCTCCTCCGTCGTCAGTGCGGTCGTTACCGCCTATACCGGCAACCCGATGCTTGGCCAGCTGGCCGGCGGCCTCGTCAGTTCGCTGCTCAGCGATTCGGGCGGTTCGGGCAATTCCGCGTTCGACGACGTGTTCAACTCCGCGTTCAGCAACGGCTTCCTGAACGCAGTCGGCGCCTGACCGGCAGTTGGACCTGTTGCAGCGGCCGTGCCAAGGCCGGCCGCTGCACCCGACACCACCAACCGGTTGCACACGAGCATCATGGCCAAGCGTCCTCCCCAACGCCCGCAGCGCAAGCCCGATGACGGCCCTGCCGTCCCGTTCGGCACCGCGGCATTCGCCCACGATGTCGACGCCCAGGCGGCGCCCGCCGTGGATCCGCCAGAGGCCCACCGGGCCGCGTCGCTCGCGCTGCCGACCAGTCGCGAGGAATTCATCGAGTCGCTCGGCGAGATGCGTGCGCAGGGCAGCCTGGACGTCGCCGACGAGGCCGCGATCCTACGCGAATACGACGTGTTGCTCGGCGAACTGAAAAGCGACAAGGCCAGACTCGAGGCCGAGTTCCGCGAGCGCACCAGCCGCGATGGCCAGGATGCCAGCCGCGCCTGGCTGGCCGAGGCTGCGGAGGCCCTGGGCCGCCGACAGGGCGAACGCATGCGCCACCTGTTCCAGACCATTCCCGCCCTCACGCAACCCTCGTCCACCGCCTGACGCGTCGACTAGGGTCGGCCCCAGTTGCCGGGCCTGCGCGCAGCAGGGACACTCGATCCAGACCTTCCAGCACCGCTCCCCGAAAAGGATCCCGCCGGCCCATGGCCATCCGCCCGCCCCGCAAAGTCGCCACCCGAGCCGCCGAGCGCGGCCCGGTCGCGCTGGCGAGGACGGCAGCGCCGGTGGACGCAACGCCGTCCACGCCGGGCACGCCGACGGGAGACGGGGTTGATGAGCAGCAGCGCGAAGTCCTGGACCTGCTCGAAGCTTCGCTGCGGGCCACCGCGCCGACGGGCGACGACGAGGATCTCGACTTCGTCATCGAGCACATGCGCAAGGCCGTGGCGGAGGCGAACCTGCAGCCGGCCGTCACTGGAATCGAGCGCACCGCCTGGGTAGACACCCTCGAAGCGCTGGCCGGCGACGGCCTGCTGGGCCAGGAGGAACGCGAGAGCCTCATCCGCCAGTTCGGCGAGGCGACCAGCCAGGTCCAGAACCGGGAAGTCCAGGTCGCGCTGGAACTCGCACAGCGCATCGAGCGCGATGGTGAACACGCGGCCATGGCATGGCTGGCATCCCTGCGCGCGGGCGACGCCCCCACGCTAGGCGCTGGCGGCGCCCTCGCGGACCAGTTCGTCCTGCCCGGCAAGCAATCCATCACCAAGTCACGGTCGCGGCGGTTGCGTGGGCCGCCTGGATCCGCCTGAAGAAGCGCCTGGTTTACCGCACCCAAGGCAGTTGTTCCGAATTCTTCGACACAGACGATCCAGCCATGAGGACACCACCATGACACAGAGCTTCATCCTGCAGATGTTCACCGCCCGCGTCGAAAGCGGCGAAGTCAACTCGGCCGAACTCAAGCCCGGCAAGGGCGGCTCGTGGTTCGAGGCCCTGGCCGCCGGGCTGGGCAAGATCCTCGCGGCCCGCGCCGGCAAGATGATCGAAGCGCAGCAGACCATGGAACGCACCTACGACAGCGACGCCAAGCAGCAGTCCGAGGAGTACATGGCGGCGATGACCGACTTCCAGGTGCAGTCGCAGATCTTCTCGCAGACCGCGCAGGCCGTCTCGACCGCCATCAAGTCGGTCGGCGAAGGCCTGGCCCAGGTTGCCCGCAAGAACTGAGGCAGCCAATCGGCTCCGGGCCGCGGCCCGGAGCGGAATGGAAGCAAGCGACACATTGCGGCGGGCATTGCCCGCCGCAATCTTTTGCGGCGCGGAGCATGCGGACCGCGACGGTGGTCACGCCCTGACGCCAGGCTTTTTCGGGACGTTAATCATCGCGATGCTAGGTTCGACCTTGTCAGGTTCGATGCGCGATGCCGCCGCCAAGGAGGAATCCATGCTACCGACGATCAATCGCCCTTCCGTACTTCTTGCCGTGCTGTCCCTTGGGTTGCTCGGCGCGATGTGCGTCATCCCGCCGGCCAGCGCGCAGCTGATCGACGCCGGGGGGCAGGCCAACCTGATGCAGCAACATGCATTGATGCGCAACCAGAGCACGGGAGACGGTCCGGATTGGATCGATCGCGAGGCCGTGCGGAAGAAGCGTGCGTCGCAGCAGCTCGCGCATGCACCCGCGCACAGGCCGATCGACGAGGCTGCGATGGAGGCGGACATGCGCCGCATGATCGACCAGCGCCGCCGCGAACTGCTGCCGGAATACGAACGCCGCGTGCGCAGCGATGGCAGGCCGAGCGCCGACCGCTGGCTGCGCCAGGTCGCCACCGAGATGGGGCGGCGCGACGGTGCGGCGATCCGCGCGAAGTACGGGCAGTAGGCGAGCCCTGCCAGCCTTGCCCCGCGGAACGGCCGGCATGCGAGTCCGCAGGTGAACGCTTCGCGCGTCACAGCAGGCGTGCGAGAGCAGTTCTGCCGGGTCGCGCCGCTTGTCGCGCGGCGGGCGGATCTTGCCCCGTGCACTCCCTGGTTGTCCTTGCTGCCTTGGCTGGCGCCCCCAACCCCGCCCGTTCGAGGCGGTGCTGCATACACGAGGCAACCGCGCATTTCGAACCCGGGGGGCGCTGCGCGCACCGGAGTCTGGGCGAGCGTCGTCGTGACGCTGGCGCTGCTGACGGGTTGCGGGGCCGGATCGTCCGGGAACGAACCCGCGCCGGGTGGGCAGGGCCCGGAGCGTGACGCCATGGGTGGTGCTGCGGCCTCCACCCGCGAGTCCTTCGAATCGTCCTTCGAGCGACCGTATCTCGACGGCTGGAAGGCCGCGTCCGGCGAAGCGCGTTTCGATCCGCGGTTCAGGCGCTCGGCCGCCGTGCGGCAGCAGGCCGTGCAGGCCTTCCTGCGCGAGTACCGACCCCTGGAAGAGGCCACGCGCGCCGAGCTCCGTACGCTGGTGGAAAGTGGCCAGGCGCTGCAGGACTTCGACCAGGCGATGTCCACGCTGGGGCTCGATGGGAGCGACCTGATGGACGTCATCGCGATGCACCACGCGGTGCACTGGGCGGTGGTCAACGGCGATCGCATTCGCGAGGAGCAACTGCCGGCGATCCGCGAGGCAGTGGCGTCGTCGACCCTGCTCGAGGAACTGGCGGGGACCGGGGATGCAGGCAAGCAGCAAGTTGCCGAACGCGCGGCGATCCTCACCGCGCTCCGCAGCAGGGAATACGCGCGGTTGCTGGGCTCGGGCGATCGCGTCGCACTGCGGCGCTACGGCGATCGGGTTGCCGCCGACGTGCTGTCGCGCCATGGCATCGACCTGCGCGAGGAACGCGTGGACCAGATGCGGCCCGCGGGGACGCGCCCTGCGCGATGAGGTGGTTCGGGCGGCGCGACTGGGCTAGCGCAGGCGGCGTGCGAGCAGCCAGGCCCAAAGCCCGGTGGCCAGTCCGGTGGTGGTGAGGGCATTGCGCCAGACGGGCAGGGATTCGGTCGCGATGGGCAGCGAGGCTGCCAGGGGCGTCATCATCCCGAGCGCGATCGCGAGGCAGCTGTAGGTGACGGCGATCAGCGACCAGTACAGCCATTGGTGCCGCCGCGACCGTGCGGTCATCTCATCGGATGACTCGCCGGCAGCCGTGTGGCCGCCGGGACGTGCCTGGTCCTCCGTTTCAGCCTCCGCGTCCTGCGCGTAAGCCGCTGGTCGCAACCCTGCCACCATGGCGGTGTGGCCGGCGGCGGCAGCGGGTGCGCCGGGCGAGGCCGTGCGACCTTCGCCGCCGGCGGCTGTCGCAGCCGCATCCGGAGGGCGCTTCTTCGCCGCGTCGCCCTGTCCATTTGCGCGCTCGCGCGACTGCGATTGCGATCGGGCGTCCCCGTCGCCGTCGCGCTGCTGCGCCTCGCGCGCGTGCTTGTCGCGCTTGTCCCGGGTTTCCTCGGACTTGCGCGCACGCACCGCCTGCTGCGGCGCCTGGGCGAAGGTGGTACCCGCCGGCTGCCCGACTGCGGCCAGGGTGACGCCGGCGGCGCCGACCAGTCCGGGCAATCCGCCCGAGGGCATGGGATCGGCCGCGCCTGCCACGCGTTCGGCGCGCGCAGGCAGTGGAGCCTCCACGGGCGTACGTCCCTGCATGAGGGGCACGGCCGGATCCTGGAGCGTCCGCGCGGAGTCCGGCGGAGCCGCGGCATGGCTCGGGGACGCAGGCGCGATCTGCGGCGCGGCGGCGGCGGGCGAGCCGGCCAGGTTTGGCGCCGCCGGCACCGCAGATTCGGCGCGCGCGGTTTGTGCGAGCGCCTGTAGCAGTCCGGCGTAACGCGCATCGGTCGCCACGCGCCCCTCCTGCGCCCCGTTCGCCGCCAGCGCGGTGTTCACCGCCATCTGGCGCCCGTCTTCGCCTGCGCGTAGCGTGCCCGGTGTTGCCTGTGCCCGCTCGGCGGCGGTCTGCTGCGCCTGGGCCTGGATCGTCGCGCGCAGGGCGTCGGCTTCGGCACGCGCCTCCGCCATCGACTGCGGAGGAGCGGACTGCGGCGCTCCATTCTCGCGGAGCAGGGCCGCCGCCGCGGCGGTGGCCTGTGCCAATGGCGCGGCAGCCTGCGGCGGAAGGTCACGCGCGCCACCCGAGGGCATGGTCAGGAAATCCATCACCCACTGCCGGAACTCTTCCGCCGGTATCTGCGACAGTTCCCGGAACAGGGGGTGGGAGGGGTTCTGGCGCATGGCCCCGGACAGCAGATCGGCCACCTGTGCGGCTTCCGGAGGCGAGAGCAGCGGCACGCCATCCGCTCGCATCGGACCGGAGTGCATCGGGTGACCGTCCACGCCACGCCCATGTGGACCCAGGGGACGCAACGGGCCGCCGTCGCCCATCTCCAGCATTTCGCCGGGCCCCATCAGCGGGCCGCCATCGCCCCCACGTCCGGGCATGGGCAGCAGCGCGCGCAACGCATCGAAGGGGGACGGGATGGACGTCACGGCATGCCTCCCCGATACCGGCGCGAAACACGCCTGTCATCGATCCACGCTACGTCGGCGCGACGCACGCCGGTATCTGGGGTCGACCCTAGGGCTGCGACGAATCGGGACCTGCGTCGCAGGCGCAGGTCCCAGGGCGTCGCTCGTTCTTGAAGGCCAGACGCTGCTGGTCCCGCGGCGCGGCGGGGGTGTGTCCGGTCTGGGAGTCCCTGGCCGCCAGAAAGGTTCTTTTCCCATGTAAGGGAGAAACGGTCCGCGATGGAGAAGTCCCTGTCAGGTCTTCGGATGGACACCGCGCCCCGGCGCCCGCGGATCGCTTTCCGCTCGGGCTGACCGAGCCGAGGAGCAATCCCCGGCCTGGAACGCTCCGAGCCGCAAGCCCGGGACCACTCCCTGACACCTTGGCCAGGCTCCCTCACGTTGGAGAAGAACCAAAAAAAACGGGAAACCGTTGGTTTCCCGCGAATCCGGCAGTGCCGGAGGACTAGTGCTGTGGCGGGCGCCAGACTACAGCGCCGCTAAATCTGATGCAATACCTTAATTTGAGTAATATAAATATCTGATTTTTCTACTTTTGTGGATTGAGCGCGCTGCGCTTCATGGCCCGCCGCGCGTTCCTGGGTTCGCTCCAGGCGTTGTTGAACACCGCCGGCTCCCAGGAGCCGTAGGTGGGGTTGGGCAGCATCCACCAGCGTTCGCCGAACCAGTCTTCGTATTCGGCCAGAAGCCCCGCGCGGGCTTCGGGGGTGTTGGCGACGATCTCGACGAAGTCGCCGAGCTGGTCGCCGAACTGCATCAGCACCCGGTATTCGCGCCCTGCGAGACGACGGCGGCAGAGCTTTTCCGAACCCTGCTGCTCGCAGCCCTCGACATGGGTGCCCAAGCCCAGGAACACGCTGTCGTCCTTCACCGGCAGGCCCTCGGCACGCAGGTTGGCCAGGGTCGCCTCTTTCAGGTGTACGGCGCGATTGGACAGGTAGAGGATGGTGACCCCTTTCGCCTCGGCCGTGCTGGCGAACTCCACCACGCCGGGAACGGGTTTCGCCTTCTTCTCCGCCACCCACCGGTCCCAGGTGACTTCGTCGTACTCGGCGCCGTCGGCGACCAGGCGCGCCTGGTAGGGCGAGTTGTCGAGTACGGTCTCGTCGATGTCCATGATCACCGCTGGCGCCAGCCCGGCGGCCGGCGCGGCCTGTTCGCGTTCGTCCGGGACCAGCGCATCCCAGTTGGGTTCCCTCAGCGCGGCGTCGAGGTGGTCGGCCGCGGCGCGGAAGATCGAGATCGCATTGGCCTGGTACTCGGCCGAGCGCTGCACCCAGAGTACGGCGTTGAGGTTGTCGTCGGCGTCGGTTGCCGCCGGCTGGTCTGGCGCAGCCACTGTGGCGTCTGGCTGCATGGGCGTCGCGGTGCCGTCGGGCGCGGTGAACGATACCGGCTTGCAGCCGGCGAGGGCGAACGCGGTCGCGAGCAGGAAAGCGGCGGGTGCGGGCGTGCGCATGCGGCGATTCCATCGGTGCGGGAGCCGCGGAGTGTAGCGAAGCCGCGTTTCCGGCGGTCGCGGCCGCCCGGCTATGCTGTGACCCGACCGAGCCGACCAGGACATGAAGCCCCGTGGATGCCGATGCCCCCGCACTGCCTTTGACCGCGTCCGAGGCGCGCGTGCTGGGCTGCCTGATCGAGAAGCAGGCGATCACGCCGGACGCCTATCCGCTGACGGTCAACGCCGCCCAGGCCGCGGCCAACCAGAAGACCGCACGCGACCCGCCGATGTCGCTCGACGCCGGCACCGTGCACCATGCCCTGCGGCAGCTCGAGCGCAAGGGCCTGGCGAAACAGGTGTTCTCCTCGCGCGCGGAGCGCTACGAGCATCGCGCCGAGGCCTTCTTCAGCCTGCCCAGGCCGCAGGTGGCCCTGCTTGCGCTGCTGCTGTTGCGCGGCGCGCAGACGACGCATGAGCTGCTCGCGCGCAGCGAACGCATGCATGCCTTCGCCGATGTCGACGACGTGCGCCACCACCTGGAACGACTGATCCAGCACACGCAGGCGCTGGTGGTGCTGCTGCCACGCGCATCCGGCCAGCGCGAGGATCGCTACACCCACCAGTTGTGCGGCCCGGTGGACGTGCAGGCCGCCGCGGAGCGCACGGTGGCGCAGGCTGCCCCGCGAGCCGTGGACGCGCGATTGCAGGCCCGGGTCGAAGCGCTGGAGGCCGAGGTCGCCGAACTGCGCGGGCAGCTGTCGCGGCTGCTGGCCGCCGAGGGGCGCTGACACCGCCGTCCCTCCCCGATGCGCGGCAGGTGCGAAGACGAACACCGGCGCGGTTCGAGTCGGCCTGGGTGGCGATGACGTTCGAGAAGTGGCCGATCGTGTCGGCGGGCTGTGCGCGCGCGGCACTGCCCGGACGGTCACTTCGTCGCGAGTACGGCGCGATCAGCGCGTCTGTCGCCAGGACGCCGCCCCCAACGGGGCGAACGACGGTCTCGTCGGAAGTCTCCCGCCTGTCGCGGCGAAGGTCGCGCTGCCCGGGCGGGCGTGGGCTAGCGAGGGCGGCGCGCTAGTCGCCCAGCAACGCGCGGATGCTGGCGAAGCCGACGGTCGCGCGCTCGACCTTGCGCGCGGCATCGGCGACCGGGTCGGCGCCGTCGCGTTGCAGTTCCGCGGCGGGCAGTTCGTCGAGGAACCGGCTCGGCGCCAGCCGCAGCTTCGCGCCCCAGCGCTGCGCTTCGAGCGAGTACGACAGCCACAGCTGCTCCTTGGCGCGGGTGATGCCGACGTAGAGCAGGCGGCGCTCCTCGTCGAGCCGGCCCTCGTCGATGCTGGCCTCGTGCGGCAGGGTGTGGTCGTCCATGCCGACGATGAACACGTAGCGGAACTCCAGCCCCTTGGCCGCATGCAGGCTCATCAGCCGCACCTGGTTGCCGGGATCGCCCTTGTCGGCGTGGCTGAGCAGGGCGAGCTGCGCGGCGAGCTCGCCCGGGCCGGCACCACGCGCGCCCTCGAACCAGTCGGCGAGTTCGTCGAGGTTGCCGCGACGGATGCGGAACAGCTCGTCGCTCTTGCACTGCTCGCGCAGCGCGGCGAGCAGGCCGGATTTCTCGGTGAGGCCGCGCACCAGCTCGGTGGGCGGAAGGCGCGCGGCATCGGCGCGCAGGCCCCGCACGATGTCGGTGAAGGCGCCGAGCGCGTTCGCAGCACGCGGCTGCAGCTGCTTGAGCAGCCCCATCGACTCGGCGGCGCGCGACAGCGGCAGGTGCGCATGCTGCGCCATCTCCGCCAGCTTCGCCAGCGAGGTCGCGCCGATGCCGCGACTGGGCGACTGTACCGCGCGCAGGAAGGCGGCATCGTCCTCCGGATTGGCGACCAGGCGCAGCCACGACAGCGCGTCCTTCACCTCGCCGCGATCGAGGAACGCGGTGCCGCCGGACAGGTGGTAGGGGATGCGCAGCAACTGCATCGCCTTTTCCAGCGCGCGCGACTGGTGGTTGCCGCGGAACAGCACGCAGAACTCGCTCCACGGCACCTCGCGCGCGGTGTGCAGGAAGTGGATCTCGCCGGCGACGCGCTCGGCCTCGTGCGCGGCATCGCGGCATTCCCACACGCGGATGCGCTCGCCGTCGGGCTGCGCGCTCCACAGGGTCTTCGGGTGTTCGTGCGGGTTGTTGGCGATCAGCGCGTTCGCCGCGCGCAGCACGCGGCTGCTGCAGCGATAGTTCTGTTCCAGCTTCACCACCACCAGGTTCGGGTAGTCGCGGCCGAGCAGGGCGAGGTTTTCGGGGTTGGCGCCCCGCCAGGCGTAGATGCTCTGGTCGTCGTCGCCCACGCAGGTGAAGTTCGCCTTCGGCCCGGCCAGCGCCTTGAGCAGGCGGTACTGGGCGTCGTTGGTGTCCTGGCATTCGTCCACCAGCAGGTAGCCGATGCGCTCGCGCCAGCCGGCGACAGCGTCGGCATCGGTTTCCAGCAACTGCACCGGCAGCCGGATCAGGTCGTCGAAATCGACCGCGTTGAACGTCGACAGCCGCTGCTGGTAGCGCGCGTACAGCGAGGCCGCCTCGTGCTCGCGCGCGCTGCGCGCCACGTCCGCCGCCTGTTCCGGCGAGAGCCCCGCGTTCTTGACGGTCGAGACCAGCGACTGCATCGCCTGCACCGCATCGGACTTGGCCCCCGGCATCAGGTCCTTGAACTGCGACATCGAATCGTCGCTGTCGAAGATCGAGAAACCGCGGCGCAACCCGAGCCTGGCGGGCTCGGACTGCAGGATCCGCAGCCCCAGTGCGTGGAAGGTGCACAGGGTCAGTCCTTCGGCGGCATCGCCGCGGATGCGCCGGGCCACGCGCTCGCGCATCTCCTTGGCGGCCTTGTTGGTGAAGGTGATCGCGGCGATGCGCCTGGCCGGATAGCGGCCTGTCTGCACCAGGTGCGCGATCTTCTCGACGATCACCCGCGTCTTGCCGCTGCCGGCGCCGGCGAGCACGAGCAGGGGGCCGTCGCAGTGCGCGACCGCGGCGCGTTGCTGGGGATTGAGGGACATGCGGACGGCGATGGCGGAGCGGAACCATTCTACATGGCGCGCGACCAGGCCCGGCGGGCCGCCGATCCGGCCTGCCATTCGTAGGAGCGCCTTCAGGCGCGATGCCTTTTCGGCTTCGGGACCCGAAAGCGATCGCGCCTGAGGGCGTTCCTACGATCAATCCGGGGGCCGGACCGATAAACTGCCGTCATGGCCAAGCTCTACTTCTACTACTCGGCGATGAACGCCGGGAAGACCACGACGCTGCTGCAGTCGGCGCACAACTACCGCGAGCGCGGCATGCGGACATTGATCCTTACTCCGCGGCTCGACCACCGCGACGGCAGCGGTCGGGTGGCGTCGCTGATCGGCCTGCAGGCGGAGGGCGTCGCCTTCGACCGCGGCGAAGACCTGCAGGCGCTGGTCGAACGCGACATCGCGGTGCTGGGCACGCTCGACTGCGTGCTGGTCGACGAGGCCCAGTTCCTGGCCCGGTCGCAGGTCTGGCAGCTGGGCGAGGTGGTCGACGCGCTGCGCGTGCCGGTGCTGTGCTACGGCCTGCGCACGGATTTCCAGGGCGAACTGTTCGAAGGCAGCCAGTACCTGCTGGCCTGGGCGGACGAGCTCATCGAGATCAAGACCATCTGCCACACCGGCAGCAAGGCGACCATGACCGTGCGCGTGGACGAACACGGCCGGGCGGTGCACACCGGGCCGCAGGTGGAGATCGGCGGCAACGAGCGCTACATCTCGGTCAGCCGCGCCGAGTTCAAGCGGATCACGCGCGGGGAGGCGCAGATCGATCCGCTGCAGACGCCGCTGCCGCTGGCCTGAGCACGCTGCCGGCCATGCACGACGCGCGCAGGGCCGCGATCTCGCGCGGCAGCGCCCCGCCCTCGGGTTGGGCCTGTTCCACCTGCGCGACCAGCGCCTGCAGGCTCGCCAGCGCCAGGTCGCGCTCGGCCGGCATGCGGCAACGCGCGTCGGCGGCGTACGCCCGCGCAAGCCAGCCGGCCTTGCGCAGTTCGGACTCGTGCGGCGGCAGCTCCGCGAGCGCGTCGAGCCGGGTCAGCGCCGCCGGGTCGCCGCGCAACGCCTGGTAGCGGGCCAGCGAGATCTCCGCGCGCCGGGTATGCGAATGGTTCGCGCCGTAGTCCTGGCGGGTGAGCGCCTGCGCCTGGCGCAGCGTCGCCAACGCAGATGCCCTGTCGAGGTCGGCCTCGACCTCGCCGAGCAGGCGCAGCGTGTCGCCGACCAGCCCGTGGCGCGCGCCGAACGCTTCGCGCCGCAGCGCCAGAGATTCCTGCAGTAGGGGCAGCGCCTCCCGGTCGCGTCCGGCGCCATGCAGCAGCATGGCCTGGTTGAACAGGCCCGAGGCGAGCATGGTCTGGCTGCGATGCTCGCGCCAGATGTCCACCGCGGTGGACAGGTCGCGCAGCGCCGTGTCGAGGTCGCCGCGCTCCCAGACCACGATCGCGATGCTGTTGTGGCTGCGCGCGACGTCGACATGGCGTTCGCCGAGCCGCACCGTCATCCAGTCCAGGGTGTCGCGGAACTCGGCTTCGGCCTCGGCGAAGCGGCCCTGGTCGACGTGCACCGCAGCCAACTGCCGACGCGCGTCGATCGTGGCATGGTGGCGGGCGCCGCGCAGTTCCATCGCCAGCGACAGCGCCTGGGCGCAGTCGCGCTCGGCGGCGGCGGTGTCGCTCGACTCGCGTTCCAGCGAACACAGCGTGCGCAGCAGGTCGATCGCCAGCGGATGGCGTTCACCGCTGCTGTTGCGCAGCAGCGCCAGTGCCGCGCGAGTCTCGACCAGCGCGCGTGCGGTATCGCCGGTCGCGGCGTGCAGGGCTGCCAGGTCGGCGAGGTTCTCGACGATGCCGGCGTCGTCCTGGAGCGGGTCGCGGCGCAGCGCCAGCGAGCGCAGGTACAGCACGCGCGCTTCGTCGATCCGGCGCGCGGCCGCGTGGCAGCGGCCCAACTGCGAGTAGAACCCGGACACCGGCAGCGGCAGCCGGCGTTCGTTGCGCTGCGCGAGCGGCATCGCCGGCGCCATGCGCGCGACGCAGCCGTCGATCTCGCCCTTCAGCCGCAGCACCCGTCCGAGGTCGGTGGCCGACTGCAGCCGCAGGCTCGCCGGCGGGTCGTCCAGCGCATCGATCAGCGCCACCTGGCGCAACAGCAGGTCGCGCGCGGCGTCGTAGTCGCCCAGTCCCGCGCGCAGCCGCGCCACCACCCCGAGCAGTTCCGCGCGCGCCACCGGCTGGTGCGCCAGCTCGCGCTCGATGCGCAGTTCGCCGCCGTCGAGCAGCTGGCGGATGTCGACCAGGGCATCGGACGGCACGTCTCCCGCGGTTTCGAACAGGCCGACGACGAAGTTTTGCATGGCCTGGGCGCGCGCCGATTCCTGGACCGCCTGTCGCGCCTGCCAGGCGACGATGCCGAGCGCGCTGACCAGCACCAGCGAGACCATCGTCGCCGTCGCCAGCGCCCAACGGTGTCGGCGCACGTACTTGCCGATGCGGTACGACACGCTTTGCGGACGCGCATGCACCGGCTTGCCGTCGAGCGAGCGCTGCAGGTCCAGCGCCAGCGCCTCGACCGAGGGATAGCGCTGCTCGGGCTTCTTCGACAGTGCCTTGAGCACGATGTTGTCGAGGTCGCCGGCGACCTCCCTGGCGCGACGGCGCAGCCGCGACTCCGCCTCGCCGCCGTCGGTGGCGCGCTGCAGCGCCTGCGACGGGCGCAGCGGATCGACATTGAGGATCGCGTCCTCCCACTGCGCATCGCTGGGACGCTTGAGCTGGTAGGGCTTGCGGTCGGTCAGCAGCTCGTACAGGACCACGCCCAGCGAGTACACGTCGGTCATGGTGGTGACCGGTTCGCCGCGGATCTGCTCGGGCGCGGCGTAGTGCAGGGTGAAAGTGCGAAGGCCGGTGCGGGTGTGGTCGAGCGCCTGCTCGGGGGTGTCGAGCAGCTTGGCGATGCCGAAGTCCAGCAACCGGACGTCGTCGAGCGGCGTGACCAGGATGTTCGAGGGCTTGAGGTCGCGGTGAACGATCAGGTTGGTGTGCGCATGGCTCACCGCCTCGCACACCTGCAGGAACAGGTCCACGCGCGCGGTCACGCCGGGGTCGCGCGCACGGCACCAGTCGGTGATCGGTTCGCCCTCGACGTATTCCAGCGCCAGGTAGGGCTGGTTGTCGCTGCTGATGCCGGCATCGAGCAGGCGCGCGATGTGCGGATGTTCGAGCCGGGCGAGGATCTGTCGCTCGCGGGTGAAGCGCAGGCGCAGGTTCGGGTCGGCCAGGCCCGGGCGCAGCAGCTTCAGCGCCACGCGCCGCTGGTACAGGCCGTCGGCGCGGCGCGCCAGCCACACCTGGCCCATGCCGCCCTCGCCGAGCATGCGTTCGAGCTCGTAAGGGCCGACGGCCGCGCCGGCCTGCACGCCCGGATGCACGCCGATCAGCGGTTCGTTGAGGAAGTCGTCGCCGCTGGCCTCGAGCGCGATCAGCTCCTCGAGGTCGTCCGCGAGCTGCGGATCCTCCTCGCGCAGCGAGGCCAAGCTGGCGGCGCGGGCACCTTCGTCCAGCTCGAGCAGCGCGTCGAGCAGGGGCGAGAGGCGTTGCCAGCGGTCGGCGTCCATGGGTTACGTGCCGACGCAGGCTGCGGCGCCGGCATCGGGTCTCGAGCGTGCGGCAGGAAGTGCGCAGAACGGGCGCAGGAGCGCGTTGCCGTGCGCCTTCGGCGCTCCCCCATCCGTCTTCGCCACCTTCCCCCGCGAATGGGGGAAGGAACGACGGATTCCGCCTGCCTCTACGCGATCCGGCTTGCCGGGAACAACCGCATCGGCGCTGGCGCGCATGTCGTCGCCTGTCCCGGTCACGAATCCTGCAGCGACGCCAGCAGGTACATCCGCGCCTTCTGCCAGTCGCGGCGGATGCTGCGGTCGGAGCGGCCGAGCAGGGTGGCGATCTCGGCTTCGGACAGTCCGCCGAAGTAGCGCAGTTCCACCACGTGCGCGAGCTTGGCGTCGACGCCGGCCAGGCGGTTGAGCGCGACGTCCAGCGCCAGCATGTCCTCGTCCAGGCGCAGCCCGCCCTCGATGTCCTGCGGCAGGTCGGTGACGCGGTGCAGGTCGCCGCCGCGCTTCTGCGCCAGGCGCTGGCGCGCGTAGTCCACCACCACACTGCGCATCGCCGAGGCGGCGTAGGCGAAGAAATGGGCGCGGTCGTCGAACTGGATCTCCTTGCGGCCGATCAGCTTGAGGTAGGCCTCGTGCACCAGCGCGGTGGCGTCCAGCGTCTGTCCCATCTGCCCGGACAGCTGCCGGCGGGCCATGGTGTGCAGTTCCTGGTACAGGGTGGCCAGGACCCGGTCGAGCGCGCTGCGGTCGCCGCCGCGCGCGGCGTCCAGCCAGAGGGTGATGTCAGCGGTTTCGGCCATGCGCGAGGAGTCCCGTCCCAGCGCCCGACTATACCGCGAAGGCGCGCTGCCGGTCGCCGTGCACGGTGGCCCACGGGCGCTTCAGCGCTGGCAGCGGCCGCACCAGACGGTGGCGCGCTGGCCGATCGCCGCCTGCCGCAGCGGCCGGCCACAGCGCGGGCAGGGTTCGCCGCCGCGGCCGTAGGCCGACAGCTCCTGCTCGAAGTAGCCGGGCGCTCCGTCCGGGGCGAGGAAGTCGCGCAGGGTGGTGCCGCCGCGGCGGATGGCGTGGTCGAGGATGCGGCGGACCTCGCCGGCGAGCAGCCGGTAGCGCTCGCGCGAGACCCGCCCGGCGGCGCGCAGTGGCGAGATGCCGGCGGCATGCAGCGCCTCGGCCGCGTAGATGTTGCCCACGCCCACCACGATCCGCTGGTCCATCAGGAAGGCCTTCACCGGCGCGCTGCGGCCGCGGCTGCGCGCGAACAGGTGGTCGCCGTCGAAATCGTCCGACAGCGGTTCCGGACCCAGACCCTGCAGCAGCGCATGGGTCTCGCCCGGTGGCTGCCACAGCAGGCAGCCGAAGCGCCGCGGGTCGTTGAAACGCAGCACCCGCTTCGATCCCGGGCGACTGCCATCGAGCACGAAGTCGACATGGTCGTGGTCGCGCACCGGGGTGGACGCGGGCAGCACGCGCAGGCTGCCGGACATGCCCAGGTGCAGCAGGGCGCTGCCGGCGGCGGTGTCGAGTAGCAGGTACTTCGCCCGGCGGCGCACCGCGAGGATGCGCTGGCCGGGCAACAGGTCGGCGACCTCGGCCGGGATCGGCCAGCGCAGGTCGGGCCGGCGCAGCACCACCGCGCGCACGTGGCGCCCCTGGACATGCGGCGCCAGCCCCGTGCGCGTGGTCTCGACCTCGGGCAGCTCAGGCATCGGCGCCGGCCCGGTCGAACTCGAAGGTGGGGACCGCGCCATCGCGCAGCCGCAGCGGCGCATCGAACGCGCGCGCGAGCAGGGCGGGTGTCAGCACTTCGTCGCGCGCGCCGTCGGCGACCACGCGACCTTCGCGCAGCAGCACCACGTGGCCGATCTCGGGCACCAGTTCCTCGGCGTGGTGGGTGACCAGGAGCAGGGTCACGCCTTCGCCGGCGAGCCGACGCAGCGTGTGCAGCAGACGTTCCCGCGCGACCACGTCCAGGCCTGCCGCAGGCTCGTCCAGCAGCAGCGCCAGCGGCCCGTGCACCAGCGCCCGCGCCAGCAGCACCCGCCGCGCCTCGCCGGTGGACAGGCTGGCGTAGAGGCGGCCGGCGAGGTGTGCGGCATCGGCCCGCGCCAATGCGCCGCTGGCCTGCTGCAGGCGTTCTTCGGGGACCTCGCTGGGCTGCGGCGCCAGGCGCGCGTCGAACGCGCCCAGCACCACATCCTCCACCGACAGTTCCGGCAGGGTCGCCAGCTGGTCGTGCATCGCCCCGGTGACGATGCCCAGCCGCGAACGGATCGCGCGCACGTCCCACAGGTGTTCGCCGAGGATCCGCACCGCCGGCCGTCCGTCCGCGTGCGCCGCCGGGTACAGCTGGCGCGTGACCAGCTGGATGAAGGTGGACTTGCCGCAGCCGTTCGGCCCGAGGATCGCGGTATGCCGCCCGAGCGGCAGCCGCAGGCTCACGCCGTCCAGCGCCGCGCGCCCGTCGCGCAGCACGCGGGCGTCGTCGAGTTCGATCAGGACGGTGGCGTGAAGACGGGCGTCGTCGGTCATCTGCGGGACATGGGGATGAATCCAATGAACACCATACGTGGCCGCAGGGCTGGCCTTGGCATCGCGCGGGCCCCATCATGCAAGAGTCCCAACCTGCCGAAAAACGTCATGCCCGCGTCCCTGATCGACTTCCTCGCCGGTGGCCTGCTGCAGTGGAGCTTCTGGCCGCTCGCCGCCTACTTCCTGGTCGCCACCCAGCTGACCATCCTCTCGGTCACGCTGTACCTGCATCGCAGTCAGGCGCACCGCGGCGTGGATTTCCATCCGGTGCTCGCGCACTTCTTCCGCTTCTGGACCTGGCTGACCACCTCGATGATCACCCGCGAGTGGGTCGCCATCCACCGCAAGCACCACGCCAAGTGCGAGACCGAGGAAGACCCGCACAGCCCGATGCACAAGGGCATCAAGACCGTGTTCTGGCAGGGCGTCGAACTCTACCGCGAAGCGCGCGGCATGCGCGCCGACATCGAGCAGTACGGCAAGGGCGCGCCCAGCGACTGGATCGAGCGCCACCTCTATACCCCGCACGCCACCCTCGGCCCGACGCTGCTGCTGTTCGTCAGCTTCGCCCTGTTCGGCTTCGCCGGCATCGCGATCTGGGCGATCCAGATGGCGTGGATCCCGTTCTGGGCTGCGGGCGTGGTCAATGGCCTCGGCCACTGGTGGGGCTACCGCAACTTCGAGACCACCGACACCGCCACCAACCTCACCCCCTGGGGCGTGTGGATCGGCGGCGAGGAACTCCACAACAACCACCACGCCTTCCCCAGCTCGGCCAAGTTCGCGCTGCGCAAGTGGGAGTTCGACATCGGCTGGGCGGTGATCCGGGGCCTGGAGAAAGTGCGTCTGGCCAAGGTGCTGCGCGTGGCCCCGGCGCTGGACGTGCGCCCGAACATCCAGGTGCCCGACACCGACACCATGCGCGCGCTGCTCGCGCACCGCTTCCAGGCGATGACCGACTACCAGCGCAACGTGCTGATGCCGGCCCTGCGCGAGGAAGCCCAGGCCGCCGGCGCGAAGCTGCGCTCGCTGTTGCCGCGGCAGCAGCGCAAGGCGCTGGTCGACGACGGCCGCTGGCTCAAGCCCGAGGCGCGCGAGCAGATGCAGCAGTGGATCTCGCAGCGCCCGCGCATCCACACCCTGGTCGAATACCGTCGCCGCCTCGCCGCCGTGCTCGAAGCGCGCAGCACCAACGCCAGCGACGCCCTGCACGCCCTGCAGGACTGGTGCCGCGAGGCCGAGGCCAGCGGCATCCGGGTGCTGCAGGACTACTCGGCGCGGCTCAAGGGCTATTCGCTGCAGTCGGTCCGCGCCTGACGCGGTAGCGCCGCACCTCCGCGGTTCGCGGCAGGGGTCGAGCCAGGACTCCGGGTTCGCACCTCTCCCGCTCGCGGGAGAGGTCGGCGCACAGCACGGATGGGGCAGCGCATTCACGTACGTTCCCGCTCCCTGCGGCACACCCCTCGGATACGGACGCCGCTTCACCCCCTGCCCGCTTGGCGGCAGTGGTCGGCGCACAGCGCCGGCCGAGGGCGACCGAGCCGCTACACTCCTCCCATGCACATCCTGATCGTCTTCGCTCTCCTGCTGCTCCCCGCGGCCGCTTTCGCCCAAGTCACGCAGACCGGCGACTATCTCGCGAAAATGGACACCGACGGCGACGGCCGCGTCTCCCTGGCCGAGTACCAGGACTGGATGACCTACGCCTTCGACGGCATGGACCGCAACGGCGACGGCGTGCTCTCCCCCGACGAACAACCCGGTGGCAAGGGCAGGTCTCTCACCCGCGGCCAGCACCGTGCCCGCCTGGCCGAGCGCTTCCGCCGCCAGGACGTGAACCGGGACGGCTTCCTCGACGCACGCGAGCTGGCGGCGCCGCCGCAGTAGCCGGACATGCCTGCCGCCTGCGCTGTCCCGTAGTTCCTAGCCCGGGGTAAGCGAAGCCGCACCATGGAGTGCGTGGGTGGGAATGTCCCCGAGGCCCCGGATGCGGCCTGCGGCCTTATCCGGGCTACGTGAAACGTGGATCCGATGCGCCAGCCACGACGGCCCCGGCCGGCGTAGCCCGGATAAGCGAAGCGCATCCGGGAGTGCGATGGCGGGAGTATTCCCGCAAGGCCCCGGATGCGGCCTGCGGCCTTATCCGGGCTACATGAAACGTGGATCCGATGCGCCAGCCGCGACGGCCCCGGCCGGCGTAGCCCGGATAAGCGAAGCGCATCCGGGAGTGCGATGGCGGGAGTATTCCCGCAAGGCCCCGGATGCGGCCTGCGGCCTTATCCGGGCTACGTGAAACGCGGATCCGATGCGCCAGCCACGACGGCCCCGGCCGGCGTAGCCCGGATAAGCGAAGCGCATCCGGGAGTGCGATGGCGGGAGTATTCCCGCAAGGCCCCGGATGCGGCCTGCGGCCTTATCCGGGCTACATGAAACGTGGATCCGATGCGCCAGCCGCGACGGCCCCGGCCGGCGTAGCCCGGATAAGCGAAGCGCACCCGGGGCGTCTGGAGCGTTTGCGGCTCAACCCCACGCCAGCCGCTGCCGCACCATCTCCGCCACCCGGCCGGTTTCCCGCAGCGGCACGAGGTCCGGGTGTTGGCCGGGGGGCACGTCGAACCCGGTGATGCGTCCACGCGCCCGCAGCGCTTCGAGGAAGCGTCGCGGTCGCCCGTCGGTACGATTCGCGTCGAACACGTGGACAGGGACGCGGGTGGCGCAGGCTTCGCTGACCATGTTCACCGAGTCGGGCGAGCAGACGATGCGATCGGCCCAGGCCAGCAGGCCGGGATAGGGATTGGGACCGTCCCGGGTGTCGCGCCAGGCCAGGCCCTGAGTACCGGCGAGCGCGCGGCGCATGGCCTCGACCATGCCGGGCGGGGTGCGTCGCGAGACGGTGGCGAGCACGCTGCCGCCCCCGTGCGCGGCCTGCGCGGCAAGCTCGGCGCACAGTATTTCGAGGCGCGCGCGGTCGAAACGGGCATGCGCGGTGGGGCCGCCGACGAGCAGGGCGGTCCGCGGCGCGGGCAGGTCGGTGAATGCGGCGAATGCGCGCCGGGCCTCGGCCAGCCAGGCATCGTCGACCGGGTGCAGGCTGCCGAGCAGGGGGATGATGTTGTCGCCGCGGCGGCGGTCGTGTTCGGGCAGCACCAGCAGATCCCAGTGGCGGGCGTCGATGCGTGGGTCGAGGATCTGCACGGTCTTCGCGCCGCGCGTGCCGAGCAGGCGGGTGGCCAGCGCCGCCTGCCGGCCGCAGCCGATGGCCAGCGCGGGGGGCGCCTGCAGCGCATCCGCAAACGCGACGCCGAAGGCGCGCGCGGCGCCCGGTAGCAGGCGCGGCGCCAGCCAGTGCCAGGGCGGGCGCGGTTCCAGCGCGACGGTGCGGGTCGCGCCGCCAAGGGCGGCAGCCAGTGCATCCGCCTGGCGGGCATTGCCGGCGCGGCCGTCGCTGAGGGACCAGATTTGCGCTGAATGCGGACCCGCGGCCGCGGCTCGTTCCATTTCTGTAATCATCCGTTCCGATGACCGCGGCTGAACGTCATGCGTGGAACTCTACACTGCAGCCACTTCAGACCGCCTCCTCAGGACGCCCGATGACCGACACGCTGCCCGATGCCGCGCTCGACCAGCTCTTCCGTACCGCCCGCACCCACAACGCGTTCGCCGGGCAGATCGACGACGCCACCCTGCACCGTCTCTACGACCTGGCGAAGCTGGGGCCGACGGAAGCCAATGCCTGCCCCGCGCGGTTCGTGTTCGTGCGCTCGCGCGAGGCCAAGGAGAAGCTGGGGCCGGCGCTGAGCGAGGGCAATTTCGAGAAGACGATGGCGGCGCCGGTCACCGTGATCGTCGGCCACGACCTGCGCTTCTACGACAAGCTGCCCGTACTGTTCCCTCATGCCGACGCGAAATCCTGGTTCGAGGGCTCGCCGGAGGCGCGGCTGGAGCGCGTGGCCCTGCGCGGCTCGAGCATGCAGACCGCGTACCTGATCCTGGCGGCGCGCGCGCTGGGGCTGGATACCGGGCCGATGACCGGCTTCGACAACGACAAGGTCGACGCGGCGTTTTTCACCGGCACCCCGGTGCGCTCCAATATCCTGATCAACCTCGGCCGGGGCGACCCGTCGGCGACGTACCCGCGCCTGCCGCGGCTGTCGTTCGACGAGGCGGCACGGATCGAATGAGGCATTCCGCATCCTTCGACACCGGCAGCGTCGATGCCGGCGGGCCGGGCGTCGGGGATCGGCGCGGCGCGGCAATGCCGGGCCGCAGGCTTCGTGCCGGGGCGGCCGGGCCGCGCCCGGCGATGCAGTGAAGTCCAGCAGCACCCGCGGCGCCGGCCGTGCCAACGTCACCTACACACCGCGCCACCCACTCACGTATTCCGAGGTCACCACCATGCAACGTCCCGCGCTCCTCCTGCTTCCGCTCGCCCTGACCCTGGCCATCGCCGCGTGCTCGCCGGCCGAGCCGCCTGCGGCCGCCGACCCCGCGGCCACGCCCGCCGCCACCCTGGACGGTGCGGAGCCTGCGCCGGCCGATGTCGCGCCGGTGGAGGGCGTCTCCGGCACGTACGTGATCGACCCCAACCACACCAACGTGGTCGCGCAGTGGAGCCACTTCGGCTTCTCCAACCCGGTCGCCAACTTCGGCCAGGCGGAAGGCAGGATCGTGTACGACGCCGACAACGTCTCCGCCTCGTCGGTGGAGGTCACCCTGCCGCTCGACGGGCTGAGCTCGTTCGCGGAAGATTTCAACGACCACCTGCGCAGCGCCGATTTCTTCGACGCGGAGAGGTTCCCGGCCATCACCTTCAAGAGCACGTCGGTCGAATCCGCCGGCGGCAACAGGCTCAAGGTCACAGGCGACCTCACGGTCAAGGACATCACCCGGCCGGTGGAGTTGGACGTGACCGTCAACCGCTTCGCCGAGCATCCGATGGCCAAGCGCGCCGCGGCCGGCTTCGACGCCGTCACCACGCTCAAGCGCAGCGATTTCGGCGTGGGCGCGTACGCGCCGAACGTGAGCGACGAGGTGGAGCTGCGGATCACCACCGAAGCCATGGTCGCCGCGCCGGAAGGCGCCGACGCCGCGAAAGGTTGAGGCAGGGCGATGCGCATCGTCCGCCGCTCCGGCGAACGCGGGCACGTGGATGCCGGCTGGCTCGACAGCCGGCACACGTTCTCGTTCGGCCATTACCACGACCCGGCGTGGATGGGTTTCGGACCGCTGCGGGTGATCAACGAGGATCGCGTGGCGCCGGGCGGCGGGTTCCCGCCGCACCGGCACGCGAACATGGAGATTCTCAGCTACGTGATCAGCGGCGCGCTGGCGCATCGCGACAGCACCGGCAGCAGCGGCGTGCTGCGGCCGGGCGAGGTGCAGTGGATGAGCGCCGGCAGCGGGATCGAACACAGCGAGTACAACGGCTCGGACAGCGAGCCGGTGCACTTCCTGCAGATCTGGATCATGCCCGACCGCGGTGACCTGCCGCCCGCCTATGCGCAGCGCGCGTTCGCTCCGACGAAGCGCCAGGGCCGCTGGGCCACGCTGGCCTCGCCCGATGGCGCGGACGGCAGCCTGGCGATCCGGCAGCAGGCCTGGCTGCACGGCGTACGGCTGGATGAAGGCGAGGGCGTCGTGCACGCGCTGGATCCGTCGCGGCTGTACTGGCTGCACGTGGTGCACGGCGCAGTGGTCGTCGACGGCGAACCCCTGTCCGCGGGTGATGCGGTCGGTGTGTCCGGCGAACCGGGACATCTGCAGCTCGCAGGCCAGGGCGGCGGGACCGCGGACCTGTTGCTGTTCGACCTGCCGCCGTAGATGAAAGCCGGCGGGTTGCCCGGGCGCGACGCACCCGGGATCGCCGTGACGACCGCGCGTCGTCTTTCCGGCGCAGCCGGGTACTCATGGACCCGGCGTTCCGGTCGACAGGGCGACGGATGCCGGCGCCACCTCGCTGCGCCAAGTCCTGCGTCGAATGCCCCGCACCGGCCCACGCGCGACGGCCTCCGCGCCTTCCGCGCTAGAATGCGGCGGTTGCAGCCCCAACCCCGATGCCATGACCGCGATCCAGCCCCAGCCCACGCAAGCCAATGCGCAGTCCCGCTACGAGGTGCATCGCAGCGACCTGCCGCTGAGCTGCCCGCTGCCGTCGATGGCGCTGTGGAACTCGCATCCGCGCGTGTACCTGCCGATCGAGGCCGATGGCGGCGAGGCCGACTGTCCGTACTGCGGCGCGCATTTCGTTCTCGTCGACTGATGCCGGCGCGGGGTCGCGCATGCCGCGCCCGCTGACCGTGGTGCAACTGCTGCCGGCGCTGGACTCCGGCGGCGTCGAACGTTCCACCCTCGAGATCGCCGATGCGCTGGTGCGCGCCGGCCATCGCGCACTGGTCGTTTCCGCTGGCGGGCGCCTGCTGCCGCGCCTGCTGGCGAGCGGCGCGGAACACATCGCGCTCGACATCGGCCGCAAGTCGCCGCTGGTGCTGCGCCATGTGCCTGCGCTGCGCCGGCTGTTCGCGCGCGAGCGGGTCGACATCGTGCACGCGCGCTCGCGCCTGCCGGCGTGGCTGGGCTGGCGCGCGCTGCGCGGCATGCCGGCGCCGGCACGACCGCGCTTCGTCACCACCGTGCACGGCCTGAACACGCCCTCCCGCTACAGTGCGATCATGGTGCGCGGCGAGCGCGTGGTGTGCGTGTCGGAGACCGTGCGCGACTTCGTGCTGCAGCACTATCCGCGTACCGATCCCGGCGTGCTGCGGGTGATCCCGCGCGGGGTGGACCCGGCGGAATTCCCGCGCGTCGCTTGGCCCGACCGGGCGGCGCGGGCGCGGGTGGCGGCGCAGCACCCCACGCTCGCGGACGAGGGACTGCTGCTGCTGCTGCCCGGTCGCGGCACCCGGCTGAAGGGACATGGCGACGCGATCGCACTGCTCGCCGCGCTGCGCGCCGACGGCCTCGACGCCCGGCTGTGGATGCCCGGCGCGGTGCAGGACGGACGCGAGGCGTACGCCGTTGAACTGCGCCGACGCGCGCTGGAGGCCGGTGTCGGCGACGCGATCGCGATCACCCCGGCCACCGCCGCCATCGCCGAGGCCTTCGCCGCGAGCGATCTGGTGCTGCAGCTCTCGCGCAAGCCCGAATCGTTCGGGCGCACGGTGGTCGAGGCGTTGTCGGTCGGGCGGCCGGTGATCGGCTGGGATCACGGCGGCGTCGGCGAACTGCTGCGCGCGCTGCAGCCGGCGGGCGCGGTCGCGCCGTACGATCCCGATGCGCTGCTGCGCACGGTGCGCGCCGCGCTCGCCCGGCCGCCATCGCTTCCCGATACCATTGCGTTTACCTTGCAGGCGATGCAGGACGCCACGCTGTCGGTCTATGACGAACTCCGCGACGCTCACGCCCCCGACGCCCGCTGACGCGCCCCGCGCCGGCTGGCGCTGGGCGCCGCACTGGGTGCTGGCGTTCGTCGCGTTGTGGCCCGCGCCGGGCTACGCCGAAGCGGTGATGGTGCTGGGCGCGCTGGCCGCGATCGCGCACCTGGCGATCGGCCGCTTCCATGGCGGCATGCGACTGCTCAGCCACCAGGCCTGGGCGCTGACCAGCGTGCTGTTCTGCGCGTACTGGCTGCCGCAGCTGGTGTCGTCGTTCGATGCGCTCGACCAGGGCCGCGCCCTGCGCGAATCGCTGGTCGACCTGCGTTACCTGCCGTTCCTCTGGCTGGCGGCATCGGCCGTGGCTACCCCGCGCGGCCGACGGATCACGTTCGGCGGACTCGCGGTGATCGTGCTGGCGTGGACGCTCGACGCGCTGGTGCAGGTGGTGATCGGGACCAGCCCGCTGTTCTGGGGGATCGATTCGATCAAGCAGGCCATCAGCGGGCGCCCGATGTGCAGCGTCGAGCAACTGGCGGCCGCCGACCGTCTCGGCGGCGTGCTCGGGCCGTGCAACCTCAAGCTCGGCGTGGTGCTGGCCAGCCTGTCGCCGTTCGCGCTGTATGCCGCAGGGCGGCGTTTCGGCAGCAGCGGCTGGATCGTGGCGGCGCTGCTGGTCGGCGTGGTGGTGCTGTTCGCCGGCTCGCGCGCGTCGTGGATCACCTTCGCCCTGGTGCTGCTGTTCAGCGGCTGGAGCCTGCTGGGCTGGAAGAAGCTGCTGGGGGTGTTCGCGGCGGGCGCGGTGGCGCTGGCGGCGCTGTCCTACTTCTCGCCGCAGGTGCAGCAGCGCGTGGCGCGCACCGCGCAGGCGTGGACCGCGGAAGGCGATGAGGGGGTGGACACCGCGCTGTCCGGGCGTACGCGCATCTGGGGCGCGGCGGTGTGCATGGCGCGCGAGCATCCTGTCAATGGGGTCGGCGCGCGCGGTTTCCGCCAGGCGTTCCCGGCCTGCGATCCGGAGCCGGGCGAGCCGGCCGCATGGGGCGAGGGTCCGGCCTTCCACGCCCACCAGATCCTGCTGGAGATCCTCAGCGAGACCGGCGCCATCGGCCTGCTGCTGTGGCTGGCCGGCGCGGCCCTGGCGTGGCGCGCGTGGCGGTTCGCCGATGCCGATGCGCGCGCGCGCGCGCGGCCGGCGATGCTGGCGCTGGCGGTGACGGTGTTCCCGTTCAACACCCACCTGGCGTTCTATTCCACGTTCTGGGGCGGGCTGACGTTGTTGCTGGCGGCCCTGTACGCCGGCAGCCTGCTGGCTGGGCGGCAGGCTGCACCCGCCCCTGCCGCGCAAGGCGCCGCCACCGCGTAGGCGCGCCTTCACGTGCGACAGGGGTCGATGCGTTCATCGCACCGCTCGCGGTCGCGCCTGAAGGCGCTCCTACAGGGAGCAGGACCACGGTAGCGGTGAAGTCGGGTGGAGGCACCCATCCGAGCGTTCGGCTGCGTGGGGCCTACACGTATCGTCATCGCGCAATCCACCACTACAGGTGTAGGAGCGCCTTCAGGCGCGACAGGACCCGGGCGTGTAGATCGCAAGGATCGCGCTCGCGCCCGAAGGCGCGCCTACGCGCGGCGGATCAGGGCCCGGCGTAGGGCGAGGTGCCGTCGGGTCGGCGCTTGAAGCGGCGGTGGATCCACAGGTACTGGTCCGGTGCCGCACGCGCCATGGCCTCGATGCCGGCGATCACGCGCGCGGTGTCGGCGGTGGCGTCGCGCGACGGGTAGTCCTCCAGCGCCGGCCACAGCGTCAGGGTGTAGCCGCCGTCGGCACGACGACGGTGCTGGTACAGCACCACCGCCGCGCCCGACATCCGCGCCAGGGCGTGGGTCGAGGTGAGGCTGTGCGCCGGCTGGCCGAAGAACGGCACGTAGACCGCGTCGCCGCGACTCGGATCCTGGTCGGGCGCGTACCACAGCAGGCCGCCCTGCTTCAGGTGCCGCACCGCACCGCGCACGTCCTGCTTGGGGAACATCGCCGCGGCATAGCGTGCACGCCCGCGCCGCACCGCCCATTCCATCGCCGGCTGCGCGTGCGGGCGGTACATCCCCGCCAGCGGCACGTGGTCGCACATCAGCCGGCCGCACATTTCCAGCGTGCTGAAGTGGCCGGAGACCGCGATCACGCCGCGGCCGCCGGCACGCGCGGCCTCGATGTGCTCCAGACCTTCGACCACGAGCGCCTTGCGCATCGGCTCGACCGAGCCCCACCACGCCCGCGCGAACTCGAACAGGCCGATGCCCAGCGAAGTGAAATGCGCGAGCAACAGCGCTTCACGCGCGGCGTCGTCCAGCTCGGGGAAACACAGTGCGAGGTTGCGCGCGGCGACCGCGCGGCGCTCGCGCAGCGCCTGCCGGAGCACGGTGCCGATACCGCGGCCGATCGCACGCTGCCACAGCCATGGCAGACGCGCGGCCAACGCCATCGCGCCGATGCCCAGCCATGTCGGCCAGTGCCGCGGCGACAGCGGCGGGCCCGGCGCCGGGTTCTGCGTGGAACTCATCGGGCGATTGTAGTCGCTGGTGGGCGGCGCAGCCCGAACGTCGCCGCTCTGTGGTGGAGGCCGCATGCGGGCCTTGCCCCCATCCCCGGTCTTCGACCGGCATTGATCACGAGTCGCGCGTCGCCCTCGACGTGCAGGCTCTGGACGCATGATCGTCAGCGCGGAAGGAGAACCGCATCCGCTAGCCTTTCCCATTCCCGATTCCCGATTCCCGATTCCCCGCTATCCTGTGCCGATGCGTGCCGACCCGACCGAACGCCTGCTGCGCGGCCTGTATTCGGCGGTGCTGTACCTGCTGGTGCCGGTCACCGTGTACCACCTGATCTGGCGCGGATTCCGCCAGGAGGCGTACTTCGAACGCTGGGGCGAGCGCTATGCGCGTTACGCCGCGCCGGCGAGGCCGGCCCCGATCTGGGTGCATGCGGTGTCCGTGGGCGAGGTCAACGCGGTCGCGCCGCTGGTCGACGCGCTGCTCGGCGCGTTTCCCGGCCAGCGGCTCCTGGTCACCACCATCACCCCGACCGGCTCGGCGCGCGTGCGTGCGCTGTGGGACGAGCGCGTCGAACACGTCTACCTGCCGTACGACCTCTCGGGCGCCGTGCGCCGCTTCCTCGCGCACTTCTCGCCGAGGATCGCGCTGGTGGTCGAAACCGAACTGTGGCCGAACCTGCTGTTCTGCTGCCGCGACGCCGGCATCCCCGCCTACCTGGTCAATGCGCGCCTGTCGGAGCGGTCGCTGCGCGGATACCGCGTGCTGCGTCCGTTGCTGTCGCGCGCGTTGCGCACGCTGCGTCGGATCGCCGCGCAGTCCGCCGACGACGCCCGCCGCTTCGCCGCGTTGGGCGCGACACCGGCATCGCTCGCGGTGACCGGCAACCTCAAGTACGACATCGCGATCGACGTGCAGAAGATCGCGCGCGCCGCGACCGGATTCCGCGACCGGATCGGCGCGCGCCCGGTCTGGATCGCCGCGAGCACCCACCCCGACGAGGAGGCCATGGTCGTCGCCATGCACCGGCGCCTGCGCGAGCGCTGGCCGGACCTGCTGATGCTGTGGGCGCCACGCCACCCCGAGCGCTTCCGTGGCGCCGCCCAGCAGGCGGTCGACGCCGGCTGGCGGGTGGCCACGCGCAAGCTCACGCACTGGCCCGACGCCGACGACGCGGTGTTCGTGCTCGACACGCTGGGCGAGCTGCAGCAGTTCTACGCCTGCGCGGACGTGGCCTTCGTCGGCGGCAGCCTGCAGGACATCGGCGGCCACAACCTGCTGGAGCCGGCGGCGGTAGGCACACCGGTCGTCACCGGCCCGCACCTGCACAACTTCGCCGATATCGCGCGGCTCATGCAGGCTGCCGGCGCGCTGCGCATCGGCGCGGACGTGGATGCGGTGGTCGCGGGCCTGGCGCAGCTGCTGGACGATCTGCCTGGACGTGCGGCGATGCGCGAAGCGGGCCTGGCACTGGTGCGCGACGGCCGCGGTGCGCTGCAGCGCACGCTCGACGTGATCCGCGCGGACCTGCCCGGACATCTGCGCGCCTGAAACCGTGAGGCGGCGGCCGCGCCAGGAGCGCACGCACGAGGGAAGCAACGCGGTGAAAACGAAGCGGTACCGGATCGCAGGCGCCCGACTGCCCGGACGCGGCGCGCACGGAACAGGCGACTGCCCGCTGCGTGCGCGGGGGCCCGGCTACTGCTGCTGGGCGGGAACGGTCGTGTCGACGGTCAGCAGGCGGTTGACGTCCTGCACGGTGGCCGCGTCGACCGTACCGGCGGCCTGTTCGAGCAGCAGCCGGTTGCGCAGGTAGTTGTACTTGGCGGTCGCGTAGGCCTGGCGCGCGCTGAACAGGTTCTGCTGGTTGATCAGCACGTCGATGACGGTGCGGGTGCCGACCTCGAGGCCGACCTGCGAGGCGTCGTACGCGCTCTGCGCCGAGACCAGCGCCAGGCGCCGCGCCTCGACCTCGCTGATGCCGGCCACCAACGCCTGGTAGGCGTAGCGGGTGTTGCGCTCGATCGCGCGGCGGCCCTGTTCCAGCTGGTCCTGGGCGATGTCGCGGCCGGCGATGGCCTGGCGCACGCGCGACTGGGTCGCGCCGCCGGAGAAGATCGGCACGGTGAGGGTCAGGCCGAACGCGTGTCCCTCGCTGTTGCCGAAGCCTTCGGCACCGGGGGGGATCACCGTGCCCGGCGAGTACCAGTTGGCGCCGTTGCTGTAGCTCACGCCGAGATCGAGCGTCGGCAGGTGCGCGGCACGCGCGCTCGAGACGCCGTGTTCGGCGCCCTGCACCGAGTAGCGCGCCGCCTGCAGGCTGGGATTGCCGTCCACCGCCCGCTGCACCCAGGCCTCGGCATCGCCGCCGGGCGGGAGTTCCGGACGGAAGTCCTCCGGCAGCGCCCTGAGCGCGTTGATCGGGGTGCCGGTGATCTCGGCCAGCGCCTGGTAGGCGTCCTGCAATGCATTGCGCACGAGGATCGTGTTGGCGCGCGCGCCGTCGTACTGCGCGCGGGCCTCGTGCACGTCGGTGATCGGGGCGAGACCCACTTCCAGCCGCTTGTCGGCGTAGTCGAACTGCTTCTGGAACGCTTCCTCCGCGGCCTCGGCCGCCGCCAGTGTCTCCAGCGCCACCAGCACGTCGAAATAGGCGTTGGCGGTGCGCGAGATCAGTTCGTCGCCGGCGGCCTCGAGGTCGTAGTCGGCGGCGGTGCTGTAGTCGCGTTGCGCGCGCAGGCTCGAGATCGCGCCGAGGTCGACCACGGCCTGGCCGAGCGACGCGCGGTAGCTGCGGCTGCGTGCGGTACCGGTGCCGCCGGCCTCGTGCGAGCGGTCCAGACTGGCCGTACCGTTGATCTGCGGCAGCAGCGCGGCGCGTGCCTGCACCGCGTTCTCGCGGGTCGACAACCGCTGCGATTCCGCGATCGACAGTTGCGGATCGTTGGTCCGCGCCAGCTCGTAGGTCTGCATCAGGTCTTCGGCGAAGACCGGCGCGGACATCAGGACGAGGGCGAGGGAGAGGGCGAGGGGGCGGCGGCGCATCGGAGATCCTTGGCGAAATTCGGAACGTGTCAGAACTTGAACTCGGGCGTCGGTTCGGCGCCGACCAGGTACGGCAATTCGGTTTCGAACAACGATTCGATGCGATGACCGTCGACATCGTTGCGCAGCAATGCCGCGTCCATGGCTGGTACCCGGCCATGGACGATGAACATGCGGCCACCGGGACGCAGCCACTGCACGAAACGTGACGGCACCGCGTCGACCGCACCGGTCACGCAGATCGCGTCGAACTGGCGGCCGGGATCCCAGGCGAACGCATCGGCGGCGACCACCTCGACGTTGCCGATGCCCTGCGCCTGCAGCCTGCCGAGCGCGGCATCGGCGAGGTCGGCGTGGCGCTCGATGCTCGCCACCTCGCGCGCCAGCATGCCCAGGCACGCGGTCAGGAAACCGCTGCCGGTGCCGATCTCGAGCACCGACTCGCCGCCTTCCAGCGCCAGCGCCTGCAACGCGCGGCCCTCGAGTACGGGCTTGAGCATGGTCTCGCCGTGGCCCAGCGGCAGTTCGAGGTCGGCGTAGGCCAGCGCGCGGTGGCGCTCGCCGACGAAGGCTTCGCGCGGCAGCCGCACCAGGACTTCGAGCACGCGCGGGTCGAGCACGTCCCAGGGACGGATCTGCTGCTCGACCATGGTCTCGCGGGCCTTGGCGTAATCGAACGTCATCGTGCGGTCCGGGAACGAAAGAGGAAGGAACGGAATTCTACTGGCCGGCGCGGGCAAATTCGCGGGGCCATGATCGCCACGGGCGCCGGTCCGGCTGAGTGCCGGAAGTCACCGCGACCGATGGCGCCCGCCCGACTCATGCCTGCGCGGGCGTGCGGCTGGCGTACGCGCGCAGGAACATGTCGACGGTGGCCTCGATGTGCGCATCCACCCCGGCCGCACTGGGGCGCTCGCACAGGCCGCAGGCCATGCGCGTGTGCAGGTCGCCCTTGAGCAGGGCGAAGAACTGCCGGGCCGCGCGCGGCAGGTCGGGCACGTCCAGATCGCCGCGCGCGACGCGGGCCTCGAGGAACGAGGCGAACGCGCGCTGGGTGCGCTCCGGACCGGCCTGCCAGAACATCTGGCGCAGGCGTTCGTCGCTGCCCGGGGTCATCATCATCCGGTGCGTGGCCAGGGCCTCGTCGCTGGTGATCATCGCGAAGAAGGCCTTGGCGATATCGGTCAGCTGCGAGCGCAGCGGCGCGCTGGGGTCGGCGACGAACAGGTCGTCGGGCATCAGCGAGGCGCAGACCACGCGCACCGCCTCGCCGAACAGCGCTTCCTTGTCGCCGAAATGGCTGTACACGGTGAGCTTGGACACACCGGCTTCCGCGGCGATCTGGTCCATGCTCGCGCCCTCGAAGCCGTGCTGGGTGAACATCCGCGCGGCGGCGTCGAGGATCGCGGCGCGCTTGGCCAGATCCTTGGGCCGACCGGGGCCCGCCGGGGGACGCGAAGTCGCGGACGCGGACGCGGCAGCGGAAGGCGGGAGCTTGAGCGACATGATGTAATACTAGACTAATCGGTACGCTATTTATACTATACGCGCCGGTTCATTAATCGGGTGCCCGATGAAGGCGACGGATCGTTCCTTCCGTGGATGGTGGTGTGCGATTGCGCTGGCGGCGCTGCTTGCGGCATGCGCCGGCGAACAGGCACCCGCGGAGGCGCCGCGCCCCGTCCTCGTCGAGCAACCCGCAGGTGGCGCGGACGCGGCGGTGACCGCCTACGCCGGCGAGGTGCGCGCACGCGAGGAAAGTCCGCTCGCGTTCCGCATCGGCGGCAACCTGGTGCGGCGCCACGTCGACGCCGGCGACAGCGTGCGCAAGGGCCAGGTGCTGGCCGAGCTCGACCCCGGCGACCAGCGCCTGCAGGTGCAGGCGGCGCAGGCGCAACTGGCCGCGGCCGAGGCCGAACTGGCCCGGGCACGTGCCGACCGCGCCCGCTATGCGGCCCTGGCCGGCGAGCAACTGGTCAGCGCCTCGGCGATGGATGCGCAGGAGACCGCGTGGAAGGCCGCCGACGAGCGGGCACGCGCGGCCCGTGCCGAGCTCGAGGTGGCGCGCAACCAGGCGGCGTACGCGCAGTTGCAGGCGCCTCGCGATGGCGTGATCGCCAACCGCTTGGTCGAGGCCGGGGAGGTGGTCGCGGCCGGGCAGGCGGTGTTCTCCCTGGCCGGCGACGGCGGCCGCGAGGTGGCGATCGCGCTGCCGGAATCGCGCATCCGCGAGCTCGCCATCGGACAGCCGGTCGAGATCGAGTTGTGGAACGCCCCGGGAGAGCGCCTGTCCGGCACCCTCCGCGAGATCGCCGCGGCCGCCGATCCGCAGGCGCGCACCTATGCCGCCCGCGTCGCGCTCGATCCCGCCGCCCAGCCTTCGGTCGAGCTCGGCCAGAGCGCGCGCGTGTACGTGGCCGGCAACGGCACGCGCGCCGCGCTGAGCGTGCCCCTGTCCGCGCTGCAATCTGGCCCGGGCGGCGGGCACGCGGTGTGGGTGGTCGAACCGGACGACGGCACGCTGGCATTGGTTCCGGTCGAGCTCGGTGACTTCGGCGAAACCCGGGTGCCGGTGCTGTCCGGGCTCGCGGCGGACGACTGGGTGGTGTCCGCGGGCGGGCACCTGCTGCGCGAAGGGCAGCGAGTGGCGCCGGTGGATCGCGACAACCGGCCGGTGGCGACGCCGCAGGCCGCGACGGAGCCCGCGCCGTGAGGCGGGCACGGCGTCTCGTGCGCCACGATTCCGCGGCGCGGAGCCGCTGAGCGATGCGCTTCAACCTCTCCGAGTGGGCGCTGCGCAACCGCAGCCTGGTGCTCTACACCATGATCGTGGTAGCGATCGCGGGCGTGTTCTCCTACCTCCAGCTCGGGCGCTCCGAGGATCCGCCCTTCACTTTCAAGGCGATGGTGGTGCGCACGCTGTGGCCGGGCGCGACCGCCGACGAAGTGGCGCGCCAGGTCACCGAGCGCATCGAGAAGAAGCTGATGGAGACCGGCGACTACGAGTTCATCCGCTCGTACTCGCGGCCGGGCGAATCGCAGGTGATCTTCATGGCGCGCGATGCGATGCATTCGCGCGAGATCCCGGACCTCTGGTACCAGGTGCGCAAGAAGGTCGGCGACATCCGCGCCACCCTGCCCGAGGGCGTGGTCGGGCCGTTCTTCAACGACGAGTTCGGCGACACCTTCGGCAACATCTACGCGCTGACCGGCGAGGGCTTCGACTACGCGGTGCTCAAGGACTACGCCGACCGGGTGCAGCTCGAGCTGCAGCGCATGGACGACGTCGGCAAGGTCGAACTGGTCGGCCTGCAGGACGAGAAGCTGTGGATCGAGGTCAGCAACACCCGTCTGGCCACGCTCGGGATCCCGCTGGCGGCGGTGCAGGAGGCGCTGGCGCAGCAGAACGCGGTGGTGCCGGCCGGCTTCTTCGAAACCGCCACCGACCGCGTCCAGATCCGCGTGGACGGTGCGTTCGGTTCGGTCGAGCAGGTGCGCGAGTTTCCGATCCGCGCCGGCGACCGCACCATCCGGCTCGACGATATCGCCACGGTGACCCGCGGCTTCGCCGATCCGGCGGCGCCGCGCATGCGCTTCATGGGCGAGGATGCGATCGGCCTCGCCGTGTCGATGCACGAGGGCGGCGACATCCTGCGCCTGGGAAAGACCCTCGAGCGCGAGTTCGCGCGGCTGCAGCGCACCCTGCCGGCGGGCATGGAACTGCGCAAGGTCGCCGACCAGCCGGCGGCGGTGGATGCCTCCGTCGGCGAGTTCATGCGCGTGCTGGCCGAGGCGGTGACCATCGTGCTGCTGGTCAGCTTCTTCTCGCTCGGCTTCCGCACCGGGCTGGTGGTCGCGGTGTCGATCCCGCTGGTGCTGGCGATGACCTTCATCGCCATGCGCTGGTTCGACGTCGGCCTGCACAAGATCTCGCTCGGCGCGCTGGTGCTGGCGCTGGGGTTGATGGTCGACGACGCGATCATCGCGGTGGAGATGATGGCGATCAAGATGGAGCAGGGCTTCGACCGCTTCCGCGCGGCGAGCTTCGCCTGGACCAGCACCGCCTTCCCGATGCTCACCGGCACCCTGGTGACCGCCGCCGGCTTCCTGCCGATCGCGACCGCGGCCTCGGGCACCGGCGAATACACCCGCTCGCTGTTCCAGGTGGTGACGATCGCGCTGCTGGTGTCGTGGGTGGCGGCGGTGCTGTTCATCCCCTACCTGGGCGACAAGATGCTGCCGGACCTTGCGCATCCGCGGCCGCCGCGCCCCGGCTCGCTGGCGGCGCGCTGGCGCGGACGACGCGAACGCATGGCGCTGCGCTGGCCGCGGCTGGCCTTCGCGCTGGCGCCATCCTCGCACGACGCGCACGACCACGATCCTTACCAGCGGCCGTTCTATGTTCGCCTGCGTGGCGTGCTCGACTGGTCGCTGCGCCATCGCTGGCTGGTGATCGGTGCGACCGTGGCCGCGTTCGTCGTCTCGATCGCGATGTTCCGCTTCGTGCCGCAGCAGTTCTTCCCGGATTCCACCCGGCTGGAGCTGATGATCGACGTTGAGCTGGCCGAAGGCAGTTCGCTGCGCGCGACCGAGGCGCAGGTGCGCCGGCTCGAGGCCCTGCTCGACGCACGCGAAGGCGTCGAGAACTACGTCGCCTACGTCGGTACCGGTTCGCCGCGCTTCTACCTGCCGCTCGACCAGCAACTGCCGCAGGCGAACTTCGCCCAGTTCGTGGTGATGACCCGGGACGTCGACGCGCGCGAGGCGCTGCGCGGCTGGCTGACCGACGAGGTCGCGCCCGCGTTTCCCGAGCTGCAGTTGCGGGTGACGCGTCTGGAGACCGGGCCGCCGGTGGGCTATCCGGTGCAGCTGCGGGTCTCCGGCGAGCATGTCGAGCGCGTGCGCGCGATCGCCGTGCGTGTCGCGGAGAAGGTGCGGGAGAACCCGCACGTGGCCAACGTCAACCTCGACTGGGACGAGCCGAGCAAGGTGGTCCGGGTGCGCATCGACCAGGATCGCGCCCGCGCGCTGGGGGTCAGTTCGCAGCACGTCGCGCAGTTCCTGTCCGGTTCGCTGAGCGGCTTGCAGGTGAGCACCTATCGCGAAGGCAACGAACTGGTCGGCATGCTGCTGCGCGGCACCGACGACGAACGTGCGCGGCTCGACCTGCTCGGCAGCCTGGCGGTGCCGACCGAAAGCGGGCAGTCGGTGCCGCTGTCGCAGATCGGCACGCTCGAATACGTGTTCGAGGACGGGATCGTCTGGCACCGCGACCGCCTGCCGACCGTCACCGTGCGCGCCGACATCCGCGACCGGCTGACGCCGCCCACCGTTGTCGCGCAGATCCTGCCGACGCTGGAGGAGATCCGCGCCGGACTGCCCGAGGGCTACCGGCTCGAGACCGGCGGCACGGTGGAGGATTCCACCCGCGGCCAGGATTCGATCAGGGCGGGCCTGCCCCTGTTCCTGTTCGTGGTGGTGACGCTGCTGATGCTGCAACTGCGCAGCCTGTCGCGCACCGCGCTGGTGCTGCTGACCGCGCCGCTGGGCCTGATCGGCGTGACCCTGTTCCTGCTGGTGTTCCGGGTGCCGTTCGGCTTCGTGGCGATGCTGGGCACGATCGCGCTGGCGGGCATGATCATGCGCAACTCGGTGATCCTGGTGGACCAGATCGAGCAGGACATCGCCGCCGGGCACGCGCGCTGGGATGCGGTCGTCGATGCCACCGTACGCCGGTTCCGGCCGATCGTGCTGACCGCGCTGGCCGCGATCCTGGCGATGATCCCGCTCTCGCGCAGCGTGTTCTTCGGGCCGATGGCGGTGGCGATCATGGGCGGGCTGACGGTGGCGACGGTGCTGACCCTGCTGTTCCTGCCGGCGCTGTACGCAGCGTGGTTCCGGGTGCGCCGCGATGAACCGCAGCCAGGTGCATCGCAGCCACGGCCCGCCCCGGCAGGCTGAGCCTCAGTCGCGTGTGGCGACGGCGTCGAGCAGCGCCATGAACGCCCGCGCCGCGCTCGACAGCGTGCGCCCTGCGTGGGTCACGTAGCCCAGCTGGCGCCGCAACGCCACGCCGGGCACGCGCAGCACCACGGTCTGCGAGTCGAGCATCGTCTGCGGCAGCACGCTCCAGGCCAGGCCGACGCTCGCCAGCATCCGCAGCGTCTCCATGCTGTTGGTGGTCATGCGCAGCGTCGGCGCCAGACCCTCGGCGGCGAAGCGTTCGGCGACGATGCGGTGGGTGAACGTATTGGCGTCCGGCAGCACCGCCGGATGCGCGGCGAGGTCGCGCAGGTCCACCTGTTCGCGCCCGGCCAGCGGATGGTCCGGCGCGACCACGAACTCCAGCCGATCCTCCCAGACCGGAACCGTGCGCAGCGGCGCAGCCGCCGGGCCCAGGGTCGTGATCGCCAGTTCCAGCCGGCCATGCAGCACCTCGGCCCAGGCCTGTTCCGAATCGAGGAAGCGCAGGTCGAGCGCGGCCAGCGGATGGGTCTGGCCGAAGCGTCGCAGCAGCGGCGGCAGGCGGTGCAGGCCGATGTGATGGCTGGTGGCCAGGCTCAGCCGACCACCGACCTCGGCATCGAGATGGCCGAGCGCGCGGCGGGTGTCTTCCAGTTCGGCCAGGATGCGGCGGGCGCGCGGCAACAGCGACTGCCCGGCCTCGGTCAGCGCCACCTCGCGCCCGACCCGGTCGAACAGGCGGCGGCCGAGCTGCCCCTCGAGCACGGCGATGCGCTTGCTCACGGCGGGCTGGGTCAGGTGCAGGCGTTCGCCCGCGGCCGAAAAGCCGCCGCTGTCGGCGACCGCGACGAAGGCCTCCAGGCTGGCCAGGTCCATTTCATTCCTGCGAGTTATTCGAGGAATGAAAAATATGAATTGGAGTTATTGATGGCAAGTGCCTAGGATGGCTTTGTCCGGCGGCCGTGCCGCGGGCCATCCAGACCAACGGACCGACGCGGGGCACGCCGATGGCAGGCAAGACGCTGTACGACAAGCTGTGGGAGATGCACGAGGTCAAGCGCCGCGACGACGGCTCCTCGCTGATCTACATCGACCGCCACATCCTCCACGAGGTCACCTCGCCGCAGGCGTTCGAAGGCCTGCGCCTCGCTGGCCGCAGACCGTGGCGCATCGACGCCAATATCGCCACCCCCGACCACAACGTGCCGACCACACGCGCCGAACGCCAGGGCGGGCTGGAATCGATCGTCGACGAGGTCTCGCGCCTGCAGGTGCGCACCCTCGACGAGAACTGCGACGACTTCGGCATCCTCGAGTTCAAGATGAACGACGCCCGCCAGGGCATCGTGCACGTGGTCGGCCCGGAGCAGGGCGCGACCCTGCCGGGCATGACCGTCGTCTGCGGCGACTCGCACACCTCCACCCATGGCGCGTTCGGCGCGCTGGCCCACGGCATCGGCACCTCCGAGGTCGAGCACGTGCTGGCGACCCAGTGCCTGGTGGCGAAGAAGATGAAGAACATGCTGGTGCGCGTCGAGGGCGAACTGCCGTTCGGCGTGACCGCCAAGGACATCGTGCTGGCGGTGATTGGCCGGATCGGCACCGCCGGCGGCAACGGCCATGCGCTGGAGTTCGGCGGCAGTACGATCCGCGCGCTGTCGATGGAAGGCCGCATGACCATCTGCAACATGGCGATCGAGGCCGGCGCGCGCGTGGGCATGGTGGCGGTGGACGAGAAGACGATCGAGTACGTGAGGGGCCGCCCATTCGCGCCGAAGGGCGCCGACTGGGACGCGGCCGTGACGACATGGCGGGATCTGGTGTCGGACGAGGACGCGCGGTTCGACACCGTGGTCGAGCTGCAGGCCGCCGACATCCGCCCGCAGGTGAGCTGGGGCACCTCGCCGGAGATGGTGCTGGCGGTGGACCAGAACGTGCCCGACCCGGAACGCGAATCCGATCCGGTGCGCCGGGATTCGATCACGCGCGCGCTGAAGTACATGGGACTGGAGGCCAACCAGCCGATCGCCACGATCCGCCTCGACCGCGTGTTCATCGGCTCCTGCACCAATTCGCGGATCGAGGACCTGCGCGCGGCGGCGGCCGTCGCGAAGGGCCGCAAGGTCGCCTCCAGCATCAAGCAGGCGCTGGTGGTGCCCGGATCCGGCCTGGTCAAGGCGCAGGCCGAGGCGGAAGGCCTGGACCGGATATTCCTCGATGCCGGCTTCGAATGGCGCGAGCCGGGCTGCTCGATGTGCCTGGCGATGAATCCCGACAAGCTCGGCAGCGGCGAGCATTGCGCCTCGACCTCCAACCGCAACTTCGAAGGCCGCCAGGGCGCCGGCGGGCGCACCCACCTGGTCAGTCCGGCGATGGCCGCTGCGGCGGCGGTGGCGGGGCATTTCGTGGATGTTCGCGAACTGCAGGGAATAGGGAATAGGGAATAGGGAATCACGTCAGCTGCGATCCCGAAGCCTGTCCCCTTGTCGCATTCCCCATTCCCCATTCCCCATTCCCCATTCCCCATTCCCCATTCCCGGCCCCTCCAATGACTCCCTTCACCACCCATACCGGCCTGGTCGCACCGCTGGACCGTGCCAACGTCGACACCGACCAGATCATCCCGAAGCAGTTCCTGAAGTCGATCAGGCGCAGCGGCTTCGGGCCGAACCTGTTCGACGAATGGCGCTACCTCGACATCGGCCAGCCGGGGCAGGACAACAGCCTGCGCCCCGTCAACCCGGACTTCGTGCTGAACTTCCCGCGCTACCGCGGCGCGAGCGCGCTGTTGGCGCGCGAGAACTTCGGTTGCGGCTCCTCGCGCGAGCATGCACCCTGGGCGCTGGAGGAGTACGGCTTCCGCGCGATCATCGCGCCTAGCTTCGCCGACATCTTCTACAACAACAGCTTCAAGAACGGCCTGCTGCCGATCGTGCTGGAGCCGGCGGAAGTCGACGCGCTGTTCGAACAGTGCGCGGCGACGCCCGGTTACCAGCTCACCATCGACCTCGCGTCGCAGCGGGTGACCCGACCCGATGGCGTGCAGTACGGTTTCGAGATCGACGCCTTCCGCAAGCATTGCCTGTACAACGGCCTGGACGACATCGGCCTGACGCTGCAGGAACACGAGGCCATCGCCACGTTCGAGGCACGCCATCGTGCGTCGCAGCCGTGGTTGTTCGGCGCTGGCGCTTGATTCCCAGGTGAGCCCGTCGGTCGCGAGTCGATGTGCAGTTGAGGTCCGCCCGTTTCGAAGCCTGAGCTCTGACAAGCAAGAGCAGGAGCGCCGGAAGGAACGTGCCTTCGGATGCAGACACCCCGTCCACCGCGGCTTCCGGATGCGTTCTGTTTGAGGCTTCGTGGCGTTGGGCTTTGGCGGGAGTCGCGGCCTGTAAGCGGCAGCCTTCGTAAGGCACGGCCACTACAGATGCGTTAGGTCAACGTAGTGCTACCTGGGTGGCGGTGACCTGCCCAGTGATCTTGCTGCAGTAGAACTGGGACAAATGTTCAGAACAGCGCGTTGCCGCGTCCTGTGCACACCCTGTCCGGAACCAGCAAACCGGCGTGCCGTCGATCTCGATCCGGTGTGAAGCGATGCGGCACCAGATCGCATGGCCGCCGTGCCCCGGGGGGATCGTGCAAGTCGCACATGGATGCGCCACGGCCGCGAGTGCGGACATGGATGTCCGCCCGAGCGGTGCACGACCCCCCGGGGCGCGGCGGCTCCCACCGAAGACGTGCCTCCTGGAAGCATTGTTTGGCGAGCTATCCGACAGATCACGACAACGACGATGCGCGTAAGAAGGCAGCCGTCGGTCAGGGCAGCAAGTGCGCGTGAGGAATGCTCGTCGAGGCACGGGCGAGCGAAATTGTCTGCCGGATCTGAGGCTTGCCGCAGCGTCCCGCGCAGTCTCGCGGCGAGCGATCAGGCGAGGCGCTCGACGACCGCCTGTGCCGCGCTGCGCGTGTCGACACCCTGGCCCGCGGCCGCGAGGTCGGCGGTGAACACCTTCGCATCGAGCGCCGAGGAGACGGCCGCCTCGACCGCGGCGGCTTCGGCCTCCAGCCTCAGCGAATGACGCAGCAGCATCGCCGCGCTGAGGATGGTGGCGTAGGGGTTGGCGATGCCCTTGCCGGCGATGTCGGGCGCCGACCCGTGGATCGGCTCGTAGATTCCGACCCTGCCCGCGCCCAGCGACGCCGACGCCAGCAGACCGAGCGAACCGGCCAGCATCGAGGCCTCGTCGGTGAGGATGTCGCCGAACATGTTCTCGGTGACGATCACGTCATAGGCGCGCGGCCTCGACAGCAGGTGCATCGCCATCGAGTCGACCAGCTGGTGCTCGAGGGTCACGTCGGGGAATTCCTCGCGCATCACGCGCGTGGCGACGTCGCGCCACAGCCGCGAGGTCTCCAGCACATTGGCCTTGTCGACCGAGGTCAGGTGGCCGCGTCGCCCGCGCGCGAGCGCCGCCGCGCTGCGCACCACGCGCTCGATCTCCACCACGCTGTAGCGGCACAGGTCGGTGGCCTCGGTGTCGGTCCGGGTCTTGTCGCCGAAATAGATGCCGCCGGTGAGTTCGCGCACCACCATGATGTCCACGCCCTGCAGCAGTTCGGACTTGATCGGCGACGCGCCCAGCGCGGCCGGGTGCGGGCGCACCGGGCGCAGGTTGGCGAACAGGCCCAGCGCCTTGCGGATCGCGAGCAGGCCCTGTTCCGGACGCACCTTCGCGCTCGGATCCGACCATTTCGGCCCACCGACCGCGCCGAGCAGCACGGCATCCGCCTTGCGCGCGGCCTCCAGCGTCTCTGCCGGCAGCGGTTCGCCGTGGCGGTCGATGGCGATGCCGCCGATGTCGTGCTCGGCAAACGAGAACCGGTGGCCGAAGCGCGAGGCGACGGCCTCCAGGACCGGCAAGGTGGCGGCAACGATCTCGGGACCGATGCCGTCACCGGGCAATACGACGATGTCAGCGTGCATGGACTCGCAACGTGGAAGGGGAAAAGGGAACCGGCCGGCATCGTGGCCGGCCTGGTGCAAACGGGGGTGCCGGATGCGCGCAGGGGCGCAGCCGTCGTCGGGACGCGCGTGCGCTCAGGCCGTCGCCCGCGCGTCGACCGTGGGCGCGCCGGCGGGGGTGCGCCGCAGGATGCGGTTGGCGACGTCCAGCCAGGCCAGCGCGCTGGCCTCGATGATGTCGCGGCTGGTGCCGCTGCCCTGGTACTCGGTGCCCTCGTGGTGGACGCTGAGCGACGCCTCGCCCTGCGCGTCGGTGCCGAGGCCGACGCTGTGCACGCTGTAGCTCTCCAGCGACAGCTTCACCCCGGTGGCATTGGCCAGCGCCGCGAACAGCGCATCGACCGGACCGTCGCCCAGCGCGCTTTCGCTGATCTTCCTGCCGTCGGGATCGGACAGCTCGACCTGCGCGCTGGCGCGCTGGCCGCGGTCGCTGATGGTCATCGACGACAGGCGGTAGCCCATGCCGCTGACGCCGCCGTCGATCAGGCGCTCCAGGTCGTCGTCCTCGACCACGCGCTGCTGCTCGCACAGCGCCTTGAACTGCACGAATACCTGGTCGAGCTGCGCGTCCTCCATCGTGTAGCCCAGCGCGCGCAGGCGGTGGCCGACGGCGGCGCGGCCGCTGTGGCGGCCCAGCACCATCTTGGTGTCCGGCCAGCCGACGTCGGACGGGTTCATGATCTCGTATGTGTTGCGATTGCGCAGCATGCCGTGCTGGTGGATGCCCGATTCGTGTGCGAACGCGTTCTGGCCGACGATCGCCTTGTTGCGCTGCACCGGCATGCCGATCAGGCGCTGCAGCAACTGTGAAGTCGGCACGAGACGGCGCGTGTCGACCTGGCTGTCGATGTTGTAGAAGGCATTGCGGACCTTCAGCGCCATCACCAGCTCTTCCAGCGCGGCGTTGCCGGCGCGCTCGCCGATGCCGTTGATGGTGCACTCGATCTGGCGTGCGCCGCCCTCCATCGCCGCCAGCGAATTGGCCACGGCCAGGCCGAGGTCGTTGTGGCAGTGGGCGCTGAAGATCACCTCGCGCGCGCCCGGGATGTTCGCGATCATGCGCTCGAACAGCCCGCGGATTTCCTCGGGCGTGGTGTAGCCCAGGGTGTCGGGAACGTTGATGGTGGTGGCGCCGGCGGCGATCGCCACGGCCACCGCCTCGTGCAGGAACTCCTCCTCGGTCCGGGTGCCGTCCTCGGGCGAGAACTCGATGTCGGCGACATACTTGCGCGCCATCGCCACGTGGGTGCCGATCGAATCGAGCACCTGGGCCTTGCTCATCCGCAGCTTGTGTTCGCGGTGCAGCGGGCTGGTGGACAGGAACACGTGGATGCGCGGCTTCGCGGCACCTTCCAGCGCGCGCGCCGAGGCTTCGATGTCCTCGGGCAGGCAGCGCGACAGCACCGCCAGGGTGGTGGTGCGCAGTTCGCGCGCGATCTGGGCGGTGGCCTCGCGGTCGGACTGGGAACTGGCCGGGAAGCCGGTTTCGATGATGTCGACGCCCAACTCCGCCAGCGCCCGCGCCATCACCACCTTCTGCTGCGGGGTCATGCTGCAGCCGGGGGACTGCTCGCCGTCGCGCAGGGTGGTGTCGAAGATGCGTACGTACTCGGGGGTGGTGTTCATGCGAGGAGTTCCTCGGGAAGCTCGTTGTCGATGTTACCCGTTGCCGGTTGCGGCCGGGGTTGCGCTGCGTCATGGACCGGGAGCAGGCCGGCGGGAAGCGGTGGCTGCTTCGCCGCCGGCCAGGGAAGTCGCTCGCGGGTCCGGCGCCGGGGTTTGCGCGGCGGCCGCGGCCGCACCTCCGAGAGCAGGGCCGCCAGCACCGCCGCGTCCACGTTGCCGCCGGACACCACGGCGCACTTGCGCTTGCCGGCCACGCGCTTGCCCGCGGCCAGCGCCAGCGCGCCGGCGCCCTCGGCGATCACGTGCTCCTCCAGCGCCAGCCGCACCAGGGTCTCGCGCAACTCGGCCTCGCGGACGATGACCACATCGTCGAGCAGTTCGCGCAGCAGGCGCTCGGTGAGGTAACCCGGCTCCTTCACGCGCACGCCGTCGGCCAGGGTTGCACGCGGGTCGACCAGCGCGCGATCGCCCTTGAGCGCGCGGCTCATCGCGTCGACGCCCTCGACCTGCGCGCCGACGACGCGTACGCCCTGGGAATTCAGCGCCAGCGCGACACCGGAGGCCAGGCCGCCGCCGCCGATCGGCACCAGCACCACGTCCGGGTTCATCGCCGCTGCGATTTCCAGCCCGACCGTGCCCTGTCCGGCGATCACGTCGGCATCGTCGAAGGCCGACAGCAGCCGGAAGCCGTTCTGCTCGGCCAGTTCCTTCGCGAAAGCCTTGGCCTCGTCGTAGGTCTCGCCATGCAGGCGCACGGTCGCGCCCCAATGGGCGACGCCGGCGACCTTGGTCTCCGGCGCGGTCCTGGGCATCACGGTGATCGCCGGGATGCCGAGGCGGTACGCGGCCCAGGCCATGCCCTGGGCGTGGTTGCCGGCCGAGGCGGTGATGACGCGGCGGTCGTCGCCGCGCTCGCGCGCAGCCAGCAGCGCGTTGAGCGCGCCGCGCACCTTGTACGAGCCGGTGCGCTGCAGGTTCTCGAGCTTCAGCCAGGTGCCGAAGCGTTCGGCGTAGTGGGTGGGGGTGACGTCGAGGTACTTGCGCAGCCGCGCCTGCGCCGCCAGCACGTCGCCGGCGGTCACGTCGATGGTGCTGGCTACGGCAGGGTCCATCAGACGTCCGTGAGCCAGTGGCGCCAGGCCGGCTCGCGCCCACGCACCACCTGGCCGTACAGGTCGGCCAGTTCGCGCGTCACCGGATTGTCGCCGAACTCGCGCTCCTCGATCTGCGCCACCGGGGCGACCTCGGCCGCGGTGCCGCAGGCGAACACCTCGTCCGCGTCCAGCAGTTCGGCCAGCGGCACCATGCGCGTCTCGGCGCCGGTCAGCTGCAGCAGGGTGTCGCGGGTGATGCCGGGCAACGCATCGCGGTGTTCGACGGCGGTCAGGCGGCCGTTCTTGACCATGAACACGTTCGCGCCCGTGCACTCGACCGTGAACCCCTCGCGATCGGTGAACAGCGCCTCGTCGAAGCCGCGCGCCTTGGCTTCGCGCTTGGCCAGGATCGAGTTCACATAGCTGCCGCACAGCTTGAGCGGCGGCAGCGAGTCGGCCGGGTTGCGGCGCCACTTGCCCACGCCCAGGCGCGCACGGCTGCCATTGAGGTGCACGCTGGTCGCGGTGGTGGCCACCATCATGTGCGGCACGTGGCCTTCGACGTCGAGGCCGAACCCGCCTTCGCCGAACCACGCCAGCGGCCGGATGTAGGCGTCGGTGTGGCGGTTGGCGCGCAGGGTGGCGAGCGTGGCCTCGGCGCACAGCGCCGGGTCGAAGGGCAGGCCGAACATCTCGGCGCCGCGGCGCATGCGCTCCAAGTGCTCGGGCAGGCGGAACACGGCAGCGCCGGAGTCCGTGGCGTAGGCGCGCATGCCCTCGAACACGCCGCTGCCGTAGTGCATGGCGTGCGTGGTCAGGCCGGCCTGCACCGCCCCGGCATCTACCAGCGCGCCGTCGAACCAGGCGAACACGGTGGCGGCGTCCGGACGTGGATGCGGTTGCGTGGCGTGGCGTGCGTGGGCGGCTTCGGCGATCGGGGTGACGGTGGCGCTCATGTGGGGTCCGGTGTGCGGGGTCTGGCCCGCGGATGGTTGGGGTGGCGTGCGATGCGGAGAGTCCAGGAACGCGGTAACGCTGGAACGTGTCGGCAGGCCGGGACCCGTCCCTACGGGCAGGGTTGTACCGAGACCGACAGGCAGTCGTACATCTTCGCCAGCTGCTGCTGCAGCGAGGCGTCGGAACGCTCGCCCTCGACGGTCATGCGCAGGTGGAAGCGGTCGCCCTCCGGCTGCGCCTGGCCGTCGACCGACAGCGGCCGGAAGCCGCGGCGCTCGGTGGCGCCGAGCACGCGCGCCAGCACGCCCTCGGCGCTGCGCAGGGTGAAGTCAAGCTGGTAGCGCATTGCTGGGCTCCTCGGAGGCCGACGACGCGGAGGGTGGCTGGGTCGCGACCGGTTCGCCGGTGTCGAGCGTGCCGGCGTCATCCGGATCCATCATCTGCGCGTTGTTGTGGTTGGGCGGCACCAGCGGCCAGACATTGGCGGCGGTGTCGATCGCGACGTGCAACAGGGTCGGGCCGTCGGCGGCCAGCAGCGCGCGCAGCGCGTCGTCGACATGGGCGGCCTTGTCCACGTGCAGCGCGTGAATGCCGAACGCGCGCGCGACCTCGGCGAAGTCGGGGTTGTCGGACAGGTCGATCTCCGAATAGCGCTTCTCGAAGAACAACTCCTGCCACTGCCGGACCATGCCCAGCGCGGAATTGTCGAGCAGCACGATCTTCACCGGCAGCCGGTAGCGGCGGATGGTGGCCAGCTCCTGGATGTTCATCATGAACGAACCGTCGCCGCTGACGCACACCACCTGCGCTTCCGGGCTTTCCATCTGCGCCCCCATCGCCGCCGGCAGGCCGAAGCCCATCGCGCCGAGCGCGCCGCTGGTCAGATGCTGGCGCGGGTGATTGAAGCGCCAGTGCTGCGCGACCCACATCTGGTGCTGGCCGACGTCGCAGGAGACGATCGCGTTCGGCGCCAGTTCGCTCAGGCGCTTGAGCAACGCCGGCGCGTACACGGTCTCGCCGGGCGCGTCGTAGCGCGCGGCGTGGCGCTGGCTGCGCTGCAGGCAGGTGTCGCGCCAGGCCTTGCGCGCGGCCGCGTGGCGGCCTTCCATCTGTGCGGCCAGCGGCGCCGCCAGCCGTGACAGGCTGGTGGCGAGATCGCCCGGGACCGCGACGTCGGCCGCGCGCAGCTTGCTGATCTCGCAGCAGTCGCCATCCAGGTGCACCACGCGCGCGTTGGGTGCGAACTCGGCCAGCTTGCCGGTGGCGCGGTCGTCGAATCGCGCGCCGACCACGAACAGCAGGTCCGCTTCCTGCACCGCCATGTTGGCGGCGCGGCTGCCGTGCATGCCGAGCATGCCCAGGTTGCCGGGATGGTTCGCCGGCAGCGCGCCCAGTCCCTTGAGGGTGAGCACGGTCGGCAGCCCGGTGAGGTCGACGAACTCGCGGAACGCCTCCACCGCATCGCCCAGCACCACGCCGCCGCCGGCGTACACCACCGGCTTGCGGCACTGCGAGATCAGCGCGGCGGCCTCGTGCAGCGCGGCGTCGGGCGGGTTCGGCACCGGCTCGGCCGGCAGCGGCGAGTGCACCGGCAGGTGCGAGGCGTCGGCCATCTGCACGTCCTTGGGCAGGTCGATCAGCACCGGCCCGGGGCGCCCGCTGCGGGCGATGCGGAAGGCCTCGGCGAACATGTGCGGCAGGTCGTCGACCTTGCGCGGCAGGAAGCTGTGCTTGACGATCGGCATGGTCATGCCGAACACGTCCAGCTCCTGGAACGCGTCGGTGCCCATGAGGAACGTGGGCACCTGCCCGGTGAGGACCACCATCGGCACCGAGTCGAACATCGCATCGGCGATGCCGGTGACCAGGTTGGAAGCGCCCGGACCGGAGGTCGCCACGCACACGCCGACGCGGCCGCTGGCGCGTGCATAGCCGTTCGCGGCGAACGCCGCGCCCTGCTCGTGCCGTACCAGGACATGCTTCAGCGACGCGCCGTGGAGCGCGTCGTAGAACGGCATGATCGTCCCGCCCGGATAGCCGAACAGCGCGTCCACGCCTTCCGCCTCCAGGGCCTGCACCAGCCAGTGCGCACCGTTCATCACGCGGCCTCTTTCTGTTCCTTCGGGGAGTTGTCCAGCCACACCATCTTCGCGCGCAGCTGCTTGCCGACCACTTCGATCGGGTGGTCGAGGTCGGCCTGCTTGTAACGGTTGTAGTTGGGCAGGCCGGCTTCGTGCTCGGCCACCCAGTTGCGGGTGAAGGTGCCGTCCTGGATGTCCTTGAGCACGTCGCGCATGCGCTCCTTCACCGACGCGTCGATCACCCGCGGGCCGCTCACGTAGTCGCCGTACTGCGCGGTCTCGGAGACGAACTCGAGCATCCGGGTGATGCCGCCTTCGTAGAACAGGTCGACGATCAGCTTCAGCTCGTGCAGCACTTCGTAGTAGGCGATCTCCGGCTGGTAGCCGGCTTCCACCAGCACCTCGAAGCCGGCCTGCACCAGCGACGAGGCGCCGCCGCAGAGCACGGCCTGCTCGCCGAACAGATCGGTCTCGGTCTCTTCCTTGAAGGTGGTCTCGATCAGGTTGGCGCGCGCGCCGCCGAGGCCGTCGGCATAGGCCAGCGCCAGCTGCTTCGCCTTGCCGCTGCGGTCCTGGTGCACGGCCCAGATGCAGGGCACACCGCGGCCGATCTCGTACTCGCGCCGCACCAGCGCGCCCGGCCCCTTGGGCGCGACCAGGATCACGTCGAGATCCTCGCGCGGGGCGATCATGCCGAAATGCACGTTCAGCCCGTGCGCGAACAGCAGGCAGGCACCCTGTTTCATGTTCGGCGCCAGCGCGTCGGCATAGACCTGCCGCTGCACCATGTCGGGCGTGAGCACCGCCACCAGGTCGGCGTCCTTCACCGCTTCGGCCGGCGCCTTCACCGTGAATCCGTCGGCCCTGGCCTTGGCTTCGGTCGGGCCGCCCGGACGCAGGCCGACGGTCACGTCGAAGCCCGAATCGCGCAGGTTCAGCGCATGCGCGCGGCCCTGGCTGCCGTAACCGACGATGGCGATGCTGGGCTTGGGAAGGGAAGACTGGGTCATCTGGGGCTCTCTGCTGTGGATCGGGGTGGATGGAAGGGAATGTGGTGGGCAACAAAAAACCCCGCCCTTGCGGTGCGGGGTTTTGCGATTCGGCGCCTGCTGCTTACGCGCCCGATCGTCCCGCACCTGTTGGCGAGGTAATAAGCACGACTACGAGAAGCGACGACGCGGCGGCGTCGCAGGCGTTCTTCGGGCTGGTGTGGCGTTGCAGCATTCACGCAAACTAAACCGGGCTTTCCGGGCTTGTCAAGCACAACCGGCAAAATACCCGGCGGCGTTCGTTGCGGCGGAAATCGTTGCAACTGAAACCGCGAAAACTGCCGAGAATGCCGCTTTGACGCATTGCGTCATCCCCTCCCCGCGAAGTTCCATGCCCGAATACCGTTCCAAGACCTCCACCCACGGCCGCAACATGGCCGGCGCCCGCGCGCTGTGGCGCGCCACCGGCATGCGCGACGACGACTTCCACAAGCCGATCGTCGCGATCGCCAACTCCTTCACCCAGTTCGTGCCCGGCCACGTGCACCTGAAGGACCTCGGCCAGCTGGTGGCGCGCGAGATCGAGCGCGTCGGCGGCGTGGCCAAGGAGTTCAGCACCATCGCGGTCGACGACGGCATCGCGATGGGCCACGACGGGATGCTGTACTCGCTGCCGAGTCGCGAGGTGATCGCGGACGCGGTCGAGTACATGGTCAATGCGCATTGCGCCGACGCGCTGGTGTGCATCTCCAACTGCGACAAGATCACGCCCGGCATGCTGATGGCCGCGCTGCGGCTCAACGTGCCCACGGTGTTCGTGTCCGGCGGGCCGATGGAGGCGGGCAAGACGGCGCTGGCCGACCACAAGCTCGACCTGGTCGACGCGATGGTGATGGCGGCCGATCCCGAAGCGTCGGACGAGCAGGTGGCGGCGGTCGAGCGTAGCGCCTGCCCGACCTGCGGCTCGTGCAGCGGCATGTTCACCGCCAATTCGATGAACTGCCTGACCGAGGCGCTGGGCCTGTCGCTGCCGGGCAACGGCACCGTGCTGGCCACGCATGCAGATCGCGAACAGCTGTTCCTGCGCGCCGGACGCACCGTGGTGGAACTGTGCCACCGCTGGTACGGCGCGGAGGACTCCGGTGCGCTGCCGCGCGGGATCGCCACCTTCGAGGCCTTCGAGAACGCGATGACGCTCGACATCGCGATGGGCGGTTCGACCAACACCATCCTGCACCTCCTGGCCGCGGCACAGGAAGGCGGGGTGCCGTTCACCCTGCACGACATCGACCGCCTCTCGCGGCGCGTGCCGCAGCTGTGCAAGGTGGCGCCGAACACGCAGCAGTACCACATCGAGGACGTGCACCGCGCCGGCGGGATCATGGCGATCCTCGGCGAACTCGCACGCGGCGGACTGTTGCACACCGGAGTCCCGACCGTGCATGCCCGGACACTGGGCGAGGCGATCGCGACGTGGGACGTGACCACGGTCGAGGACGAGGCGATCGGCACGTTCTACCGGGCCGGGCCCGCCGGCATCCCGACGCAGATCGCCTTCAGCCAGGCCACGCGCTGGCCGACGCTCGATACCGATCGCAGCGAAGGCTGCATCCGCAGCGTCGAACACGCTTACTCGCAGGAGGGCGGCCTGGCCGTGCTCCACGGCAACATCGCCGTCGACGGCTGCGTGGTCAAGACCGCCGGCGTCGATGAATCGATCCACGTCTTCGAAGGCAGCGCCCGCGTCTACGAGAGCCAGGACGCCGCGGTGCAGGGCATCCTCGGCGACGAGGTGAAGCCCGGCGACATCGTGGTGATCCGCTACGAGGGCCCGCGCGGCGGCCCCGGCATGCAGGAAATGCTGTACCCCACCAGCTACCTCAAGTCGAAAGGCCTGGGCAAGCAGTGCGCGCTGCTGACGGACGGGCGGTTCTCCGGCGGCACCTCGGGACTCTCCATCGGCCACGTGTCGCCCGAAGCGGCGGCCGGGGGCAACATCGCCCTGGTCCGCGACGGCGACCGCATCCGCATCGACATCCCCGCGCGCTCGATCGAACTGCTGGTGTCAGGCGAAGAGCTGGCCGCGCGCCGCGCCGAACAGGATGCGAAGGGCTGGAAACCCGCGCAGCCGCGCGCGCGCAAGGTCAGTGCCGCGCTCAAGGCCTATGCACTGCTCGCCACCAGCGCCGACAAGGGCGCGGTGCGCAACCTGGAACTGCTGGACGCGGGCTGATCGTCCGCGCTGCGACCCGCATCCGCGTGGACGCGACGCCGGGCGGACCGGCTCATCCCTCCCACTTCGGCAGCCGCGTAGCCCGGGTAAGCGAAGCGCACCCGGGAGGACGTCGCGAACAGCCCCGGGTGCGCTTCGCTTACCCGGGCTACGTTACTGCTTTGCGGGCTTGAGTTTCGTGGACGCGGCGGCGAAGACGGTCTCGTCCGAAGGCGACAGGTTCGGGCGACCGACCAGGACTCCCATCGTGATCGAACCCTGCACGTAGTAGGTCTCACCCTCTTCGACCTCGAGGGTCAGCACGTCTTCGGACTCGGAGTGCACGACGTACTCGTGCACGCCGGGTTGCGTGGTGTGCACGAAATAGACACCGCTGCCGAGCTTGCCCAGCTCTTCGCCGTTCTCGCGGACCTTGAAGCGGACTCCGCCGCCGGCGAATTTCTTCTCCCGGAAGAACACCACCTGTCCGGCGCCTGCTGGAGGCGCCGGGACGGTGATGGACGAGAGCGTCGCCGGTGCCGCCGCGTTGCCCGCCGTCGACCCGGCGTCCGCTTCGGTCGTCTCCCTGTCCGTGCCCGCGTCCGTTGCGTCGTCCGTTGGGTCGTCCGCGGCGATCTCCCCGTGTGCGGCATCGGCATGCTCGTCCTGGGTTGCCGGAGGAGCGTCGTTCGCGTCCAACAGCGGCTCAGGGCGCGGGAGGGGCACCGTCGTCGGGATCGACTCGGCGGTTTCCTCGGGTGGGATCTGCGTCGCCGGCACGGTCTGATCCGTTGCTGCGGAATCCTGCGCGTATGCAGGGGTGGCCAGCAGGAAGGCCAGCGCGAGCTGGGCGGTGCGCAAGGGCAGATGCATCATGGAAGCTCCGGTTGGAACTGCGGCGAAGATTCGTTTGCGGCCGGGGCGAAGTCGATCGCCTCTGCCAGCCTGGCGTGGACACGGGTACCCTGCGGGATTTCGATCTCGCGGCCGCGGATGAACATGGCGAATGGCCCTGCGCCCATGGAGACGCCGATCGCCAGTTGACTGTTGTCCTGGCCGGCACCGCCCAGCTTGAGGCCCCGCAGACGGAGGTTTCGCCCGTCGATCTCGAGCGAGCGCGCAGCGATCAGCAGTTCCCCTGGCGCACCGCCGCCGCGTGCGGCGTCTGCGTGCACGATCTCGCCGGCCACGGGGGTGCCCACTGGAATCAACTCGTGGCCGTTCACCACGACCGGCGCCGCGACGGTGAGCCGGAAGGCGTCTCCGCGCTTGAACTCCCAGGAGTTCAGCGGCTGGGCGATTTCCAGGTCGATCGCGTGGCCCGCCTCGATCCGGCAGCAGTCGGGCGGCGCGGGGGCGCCAGTGTCGTCGCCGGCTCCGTCATCGTCGGACCCCGTCGGCGACTGGGCATGGGCACACGCAAACGGAAGCGCGGCTAAGAGCAGCGCGGCGGCGAATCTCGACATCCGGCGATCCTTCCCCAAGGACGTGGAACGCAACTTAGCCGAAGAGAGGGGACCTGCCAAGCGGGCCCGCGCGCGTGGTCCGCTCAGCCCTCCCAGGCCTATGCGCTGCTCGCCACCAGCGCCGACAAGGGCGCAGTGCGCAACCTGTCGCTGCTGGAGGAGAGCTGAAGTACGCGCCGCGCCGGCATCTCCCGCGCAGCCGCGTAGCCCGGGTAAGCGAAGCGCACCCGGGAGGACGTCGCGAACACCCCCGGGTGCGCTTCGCTTACCCGGGCTACGGGCGGTGTGGGGACCGGCTGCGATGGGCGATGCGTGCTAGCCATCCCACCCGGGCAGCTTCTTCTTCACCGCGACGTTCTTCAGCGTGACGTAGGCCGGGATCCCGTCCTTGCCGTAGGGCGGCGGCGCTTCGCCGCGGATCAGCGGTTCCAGGTACGTGCGGGCCTTGTCGGTGATGCCGTAGCCGTCGCGGCGGATGAAGCCGGCGGGGAACTTCTTCTCGTGGTTGGCCACCTTGTCGAGCGGCGCGCTGCCGATCTTCCAGCGATACGGCTTGTCCGAGCTGCGCACGATCACCGGCATGGTCGCGTTCTGGCCCTTCAGCGCGAACTGCACCGCGGCCTTGCCGACGGCGACCGCCTGTTCGAGGTCGGTCTTCGAGGCGAGGTGGCGGGCGGAGCGCTGCAGGTAGTCGGGCAGTGTCCAGTGGACCTTGAAGCCGAGTTCGTCCTTGACCTTGCCGGCCAGGTACGAGGCCACGCCGCCGAGCTGGGTGTGGCCGAACGAGTCCTTGCCGCCGCCGGAATCGGCGACGAAGCGGCCGTCGGCGGTCTGGATGCCCTCGCTGGCGACGACCACGCAATAGCCCACGCGCGCGACCACCTTCTTCACCTGCTTCAGGAAGTCGGCCTCATCAAACGGGCGCTCGGGGAACAGGATCAGGTGCGGCGCCTCGTCCGGGCCCTTGCCGGCCAGGCCCGCGGCGGCGGCGAGCCAGCCGGCGTGGCGGCCCATGGCCTCGTAGACGAAGACCTTGGTCGAGGTCTCGGCCATCGCCGCCACGTCCAGTGCGGCCTCGCGCACCGACACCGCGGTGTACTTGGCGGCCGAGCCGAAGCCCGGGCAGCAGTCGGTCACGGCGAGGTCGTTGTCGATCGTCTTGGGCACGCCGATGCAGGTCAGCGGATAGCCGAACTCGGCTGCGAGCTTGGAGACCTTGTTGGCCGTGTCGGCCGAATCGTTGCCGCCGTTGTAGAGGAACCAGCGCACGTCGTGGGCCTTGAACACCGCCAGCAGGCGCTCGTACTTGGCGCGGTCGGCCTCGACCGACTTGAGCTTGTAGCGGCACGAGCCGAACGCGCCGCCGGGGGTGTGCGCCAGCCCGCGGATCGCCGCTGCCGATTCCTTCGAGGTGTCCACCAGTTCCTCGCGCAATGCGCCGAGGATGCCGTTGCGCGCCGCCAGCACCTTCACCTTGCGCGCGCGGGCCCCGGCGATCACGCCCGAGGCGGTGGCGTTGATGACGGCGGTGACACCGCCGGACTGGGAGTAGAGCAGGGTTCCGGAAGCCATATGCGCCCTTGGGATGAGGTCGGGGGAAGCGGTCGATGGGTTAAGCTGGCAGCTGAATCCGCGGTTCCGGCCGGAGTGTAGCAACCGCCCGCGACCGCCTCCGGTTTCGATCTGGTGGGGAGTCCTCGATGCGATTGGTTCTGTTGGGAGCGCCCGGCTCGGGCAAGGGCACGCAGGCGGCCCGCCTGAAGGAGTACCTGCAGGTTCCGCACATTTCGACCGGCGACCTGCTGCGCGCCGAAGTGGCCGCCGGTTCGGCGCTGGGGCTGCAGGCCAAGGAAGTGATGGCCCGCGGCGACCTGGTCAGCGACGAGATCCTGCTGGGCATGCTCCGCGACCGCTTCTCGCGCGAGGACACGAAGGCCGGCTTCATCCTCGACGGCTACCCGCGCAACCTCGCCCAGGCCGCGGCGCTGGACGAACTGCTGCGCAGCCTGGGACAGAAGTTCGACGCGGCGGTACAGCTGGCGGTGGACAACGAGCAGATCGTCGAGCGCCTGGCCGGTCGCGCCCAGGCCGAGGGCCGCGCGGACGATGCGCCCGAAGCGGTGCGCAAGCGCCTGCAGGTGTACGACCAGCAGACCGCGCCGGTGATCGAGTTCTACCGCCAGCACGGCCAGCTGACCGTGGTCGAGGGCGTGGGGACGCTGGACGAGGTCTTCACCCGGATCGTCGAGGCGATCGCGCCGGAGAAGGCGGTCGGCTGAGCGGCACGCCGCGTCCTGGGGCCGCGAGGCATCGCGCGCCAGCCGGTTCCGGTGGGGTCGTGGGGCGGATCTCCGTGTGGCCGAGGCGCGACGACGTGACTGGTTCAGTCCCGCGGATGCCGGCTGAATTCGCGCGTACCGCCGTCCTCCAGAACCAGCGAGACCGTGTAGGGCTGCACGATGCCGTCCGGATGCTCCATGCCCGGCGACCCCAGCGGCATGCCGGGCAGGGCCAGGCCGCGGGCCTGCGGGCGCTCGCGCAGCAGCCGCAGCACGTCCGCGGCCGGCACGTGGCCTTCGATGAAATAGCCCGCGACCTCGGCGGTATGGCATGAGCCGAGCGCTTGGGGCACGCCCGCGGCGTCCTTGACCGTCGCCATGTCAGGGTTGTCACGCGCTTCGACCTCGAAACCGGCCTCGCGCATGTGCTCGATCCACAGCCCGCAGCAGCCGCAGCTCGGATGCTTGTGTACGGTCAGCAGCGGCAGCGCGGCACCGGCCGTCGCGACCGTCGCGGGCTCGCCGGGTGCGACGGACTCGGCCGCGGCGCATCCGGCGAGCAGAAACGACAGGGTGGCGATGGCGGACAGCAGGCGGGGCATGGCGGCTCCTCGGCGCGGGCGATACGGGCAGTCTACCGGTCCGCCCGGAACCGGCCTTGACCGGGGTCAGGCGCCGCGCCGGCGTGCCTTTCGGTAAAGTGCGCGACGATCCCGCAACGGCAGCCCAGCGACTTGAAACTGCACATCCTCGGCATCGCCGGCACCTTCATGGGCGGTGTCGCCGCGCTCGCGCGCGAACTCGGCCACGCCGTCGAGGGCAGCGACCAGGCGGTGTATCCGCCGATGTCGAACCAGCTCGAACGCCTCGGCATCTCCCTGAAGCAGGGCTATCGCGCGGAGCACCTGTCGCCCGACTGCGACACCGTGGTCATCGGCAACGCGCTCTCGCGCGGCAACCCGGCGGTGGAGGCGGTGCTCGACAGCGGCCGCGCCTACACCTCGGGGGCGGAATGGCTGCGCGAGGCGGTGCTGCCCGGGCGAGACGTGCTGGCGGTGGCCGGCACCCACGGCAAGACCACGACCACGACGATCCTGGCGTTCCTGCTGCAGGCCGCAGGACGCGAGCCCGGCTTCCTGATCGGCGGGGTGGCGGAGGATTTCGGGGTGTCGGCGCGGCTGGGGGCGGGGCGCGAGTTCGTGGTCGAGGCCGACGAATACGACACCGCCTTCTTCGACAAGCGCAGCAAGTTCGTGCACTACCGGCCGCTGGTGGCGATCCTCAACAACCTCGAGTACGACCACGCCGACATCTTCCCCGACGTGGCCGCGATCCAGCGCCAGTTCCACCATCTGGTGCGCACGGTGCCCGCGCGCGGACGGCTGCTGGTCAACGGCCACGACGCGCGCCTGCGCGAGACGCTGGAGATGGGCTGCTGGACGCCGGTCGAGCGCTTCGGGTTCGACGATGGCTTCGAGTGGAGCGCGCGCAAGCTGCGCGACGACGGCAGCGCGTTCGCCGTGCAACGCGGCGGTCAACTGCTGGGTACGGTCGAATGGCCGCTGCTGGGCGATCACAACGTGCTCAACGGGCTCGCGGCGCTGGCCGCGTGCGCGGCGGTGGGCGTGGACGTGGCCGCCGTGATTCCGGCGCTGTCCCGGTTCCGCAGCGTCAAGCGCCGGATGGAGCTGCTGGGCGGGGCCCGGGGCATCACGGTCTACGACGATTTCGCCCACCATCCGACCGCGATCGCGACCACGCTCGCGGGCCTGCGCGCGAAGGTCGGCGGGGCGCGCATCGTGGTGGCGATGGAGCCGCGCAGCAATTCGATGCGGCTGGGCGCGCACGCCGATGCGCTGGCGCCCTCGCTGGACGGGGCCGATGCGGTGGTGTTCCTGGCGCGGCCGGAACTGCCCTGGGATGCGGCGGCCGTGGTGGCGGCGGTGCGCGGCGACGCCCGCGCGGTGCCCGATGCCGATGCGCTGCTGGCGACACTGCGCGAGATCGCGCTGACCGGCGACCACGTCGTGTTCATGTCCAATGGCGGCTTCGACGGCGCGCCGTCGCGGTTTCTCGGCTCGCTGCGCGGCGCGTAGGCCGCGCTGTAGGGCGCGGGGGCTGTTGTCCGGGCGCGGACCTGCTCCTAGAGCGTGCGGGGCGCGTCCGTCGCCGAATCACGACCGGTGCCCCCGGCTGCTGTGAAGCGGCCAAGCGGACGGATGGCCGGAAAAAGAGGCCGGCCCTCGACGCCCCGCTCCCCAGGGCTGCGCCCGCTTTTGCATCCCCGACACCGGTTGCCGGCCTAGACTTCCCTCCATGCCCGACTCCCTGCCCTTGTTCCCGCTGCATGCCGTGCTGGTTCCCGGCGCGGCGCTGGGCCTGCGCGTGTTCGAACCGCGTTACCTCGATCTGGTACGCGACTGCGGCCGCAGCGGTAGCGGCTTCGGCGTGTGCCTGATCGCGCAGGGCGAGGAGACGGGCGCGCCCGCGATGCCGATGGCCTGGGGGACCGAGGCGCGGATCGAGGATTTCGACAGCGGCGCGGACGGCCTGCTGCACCTGCGCCTGCGCGGCGGCCGGCGCTTCCACGTCGCCCGCACCCGGGTGCGCGACAACGGCCTGGTGGTGGCCGAGGTGGACTGGTGCGATCCGGATCCGGTCGCCGAACTGCAGCCGCAACACGCGCTGCTGGGCGAGGTACTGCGCCGCATCCTGGAGCAGCTCGGCGAGGCCGACGTGCGCATCCCCGAGCCGCGTTTCGACGATGCCGCCTGGGTCGGCTGGCGCCTGGCCGAGCTGCTGCCGCTGACGCTGCCGCAGCGCCAGCGCCTGTTGCAGGAGGACGATCCCGACCAGCGCCTGGACGAGCTGCTAGCGCTGCTGTCCTGAGCCTGCGCCAGGGTCCGTTCGCACCCTCAGCACCGGCGCGCCGGAATGCGGGTGCACGGCCTCGCGCATCGGGAAACCGGTCAGCGCCCGGTGCAGTTCGGCATAGGCGGCGCCATCGTCGGCCACCGGCAGCCAGATGCCGAACAGGCCGTACAGCGGGCGCTCGAACTCGAGGGTCTGGGTGGCGCCGATCCACAGGGGCGTGCCGTCGGCCAGCCGCGCCGGCGAGCGCCACAGCCGCAACGCATGGATGCGGCCATCCGCTGCGGGTCGGCGCAGCAGCAGCGATTCCGCCTCCGAACCCAGCGTGGCCGGCAGCACCGGCTGCAGCCCGCTGGGCACGTCGTCGTCGAGCAGGCCCAGGGTCGCGGTCCAGTCGGCCTGCGGCTGCGCCTTCCATCCCAGCGTGCGCAGGTGCCCCTGCAGCGGCGCCAGCTCGCCGGCGACCTGTACTTCGAGCGCCCAGCGCCGGCTGGCGTCGCGCTCGCGACGCTGCGCGGGCAACTGCGCCCAGGCGTCGTTCCACCAGGCGTCGCGATCGAGGACCAGCGCCGGCTCGGGAGCGCTGAAGCGCTGCAGCAAGGGGTCGACCGCCTTCGGCGCGTGCCAGAGCGCGGCGACGACGAAGGCGATGTAGAAGATCGCGGCCAGCGGCCGCATCCAGAACGAGCGGGCCACGTGCCGACGATAGGCGATCCCCAGCAACAGCAGCCAGACGATGCCCAGCAGCATGCCGCCGACCACGTCGCTGAGCCAGTGCGCGCCCAGGTAGAGTCTGGCGAAGCCGAGCAGCGCGCCGACCAGGCCGGCGACCATGTACGGCCACACCCGCGAGCGGCCCGGCAGCTCGCGCGCGATCAGCACCGCGAAGAAGCCGAAGGTGATCGTGGCCATCGTCACCGACACCGAGGGGAAGCCGAACCCGCTGTGCGCGGTGGGCGGCAGCGGCATGTCGATCAGCGTCGCCAGGCCCGTGGTCAGCACCAGGCCGAAGGCGAGCGCGGCCACCCAGTGCGCGGCCGCGATCCAGCGTCGCCGCCACAGCAGCCAGAGCAGCGCCAGCACCGAGGCCGGCACCAGCACCTCCCAGTCGCCGATCGAGGCCAGTCCCGCCATCAGCCGGTCGGCCAGCGGGTTGCGCAGTTCGTACATGGCCTGGAACACGGTCAGGTCCAGCGCCAGCGGTTCGCCGCGCGTCCAGACCGTTCCCAGCAGCGCGAACCAGGCCCAGCCGATCGCCAGCAGGCAGGCGGCGAGGATCGCCAGCGAGGCCGACTCGGGCCGGTTGGGGTCGATTAGCGCCGCCGCGTAGCGACCCAGCCTGGGGTGCGCGCGGGTCCAGCGCAGCGCGCGTGCGAGCAGGTCGTTGGCATGGCGGTCGAACCAGCGGTAGGTGTACACAACCCCGGCCCAGGCCAGCGCCAGCACCAGCAGCAGCCCGGCGAACACCAGCACCAGCCGGTCGGCGACCGCCGCGACGGCGTCGTAGGAGGCGCCGAAGATCCAGCCGGGCGCGAGGAAGATCCCGGCCCACAGGAAGCAGGCCAGCAGGCTCATCGGCACGTATCGCCGCAGCGGCATGCGCAGCATGCCCGCGATCGCCGGCACGAAGGCGCGGATCGCGCCGACGAAGCGCGCGATCAGGATGCTCTTCGCGCCATGCCGGCGGAACACCAGCTCGCCGCGGTCGAGCAACTGCGGATAACGGCGGAACGGCCAGTGCTCGCGCAGTTGCGGCCCCCAGCGATGGCCGACCCAGTAGCCGATGCCGTCGCCGGCGAACGCCCCCAGCGCGGCGCAGGTGATCGCGTAGGTCCCGTCGATGTGGCCGAGGCCGATCAGCGCGCCGATCGCGAACAGCAGCGGCAGCGCCGGCACCACGATGCCGAGCACGATGATCGCGTCGCAGAACGCGATGAGGAAGATGAGGCCGCCGGCCGCGACCGGGTGCGCGCTGATCCAGGCGAGCGTGGCGTCGAACCAGCCGGAGTCCATCCGCCAATTATGGCAGCCGCCGCCGGGCGCTCGCCTACACTGGCGCCATGGACCGCGACGCCGCCATCGAAACCCGGGCGCTGAAGGCCGACAGCTTCGGCCGGATCTCGCTGATGCACGGGGCTGAGGGCGCCTTCGTGCGCCGCGACCTGGCCCACGTGCCCGCCTGGCTGCGGTTGCCCGCCTGGTGGCTGGCGCGGCGCGAGGCGCGGGCGCTGCAGCGGGTCGCCGGCCTGGCCGACGTGCCGCGGCTGCTGGCCTGGGACGGGCGCCGGCTCGACCGCAGCTTCATGGCCGGCGCGGCGATGTACCAGCGGCCGCCTCGGGGCGATGTCGCGTACTTCCGCGCCGCGCGACGCCTGCTGCAGGCGCTGCACCGGCGCGGCGTCGCCCACAACGACCTGGCCAAGGAGGCCAATTGGCTGGTGCTCGAGGATGGCCGGCCGGCGATCATCGACTTCCAGCTCGCCACCCGCGGCGACCCGCGCTCGAGCTGGATGCGCCTGCTGTTCCGCGAGGACCTGCGCCACCTGCTCAAGCACAAGCGCATGTACTGCCGCGAAGCGCTGACGCCGGTGGAACGGCGCGTGCTCAAGCGCAATTCGTGGGTGCGCGACCTGTGGTTCCGCACCGGCAAGCCGGTATACCGGTTCGTCACCCGCCGGATCCTGAAGTGGGAGGACAACGAGGGGCAGGGGCCGAAGCCTTGAGAAGCCGTGATTTGTGATTGGTGATTGGTGATTCGAAGGATGACGGCCGGTGGAGTAGGCTTCCTGATCGATCCCGACTCCCGACTCCCCGATGCCCGCTCTTGCCGGCAAGACCCTGTTCATCACCGGCGCTTCGCGCGGCATCGGCCTGGCGATCGCGTTGCGTGCTGCGCGCGATGGCGCCAACGTCGCGATCGCGGCCAAGTCCGACGTGCCGAATCCCAAGCTGCCCGGCACCATCCATACCGCGGCCGCAGCGGTCGAGGCGGCCGGCGGCCGCGCGCTGGCGCTCAGGTGCGACATCCGCGAGGAGGGCGAGGTGAAGGAGGCGGTCGGCAAGACCGTCGCCGCGTTCGGCGGGCTCGACATCCTCGTCAACAACGCCAGCGCGATCTGGCTGCGCGGCGCGCTGGACACGCCGATGAAGCGCTTCGACCTGATGCAGCAGGTAAACGCGCGCGGCACCTTCCTCTGTGCGCAGGCCTGCCTGCCGCACCTGCTGCAGGCGCCGGACCCGCACATCCTCACGCTGTGCCCGCCGCCGTCGCTCGACCCGAAGTGGTGGGCACCGCATACGGGCTACACCCTGGCGAAGATGGGCATGAGCCTGGTCACGCTGGGCCTGGCCGAGGAGTTCCGTGCGCAAGGCGTTGCGATCAACGCGTTGTGGCCGCGCACCCTGATCGCGACCGACGCGCTGAACATGATCCCGGGCGTCGAACCCGGCAACGGCCGTTCACCGGAGATCATGGCCGACGCGGCCCACGCCATCCTGGCCCGCCCCGCGGCGGGCTTCACCGGCAATTTCCTGATCGACGACGAGGTGCTCGCCGGGGCCGGTATCACCGACCTGTCGCGTTACACCTTCGACCCGTCGAAAACGCTGCTGCCCGACCTGTTCCTGGATTAGCGACGGGAACGGCCGATCACCACCCTGCCCACTGCCGCATCCCGTCGGTCGCCGCTCGTGATCCGGGCCGGACGGGCGCATCGGGGCTCGACCCTCCGGAGGCACTGACATGCAATACCTGCACGCGATGATCCGCGTCCACGACCTCGAGACGACCAGCCGCTTCTTCACCGAAGGCCTCGGCTTGCGCCAGACCCGACGCATGGACAACGAGGCCGGGCGCTTCACCCTGGTCTATTTCGGTGCACCGGACAATCCGCAAGCCGAGATCGAGCTGACCTGGAACTGGCCGCCTGAGGACGGCTCGCCGCCCGAGGACTACGGCAGCGCGCGCAACTTCGGCCACCTCGCCTTCGCGGTCGACGACATCTACGCGCTGTGCGCGCACCTGCAGTCGCTCGGCGTGACCATCAACCGCCCGCCGCGCGACGGGCGCATGGCCTTCGTGCGTACCCCGGACCTGATCTCGATCGAACTGTTGCAGAAGGGCGCGGCGCTGCCGCCGGCCGAGCCGTGGGCTTCGATGCCCAATACCGGGAGCTGGTGAGGCCCGGTCAACGCTGCGTGTCACCGGCACGTCCTGCCATTCGCCCACCGCGCGGTGACCGCCCGGGCGGGGGGTGCGGTCGGTGCGCCGGATGCGCACAATGACGGCCCGTCCCCCCGACCCCGTGCCATGCCCAACCTGCCGCACCTCCTCGCCCTCGGCCGCGACGTCTACCTGCCGGTCTACCGCCAGCGCGAGGTGATCCTGGAGCGTGGGCAGGGCGCGCGCGTCTGGGACAGCGAAGGGCGCGAGTACATCGACCTGTCGGCCGGCATCGCGGTCTGCGGCCTGGGCCACAACGATCCGGACCTGGTCGCCGCGCTGACCGAGCAGGCCGGTAAGCTGTGGCACACCAGCAACGTGTTCTACAGCGAGCCGCCACTGCGGCTGGCGGAAGAACTGGTGGCCGCGTCGCGTTTCGCAAAACGCGTGTTCCTGTGCAACTCCGGCGCCGAGGCCAACGAGGCGGCGATCAAGCTGGTGCGCAAGTGGGCCACGTCGCAGGGACGCGCGCCGGACAGACGCGTCATCGTCACGTTCCACGGCAGCTTCCACGGCCGCACGCTGGCCGCGGTCACCGCGACCGCGCAGCCGAAGTACCAGGAAGGCTACGAACCGTTGCCCGGCGGCTTCCGGTACGTCGATTTCAACGACGTCGTCGCGCTCGAGATCGCGATGGCGGCCGGCGACGTGGCCGCGGTCATGCTCGAACCGGTCCAGGGCGAGGGCGGGGTGATGCCTGCCGCGCCGGGCTTCCTGCGCGCTGTGCGCGAGCTGTGCGACCACCATGGTGCGCTGCTGGTGCTCGACGAGATCCAGTCGGGCATGGGCCGTACCGGCACGCTGTTCGCGCACTGGCAGGATGCGGTGGTGCCGGACGTGGTGACCCTGGCCAAGGCGCTCGGTGGCGGCTTTCCGGTCGGTGCGATGCTGGTCGGCGACCGGGCGGCCGAGGCGATGCAGTTCGGTGCCCACGGCACCACGTTCGGCGGCAATCCGCTGGCCGCGGCGGTGGCGCGGGTCGCGCTGCGCAAGCTGTCGTCGCCGCAGATCGTCAACAACGTCGCGCGCCAGGCGGCGGCCTTGCGCGCGGGACTGGACGCGATCGGCGGCGAACTCGGCCTGTTCGCGCAGGTCCGTGGCCGCGGCCTGATGCTCGGCGCGGTGCTCGCGCCCGCTTACGCCGGCCGCGCGGGCGAGATCCTCGACCTCGCCGCCGCGCAGGGCCTGCTGCTGCTGCAGGCCGGCCCCGACGTGCTGCGCTTCGTGCCGGCGTTGAACATCAGCGACGAGGAACTGGCCGAAGGCCTGAGGCGCCTGCAACGTGCCCTGGTCGCGTTGCCTCGCTGACGCGCCACGCGGGCAAACGACTCAGAAATCCAGCCGCAGACCGACCGCGTAACCACGCGGCGCATTGCCCCGCGCACCATCGGCGCCGCGGTGGGTGATCCTGCGCTCGTCCAGCACGTTGTCGATGCGGGCATACACCAGGGCGTTTGGCGACAGTGGATACGTCGCCGCGAGGTCCACGGTGAACAGGCTTTCGGTACGCAGGAAGGTGTCGTCCACGCCGGCGCGGCCGGCGGTATTGGTGGTATACGCACCGTCGGAATAGCTCAGCGCGGCGTAGGCGTTCCAGCCGTTCTCGCCTTCCACGCCGAGCTGCAACTGGCCGATCTGCTTCGGCGTGTACTCGATCACGTCGCCGTCGAGCACGCTGCCGGTGTCGGAGTCGCGGGTGTACTCGCCGTCGGTCCAGGTATAGGCAAGCCGTAGCGGCACGCTGATCGCGCCGTTGGAATACAGCTCGGCGAACAGGCCGAGCTCCAGGCCGTAGACGTCCTTGGCGCCAGTCTGCTCGGTGCCGTCCACGACGCCGCCGGAGCAGGGATTGGCGACCAGGCAGGTGCGCATCGCGTTCTTGTAGTCGGTGAAGAAGCCGATCGCGTCCATTCCGAAGCGGCCGTTTCGGTAGCGCACGCCGCCTTCGACATTGGTGCTTTCCTCGCCACGGGTACCTTGCGCCGACCCGTTGCCCGGAGGTGCAAAGCCTTCGTGCACCCCACCGAGCAGGGTCCAGTTGGCGTTGATCGCGTAGTTGGCGCCGAAGCCCAGCGTGGTCTTGTCGATGTCGTTGCTGGCGCGGGCGGCCGCCTGCGCAGGCGTGGCGTCGATGGCGAGGTTGGCGCGGGTGCGGATACGTTCATGGCGAACGATCGGCAGCAGGCTCCAGTCGCCGAACTCGATGCGATCGACGATCCATGCGGACCAAGCCTCGGCGTCGCCGCGCTGGGGAGAGACGAAATCAGTCCGCAGGTAGACGAGGTCACCGTTGACCTGTGCGTAGTAGCTATTGGAGCGGCCCTTGTCGACGTTCTTGCTGAGGTCTTCGTGATAGCGCACGCCGCTGGTCAGCGTGTGCTGGACGGCACCGGTCTCGAACCCGTGCTCCAACTCCACCTTCAGCCCCTTCGACACGAAGGCCTGATGGTTGTGCCCGTAGCGCACGCCGTTGGCATGGGTGGTATCTGCGGTGCCGTCGAGGATGCCCTGCAGCAGCGCCGCACCGGCGCCGCCGGTGTTGACGATGTCGGTGATGCCGCCGAGGTTGACGCCGTTGATCTGGTTGAGGCGGTCGTAGTAGCGGTAGGTGTCGACCAGGTAGGCGGTGGTCGTCAGCCACGTGTTCTCGCTGAATCCGATCTGGTGCTGCAGGCTGGCCGACTTGCGGCCGCGGTCCATGCGTTCGAGTTCGCTCAGCCCGTAACGGCGGTCGGGATCGGCGTTGAAGTCGGCATCGGTCAGCCCGAGGTAGCTGACGCGCGCGGTCTCTTCGTCGTAGGCCAGCTTGAGGTCGAGCTGCTGCGAATAGCGCGCGCCGGGCGCGCTGCTCCAGCGCAGCTTGCCGACGTACTCGTTGATGTCGTGCCCGGCGCCGAGGTCGGAGCGATCGATCTGGTGGAAGCCGTCGCCGCTGCCCTGGTAGGTTTCCACGAGGAAGCCCCACTGACCGGCCGTGGCGCCGTAGTTCGCATGCAGCTTGCGCGTATCGAACGAGGCGATTTCCGCCCTCAGGCTGCCGGCGGCGGCCTCGGGGATCGGCGTCGACAACAGGTTGACCACGCCCGAGGTGGTGTGCGGACCGTGCAGCAGGATCTCCGGGCCCTTCAGCACTTCCACGCCGGCCATGCGGCCGATGTTGGGAAAGTAGTACGCGGAGGTGTTGGCATAGGGCGCCATCGCCGCGGGCACGCCGTCCTCGAGCACCGAGATGCGGTCGCTGCGGCCCGACGACGAGGCGCGGATGCTGATCCGCGGGAACACGCCTTCGCCGGTCTCCTCGCGGGTGTAGACGCCGGGCACGCTGCGCAGCACGTTGTTGACGTTGCTGCGTTCGAACTTGTCCAGTTCGCGTGGTGTGAGCACATAGGCCGAGCCGGTCGAGCTCTGCGGGTCCTCCGGTCGGCCGATCACGCGCACCGCGTCCACCTCCTTGATCCGTGCGGCTTCCGCGTCGGCCTCGGACGAGACTTCGGCCTGCGCGGCGCCGGTGACGGCCAGCGCGGCCACCAGCGCCATGGCGAGTGGGGCGGGCCGGACGGGGATGAGGATTTGGCGCATTCGGGGATCTCCAGGCGCAGCACCCGGCAGCGGGCGGCAGTGATGTAAAAAGGAGATGAATTGTAATGATATTGATTCGCATTACAACAGTGGGCCGAGCGCTGATCGGTTCGCGGCCGCCTCGGACGCGTCTTGCGTCGCCAGCCGGTGACGGCAGGATCGGGCGCGGGCGTTCCGGTCAGGCCAGACCGAAGCGTTTCAGGACCCTTCGCAGCGAGCGCGCGTCCGTCACGGTTTCGGCGTGCAGCCCCGCGCGGCGGGCGCCCTGCACGTTGGAAAAGCTGTCGTCGACGAACAGCGTGCCGTCCGCGTCCCAGCCCAGCCGGCGCAGCGCTTCGGCGAAGATCGCCGGGTCCGGCTTGCGCAACCGCAGGGCACCGCTGCACAACACCCGGCCGTCGAAGCGCACGGCGGCCGTACCGAGGACGTGTGGAATCGCCCGTGCCATCAGCGCGCCGTTGTTGCTCAGCACCGCGAGCGGCAGCGACGCGTCCAGCGTCGACACCTGCGACAGCACGCCGAGGTCCGCACGGCTGCCGGCCAGGCGCGATGCGATCCACGCCGCCTCGTCGATCGGCGCGCCAAGACCGTCGCCCAGCCGCGCGAGGTAGGTCGCGGTGTCGATCAGCCCGCCGTCGTACTCGGTTTCCAGTCCCGAGACGAACAACGCCTCGCGCACACGTTCTTGCGCGCAGCCGGCATGCGTCGCGAGGTGGGCGATGCGGGTCTCGTGGTGGTACCTCGCCAGGACTTCGTCGAAATCGAACAGCAGCTGGCGGATGCGCGGTTTCACCCGCCCGCGACGATCGCGAACGCCTTGCGCGCCGCAGCCAGCGTCGCGTCGATGACGGCACCGTCGTGCGCACTGGACACGAACCCCGCCTCGAACGCCGAAGGCGCGAGGAAGACCCCGCGCTCCAGCATCGCGTGGAAGAAGCGGTTGAACGCCGCGGTGTCGCAGGCCACCGCCTGCGCGTAGGTGTCGACGCGCGCCGCATTGGTGAAGAACAGGCCGAACATCGCGCCGACGCGGGTGGTGGCGAACGGCACGCCGGCATCCTTCGCCGCCGCCTCGAGACCGTCGCACAGCGCGTGCGTCGCCGCCTCCAGGCGCTCATGGAAGCCCGGCTCCGACACCAGTTCCAGCATCGCCAGGCCCGCCGCCATGGCCACCGGGTTGCCGCTCAACGTGCCCGCCTGGTACACCGGGCCGGCTGGTGCGATCTGCGACATCAGCTCGCGCCGGCCGCCGTAGGCGCCCACCGGCATGCCGCCGCCGATGATCTTGCCGAACGTGCTGAGGTCCGGCGTCACGCCATAGCGCGCCTGCGCGCCGCCGAGCGCCACGCGGAATCCGGTCATCACCTCGTCGAAGATCAGCAGCGCCCCATGCCGCGTGCACAGGGCGCGCAGGTGCTGCAGATAGCCGTCGCGCGGCGGCAGGCAGTTGGCGTTGCCGACCACCGGTTCGATGATCAGGCCGGCGATCTCGCCGCCGACCTCCTCGAACAGTGCGGTTGCGGCGTCGAAGTCGTTGTAGGGCAGGGTCAGCGTCAGGTCGGCCAGCGCCTTCGGCACGCCGGGCGACGTGGGCACGCCGAAGGTCAATGCGCCGCTTCCGGCCTTGACCAGGAACGAATCGCCGTGGCCGTGGTAGCAGCCCTCGAACTTGACGATCTTGGCGCGTCCGGTGGCGCCGCGCGCCAACCGGATCGCGGAAATGGTCGCCTCGGTGCCGGAATTGACCATGCGCACCATCTCGCAGGAGGGCACCAGCCGCGCGATCGTCTCGGCCATCGTCACTTCGGCCGGGCAGGGCGCGCCGAACGACAGGCCATGGCCGATCGCCTCGAGCACCGCCTCCCGCACCTTCGGGTGGTTGTGGCCCGCGATCATCGGGCCCCAGGAACCGACGTAGTCGATGTATTGGTTGCCGTCGACGTCGTACAGGCAGGGGCCGTCGGCGCGGGCGACGAAGAACGGCTCGCCGCCCACCGACTTGAAGGCGCGCACGGGCGAGTTGACGCCGCCCGGCAGGCGCGCGCGTGCGCGTTCGAAGAGGGCGTGGGAGCGGTAGTGGTTCATGGTGGTCGGGGCCTCGATTCGATCGGTGGGGGTACGGCACGATGCCCTTCTCGCGCATCGCGCCTGCACAGGCGCGTGGCGGCGGACGCGTCAGGCGCGGCGTGCGGGGATCGGCGGAGGGAACGCGCGGAGGTAGGCCCGCGCCGCGCCCGCCGGATCGTCGGCATCGAACACGCCGCTGACCACCGCCAGCAGGTCGGCACCGGCTGCGACCAGCGCCGGCGCATTGTCCGGCGTGATGCCGCCGATGGCCACCCGCGGCACGCCGAGGCCGGCCGATTCGCGCAGCAGCGAGGCGGTCGCACGCCGTGTCGTGGCCTTGGTCGATGTCGGGAAGAACGCGCCGAACGCCACGTAGTTCGCGCCCGCGGCCACCGCCTCGCGCGCCAGTTCCAGCGAGTCGTAGCACGACGCGCCGAGGATCGCTGACGGACCGAGCGCGTCGCGCGCGGCGCGCAGGTCGCCGTCCTCCTCGCCCAGGTGGGCGCCGTCGGCCCCGAACTCCGCAGCCAGCCGCCAGTCGTCGTTGACGATCAGCGGCACGCGTTGCGCCCGGCACGCCGCCAGCAGTGCCCGGACCTGCGCGCGCCTGAGCGCCTGGCTCGCGCTCTTGTTCCGGTATTGCAGCCAGATCGCATGCGGCAGCACCCCGGCCACGCGCGCCAGCAGCGCATCGGTGTCGATCGTGTCGGGGGTGATCGCGTACAACCCCCGGGCGTCGGCCCCGCGCCGTCGAAGCAGCGCGCCGGTCTCGGTTTCGCCCCGTCGCGCGGGATGGGACAATGGCATGGATCCTCCTGGTGCTCGACCCATTATCCGATGAACGACTCGCCCTACCGCAGCTGGATGTGCGTCGTCTGCGGCTTCGTCTACGACGAGGCCGCCGGCCTGCCCGACGACGGCCTCCCGCCCGGCACGCGCTGGGAGGAGGTCCCGGAGACGTGGACATGCCCGGATTGCGGCGTCACCAAGGACGATTTCGAGATGGTGACGCTCTAGCCGACGCTGTCGCTAGTGCAGCCGCGCGGTGTGCCGGCCTGTCTCGATCAGGCGCAGACGGATGTCCGCGGCGTCGTCTGCACGCGGGTGGCGCAGCAGGTAGCGGCCCAGATCTTCCCGCGCGCCGGCGAAATGGCCGAGCTCGAGGTAGCCGACGCCGCGGTCGCGCAGCGCTTCCGGATTGTCCGGGACCAGGCTGAGCACCCGGTCGGCGCTGCGCGTGGCCCGGTCCCAGTCGCCGCGCTCCTGGTAGACGCCATGCAGGTTGCGCAGCACGCGGACCAGGATCGCGCGGTTCGACGCCGGGTACAGGATCTGCGACAGGGCGTCGTCGTCGGGCACGTCGCCGCCCAGGTGCGCGCGCGCGCGCTGGCGCAGCTCGTCGACGTCGAGCGGGCGGCCGCGGTTGAACGGGTCCATCACCAGGACGCCGTCGTCCACAGGCAGGCGGACCAGGAAATGGCCGGGGAAGGACACCCCGTCGAGCGGCAGGCCCACCTCGCGCGCGACGGCCATCTGCACCAGGGCCAGCGAGATCGGGTTGCCCAGGCGCCGCTCGAACACCTCGTTGAGATAGCTGTTGCGCGGGTCGTAGTACTCGTCGTGGTTGCCGGCGTAGCCCACTTCCTCGAACAGATACCGGTTGATCGCGCGCATCTTCAGCGCGGGGTGGGATTCGCGATCCAGGACGTTGCGCAGATGCGACCCGTGGCCCTGGACCTGCAGCGCGTAGCGCCGCGGGTCGAGGTCCGGGTACTCGTCGCGCGCGATCAGCAGCGCGACATCCAGCAGCGGCAGCGCGTCGTCGTCGAGCGCGGCCAGCGCCGGCCAGGCGGGCAATGGGTCGAGCACGTTCATGCAGGCAAGACTGCGCCGCGGGCGCCGTGGGTGCAAGGCTTGCCGACGCAGGGCTCAGGGCGCATCCTGCAGGGCCGGCGAGATGCGCATGCGTGCGCCTTCTTGCAACTGCAGTCGAGCTGCTTCCCCGGCGTTGAGCTCCAGGACGTAGCGTGCGGGCGCGCCGCTGGGGTACGACGGACACGCGTTGCCGGCCGAGCACGGGGGAACGTCGCGCTGCTGCGACACCAGCTTCAGCTCGTCGTCGAAATAGAGGATGTCGAGCGCGATGCGCGTGTTCTTCATCCAGTAGGCCTGCGGCTCCTCCCGGTCGTGGATGAACAGCATGCCGTGGCCTTGCGCAAGCGCATCGCGGAACATCAGCCCTCGCGCGCGTTCCGCGTCGTCGTCCGCGACCTCGACCACGTAGCGCTTTCCGCCCAGCTCGACCCATGGTCCGTCGGCGCTGGCGCAGCCCGCTGCCGACGCGAGCAGGAGGAGGGCGACGACGCGCGCGATGAGCCGCATGGCGGGTTCCGGAAGGGCGACGGCACGCAACATCGGCCAGCCAGCGTGGCGAGTCAAGGCGATCGGGGCGGGGGCTAGGCAAGCGCGCGGCGAACGTGCAGAATGCGCGCCCCCGCACCGCCGGGGCCTGGCGACGGAGACGACACCAGACCCCCTCCGGCCCGTGAAAAAGCCCGACGCCAAGGTGTTGACGGCCAAAAAAAACGGGCTAGAATGTGCGGCTCCCTTCGACGGAACGCCTACGGGCCGAAGCTGAAGGGAAGTCAAAAAACCTCTTCATGAGGTGTTGACGAAAGCGAAAACCGCGCTATCATGTGCGGCTCCCTGAGGCGAAACGCCGACGGGAACGGAAGCGAGGCGCTGAGGCCTGTTTCCAACGATCTTTGACAGTGTGCGCAGGTAACTTGTGCGGGCGTCTGGCCGGTGGATGACTGTCCATCTAGCAGACGTTCGTACCAAGAGCAACAACGATTCAAATGCATGCAAATGCAAGCGAGTAATTGGAGCTCAGGTCGACGACTGCACTCGAAGTATTGGACGCAAGTCCGAAAAATTTAAGTGAAGAGTTTGATCCTGGCTCAGAGTGAACGCTGGCGGCAGGCCTAACACATGCAAGTCGAACGGCAGCACAGGGGAGCTTGCTCCCTGGGTGGCGAGTGGCGGACGGGTGAGGAATACATCGGAATCTACCCTGTCGTGGGGGATAACGTAGGGAAACTTACGCTAATACCGCATACGACCTTCGGGTGAAAGAGGGGGATCGCAAGACCTCTCGCGATTGGATGAGCCGATGTCGGATTAGCTAGTTGGCGGGGTAATGGCCCACCAAGGCGACGATCCGTAGCTGGTCTGAGAGGATGATCAGCCACACTGGAACTGAGACACGGTCCAGACTCCTACGGGAGGCAGCAGTGGGGAATATTGGACAATGGGCGCAAGCCTGATCCAGCCATGCCGCGTGGGTGAAGAAGGCCTTCGGGTTGTAAAGCCCTTTTGTTGGGAAAGAAAAGCGACCGGTTAATACCCGGTTGTTCTGACGGTACCCAAAGAATAAGCACCGGCTAACTTCGTGCCAGCAGCCGCGGTAATACGAAGGGTGCAAGCGTTACTCGGAATTACTGGGCGTAAAGCGTGCGTAGGTGGTTCGTTAAGTCTGATGTGAAAGCCCTGGGCTCAACCTGGGAATTGCATTGGATACTGGCGGGCTAGAGTACGGTAGAGGGTGGCGGAATTCCTGGTGTAGCAGTGAAATGCGTAGAGATCAGGAGGAACATCCGTGGCGAAGGCGGCCACCTGGACCAGTACTGACACTGAGGCACGAAAGCGTGGGGAGCAAACAGGATTAGATACCCTGGTAGTCCACGCCCTAAACGATGCGAACTGGATGTTGGGTTCAACTAGGAACTCAGTATCGAAGCTAACGCGTTAAGTTCGCCGCCTGGGGAGTACGGTCGCAAGACTGAAACTCAAAGGAATTGACGGGGGCCCGCACAAGCGGTGGAGTATGTGGTTTAATTCGATGCAACGCGCAGAACCTTACCTGGCCTTGACATCCACGGAACTTTCCAGAGATGGATTGGTGCCTTCGGGAACCGTGAGACAGGTGCTGCATGGCTGTCGTCAGCTCGTGTCGTGAGATGTTGGGTTAAGTCCCGCAACGAGCGCAACCCTTGTCCTTAGTTGCCAGCACGTAATGGTGGGAACTCTAAGGAGACCGCCGGTGACAAACCGGAGGAAGGTGGGGATGACGTCAAGTCATCATGGCCCTTACGGCCAGGGCTACACACGTACTACAATGGGAAGGACAGAGGGCAGCAAACCCGCGAGGGCAAGCCAATCCCAGAAACCTTCTCTCAGTCCGGATCGGAGTCTGCAACTCGACTCCGTGAAGTCGGAATCGCTAGTAATCGCAGATCAGCATTGCTGCGGTGAATACGTTCCCGGGCCTTGTACACACCGCCCGTCACACCATGGGAGTTTGTTGCACCAGAAGCAGGTAGCCTAACCGCAAGGGGGGCGCTTGCCACGGTGTGGCCGATGACTGGGGTGAAGTCGTAACAAGGTAGCCGTATCGGAAGGTGCGGCTGGATCACCTCCTTTTGAGACCAAAGACAGCTAATTGCCTGTCAGGCGTCCGCACAAGTAACCTGCACAATCCGCACAAACAGACCGGGTCTGTAGCTCAGGTGGTTAGAGCGCACCCCTGATAAGGGTGAGGCCGGTGGTTCGAGTCCTCCCAGACCCACCACTTCGGGGCCTTAGCTCAGCTGGGAGAGCACCTGCTTTGCAAGCAGGGGGTCGTCGGTTCGATCCCGACAGGCTCCACCAGGTTCTGTAAGCAGCAAGTGGACGGATTGCGCGCACACATAAAGATTGAAGCGACTCCGGCGTTGAAGCCGGCGTCGCGTTCTTTGAAAAATAGGGAAGTAGCGAGCGTTTGAGACGATTGTCCAAAACGTGTCGTATGAGGCTAAGGCGGGAATCGAAAGATTCCTTATATTTGAGTCGTTGCAATATTCGCGTCCGTGGCTTGTAACCATGGACACTTGCAGACTCCGAGGCGACTTGGGGTTATATGGTCAAGCGAATAAGCGCACACGGTGGATGCCTTGGCGGTCAGAGGCGATGAAGGACGTGGTAGCCTGCGAAAAGTGTCGGGGAGCTGGCAACAAGCTTTGATCCGGCAATGTCCGAATGGGGAAACCCACCCCGCAAGGGGTATCGTGCAGTGAATACATAGCTGTACGAGGCGAACGCGGTGAACTGAAATATCTAAGTAACCGTAGGAAAAGAAATCAACCGAGATTCCCTTAGTAGTGACGAGCGAACGGGGACTAGCCCAAAAGTCGATCTGGTTCTAGCAAAACGGCCTGGAAAGGCCGGCCATAGAAGGTGACAGCCCTGTATGCGAAAGGGCCATTTCGATGAAATTGAGTAGGGCGGGGCACGAGAAACCCTGTCTGAACATGGGGGGACCATCCTCCAAGGCTAAATACTCCTGACCGACCGATAGTGAACCAGTACCGTGAGGGAAAGGCGAAAAGAACCCTGGTGAAGGGAGTGAAATAGACCCTGAAACCGTGTGCGTACAAGCAGTAGGAGCCCGCAAGGGTGACTGCGTACCTTTTGTATAATGGGTCAGCGACTTATTGTCTGTGGCGAGCTTAACCGTATAGGGGAGGCGAAGGGAAACCGAGTCTGATAAGGGCGCATAGTCGCAGGCAATAGACCCGAAACCGGGTGATCTAGTCATGCCCAGGGTGAAGGTACCGTAACAGGTACTGGAGGCCCGAACCCACTCCCGTTGCAAAGGTAGGGGATGAGGTGTGATTAGGAGTGAAAAGCTAATCGAACCCGGAGATAGCTGGTTCTCCTCGAAAGCTATTTAGGTAGCGCCTCATGTGAATCCTCTCGGGGGTAGAGCACTGTCATGGCTAGGGGGTCATTGCGACTTACCAAACCATTGCAAACTCCGAATACCGAGACGGACTGCATGGGAGACACACGGCGGGTGCTAACGTCCGTCGTGAAAAGGGAAACAACCCAGACCCACAGCTAAGGTCCCAAATTTACTGCTAAGTGGGAAACGATGTGGAAAGGCACAGACAGCCAGGAGGTTGGCTTAGAAGCAGCCACCCTTTAAAGAAAGCGTAATAGCTCACTGGTCGAGTCGGTCTGCGCGGAAGATTTAACGGGGCTAAGCAGTAAACCGAAGCTTGGGGTGCATACTTCGGTATGCGCGGTAGAGGAGCGTTCCGTAAGCCTGCGAAGGTGGATTGAGAAGTCTGCTGGAGGTATCGGAAGTGCGAATGCTGACATGAGTAACGATAATGCGGGTGAAAAGCCCGCACGCCGAAAGCCCAAGGTTTCCTTGCGCAACGTTAATCGACGCAGGGTGAGTCGGCCCCTAAGGCGAGGCAGAAATGCGTAGTCGATGGGAAGCTGGTTAATATTCCAGCACCTCGCGTAAGTGCGATGGAGGGACGGAGAAGGTTAGGCAGGCCGGGCGTTGGTTGCCCCGGTGAGAGAGTTGAGGCGGTGCCCTTAGGCAAATCCGGGGGCGCAACGTTGAGACTAAGGACGAGTCCATCAGGACGAAGCTGCCGATATCACGCTTCCAGGAAAAGCTCCTAAGCTTCAGCTTACGCAGACCGTACCGTAAACCGACACAGGTGGGTAGGATGAGAATTCTCAGGCGCTTGAGAGAACTCGGGTGAAGGAACTAGGCAAAATAGCACCGTAACTTCGGGAGAAGGTGCGCCTCTTCTGGTGAATAGCTGGGGGAGGCCGAAGTGACCAGGCCGCTGCGACTGTTTATCAAAAACACAGCACTCTGCAAACACGAAAGTGGACGTATAGGGTGTGACGCCTGCCCGGTGCCGGAAGGTTAATTGATGGGGTCAGCCGCAAGGCGAAGCTCTTGATCGAAGCCCCGGTAAACGGCGGCCGTAACTATAACGGTCCTAAGGTAGCGAAATTCCTTGTCGGGTAAGTTCCGACCTGCACGAATGGCGTAACGACAGCGGCGCTGTCTCCACCCGAGACTCAGTGAAATTGAAATCGCTGTGAAGATGCAGCGTTCCCGTGGCAAGACGGAAAGACCCCGTGAACCTTTACTATAGCTTTACACTGAACGTTGAGTTCGTCTGTGTAGGATAGGTGGGAGGCTGTGAAGTGCTGGCGCTAGCTGGCATGGAGCCATCCTTGAAATACCACCCTGTCGTGCTTGACGTTCTAACCTGGGCCCGTAATCCGGGTCGGGGACCGTGTATGGTGGGTAGTTTGACTGGGGCGGTCTCCTCCCAAAGAGTAACGGAGGAGCTCGAAGGTACGCTCAGCGCGGTCGGACATCGCGCACTGTGTGCAAAGGCATAAGCGTGCTTGACTGCAAGATCGACGGATCAAGCAGGTACGAAAGTAGGACTTAGTGATCCGGTGGTTCTGTATGGAAGGGCCATCGCTCAACGGATAAAAGGTACTCCGGGGATAACAGGCTGATACCGCCCAAGCGTCCATAGCGACGGCGGTGTTTGGCACCTCGATGTCGGCTCATCACATCCTGGGGCTGTAGTCGGTCCCAAGGGTATGGCTGTTCGCCATTTAAAGTGGTACGCGAGCTGGGTTCAGAACGTCGTGAGACAGTTCGGTCCCTATCTGCCATGGGCGTTGGAGATTTGAGAGGGGCTGCTCCTAGTACGAGAGGACCGGAGTGGACGAACCTCTGGTGTTCCGGTTGTCACGCCAGTGGCATTGCCGGGTAGCTATGTTCGGAAGCGATAACCGCTGAAAGCATCTAAGCGGGAAGCGCGCCTCAAGATGAGATCTCCCGGGGCACAAGCCCCCTAAAGGAACCATCAAGACCAGGTGGTTGATAGGCTGGGTGTGTAAGCGCAGTAATGCGTTGAGCTAACCAGTACTAATGATCCGTGCGGCTTGACCATATAACCTCAAGTGGCCTTGGACTCTGCGACATGTCGCGGACGTTCGGACCAAACCAGTTCGCTACTTCCCTACCCAATGAGAGCGTGAGCGCTGCTCGTCCGTGCGGATTCGTCCGCCGGCGGGACTGGCGACCCTCCACGGTCTCCCTGGTGACAATAGCTGAGTGGAACCACCCGATCCCATTCCGAACTCGGAAGTGAAACGCTTACGCGCCGATGGTAGTGTGCATCCGCATGCGAGAGTAGGTCATCGCCAGGGTCTTTACCCAAAACCCCCAGTCTTGCGGCTGGGGGTTTTTCTTTGTGTCATTCGGCACCCGCAAGACGGCTGGGTCCGGGTCGCGCGGCTCGAGCGATGCTGCAGCGACACGATGGCGCAAGGCGGAAGAATGGGTGAGCGTGATGCCGTCGAACCGCAGCGTTCCGACTTCCGGCACTCGGGAGCAGGCGTTCGGCTGTGCTAGCGTTTCGGCTACTTTCTCCGGGAAAACCCAATGGCGAAACTGATTCCGGCGATCGCGTTGCTCGCGGTCGCGATTGGCCTGGCGGGCGGCCTGGCGCACGCGAACGAGGAGGTGGAGGTGTCCGACCCGAACCAGTGGCTGGAAGGCGTCGAGGATCCGGCGGCGCTGGAGTGGGTGAAGGCGCAGAACGCCAAGGCCGAAGCAGGACTGGCCAGCACGCCCGGGTTCAAGCGGCTCGAGGCGGACCTGCTCGCGATCTACGACTCCGACGACAAGATCCCGGACGTCTACAAGCAGGGCGACTGGTACTACAACTTCTGGCGCGACAAGCAGAATCCGCGCGGACTGTGGCGCCGCACCACGCTCGAGGAATACCGCAAGCCCAGGCCTCAGTGGGAAGTGCTGATCGACCTCGATGCGCTGAACGAGGCCGAGGGGGAGAACTGGGTCTGGCACGGCGCCGACTGCCTGCGGCCGAAGCAGGAGGGCGAGGCGTACTCGCGTTGCCTGGTCGCGCTCTCGCGCGGGGGTGCGGACGCGGACGTGACCCGCGAGTTCGACCTTGTGCGCAAGTCGTGGGTCGAGGACGGCTTCTTCCGCGAGGAAGCGAAGGGCGCGCTGGTCTGGATCGATCGCGATACCGTGTACGCGTTCACAGACTTCGGCGAAGGATCGCTCACCAGCTCCGGCTATCCGCGCGTCGTCAAGGAATGGAAGCGCGGCATGCCACTGGCTTCCGCGAAGGTCGTCTACGAGGGCACGCCGGAGGACATGTACATCTCGGCCGGCCACGACCACACCCCCGGCTACGAGCGGGACTTCGTGGTCCGTACCATCGCCTTCTACAACGACGAACTCTACCTGCGCGACGCCGATGGGTCGCTGACCAAGGTCGACGCGCCGAACTCGGCGCAGAAGTCGGTGCAGCGCGAGTGGCTGGGACTGGAACTTCGTGAGCCGTGGACGGTGGGCGACAGGACCTACCAGGCCGGCTCCCTGCTCGCCGCCCGTTTCGACGACTTCATGGCCGGCAAGCGAGCGTTCGACGTGGTGTTCCAGCCGACCGCGACCACCTCGCTCGCCGGCGCCTCCTTCACCAAGAATCACCTGGTGATCAACGTCCTAGACGACGTCAAGAATCGTCTGTTCGTGCTGACGCCGGGTGCGGACGGCTGGACGCAACGTCCGCTCGAGGGCGTGCCGGAACTCGGCACGATCGGCGCGAGCGCGGTGGACAGCGACGAATCCGACGCGTTGTGGCTGACGATCACCGACTACCTCACGCCGACCACCTTGATGCTGGGCGACGCGGGCGAAGGCGCACCGGCACCGGAAGTGCTGAAGACACAGCCCAGGTTCTTCGATGGTTCCAAGCACGTGGTCGAGCAGCATTTCGCCACCTCGAAGGACGGCACCCGCGTGCCGTATTTCCTGGTCCGCCCGAAGGACGCGAAAGCCGACGGCAGCAATCCGACCCTGCTCTACGGCTACGGCGGCTTCGAGGTCTCCCTGACCCCGGGCTATTCCGGCGGCGTCGGCAAGGGCTGGCTGGAGAAGGGCGGCACCTACGCGGTCGCCAACATCCGTGGCGGGGGGGAATACGGGCCGCGCTGGCACCAGGCCGCGCTGAAGGCGAACCGGCACAAGGCCTACGAGGACTTCGCCGCAGTCGCGCAGGACCTGATCGACCGCAAGGTCACCTCTCCCGCGCACCTGGGCATCCGCGGCGGCAGCAACGGCGGCCTGCTCACCGGAAACATGCTGGTGCAGTATCCCGAGCTGTTCGGCGCGATCGTGATCCAGGTGCCGCTGCTCGACATGCAGCGCTACAACCAACTGCTGGCCGGGGCCTCGTGGATGGCCGAATACGGCAACCCGGACGTGCCGGAAGAGTGGGAGTACATCCGTACGTTCTCGCCCTACCACCTGTTCGATCCGTCGAAGCGGTACCCTCCGACCATCCTGCTGACCTCGACCCGCGACGACCGCGTGCACCCCGGCCACGCCCGCAAGATGATGGCGAAGATGCTCGAATCCGGCCAGGACGTGCGCTACTACGAGAACATCGAGGGTGGCCACGGCGGCGCCGCGGACAACCGCCAGGCCGCGCACATGGACGCGCTGTATCTGACCTTCCTGTGGCAACAGCTCGCAAAGCCCTGACCCGATCCGCGTACCGGCGATGCCGGAACGCGGGATCCTCTTCCTTCCGCCGGAATTTCCGCATGAAATCGGCCCTCATCCTCGCGACCACGATCCTGATGACGCTTCCCGCCACCTCCGCCATCGCCGCCGACGCCCCGCCACCCGACGCCGAAAAGCGCCCGCACGTGGTCAAGGCGCCGCATGGCGCCGAACGCGACGACGAGTACTACTGGCTGCGCGACGACGAACGCGAGGACAAGGCGATGCTCGCCTACCTCGGGGCCGAGAACGCCTACGCCGATCGCGTGTTGGCGCCGCTCGAGCCGCTCCAGGACAGGCTGTACGAGGAGATCGTCGGCCGCATCAAGCAGGACGACAGCTCGATTCCCGCGCGCGAGCGCGGCTGGTGGTACTACGCCCGCTACGAGACCGGCAAGGACTACCCGATCCACGCCCGGCGCAAGGACGGCCCGGACGTCGATGCGCTGTCGATCCAGCAGGCCAACGAGCGCGGCGATTTCGCAGGCGAGCAGGTGCTGCTCGACGTCAACGTGCTGGCCGAGGGGAAGGATTACTACGCCGTCGGCGCCTACGAGGTCAGCCAGGACAACAACGTGCTGGCCTGGGCCGACGACACCAACGGCCGTCGCCAGTACACCTTCCGCTTCCGCGACCTCGCCACCGGGAAGGCCTACCCGGAGGAGGTCCGCGGGACGTCCGGCGACCTGGTGTTCGCCGACGACAACCGCACCGTGTTCTACGTCGAGAACGATCCGGAGACGCTGCTCACCAAGCGGGTGAAGCGCCACGTCATCGGTACCGATCCGCAGGACGACGTGGTCGTCTACGAGGAAACGGACGACAGTTTCTACATGGGCATCGACCGCACCCGGGACGACAGGTACATCGTGATCGCGGTCAGCAGCACCGTGTCCGACGAACTGCGCTACGCGTCCGCGGCGGACCCGGCGGCGTTCACCGTACTGGCGGGGCGCGAGCGCGACGTCGAGTACCAGGCCGACCATCTCGACGGGCGCTGGGTGATCCTCACCAATGCCGATGGTGCGAAGAACTTCAAGCTGGTCGAGGCGCCGAGCGGGACGACCTCGCGCAAGGACTGGGCGGACATCGTCGCCCACGACGACGCCGTGTTTCTCGAGACCTTCGAACTGTTCGACGGTTTCATCGCGATCGGCGAGCGTTCCGACGCGCTCGAACGCGTGCGCATCCTGGGCAAGGGCGGCAAGGAAGAATACGTGCAGGCCGACGAGCCGGCGTACTCGATGGGCCTCGCGGCCAACACCGAGCACGACACCACGAAGCTGCGTTACACCTACACCTCCCTGACCACGCCGGCGACGACCTACGAGCTCGACACCGCCACCGGCGAGCGCATCGTGCTCAAGCGGCAGCCGGTGATCGGCTACGATCCGTCGCGGTACGTCACCGAGCGCGTCTGGGCCACCGCCCGCGACGGCGAGAAGATCCCGGTCTCGCTGGTCTACCGCAAGGGGTTCGAGAAGAACGGCAGCGCGGCGATGCTGCAGTACGCCTACGGCAGCTACGGCATGTCGATGGACCCGGGCTTCAGCGTGACCACGGTCAGCCTGCTCGACCGCGGCATGGTCTACGCGCTGGCGCACATCCGCGGCGGCCAGGAACTGGGCCGTCGCTGGTACGACGAGGGCAAGCTGCTCAACAAGATCAATACCTTCACCGACTTCATCGACGTCACCGACCACCTGGTCGCGCAGGGCTACGCGGCGAAGGACCGCGTGGCGGCGTTCGGCGGCAGCGCCGGCGGCCTGCTGATGGGCGCGGTGTCGAACATGGCGCCCGACCGCTACCGGGTGATCCTGTCGCAGGTGCCGTTCGTCGACGTGGTGACGACGATGCTCGATCCGAGCATCCCGCTGACCACCAACGAGTACGACGAGTGGGGCAATCCGGAGCAGCCGCAGTACTACGACTATATGCTGCAGTACTCGCCCTACGACAATCTCAGGCCGCAGGCGTATCCGGCGATGTTCGTCGGCACCGGGCTGTGGGACTCGCAGGTCCAGTACTGGGAGCCGGCGAAGTACGTGGCGCGGCTGCGCGATGTCGACACCGGCGCGGGGCCGCTGGTGTTCCGCACCAACATGGAGGCCGGTCATGGCGGCAAGTCGGGCCGGTTCCGGCGTTACCGAGAGCAGGCGGAGATGTACGCGTTCATGCTCGACCAGCTGGGGCTCGCCGAAAAGTGAGGGCATCCTCCCGGGCGCGGGAGACAGTGGCCAGCGATGGGTCACGATCGCGCCGCGCGGTCGCCCTGCGTTGCGCGGCATGACGGTTCCCGCATGAGCCGCGAGCCGGGCCCGCCGGCGCCCCCCTGCGTGAGGAAGCGCCCGAGGCGCTTCCGGTGGGCCTGGTGGTTGCTCGCCTACGTCAGCCTCGGACTCGGCATCATCGGTGCGTTCCTGCCGGTGATGCCCACCACCGTGTTCGTGCTGATCGCGGCGTGGGCGGCGGCGCGCGGTTCCGATCGCCTGCATCGCTGGCTGCATGCGCATCCGCGCTTCGGCCCGGCGATCCGGGATTGGGAACTGCACGGGGCGGTGAGTCGGCATGCGAAATGGCTGGCGACCTGGGCGATGCTGTTCTCGGCGGCGGTCCTGGTCGCGGTGATGGCGCTGAGCGGCAGCCACCGCTGGTGGATGATCGCGCTGCCGCTCGGCTGCATGGCCACCGTCGGCGCCTGGCTGTGGTGCCGGCCGGAGCCCGAGGCGAGGCGATCGGACGTGGCCGAGGACTGAACCGCCGGGTCGCTGCCGGCGCAGGACCTCGTCGTGCCACGCGCGGCGGGCTACACTTCCGCCATGCGCACATCCACATCGATCCTCGCGCCCCTGGCGCTGCTGCTCGCCTTCAACCTCGCTGCCTGCGGCAACAAGGGGCCGCTGGTGCGACCGAGCGCGGACGTGATCGAGGATGTGGAGGATGTGGAGGATGTCGAGGAGCTCGAACAGTCCTCCGACGACGAGCCGGTCGCGGATCCGGACGAGGCCGCGCCGCCCGAGGACATTCCGGTCGGCGACACCGACGAGGATGCCGGCGTGGATGCGCCGCCGCCCGCGGAACCCGACCACGGCTGAGCCAGGTGGCCGCCTCCGCTCCGCAACCGCGTGTCCGCGAAATGCCGCAGGCAGTGCTGCGTTTCAGCAAGATGCATGGCGCCGGCAACGATTTCGTCGTGCTCGACCTGCGCGACGGCGCGCCGCCACCAGCGCCGGAGTTCTGCCGCGCCCTGGCCGATCGCCATACCGGCGTCGGCTGCGACCAGATCCTGACCATCGAGCCGCCGACCGCCGCGGGCTCGCTGGCGAGCTATCGCATCTGGAACGCCGACGGTTCGCCCTCGGCGCAGTGCGGCAATGGTGCGCGCTGCGTCGCTGCCTGGCTGGTGCGCGACGGCGCGGCTCGCGAGTCGCGTTTCGACCTCGACAGTCCCGCCGCGACCCACGCCGTCGACGTGCTCGGCGATGGCCGCTATCGGGTGGCGATGGGCGTGCCGCGGTTCGATCCGGCGCAGGTGCCGATGGCCGGCGTCGCAAGGCCGCAGGCGCTCTACGAGGCGGTACTCGACGCTGGCGAACGCGTGCGTTTCGGCGCGGTGTCGATGGGCAATCCGCACGCGGTGATCGAGGTCGACGATGTCGACGCGGCGCCGGTGCGCACGCTGGGTCCGGTCCTGCAGGCCTCGCCCATGCTGCCGCAGTCGGCGAACATCGGTTTCGCGCAGGTACTCGATCGCGGCCGCATCCGACTGCGCGTCTTCGAGCGTGGGGTCGGGGAGACACTGGCCTGCGGGAGCGGTGCCTGCGCAGCGGTCGCGGTGCTGGCGCAGCGCGGCCGCGTGGACCGCGAGGTCATGGTCGCGCTTCCGGGCGGAGAGCTTGGGATCGCTTGGCCGGACGACGCGTCGCAGGTCGCGATGAGCGGGCCGGCTGCTTTCGTTTTCGAGGGGGAATGGACCGGATGAGCAATCCCGAGCGCCTCGGCGCACACGAAGTGGCGGCCTGGCTCAGGCGCCAGCCGAAGTTCCTGCAGCAGTTCCCGGACCTGGCGTTGACCCTGGTGGTGCCGCGCGAGGACGGGCCCGCAGCCTCGCTGGCGAGCTACCAGCTCGAGGTGCTGCGGGACAAGAACCGCGAGCTCTCCCGCCGGCTGCACGACCTGTTCGCGATCTCGCAGGAGAACGAGCGGCTCGCCGTGCGCACCCACCAGCTCACCCTGGCGCTGATGCGCCAGCCCGATCGCGCCGGCGTGGTGCGCGCGATGGCGGCGACCCTCGAGGAGGATTTCGCCGGCGACCTCGTGCGCATCGTCCTGTTCGGGGCGGTCGAGGGACTCGGCGGCGAGCCCTGGCTGCAGGTGATCGAACGCGACGAGGCGGTACTGTCGCCCTTCGCCGATGCGCTGAAGGCGGGCGATCCGCTGTGTGGCCGGCTGCATCCGGACAAGCAGGCCCTGCTCTACGGCGCACGCGTCGACGAGGTCCAGTCCAGCGCGCTGCTGGCGCTCGAGGGCACCGGGCTGGTGGCCGTGGGCAGCAGCGGCCCGAACCGCTTCTACCCCGGCATGGGTACGCTGTTCCTGCGGATGATGGGCGAGGCGTTCGAGGTCGCGCTGCGCAGGTTCGATGGCTGACGCGATCGCATCGGCGGTGCCGCGCTCCCGGCACGGATCGGCTTCCGTGGGCGGGGCGTGGCCTGCGGGTGCGCATCCGCTGTCGCCGGTCCGCTGGCCATGATCGACGACTACCTGGCCTACCTGCAGGTCGAACGCCGGGTGTCGCCGCACACGCTCGACGGCTACCGGCGCGATCTCGAAGCCCTGTCGGCATGGACTCGCAAGTCCGCGGACGGTGACGTCGCGGCGTTGCGCGAAGCCGATCTGCGCGCCTTCATCGCCGCCGAGCATCGCCGCGGACTGTCCCCCAAGAGCCTGCAGCGGCGCCTGTCCGCGGTACGCAGCTTCTTCCAGTGGCTGCTCAAGCACGACCGCGTCGCCGCCAATCCCGCCGCCGGCATCCGCGCGCCCAAGGCGCCGCGCAAGCTGCCGCAGGTGCTCGATCCGGACGAGGCGAAGGCGCTGGTGGAAGTGTCGACCGAGGCGCCGCTGGGCCTGCGCGACCGCGCGATGCTCGAGCTGTTCTATTCCTCAGGCCTGCGCGTGAGCGAATTGTGCGCGCTGCGCTGGCGCGACCTGCGCCTCGACGAGGGCCTGGTGACCGTGCTCGGCAAGGGCGGCAGGCAGCGGATCGTGCCGGTCGGTTCGCACGCGCGCGACGCCCTGCGCGAATGGCGCAGCGACAGCGGGGGCGCCGACGAGGCGCCGGTCTTCCCCGGGCGCGGCGGCGGGCCGATCGGCCCGCGCGCGGTCCAGGTACGCATGCGCCTGCTGGCGCAGCGGCAGGGCCTGTTCAAGCGCGTGCACCCGCACCTGCTGCGGCATTCCTTCGCCAGCCACGTGCTCGAATCCTCCGGCGACCTGCGCGGCGTGCAGGAGTTGCTGGGGCATGCCGACATCGCCACCACGCAGATCTACACCCATCTGGATTTCGGCCACCTGGCGAAGGTGTACGACGCCGCGCATCCCAGGGCCAAACGGCGCGATCCGCGCTAGCGGCGATGTCCGGCAGCCCGCCGGCTGCATCTGTTGCGATGTCCGGATCCGGCCAGTATCGATCCGTACGGCCCGGCATGCTGCAGGTCCCGCAACCACAGGACCCGCCATGACCTTCCGCCTGTCCGGGATCGATCCCGCGCCACACGAGGCGCTGTTCGCCCTCGACGATGCCGCCCTGCAGCGTCTCGGCGCGAAACGTTACATCGCCGATCGCGACCGCGGCTTTCCCTGTCGCGCCAGCCTGGAAGACGCAAGGACGGGCGAGGAGCTGCTGTTGCTGTCCTACGAGCACCAGCCCGTGCCGCCATACCGCGCATCAGGCCCGATCTTCCTGCGCCGAGGCGCGTCGAAGCGGGTCCTGTCGCCCGGCATGGTGCCGCCGTACGTGTCGACGCGGCTGATCGCCCTGCGCGCCTACGACGCTGCGCACCTCATGGTCGAGGCGGCGGTCCACGAAGGCGGCGACGTCGCGCGTGCACTCGCGGGGATGTTCGACGACGCGGCCATCGCCTACGTCCACCTGCACAACGCGGCACGCGGGTGCTTCTCCTGCGTCGCCGACCGGGCCTGAGGCGGGGGCGGGGCGAAGCGCCCGGGGGTTGATCGCCGCGACCGCGCCCCCATCCCGGTGAGACCTGCTCCGGAGGCCGCATGGACCCCAGCCAGAATCCAAACGTGTTCCACGCCACCACGATCCTGTCGGTGCGCCGCGACGGCAAGGTGGCCGTTGCCGGCGATGGCCAGGTGACCCTCGGGCACACGGTGATGAAAGGCAACGCGCGCAAGGTGCGCCGGCTCGGCAAGGACGGACAGGTGCTGGCCGGTTTCGCCGGCGCCGCTGCCGACGCCTTCACCCTGTTCGAGCTGTTCGAATCGAAACTGGAAAAGCACGGCCAGCTGCAGCGCGCCGCGGTGGAGATGGCCAAGGACTGGCGCACCGAACGCCGCTTCGGCAAGCTCGAAGCCCTGCTCGCGGTGGCCGACAAGGACACCTCGCTGATCATCAGCGGCACCGGCGACGTGATCGAGCCGGAGGACGGCCTGATCGCGATCGGCTCCGGCGGCTCGTACGCACTCTCCGCAGCGCGCGCGCTGATGGCGCATACGCGACTCGATGCCCGCGCCATCGCCACTGAAGCTCTCGCCATTGCCGGCGAAATCTGCATCTACACCAATCGCAACGTGGTGGTGGAGGAGCTGTAGGCCGGGAATGGGGAATGGGGAATCGCGAAGAGCGATTCGTCCTGCCCATCCCGGTGCATCTTCCCGCTCCGACTCCCGATTTCCCATTCTCCATTCCCTATTCCCTATTCCCTATTCCCCATTCCCCATTCCCCATTCCCCATTCCCCATTCCCCATTCCCCATTCCCCATTCCCCATTCCCCATTCCCATGAGCGAAGCGAATTCCACCATGACCCCGCGCGAGATCGTGCAGGAGCTCGACCGCCACATCATCGGCCAGCAGGCGGCCAAGCGCGCGGTGGCGATCGCGCTGCGCAACCGCTGGCGCCGCGCGCAACTGCCCGACGAGCTGCGCAACGAGGTGATGCCGAAGAACATCCTGATGATTGGCCCCACCGGCGTGGGCAAGACCGAGATCGCGCGCAGGCTGGCGACGCTCGCCAACGCGCCGTTCGTCAAGGTCGAGGCCACGCGGTTCACCGAGGTCGGCTACGTCGGCAAGGACGTCGAGCAGATCATCCGCGACCTCGCCGACACCGCGGTCAAGCTCTATCGCGAACAGGCGAAGAAGAAGGTGCGCACCCAGGCCGAGGAGCGGGCCGAGGACCGGATCCTCGATGCGCTGCTGCCGCGGCGCGACGTGCCGCAGCCCGGGTTCGGGTTCGGCGCGCAGGCCACGGTCGACATCGGCGTGGAACCGTCGGCGAAGGAGTCCGAGACCCGGCAGAAGCTGCGGCGCCAGCTGCGCGCGGGCGAGCTCGACGAACGCGAGATCGAGCTGGAACTGTCGGCGAGCGCCGGGAACCTCGACATCATGACCCCCCCGGGCATGGAGGAGATGGGGCAGCAGTTGCGCCAGATGTTCGCCAACCTTGGCGGCGGCAGGACCCAGGCGCGCAAGCTCACGATCCGTGCGGCGCGTCCGCAGCTGGTCGAAGAGGAGGCGGCGAAGCTGGTCAACGAGGACGACGTGCGCGAGGCGGCGATCGAAGCCTGCGAGCAGCACGGCATCGTGTTCATCGACGAGATCGACAAGGTCGCCAAGCGTGGCGAGGGCGTGGGGGCCGACGTCAGCCGCGAGGGCGTGCAGCGCGACCTGCTGCCGCTGGTGGAAGGCTCGACCGTCAGCACCAAGTACGGTTCGGTCAAGACCGACCACATCCTGTTCATCGCCTCGGGCGCGTTCCATCTGGCCAAGCCGAGCGACCTGATCCCGGAGATGCAGGGGCGCTTCCCGATCCGGGTGGAGCTCGCCGCGCTGAGCAAGGACGACTTCGTCCGGATCCTCACCGAGCCGAAGGCGGCATTGACGAAACAGTACGTCGAGCTGCTCAGAACCGAAGGCGTGATGCTGTCGTTCGCCGACGACGCGGTCGAACGCCTCGCCGAGATCGCCGCGCAGGTCAACGAGCGTCAGGAGAACATCGGCGCCCGGCGCCTGCACACGGTGCTCGAACGACTGCTCGACACGCTCAGTTACGAGGCGCCGGACAAGGACGGCAGCCGCGTGCAGATCGACCGCGGCTACGTCGACGCGCACCTGGGCGAACTGGTGCAGGATCCCGACCTGAGTCGCTACATCCTCTGACGCGCCGCCGCAGGGAACGTGGGTTGGCCGGCCCGGTGCGCCGGCGTGCCGCTGCCCGCCCGTACCGCGCGTGAACACGGTACGCGCCGCCGGCTGACGCGCCACCGGTGCGCGGCCTATGCTCCGGGTCGACCTTGTGCCGGCCAATACCCATGTCCCGATCCTTCCTGCCCGCGGCCGCCGCGACCTTCTTCCTGCTGCTGGTTGCGTCCGCGCCCGCGTCGGCGCGAGAGGTGTCCTGCCGGCTCGACTTCGACATGGCCGGCTGGTCGGCGTTGTACAAGACCGCATCGGGCACGGGCCGGGTCAGTTGCGACAACGGACAGGCGATGGCGGTACGGATCAGCGCGAAAGGCGGCGGCCTGAGCTTCGGCAAGTCCGAGATCCGCGGCGGTCGCGGCGAGTTCTCCGCGGTTCGCGGCATCGGCGAGGTGCTCGGCACCTACGTGGCCGCCGAGGCGCATGCCGGTGCGGTCAAGTCGAGCAAGGCGCAGGCGATGACCAAGGGCGAGGTGTCGCTGGCCCTGGCCGGCACCGGCGAGGGCTGGGACCTGGGCGTGGCATTCGGCGCGTTCACGATCGAGGCGCGCTGAGCGCGTCCGACGGATCCGCGGCCACTTGCGGTCGCCTTTCGCGAGGGCAGCGACCAAGCCCGTACACGGGCGGCCTGACAGCGGCCCGGTGTCAGCCCAGCACCTGGCTTCCGCACCAACGCTCGCCGGGCATCAGCGCGACCGGCTCCAGCACCTTCCCGGCCTCCACGCACACGAACCTGCGGTACTCGCCGGGTGCGAGGTCGCCGATGCGCGCGGCAAGCGCTTCGCCGGGATTCCAGACGATGGCGTCGCTGAAGCCGCGCTGGCCGATCTGCAGGCGATCCACGCCATCGGCCAGGACCAGCGGCGCGACGACGTCGCGGTAGATGCGGTCGACTTCGCCGGCGAACGCGATGGCGTGACCGGACGCGCGATGCAGGGTGCCGCCGTTGGCGCTGTCCTCGTAGTCGCAACCCTGCAGGCCTTGCAGCGACACATGCGCGATGTCCCCGACGCGCAGGTAGGTGTGCAGCGCGGCGGTGAAGGCGAACGGCGCCGCGTCGTGGTTCTGCACTTCCAGGGAAACGGCGAGCCGCATCGCGCGCACCGAGACCTTCAGCCGGCAGGCGAACGCAAACGGCCATTCGGAGGTGCCGGGTCCGTCATCCAGCGCGAACACGGTCTCGTCTCCGTCGACGCCGGCGAACGCCCAGTCCAGCGCGCGGGCGAATCCATGCTTGCGCAACGCGCCGCGCCCCGCGAACTGCGGGAAGATCACGGGGATGCCGCCGCGGATGGCGCTGCCGGGTGCGAAGTTCGCGCGCGCGCCGAGGAACAGGCGCTCCCGACCGTCCGCAGGAATCCACGACAGCACCTGCGCGCCGTGCAGCGCGACGATCGCGGTGGCGCCTTCGTTGCGCAGCCGCAGGCAGGGACTGCCGTGGAAGCGGCAGGGTTCGTGCTGCTGGGACATCCGCGTCAGTCCTCGCCGATGTCCTCGTTCCAGACCTCGGGATTCGCCGCGATCCAGTCGCCGAGCATGGCGATGCACTCCGGGTCGCGCAGGTCGACCACGTTCACGCCATGCTGGCGCAACCAGTCGTGGCCGCCGTGGAAATTCACCGATTCGCCCATCACCACGGTCCCGATGCCGAACTGCCGCACCAGCCCGCTGCAGTACCAGCAGGGCGACAGCGTGGTGACCATGATCGTGTCGCGATAGCGACGCTGGCGGCCGGCCTTGCGGAAGGCATCGGTCTCGCCGTGGACGGACGGGTCGCCCTCCTGTACGCGGCGGTTGCGGCCGCGGCCGAGCAGGGTCCCGTCGTTGCGGTACAGCGCCGCGCCGATCGGGATGCCGCCTTCGGCCAGGCCCTGGCGCGCCTCGGCGATCGCGATTTCGAGCATGGCGCGGGGGTCGGGGATCGGCATCGTCGGCGCTCCGGACGGGAAACCCGCACGATATCGCGCTTCGCCGTCACTGCGCGGACCGTGACGCCCGGCCTTGTCCCATCCCGCGGGCTCACCCAGAATCGTGCGGACGGGCACGCATCGCGCCGGGGGGAACATGCAGAACCTATTCGGAATCGCCGCGCTGGCGCTCGCCGGGCTGATCGGCGGCGGTTTCGCGCAGGCGCAGGTGGTCCAGGGGGGGCTGGAACTGCGCTGGGGGGATCCCGCGCCGGCGTCCGGGCGCCGAAGCGTCCCGACGAAGTTCGAGGCGGCGCTGGTGCTGGACAGCGGCGCGCGGATCCCCCTCGATCCGGACCAGGCGCGCCGTGGCGCCGGCGACCTGTACGCGCTCGGCAATCGACGCGTGGCCGTGCAGTTTTCGGTCGCGAAATCGTCGGCCGGCGGCCGCAGGATCGAGGCGATCGTGCCCGCCGACGCGCCCGACACCGCACGCGCGCATGGTTTGACCGGCAAGTCCGACGGCGTGGCCAAGGCCACGCTGGGCGCGACCCGCTGGATCACCGTGGCCTGCCGCTTCAGCGACATCGCCGAAGAACAGAAGCCGGTGACGTTCTTCCGCGACCAGTACGGCGATGCGCCGGGGCAACTGGGCCATTACTGGCGCGAGGTGTCCTACGACAAGATCCACCTCACCGGCAGCGATGCGCGCGGCTGGTACGCGCTGCCGCACCCGCGCTCGCACTACGTGACCGAGGAGGACGGCGAGAAGGACGCCGACCTCACCGCGCTGTTCAACGACTGTACCGCCGCGGCCGACGCCGACGTCGACTTCAGTCAGGTCATCGGCATCAACCTCATGTTCAACGGCGACCTGGATGGCTACGCCTGGGGCGGCGGCCGCTGCACCACGCTCGACGGCGTCAACCGCTGCTGGTCGAGCACCTGGAACCCGCCGTGGTCGTTCAACAACCTGGCGCCGCTGGCGCACGAGATGGGCCACGGCTACGGCCTGCCGCACTCGGACAACTCCGATGGCGACGACGATACCTACGACAACCCCTGGGACGTGATGAGCGACGGCTGGAGCAACGCGGTCCGGGACACGACCTACGGCTCGCGGCCCAAGCACATCAACATCCTGCAGCGCGACCGGCTGGGCTGGGTGGACGCGGCGCGCAAGCGCACGATCGCCGCGGGATCGGCGCGCACGCGTCTGGCGGTCGACTACGCCAGCCTGCCGCTGCCCACCGCCGGCAACGGTCTGCCCGACAACATCCGCATGCTGGTGCTGCAGACACCGCAGTCGCCCGACCCGTACCGCGGCACCTGGTACACGGTCGAGGCGCGGCGTCCGATCGGCGACTACGAGGGCCGGCTCGCCGGCGATGCGATCATCATCCACCGGGTCGGCAGCGACTACCGCTACGAGGCCGAGAGCCAGGACAGCGACTGGCCGCCGGCCGACACCGCCAACAACGAGGGCTCGATGTTCAAGGTCGGCGAGGCCTGGGTGTCGCCCGATGGCCTGTTTAGCGTTTATGTCGAATCGACGACCGCGACCGGCTTCACGCTGGTGGTCGGCGGCGACGCGCGGGTCACCGGTGGCAAGGGCCCGCGGCGCCGCAAGTGAGGGGAGGAGGCGGGCGCGGCGACACGCGGTCCACGGCGGCCGATGCGATAATGCGCGCATGAGCGCACCCGAAGAGTCCGGCACCACCCATTTCGGCTACCGCGAGGTGCCGGTCGGCGAAAAGCAGAAGCTGGTCGGCGAAGTGTTCTCGTCGGTCGCCGGCAGCTACGACCTGATGAACGACCTGATGAGCCTCGGCATCCATCGGGTCTGGAAACGCTACTTCGTCGCCACAGCGCAGGTGAAGAAGGGCGATCGGGTGCTCGACCTCGCCGGCGGCACCGGCGACATCGCCGCGCTGCTGCGCGACCGCGTCGGCGAGTCCGGCGAACTGGTGCTGGGCGACATCAACGGTGAAATGCTGCGCACCGGCCGCGACCGCATGGTCGACCGCGGCCACGTACGCGGGTTCCGCTACGTGCAGTGCAACGCGCAGACGCTGCCGTTCCCGGACGCCAGCTTCGACCTGGTCACCATCGCCTTCGGCCTGCGCAACGTCACCGACAAGGACGCGGCGCTGCGCGAGATGCTGCGCGTGCTCAAGGTCGGCGGGCAGGCGCGGGTGCTCGAGTTCTCGGAAGTGCAGGCGCAGTGGTTCAGGCCGCTTTACGACTTCCACTCGTTCAACGTGCTGCCGCGACTGGGCAGGCTGTTCGCGAACGACGGCGAGAGCTACCGCTACCTCGCCGAATCGATCCGCAGGCATCCGCCGCAGGAGGCGCTGAAGGCGATGATGGATGCCGCCGGTTTCGCCCGCGCGCGCTACCGCAACCTGTCGGGCGGCATCGTCGCGATCCACGACGGCTGGAAGGCCTGATCGCCGCTGCGGCGGCCGCAACGGTTGCAGGCGCTACAATCCGGGGTCCCGTTCCGCAGAGGCTTCCCCCGGCCATGCCTGTCCGTTCCATGCGCGTTCCGCGCAGTCCCGTCCTCGCCGCCCTCGTGCTTGCGTGCCTGCTGGCCGCCGGCTGCAAGCGCGAAGCCGCCGATCCGCAGGCCGCGGATGCCCCCGCACCCAGGCCCGCCGCCATGGTCGATACCGACGAACACTCCTATGCCGAACCCGCCAGGGTCGCCATCGACGACCTGGCGCTCGACCTGGACCTCGACTTCGACACGAAGACCGTGGCCGGCACCGCCACCTACACCCTGCAGTGGAAGGACGGGGAGGCCGCGCAACTGGTGCTCGACACCCGCGACCTGGCGATCGAGGGGGTCGAGGGCGATGTGGAGGGGGCCTGGCAGCCGCTGGCGTTCGCGCTCGCGGACAGGGATCCGAACCTCGGCAGCAAGCTGACCATCGAGGCGCCGCAGCGCCCGGCGAAGGTGCGCGTGCGCTACCGCACGTCGCCCCGGGCATCCGGCCTGCAGTGGCTGGAACCGGCCATGACCGAGGGCGGGCAACTGCCGTTCATGTTCAGCCAGTCGCAGCAGATCCACGCACGCAGCTGGGTGCCGCTGCAGGACACGCCGCAGGTGCGCTACACCTACAGCGCCCGCGTGCGCTCGCGGCCGGACGTGATGGTGCTGATGAGCGCCGACAATGACCCGCAGGCCGCGCGCGACGGCGACTACGCGTTCTCGATGCCGCAGCGCATCCCCTCCTACCTGATGGCGATCGCCGCCGGCGACCTCGTGTTCAAGCCGATCTCGGCGCGCAGCGGCGTGTGGGCCGAGCCGTCGATGGTCGACCGGGCGGCGGCCGAGTTCGCCGATACCGAAAAGATGATCGCCGCGACCGAGGCGCTGTACGGACCCTATCGCTGGGAGCGCTACGACCTGCTGGTGCTGCCGCCATCGTTCCCGTTCGGCGGCATGGAGAACCCGCGGCTGTCGTTCATCACCCCCACGGTGATCGTCGGCGACAAGTCGCTGGTGTCGCTGATCGCGCACGAGCTGGCGCACAGCTGGTCGGGCAACCTCGTCACCTTCTCCAGCGCCAAGCACGGCTGGCTCAACGAAGGCATGACCAGCTACGTGGAGAACCGCATCGTCGAGGCGCTCTACGGCGAGGAGTTCAGCGGCATGGAATGGGTAATCGCGCGCGATGCGCTCAAGCGCGGGATCAAGGGCATGCCCGAGGCGACGCAGTCGCTGGCGATCCGTCCGGGCACGCAGCTCGACGCCGACGATGCGCTGAGCCAGGTGTCCTACGACAAGGGCGCCTGGTTCCTGCAGTTCCTCGAGCAGCGCTTCGGGCGCGAGGTGTTCGATCCGTTCCTGCGCGGCTACTTCGACCACTTCGCGTTCCAGAGCATTCCCACCGAAACCTTCCTCGCGTACGCGAAGCAGCACCTGTTCGACCCGCATCCCGGCAAGGTGACGGATGGCGAGATCCAGGAATGGATCTACGGTCCGGGCATCCCGGCCAGTGCGCCGCAGGTGCTGTCGCCGCGGCTGGGCATCGTCGATTCGGCGCGGTTGGGTTGGCGAGGCAGCAAGCAGCTGCCGCCGACCTCGATCACCGGCCCGTGGAGCACGCAGGAATGGCTGCATTTCCTCGAGGGAATGCCGGAGACCCTGCCGGTGGCCGACCTGCAACAACTCGATGCGGCCTACCACTTCACCGGCACCGCCAATGGCGAGATCGCGATGCGCTGGTACCCGCTCGCGATCCGCAGCGGATACACGCCGGCGTACGAGGCCGGGACGGCATTCGTCGAGAAGATCGGCCGGCGCAAGCTCATCATCCCGGTGTACGAGGCGCTGGTGAAGACCGAACCCGGGCTGGCCCTGGCCAGGGCGGCCCTGGAGAACGCGCGGCCCGGGTACCACCCGATCACGACGGCGTCGGTGGAAAAGGTGATCGCCGAGGCCAGGCCGGCCCCCGCGCCGGTACCGGCACCCGCGCCGCCAGCCCAGGATGCGCCCCCCCCGGCCGAGGGCAGCGCCGCGCCGGCGTACTGAGGCGCGCCGATGCCGATCGGCGCGCTGCTGGCGGCGGTCGCGGTCCTCGGGCTGCTGGCGGTCGCGCTCGTCGGCGTCGCCACCTGGCGCGATCCGCGCCGACTGATCCGCGCCGAGTTCCTGCGCGAACGCCTCGCGGCCGGTTTCGCGGCGCACGAGGCGACGATCGAGGGCATCCGCTGGTGCTGGGTCGAACGCGCGGCCGCGACGGACGATGCGGCCACGCTGCTGCTGATCCACGGCTATACCGGCGGCAAGGAGAACTGGTACCGGCTGAGCGCGCGGCTCGGGCGTCGCTACCGGCTGGTGCTGCCCGACCTGCCGGGCTGGGGCGACAGCGAGCGCACCCAAGGCGCGGACTACGGTTTCGCGGCGCAGGCGGCGCGCGTCGCCGCCTTCATCGACCGCATCGGCGGCCCGGTGGTGCTGGTCGGCCACTCGATGGGAGGCGGGATCGCCGCGCTGGCGGCCGCCCGCCATCCGCAGCGGGTGTCGGCGCTGGTCCTGCTCGATGCCGCCGGCGTGGAGTTCGCGGAGAACGCCTTCGGCCTCGAGGTGCTCGAAGGCGGCAATCCGTTCGCGGTCGCGGATGCGGCGACGCTCGAGCGCTATTTCGCCACGGTCTTCCACGACGCCCGGGCCCGACCCCCGCTGCCATGGCCCGGATCGTGGGCGTACACCGCATGGCGGCGGCGCGAGGCGGCCTTCGAGCAGGCGGTGCTCGACCGTATCGGCCGCAGCGACGAACGCTTCCTGCCGTGGCAGGAGGCCGGCGACATCCGACAGCCCACCCTGCTGGTCTGGGGCGCCTACGATCGGGTGATCGATCCCGGCGCGATGGAACGCTACGCGCAGCGCATCCCGCACGCGCGCCGGCATCTGCTGACGGAGAGCGGGCACATGACGCTGATGGAGCAGCCGGGCGAGGTCGCCGACGCCATCGTCTCGCTGCTCGAGCCGGACGTGGCCTGACGCCCGGGCGCCACCGTCTTCGTCTTCGCGCCGTTTCCAGCGGTTGCCGTGTCGGGGCGTGCGTTTTTGTGCCCACCATCGCACCGTTGGCGTGATCGTCGTTCCGCCCATTTGCAGTTCGGCACGCCCGCAACCCCGGGCGAACCCGGCCAAGGGTCGTACCCGGGTGGCGCCTCGATCGCGCCCGTGGGATCTATCCGGTACCCCATCCGGATCGATGCGCGACAAGGAGTCCACCATGGCGTTGACCGCCGTATCCGCCGACAGCACTACCCACCAGGGGCACGACCCCAGTCTCGACACCCCCGCGTACACGGTGCAACAGCGCGATACGCTGTCCACCATCGCCCGCGACCATGGCGTCACCCTGAAGGCGATGCGCGATGCGAACCCGCAGGTGCTCAACCCGGACGTGATCTATCCGGGCCAGGCGCTGCGCCTGCCCGAGGGCGCGGTGTCGCCGACGACCGCGTTCGTCGATCCGGCCGGCCCCACGCCGACCCTCGAACGCAGGGACCGCGGCCCGGTGGTGACGCAGTTGCAGGAAGGTTTGCACAACGCCGGTTTCAATCCCGGCGCCGTCGACGGCATCTTCGGCGCACGCACCGAACAGGCGGTGCGCGCTTTCCAGGCCAGCCGCGACCTCGACGTCGACGGCATCGTCGGCCGCGATACCTGGTCCGCGCTCGGACGCAGCGGCGACCAGCCGGTGGCGCCCGTCACCGGCGATGTGGTCGCGACCGGCGACGCGGTGACCGATCGCCGCATCCAGGGGCTGCATCCGGAGGTGCGTGCGGTGGCCTCGCAGTTCGTCCAGCGCGTCGAGCAGGAACTGGGCATCCAGTTGCGCGTCACCGATGGCTTCCGCTCCTTCGCCGAACAGGACGCGCTGTACGCGCAGGGACGCAACGGCAATCCGGGGCCGATCGTGACCAACGCCCGCGGTGGCCAGAGCTACCACAACTACGGCGTCGCGTTCGACGTGGCGGAACTGCGTCCCGACGGCAATGTCAGCTGGGACACCGACTGGGAGGCGATCGGCCGCATCGGCGAGTCGATGGGGCTGGAGTGGGGCGGACGCTGGACCGGGCTGGTCGACCGGCCGCATTTCCAGATGGACCACGGCTTCAGCACCGGCCAGCTGCGGGAACGCGTGAACAGCGACAACCTGCGCGCGGACGGATTCGTCAACCTCGACTGACGAATCTCCGGTCGGGCTTCCGCGAGAACGCTTCCTGGCGTTGCGGGGATCTTCGCGGGCGTGGCGGGCTCCCGCCGCGCCGCGAACGACGTCGCTGCGCCGGTTGCGGCTTGCAGCCTTGCGCGCTGCGCACGACACTGATCGCCATCGCCGCCGCTCTTCCGTCGTCGCGCCGGCCCCGATCCAGGAGTTGCCGCGTCATGAAGCTGGTCCCGCTCGCCGCCACCGTGCTGCTGTCGATGTCCCTGCTCGCCGGCTGCAAGGACCGGGAAGCCGAAGCCGCCGCCCAGGCCGCTGCGCTGGCCGCTGCCAACGAGCAGGCCGCCGCCGAGGCCGAGCGCGCCTTCGAGGCCGCGGTCGCCGACGGCAACTGGTCGCTGGCCAAGGCGCAGGGCGACATCCTGCTCGCGAAGTGGCCGACCACCGAGGCGGCCGACCGCGTGCGTCCGAAGCACGACGAGGCGAAGGCGAAGGGCGATGCCGAGAACGAGGCGCGCCGCACCGCCGCGCTGTGGGCTTACCAGACGCAGTCGGTAAAAGGCGGCAACCAGGTGTCCGCGGCGATCTATGCGAGGGACCCCCTCGACGTGGACGGCAGTGGCGCCAAACCGGTGCGCCTGATCTTCCGCGACCACCCCGACTGGGGGCGCAGCAGTTACCTCGTGCTGCCGGGTGGCGATTTCGCGAAGGCCTGTTACGGCAAGTGCAGCGTGACCGTCGCCATCGACGATCAGGCGCCGAGGAAGATGTCGGCCAACCGTCCGAAGACCGACGAGGCGATCGCCATGTTCATCGACGACGAGAAGGCGCTGTGGCGACTGACGAGGGATGCGAAACGGATGCGCATCGAGTTCCCGACGCGCGATGTCGGCAACCAGGTCGCGGAGTTCGAGGTCGCGGGGCTGGAGCGGGGGAAGATGCCGGGGTGGGATTGAGCGTGTGATGGGTGCGAGCGTCGGGCGCACCCTGCCCGGACGTTACCCGCGCTGAAGAGTCCTGCAGTTTTGCTTGGGATCCTCCAAGTGTCATTTCGAGCGCAGCGAGAAATCCATGCTGCTGATCGCTCGAGGTTTCTCGCTGCGCTCGAAATGACAAACCAGACCTTCTCAGAGGTTCCTTGCAGCCGGATTGGACTGCGACTCGAGACCAGAAGCGTTCCGGCCGCCTGCGGCGGCCGGGCTCATTTCTTTGCTGACCCAAAGAAACGAACCAAAGAAAGGGCCTTCCGGACTGAAGATTCCGGTTCCTGCGCAGCGAAACTGTCCTCCGGATCCGCGGATCACGAACCCGCATGAAGAGGACAGCAACGAAGCCTGAGCTGCAGGCTTCGATCGATCGCGCGACGAGGCCCTAAAGCGCGTACCCGAACTGCTGCCGGAACTGCTCGCTGAACTCGTCGTAGTCGAAGCGCTGGTTCTGGGTGCCGGGATGCTCGACCTTCAGCGCGCCCATCAGGTTGCCGATGCGGCCGATGGTCATCCAGTCGCAGCCCTTCTCGATGCCGAAGATCAGGCCGGCGCGGAACGCGTCGCCGCAACCGGTGGGGTCGGTGATGCGGCGCTCGTGCGCGGGCGGCACGTGGTGGGTCTTGTCCGGGGTGTGGATCAGCGCGCCCTTCGGGCCCTGGGTGATGATGTAGGCCTTGACCCGCCCGACGATGTCCTGCTCGCTCCAGCCGGTGCGCTCCTGCAACAGGTTGGACTCGTAGTCGTTGACGGTCACGTAGTCGGCCTGCTCGATGAAGGCGCGCAGTTCCTCGCCGTTGAACAGCGGCATCGCCTGGCCGGGGTCGAAGATGAAGGGGATGCCAGCCTCGGCGAACTCCTTCGCGTTCTGCAGCATGCCCTCGTAACCGTCGGGGCTGACGATGCCGATGGTGACGCCCGGCACGTCGCGCACGTGGTTCTCGTAGCTGCGCATCATCGCACCCGGGTGGAAGGCGGTGATCTGGTTGTTGTCGTGGTCGGTGGTGATGAAGGCCTGCGGCGTGAACAGCTCGTCGATCACCTTGACCCGGTCGAGCGGGATCTGCATTTCCTCGAACCACTCGCGGTAGGGCCCGAAGTCCTGGCCGACGGTGGCCATGGGAACCGGGTCGCCGCCGAGCAGCTTGAGGTTGTAGGCGATGTTGCCGGCGCAGCCGCCGAACTCGCGGCGCATCCGCGGCACCAGGAACGAGACGTTGAGGATGTGGACCTTGTCCGGGAGGATGTGGTTCTTGAACTGGTCGGGGAACACCATGATGGTGTCGTAGGCCAGGGAACCGCAGATCAGGGCGGACATCGGGCGTCTCGGGCAGTCAAAATGGCGGTTAGGGTAGCCGGGCCGAGGGGGGCAGGCCAGCGGCGCCGGACCGGGCGCCGCACTTGGGGGACGAGGCGAGCTGTACGGGAAGCTGTCGCGCGACCCGATCCGGGCGTCCGCAGCCGCGGGAAAGCGCTTTTTTGCTAGGCTAGCCGCCCCTGTGACATTCCCCTGACGGACGCCGGCCCCTGATGTTCAAGAAGTTCCGCGGCATGTTCTCCAACGACCTGTCCATCGACCTGGGCACGGCCAATACCCTCATCTTCGTCCGCGGGCAGGGAATCGTGCTGAACGAGCCTTCGGTGGTGGCCGTGCGCCAGGATCGTTCCGGGGGCCAGAAGGCGGTCGCCGCGGTCGGCAGCGAGGCCAAGCAGATGCTCGGCCGCACCCCCGGCAACATCACCACCCACCGGCCGATGAAGGACGGGGTGATCGCCGACTTCACCTACACCGAGGAGATGCTCAAGCACTTCATCCGCAAGGTGCACAAGAGCCGCTTCCTGCGGCCCAGCCCGCGGGTGCTGATCTGCGTGCCCTGCGGCTCGACCCAGGTGGAGAAGCGCGCGATCAAGGACTCGGCGCTCGAGGCCGGCGCCCGCGACGTCTCCCTGATCGAGGAACCGATGGCGGCCGCGATCGGCGCCGGCATGCCGGTGACCGAGGCGCGCGGCTCGATGGTGGTCGACATCGGCGGCGGCACCACCGAGGTCGCGGTGATCGCGCTCAACGGCATCGTCTACTCGCAGTCGGCGCGCATCGGTGGCGACCGCTTCGACGAGTCGATCATCAACTACGTGCGCCGCAACCACGGCATGCTGATCGGCGACGCCACCGCCGAGCGGATCAAGATCGAGATCGGCTGCGCCTACCCGCAGGAGCGCAACGTCGAGATGGAAATCTCCGGCCGCCACCTCGCCGAAGGCGTGCCGAAGATGGTCAAGATCAGTTCCAACGAGGTGCTCGACGCCCTGCGCGAGCCGCTGTCGGGGATCGTCGCCGCCGTGCGCCAGGCGCTCGAGCAGACCCCGCCCGAGCTGTGCGCGGACGTCGCCGAGCGCGGCATCGTGCTCACCGGTGGCGGCGCGCTGCTGCGCGACCTCGATCGCCTGCTCAGCGAGGAAACCGGCCTGCATGTGCAGGTCGCCGAGGATCCGCTGACCTGCGTCGCCCGCGGCGGTGGCCGCGCGCTGGAACTGCTGGACCTGCACGGGAACGAGTTCTTCGCGTCGGAGTAGGGACGTGATCGGTGATTCGTGACGGGTGATTCGAAGGGCACAGGCTTCGTGTCACCTCTCCGTGTTCAATGGCCGACGCGCCCGGCCGTGGCCGCGCAGGCGGGCCCTGCTGTTCCCAATCACGAATCACCCTTCCCCAATCACGGCTCCTGAGTGTCCTCCTTCGCCAACCCGGCTGGACCCCGTCCTGGCGATGTCGTCGGGACGCTGCGCCTGCTGGCGTATCTCGCACTGTCGGTCGTGCTGATCGTGCTCGACCATCGTGGCGACTGGCTGGCGCAGGCGCGTGCCACCGCCAGCGTCGCGGTGCAGCCCCTGTGGCAGGTGGCCGGCCTGCCTTCGCGCCTGGGGCAGGCGATGCGCGAGGACGCGGCGACCCGCGCGACCCTGGCCGAGGACAACCGCCGCCTGCGCAACGAACTGCTGGTGATGGGCGCGCGCCAGGCGCGTCTGCAGGTCGAGGCCGACGAGAACGCGCGCCTGCGCGGCCTGCTCGGCGCCGCCGGGCGCGGCAGGCTGGACGTGCAGCTGGCGCCGATCCTCGACGTCGATCTCGATCCGGCGCGGCAGCGGCTGCTGCTCAACGCCGGGACCGGCGACGGCGTGCGCCAGGGCCAGAGCGTGATCGACGCCGGCGGGCTGCTCGGCCAGATCATCGCGGTCACGCCGGGCACGGCGACGGTCCTGCTGCTCACCGACCTCGACCACGCGGTGCCGGTGTCGGTTTCGCGCAGCGGCGTGCGCCTGCTGGCCTACGGCATCGGCCGCAGCGACCGGCTGGAACTGCGCAACATTCCGGTGTCGAGCGACGTGGTGGTGGGCGACGTGGTGGTGACGTCCGGCCTGGGAGGGCGCTTTCCGCCAGGGTTTCCGGTCGGGACCATCCTCGAACTTCGGCCCGACGACAGCCACGCCTTCCTGATCGGGGCGCTCGAACCCGCGGCGCAGCTCGACCGGGGGCGCGACGTGCTGTTGCTGCGCGAGCAGCCTCGCGCACCGCTGGGCCCCGCGCCTGGCGCGACGGGGGAGACGGACGCGACCGATGATGCCGCTTTGGCCCCGCACGCCCCCGCGGCCGGGGATGCGCCGCAGGCAGCGGCGCCCGCGGGCGCGGCGGACGGCGAGCCATCGCCGCAGGCAGCACGGGCGCGCACGCCATGAACCGCCGCGGACGGCTGTGGCTGCTGCCGGTCAGCGTGCTGGTGGCGCTGTTGCTGGGGTTGCTGCCGCTGCCGCAGCCGGTGCAGGGGCTACGGCCCTACTGGCTGGCGCTGATGGTGGCCTACTGGGTGATCGAGGAGCCCGAGCGCGCAGGCCTCGGCTTCGCCTTCCTGGTCGGCGTGCTGGCCGACCTGGTGTCCGGTGCCCTGCTGGGGGAACAGGCGCTGCGGCTGGTGGTCCTGGCCTTCATCCTGCAGCGCTTCCGCGCGCAGTTGCGCTTCTTCCCGCTCGCGCAGCAGGCGCTGGCGATCGGCGGGCTGCTGCTCAACGACCGCGTCGTCGCGGCGGCGATCCACCTGCTGCTGGGGCTGCCGCAGCTGCCATGGCTGTACTGGCTCGCACCGCTGGTGGGCATGCTGCTGTGGGTGCCGCTGTTCCTGCTGTTCGACGCGTTCCGCCAGGGGCGGAGGTCGCGCTGATGCGCGCGCGACGCGAGCGGATCCGCAACCCCTCCGCCGAAGCCGCCCAGTTCCGGCTGCGCGCCTTCGTCGGCTTCGGCCTGGTGGTGCTCGCGCTGGCCGGGCTGGCGGCTTGGTACTTCCGCCTGCAGGTGATCGAGCACGACGAGTACGCGCGACAGTCCGAGGCCAACCGCGTCAAGCCGCGCCCGGTGGTGCCCGCGCGTGGACTGATCTACGACCGCAAGGGCCGGCTGCTGGCCGACAACGTGCCCGCCTATCGCATCGACGTGACCCCCGAGGACGCGGGCGACATCCCGCGCATGCTGGCGGCGCTGTCGGAGGTGGTCGAACTGACGCCCGAGGAGATCGCGCGCTTCGAGGTCACGCGCAAGGCCACGCGCAGCTTCCGCGCGATCACGCTCAAGCAGCGCGTCAGCGACGAGGAGGTCGCGCGCTTCGCGGTCGACCGCTGGCGCTTCCCCGGCGTCGAGGTGGTGGCCTACCTCAACCGGCGCTACCTGCACGGCGACCTGCTGGCGCACGTCATCGGCTACGTCGGCCGGACCGACGAGGACGACGTCGAGCGCTACGGCAAGGATCAGGTGCTGTTTCCGCATACCGGCCGCACCGGCATCGAACGCTACTACGACGCGCAACTGCGTGGACGCATCGGCTACGAGCAGGTGGAGACCAACGTCGAGGGGCGCGCCCTGCGCAGCGTCGGCATGGTCCCGGCGCAGGCGGGCACCGACCTGCGCCTGGGCATCGACCTGGAGCTGCAGCGGGCGATGGTGATGGCCTTCGGCGAGCAGACCGGCTCGGCGATCGCGATGGATCCGTCGACCGGCGAGATACTGGCGATGGTCAGCCTGCCGAGCTTCGACGCGAACCTGTTCGTCAACGGCATCTCCAGCGCCGACTACCGGCGGCTGACGGACGATCCGTCGCGGCCGCTGTTCAACCGCCTGGTGCTGGGGGGCGTCGCGCCGGGCTCGACGCTGAAGCCGCTGATCGCGCTGGCGGGCCTCGACAGCGGCCTGCGCAAACCGGAGGACCGGGTGCTGTCGACCGGCATGTTCTACCTGCCCGGCACCCGCCGCGGCTGGGGCGATGCCAGCCGCGGCGGACACGGCTGGACCGATCTGCGCAGGTCGATCTCGGCCTCCGTCAACACGTACTACTACCGGCTCGCGCTCGACCTGGGCATCGAGCGCTTCGACCAGTACATGGCGCACTACGGGTTCGGGTCGCCGACCGGGATCGACCTGGCCGGCGAGATCGGCGGCATCCTGCCGTCGCCGGCGGCCAAGCTGGCCGCGCGCAAGGAGCGCTGGTACCCGGGCGACACGGTCAACGTGGCCATCGGCCAGGGCGACTGGAAGGTGACCGCACTGCAACTGGTGCGCGCCACGGCCGCGCTGGGCGAGGGCTCGCTTCGGCGGCCGCACCTGGTGGCGCAGACGCGCGCGGGCTTCGATGCGCCGTGGACGCCGCTGCCGCAGCCGGCGCCGGTGCCGGTGAGCCCGGACCCGGCCAACGTCGAAGTCGTGCGCCTGGGCATGGCCGACACTATGCAGCCCGGCGGTACCGGCTGGCGCGTGGCCGTCGGCGCGCCGTACACGATGGCCGGCAAGACCGGCACCGCGCAGGTCATCAGTCGGCGTGGCACCGCGGCGGTCGATCCGCGCAGCCTGCCGTTGCACCTGCGTCATCGCGCGCTGTTCATCGGCTTCGCCCCGGTGGAGGCGCCGACCATCGCGGTGGCGATCGCGGTCGAGGGCGGCGGCTACGGCGGCAGTGCCGCGGCGCCGATCGCGCGCAAGATCTTCGACGCCTGGCTGCTGGGGAAGATGCCCGAGCCACCGGAATCGGAGGGGACACCGCGCCCGGGGCCTGCGCGCCCCGATTTCGGCAATGTCCGCACGGGCGAGGGACCCGGGGAGGCGCCGCGCGTCGGGCGGCGCGGCGCCCACGAGTCGCCGATGACCCATCGCCAATCGCTGCCGGCACGGCCATGAACACCATCCTGCGCTGGCTGCTGGAATTGTTGCTGCGCTTCACGCGCACGCTCGACTGGCCGCTGCTCGGCGCCCTTCTGGCGCTGATGGGCATCGGCCTGGCGGTGCTGCACAGCGCCAGCGGGCAGAACATGGCGCTGGTGCAGTCGCAGGGGGCGCGGTACGTGGTCGGGCTCGGCGCGATGTGGCTGCTGTCGCGCATCCCGCCGCCGCCGCTGCGTCGCGCGACGCCGGTGTTCTATGGCCTGTCGCTGCTGCCGCTGCTGGCGGTGCTGGTCGTCGGCACGGGACGCAGCGGCGCGCACTGGATCGACCTGGGCGTGTTCTATTTCCAGCCGGCCGAGCTGATGAAGCTGAGTCTGCCGATGATGGCGGCGTGGATGCTCAGCCAGGCGCCGCTGCCGCCGCGATTCGGTCCCGTGCTGGCCACCGCGGCGATCATCGCCATGCCCACCGGGCTGATTTTGCTGCAGCCGGACTTCGGCACCGCGATGCTGGTCGCGGCCAGCGGCGTGTTCGCACTGTATCTGGCCGGCCTGTCGTGGGGATGGTTCGTCGTCGCCGGTGCGGGCGCGGCCACGGCCGCGGGGCTGGCGCTGCTCGCGCCGATCTCGTGGTTCTCGTTCCTGCGCCCCTACCAGCAGGATCGCATCCTGACCTTCCGCGACCCGCAGAACGATCCGCTCGGGGCGGGCTGGAACATCATCCAGTCGAAGATCGCGATCGGTTCCGGCGGCCTGACCGGGCAGGGCTGGGGAGAGGGCACGCAGTCGCACCTGAACTACGTGCCCGAGCACACCACCGACTTCATCTTCGCGGTGCTGGCCGAGGAGTTCGGCTGGCTCGGCGTGGCGACCGTGCTGGCGCTGTATGCCTTCGTCATCGGCCGCTGCCTGTGGATCGCGGCGGAGGCGCGCGATGCCTATGCGCGGATCCTCGCCGGCAGCCTCGGACTGGCGCTGTTTGTGTACGTGGTGGTCAACGGCGGCATGGTCTCCGGCCTGCTGCCGGTGGTCGGCGTGCCGATGCCGCTGCTGAGCTTCGGTGGCACCGCGGCGGTGTCGCTGCTGGCGGGGCTCGGCGTGGTGATGTCGGTGGGCGCGCACGCGCAGGGCAAGAAGCGCTAGCGCGCTGCGGCGCCGACGGCGCCATCGAATCGCGCGCGCGTTGCGCTTCGTTCATCGTTCGCGAAGCCATCGCGCGGGCCCTGCGTGCTAACCTCGCCGCCGATGATCCGACGTTCCGCAGCCGCGCTCTCCGCCTCCTTGCTTTCGATCGCGCTGTCCGCATGCGCGACGCCGGCTCCGCCGCCTCCAGGCGAACCCGGACCGGTCGCGCCTGCACCTGCGCCCGCCGCCGAGACGCCAGCCGCGCCCGCCGCGCCCGCGCTGCTGCCGAAGGTGCCGCAGCCCCCGGAACGCCCGGTGGCGCCGCCATCGGTGACCGATCCCGCGATCCCGCGCGAACAGCGCATCGACGCCTTCGTCGAATACACCGCGACCACCTACGGCGTGGACCGCGCGCAGATCCGCAGCGTGCTGGCGCAGGCGGAAAAGAAGCAGAGCATCATCGACGCGATGAACCGCCCGGCCGAGGCGGTGCGCAAGTGGCACGAGTACCGTTCGATCTTCCTCAACGATGCGCGCATCGACGGCGGCATCGCCTTCTACGACGCCAACCGCGTGGCGCTCGAGCGCGTCGCCGCCGATACCGGCGTGCCGGCCGAGATGATCGTCGCGATCATCGGCGTGGAGACCAGCTACGGCCGCATCACCGGCAGCTTCCGCGTGGTCGATGCGCTGTACACGCTGGCCTTCGACTATCCCAAGCGCGCGCCGTTCTTCGCCGGCGAGCTGGCGCAGCTGTTCGCGCTGAAGAAGGAAGAGCCGCAGCTCGACCTGCTCGCGCTCAAGGGCAGCTACGCGGGGGCGATGGGGCTGGGGCAGTTCATGCCGTCGAGCTACCGGCTGTGGGCGAAGGACGGCGACGGCGACGGCCGCCGCGACCTGCTGACACACCTGCCGGACGTGTTCGCCTCGATCGCCAACTATTTCGTGGTGCACGGCTGGGAACGCGGCGCGCCGGTGGTCGCGCGCGCCACGCGCGATCCTGGTGCGGAGGATTTCGTGCCGGAGAACTGGGATCCGGTCTACCCGCTGGCCGACCTCGCCGCGCGCGGCTACCGGCCGCAGCCGGGCCAGCCGGTGGCGGAAGGTGCGACCCTGCTCACGCTCGACGGCGACGCCGGCAAGGAGTACTGGCTGGCGTACCGGAACTTCTACGTGATCACCCGCTACAACCGCTCGCCGATGTATTCGCTGGCGGTGCACCAGCTGGCACAGGCGATCCGAGCCGGGGCCGGACCGGGGCAATGAGGCGGCTGCTGCCGCTGCTGGTGATCGCGCTGCTCGCCGGGTGCGCCGGGACGGCGAGGAAGCCGCCCGCCCCGGGCGGCGGCAGCCCGGTCGCGCCACAGGCCGATGCCGCCACGCCCCCCGACTGCACCGGCTTCAAGCCGTATCCGAAGGCGCAGGAGGACCCGTCCACGCGCGGCGACTACGTCGCCGGTGGCCTGTACAAGCCCGGCGTGAGCGACAGTACGCCCGACTATCTGCCCAACGTCGCCTGCATCCCGGAGCCGGTCGTGGTGCATGAGCCGCGTTCACCCTACGGCAACCGCTCGCCGTACCAGGTGCTCGGCAAGTCGTACCGGGTGCTCGCCTCGACCGACGGCTTCGTCGAGACCGGACTGGCCTCGTACTACGGCAACAAGTTCCACGGGCGCCGCACGTCGAACCACGAGGTCTACGACATGTACGCGTTCACCGCCGCGCACAAGTCGCTGCCGCTACCGAGTTTCGCCCGCGTCACCAATCTCGACAACGGCCGCTCGGTCGTGGTGCGGGTCAACGACCGCGGACCGTTCCACGACGGGCGGGTCGTCGATCTGAGCTACGCCGCTGCGGTGAAGCTCGACATCCACCGGCGCGGCACCGGCCGGGTCGAGGTGCGCGCGTTGCGGCCGGGCGAAGCTGCCACCCTGCAGGCCTCGGCACCGGCACCAGCGACGCCGAGCGGACTGGATGCGCTGGTGGAACGCCTTCCGCCCGCGGTCCCGACGCCGTCTGCGGCGACGGATACCGCAGCCGCAGCCGCGACGGGGCCGGGGGCACCTGTTCCTGTGGCCAGCGCGACGACAGCGCCGGATCGTTCCGCCGGTCTGGCGGACCACCCGCAGTACGGTCGCGAACAAGACCGGTTCCGCCTCGTCGACGGGGATGGCCGGGTGCGGACGGCGGACGACTTCGATGCGTGGATGCGCGCGCGCCAGGCAAGGCTCGATGCGGAGACCACGGTCGCGGCGGCACCGACCGGTCCGCGAACCGGCACCGCCGATCCGGTGCCGCAAGCGGCCGCCGCCACGCAGATCGCGGCCCGTGCCCCGGTCCCGCCCGCGGTGGCTGCGCCGTCGCCCACGCAGGCGCGAACGCCCCCGCCGACTCCGGCCACATCCGCGCACGCGACCGTCGATGGCGTCACCCTCCAGGTCGGTGTGTTCTCGGTGCGCGACAACGCCGAACGCGCCCTCGCGACCCTGCACGGTGCCGGCATCCCCGCGGCACGGATGCAGGATGTCGTCAGTGCCGGGCGCACGCTCTGGCGCGTTCGGGTGGGACCGGTCGCCGGCACGGCCATCGCCGACCTCGCCTCGCGCGTGACCGGCCTGGGACTCGGCGTGCCGCAGATCGTTCGCGAGTAGACTTTTCTTCCGCCGCCGCGGCCTGCGTGCGGCGTTTCCTTGTTCGCCCGGCCAGGGATGTCCGGACCACCGGAGTACCGTCCTCGATGAAACCCGCTGCTGTCTCCCGTCGCATCGCCGTGGCCGCGCTGGCCATCCTCGCCGTCGGATGGGCACTCGCGCAGGACCAGCCGCAGCCGGCGTCCGCGCCGGCGCCCGCCGCGCTGAGCGACAACCTGCCCACGCCGCCGCCGCCCTCGGTGACGGGCACGGCCTGGCTGCTGATGGACTACGCGAGCGGGCAGGTGCTGGCCGGCGAGAACATCGACCAGCGCGTGGAGCCCGCGAGCATCACCAAGGTGCTGACCAGCTACGTGATCGCGGCCGAAATGAAGGCGGGCAAGATCAAGCCCGACGATCCGGTGATGATGACCGAGAACGCCTGGCGCAAGGGCGGCGCCGGCACCGACGGCAGCTACAGCGGCTTCCCGGTCAACCAGACCGCGCCGCTGCTGGAGATGGAAAAGGGCATGGTGGTGCAGTCCGGCAACGACGCCGCGATCGCGCTGGCCGAGCACGTCGCCGGCAGCGAGGAGGCCTTCGCCGCGCTGATGAACGCCTATGCGCAGCGCATCGGCATGAAGAACTCCAGCTTCGTCAATTCGCACGGCCTGTCCGAGCCGGAGCATTACTCCACGCCGCGCGACCTGGCGCTGCTCGGACGCGCCATGGTGCGCGACTTCCCGGAGGAGTACGCGTACAACAAGCTCAAGGAATACACCGTCGGCCCTATCACGCAGCGCAACCGCAACCTGCTGCTGTGGCGTGATCCGAGCGTGGACGGGATCAAGACCGGCCACCATTCCGGTGCCGGCTACTGCCTGCTGGCATCGGCCCGGCGCGGCGACCAGCGCCTGATCTCGGTGGTGATGGGGTCCACCGGCGAGGCGCAGCGCGCGACCGATTCGCTGGCCCTGCTCAACTGGGGCTTCCGCTTCCACGAGACTCACCGCCTGTACGACGCCGGCAAGGCGATCTCCACGCAGAAGGTGTGGAAGGGCGCGGAGAACGAACTGCAGCTCGGCGTCGCGGCACCGCTGCTGGTGAGCCTGCCGCGCGGCAAGTACGACCAGCTCAAGCCGTCGATGGACGTGCCGCAGGCGCTGGTGGCGCCGATCGCCAAGGGCCAGGCGATCGGCAAGGTGCGGGTCACGCTCGACGGCAAGGTCGTGGCGGAGCGGCCGCTGGTGGCGCTGCAGGCGGTCGAGGAGGCGGGGTTCTTCAAGCGTCTCTGGCACGAGTTCCTGATGTGGTGGAACGCCGATTGAGCCGCTGACCGGACCCCGGCCCGGATTGCGTCTTTGCTAAGATCCGCCGTGCGGGCGTGACGCGGGAATGCGTCGCGGCCGGCAAGGGGGTGGGCGCGGCAATCGCGCCCCGCAATCACACTTTCAGGAAGAGAGAAGGGGTAAACACGATGTCCGGAATGTCTGGCAGGCGCGCGCTCGCGGTCGCGCTCTCGGCGGTCACGATGATGGCGGTGGCGGCACCGGCGCTGGCGCAGCGCCAGAGTGCGCAGGACCGGCGCCAGGAACAGGTCGCGCAGATCCCGGTCTGTGCCACGCCGCTTGGTTCGATCTCGGTGCTCGAGCCGGAGGATGGGGTGCACTGGTGGACCGGGCAGCAGTTGCCGGCGCCGTCGCGGCTGATCAAGGTGTTCGTCAACAAGTCGCGCTGCTTCACCCTGGTCGACCGTGGTGCCGGCCTGGACGCCGCGATGCGCGAGCGCGACCTCGGCGCCGGCGGCGAACTGCGCGTGCGCTCGAACGTCGGCAAGGGCCAGATCAAGGCGGCCGATTACGTGATGGTCCCCGACCTGATCGGCGCCAACAGCAATGCCGGCGGCAACGCGGTGGGCGGGCTGCTCGGCGGCCTGATCGGCGGCCGCGCGGGCGCGATCGTGGGCGGCCTGAACTTCAAGAGCAAGACCGCCGACGTGGTATTGACGGTCACCGACGTGCGCTCGTCCGAGCAGGTCGCGATGGCCGAGGGCAGCGCCAAGAAGACGGACATCGGCTGGGGCGCCGGCGGCGGCCTGTTCGGCGGCAGCGGCCTCGGGGCCGCGGGCGTCGGCGGCTACGCCAACACCGAACTCGGCCAGGTCATCACCCTGGCCTACCTGCAGGCCTATACCGACCTGGTGGCCCAGCTCGGCGGCCTGCCGGACAATGCCTCGGCCGCGAACGCGCAGCAGGCGGTCACGGTGACCAAGCCCGCGCGCCTGTTCACCGGGCCGGACGGCAAGGGCGTGGTGCGCTCGCTGGACGTGGGCATGATGCTGTACCCGACCGGCGGCAAGCAGGGAATGATGTGGGAAGTCGAGGACGAGCTCGGCAACAAGGGCTGGGTGTCGTCGACCCTGCTGGAACTGTCGCGCTGATCCCGGCGACCGGCGTCGTCGTGTCGCGAAGGCCGCCTCCGGGCGGCCTTTTGCGTTCCGGTGGTGGAGGTTTGGGTTCCGCGCCGGGAACCCCATAATCGGTCCATGGAAATCAGATCCGACAACCCCGAACACGGCTTCCAGTTCCCCGGCACCTTCGAGATCACCGCGATGGGCGCGGCCAACATCGGCCTGGAATCCGAGATCCCGCGCCTGCTGATGGCCGCGGGCCTGACCGTGCTGGAGGAAACCATCGCCTGGCGCGAGTCCAGCGGCGGCCGGTTCGTCTCGGTCAAGCTCAGCTTCCGGGCCGAGGACCGCGACCAGTACGAGGCCGCGCACGCGGCCCTGCGCGAACACCCGGAAGTGAAGTGGACCTTGTAGCGTCACGTCCGGCCTTCGTGCGCGACCTCGGCCGCCAACCCTACGAGCCGGTCTGGCGCGCAATGCAGCGCTTCACCGATGCGCGCGACGAACGGACCGCGGACGAGATGTGGGTGGTCGAACACGATCCCGTGTTCACCCTCGGCCAGGCCGGCAGGCCCGAACACGTGCTGATGCCGGGCGGGATTCCGGTGTTGCACGTCGACCGCGGCGGCCAGGTGACCTACCACGGCCCGGGCCAGATCGTGGTCTATCCGCTGCTCGACATCAAACGCCTGAAGGTCGGGGTGCGCGACTATGTCTGCCGGATCGAGCAGGCGATCATCGACACCCTGCTCGAGTGGAACATCCTCGGCGTCCGCCGCGACGGCGCGCCCGGCGTCTACGTCGGCGACGCGAAGGTCGCCGCGCTGGGTATCCGCGTGCGCCGCGGGCGCACCTTCCATGGCCTGGCGTTCAACATCGCCATGGACCTCGAGCCGTTCCGGCGCATCAATCCCTGCGGCTACGCCGGGCTGCAGGTGACCTCGATGCTAGACTTGGGCGGTCCCTCCGGGCTGGACGCGGTCAAGCCGGTCCTGCTGGACGAGCTCGCCCGCCAGTTCGGACTGGCGCTGCGGCCCGCGCCGCCGCCCGACCTCGCCCACCCCCTGCCTTCCGCGCCGCAAGCCGCCTGAGCCCATGTCCGAATCCAGCCCGCGCTCGATCCCGCTGCAGGTCGTCACGACCGGCGCGCCGGCGTCGCTCGAGGCCGGCGCCAAGCAGGTGGCCGGCGACAAGATCGCGCGCTCGCCGGTCGAGTTCGTGGGCGCGCCGGTGTTGCGCAAGCCGTCGTGGATCCGGGTGCGGATCCCGGCGAACGGCGCGGTCGCCGCGCTCAAGTCGAAGCTGCGCGCGAACCGGCTGGTCACCGTGTGCGAGGAGGCGAGCTGCCCGAACATCCATGAATGCTTCGGCCATGGCACCGCCACCTTCATGATCCTGGGCGAGGTCTGCACCCGGCGCTGCTCCTTCTGCGACGTCGCGCACGGCCGGCCGAAGCCGCCGGATCCGTCCGAGCCGCTGAACCTCGCCAACACCATCGCCGACATGGGCCTGAAGTACGTGGTCATCACCTCGGTGGACCGCGACGACTTGCGCGATGGCGGCGCCCAGCACTTCGTCGACTGCATCCGCGAGGTGCGCGCGCAGTCGCCGGCGATCCGGATCGAGATCCTGACCCCGGACTTCCGCGGCCGCGGCCGCATGGAGCGCGCGCTGGAGATCCTCGCCACGGATCCGCCCGACGTGTTCAACCACAACGTCGAGACGGTGCCGGAGCTGTACCGCAACGTGCGCCCCGGCGCCGACTACCAGTGGTCGCTGACCCTGCTGCAGAAATTCAAGGCGCAACACCCGGGCGTGCCGACCAAGTCCGGGATCATGCTCGGCCTCGGCGAGACCATGGAGCAGGTACAGGGCACGCTGCGCGACCTGCGCGCGCACGACGTCGAGATGGTCACCATCGGCCAGTACCTCCAGCCCAGCGCGCACCATCACCCGGTGCTGCGCTACTGGACCCCGGACGAATTCAGGGCGCTGGAGGACTACGGCATGTCGCTGGGATTCAGCCACGTCGCTTCGGGGCCGCTGGTGCGCTCGTCCTACCATGCCGACCGCCAGGCGATGGAGGCGGGCGTCGCCGCCTGAGCGGCCGGTTTGCGCCGGCTGCCGCATCGGCAGACGTTTCCCGGCTGGAACGCTCCGTTCACGCCGCCTCCAGCCCGGATGGCTAGAGTGAATCACCGCGATGGTGCAACTTGTCGCACTGTTGCGCGGTCACAGCCTGGCGGCATAGTGGACGCGCCGCCTCCCCATGGTCGTTTCCAGGATCGTCCCAGATGAAATTGAATCGCATCGTGCCCGTGACACTGGTCGCCCTGGCCCTGGCCCTCCCGCTGGGGTTCATGGCGCATGCGGACGGCGACGCGATCCCGGGTGCTCCGACCGCCGAACAGACCACGACCTCGCGGCTGGTCTACGGCCTGTTGTCGGACAGCCGCTACGCGTACCGGCCCCGGCCGCTGGACGCGACCATGTCCTCGGAGATCTTCGACCACTACCTGGAGGCGCTCGACGGCGCCAAGCTGTTCTTCACCGCCCAGGATATCGCGCGCTTCCGTGCCCACGAGTCGGGCATGGGCGATTCGGTGCGCAGCGGCAACCTCGAGCCGGCCTACACGATCTTCGCGCTGTACAAGCGGCGCGTGGCCGACCGGGTCGCCTATGCGCGGGGCCTGCTCAAGCAGGACATCTTCGACTTCACCGGCAACGACCGCTGGGAATACGACCGCGAGGACGCGCCGTGGGCCGCCGACGCCGCGGCACTGGATGCGCTGTGGAAGCAGTCGGTGCGCAACGACTGGCTGCGGCTCAAGCTCGCCGGCAAGAAGCCGGACGAGATCCGCAAGACCCTGGACCGGCGCTATCTCAACATGGGCAACAACGTGGCCGCGCTCAACCAGGAGGACGCGTTCCAGTCCTTCCTCAACGCGTACACCTCGACGGTCGATCCGCACACCGACTACATGAACCCGCGTACCGCGAAACTGTTCACCCAGAGCATGTCGCTGTCGCTGGAGGGCATCGGCGCGCAGTTGCAGAAGCAGGACGACGTGGTGGTGATCCGCGAGGTCATCGCCGGCGGCCCGGCCGCGATGAGCGGCAAGTTCAAGGCCGGCGACCGCATCGTCGGCGTGGGCCAGGGCGCGAGCGGGGCGATGGAGGACGTGGTCGGCTGGCGCCTGGACGACGTGGTGGAGAAGATCAAGGGGCCGAAGGACACGCAGGTGCGCCTGGACGTGATCCCCGGCGAGGCGACGCTCGACAGCACGCCGGTCCGGATCGTGCTGACCCGCGCCCGCATCAAGCTCGAGGAGCAGGCGGCGAAGTCGGAGATCATCACCCTGCCCGCGCCGGCCACCGGCGGTGCGGACAAGCGCATCGGCGTGATCAAGCTGCCGGCCTTCTACCAGGACTTCGAGGGCCGGCGCACCCGCAACGGCGAGTACACCTCGGCCACGCGCGACGTTGCGCGGCTGCTGCAGCAGTTCCGCACCGACGGCGTCGACGGCGTCGTGCTGGACCTGCGCAACAATGGAGGCGGTTCGCTCAACGAGGCGATCGAGCTGACCGGGCTGTTCATCGACAAGGGCCCGGTGGTGCAGGTGCGCGAGTCGGGCGGAAGGGTGAGCGTGGAAGGCGACCGCACCCCCGGGGTGAGCTGGGACGGTCCGCTGGCGGTCCTGATCAACCGCAGCTCGGCCTCCGCCTCCGAGATCTTCGCCGGCGCGATCCAGGACTACGGCCGCGGCCTGGTCATCGGCGAGACCTCGTTCGGCAAGGGTACGGTGCAGAACATCGTGCCGCTGGACCGCTGGCCCGCGAACGAGGGCGACAAGTACGGCCACGTGAAGCTGACCATCGCGCAGTTCTTCCTGCCCGGCGGCAGCAGCACACAGAACAAGGGCGTGGTGCCGGACGTCGCGTTCCCGGTGACCGTGGACGCCAGCGAGTTCGGCGAGAGCACCTACGACAATGCGCTGGAATGGCGCCAGATCGCCGCGGTGCCGCACCAGCGCTACGGCGATTTCGGACCTCTGCTGCCCAAGCTCGAGGCGCTGCATGGCGCGCGCGTGGCCGCGGACAAGGAGTTCCAGTGGTGGTCGGCGGACGTGGCCGAGTTCCGTGCCGAGCGCGCGAAGAAGTACGTATCGCTCAACGAGGCCGAGCGCCGCGCCGAGCGCGACCGCGACGAGGCCAAGCGCAAGCAGCGTCAGGAAGAGCGCAAGACGCTGGGTCTGGCGCTCGACCCGCTGGCCGAAAGCAGTACCGACGACGGCCTCCATGCCGGCGAGCGCAACGTCGCCGAGGACGCGGCGCGCGAGAAGGCGGCGGAAAAGCGTCCGGATCCGCTGCTGCGCGAGTCGGCGGCGATCCTCGCCGACGCGGTGCGACTGCTCAACAACGACCGCCAGTTGTCGGCGCAGGTGCTGCCCGAATCGACCGCACCGGGCCGCTGGGCGCAGTAATCCCCCGCGCGCCGTCATATCCGTAGGAGCGCCTTCGGGCGCGATGCTTTTCTCTCGATCGATTCCCGAAGAAATGCATCGCGCCTGAAAGCGCTCCGACACGAGCTGGGTCAGGCCTTCGCCGTGCCCTTCTGTGCGTTGTGGCGCTCGATCGCGTAGACCAGGATCTTCTTCGCTTCCTCCGCGCCACCCCAGCCCTCGAGCTTCACCCACTTGCCCTTCTCGAGATCCTTGTAGTGCTCGAAGAAGTGGCCGATGCGCTCGAGCCAATGGGTGCTCACCTGGTCGATGTTCTCGACATGGGCGTAGCCCTGGAACACCTTGGTCACCGGCACCGCGAGCAGTTTCTCGTCGCTGCCGGCCTCGTCGGTCATCTTCAGCACGCCGACCGGGCGGCAGCGGATCACCGAGCCGGGCACCAGCGGCAGGGGAAGCACCACCAGCACGTCGGCCGGGTCGCCGTCGCCGCAGAGCGTGTGCGGCACGTAGCCGTAGTTGCACGGATAGCGCATCGGCGTCGACAGCACCCGGTCGACGAAGATCGCGCCGCTTTCCTTGTCCACCTCGTACTTGACCGGCTCGGCGTCCTTCGGGATCTCGATGATCACGTTGATTTCGTCGGGCGGATTCTTCCCGGTGGAGACGTGGTCGAGACCCATGGGACGGCAGCTCCGGCAGCGCGGGCCGGGGCCCGCTAGATCAGGGAGCGGCATTCTACGCGACCGTATGCTGCAATGCAGAATTCCGGCAGCCCGCCCACGCGGCACCCAGGGTTTTCCCCAGGGCAGGGTACGCCCCAGCTTTTCGCGTTTCCATACGCCAACGTATACATGTCCCCGACTTCTCACCACCGGGACGCCACCGATGTCGATCCAGACCGATTCCAGCCGGATTGCCGACTCCACCCCGCCGCGCACCGACGGCTACTGGGACGATCCGTCCATCGACAACAGCCTGCTGTCCTCGCCGGCGGACCTGGACCGGAACCCGGTCGATCCGGCGACCGTCGAGGATTCGCCGCTGCTGTCGCTTCTGCCGCGCATGGGTGTCACCACCGTCGACGGCAGCCAGAGCAATCCCGCCGGGCGCAGCCTCGGGCAGACGCCGGACGGCAAGGACATCCAGATCGACCCGTTGCACGAGGATGCGACGGTCTCGATCGCGCGCGAGCGCACCCTGGCCGAGGCCGGGATCGGCCAGACCTACGTCAGCTCCGACCAGCTCGTGTTCACCACCGGCGGCGGAAACGACCAGGTCGGCGTCAGCCAGCGCGACGACGGCACCCTCGACGTGACCGTCAACGGCGAGTCCTACGCGGTGCGCGTCGCCGATGGCCAGGAGCTGACCATCCGCAGCGGTGGCGGCGACGACGTGATCGAGGTGGCCGCGAACGTGACGGTGAACATCGTCGCCGAGACCGGGGACGGCGACGACAAGATCGACATCGCCGGCAGCGGCGACAACCGCATCGACTCCGGCGACGGCAACGACACCATCACCCTCACGGGCAATGGCCGCAACGACGTGTTCGGCGGCGCCGGCGACGACGTCATCCAGGGCGGCAGCGGCGTCGACGTGATCTACGGCGGCGACGGCAACGACGCCATCGACGGCGGTGCCGGGCGCAACTATCTGGAGGGTGGCGCCGGCAACGACACCATCCGCAGCCGCGGTACCGGCGACATGGTCTCCGGCGGCCTGGGCGACGACACCATCCATGCCGCCAGCGGCGCCAGCAGCATCTACGCCGGCGCGGGCCGCGACACCATCGAGGGCGCCGGCAACCGGACCACCGTGTATGCCGAAGCCACCGACCTGATCAACGCCGCCACCGGCGCACGTCCCACCGTGGTCAATGTCGAGATCGACCCGCAGGTCGGCAGCACCGTGACGGTCGAGGGGTCCGACGCGTTCGTGCAGCGCGTGCAGGCCGACATCGAGTTCCTGCGCGGCTCGCCGAACGGACAGCGCATGCTGGCCGAGTTCGACGATACCGCCGCGACCCGGGGCAACAGCGTCACGATCAAGGAGCTGTCGAACGAACACAACGGCTTCGCCATGCCGGCCGAGGACGGCGTCACCTGGGCTGACGTGCAGATCACCAACGGCCGCGCGGGCCGCGGCGTGGACACCGACATCCGCTACAACCCGTCGTTCCACATGGATGCATTCCCGGCGCCGGTCGTGGTGCTGTACCACGAGATGTCGCATGCCTACAACTTCGCCAACGGCACCCTGCAGCCGGGCAACTACAACGGCCCCGACCTGGCCGATCGCGGCATCTCCAATTCCGAACGCCAGGCGGTCGGACTGGAGACCACGGCCGCGCCCTTCGATTTCGACGGCGATCCCGCCACGCCCCCCACCACCGCCAATCCGGACCACCTGACCGAGAACGGGCTGCGCGAGGAACTGGGCCTGCCGGACCGTCCCAGCTACAGGTTGTGACCGGGGCAGGGAGCCGCGGTCACTCTGCTCCAGGGATGGAGGGGCGGGCAGCCGGCGTCTGACGCAGGCTGCCCGTCTTTTTTCATCTCCCGGACGCGAACTGGCGCACTCATGCCTACGATGACGCCGACTCGCCGTCGAACCCGGGCGATCGCGATCCTGGGCCTGGCGCTGGCCACTGCCCAGGCCTGCGCCTACGATCAACCGTCCGCTGCCGCACCTCCCGCCCAGCAGGTCGAATCCATGGCTGAATCATCCGCCGCTTCCGCCCGCGTCGAGGACGGTACCGCCCGCCTCGATGCGACGTTCTCGCCGCTTTCCGCCGACACGCTGCGGGTCCGCTACCGCATGCTCAACGGTGGCGATGCACCCCTGGCGGTGTTCGACCGCGGCAACCGGCACGCGGTGCTGAGCAAACGACAGACCTCTGGCGCGGTCGGCGCGCCGACGTTCGAGGAGGTCGGCGGCGGCGACGTGGTATTGCGCCACGTGGCGTTGCCGGCGGCCCAGGGCCATCCGACCGGGCCGACGGTGCCGCTGACGCCGCTGGCGCTGAAGCTCGATCCCGGTGCGACCCTCGAGGGGGAATTCAGCTTCGCGATCCCGACCGCGACGCCGCCCAGGCGCGTGCGCTGGTGCCTGGGTGTCGCGACGTTCGACCCCGGGCACTTCTTCTCGCCCGAGCAGGTCGACGCGGGCGAAACCTGGCAGGCCGGGGAAGCGGCGGTCCAGGCGCAGCGGACGCTGTGCACCCCGTGGTTCGATATCGCCACGGGGACGTTCGCGGCAGGGTAGCGCGTCGCTTGCGACGGAGGCCGCGTCGCTTCCGTCAGCCGCCGCCGACCGGTGGATCGCCCACGCCGGCCTGACGCGAGCCACCGCAGTCGCCGTCGAGCAGTCGCGAGCGCTGCAACCAGTCGCTGTCGGGATAGTAGGCGAACACCATCGAGCCGCCGCGGATTCGGTCGATCAGTTCGCGTGCGACCGCCGGACGCACCGCGGGGCAGCCCAGGCTGCGCCCCAGCCGTCCCTGGGTGCGGGCGATGTCGGGCGCGACGTAGGGGGCGCCATGGATGACGATGGCGCGCTCGCGCGCCAGGTCGTTGAAGCCCGGTTCCAGCCCGTCCAGGCGCAGCGAGTAGCCGTTGGCGCCGACGTACGATTCCGCGGTCCGGAACACCCCGAGGCTGGACATGTGGCTGCCGGAGCGGTTGGAGAACTTCGTGGCCATGTTGTGGCCGGTGTTGCGGCCGTGCGCCACCAGTTCCTCGAACAGCAACCGCTGGCTGGCGAGGTCGAACACCCACAGGCGCGGTTCGGTGGACGGTCTGGAAAAGTCGATGACGCTCAGGGTCGACGGGCGCGGGTCGCCGCCCGGCTGGCGCATCGCGCAGGACACGGCGCGGGTGGCGAGCGAGAGGACCTCGCGGTCGATGCCCGGCGCCGCCTGCGCAAGCCGGTCCAGCAGCGGTTCGGCATTCGAAGGCGCGGCCACGGCCGGTGCCGCGAAGGCGAGGGCGGCCGCGAACAGGGTGCAGACGAAGGGCAGCTTCATTGTCGCAGGATAGCAGCGGCTCCGGCCCGGACCGATGAACGGGGCGGGCTAATCCGCAGGCAGCGGCTCAGGCCCGGGCCCCGGCGGGGCCGGCCCTTCCGCATCCAGCAGCGGCTGCAGCACCGGCGCGGACGGATCCGGCCGCACTGCGGGCAGGTCGGTCAGCAGTACCGTGGTGCCCGGCACAAGCAGTTCGCGCAGGCGGCGCGAGAAGGTCTCGTCCACGCGCAGTGGCCGGTCCTGCAGCCGCAGTTGCAGCATCGCCATCGCGTCGGCATCGAGCCCGAGGATCGGATGCGCCGACCAAGGGCGCCGCGGCCGGTCCTGCGGGGCCGGGACCTCCTCGTCCGCCGTTTCCCTGCCTGCCACCATCAGCACCGTGCCGCCGATCGAGAAGCCGTCCTCGACCTGCAGCGCCGCCTCGCCGATGGCGATGCCGTTGCGAAGGACGAAGACGCGGCGGTCGGCCAGGCTCACCAGCACGCTGACCGGACCGGTCGGACTGGCGTCCTCGCTCCAAGTGTCGCCAGCCGTGGCCCGTGCCGGCAGCGCGTGCGCGCCGCGCTCATCGACCGGTGCCAGCAGGGCCGGGTGCGCCAGGCTGGCGGCGCCCGACTTGGCGTTGGCGACCACCACCGTGTCGCCGTTGCGGGTCTCGGCGAATAGCCGCTTGGCGAACTCCAGCGGCAGGCGCACGCAGCCGTGCGAGGCCGGGTAGCCGGGCAGCGCGCCGCCGTGCAGGGCGATGCCGTCCCAGGTCAGCCGCTGCATGTAGGGCATCGGTGCGTCGTTGTAGAGGTTGGAGCGGTGGTCGCGGTTCTTCTGCAGGATGGTGAACACCCCGGTCGGCGTCTCCTTGCCCGGCTTGCCGGAGCTGATCGTCGACACCCCGATCGCCAAGCCGTTGCGGTACACGTAGGCGCGTTGTTCGTCGAGGCTGACCACCAGCACGATCGGCCCGTGCGGCGCGATCTCCGGGTGCCAGAGGTATTCGCCGGGAGCGAGCGATCCCGGCACGCGGGCTTCGGGTTCGGCGGCGCACGCCGGCCCGGGCAGCAGCGCGAACAGGGCGGACAGGAACAGGATGCATGGCGAGGTGCGGCGCATGGTGGATCCACGGCGATCGACGACGGATTGTGGGCACGCGCGGCGCGGCAAGCAAAGACGGGTGCAGGGCGGTGCCCGACACGGATCCGCCGCAACTGCGCGTCCGCAAGCCTTGGCCCGGATCCGGAGGAAGTGGCCTGCCATTGCGGGAAAGCCCTGCGTCTGCCCGTCGATCGCGGCGCCGGGTGCGGACGGCCTCGGGTGCGAATGTCTCCCGGCCAGGACGGGGCTCGTCAGGTCGCAACGAGATGTGATCACGAGAAGCGTTCCGGCAAAGCTCCTCTCCAACGTCGCACCGGCCGCCTCGCCTCGGCAGAGAACCAAAGAAAAGGGCGGCCAATGGTCGCCCTTTCGGTGACATGCGGAGTGATTCCGCCTACAGCAGCGGCACCAGCAGCAGCGCGACGATGTTGATGATCTTGATCAGCGGGTTGATCGCCGGGCCCGCGGTGTCCTTGTAGGGATCGCCCACGGTGTCGCCGGTGACCGAGGCCTTGTGCGCCTCCGAGCCCTTGCCGCCGAAGTTGCCGTCCTCGATGTACTTCTTGGCGTTGTCCCAGGCTCCGCCGCCGGTGGTCATCGAGATCGCGACGAACAGGCCGGTGACGATGGTGCCGATCAGCAGCCCGCCCAGCGCCTGCGGCCCCAGCAGCAGGCCGACCACGACCGGCACCGCGACCGGCAGCAGCGACGGCAGGACCATCTCCTTGATCGCCGACTTGGTCAGCATGTCCACCGCGCGGCTGTAATCGGGCTTGCCGGTGCCTTCCATGATCCCGGGGATCTCGCGGAACTGGCGACGCACCTCCTCGACCACGCTGCCGGCCGCACGGCCCACCGCCTCCATCGCCATCGCGCCGAACAGGTAAGGGATCAGGCCGCCGATCAGCAGGCCGATGATCACGTAGTGGTTCGACAGGTCGAAGGTGAACACCTCGCCCGGGTTGCTGGCCTGCAGGTTGTGGGTGTAGTCGGCGAACAGCACGAGCGCGGCCAGCGCGGCCGAACCGATCGCATAGCCCTTGGTCACCGCCTTGGTGGTGTTGCCGACCGCATCGAGCGGGTCGGTGATGTCGCGCACTTCGGGCGGGAGCTCCGCCATCTCGGCGATGCCGCCGGCGTTGTCGGTGATCGGGCCGTAGGCGTCGAGCGCGACGATCATGCCCGCCATCGACAGCATCGCGGTCGCGGCGATGGCGATGCCGTACAGGCCGCCCAGCGCGAAGCACGCCCAGATCGCGATGCACACCGCCACCACCGGCAGAGCAGTCGACTTCATCGACACGCCGAGGCCGGCGATGATGTTGGTGCCATGGCCGGTGGTGCTGGCCTGCGCGATGTGCCTGACCGGTCCGTACTGGGTGCCGGTGTAGTACTCGGTGATCCAGACGATCGCACCGGTCAGTACCAGGCCGATCAGCGCGCACCAGTAGATGTTCATCGCGCCGTGCGCGTTGTCGCCCATCAGCTGCGTGGTGATGGGGTAGTAGGCGATGGCCGCGAGCACGCCCGAGACGATCACGCCCTTGTACAGCGCGCCCATGATCGAGCCGCCGGTCTTCACCTTGACGAAGAACGCGCCGATGATCGAGGCGATGATCGAGGCGCCGCCCAGCACCAGCGGGTAGAGCACGCCGTTGCTGCCGACTTCGGTGACCATCAGGTAGCCGAGCAGCATCGTCGCGATCACGGTGACCGCGTAGGTTTCGAACAGGTCCGCGGCCATGCCGGCGCAGTCGCCGACGTTGTCGCCGACGTTGTCGGCGATCACCGCCGGGTTGCGCGGGTCGTCCTCGGGGATGCCGGCTTCCACCTTGCCGACGAGGTCGGCGCCGACGTCGGCGCCCTTGGTGAAGATGCCGCCGCCCAGGCGGGCGAAGATCGAGATCAGCGACGAGCCGAACGCCACCCCGACCAATGCGTGCAGCACCTCGGCTGTCGGCAGCTGGAAGTACAGGTTCAACACCGCCCAGTAGCCGGCGACGCCGAGCAGGCCCAGGCCCACCACCAGCATCCCGGTGATCGCGCCACCACGGAAGGCGACGTCCATCGCCGGGCCGATGCCGCGGCGCGCGGCCTCGGCGGTGCGCACGTTGGCGCGGACCGAGACGTTCATGCCGATGTAGCCGGCCGCGCCCGAGAGCACCGCGCCGAGCAGGAAGCCGACCGCCGTGTACCAGTCCAGGAACACGCCGAGCAGCACGAACAGCACCGCGCCCGCGACCGAGATCGTCAGGTATTGCCGGTTGAGGTAGGCGCGCGCGCCTTCCTGGATCGCACCCGCGATCTCCTGCATGCGCGCGTTGCCGGCGGGTTGCCGGTTGATCCATCGCGCCGAGACGATGCCGTAGACGATCGCCACCGCCGCGCACACCAGTGCCAGCGTCAAACCGTGCTGCTCGAGCATGAACCCCTCCCCGGAAAATGGAACCAGATGAAAAAAGCCCCCGGACTATGGCACAAGAGCATGGACCGACCAATCCGGGCACACCCGATTCTGCCGATCCCCGGCGACAGGGTCGTTGTGCAGTGCGATAAAGCGGCGCCACGGGCTCCCGCCGCCCGCGTGTGGGGCGAGCGCCAGCACCGGAAGATGCGAACGCCCGCGCGTGCCCCGGGCCGCCGCCGGGAAGCCCTGTGAAATGCCGGGCGGGGTCCGGCACGGCAGCGGCCGGATGGCGACCTGCCCGGCAGGACGCGGCGAACCGGCGCGCTGCGCCGGCCGGGGGCGCTCACGCGGCGGCGAAGCCCTCGCGCGTCAGGTTGGCCGGTTCGCCGGTGGTGCAGACCACGTTGTCCTCGATGCGGATCCCGCCGTACGGGCGCAGGGCGTCGACGCGGTCCCAGTCGACGCTGCCGCTGCGGCCTGCCGTCTTCAGGTCTTCGAGCAGCATGTCGATGAAGTACAGGCCCGGTTCGATCGTCACCACGAACCCGGGCTCCAGCACGCGGGTCAGGCGCAGGTAGGGATGGCCTTCGGGCTTCGGGATCGTGCCGCCGTGGTCGCTCGCGGCGAAACCGGCGACCTCGTGCACCTGCAGGCCCAGGCCGTGGCCGATGCCGTGGGGGAAGAAGGCACTGCTGACGCCCGTTGCCACCGCTTCCTCGGGCGACACGGTGATGATCCCGGATTCGTCCAGGATGCCGGCCAGCGCGAGGTGGGCATCGAGGTGCAGTCGACGGTAGTCGACCCCGGCGCGTACCTGCGCGCACATCCGTTGCTGCGCGGCATCCACCGCGTCGACCAGCGCCTGGAACTCGCCGCCCGTGTCCCGGGCGTGGGTACGGGTGATGTCGCAGGCGTAGCCGCCGTGGCTGGCGCCGGCATCGAGCAGGAAGCTGCGCACGGGCTTCGGGGGCAGGCGGTCGAGCTGGGTGTAGTGCAACACGGCACCGTGCTCGTTGAGCGCGACGATGTTGCTGTAGGGCAGTTCGTTCGCATCCTGGCCCGCGGCCTGGCAGTAGGCCAGGTGGATGCCGAACTCGCCGGCCCCGGCGCGGAACGCACGCTCGGCCGCCCTGTGCGCACGGACGCCCCGGCGCGTGGCCTCGCGCAGCATCTCGATCTCGTAGGGCGTCTTGAAGGCGCGGTGGTATTCCAGGTAATCGAGCACCGGCTGCGGGTTGTTCGGCCGGAACGCCGCGTACTTGCCCAGCGCACTCTGCGCTTCGCCGAGGATCGCGCAGCGTTGCGCGTTCTTCGGCAGGTGCGCCATCGCCTCCTCGGGCTTGCCGATCACCACGATGTCGAAGTGCTCGACCCAGTAGCCCTCCGGCGCCTGCGGCACCACGTGCCAGTAGTCGCGCGGCTGCAGGTAGATGAGTCGCGGTCTCGCCCCCGGCGTGGCCACCAGCCAGCTGCCGGGATTGCGGTCGAGCGGCAGCCAGTGCTTGAACTGGGGGTTGACCGCATACGGATAGTCGCGGTCGTCGAACACCTGGTAGTGCAGGGTACCGCTGGGAATCACCAGGTGGTCGAAGCCGCCGCGCTCCAGCGCCGTCGCGGTGCGCGACTGCAGGGTGGCGAGGTGATCGGCGTAGAGGGGCGTTGCGGCGAGGGCCATGTTGCGCAGTTCGGCGGAAAGCGAAGTCGCATTCTGCCGCATCGCCGCTGCGGGTGCAGTCGAGCGCAGATGAACCCATGCGGTTCCATCGGCACCCTGGAGGCCAGGCCCCGGCATCGGGGAATCCCGCCCGGAAGCGCGGGAAATCGCCTACTCGTAGTGGCTGCCGGGCGCCTCGATCCACGCCCGCAGGCGCCGCGACTGCGCCTCGGACACGGCGATGAAGCGGAACCCCGCCCAGACCAGCGCTGGCGCGCTGGCGCGGTCCATCCACAGCAGGTGCGCGCCGACGTCGACCACCTGTCCGCTGCCGCCATCGTGCAGGGTGAAGCGGAGCTGGTAGAGCGCGTCGTCGACCAGCGGTTCGCTCGCCATCAGCAGCATGCCGGTTTCGGACACGTTGCCGATGCGGCCGATGACCCGTTCGGTCATCGCATCGGTCACCAGGATGGTGTCGGAGGCCTTGCGCCGCTTGGCGCGCCTGAACTCGTGCATCATGCCGGTGCCCCCGCGCCTTCGGCGCCCTCGGGGTCCTTGTCGCCGAGACCGGCGAAACTGCGCAGCGCGTGCATCGCCGCCTGCCAGGCGCGATCAACCAGGCGGGCATGGCCGGCGATGACGATCCGCGCCTGCCCCGACGCGAGCATGCGCGCCACGCTGTCGAGCGACTGTTCGCCGACGCGCTGGCCGCGCTGGTTGACGAACAGCGCGTTGTCGGTGAGCGGGCTGAACCACGACAGGCGCCGGCGCACCACGTCGCCCTGCTGGTTGGTGACGAACTCGATCCAGGTCCCGAACGGCAGCACCTTGAGCTGCTCGTAGCGCGCCTGCTCCTCGGGCGTACGGGGTGGCAGCGGCTTCTTCTTCCTGTCGGAATCCTCGCCCAGGCGGGTGCGTGCCTTGAGCTTCATCGCCAGTTCGGTGCGCGAGGCGGTGTCGCCTTCCTCCTCGTCCGAACGGCTGCTGGTCAGGCGCTGGGCGATGACGCTGGCTTCCTCGCCGTGGTAGCCGACCTGGGCCAGCGAGGCTTCGATGTGCGCGACCAGCTCCGGGTCGCGCAGCGCGTCGTCGCGGCTGCAGGCCTCGACGATGCGCCGGGTGAGGTCCAGCTGCTTGTTCCAGCCCTCGGAGTCCTCGCCCTGGCGCAGCAGGGTCAGGGTCAGCACGTCGGCCCAGGCCTGGTTGAGCAGGGCGCGGCTGAAACGCGGCAGCCGCTGGTCGCCGATCACCCCGGACATGACCTCGGCCGCCCGCAGCTTCGCGACCTCCAGCTTCTCCTTGCCGCGCGCGGCCTCGGTGTGCCGCTTCTCCAGCAGTTCGGCCTTGCGCACCTGGGCCTGCAGGTGGGTCTGCAACTGCTCGTTCGAGGTCGAGAACACCTCGACGTCGCCGTCGTACTTCTCGACGACGTGGTTGACCGCCTTCTGCAGCGGCGCCAGGAACTGCGGGTCGAAGTCGGCGTCGTCGAGCCATTTCGCCGCGCTCTCGGCGACCGTGTTCAGCAACTGGCGCGCGGGGTGGCGGCTGCGCACGAAAAAGCCGCTGTCGCTCAGCGCCACCCGCAGCAGCGGCACCTGCAGGCGCTTGACCAGGGCCGCCGCCGGGGCGTCGGCGCGGATCTCCTCGTCGAGGTTGCCGAACAGCATGCCCAGCAGCTCGAAGGTGTCGTTGTCGCGTGGCGACAGCTCGGCATGCGTACCGCGGCGCTGGCGTGCCTGCGCCAGCAGCGTCTGCTTCACGTCCGCCAGCGTCTGCGGCGCGCCGGCCACGGACAGAGGCTGCGCCTGCAGGTGCGCGAGCGCGGCGAACACGTCCTCGCTGCCGATGACCGCACTGGGCCTGGGCTGCTTCCCCGGGCGCAGCTTGCCGAGCAGCTCGCGACGGCTGGTGAGCAACTGCTGCAACTGCTCGGAGGCGACCTTCTCGTCGTCGTCGAGCTCCTCGATCGGCTCGCCCATCCAGCCGGTATGCGGCCGCTGCGGATCGGAAACGTGGTACACCGCGCGTCCGCTGGACGCGCCACCGCTGCGCGAGGTCCGCATGGTCGCCGCGCCGGGGCCGCGCGTCGCGTCCGTCGGCGCGGTCGACGTGGCGGCCTCCTGCCTTTGCGGCGACGGACGGATGCGCACCGGGACGTAGGTCAGGCCGGCCAGGACGCCTTCGCGGTCGAGCAGTTCGTCGAGCCGGTCGAGCACGCGCCAGTAATGCGTCATCACATGGCGGTCGAAGATGCGGTAGAGCAGCAGGCGCGAATCGTGCTCGATGTCCAGGGCCTGCGCGGCGCCGCGCATGGCCCGGCACAACGACTGCGGGCCCAGCGGCAGGCGCTCGGTGTCGAAAGCGGGGGACGCCGCCAGCACGCCGAAGCGCTGACCGAGCAGGTGCAGGGCGAGGTTGGCGCGGGCTTCCTGGCGGCCGGCGATCTCGCGCATCACCATGCCTTCGTCCATCACCGACTCGTCGACGAGGCTGAGCTTGCCGAAGCCGGACTGCGCGGGCAGGTTGCGCGTCGTGCCGCCGGCGTGGGCGGTCGCCGGCGGCGGCGACCGGATCGCGGCGACCGCCGCCTCGAGCTCGAGGATGAAGCGCGGGATCAGGTCGGAGCGGTTGAGGCGGAAGGTCCGCAGCGTCTGCATGTAGCCCGACTCGGTGCCCGGGTTGCGGGCTTGGTCGGCGAGCCGGAACAACTCCTCCTCGAACTCGTTGAGCATCGATCCCAGGTGCGGCTCGATCTCGTCGGTCACCAGGGTCAGGGCCGCCTCCAGCGCCTTGCGCACGCGTTGCGGCAGCCCGGCAACGGCGAGCGACCTCGGGACCGCGGGTTCGACGGGCGGGGACGATGCGGGCATCAAGCGTGCTGCGACGAGAGGTCGGGGCAATACTTACATGACAGACGCGGATCGGCCAATGTCGCGGCCAGCGGTCTCAGCCGGCCAGGAACAGGCCGATCACGTCGTTGCCGAAGCGGCGACCGAGCGGGGTCGGCACGATGTAACCGCTTTCCCGGCGCAGCCATCCGCGTGCCTCGGCGGTCGCCAGCGGTGCCTCGATCGCGGTTTGCGGCAATCCGCATCGCGCCTCGAAATCGGCCAGCGCGAAGCCTTCCACCAGGCGCAGCGCGTTGAGCATGAATTCGAACGGACGCTGTTCCGGCGTGATGCGCTCGTCGCCGCCGATGGCGGCCGGGCTACCAGCCGCGGCAAGCCACGCCGTCGGGTGCCTGAGCTTCCAGCGGCGCAGGATCGCCTGTTCTGCGCCGAGGGTGAGCTTGCCGTGCGCCCCCGCGCCGATCCCGAGGTAGTCGCCGAAGCGCCAGTAGTTCAGGTTGTGCGCGCAGCGCCGGCCCGGCTTGGCGTAAGCGGAGACCTCGTACTGGGCATAGCCCGCGTCGGCCAGCAGCGCCTGGCAGCGCTCCTGCATGTCCCAGGCGAGGTCGTCGTCGGGAATGCCCTGCGGCGGGCGCGCCGCGAACACGGTGTTGGGTTCCAGGGTCAGCTGGTAGTGCGAGACGTGCGCCGGCTGCAGCGCGAGCGCGCGCTCGATGTCGTGCTCGGCGCCCGCCAGCGCCTGCCCGGGCAGGGCGTACATCAGGTCGAGGTTGAGGTTGTCCAGGCCGGCGTCCTGCGCCAGCTTCACCGCGGCTTCGGCCTGCGCACTGTCGTGGATCCGGCCCAGGCGTTGCAGGCAGTCGTCGTCGAAACTCTGGACGCCGAAGCTGATCCGGTTCACGCCGGCCGCGCGGTAATCTCCGAAACGGCCGTGTTCGGCGGTTCCGGGATTGGTTTCCAGGGTGATCTCGGCCCCGGGCGCGAACCGCAGGCGCGCGCTGGCGCCCTGCAGGAAGCGGTCGATCGCGTCGGGCGGGAACAGGCTCGGTGTGCCGCCGCCGAAGAACACGCTGTGCACCGTGCGACCCCAGGCCAGCGGCAGGTCGTGGTCGAGATCGGCCAGCAGCGCGTCGACGTAGGCTTCGAACGGCAGCACGCCGCGCGCCTCGTGCGAATTGAAGTCGCAGTACGGACACTTGCGCACGCACCAGGGCAGGTGCACGTACAGCGAGAGCGGTGGGTGAAGCAGCGCGTTGGCGGGCCATTGGCCCGCGTGCTGCTGAACGCCCGGCCACGGATGGCCGGGCAGGTGATCGTCAGGGCGATCGTGTTGCGCCATGGATGGCATCGCCAGCACTCGGTGAAACCGCGGAAAGCCTTTGCCGCAGCAGCGCCAGCGCCTGACCGCGATGGCTCAGCCGGTTCTTGAGCGACAACGGCATCTCCGCCGCGGTCTGGCCGTGCACGGGATCGAGGAACACCGGGTCGTAGCCGTGGCCGCCGCTGCCGAGGCGCGCGCGCAGGATCGCACCGCGCCAGCTGCCCTCGACGATGACCGGACGCGGATCCTCCGCGTGCCGCAGCATCGCCAGCGCGCAGACGAACTGCGCGCCGCGATCGGCGTCTGCGACTTCGGACAGTGCACGCAACAGCTTGTCGATGTTGCGCGCGGCATCGCCGTGTCCGCCCGCATAGCGCGCCGAATAGAGCCCGGGGGCGCCGTCGAGGGCGTCGACGCAGAGTCCCGAATCGTCCGCCAGCGCCGGCAGGCCGGTGGCCCGGCAGGCGTGACGCGCCTTGAGGATCGCGTTCTCGACGAAGCTCAGGCCGGTTTCCTCGGCGTCTTCCACGCCGAACTCGGCCTGGGCGCGGACCTCGTAACCGTCGTGCGCCAGCAGCGCGCGGAATTCCTCGAGCTTGCCGGCGTTGTTCGACGCCAGCACCAGCGGTTTCGCCTTACTCATCGCGCCAGGGCTTCGCGCTGCTTGTCGAGCAGGTCCCTGATGCCGGTTTCGGCCAGCCCCAGCAGCGCATCGAGTTCGTCGCGGCGGAAGGCATGGCCCTCGGCCGTGCCCTGCAGTTCGATGAAGCCGCCGCCGTCGTTCATCACCACGTTCATGTCGGTGTCGCAGTCGCTGTCCTCGGCGTAGTCGAGGTCGAGCACCGGCACACCGCGATAGACGCCGACCGACACCGCGGCCACCGCGCCGAACACCGGGTCGCGCGCGATTTCGCGCCTGGCCCGCAGCCAGCGCACCGCGTCCACCAGCGCGACGTAGGCGCCGGTGATCGCCGCGGTACGGGTGCCGCCATCGGCCTGCAGCACGTCGCAGTCGAGGGTGATGGTGCGCTCGCCCAGCGCGCTACGGTCGACGCAGGCGCGCAGGGCACGGCCGATCAGGCGCTGGATCTCCAGCGTCCGCCCGCCCTGCTTGCCACGCGCGGCCTCGCGGTCGGAGCGGGTGTGGGTCGCGCGCGGCAGCATCCCGTACTCCGCCGTCACCCAGCCTTCGCCCTTGCCGCGCATGAACGCCGGCACCTTGTTGTCGATGCTGGCGGTGCACAACACCCGGGTTTCCCCGAACGAGACCAGCACCGAGCCCTCCGCATGGTGGGTGAAGCCGCGCACGATGCGGACCTCGCGCAGCTGGTCGGGCGCGCGGCCGCTGGGGCGGGCGATGCTCATGCGGGAACTTCCGGCAAAGTGGGGTGCGCCAGATTACCATTGGCGATCCTCGCCTCCGCCTCGGCGATCATGGGACGCACGATGTCGATCCGCAGCATGACCGCCTACGCCTCGGGCGAACGCAGCACGCCCTGGGGCACGCTCGGCTGCGAGCTGCGCGCGGTCAACCACCGGTTCCTCGAGCTCGGCACGCGGCTGCCCGAGGAATTGCGCGTGCTGGAACCGGCGCTGCGCGAACGGGTGTCCGGGCGTGTCGCACGCGGCAAGGTCGACCTGGCGCTGCGGCTGCGCCAGGCCGAGGGCGCACTCTCGCTGCAGGTCGACGAGGCGCTGGTCGCACGCCTGGGCGAACTCGCCGGGTCGCTGCGCGGGCACTTCCCCGACCTGCGCACCGGACTGGTCGAGCTGCTGCAGTTTCCCGGCGTGCTGCAGTCGCAGGCGGCCGATCCGGCCGAGCTGCAAGGCGAGGCGCTGGCCCTGCTCGACGAGGTGCTCGACGAGTTCCTTGCCTCGCGCGAACGCGAGGGTGGCAAGCTGGTCGCGGCGATCCTCGAGCGCGTCGACGGCATCGAACGCATCGCCGGCGAGGTGCGCACCCTGGTGCCGGCGATCCGCGAAGGACAGCGCACGAAGCTCGAAGCGCGCCTGGCCGACCTCGCCCAGGCCGCCGATCCCGGGCGCGTGGAACAGGAGTTGGTGCTGTCGCTGCAGAAGCTCGACGTGGACGAAGAGCTCGACCGCCTGTCCAGCCACGTCGACGAGATCCGGCGCGTGTTCCGACAGCCGGAGCCGGTGGGTCGCCGGCTGGATTTCCTGCTGCAGGAATTCAACCGCGAGGCCAATACCCTGGGCAGCAAGTCCGTCGACGCGCGCACGACCCGCGCGGCGGTCGAGCTGAAGGTGCTGATCGACCAGATCCGCGAGCAGGTGCAGAACATTGAGTAGGGCCGGGAATGGGGAATCGGGAATGGGGAATCGCGGAAGCGGTAGACTCCCCGACCTGCGATGCGGCCCGGTGACCATCGAGTCGCTGCTGTCTCCACTCCCGATTCCCGATTCCCCATTCCCGGCCTTCTGATGCGCGGCACCCTGTTCATCGTCGCGGCGCCCTCGGGCGCCGGCAAGTCGAGCATCGTCAACGCCTGCCTGGCGCGCGACCCCAACATCTGCCTGTCGATCTCGTTCACCTCGCGCGCGCCGCGACCGGGCGAGCGCCATGCCGAGCATTACCACTTCATCGCCGCTGAGGAATTCAAGGCGATGATCCGCGCCGGCGACTTCTTCGAGTACGCGCAGGTCCACGGCGACTGGAAGGGCACGGCGCGGCAGTCGGTCGAGCCGCAGCTCGACACCGGACGCGACGTGCTGCTGGAGATCGACTGGCAGGGCGCGCAGCAGGTCAAGCGGCAGGTGCCCGACGCGGTCAGCGTGTTCATCCTGCCGCCCTCGCGCGAGGCGCTGGAGCAGCGCATGCGCAAGCGAGGCCAGGACAGCGAGGAGGTGATCGCGCGCCGCCTCGCCAATGCCCGTGAGGAGATGTCGCACCACGGCGAGTTCGACTACGTCATCGTCAACGAGGTGTTCGACACCGCTGTCGACGAGATGTGCGCGGTGTTCGTCGCCAGCCGCCTGCGCCGCGAGCAGCAGGTGCTTCGCCATGCCCGGCTGATCGAGGGGCTGCTGGCCGACCCCTGATCCGCGATGGCCGGGGCGGGTTTCGACCCCTAAGTTACTGATTTCCAACGTCGCAGCTTGCGTCTCGGCGTGTGTTTGCCTAGAATCGCCGACCCTCACCGCTTTTGATCGACGGCCTGCCGGCCGCCGGGAGACCTATGGCCCGCATCACCGTGGAAGATTGCCTGGAAGTGGTCGACAACCGCTTCGAGCTCGTCATGATGGCCGCCAAGCGCGCGCGCCAGCTCGCCAACGGCGTGGAGCCGCAGATCGACAACGCCGACGCCCAGGACAAGCCGACCGTCCTGGCGCTGCGCGAGATCGCCGCCCGCCGCATCGACCAGCCCTATATCGACGCCGTCGACAAGGCCGAGCGCGAGCGCAAGGAGCGCGAGGCGCTGGAATGGGCCGCCGCCGAAGTGGTCGCCGGCGACGACGACATGAAGGGCGACGATCTCTGAAGGCGGGGAATAGGGAATGGGGAATCGGCAGTCTGAAAGCCGGAGCTCCGGTTCCAATCCGCCCTCACGCTGGTTTTGAAGGCCCCGCCTTGGCGGGGCCTTCGGCATTCTGGGGGCGGTCGCGGGTGGCGCAGTCCGGGTGCGGCCCACCCTGCGAAGCCGGGACCCGGCGTCTTCGGCCCTCGAGCGCCATCGCCGTCCGTGCTCCGCATGCGCGTTCGCAGCACCATCGCCGGGATTCTGAACGATCGCGGGATGGCTTTCCGAGTCCCATTCCCTATTCCCCATTCCCGGCCTTTCGCCGTAGGCTCAGGTCATGACCCTAGGCGCCCCCGTCCTGATCCAGCCCGTGCCCTCGTCCGAAGAGGACGTGCCCGACTACGTGCGCGACCTCGAGCGCGCGGCCGGGTACCTGCCGTCGGAGCAGCGGGTGCAGTTGCGCCGGGCCTGGGCCATGGGGGCGGCCGCGCACGCGGGACAGACGCGCAAGTCCGGCGAGCCCTACATCACCCACCCGGTGGCGGTGGCGCGGGTGCTGGCCGAGCAGAAGGTCGACGTGGAAACCCTGGTCGCGGCGATCCTGCACGACACGATCGAGGACACGCCGCTCACCCGCGCGCAGATCGCCGAGGAGTTCGGCGAGACCGTCGCCGAGCTCGTGGACGGGGTGACCAAACTGGACAAGCTGCACTTCAGCAGCCACCAGGAGGCCGCGGCCGAGAGCTTCCGCAAGATGATGCTGGCGATGGCGCGCGACCTGCGCGTGATCCTGATCAAGCTCGGCGACCGCCTGCACAACATGCGCACGCTCGGCGCGCAGCCGGGACCGGCGCGCGAGCGCATCGCCCACGAGACGCTGGAGATCTACGCGCCGATCGCGCAGCGCCTGGGCATGAACCTGATCAAGGCCGAGCTGCAGGACCGCGGCTTCCACGCCCTGCATCCGCTGCGACACCTGATCCTGGAAAAGCACATCCGCGGCCAGCCGATGCTGCGGCGCGAGGCGATGGCCAAGATCGAGGCGCAACTCGCGCAGCGCCTGACCAACGAGGGGTTGAAGTACCGGCTGGTGAGCCGGGTCAAGTCGCCCTGGAGCATCTACAACAAGATGCGCGCGGAGGGAAAGACCTTCGCCCAGGTGATGGACGTGTTCGGCTTCCGCATCGTGGTGCATTCGGTGGCCGACTGCTACCACGCGCTCGGCGTGGCGCATTCGGTGTTCAAGCCGCTGGACGGGCGCTTCCGCGACTTCATCGCGATCCCCAAGGCCAACGGCTACCAGTCGCTGCACACCGTGCTGTTCGGTCCCTACGGCTCGCCGATCGAGGTGCAGATCCGGACCGAGGAGATGGACCTGATCGCCGAGCGCGGCATCGCCGCGCACTGGGCCTACAAGCACGGCATGGCGCCGAGCGGCGCGCAGGCGCGCGCGCACTCGTGGATCGCCAACCTGCTCGAGTCGCAGCGCGCCACCGGTTCGTCGCTGGAGTTCCTGGAGAACGTCAAGGTCGACCTGTTCCCGGACGAGGTCTACCTGTTCACGCCCAAGGGCGACATCCTCTCGCTGCCGCGCAACTCCACCGCGCTCGATTTCGCCTACGCGGTGCACACCGACGTCGGCAACACCGCGGTCGCCGCGCGCGTGGACAAGAAGCTGGTGCCGCTGCGCACCAAGCTCGTCAGCGGGCAGTCGGTGGAGGTGGTGACCGCGAAGTCCTCGCTGCCCAAGCCGCAATGGCTGGAGTTCGTGGTCACCGGCAAGGCGCGCACCGCGATCCGCGCCCAGCTCAAGCAGCTCGAACACGAGGACGCGGTGCAACTGGGGCACCGCATGATCGACCGCGCGCTGGAGGACCTGGGGACCTCGCTCGACCGCCTGCCGCAGGCGTGGCTCGACGCCTACCTGGGCGAGCTGCGCTACCCGCGGCTGGAGGAACTGCTGGCCGACATCGCGCTGGGCAACCGCATGCCCTCGCAGGTGGCGCTGGCGCTGGCGCAGAAGGATCCTGGCGGCGACGGGTCCGGCGCCGAGCCGACGCGGCGTCGCGGCGAACGGATCCTGATCACGGGGCACGAACGCGGGGTGATCAGCTTCGCCAACTGCTGCATGCCGATCCCCGGCGACGAGATCATGGGCTACCACACCGCGGGCAAGGGCATCGTGGTGCACCGGCTGGACTGTCCGAACGTGGTGGAGTACCGCAAGTCGCCGGACCGCTGGGTGGCGATCGGCTGGGACCGCGAGGTGATCGGCGACTATCCGGTCGCGCTGGTGATCGAGACCGAGAACAAGCCTGGCTCGCTGGCGGAGGTGGCCGCGGCGATCGCCAAGGCCGAATCCAACATCGAGGGCGTCGAGTACCTCGAGCGCGACGCCAACATCGCCGTGATCCGTTTCTCGATCGAGGTCCGCGACCGCGAGCACCTGGCCGAGGTCATCCGCCGTACCCGCCGGCTCGGCGTGGTGCACGGCGTGCAGCGCCTGTAACCGCAGCTCCGTCGCCCGGATAAGGCCAAAGGCCGCATCCGGGGCGCCCCGTGCAAACCATGGCGCCGCACGCGTCGCCGCGGCCGCCGCGTCCCATCGCTACAATCACCCCACATCCTTCCGGAGCCGCCCCATGCCGCGTATCCCGATCCAGACCGATGCTGCGCCCTCCGCGATCGGCCCCTATTCCCAGGCGACGCGCGCCGGCAACACGGTGTTCTTTTCCGGCCAGATCCCGCTCGATCCGGCCACCGGCGAAGTCGTCGAAGGCGGCATCGAGGCGCAGGCGCGGCGCGCGTTCGACAATCTCGCCGCGGTGGCCGCGGCCGCGGGCGGCTCGATGGCCGACATCGCGCGCGTGGGCCTGTACCTCACCGACCTGTCGCAGTTCGCGGCGGTCAACGCGGTGATGGCCGAATATTTCCAATCGCCCTATCCCGCGCGCTCGACCATCGAAGTGTCCGCATTGCCCAAGGGCGTGCTGTTCGAGGTCGACGCGGTGATGGTGCTGGACTGACCTTCCGGCCGCATGGCGAAACCTGCGCCCGCGCTCGCGGCCTCCGGCGACATCGGCCTGACCGCGCTGCCGGGGGTCGGCAAGGCGGTGGCGGAGAAATTCGCGGCGCGCGGCCTGCACACCCTGCAGGACCTCTGGCTGCACCTGCCCCGCCAGTACGAGGACCGCACCCGGATCACGCCGGTCCGGCATCTGCAGCCTGGCGTCGCGGCGCAGGTGGAAGGGCGGGTGGAGGCGGTCGAACGCGGCTTCCGCTACCGGCCTATGCTGCGGGTGGCGCTCGGCGACGAGTCCCGCGCCACGGTCGTGCTGCGCTTCTTCCACTTCCGTTCGCAGCAGGTGAACCAGTTCCGGGTCGGCGCGCGCGTACGCGCGTACGGTACGCCCAGGCCGGGCCAGCTCGGGCTGGAGATCGTGCATCCGAGCTACCGCGTGCTCGACGAGGCCGACACGGACGGGCTTGGCGAGGCGCTGGACCCGGTGTATCCGGTGGTGGACGGCATCGGCCCCGCGACCCTGCGCCGGCTGGTCGCGCAGGCGCTCGAACGGTTGCCTGACGAGGGGCTCCTGGAACTGCTGCCGGCGCGGTATCTGGAGCAGAGCGGCCTGCCTTCGTTGCGCGATGCGCTGCTGACCCTGCACCGGCCACCGCGCGACGCCGACGTCGGTGCGCTGCTGGCCGGCACCCATCCGGCGCAGCGTCGGCTGGCGATGGAGGAACTGCTCGCGCACCATCTCAGCCTGCGCCGACAGCGGATCGCGTTGCAGGCGCACGCCGCGCCGGCACTGGAAGACGACGGCGGCCGCGTGCGCGCGCTGCTCGATGCGCTGCCGTTCGCGCTCACGGCCGCGCAGCAACGGGTGTTCGACGAGATCCGCACCGACCTGGCCAGGCCCCGGCCGATGCTCCGGCTGGTACAAGGCGACGTCGGCAGCGGCAAGACCGTGGTCGCGGCGCTGGCCGCGTTGCTCGCGATCGGCAGCGGCCGGCAGGCGGCGCTGATGGCGCCGACGGAGCTGCTGGCCGAGCAGCACCTGGTCAACCTGCGCGGCTGGCTGGAACCATTGGGCGTGCGCGTGGCCTGGCTCGCCGGCAAGGTGTCCGGGCGGGCACGCAGCGCGGTACTGGCCGACGCCGCCAGCGGGGCGGCGCAGCTGGTCGTGGGTACCCATGCGCTGATGCAGGAGGGCGTGCTGTTCCGCGACCTCGCGCTCGCGGTCGTCGACGAGCAGCACCGCTTCGGCGTGCACCAGCGCCTTGCGCTGCGCGACAAGGGGGCGGCCGACGGCATCGTCCCGCACCAGCTGGTGATGACCGCCACGCCGATCCCGCGCACGCTGGCGATGGCGGCCTACGCCGACCTCGACGTCTCCGCCATCGACGAGTTGCCGCCGGGACGCACGCCGGTGCAGACCGTGGTGCTCGGCGCGGCGCGGCGCCCGGAACTGGTCGAGCGCATCCGCACGGCCTGCGCCGAGGGCCGCCAGGCGTACTGGGTGTGCACCCTGATCGACGAGAGCGACGAGGTCGTCGCGCAGGCGGCGCAGACCACCTGGGAACAGCTGACCGCATCGCTGCCGGAGCTGCGCATCGGCTTCGTGCACGGGCGCATGAAGGCCGCGGACAAGCAGGCGACGATGCTGGCGTTCAAGCGCGGCGAGATCGACCTGCTGGTGGCGACCACGGTCATCGAGGTCGGCGTCGACGTGCCCAACGCCTCGCTGATGATCGTCGAGAACGCCGAGCGCCTCGGCCTGTCGCAACTGCACCAGCTGCGCGGGCGGGTGGGGCGGGGCAGTGCGGCATCGAGCTGCGTGCTGCTGTACCAGCCGCCGCTGTCGGCGATGGCGAAGCAGCGTCTGGAGACCATGCGCTCGACCAGCGACGGCTTCGTCATCGCCGAGAAGGACCTGGAACTGCGCGGCCCGGGCGAACTGCTCGGGACGCGCCAGACCGGGCTGGCGGATTTCCGCATCGCCGACCTCGCCAGGGACGCGGACCTGCTGCCCGAGATCCACCGTATCGGCGAGGCGCTGATGCGCGACGCGCCTGACGTCGCCGACCGGCTGGTCGATCGCTGGATCGGCGGCGCCGCACGCTATGCCGCCGCCTGAGGGATGTCGCCGGGTCGTCCAGAGCCTGCAGCTGTCATCCCGAGCGCAGCGAGGGATCTTGGTTGCGGCGATCGGATGCCGGATCCCTCGCTACGCTCGGGATGACAGTTTAGGCTGCCCTCCATTCCCCATTCCCCATTCCCCGATGCCCGACCCGACTCCCCTGCTGATCGATACCGACCCCGGCGTCGACGACGCGCTCGCGCTGCTGATGGCCTTCGACGATCCCGCGCACGAGATCGTCGGCCTGACCATCGCCGCCGGCAACGTCGGTCTGCCGCACACCGTCGCCAATGCACTGAAGCTGTGCGAGGTGGCCGGGCGCGAAGACGTGCCGGTGTTCGCCGGCTGCGCCGCGCCGCTGCTGCATGCCGCACCCGATGCCGCCTACGTGCACGGACAGGACGGCTTCGGCGATACCGGCTACGCGCCCGCTACGCGCGCGGTCTCCGACGAGCACGCCGCGCTCGCCATCCTGCGCCTGTCGCACGCGCATGCCGGCCGGTTGCTGCTGGTCGCGCTGGGGCCGCTGACCAACCTCGCGCTGGCGCTGAAGCTCGACCCGACCCTGCCGCAGCGCGTCGCGCGGCTGGTGATCATGGGCGGGGCGGTGACCGCGCACGGCAACATCACCCCCGCCGCCGAATTCAACGCCTACTTCGACCCGGAGGCGGCGCGGATCGTGTTCGACGCCTTCGGGCGGTTCGACCTCGCCGACTGGGAGGCCACGGTGGCGCATGGCCTGCCCCATCCGGAGGTCGAGGCCTGGCTGGGCGTCGATTCGGCGCGCGCGCGCTTCTACGAGTCGATCTCCCGGCAGACCCGCCGCTGGTCCATCGACCGCCGCGGCGACCGCTGGTTCGCGGCCGACGCGCTGGCGATGGCCTGGGCGCTGGCGGCGGAGGGCGCCGTCGAAACCGTCGAACGGCCGATCGAGGTCTGCCTCGACCCCGGCCCTGCCCGGGGCGCGACCCTGGTCGACTGGAACCGCCAGACCGGGCATCCGGACCGGGCGCGGATCCTCATCAAGTACGACCATGCGGCCTTCGAGGGCCGGGTCCGCGCCGCGCTGGCGGCGGGCTGAGGGGCGGCTTGCGCGCGGCGGCGGCGGCGGGCTAAAATGCCGCTCTTTCCCCGCGCAAACTCCGGTGCCCGCCCATGAAGGCCGACATCCATCCCGATTACCGTGAAGTCGTCTTCCAGGACGTGACCTCGGATTTCAGGTTCCTGACCCGCTCCACGCTGGCCGCATCCACCAAGGAAACGGTCAAGTGGGACGACGGCAACGAATACCCGCTGGTGAAGATCGACGTGTCCTCGGCGACGCATCCGTTCTACACCGGCCAGAACAAGATCGTCGACACCAGCGGTCGCATCGACAAGTTCAAGCGCCGCTACGCGAAGTAATCGCGTCTTCGGACGATTGTGTTGCAGGTACGGCCGCCCGAGGGCGGCCGTCGCCGTTTGCGCCGACGCAAGCCCGCGCGCTGGCCTCGGGCAGACCAAAGTCCGAGTCGGCGCTCGGACCGGCTGTGCGATAATTGTTGCGTTGCGGTAGCCCTGCGCGCCGCCGTCGCCGGGCCCGCGCGGGTCCGTCCGCACGTCCGAACCCGAGGAGCGCATCGTGTCAGACCATGTCGTGTTGAACGCTGGCGGCAAGTCCGTCGAGCTGCCCGTCCTGAAACCCACGCTCGGCAACGATTGCGTCGACGTCTCGAAGCTGACGAAGGAAACCGGGCTCTTCACCTACGACTCCGGCTTCACCGCCACCGCCAGCTGCAAGTCCGCCATCACCTACATCGACGGCGAGAACGGCGTGCTGCTGTACCGCGGCTACCCGATCGAGCAGCTCGCCGAGCACTCCAGCTTCCTGGAAGTGGCCTACCTGCTGATGAACGGCGAACTGCCGGACAAGGCCGAGTTCGCGAAGTTCGAACACGAGGTGACGCATCACACGATGATGCACGAGTCGCTGAAGAACTTCCTGCACGGCTTCCACTACGACGCGCATCCGATGGCCATGCTGGCCGGCACCGTGGCCTCCCTGTCTGCCTTCTATCACGACACCCTCGACCTCGAGGATCCCGCGCAGCGGCGCCTGGCCGCGATCCGCCTGATCGCCAAGGTCCCGACCCTCGCCGCCGCCGCCTACCGCTACTCGATCGGCTGGCCGATCCGCTATCCGCGCAACAACCACGAGTACGTCGACCGCTTCCTGCACATGATGTTCGAGGTGCCGAGCGAGCCGCTGGAACTCAATCCGGTGGTGGCCAAGGCGCTGGACCTGCTGTTCATCCTGCACGCGGACCACGAACAGAACGCCTCGACCTCGACCGTGCGCCTGGTGGGCTCGACGGGTGCGAATCCCTACGCCTGCATCGCCGCCGGCATCACCGCGCTGTGGGGCCCCGCGCACGGCGGCGCCAACGAGGCGGTGCTGAAGATGCTCGAGGAGATCGGCGAGGCGAAGAACGTCGACTCGGCGATCGCCAAGGCCAAGGACAAGGAATCGGGCTTCCGCCTGATGGGTTTCGGCCACCGCGTCTACAAGAACTTCGACCCGCGCGCCAAGATCATCCGCGAGATGACCCACAAGGTGCTGGGCGAACTGGGCGTGGACGATCCTCTGCTCGAAGTGGCGATGCGTCTGGAAGAGGCCGCCCTGAAGGACGACTACTTCATCCAGCGCAAGCTCTACCCGAACGTCGACTTCTACAGCGGCATCATCTACAAGGCGCTGAAGATCCCGACCGAGATGTTCACCGTCATGTTCGCCATCGGCCGCACCGCCGGCTGGGTCGCGCACTGGCTGGAACAGCAGGTCGATCCGGAAGCCAAGATCGGCCGCCCGCGGCAGATCTACACCGGCAGCGACGTGCGCGACTACGTACCCGCAGACAAGCGCTGAACCGGCGCCGCGCGCAGGCTACGAAGACGCAAGCGCCCCGCCAGCCGGGGCGTTCCTGCATTCGCGGCGATGGACGGACTCAGGCGCCGCCGGTCGCGTCGTAGCCGGCGATGTCCTCGTCGACCAGCAGTTGCCGCAATTGCGTCGCGGACGCACGCCTCATCGGCTTCTCGTCGACGCTCGACAGCGGCGCCTGGCGCAGCGCGACCGTCGGCAGCACGGTGAGTTCGAAACCCAGTTCCTCCGCGCTGAACATCCATGTCGGGAACTCGCCTTCGCGCGTCCGGTCCAGGCGCAGGCGCCGGCTGCGCGATTCGGCCGGGATGCCGGCTTCCTCGAGGAAGCGGGTCACCGCGTCGGCGTCGTCGCTGTACAGGTGCAGCGAGATCGGCGAGCGCGCATCCGCGGTGCCTTCCAGCACCTGGCCGACCAGGCGCGGATCGAAGCGGGCGAAGAACTCCAGCGCCCGCAGCGCGGCCTCGCGGCGCATGCGCAGGTCGTGGGCCTGGCTGTCGCCGAGGAACAGGCGCTGGTACTCGCGCAGCGCGTCCTCGATCTCGCGGTTGCGCGGCAGCGAGGCGTCGTCGTGGAAACCGAGGCGCTCGGCCGCCTTGAGCTTGGCCTGGTGAAAGTCGCGGAAGCCGCCTTCGGCCATCAGCCTCGCGGCTTCGTGGGCGAGGCGGTGCCGGCGTTCGCGGGTGCGCGTTTGCGCGTGCTGGCGGGCGCGGTGCATCACGATCCCCCGGTACGGCGTCGCGCCGACTGTACCCCATGCGCCGGAAACTTCAACGTGAAAGGGTGGCCGCCCGCAGACCGGATTGACAGCGCCCACGGACCCGGCGCCTCGTGGACCCTCCTGTGTTGCGCTACCGCGGCCCGGCCCTGCGTTCGAGAACTCGGCTCCCCTCTTGGTCCCGGCACGGCGGGGCGGGGTGCGGAACCCGTCCGCTTCGGGCCGCCGACCGGCCTCAGAAGATGTCGAAAGCTTCCTCGGCCGGCATGTCGTCGAACTCGAACTCGTTCGCTGCCTGCATGCGGTCGAGGTCCTCGACCTTGACGTACTCGACGATGCCGCCACTGGAGGTGGTCGGCAGCAACTGGCCTCCGGCCGTCACGGCGACCCTGACCATCCCTTCCGGCGGCTCGTTGGCCGCGATCGGAACGCCTTCCAGCGCCACGCGCATGTAGTCGATCCAGATGGGGAGTGCGGCCCTGCCGCCGTATTCGCGATAGCCGAGCGAGCGGTTGTCGTCGCGGCCGACCCAGACCGAGGTCACCAGGTTGCCGCCGAAGCCGGAGAACCACGCATCGCGGTGGTCGTTGGTGGAGCCGGTCTTGCCGCCGACGTCTTCGCGGCCGAGCACCCTCGCCGCGGTGCCGGTGCCGCGCTGGACCACGTCGCGCATCATCGAGGTCAACTGGTAGGCCACCCGCGCGTCGATCGCACGCGGCGCCAGGATCGCGTCTTGCGGAAGTTCCGCGGGTTCGGCGTCGTCCTCGCCGGGCGCGGTGGTCGCGGGGGCGGGCCGTGCCGGCCCCAGGTCGAATCCGTCGACGACGTTCGCACGCGCCACCTGGATCGCACGGTCGCCGGCGCCGCAACCACGGCAGGCGACCGGCGGGTTCTCCTTGAAGACCAGCTCGCCGTTGCGGTCGCGCACCTCGTCGATGAACCACGGGGTGATGCGGAAGCCGCCGTTCGCGAACACGGCGTAGCCGCGCGCGACCGACAGCGGCGACAGCGACGGCGTGCCCAGCGAGATCGACAGGTTCGGCGGCAGTTCGGACTCATCGAAGCCGAAATGGCTGATGTAACGGCGTGCGTAGTCGACGCCGATCGCGTCGAGCAGACGCACCGAGACCAGGTTGCGCGAGCGCACCAGCGCCTCGCGCAGGCGCATCGGTCCGGCGAAGCGACCATCGTCGTTCTGCGGCCGCCAGTCCTGCCCGCGGCGCATCCGGAACACGACCGGCGCATCGAGCACGATCGAGGCCGGGTTGAACCCGCGCTCGAACGCGGCCGCATAGATGAAGGGCTTGAAGCTGGACCCGGGCTGCCGGCGCGCCTGGGTCGTGCGGTTGAACTTGTTGCCGGCGTAACTGAAGCCGCCCACCAGTGCGCGCAGCGCGCCGGTGTCGGGCTCCAGCGATACCAGCGTGGCCTGCGCGCGCGGCAACTGGTCGAGCTGCCAGCTGATGGTCGGCGGCGCGACCGGGCCCCCGTCGTCGCCGGAGGAGGCCGGCGCGACCGGTTTGGCCGGTGTTTCGATCCGCTTCACCCGCACCAGTTCGCCACGCGCGAGCAGAGCCGCGGGATGCTTGCCCGTCCAGCGGCTGCTCGCTGCGTCCAGGGTCACCGTGGTGCCGTCGGAGAGCACCACGTCCGCGGTCGCGTTGCCGGTGCCCAGCACGATCGCCGGCAGCAGACCGCTCTGCGCCGGAATCGGGCGCAGGCGCGCGGCGACGCTGGTGGGGTCTTCGTCGGGAGCGAGCTCGAAGGTCTGCTCGGGCTTGCCGGTCCAGCCGTGGCGATGGTCGTAGACCGCCAGTCCACTGCGCACGGCCTGGTCGGCGGCGGTCTGCAGCACCGGGTCGATCGTGGTGGTGACGTGGTAGCCCTTGGTCAGCACGTCGCCGCCGAAACGGGCCTCCATCTCCAGGCGCACCATCTCCGCCACGTAGGGGGCATAGGCCTCGACCGGCCGCTCGTGCGGCTTGGCGTGCATCGGCACCGCGCGCGCCTGGCGGTACTCGGCCTCGCTGATGAAATCGAGTTCGCGCATGCGCGCGAGCACGTAGTCGTCGCGGCGCTCGCGCGCCCGCTCCGGATTGCTGAGCGGGTTGCCGCTGGAGGGGAACTTCGGGATCGCGGCCAGCGACGCCATCTCGTCCAGGTCGAGTTCGGCCAGCGTCTTGCCGTAGTAGAACTCGGCCGCCGCGACCACCCCGTAGGAGCGATTGCCGAAGAAGCTCTTGTTGAGGTAGAGCTCGAAGATTTCGTCCTTGCTCAGTTCCTGCTCCATCTTGCGGGCGAGCAGCATCTCGGCGAACTTGCGGGTGTAGCTGACCTCCGGGCTGAGGTAGAACTGGCGCGCGACCTGCTGGGTGATGGTCGACCCGCCGGGCACGCCTTCCTTCGAGCCGGTCTTGGCGATCAGCCAGATCGCACGTGCCACGCCCTTGTAATCGACGCCGCCGTGCTCGTAGAAGCGCGCGTCCTCGGTGGCGAGGAATGCCTGCTTGAGCCGCTCGGGCACTTCCTCGATCCGCACGGGGTAGCGGCGCATTTCCCCGAACAGTGCGATCAGCTTGCCATCGCGCGAGTAGACGTACATCGGTTCCTGCATCTCCACGTCGCGCAGGCTCTGCACCTCGGGCAGCTTCGAGGACACCGTGTGGTACACCAGTCCGCCTGCGGCGGCGGCGACCAGTCCGAGTGCCACGCAGGCGAGCAGGGCCCAGCGCAGAAAGCGGAGGAAGGGGCGGGATTTCTTCCGGGGCGGCCGGTGGTCGGGGCTGGACATAGGCGCGCAAGTATAGAGGGAGCGGTCCGCTCCTTCCCCGCGCACGCAGGCGGACGCCCCCGCCTGGCGACCGCCCGGGGCGGGAGGTGCGCGGTGTCGGCACGGACTTTGCGTCGGGTGTCGCGGAGGGGCAGGGTTGGCCCCAACCCGGGCAGTCCGGCACGCTCTGGTGAATCGATAGTTGCCACCGGATGAAAAGTCCGTTATTTAATGCTCCGGGGCACGTTGCGCACGTAAGCGCCCGTGACAAAGGGGAAAAACGTGGGGCTGATCACAAAAAGTCAAGCACCGCTTGTCGGCGTCGACATTAGTTCGACCGCGGTCAAGCTGCTGCAATTGTCGCGCTCCGGGGACCGTTATCGGGTCGAGCACTACGCCGTCGAGCCGCTGCCGCCCAATGCCGTGGTCGAGAAGAACATCGTCGAGGTCGAGGCGGTGGGCGAGGCGATCAGGCGCGCGGTATCCAGGTCGGGCAGCAAGGCGAAGTTCGCGGCGGTGGCGGTTTCGGGTTCGGCGGTCATCACCAAGATCATTCCGATGCCGGCCGATCTGGACGACGACGACATGGAGTCGCAGGTCGAGCTCGAGGCGATCAATTACATCCCGTACCCGATCGAGGAAGTGAACCTCGACTTCGAGGTGCTGGGCGGCATGCCCGGCAACAGCGAGATGGTGCAGGTGCTGCTCGCGGCCTCGCGCTCGGAGAATGTCGAGATGCGCGCCTCCGCGCTGGAGCTCGGCGGACTGACCGCGAAGGTGGTCGACGTGGAGGCCTTCGCGATCGAGAACGCGTTCGGCCTGCTCGCCAATACGCTCAACATCCCGCGCGACGGCATCGTCGCCCTGGTCGATGTCGGCGCGACCATGACCACGCTCAACATCCTGCGCAACGGCCGCAGCCTGTACGCGCGCGAACAGGTGTTCGGCGGCAAGCAGCTGACCGACGAGGTCATGCGCCGCTACGGCCTGAGCTACGAGGAGGCGGGCCTGGCCAAGCGCCAGGGCGGCCTGCCCGAGAGTTACGAGATCGAGGTGCTCGAACCGTTCAAGGAGGCGCTGGTCCAGCAGATCAGCCGCCTGCTGCAGTTCTTCTACGCCGGCAGCGAGTTCAACCGCGTCGACCAGATCGTCCTGGCCGGCGGCTGCGCCTCGATTCCGGGCATCGCCGAAATGGTCGAGGAGCAACTCGGCGTACAGACCGTCATCGCCAATCCGCTGGCGCAGATGACCCTCGGTTCGCGGGTGCAGGCACATGCGCTCGCGCAGGACGCCCCGGCCCTGATGATCGCCTGCGGCCTCGCCCTGAGGAGCTTCGACTGATGGCCCGGATCAACCTACTTCCGTGGCGCGCGGAGCGCCGCAAGCAGCGCCAGAAGGACTTCGGCACGATGCTCGCGCTGGCGGCCCTGGCCGGCCTGGCGCTCTGGTTCCTGTTCAACATGTACTACAACGCGCAGATCTCCGGACAGCAGGAACGCAACCGCTACCTGGAGCAGCAGATCGCCGAGGTCGACACCAGGATCGTCGAAATCGAGGAACTGGACCGGCAGAAGGCCCGGCTGCTGGCGCGCAAGGAAGTCATCGAGCAACTGCAGGCCAACCGTTCGCAGATGGTCCACCTGTTCGATTCGCTGGTGCGCACCATCCCCGACGGCGTGATCCTGACCACGATCAAGCAGGAGGGCGAGAAGCTGACGCTGGAGGGGCGCTCACAGTCCAATTCGCGCGTCAGCAGCTACATGCGCAACCTCGAGGGCTCGGGCTGGATGACCAAGCCCGACCTGTCGATCATCGAAGCACGCGACGGCGTGGCCGGCCTGCCGTACATGTTCAACCTGTCGGTGCAGCTGGCCAATCCCACCGCGCCCCGGGACGAGGACGGCGACGGCATTCCCGACCCGGTCCCTCCGGTCAACGCCGAACCGGCGGCTCCCGCCGATGCTCCGGCGCAGGGTGGATCGCCGGCCGACGTCCCGGCTGCTGAGCCCGCCGCGGAGTCCGCGGCCGCGACCACGCCTGCCGAAGGAGTTGCCCAGTGAGCAAGAAGAAGATGTCGCTGCGGGAACTCGACTTCAACAACATGGGCGCGTGGCCGCGCGAATACAAGATCGGCTTCTGCGTGCTGATCGGCTTGCTGATCTTCGGCCTGCTCTGGTACGTGGTGACGCGCAAGAAGGGGGAAGAACTCAAGGGCCTCGAGTCCCAGGAATCAGCGTTGCGTGCGGATTTCGAGGAGAAGCAGGGGCGGGCCTCCAATCTCGAACCGCTCAAGCAACAGCTCGCGCAAATGGAGCAGCAGCTGCAGCAGATGCTGCGGCAGCTGCCCAGCCGCACGGAGATGCCGGCACTGATCAACGACATCTCGCAGACCGCGCTGGCCACCGGCATCCACAACGAGCTGTTCAAGCCGGGTCCGGAAACGCCCAAGGAGTTCTACGCCGAGAAGCCGATCGAGCTGAAGATGGTGGGAACCTATCACCAGTTCGGAGCGTTCGTCAGCGGCGTGGCCTCGCTGCCGCGGGTGGTGATCATGACGATGCACGACATCTCGCTGCGACCGCGCGGGGGTGGAGGGGATTCGCTGGCCGCAATCGGTCCGAACTCGAGTCTGGAACTGGCCGGCACGGTCAAGACCTATCGCTATCTCGACGAGGAAGAGGCCGCTGCGCAGGAGCAGGCCGCGGCCGCGGCTGCCGGGAGGGCTCGCTGATATGCGCACGATGTCGACAAAGAGCCGCTGGATCACGGCCTGCGCGCTTGCGCTCGTGCTCGCCGGCTGTGTCCGGGGTGTCACCAGTACGCCGGGCAACGCGCCCAATCTCGAGGAGTGGGTCGCCAACGTGAAGGCGCGCCCGGCGCCGCCGCTGGATCCGCTACCGGTCATGCAGCAATTCGAGACGTTCGAGTATGCCGCGCAGGATCTCCGCGATCCCTTCAGCGCGGTCTTCGGCGACGACGGCAGCGGGAGCGGTCCGCGGCCGGATTCCAACCGCCGTAAGCAGACGCTCGAGCAGTTCCCGTTGGACAGCCTGGACATGGTGGGCACGCTGCATACCGGCCCGGGGATGGTCGCGCTGGTGATGGCGCCCGACAAGGTGACCTATCGCGTGTCGGTCGGCGTCTACATGGGGCAGAACGACGGTCGGGTGACCAGCGTGCATGAAGATAGAATCGATCTCGTCGAACTCGTGCCGGATGGCGCTGGCGGCTGGCTGGAACGGCCGGCCTCGGTTGCGCTCGAAGACAATTGATCAGGGGAAGTCAAAGATGACCGTCACCAATGTGCGTAACCCGCAACCGACCCGGCAGGCCATCCCGGTCCAGGCGCTGGCGCTCGGCCTCTTCGCAGGCCTGCTGTCGGCTTCCGCGGCGGCAGGCGCACCGGCCGTGCGTGGACACGCGCCGGCGCTGCTGGCGACCGCGCAGGTCGCGTCCGCCGATCCGGCCAAGCAGGTTCCCGGCGTCGTCTCGGTCTCGGCCGTCGACTTCAAGCGTGGCGACGGCGGTGCCGGCAAGCTGATCCTGCGTTTCGACGGCGACGGGGCGAATCCCGACCTGCGCACCCAGGGATCCAGCATCGTCGTCAACATCGGCAACGCGTCGCTGCCGGCTGCGCTGCAGCGACCGCTGAACGTCGCCGACTTCGCCACGCCGGTGCAACGTATCGATGCCCGGCAGGGTGGCGAGGGTGCGCAACTGGTGCTGAGCGCGCAGGGCAACTTCGAATCCATGGCCTACCAGACCGGGCGCGATTACGTGGTCGAGATCGTCCCGCGCGCGGCGACCGCGCCCGATCGCGCCGTGGGCGCCAGCAGTCCCGACGCGGTCGCGTCCTCCGCGCAGGCGTCGGCGACCCGCGCCTACAGCGGCCGCCCGGTCACGTTCAATTTCCAGGACGTGCCGGTACGCACCGTGCTGCAGCTGATCGCGGAGGAGTCCAACCTCAACATCGTCGCCAGCGACACGGTCCAGGGCAACGTCACCCTGCGCCTGATCAACGTGCCCTGGGACCAGGCGCTGGACATCGTGTTGCAGGCGCGTTCGCTCGACAAGCGCCGCAGCGGCAACGTGGTGTGGGTCGCGCCGCAGTCGGAGATCGCCAAGTTCGAGCAGGACAAGGAGAACGCACGCCTCGCCCTGGAAGAGCGCGCCGAGATGGTCACCGAGTACATCCCGATCAGCTACGGCAACGCCGAAGACATCGCCAAGCTGCTGACCGACGAGAGCAAGACCAGCCAGGGCGGCGGTGGCGGTAGTGCGGGGGGCGCCGGCCAGAGCCGCGGCTTCCTGTCTTCGCGCGGCAGCCTGAGCTTCGACCGCCGTACCAATACCCTGCTGGCCATCGACATCCCGCAGCGCGTGGCGGAGATCAAGCGCCTCGTGGCCGCGCTCGACAAGCCGGTCGACCAGGTCGTGATCGAAGCCCGGATCGTCATCGCCAACGAGTCGTTTGCACGCGACCTTGGTGCGCGTTTCGGCGTGTATGGAAACAAGGACCGCGTGATCACATCGGGCAGCATCGCATCGAACCAGGGATACTGGTCCGATGTGAACGACCCCGACCTTGAAGGTCTTCCGACGTTCGTCAATCCGCTCAACTTCTCCAATGCGGTGACGGGGGGAGGCTCGCTGGCCCTCACCATTCTGGGCAACTACGTCAACTGGGACATGGAGATTTCCGCGCTGCAGGAAGAGGGCAGGGGAGAGGTCGTGTCCAACCCGCGCATCGTCACCAGCAATCAGAAAGAGGCGATCATCCGCCAGGGCCAGGAAGTCGGCTACCTGACGGTCACCGGCGGCCAGAGCAACAGCATCCCGACGGTCGAGTTCAAGGACGTTCTGCTCGAGCTCAAGGTCACGCCGACCATCACCAACGACGGCCGCGTGTTCCTGAACATGGCGTTGAAGAAGGACGAGATCGAGGGCTTCGTCAGCGTCGGTTCGGGCCTGGGCCAGGTACCGCAGATCAACAAGCGCGAGATCACCACCGCGGTCCTGGTCGAGGATGGGCAGACGGTGTCGATCGGCGGCGTCTACGAGTTCCGCGACCGCAGCGAACTGTCCAAGGTTCCGTTCCTGGGCGACCTGCCGATCATCGGCAACCTGTTCAAGAACCGGGGCAGAAGCAAGGAAAAGGCGGAACTGCTGATCTTCGTGACGCCGAAGGTGATGCGCGTCCAGCAGCGCTGATCCGCGCGACCTGTGCGGCGGACGCGGACGGGGCCTTCGGGCCCCGTCTTCGTTCCGGGATCGGTGTGCGCACGCAGACCGCCTGGGCTCGGGAATGAACCGGGCGGCTGGAATCTGGTCCAATGCGTGCTGACGCTCCACGCACAGGGCCCCATGGACATTCCGCGCGACGATATCCCCCGCCTGCACGCCGCCTTCGCCGCACTCCGCCTGGACCTGGCGAGCGAGATCGTCGGCCAGGCGGCGCTGGTCGAGCGCCTGCTGGTCGCGCTGCTGGCCGATGGCCACCTGCTGGTCGAAGGTGCCCCGGGGCTGGCGAAGACGACCGCCATCCGCGCGCTGGCGGCCCGGGTCGAGGCGGATTTCGCCCGCGTGCAGTTCACCCCGGACCTGCTGCCGGCCGACCTCACCGGGACCGAGATCTGGCGCCCGCAGGACGCGCGGTTCGAGTTCGTGCCCGGGCCGATCTTCCATTCGCTGCTGCTCGCGGACGAGATCAACCGCGCGCCGGCCAAGGTGCAGTCCGCCCTGCTCGAAGCGATGGGCGAGCGCCAGGTCACCGTGGGTCGCCAGACGTACGCCCTGCCGCCCCTGTTCCTGGTGATGGCGACCCAGAACCCGATCGAGCAGGAGGGGACGTTCCCGCTGCCCGAGGCGCAGCTGGACCGCTTCCTGATGCACGTGCGCATCGGCTATCCGGAGGTCGACACCGAGACCGAGATCCTGCGTCTGGCCCGCGAACGCGCGCGCGCCGTGCTGCAGCCGGTGGCGCGGGCGTTCGCGCCGATGCCGCAGGCGGACGTGTTCGCGGCGCGCACCGCGGTCCTCGACCTGCACGTCGCGCCCGCGGTGGAGCGCTATCTGGTGGAACTGGTGCTGGCTTCGCGCGATGCGACCCGCTACGACGCCGCGCTGGCGCGGCGCATCGCCTGGGGCGCGAGCCCGCGCGGTTCGATCGCGCTCGAACGCTGCGCGCGCGCGCACGCCTGGCTGGCGGGACGCGACTTCGTCACCCCCGACGACGTGCGTGCCGTGGCGCCGGACGTGCTGCGCCACCGCGTGCTGCCCAGCTACGAAGCCACCGCCGAGGGCTGGGACGGCGACCGGCTGGTGGCGGAACTGCTGGCGAAGGTGCCGCTGCCGTGAGTGACTTGGTCGCTTGCGCCCGCGCGCGCCGCAGCTCGGCGGGAGTCGCGATCGCGGATGGGGACCGGGCTCGTGGTGGCGAGCCGTGCCGCCTGCCGGCGATCGGTCGGTGTCCCCGATGCATGCCGTGCGATCGCGCGACGACAGGCGTCTGAGACGCGCACGGTCGAGGCGATCCATGCCCTTTCCCGCACCCGGCGATCGAACGCGACAGGTTTCGGTCGTGCCCTCCGGCACGGACGGCGTCGTGCCGACCCTGTCCGAGCTCGTCGCGCTGCGCGGCGTGGCGCAGGCGCGGCACGTCGCGAGGCGCGGCCGTCTCGGCATCAGCGGGCCGGCGCCGTCGATGCAGCGCGGGCGCGGCATGGAATACGCCGAATCGCGCGAGTACGCGCAGGGCGACGATGCGCGCCACATCGACTGGCGCCTGACCGCGCGCAGCGGACGCATGCACACCAAGCTGTTCCATGCCGAGCGCGAACGGCTCAGCCTGATCGTGGCCGACACGTCGCCCGACCTGTTCTTCGGCACCCGGGTGCGCTTCAAGTCGGTCCAGGCCGCGCGAGCGGGCGCGGTCGCGGCGTGGGCGGCGCTGCGCGACGGCGACCGGATCGCGGCGCTGCGCGGCGGCGGCGCCGACGCGCTGGTGCCTCCCGCCGGGGGGCCGCGCGGCGTGCTTCGCGTGCTCGACGCCCTGGTGCGCTGGTACGCCGCGCCACCCGACGACGACACCGGATTGACCGTCGCGCTCGACCGCGCACGACGACTGCTGCGTCCCGGCGCCAGGCTGCTGGTGCTGGCCGACGCCGGCAGCGTCGCGCGGGTGCCGCCGCAGACCTGGCCATCGCTCACCGGGCACCATGAGGTGGTGGTGTTGCTGATCGACGATCCGATCGAGCGCGAACCGCCCGCGCAGCGGCTGCCGCTGCTCAGCGCGGGGCGCCGCATGGAACCGGATCTGTCCTCGGCTGCGCAGCGTCGGCGCTGGGAAGCCGCGTTCCCGGGCGCGGCACGGCAGGCCGCGGACATGCTGCGCGCGCGGGGTGCGCGGGTCGACATGCTGTCGGCCGACGCGCCGAGCGAGTCCTGGCTGCCCCAGGTCGGTCGCCGATGACCTCGGTCGACCTGCCGTTGCGCGACGTGCACGCGCCGGTGGCGCCACCATGGTGGCCGCCGGCACCGGGCTGGTGGATCGTCGCCGCGGCGTTGCTCGCAGTCGTGGCCGTGCTGGCATGGCGGCATGCGCGTCGCGTGCGCCGAAGGCGGGTGGCCGAGCGCTTGTTCGACGAGGCGGTCGCCGCGGCGCGGACGCCTCCGGGCAAGGTGGCGGCGATGTCGGACCTGCTGCGCCGCGCCGCCCGGAATGTCGATGCGCAGGCGGACACGCGCGTGGGCGAGGACTGGCTGCGATTGCTCGACCGCGAAGCGCCGCAGCCGGTGTTCGTCGAAGGCCCTGGCGCGCTGCTGCGCGATGGCGCATTCCGCGCCGATGTCGACGAGGGCGCGGTCGAAGCGCTGCGCGTGGTCACGCGCGCGCGCTTCCTCGACTGGATGGGCCGGCGCGGATGATCGAATCGGCCGCCGACTGGATCGCCACGCTGTTCGCCGGCTTCGCCTGGCCCTGGCTGCTGTTCGCGCTGCCGCTGCCGTGGCTGGCGCGCTGGAGCCTGCCGCCGGTACCGCAGGACCAGCCCGCGCTGCGCGTGCCCTGGGGACGGCGCCTGGACGGCATCGCGCGCCAGGGCGACGCGCGCGCGGTGCGTCGCATGCCGGTGCTGGCGTGGCTGGCATGGACGCTGCTATGCGTCGCAGCCGCCCGGCCGCAGCAACTGGGCGAGGTGGTGCAGCCGCCGGCCTCGGCCCGCGATCTGATGCTGGCGATCGACCTGTCGGGCAGCATGGGCGAGGAGGACATGCGTCTGGGTGGACGCGTGGTCGACCGGCTGACCGCGGCCAAGGCGGTGATCGCCGATTTCCTCGACCGGCGTGCGGGCGATCGCGTCGGCCTGATCGTCTTCGGCCAGCGCGCCTATGCGTTGTCGCCACTGACCCTGGATCGCGACAGCGTCCGCGAGCAACTGCTCGACAGCGTGGTCGGGCTGGCCGGACGCGAGACCGCGCTGGGTGACGCGATCGCGCTCGCGGTCAAGCGCCTGCGCGGGCAGGAGGCGGGCCAGCGGGTCCTGGTGCTGCTCACCGACGGGGTCAATACCGCCGGGCAGATCGATCCGATGAAGGCTGCCGAGCTCGCACGCGACCACGACGTGCGCATCTACACCATCGCCTTCGGCGGCGATGGCGATGCGATGTCGTTGTTCGGCGTGCCACTGCCGGGCAACGAGGTGGAAATCGACGAGGCGGCGCTGCAACGCATCGCCGCGGCGACCGGCGGTCGCGCGTTCCGCGCGCGCGACGCCGACGAACTCTCCGGCATCTATGCGCAGATCGACCGGCTCGAACCGGTGGCGCGGCCCGGGCAGCAGTTGCGCCCGAAGATCGAACGCTATCCCTGGCCGCTGGCGGGTGCGCTGCTGGCCGGCCTGCTGGCGATGCTGCGTCTGCAGGGCCCGGAGTGGCTGCGCGCCGGTCGCCACGCGCGTCGCGTGGATGCGGAGGCGGGCGCATGAGCGAGGCGCTGTCGCAGCTGCATTTCCTGCGCCCGCAGTGGTTCTGGGCGCTGCTCACGCTGCCGCTGCTGGTGGCATGGTGGCAGTGGCAACGGCGCCGTGCGGGCGTCTGGCGCGAACACGTCGACCCCCATCTGCTGCCGCATCTGGTCGAGACCGGTGCATCGCGACGCGGCATCGGCGGGCTGCTCGCACGGCTGCTGGCGTGGACGCTGGCGGTGCTGGCCCTGGCCGGTCCGAGCTGGCGCCAGGGCGAGGTGCCGCTGCAGCAGGACGGGCGCGCGCTGGTGGTGGTGCTCGATCTGTCGGATGCGATGCTCGCCGCCGACCTCCCGCCCTCGCGCCTGCTGCAGGCGCGGGCGAAGCTGGCGACGCTGCTGCGTGAGCGCACCGGCGGCGATGTCGCCCTGGTCGCGTTCTCCGAGGATGCCTACACCGTCGCACCGCTCACCGACGATGCCGCCAATGTGGCGATCTTCCTCGATGCGCTGGCGCCCGACGTGATGCCGGTCGATGGCCATCGACCGGACCGCGCGATCCACCACGCGATGGCGCTGCTGGCGCAGGCCGGCTACGACGATGGCGACATCCTGCTGCTGGCGCATCGCGCGAACGATGCCGCGATCGCGGCAGCGACGCGCGCCCGCACCGCCGGCTTGCGGGTGTCCACGCTCGGATTCGGCAGGCCCGGCGGCGGCACCTACCGCGCGCGCGACGGCAGCCTGCAGCCTTCGCGGCTGGATGCGGGATCGCTGCGCCGGGTCGCGTCGGCCGGCGGTGGCGCTTATGCCGGCTTGTCTACGGACGGTGGCGATCTCGCCGTCCTGGGCGTGTTGTCGTCCGACGCAGGCACCGCCAGCTCGTCGCGCACGCGCGCCGACGCGCGGGTATGGCGCGACGAGGGTTACTGGTTGCTGCTCCCGCTGCTGCTGCTGGGCCTGCTGGCTTTCCGTCGCGGCGCCGCCGTCGCGGTCCTCGTCGCCTGCCTGCTGCTGCCGTTGCCGGAGCTGCGCGCTGCCGGACCCGTGGCCGGCGCTGCTCCCTCCGGCACGCCCTGGCGCCGCGCGGACCAGGTCGAACACGCACGCATGCGCGAAGGCCTCGACGCCTATCGCGCCGGCAGGCACGAAGACGCCGAGCGGGCCTGGCGCGACCTGCCGGGTGCGGACGCGGCCTACAACCGGGGCAACGCGCTGGCGAAGGCCGGGCGCCTTGAAGAGGCGATCGCCGCGTACGACGAGGCCCTGGAACGGCAGCCGGGCATGGACGATGCGATCGCCAACCGGGCCCTGGTCGAGGCGGCGATGCGGCGCCAGCCTCCGTCGGGTCCCGGGCAGCCGCGCCAGCAACCGGGCGCGGACGATGAGAACGCGGGTCAGGGGGAAGCGGGTGGTGACGAATCCTCGCCATCCCGGCGCGAGGGCGCGCAGGCGGGCGAGGGCAACGGCGAGCGGTCCGGACCGCCGCCCGAGACGCACGATGGCGACACCTCGCGTGCGGGCGAGCGCGAGGATCCGCCCAGCACGCCGCCCCCTTCGCCGCAGGCCGAAGGGAGCCGCGACCAGCGCGAAGCCGACGAGGCCCAGCGACAGCGCATTCAGCAGGCGCTGCAGCAGGCCGCGGGAACGACCGACGACGGCGACACCGTCGAGGAAGATCCCGACCGCGCCGAGACCGAGGCCGAACGCGAGCGCCGCCAGGCCGGCGAGGCCTGGCTGCAGCGCGTGCCCGACGATCCGGGCGGCCTGCTGCGCGCGCGTTTCCGGCTCGAATACGAGCGTCGCAACGGACGCAGGAGTACGCCATGACCGCACGCGCCGCCATGCGGTGGATCGCCACCTGCCTGCTGCTGGGCGCCTGCGTCGCGCAGGCGCAGGCGGCGACGCGGGCCTGGCTCGATCGCGACCGCATCGAGGTCGGCGAGACCGCGACGCTCAACATCGAAACCGACCAGGCCGCCGCGCCGATGCCCGACTTCGCCGAACTCGTGCCGGACTTCGTCCTCAGCGGTCACAGCAGCAGCCGCGGCGTCGAGGTGGTCAACGGCCAGCGCCGCGCCCGCGTGCTATTCGCGGTGGCGCTGCAGCCCCGGCGCGAAGGATTGACGACGGTGCCGGCGTTGCGTGTGGGCAGCGAAACCACCGCGCCGCTGGCGCTGACCGTCGTGCCCGCTTCCACCGCGCCCGCGCGCGCGGGCGAGCCGGTGTTCATCGAGAGCGAGGCCGACAGCCAGGATCCCTACGTCCAGCAGACGATCGGCTACACCCTCCGGCTGTACTACGCCACGCCGCTGGTGTCGGGCCAGCTCGATCAGCCAGCGCCCGACGGCGCCGCACTCCAGCGGGTCGGCAGCGACCTGCAGTACAGCCGCGAGCTCGGCGGGCGGCGCTATACCGTGGTCGAACGGCGGTTCGCGATCGTGCCCGAGCGCAGCGGTACCCTGACCATTCCCGGCGCGCGCTTCGAAGGCACCGGCGTGGGCGGTTTCTTCGACGACATGTTCGGCGACGGACGCCGCGCGCTGCGTGCGAACGGCGCGCCGCGCATCCTGCAGGTGCGGCCGGTGCCGGACGCCGCGCCGCAACCGTGGCTGCCGCTGCACGGCCTCGAACTGCGCTACCTCGCCACGCCGCAGTCGCTGCGGGCGGGCGAGGCGGCGACGATCGACGTCGAGCTGATCGCCGATGGAGCCGCCGCCACCCAGTTGCCGGACCTGCAACTGCCGGCGGGCGACGGCATGCAGGTGTTTCCGGAACCGCCGCAGGTGGACGAGCGCTTCGAACGCGGCCGGCTGCGGACGAAGGTCACGCGCCGCTTCGCCGTGGTGCCGACGCGCGAGGGCGGGCTGCGCATCGCCGGTCCGCGCCAGGCCTGGTGGGACGTGCGCGCGGGGGTTGCGCGGATCGTGTCGTTGCCCGACCTCGAACTCGAGGCGACGGCAGGTGCCGCGACCGGCGCGGTGGCCGGCGATGGCGCACACGAGGCGTTCGATGCCGTCCGCGGCGAGGCCGGCGCCTGGCGCCGCAGCGACGTCTGGCGCTGGCTGGCGATCGCGTTCGCGCTGCTGTGGCTGGGCACGCTGGCGTGGTGGTTGCGCGAGCGCCGTGACCGCGCCGCAGGTGCGCCGGACGATCGCAGGAAGCCGGCGGATGCGGCCGCGCCACCGGGGACCACCTTGCGCGAACTCCAGCGCGTGCTGCTGACCGGGGACCTGGGCGAGGTCGAGCGCGCGCTGTGCGGGCTGGCGTCGCCGCCCGCGGCGGACCTCGACGCGCTGTCGATGCGACTCGACGACGACGCGCAGCGCGCGGCCGTCGCAACGCTGCAGGCTGCCCGCTGGAGCGACGGCGATGCCGTGGCCGCGCGCGCATCCTTGCGCGCCGCCTTCGCCGACGGCCCGCGCTGGCGGGCGGATCCGGCGCGCGCTCCCGCGCCTGCGCTGTTGCCGCCGCTGTATCCCGAGCGTCCGCGATCCTGAGCCGCTGGCGCGGGAGGCGCGCCAGCGCGCCTCGGATCGTGGTGGATGCAGGCCCGCGGCCGCCGTGGCGGACCGCTGCCGGAGGGTTTTGCTAAGCTGCGGCGTTCGTTGCAGCGGAGACAGCGTCGATGGGTGAGCCGAAACAGCGGGCCAAGGGGCGCATGCCGCTTCACTGGAAGATCGCGATCGGTTTCGCCATCGGCCTGGTGCTCGGCCTGTTCGTCCACTACGGCATCGGCGCGGACACCGCGTGGTTGCAGGGACTCACGCGCTACGTCACCACGCCGTTCTCGCAGCTGTTCCTGAGCCTGATCTTCATGCTGATCGTGCCGCTGCTGTTCTCGGCACTGGTGGTCGGCGTGTCGGAGATGGGCGACGTCGGTTCGCTCGGCCGGATCGGCTGGCGCACCCTGGCCTACACGGTCCTGCTCTCGAGCATCGCGGTCGTGCTCGGCCTGGTGATGGTCAACATCTTCAAGCCCGGGGCGGGCGTCGATCCGGTGCTCGCGCAGCAACTGCTCGCCGAAGGGGCGGAGCGGGCCCAGTCCATCGTCCGCGACAGCGCCACCCAGCCCACGGGCATGCAGATGCTGCTGTCGATCGTGCCGCAGAACGTGATCGGCGCGGCCTCCAACAACGCCAACATCATCGCGCTGATGTTCTTCGCGCTGATGTTCGGCGTCGGCCTTGTGCTGACGCAGACGCCGCAGACCGCGGTGCTCAAGCGCGGCATCGAGGGGCTGTTCCAGATCTCGATGACCCTGATCGGGCTGGTTATCCGGCTGGCGCCGTACGCGGTGTTCTGCTTCATGTTCAACCTCGCGGTGCTGTTCGGCTGGGACCTGCTGATCCGGCTCGGCGCCTTCGTGCTGGTGGTGGTCGGCGCGCTCGCGATCCACATGCTGGTGGTGTATTCGCTCGCATTGCGCCTGATCGGCGGCTGGTCGCCGCTGGCGTTCTTCAAGGGCGTGCAGGAAGCGATGCTGATGGCGTTCTCGACCGCGTCGAGCAATGCCACCCTGCCGACCGCGCTGAAGGTGGCGGACGAGAACCTGAAATTGCCCAAGAAGGTCTCGCGCTTCGTGCTGACCATCGGCGCCACCGCCAACCAGAACGGCACCGCGCTGTTCGAAGGCGTGACCGTGATCTTCCTGGCGCAATTCTTCGGCGTGGACCTGACCTTCGGCCAGCAGTTCCTGGTGATGCTGGTGTGCATCCTCGGCGGCATCGGCACCGCCGGCGTGCCCTCGGGTTCGCTGCCGGTGGTCGCGTTGATCTGCGCGATGGTCGGCGTGCCGCCCGAGGGCATCGGCCTGGTGCTGGGCGTCAACCATTTCCTCGACATGTGCCGCACCACGGTCAACGTTGCCGGCGACCTGGGCATCGCCGCGCTGGTGTCGAAAGGCGAAGCGGATACGGATCCGGATTCCGCACTGGCACCGATCCCCGAGCCGGAGCCCGCCCCGCGGGCCTGATCGCCACGCGGGCGCGAGCCGCCGGGAACATCGCCGCGACGCGTGCCCCTGCGCGCAGGAATGGTTGCCGGCGAAAGCGCACGCGATGATCGCGGTGTCCGCCACATGTCCCATGGGACATGGGACAATGGCGCGCCCCGGTTCCGGGGCCATCCCCCTTCCGCACACGCCAGAACATGACGACGCCCAGCCGCAGAGAGCTTGCCAACGCCATCCGCTTCCTCGCCATCGACGGTGTCGAGGCCGCCAAGTCCGGCCATCCCGGCATGCCCATGGGCATGGCCGACATCGCCGAGGTGTTGTGGAACGACTACCTGCGGCACAACCCGGGCAACCCGCGCTGGCCCGACCGCGACCGCTTCATGCTGTCCAACGGCCACGGCTCGATGCTGCACTACGCGCTGCTGCACCTGTCCGGCTACGACCTGTCGATCGAGGAGCTCAAGCGCTTCCGTCAGCTCGAGTCGAAGACCCCGGGGCATCCCGAGAATTTCATGACCCCGGGCGTGGAGACCACCACCGGTCCGCTCGGCCAGGGCTTCGCCAACTCGGTCGGCTTCGCGCTCGCCGAGAAGCTGCTGGCGCAACGCTACAACCGCCCCGGCTTCGACGTCGTCGACCATCGCACCTGGGTATTCATGGGCGACGGCTGCATGATGGAAGGCATTTCGCACGAAGCCGCATCGCTGGCCGGCACCTGGGGGCTGGGCAAGCTGGTGGCGTTCTGGGACGACAACGGCATCTCGATCGACGGCGAGGTCGAAGGCTGGTTCACCGACGACACCCCGGCGCGTTTCGAGGCCTACGGCTGGCGCGTGATCCGCAACGTCGACGGCCACGACCCGCACGAGATCAGGACCGCGATCGAGACCGCGCTCAAGCACGACGACAAGCCCACCCTGGTGTGCTGCCGCACCACGATCGGCTTCGGTTCGCCGGCCAAGGCGGGCAAGGAGTCCTCGCACGGCGCGCCGCTGGGCAAGGACGAGGTCGAGGCCACGCGCAAGGCGCTCGACTGGCCGCATGGGCCCTTCGAGGTGCCGCCGGCGATCGCCGATGCCTGGCGCGCCGACGACGCCGGTGCCGTGCGCGAAGCGGAATGGAACGCGCTGTTCGAGGCGTATGCGGCGGCGCATCCGGAACTGGCGACCGAACTGCGGCGTCGCCTGCGTGGCGAGTTGCCGTCGGACTTCGCCGCGCAGGCCGATGCCTACATCGCGAAGCTGCAGGCCGAGGGCCCGGTGGTCGCGTCGCGCAAGGCTTCGCAGATGGCGATCGAGGCGTTCGCGCCGCTGCTGCCGGAACTCATCGGCGGCTCGGCCGACCTCGCGCATTCCAACCTCACCCTGTGGAAGGGCAGCCAGCCGGTCGTCGGCGGTTCGCCCGAGGCCAACTACATCAACTACGGCGTGCGCGAATTCGCCATGACCGCGATCGCCAACGCGCTGTCGATGCATTGCGGCTTCATTCCCTACGACGCGACCTTCCTGGTCTTCAGCGACTACGCGCGCAACGCGGTGCGCATGAGCGCGCTGATGCGCTCGCACGCGATCCATGTCTACACCCACGACTCGATCGGCCTGGGCGAGGACGGCCCGACCCACCAGCCGGTCGAGCACCTGGCCTCGCTGCGCTACATCCCCAACAACGACGTCTGGCGTGCCTGCGACGCGGTGGAGTCGGCGGTGGCGTGGAAGTCGGCGATCGAACGCATGGACGGACCGGCGTGCCTGGTGTTCTCGCGCCAGAACCTGCAGCACCAGCCGCGCGACGAGCGGCAGGTGCGTGACATCGCGCGCGGTGGCTACGTGCTGAAGGACTCGGTCGGCACGCCGGAGGTGATCCTGATCGCCACCGGCTCGGAAGTGGAACTGGCGACGAAGGCCGCCGAGCAACTCGGCGAGAAGGTGCGCGTGGTCTCGATGCCTTCGACCACCGTGTTCGACCGCCAGGATGCGGCCTACCGCGAATCCGTGCTGCCGAACGCCGTGCGCAAGCGCGTCGCCGTGGAAGCGGGCGTCACCGGTTTCTGGCGCCAGTACGTGGGCCTCGATGGCGCCGCGATCGGCATCGACACCTTCGGCGCCAGCGCGCCGGCGGGCGAGCTGTACAAGCACTTCGGCATCACGGTCGATGCGGTGGTCGAGGCGGCCAGGGCGCTCTAGCCAGTCGGGCTCCCTGCGCGGGCGCGCGTCGATCCCTCTTCTCGGAGTGCGCAAGCGCCCCGCTCTTGCGCCAGTTCCCGATTCCGCGCCCAGCATCGGGAGGATCGCGCAACGCGTCGCATCCCCGCGTCGCGACCTGACGGGCCCCGCCGCGACCGCCGGGCCTTTGCGGCGAATGTCCTCCGGCATCCGCCTGCAGGCGGATGCCTCCCCCTTGATTTCGCCGCAAAGGCCCGACGGCCACGGCGGGGCCGGCTTGCGGTCGCGCACGCGCCGAGCGTTCTTTTCGGTTGCTGTCGTGATGCAGCCTCCAGCGACCCGATAGGCCAGGGGCGCTCGCACCCGACGCGTCGATCAACGGACACATCCAGCGATCGCATGGGCCTCGATGACAACGTGATCGGCAGCGACATCTTCGGCGCCAGTCCGCCTGCAGCCAAGCTGTATACGTGCATCGCGGCCACAGTCGAAGCCGTGGTCGAGCCAGGCAGGACGCCGCAACACGGCTCGCGTTCGGGACTGCGACGGACCACAGCCATCGCGATCCTGGTTCAGCGGGCGCCCGGCGCCACTTTCTTCATTCCCGCATCGCGAGTCGCGCGACCAGCCAGGCGTCGATTGCGGACGTGTCGGGCGGCAGCGCGGTCCGGGGCCACGGCGCCGCATCCGAGATCTCGTCGCTTGCGAGGAACGCGGGTTCGCCATCGATCGCTGCGCCGAAGATCGCGCCGGTCGAAGATTCGCCATCCCCGGGCGTCGCCACCGCGATCCCGATCCATCCCTGCGCATGCAGGGTGGTTGCGCGGTAACCGGACTCCTCGTGCAGTTCGCGCAGCGCGCACTGCTCCGCCGCTTCGCCCGGTTCGATCCAGCCGCCCGGCAGCTCCCAGAGGCCGCGGCGCGCATTGCGGACCAGCAGGACCTGCGCGCCACGCGACGCCAGCACCAGCGCGAAGTCGGCGGGCCGGGGCGGGGGAGACGCGTGCGCGGCATGGAACGCCAGCAGGCGTTCGCCGCGTTCGTTGACGACAGGCGGACCGGCGACCGTGGGCTCCGCCATGCGCGGAGGCTCAGCCTGCGGGACGGTCGTGCTTGCTGCCGCCGCGGCAGGTCGGCGAGTCGGGCGCCGCGCCCTGTTCGGCCCACTCTTCCGGCGTGTAGGTATGCAGCGCCAGGGCGTGCACCTGTTGCATCAGCGGGCCGAGCGCGCGGTACACCAGCTGGTGGCGCTGCACCGCGCGCCTGCCGGCGAAGGCTTCGCTGGCGATCACCGCCTTGTAGTGCGTCTCCAGGCCGCGACTGTGCATGTGGCTTTCGTCCGCCACATCGAGGTACGTGGGCGAGAGCGGCTGCAGGGCCGCGCGCAGCAGGTCGGCTTTCGTGCTCATGGCACGATGATACGCGTGGCCGCTGGCTGCGGTCGTGGTCGCGCGCCGCCGGGACCGCATCGCAGTGTTGCGTTCATGCCGCCGCTGCCTGCGTGCGGTGCAACGCCAGGCGCAGCAAGCGCGCCTGCAGCCAGTCGCCGGCCGAGCGCGGCTGCGAGAGGTCCATGCGCTCCATCGCCTCGGCATCCGTCGCATCGCCCGGCCCCAGGAGCGCAGCCGCCACCGTCGCCAGCTTGTCGCGGCGGGACCCCGTGCGCGACTTCAGCCAGCCCAGCGCCCGCACCAGCCGCTGCTCCACCGGGGTGAAATCGCTGCCGAGCGGATAGTCGGGCAGGGTGCCGTCGCGGCGGAACGGCGCCAGCGTCGCGGCCAGCGCGTCGGCGGTGTGGTCCGACCACGCTGCCGGCATGGCGAAGTCGCCGCGCAGCTTGCGATGTCGTTTCGCAGTGGCAAGCAGCCCGTCGGCGAAGCGCGCGTCGCTCACGCCCGCCATCGCCACGATGCAGTCCTCGTCCGGCTGGCCGCGCAGGTCCGCGATGCCGTACTCGGTGATGTACAGATCGCGCAGGTGACGCGGGATGGTGGTGTGGCCGTAGTTCCAGCGGATGTTGGATTCGGCCACGCCACCGGCTTCGCGCGTGGCCCGCAGCAGCAGCGTCGAGCGGCCGCCCGGCAGCGCGTGCGCCATCGCCACGAAGTTGTACTGGCCGCCCACGCCCGAGACCACGCGGCCGTCGTCGAGCCCATCGGACACCGCCGCGCCGAGCGCGGTCGCCATCATGCAGGTGTTGAAGAAACGGCCGTCGCGGCGCTGCAGGCGCTCGAGCCCTTCGTCGAGCCCGTAGAGTTCGTTGACCTCGCTCACGCGCTTCATGCCGATGCCGCGGCGGGTGGCGTCGTCCAGCCCGTGCAGCCAGTCGTAGAAGTCCTGCGAGCCGAGATAGAACGCGCCGTGCAGGAACTGGCCGTCGCGCTCCACCAGCTCCAGGTCCAGCGCGCTGGCGCCGCCTTCGTTCACCCGCTGCATCAGCGAGGCCTTGTCGACCACCTTGCGCCGGATCACGCCCGCGTCCACCAGCCGGCGGAAGCCCTCGTTGATCATCTCGCTGCAGCCGTACAGTCCCTGCGCGAAGGGATCGAGCCCGCCGCTGGTACGCACCGCCGGATGCCGTTCGATGGAAGGATCCAGCGCATGCAGCACGCGACGGTAGGCGGGGTTGTCCTCGTGGCGCAGCGCCAGCGCATGGCACAGCGCGTCCGACAGTGCGCCGATGCCGATCTGCAGCGTGCCGCCGTCGCGCACCAGGGTGCTGGCATACAGCCCGATCGCATGCTCGGCCACGCCCACCGGCTGGCGCGGCAGCGCGAACAGCCTCGGGTACGGCGCCGGCGGCGCCACCACCAGGTCGAACCAGTCGGCATCGACCGCGGCGGCCCCATCCAGCCAGGGCAGCTGCGGATCGATCTCGGCCACCAGCATCGGCCGCGGCAGCCCCGCGGCCACGATCGCGTCCACCGCATCGAAGGTCAGGTCGGTGTTGGAAGACAGCGAGAGCCGCGTGCCGTCTTCGTTCGCGGCCACCTTCTGCACGATGCAGTTCGCGCCGCGGTCGGCGAGCGCGCGCGCCACGTGCGTGTAGTTGAGGCTGGCATAGCGCCGCTGCGCCTGCGACGAGCCCAGCAGCGCGCCCGACTGCAGGTAGAACTCCTCCACCGACACGTGCGCGGGCAGGGCATCGCGCCGCTGCGCATCGACGTAGGCCAGTCGCGGGAAGTCCGCGCCGAAATGGCGCTGCGCGAACGGTTCGAGGAAGCGTCGTTCCAGCCCGGGCGCCGCGCGCGGCGGATCCAGCGAAAGCGCCGTGTACAGCGTCATCGGCCGCGCCGGATCGGCGGCCACGCGCGCGTACAGCGCGTTGAGCAGGCGGTGCGGCTTGCCCAGGCCGAGCGGCGCGCCCACCTGCAGTTCGCGCGGCAGGTGTTCGAGCATCCAGCCGACGGCTTCGTCGAGATCGGCGAGCAAATGCGTCATCGCGGCTCCGTGCTCACTGTTCGAGCATGTCCGGCCGGAACAGCCGACGGCGCGACACCTCGTCGCCCGACACCATGAACCGGCCCTCGCCGCGATAGTGCACCGTGCGCGGCAGCTTCGGCGCCGCCGCCGCGCGCGCCTGCGCCACCCGCCACACGAACAACGGGTAGTCGCGGGTGATGCGCGTTTCGTGCAGCGTGCATTCCAGGATGGCGTGGCATTGCGCGACGCCCGGCGCGGCCACCTGCCGCGACGGCGCCGCGTCCAGGCCGAAACGCTCGAACTTGTCGACCTCGCGGCTGGAACAGTTGCCGATGCCCACCACCGTGTCCAGCAGGCCGGCCGTGGGCAGGTTGAGGGTGCATTCGCGGCTGCGGCGCGCCAGCGCATGGCTGCGGTTGGCGTCCCAGATGTAGGTGCCCACAAGGTCGTAGCCGAGCATCATGTGCCAGCCCAGCGTCATCAGCGCACGCTCGTCCTTCCATTGCGTGCACAGCAGCAGCACCGGCCCGGGTTCGAGGAAACGCCGCACCCGGTCGACCGGGAATGCGCGCTTGCGGACAGGCTTCATCGCGATCTCCGTGTGGCAGGAGGCACAGCATGCCGCGCCCCGCGCGAACGCCGCGTCGCCACGCCGCGCAGTGGCCGCCTGCCGCGCCGTGCAACCCTGCGAACCGCCGCCCGCCCCCGCGCCACCATGCTCACAGCGTATCGAGCGGAATCCGCAGGTAGCGCACGCCGTTGTCTTCGGGCTCGGGCAGGGCGCCGGCGCGGATGTTCACCTGCACCGCCGGCAGGATCAGCGCCGGCATCTCCAGCGTGCGGTCGCGCGCCTCGCGCACGGCCACGAAGTCTCCTTCGGTCGTATCCGCGCGCACGTGGATGTTGCCGCGCTTCTGCGCGCCGATGCTGGTCTCGCAGGCCACGTCCCGGCCATCCGGCCCGTGGTCGTGGCAGACGAACACGCGGGTGGCCTCGGGCAGGGCGTACAGCCGCTGGATCGAACGGAACAGCTGCGCCGCGCTGCCGCCGGGAAAATCGCAACGCGCGGTGCCGCCGTCGGGCATGAACAGCGAATCGCCGGTGAACAGCGCATCGCCCACCAGGTAGGCGCAGCTGTCGCTGGTGTGTCCCGGCACCGCGATCACGTGCGCGCCGATACCACCCACCGTGAACGCCTCGCCATCGGCGAACAGCTGGTCGAACTGCGAGCCGTCCACCGGGAAATCGCCGCCCAGGTTGAACATCCGCGCGAACCGCGCCTGCACCGTGCGGATGCCTTCGCCGATCGCCAGCGTGGCCGCCGGCAGGTGGCCCTTGAGCCAGTGGCTGGCGGAGAGGTGGTCGGCGTGGGCGTGCGTCTCGAGAAGCCAGCGCACGTCCAGGCCGGCGCCCTGCACGTGGTCGAGCAGCGCCCGGGCCGAACCGGTGCCGGTGCGGCCCGAGGCCGCGTCGAAGTCCAGCACCGGATCGACGATCGCCGCCTGGCGCGTGCCCGGATCGGACACCACGTAGCTCCAGGTGCTGCTGGGCTCGTGGAAGAACGGGGTGACGCGGGGTGTCATGGCGGCGACGGGCGACGGTATCGGGAGCGGCCGATGCTTTCACGCGCCGCATTCGGGAAGCGTAAAGTGGAGGTCCGTCCGCCGCGGAGCATTTCCATGCCCCCGTCCCTGTCCACGACCATGCCGCGCATCGCCGCCCTGGCCGCCTGTTTCGCCGTCGCCACGCTCGCCGCCGGCTGCGCCACCTCGCCGACGCCGGTGGCCGGCGCGGCCAACACCGCCGTCGTGCCGCAGGCCATCCCCGGCCTGCGCGCGCCGCGCCCGGGCCTGCTCACCGCCGGACAGCCCGCCGCGGCCGACTGGCATCGGCTGGCGGACGACGGCGTGGCGACGGTGGTCAACCTGCGGCCCGAGGCAGAAATGCAGGGCCGCGACGCCCGCGCCGAAGTGACCGGCGCGGGCATGGCCTACCACGCGATCCCGGTGGCCGGCGCAAGCGACCTGTCCGATGCCAACGCCGCAGCGCTCTGGCAGCTCCTCGAAGGCGCTGAAGGCACGGTGCTGGTGCACTGCGCTTCGGCCAACCGCGCCGGTGCCCTGCTGGCGATCGGCGCGGCGCGATCGGGCGCGATGGGCCCGGTCGAAGCGCTGGCGTTCGGGAAGTCGGCCGGACTCACGAGCCCGGCGCTGGAAGCGGCGGTGCGGGGACGGCTGGGGCTGGAGCTGGAGGCTCCTGCGGCCGGCGACTAGCGCCTTTCCGCGAAGCGCGCGGCGCGTTCCTGGCTGTGATCGCGTGGCGGTGCGAGTGCGGTAGGCAAGTCGCGATCGTCAGGGAATCATGGCTTGCCGGGTAGAGACAGGCCCATCGGGTGCAATGGGCGCCCCGGTGCCTCGGCAGGTTGGAGGTGGGCCGGCATCGAGGCGCAAGGGTGCGATCTCCACCCGCTACACCAGGCCCGAGCAGCAGGTTTCGATACCCGCTCCGGGTGGATGCAGTACGAGGCCGCATCCGCCTGCACTGGCTGGCGCCAGCGGACTGGCGTCTTTGCACCCATTGGACCGCCGCCGCCGCGCCGGCTCCTCAGGAACCGGGCTCATTCCGCCTCTTCGTTCGTCCCGTCCTGCTCCGGTGCGCGGTCCAGCCCGCCCTCGTCGGGGTCGGGCTTCTTCTGCGGGCCGGTCTTGCGGGCGTCCTCGCCGTCGAGGGGTTGCTTCTCGGGATAGCCGGAGCGCTCCTCGCGGCGGTCGGGTGTCCTGTGCATGTGGTTTACCTCCCGAGCTCGAACACGACGTCGAGGTTGGCGCCGAGCGTGGTCTCGCCCGGCGACACCGGGGCCGATTCCATGCGCGCGTCCATCGCCTGCACCTTCACCATCATCGGCATCGGCGGCTGGAAGCCGCCGCCTTCACTGATGCTCACGATCCGACGCACGCGCAGGCCCAGCGACTTGGCGTACATGTCGGCGCGCGCCTGCGCCAGCTTCAGCGCGGACTGGCGGGCTTCGTCGTAGGCGGCCTCGGGCTTGTCGATCTCGAAGCTGGGGCCGTTCACCTGGTTGGCGCCGCTGACCACCAGCGCGTCGAGCACGTCGCCCAGCCGGGCGATGTCGCGCACCTTGATGTTGACGGTGTTGCTGGCCTGGTAGCCGGTGATCGTCGGCGGTTGATTCTCGGCGTAGCGGTACTGCGGCTGGATGCTGATGCCGCTGGTCTGCACGTCGCGCTCGGCGATGCCGGCGGCCTTGATCGCGGCGACCACCTTGGCCATCTCGGCGGAGTTGGCCTTGAGCGCGGCGTTGGCGTCGGCGGCCTGGGTGACCACGCCGGTGGACAGGCTGGCCACGTCGGGCACGCGGCTGGCCTCGGCGTGGGCCGAGACCGACAGCAGGGTGCCGTCGCTCGAGGCGATGGCGGGGGCGGGGGTTTGCGCGTTGGCGTTGGTCATCACGAGGGCGCCCAGGGCGAGGGTGGAAGCGAGCAGCAGGGAAGCGGCGGGGCGAATCATGTCGAACTCCGGGAGTGGCTGGGGGAAGGGTCGTCAGGATCCGGTGAACGGCCCGTGAGCCTGAACGGGGTTACGGGTCCGGGTTCGGCCGGCACGCGACCCCCCGCGGGTATCCTTGTCCCATGTTGCATCTGGCCTCCCAATCGCCGCGCCGGCGCGAACTCCTGGCGCGCCTCGGCGTGCTCTTCGGCGTGATCGAGGTGGACGTTCCCGAGGAGCGCGCGCCCGGCGAGCCGCCGGAGGACTACGTGCGCCGCGTGGCCCGCGAGAAGGCGGGGGCGGGGCTGCTGGCGATGGTGGCCGTGCCCGGGGCGGTGGTGCTGGGCGCGGACACCGAGGTGGTGCTCGACGATCGGGTGTTCGGCAAGCCGCGCGACGTGCGCGATGCCGCCGACATGCTGCGGGCGCTGTCGGGCCGCAGCCACGCCGTGGTCTCGGCCGTCAGCCTGGTCTCGGGCGGGCGCGAGGCGCAGGCGGTGAGCCGCTCGCAGGTGACCTTCGCGACCCTGGAGGATGACGAGATCGCAGCCTACGTCGCCAGCGGCGAACCGATGGGCCGCGCCGGCGCTTACGCCATCCAGGGCGGCGCGGAACGCTTCGTCACCCGCCTCGACGGCAGCTATTCGGGCGTGATGGGCCTGCCCCTGCACGAGACGGCGATGCTGCTGAAGGGCTTCGGGCTCGCGACCGGGTTCGTCGGTCGGGATCGGTCCCCGGCGTCGGCGGACGCCGCGCAGGCGGGTACGGGAGCGGCGCGCTGATGTCCGAGGAGATCCTGGTCAACGTCACCCCGCGCGAAACCCGCGTGGCGGTGGTCGAGAACGGCATGCTGCAGGAGCTGCACATCGAGCGCGGCTGGCGCCGCGGCGTGGTCGGCAACATCTACAAGGGCACGGTGCAGCGGGTGATGCCGGGGATGCAGGCGGCGTTCGTCGATATCGGCCTGGAGCGCACCGCGTTCCTGCACGCCAACGACGTGATCCGGCCCAACCAGCCCGAATCCGAGGACGACGACGCCCTGCCGCCGGTGCCGCAGCCGGTGCGCCCGGTGACCGAGCTGTTGCGCGACGGCCAGGAAGTGATAGTGCAGGTGGTGAAGGATCCGATCGGCAGCAAGGGCGCGCGCCTGACCACGCAGCTGAGCATCCCGTCGCGCTACCTGGTGCTGCTGCCGCAGTCGCGGGTGATCGGCGTCTCGGCGCGGATCGAGGACGAGGCCGAGCGCACGCGGCTCAAGGGCCTGGTGGCGGAGCAGTCGCTGCCCGAGGCGCAGCTGGGCTACATCGTGCGCACCAATGCCGAGGGCCAGCCGGCCGAGGCGCTCGCCGAGGACCTGGCCTACCTGTCGCGGGTGTGGAACATCATCGGCCGGCGCGCGCGCGAGGCCGCGGTGCAGACCTGCATCTACGAGGACCTGAGCCTGCCGCTGCGCGCGGTGCGCGACCTGATCCGCAAGGACGTGGAAAAGGTGAAGGTCGATTCGCGCGAGACCTTCGACCGGCTGCAGGCCTTCGTCGCCAAGTACATGCCGGTGCTGGCCGAGCGCATCGAGCTGTACACCGGCAACCGTCCGATCTTCGACCTGTACGGGGTCGAGGACGAAATCCAGCGCGCGCTGGACAAACAGGTGCCGCTGAAATCCGGCGGCTACCTGGTGATCGACCAGACCGAGGCGATGACCACGGTCGACGTCAACACCGGTTCGTTCCTCGGCCAGCGCAACCTCGAGGAGACGGTGTACCGCACCAACCTCGAGGCGGCGCAGGCGGTGGCGCGCCAGCTGCGGCTGCGCAACCTGGGCGGGATCATCATCATCGACTTCATCGACATGGTCGACGAGGAACACCGCCGCCAGGTGCTGCGCACGCTGGAGAAATCGCTGGCCAAGGACCACGCCAAGACCACGGTCTACGACTTCTCGCCGCTGGGCCTGGTGGAGATGACCCGCAAGCGCACGGTCGACAGCCTGCAGCGCCAGCTCAGCGAGACCTGCAACGCGTGCAGCGGCCGCGGCATGGTGAAGACGCCGGAAACGGTGACCTACGAGATCTTCCGCGAGATCGTGCGCGCGGTGCGCCAGTTCGAGGCCGAGCGGCTGCTGGTGATCGCCTCGCCCAAGGTGGTGGCGCGGATCACCGACGAGGAATCCCCCGCGGTCGCGGAACTCGAGGAATTCCTGGGCAAGTCGATCCGGTTCCAGTCGGACGAGCAGTACCTGCAGGAACAGTTCGATGTCGTTCTGCTGTAAAGCCGTGATTCGTGATTCGGGATTGGTGATTGGAGGGGCGTGCGCGTCGTTCCGAATGACCGATCGCCAATCACGAATCACGGCGTCGCGCGCGGCGCGACGCCGATGACCACGCCCTTCCGCCGTCGCCTGCGGCTCGCGCGCCGGGGCGCGTGGTATGCGGCCGCGTTGCTGCTGGTGCTGACGGCGCTGGCGGTGGGCGCGGTGAGCCGGCTGCTGCCGCTGGCCGAGCGCCATCCCGACCGCGTCGCGGCGTGGCTGGGCGAGCGTGCGGGACGGCCGGTGGCGTTCGACCGGCTCGAGACCGAATGGACCCGACGCGGGCCGCTGCTGCGGGTGGACGGTTTGCGCATCGGCGAAGGCGCCGGTGCGGTGCGGATCGGCGAGGCCGAGATCCTGGTCTCGCAGTACGCCGGGCTGCTGCCGGGGCGCTCGTTCACCGAGCTGCGGCTGCGCGGCCTGGAACTGGCGCTGGAGCGCGCCGACGACGGCCGCTGGCAGGTGCGCGGGCTCCCGGGCTCGGAGCAGCCGGCGCAGGATCCGTTCGCCGCGCTGGAATCGCTGGGCGAGCTGCAGGTGATCGGCGGACGGCTGACGGTGTCCGCGCCGGCGCTGGGCCTCGAGGCCACGCTGCCGAGAATCGACCTGCGCCTGCAGGTCGGTGGCGAACGGGTGCGGGCCGCGGCGCAGGCGTGGATCAGCGAAGCGGCAGAGCCGCTCGACCTTGCCATCGACCTCGAACGACGCCAGGGCCAGGGGCGTGCGTACGCCGCGGCGATGCGGGCGGACCTCGGGGCCTGGGCGCCGCTGCTGCGTTTCGCCGGGGTCGGGGTCGAATCGGGCACCGGCAGCGCGCAGCTGTGGCTGCAGTTGCGGAAGGGGCGCGTCACCCGGGTCACGGTCGACGCGGCGCTGGCGGACGTGGCGCTGCGCGGTACCGCGGTCGCGGCAGGCCGCGAGCCGCCGCGGCAGCGTTTCGGGCGGATCGAAGCCAAGGCGCGCTGGCAGCTGGCGGAGCAGGGTTGGCGCGTGGATGCGCCGCGGCTGCGCATCGCGGGCGACGATGGAGCGCAGGTGCTCGACGGGCTCGCGGTCGCGGGCGGGCAGCGGTTCGCGCTGCATGCGGCGCGGATCGATGCGGGGCCGCTGCTGGCCGTGGCCGCGCTCGGCGACCGGCTGGAGCCTGGCCTGCGCAACTGGCTGCTGGCCGCGGCGCCGGACGCGACGCTGCACCAGATCGCGTTCGAGCGCGAGGCCGACGGTCGCCTGCGCGCGAGCGCGCGGGTCGAGGCGCTGCGCATGGCCAGCGTCGGCGACACGCCCGGGTTCGCCGGGCTCGCCGGCTCGTTCTGGGGCGACGCCCAGGGCTTCCGCTTCGAGCCGGATCCGGCGGCGCAGGTGCGCTTCGACTGGCCGTCGGGGTTCGGGCCGCCGCACACGGTGAGCCTGCGCGGCGAAGTGGCGGGCTGGCGCGAAGGCGCGGGACTGCGCGTGGGCACGCCGTCGCTGCGCGTGGCCGGCGAGGGGTATGCCGCCGACGTGCATGGCGGGATCTGGTTCCAGAACGACGGCACCCGTCCGTTCCTCGATATCGCGGCCTCGGTCGACGACGCCGAGATGACGGTGGCCAAGCGGTTCTGGGTGCGCCACGTGATGCCGGATGCGGCCGAGCGCTGGCTCGACGATGCGCTGGTCGGCGGACGCGTGCGCGGCGGACGCGCGCTGATCAGCGGCGATCTCGACGACTGGCCCTTCAGCACGCGTCGAGACCGGCAGCACGCCGGGCTGTTCCACGCCGATGCGCGACTGCAGGATGCGGTGGTGAAGTTCCATGGCGACTGGCCTGCGGTCGAGGGCTTCGATGGCGAGGTCGACTTCGTCAACGACGGTTTCGCGGTGCGGGGCGCGGGCACCGTGGCTGGCGTCGCGGTGCGGGACGTGGAGGCCACGCTCGCGCACTACGGGCACGCGCCGCTGCTGATCCGCGCGCGCCCCGCGGGCGATGCCGGCGCGTTGCTGGCGCTGTTGCGGCAGAGCCCGCTGCGCAACGGAATCGAGGAGACCCTCGACAGCCTGTCGGCCAGCGGTCCGGTGGCGGCGACGTTCTCGATGTCGCTGCCGCTGCGCGACGGCGTGCGGCCGACGATCGCCGGCGAGGTGGATCTGGAGGGCGTACGCCTCGCGGACGCGCGCTGGAAGCTGGGCTTCGAACAGGTGCGCGGACGCGCGGGCTACGACCGCCACGGCTTCGAGGGCGGCGGACTGCAGGCGGTGCGCGAGGGACGGCCGGGCAGGCTGTCGCTGCGTGCCGGACAGGGGCATGTGCGCGATCCCGCTTCCGCGTTCGAGGCCGATCTCGAGGGCGTGCTGGCCGCCGACGACCTGCTCCAGCATGCGCCGCAGCTCGACTGGCTGGCGCCGCGCGTGCGCGGCCGCTCGCAGTGGCGGGTGGGCGTGGTGATTGCGAGGGCAGCGCGGCCGGGGGCCGCGGCCCCGGCGCGGCTGCAATTGCGCTCGAACCTGATGGGCACCGCGCTGGACCTGCCCGAGCCGCTGGCCAAGCCCGCGGCGGACGCACTGCCGACCACGATCGTGACCACGCTGCCGCTGGGCGATGGCGAGCTGAGCGTCGACCTGGGAGGACGGCTCGCGCTGCGCGCCACCACCACGCCGGGGGGCACGGGCGTGCGCGCCGTGCTCGGTGCCTCGCGGGTGTCGCAGCCGCCGCCGGCCTCGGGCCTGGTCGCCAGTGGCCATGCCCCGGTGCTGGATGCATTGGCGTGGGCCACGCTCGCGTCCGGCGACGGGGGCGGTGGTGGTGCGATGCCGCTGCGGGGCATCGACATCACCGCGGCGCAACTGCGCCTGCTGGGCGCGAATTTCGCCGACACGCGCCTGCTGGCGGCGCCGGTGGGCGATGGCACCCAGGTGCGTTTCGAAGGCGCCGCACTGGCAGGCACGCTGCAGCTCCCGCGGGAGCCGGGTGCGGCGGTCGGCGGCCGGTTCGCACGTCTGCACTGGCAGTCCGCGACACCGCTGTCGGGCGCGGCGCCGCCTGCGCCGGAGCCGCCGGTGGCCGCGCAGGCGGCAACGCCGGCGGCGGAGCGCGACGGGATGGATCCCTCGAAGGTGCCGCCGCTGCGGCTGGACGTGGACGATTTCCGTTTCGGCACGCTTGCCCTGGGGCAGCTCGAGCTGCGTACCCGCGCGACCGCGAACGGCCTGGAGATCGAGCGGCTGCAGGCGCGCTCGCAGCACCAACGGATCGACGCCGGCGGCAGCTGGACCGGGCGCGGGACGGGCGCGCGCACGCGCCTGAGCCTGGAGGCGGACAGCCGCGATTTCGGCGAACTGATGGCGGGCCTGGGCTTCGGCCGGAGCATCGATGGCGGCCAAGGCACGCTGCGCTTCGCCGCCGAGTGGCCGCGCAGCCCGGCCGACTTCGCGCTCGCCAACATGCAGGGCGAACTGTCGCTGACGATCAAGGACGGCCGCCTGGTGGAGGTGGAGCCGGGCGCCGGCCGCGTGCTGGGGCTGCTCAGCGTCGCGCAGCTGCCGCGGCGGCTGATGCTCGATTTCCGGGACTTCTTCTCCAAGGGGTTCAGCTTCGACCGCATCGGCGGCAGCGTGCGTTTCGCCGCCGGTACCGCCCGCAGCGACGACATGGTGATCGACGGGCCGGCGGCGGAAATCCGCATGCGCGGGCGCAGCGACCTGCGCGCGCAGACCCACGACCAGACCATCGAGGTGCTGCCCAAGACCGGCAACCTGCTGCCGGCGGTGGGCGCGATCGCCGGCGGACCGGTCGGCGCCGCGGTCGGCGCCGTCGCCAACGCCGTGTTGCGCAAGCCGCTCGGCGAGATGGGCGCGCGCACCTATCGCGTGACCGGGCCGTGGAAGGACCCGCGGGTCGAGGTGGTCGAGCAGGCCAATGCGCCGCAGGCCGCCGCCGCACGCCGTTCAGCGACGCCGCCGCGAGAGCAGTGACGCCGGCTGCTGGCGTCGATGGACTTGCGATCCTCGCGCCAGGCCCCAGACTGCGCCGCATGGATACAGCACAGACTCCGCTCGCCGTCGCCGAATCCCGCCTGTTGCTCCCCGCCGGGCTCGACGCTTCCCAGCTCGATCGCATGTTCGGCACCTTGCTCGGGCCCGGCATCGATTTCGGCGACCTGTATTTCCAGCATTCGCGCCGCGAGAGCTGGAGCATGGAGGACGGCATCGTCAAGGACGGCGCGCATTCGATCGAGCAGGGCGTGGGCGTGCGCGCGATCAGCGGCGAGAAGACGGGCTTCGCCTATTCCGACGACATCAACGGCGACGCGTTGCTCGAAGCCGCGCGCTCCGCGCGTGCGATCGCGCGCGACGGCGATTCGCGCGCGCCGCGTGCGCTCGCGGTGGGCCAGGGCCGCAGCCTGTATCCGGCGCACGATCCGGTCGATGCGCTCGGCAGCGCCGCCAAGGTCGAGGCGCTGCAACGCATCGACCGCATGCTGCGCGCCGCCGATCCGCGGGTGCAGCAGGTGATGGTGGGGCTGATGGGCGGCGTCGACACCGTACTGGTGGCGCGCAGCGACGGCGTGCTCGGCGGCGACGTGCGGCCGCTGGTACGGCTCAACGTGCAGGTGATCGTGGCGCAGGACGGCCGCCGCGAAAGCGGCTATGCCGGCCATGGCGGTCGCTACACCTACGAGGAACTGCTCGGCGAGGGACGGCCCGAGGCGACTGCGCGCGAGGCCCTGCGCCAGGCGCTGGTGAACCTGGAGGCGATCGATGCACCTGCCGGCAACATGCCGGTGGTGCTGGGCAGCGGCTGGCCCGGCGTGCTGCTGCACGAGGCGGTGGGCCACGGCCTGGAGGGCGACTTCAACCGCAAGGGCACCAGCACCTACGCCGGGCGCATGGGCCAGCGCGTGGCCGCCCCGGGCGTGACCATCGTCGACGACGGCACCCTGGCCTCGCGCCGAGGCTCGCTCGACATCGACGACGAGGGCACGCCCACGCAGTGCACCACCCTGATCGAGGACGGCGTGCTCACCGGCTACATGCAGGACACGCTCAACGCCCGGCTGATGGGCGTGCCGGCGACCGGCAACGGCCGCCGCGAGTCCTTCGCGCACATGGTGATGCCGCGCATGACCAACACATACATGCTCGCCGGCACGCGCACGCGCGAGGAGATGATCCGCTCGGTGAAGAAGGGCCTGTACGCGGTCAACTTCGGCGGCGGACAGGTCGACATCACCAGCGGCAAGTACGTGTTCTCGGCCACCGAGGCCTACCTGATCGAGGACGGCAGGATCACCGCGCCGGTGAAGGGCGCGACCTTGATCGGAAACGGCCCGGAAACGATGCAGCGCGTGACCATGGTCGGCGACGACCTCGCGCTCGACGAGGGCGTGGGCACCTGCGGCAAGGACGGCCAGAGCGTGCCGGTGGGCGTCGGCCAGCCGTCGCTGCTGGTGTCGCAGATCACGGTGGGCGGGACGCGCGCCTGATGGCGCGCGGGAATGGGGAATCGGGAATGGGGAATCGCAAACGCGAAGTTCGACGCGATGCCCGTTTCCTCCATTCCCTATTCCCTATTCCCTATTCCCTATTCCCTATTCCCTATTCCCTATTCCCTATTCCCTATTCCCTATTCCCGGCTCCTGCGCGAGCGTCTCGCGCAGGAGCCGGAACAGCTCCCGGAACGCGCGCGGCGGCTTGTTGCGGGCGCGTTCGTCGATCGCGTTGCGCGACAGCTGCCGCAGCTGCTGGCGATCGGCCTGCGGGAACTCGTCCAGCAGGTCGGCCAGCGCCGCGTCGCCGTCTTCGAGCAGGCGCTCGCGCCAGCGCTCCACCCGGTGCAGCAGCGCGGTTTCCTGCTTCGCCGCCTCGCCGCCGGCATCCAGCGCATCGCGGATCGCATCGAGGACTTCATCGTCTTCGCGCCGCATCTGCTTGGCCAGGAACGCCAACTGGCGTTTGCGCGCGATGTGCGAGGTGATTCGGCGCGCTTCGGCGATGTGCGGCTGCAGGTGTTCGGGCAGCGGCAGTTTCGCCAGCCGGCCCGGTTCCAGTTCCGCGAGCTGGGTGGCCAGCGCCAGCACGTCCAGCGCTTCGCGGCGCTGCTGGCTGCGGCTGGGCGACAGGAACTCGCCGGTGTCTTCGTCCTTCCCTCTCATCGCATCAGGATAAGCCATTGAACAGCGTTGCCGTGCCCGCCACCGACGACAGCCTCGAACGGCTCGACCGCCTGCAGGGCCTGGCCGCGCGCCTGCTCGAGGCGTGCAGCGCGCAGGGCGCCGACCAGGCCGAGGTCTCGTGTTCGGAAGAACGCGGCCTGAGCGTGAACGTGCGCATGGGCGAGGTCGAGACGGTGGAGGCCACCCGCGACCGCGGCATCGGCGTGACCGTGTACTTCGGCCGGCGCAAGGGCAGCGCCAGCACCGCCGACCTGCGCGATGCCAGCCTCGACGCCACCGTGGCGCAGGCCTGCGCGATCGCGAAGTTCACCGAGGCCGATCCCGCGGCCGGGCTGGCAGATGCCGAACTGATGGCGCGGCCCGGCCCCGACGGCTGGCCCGATTTCGACGACTGGCATCCCTGGGCGCTGGAGGCCGACCGCGCGGTCGACATCGCGCTCGCCTGTGAGGCGGCCGGCCGCGACGCCGACGCGCGCATCGCCAATTCCGACGGCGCGTCGGTCAGCAGCAGCGCATCGCTCGGCGTGTACGCGAACTCGCACGGCTTCGTCGGCGCCGAACGCGGCACCCACCACAGCATCGACTGCGCGCTGATCGTGGGCCAGGGCGAGGACATGCAGCGCGATGGCTGGTACAGCTACGCGCTGGCCGAGTCGGACCTGGAGGCGCCCGTCGCGATCGGCCGCAGGGCCGCGCAGCGCGCATTGGCGCGGCTGCAGCCGCGCCGGTTGGCGACCGGGACGTACCCGGTCCTGTTCAGTGCCGATGTCGCGCGCTCGCTGGTCGGGCACCTGCTCGGCGCGGTGTCCGGCGGTGCGCTGTACCGGGGCGCGAGCTTCCTGGTCGACAGCGTGGGCACCCGGCTGTTCCCGCAATGGCTGTCGATCCTCGAGGATCCGTTCCTGCGTCGCGGCCTGCGCTCCGGGGCCTGGGACAGCGAGGGCGTGGCCACGCGCGCTTCGTCCCTGGTCGAGTGCGGCGTGCTGCGGCGTTACGTGCTGGGCAGCTATTCGGCGCGCAAGCTCGGGCTGCAGACCACCGGCAACGCCGGTGGCGTGCACAACCTCGCGCTGTCGCCGAACGCCGACGGTTTCGATGAGCTGGTCCGCGGCATGGGGCGCGGGCTGGTGGTCACCGAACTGATGGGGCAGGGCGTGAACCAGGTGACCGGCGACTACTCGCGCGGCGCGGCAGGTTTCTGGGTCGAGGGCGGTGCGATCGCGCACGCGGTGGACGGCATCACCGTGGCCGGCAACCTGCGCGACATGTTCCTCGGCATCGAGGCGGTGGGCCGCGATGTCGATCCGCGTTCGCACATCCGCACCGGTTCGATCCTGGTCGGCGCGATGACGGTGGCTGGCACGGATTGACGGTATGCTAGGCGCGGCCGTGCGGCGGAGGGAGCCGCACGTGTAAACCGTGGCTCCAACAACCTTCGGGGAATGAAATGAACGATACCAATCCCATCCCGGGCGGAGACGCCGGACAGGACGACCGCACGGTCGCGATGCTGACGCACCTGTCGGGGATCATCCTGGGCTTCATCGTGCCCCTCGTGGTGTGGCTGATCAACAAGGACAAGGCGGACAAGGGGTTCCTGATCGATCAGTCGAAGGAAGCGTTGAACTTCAATCTCACGCTGCTGATGGTCTACATCGCGTTGTTCATCCTGACGGTGGTCACGCTGGGGCTGGCGAGCCCGCTGACGTTCCTGCTCTGGCTCGCGTCGATCGTCTTCTTCATCCTTGCCGGGCTGGCGGCCAACAAGGGCGAACGCTACCGCTATCCGGTCGCGATCCGGCTGATCAAGTAGGCGAGCAGGGATGTCCTCACGGGACCCGGATGCGCGAAGCGCCCTCCGGGTCCCGGTCCTGCGGGGCGCGTCGCGGCAGGTCCGCATTCCATCGCCGAGGGGAGCGCTGCCGTGCGTCCGTCCGGCTTCCGTGCTGCCTCGAGGGCGTACGCGCGCGCATGCGCGGCATGCGCCATGAGCGTCGACGGCCCTAGGGCATGAGTTGGGTTGAGTTTCCGCGCGGCGGGCGCATCATCGTTCCTGCGCCGGAAGATTCCCGGCGGGAGCAGAACCATGAATGCGACGCTGCATCGCGAAGACGCCACCCTCGCCGATCGCCAGTGGGCGGCCGGTGCCCATGTCGCCGCGCTGGCGCTGGCGCTGCTGACCAGCTGGACCGCCGGCTTCGCCGGCATGCTGGCCGCGGGCGTGGTGTACCTGCTCAAGCGCGACGACGCGCCGTTCGCCGCGGAGCACGCGCGCGAGGCGTTCAACTTCAACCTGAGCATGTTCCTCTACGCCTGCGGCGTGTGCGTGCTCGGCTTCCTGCTGCTCGGCGCCACCGTGCTGACGCTCGGCATCGGCCTGATCGTCACCCTGCCGGCGGGCCTGATGCTGCTGGTGGCAGTCGCGGCGATCGCGGTGATGTGGCTGGTGTGCAGCATCGTCGCCGCGATCAGGGCATGGAACGGCGAGCATTACCGCTATCCGCTGACCCTGCGGCTGCTGTAACGGACATCGCGCCTGGCGACACGTAACCTCGTCCAGGGTGCGTTCGCCAGCCTCGTGTGTTCGAGGCGGGCGCGGCAGCAGGTGATCCGTGACGCCCCCCGCGCGGCCCATGCCCGTCCGGGGGGCCTTCCGGATAACCCGGCCTGTCGCTCCGAACGTGACGACAGGCGCGTCACTGGAGCGAAGCTGCTCGATCAGGCCGGACCACGAGCCGGATCTCTCGCTGCGCTCGAGATGACAGCCGGATGCTTGGGGGATATCGAGCCGGAGGCGTCTAGTAAGCGCGCTCGATCGTGCGGCGGCCCAGTTCCGCCAGCGGTGCCGTATCGCCCGGCAGCGTGGCGAGCGCGTCGGTCATGCGCGCCGCGAGCTGGCGCAGCCGTTCGCGCGAGGCGTCCACACCGATCAGGGCGGGGAAGGTGATCTTGTCCTGGGCGGCGTCCTTGCCGGCGGTCTTGCCGAGCGTGGCGCTGTCGGCTTCGACATCGAGCAGGTCGTCGCGGATCTGGAAGGCCAGGCCCAGCGCGTCGGCGAAATCGTCGAGCGCGCGCCGCGTCGCCGGGTCGGCACCGGCGGCGATCGCGCCCAGGCGGACCGCGGCGCGCAGCAGCGCGCCGGTCTTCATCGCGTGCAGGCGTTCGAGCAACGCGAGCCCGGGGGCAGGGTCGGCGCCCGCGTCGGGATCCGCATTCGATGCGAGCAACGAACGCGTTCCGGACGAGGCGATGTCCAGCGCCTGACCGCCGCACATTCCGCGTGCGCCCGAGGCGGAGGCGAGTTCGGCCAGCATGGCCACGCGCAGCGGATCGGGCAGCGCCGCTTCGGCGAGGATCGAGAACGCGAGTGTCTGCAGCGCATCGCCGGCGAGGATCGCGGTCGCCTCGTCGAACGCAACGTGGACGGTCGGACGGCCGCGGCGCAGCGCGTCGTCGTCCATCGCCGGCAGGTCGTCGTGCACCAGCGAATAGGCGTGCACCAGCTCGACCGCGGCGGCCGGCGCATCGAGCGCTTCCTCGCGGGCGTCGCAGGCGTGACCCGCCGCGTGCACCAGCAGCGGCCGCATGCGCTTGCCGCCGAGCAGGACCGCGTGTCGCATCGCCGCGAGCAGTCGCGGTTCGGTGTCGTCCACGCTGTCGAGCGCGGCCGCGAGCGCGGCGTCCGCGCGCAGGCGCCACTGGTCCAGCTGCGTTGCGATCGCCCCGGCGTGGCGCGGATCAACCGTCGCCATCGACGGTGCCCGGGAACGGCTCGGACCTGTCGGGCGCGTCGGGATCGGTGAGCAGGCGCACGCGCAGTTCCGCCTGCTCCAGCGCCTGCTGGCAGCGGCGATACAGCCCCACGCCGCGCTCGTAGGCAGCGAGCGATTCCTCCAGGCTCATCTCGCCGTGCTCCATCTTCTCGACCAGTTGCTCGAGCTGGTCGAGCGAGGTCTCGAAATCGGCGACGGCGGAGGGTTCGGCGGCGGGCTTCTTGACCATGCGTGAAGTGTAAGCCAGCGCGTGCCGGGCGGCCTATGCGCCGCGGTCACATCATGTCCACGCCAGACCAGGTCAGGCGCCGTCCGGTCGACCGCAGCCAGGCATCGAAGCGTGCGGAGTAGACGAGATCGGCCGCGGCCAGCAGGTTGCCGTCGCGGTCGGACAGCAGCGGCAGACGCGTGCGGATCCAGGGCGGGACGCCGAGATCCTGCAGCACGTGCTTGAGTGCGTGCGAGTGCCTGCGGCCCGGCAGCGCGATGCGCTCGCCGCCGGCGCGCGCGTGCGCGACGAACGGCGGGTCGGGCGCATCCGGCGCAACGGGATGCGCGGACTTTGACGTCGCGAAGCCTGGCGGCGCGGCTTCCAGGACCAGCGCACCACCCCCCGGCCAGGCCAGCGACCCCGTGCCGTCCCAGTGCAGGCAGACCATGGACGGCGCCGCAGGCAACGCCGGACCGGCCCAGAGCAGATCTCGCCAGCGACGGACGATCGCCCCGCGCCAGGCGAACGCCGCGGCATCCGTCGGCGCTGTGGCGAGCACCAGGTGGTCGACCTGGGCGACGCCTTCCGCCGGCAGCGGCGGCAGCCCGGTTTCGTCCACCCAGCGGCGGAGCACCCGTGCCCGTCGCGCCCCGGGAAGCGAGGCGAGCGCCGCGACCCGCAGGCAGCGCGGGTCGGCGCAGCGCGCCGTCGCGAGCGCCTGCGCGTCCGCGTCGGCCAGCAGGGTGGACGCCCCGCGCTGCAACTCCGCGGCGCGGGCGAAGGCCGCATCCGCGTGCGGCCAGCGTGCCCGCAGCGCCGGCATCACCTGCCGGCGCAGGAAGCTGCGGTCGTGCGCCTCGTCGCGGTTGGAGGGATCCTCGATCCAGTGCAGCGCATGCGCGCGCGCGTATCCGCACAGCGCCTGGCGCGGGAGCTCGAGCAGCGGACGCCACAGCCAGCCGTCTTCGAAGCGGCGCCAGGTGCGCATCGCAGCCAGTCCTTCGATGCCGGAGCCGCGCAGCGCGCGCAGCAGGAAGGTTTCCGCCTGGTCGTCGCGGTGGTGCGCCAGCACCAGGATCCCGCCGCTGCCGAGCGCGGCGGCGAACGCCGCGTATCGCGCGCGGCGGGCCGCCGCCTCGAGGCCGTCGCCGCTGTCGCGCTCGACGCGGACGCGGGCGATGTCGAGCGGCACCTCGAGCTGCGCGCACATGCGTGCGCAGTGCGCGGCCCAGGTCTCGGCCCCGGCGTGCAGCCCATGGTGGACATGGATCGCACGCAGGCCGCGCGCGCGCCACTCGCCGTCGCGCGCCAGACGATGCAGCAGCACGGTGGAATCGAGCCCGCCGCTGAAGCCCACCAGCAGCGGGGCATCGGCCGCGGCCGGCATGTCGGCCGGCCACGCGAGCGCAAGCGTCATGGCGGCGGCGCGAGAGTGGAGACCGGGCGGTTCATCGGGTCCCGGTACGGACGTCGCCGTTCGCGCCTGGCGCGAACCTGTGGATCGACGCCTGGAGCAGGCCACCGGACGCGGCTGCGACGATGCCGGTGATCTTCCCCACCCAGGGCATGTCGTGTTGCTCGATGATCATGGTCCGTCTCCCCCTGGGTCCGCCGGCTGCGGACAGGGAGGATTCTAGACCTGGAGCCGACGACGCCATCGCCGGCGCGGAAGTCCACCGCCGCGGTCGCGGGTCGAGGCACCTCGCGCAGCGCGCCCGGGCGCAGACGCGTGGGGTGGTTGCCGAAACGGCGTGGCCCAGGCTACTTCAGGGCACGCTTCGCCAGGTCGATCCATTCGCGCTGTTCGTTGCGGTAGTAGCGCGGCAGCGCATCTGCGCGCTTGAGGATTTCCCGGAACAGGCGTTGGGCGCCGGCCTCGTCGCCCTCGCGACCGAGCAGCAGTGCGTAGCGGGCGCGCGCCTCCTCGCCGGGATAACCCTGCACCAGGGCCTCGTACTCGTGCCTGGCCGCTTCGATGTCGCCGGTTGCCTCCACCGCACGTGCGTACAGCAGATGGCCGTCGCTGGAGCGGAAACCGGGATTGGCGGCGATCAGCGCTTCGAGCGTCGCCCGCGCCTCGGCCGGACGGTTCAAGCCGAACTGCGCCTGCGCCAGGCCGAGCATCAGGTGCGGGTCGGTCGCGTACAGGCCGTTGAGCGAGGCCTGGTACAGCTCGGCGGCCCGCGCGTGGTCGCCGGCCTGCAGGCTCTGCTCGGCCAGCGTGCGGCGGTTCTCGATGGTGTCGGCGAGGTCGAGCCGGCGGCTGGCCTCGCGCTGGCCGCGGCCGGGATCCAGCGTGCGCTGCACGCCGCGTGCCAGGTTGCGCGCGGCGCGATGGTGACGCATCTCCGGCAGCACTTCGGCGATCAGGTAGATCGCGACCGCCAGGTAGGAGCCGATCAGCAGGATGAACACCCAGTACAACGGCCGGCCGGTGCGCACGACGTGCACCGCGCAGCCGATCTGGAGCGCGATCGAGAGCAGCAGGACGGGACTCATCTCGTGCGGCGCCCGCTCAGGCGTTCTCGTACGCGCCGTAGCCGCGCAGGCGACGGTAGCGTCGTTCCAGCAGCTCCGGGACGGGCACCTGCTGCAGCGCGTCGAGTTCGTTCATCAGGATGGTCTTGAGCCGGATCGCGGTCTGGCGCGGGTTGCGATGGGCGCCGCCGATCGGCTCGCGCACCACCTTGTCCACCAGCCCCAGGCCGTGCAGGCGCCGCGCGGTCAGACCCAGCTGCTCGGCGGCATCGCGGGCCTTGCCGGCGTCCTTCCACAGGATCGAGGCGCAGCCTTCGGGCGAGATCACCGAATAGGTGCTGTATTCGAGCATGACCGTGCGGTCGCCGACGCCGATCGCCAGCGCGCCTCCCGAGCCGCCTTCGCCGATCACGGTGCAGATCACCGGCGTGCCGAGCTGGGCCATCTCCATCAGGTTGCGGGCGATGGCCTCGGACTGGCCGCGTTCCTCGGCGCCGATGCCCGGATAGGCGCCCGGCGTGTCGATGAAGGTCAGCAAGGGCAGCGAGAAGCGCTCGGCCAGCTTCATCAGCCGCAACGCCTTGCGATAACCCTCGGGGCGTGGCATGCCGAAGTTGCGGCGCACCTTGGACTTGGTGTCGCGGCCCTTCTGGTGGCCGATGATCACGACCGGGCGCCCGTCGATGCGGCCGAGGCCGCCGACGATCGCCGGATCGTCGGCGTAGGCGCGGTCGCCGGCCAGTTCTTCGAACTCGTCGCACATCACCTTGATGTAGTCGAGCGTGTACGGGCGCATCGGGTGCCGCGCCAGTTGCGACACCTGCCAGGAGCTGAGATCGCGGAAGATGTGCGCGGTACGCTTGCGCAGCTTGTCCTGCAATGCGTGGATCTCGGCGTCGATGTTCACCGCCGGGCCGCTGCTGGCCTGGCGCAGTTCATGGATCTTGGCCTCGAGGTCCGCGATCGGCTGCTCGAAGTCGAGGTAGTTCGGATTCATGCCCGGGACTGCTTCGGGAAAGCGCGAAGTCTAGCCGACCGCGTCCCCGGAGACCGTACCCGGCCGTCCGGACGGCGGAATCCGGCGGCCCGGCGGGCGCGGCGGGGCGGGCGCATGCGTTCAGTTCACCCAGGGCCGCTGCAGCGACAGCTTCACCCGCCGCACCCCCGGCAGCGCGCGCAGCGAGGACGGCAGGTCCGCCGCGACGCGGACGCCCTGGCCGCCGTTGACGTCGAGCTTGCCGACCGCGCCGTTGGACAGCAGCAACTCGTAGCGCAAGGGCGTGCGTCCCGGGCGGTGTTGCGAGAACAACGACTCGACGCGGTCGAGCGAGCCGGCGACGCGAAGGTCGAGCTGCAGCGACAGTCCCTGCGCATGCTGCTGGCACACCTGCTCGAAATCCCAGCAGCGGCGCGCGCGCAGCGAGAAGCCGCCGCTGAACTCGTCCTCGCGCAGCCCGCCCTCGATGACCAGGATGCGGTCGCGCGTGAGCAGGGCGGCATTGTTGAAGTAGTCCTCGGCGAAGAACGCGCATTCCAGCCGCCCGCGCCCGTCCTCGATCAGCACGAAGGCCTGCGAGTCGCCGCGCTTGCGCATCGCCAGCACCTGGCCGGCGACGACCACCGTGGTCTCCGGTCGCCATCCGCGCGATTCGGACTCCGAGCGCGCGGCCCACAGCGTGTCGAGCTGGCCGAGGTCGTGGCCGACCAGCGCCGCGAGTTCCTCGCGGTAGGGATCGAGCGGATGGCCGCTGAGGTAGTGGCCGAGGGTCTCGCGCTCGCCGTCGAGCTTCTGCTTGAGCGGCCACTCCTCGCAGGTGGGCAGTTCGATATGGATGTCGGGCGCGCCGCCGCCGCCGAACATGTCGAACATGCCGGCGGCGCGGTTGCGCGCGATCTGGTCGGTGGCCTTGAGCACTTCAGGCAGCTGCCGCATCAGCGAGGCGCGGTTGGACGCGAGCGCGTCCAGCGCGCCGGCCTGGATCAGCGCCTCGAGCGTGCGCCGGTTGAGGCGGCCGGCGTCGACCCGCTTGCAGAAGTCGTAGAGGTCGGCGTAGCCGTCGCCGCGCGCGTCGATGATCGCCTCGCAGGCGCCGCGGCCGACGCCCTTGACCGCGCCGAGCCCGTAACGGATCGTACGCCCGTCGATCGCTTCGAACATGTAGCCCGATGCATTGACGTCGGGCGGCATCACCGTCAGGCCCATCGCCTTGGCTTCGTTGAGGAAGCCGACCACCTTGTCGGTGTTGTCCATGTCGCTCGACAGCACCGCGGCCATGAATTCCGCCGGGTGGTGCACCTTGAGCCAGGCGGTCTGGTAGGCGACCAGCGCGTAGGCGGCCGAGTGCGACTTGTTGAAGCCGTACTCGGCGAACTTCTCCATCAAATCGAAGATCTGGGTCGCGGTGCGCGCATCGACGCCGTTCGCGGCGGCGCCGGCCTCGAACTTGGCGCGCTCCTTGGCCATCTCCTCGGGCTTCTTCTTGCCCATCGCGCGGCGCAGCAGGTCGGCGCCGCCCAGCGAATAGCCGGCCAGCACCTGGGCGATCTGCATCACCTGTTCCTGGTACACGATCACGCCGTAGGTCGGCGACAGCACCTGTTCCAGCGCCGGGTGCGGGTAGCTGACGTCCTCCATCCCATGCTTGCGGTCGCACCATTGCTTGTCCATCCCGCTGCCCAGCGGGCCGGGGCGGAACAGCGCGGCCAGCGCGATGATGTCCTCGAAGGTGTCGGGCTTCGCGCGCTTGAGCAGCTCGCGCATGCCGCGCGATTCGAACTGGAACACCGCCACCGTGTCGCCGCGCGCGAACAGCTCGTAGGTGGCCTTGTCGTCGAGGGGGAGGGTGGTGATGTCGAGGGGGCCGGGAATGGGGAAGGGGGAATGGGGAATGGGAGCAGGCCCCTGCTTTCCCGATTCCCGATTCCCGATTCCCGATTCCCGCCGAGCATTGATCGCCTTCACCGCCCAGTCGATGATCGTCAGCGTGCGCAGGCCGAGGAAGTCGAACTTGACCAGGCCGACCGCCTCGACGTCGCTCATGTCGAACTGGGTGACCGGGTTGCGGCCGCGGCCGCCTTCGTCGTGTTCGGCGTACAGCGGACAGAAGTCCGACAGCGGCGAGGGCGCGATCACCACGCCGCCGGCGTGCTTGCCGGCGTTGCGGGTGAGATCCTCGAGCTGCAGCGCGAGGTCGACCAGGTCGCGCACCTCGTCCTCGGTCTCGTAGCGCTCCTTGAACTCCGAGACCACGTACGCGCTGTCCTTCTGCGCGCGCTTGCTGCGGCCGATCGCGTCCTCCAGCGACAGCGGATCGGCCGGCTGCAGCGGGATCAGCTTGGACAGCCCGTCGACGAAGCCGTAGGGATGGCCGAGCACGCGGCCGGCATCGCGCAACACCGCCTTCGCGGCCATGGTGCCGTAGGTGATGATCTGGCTGACGCGGTCGCGGCCGTACTTGGCGGCGACGTAGTCGATCACCTCGTCGCGCCGGTTCATGCAGAAGTCGATGTCGAAGTCCGGCATCGACACGCGTTCGGGGTTGAGGAAGCGCTCGAACAGCAGGTCGTAGGGCAGCGGGTCGAGGTCGGTGATGCCCAGCGCCCAGGCCGCCAGCGAGCCCGCGCCGGAACCGCGCCCGGGCCCGACCGGGATGCCGTGCTGCTTGGCCCAGTTGATGAAGTCGGCCACGATAAGGAAGTAGCCCGGGAACCCCATCGAGATGATGACGTCGAGCTCGCGCTCCAGGCGCGCGTCGTAGCTTTCGCGGGTGTGCCCGGGCGCCAGCGGATACCTGTCCAGGCGCGCCGCGAGGCCGTCGCGCGCCTGGCTGCGGATCCAGCTCTCGAGCGTCTCGTCCGAGGGCACCGGGAACGCCGGCAGGTAGTACTTGCCCAGGCGCAGCTCGAGGTTGCAGCGTTGTGCGAGCGCGATCGTGTTGTCGATCGCATCGGGCACATCCGCGAACAGCTCCGCCATCTCCTCGCTGGACTTGAGGTATTGCCCGGGCGCGTAGTCCTTGGGCCGCTTGGGATCGTCCAGCACCCGGCCCGAGGCGATGCACACGCGCGCCTCGTGCGCCTCGAAGCCGCCGGCGTCGAGGAAGCGGGCGTCGTTGCTCGCCACCACCGGGATCCCGCGCGAGGTGGCCGCGCGCAGCGCGAAGGCGTTGAACGCGGCCTCGGTATCGAGCCCGCAGCGGGTCAGCTCGAGGAAGCAGTGCTCGCCGTAGACGCGCTGCAGGTCGCCGAGCGCGCCGCCCGCCAGATCCTCCCGCCCACCGGCCAGCAACTGCCCGGCGTGGCTGTGGCGACCGGCCAGGGCGAACAGGCCGCGGGCGTCGTCGGCCAGCCATTGCGGCCGCACCACCACGCCGTCGTGGCGATGGCCCTGGGTCCAGGCGCGCGTGAGCAGGCGCGACAGCGACAGGTAGCCGGCGTGGTCGCGGCACAGCAGGGTCAGCAGCCAGGCCGGGGCATCGCCCTCGGCCACCAGCACGTCGGCGCCTGCGAGCGGCTTGATTCCCGCACTCTCGGCCGCCCGGTAGAACTTCACCAGCGAGAACAGGTTGTTGCGGTCGGTGACCGCGACCGAGGGCTGGCCGAGCTCGGCGCAGCGCTTCACGAGATCCGGGATGCGGATCGTCGAGTCGGCCAGCGAGTACTCGCTGTGGACGTGGAGGTGGACGAAGCGGGAGGACATCGGAATCCAGGTCGTACGGCAGGCAGGTTAGGGGCCAGCCCCCGGTGGAACAAGGCTTGACATCCAGGGGGCGGGTCTTCGGCTGCGCATTGCAACGAAAGGCCGCCCCGGGGGGCGGCCAGGGTCCTGCCGGCGCAGGATCACGTCATCCGGAGTCCGTCAGCACACGCGGAAGTACGGCATCGGCGATGGCGACGGGAGATAGCTGCGCAGGCCCGCCTCGCGGCGATGGACCAGCAGCCCCGCTTCGGCATTGCGGGCCAGGTCCCATTCCCGGCGGCCGAAGACGAAGTCCGCTTCGCCGCAGCCGCGGAGAGCGGCCTCCATCCTGCGCACACGGCAGAAGTCGAGATAGCTGCGCATCTCCGCGGCGAGCGCGGGCCAGGCGACTTCGACCACCAGGGCATCGTCGAGGCGGCCGTACACCGGGACATCGTCGGGGATCAGGTCGTCGACGCTCTGCAGGTAGGCGACGACGGTGCTGGCGACCTGCCCGCACTGCGGCGCCGGCTCCCATGACGGGTCTGCGAGCATCAGGCCGGCGGCCAGCCCGCGGCGCAGGCGGCGCACGATCCAGTCCGAAGGCCGCCCGGTGCGCGCGGGGCGGGCCAGCCGGCGAGCGGCGGAGGCCAGGTCGGCCGGTTCCAGGGGCGCCCCACCCACCCGGGACAGGACCCGGTTGAACCGATCGAACGCATCCGGGCCGGCAGGGTGTGTGCCGATCTGGTGGAACTGGGGCTCGAATGGCGCCAGCGGCTGGGCGGGGACGGTGTCCGGGGTGTCGACGAAGACGTTCATGGCGGTGCTCCGGGTCATGCGTCGCGGAATGCGGCGCGTGTGACCAGATTCCCGACCTGCCCGCGTTGGGTCATGACGAGGGCGCGATGTTTCTGCGATCCGACGCCGAGGGAACTGTGAGGTTGCGAGGGCGGGACGAGGAAGGGTGGCCACCGCGGACGAATCCCCCGATCCGGGGCATTACCGATTCGGCGACATCGTCGTCGACGAAGCCGCGCACACGCTGTTGCGCGATGGCGTCGCGCAGCCGGTCGAGCCGAAAGCCTTCGCGGTGCTGCTGGCCCTGCTGCGGCGACCTGGCGAGCTGGTCGCCCGCGACGACCTGCTGGACCAGGTCTGGGGCCATCGCCACGTCACGCCGGGCGTACTGACGCGGGCCATCGCGCAATTGCGTGCAGCCCTTGACGACGACCCGCAGCATCCCAGGTACATCCAGACGCGGCATGCGCTCGGGTACCGCTTCGTGGGCGCGCTGCTCGATGCGCGCGACCACGCCAAGCCGCCGGACCCCGCGGCGGGTCCGACGATGGCCGCTTCCATGCAGGACGCCGTACCGCTGATCGCGCCGGCGCCATCGCCGCCGTCGGATGTTGCCGAGCATGCGCACGACGCGCGATCGCAGCGGCCGCCTGCTTGGCGACTACGGCACTGGGTGATCGCATCGACGCTGGTCGCGGCGATCGTCTCGATGACCTGGTGGCAGACACGCCAGGCGGTACCGAGAGCCGCAGAGGCGTCGGTCGCGGTCTTGCCGTTCGCGAACCTCGGCGGCATCGGCGACGACGACTACTTCGCACAGGGGCTCGCCCTGGAAATGCACGACGCCCTGGCGAGCGTGCCGGGCCTCAAGGTTGCGGCGCAGCTCTCGCCGGAGGCCGTTTCCATTCGCGACCAGGATCCGAAGTCCGTGGGCAGGCGCTTGGGCGTAGCGACCCTGCTCGATGCCAGCGTACGCCGGGAGGGAGGGCGCATGCGCATCAATGCCAGGTTGACGGACACCGCGACGGGCTTCACGTTGTGGAGCCGGCGCTACGACCGCGAACCCGAGGACGTGTTCGCGATCCAGTCAGAGATCGCCGACGAGGTCGTGCGATCGCTGGTGGGCGTGATCTCCGGCCAGCGCGAGGCCCTCGAGAAGCGCCTTGCGCCCACCCGCAGCGTCATGGCGTTCGACGCGTACCTGCATGGCCTGCAGTCGTTCCTGCACGGGCTGGACGCAGGCGATGCAGTGCGGTACTTCGATCAGGCGCTCGCGCAGGACGCGAACTTCGCGCGGGCGCAGGCGGGCATCTGCCGGGCGGAAGTCGCGATGTTCCTCGACAGGAACGACGCGGAGGCGTACGACCGCGCCGACGCGGCTTGCGCGCGCGCGCTGGAGATGGATCCATTGCTCGGCGAAGCGATGGTCGCACAGGCGGAGTTGCACCTGGCGCGTGGCGAGCATGCCGAGGCGATCGAGTACTACTCGAAGGCCGAAGCGGACCCTGCCCGCCGGGTCGCCGTCTACGTTGGATTGGCCAACACGCATGCGCAGATGGGGCGGCGCGAGAAAGCCAGGGAATACTTCGACCGGGCACTGTCGCTGCGCCCGGACGACCCACGGATCCATTCCCAGATCGGATACCGGAATTACCTCGATGGCGATTTCCCGGCTGCGATCGCATCGTATCGCAAGGCCGTCGAGCTGCAGCCGGACAATGCGCCGATGTGGAGTTACCTCGGTGCCATCTACCTCGTTTCCGGTCGAGCCGACGAGGCATCGCGGGCCCTGTCCAGGTCGATCGAGATCAGTCCCACGTATTCCGCGCTGACCAACCTGGGCGAGATCCGGTACTTCGAAGGCGACTACGTGGCGGCCGCACGCCTGCATCGGGACGCGCTGAAGCTGGACGCATCCGATTACCTGGTCTGGGGAAACCTCGGACAAGCCTTGCTCGCCCTCCCCGATGCGCGGGTGCAGGCCCGCGAAGCGTTCAGGCAGGCAGAACGGTTGTCGTCGCGCTACCTGGAGCTGAAGCCCGAAGACGCCAAGGCGCTGGCGGCGCTGGGCTGGTACCGGGTCAACCTCGGACGCGCCGTCGAGGAGGTCCACGAGCTGGTGCGGCGCTCCACCGAACTGGGAAGCGAGCCGTCGGAAGTCGCACTGTTCAATGCCCAGACGCTGGTAGCCCTCGGCGAGTTGGTCGCCGCGCGCGCGCAGGTGGAGAACGCGCTTGCCGCGGGAATGGCTGGCTACCGGATCCACGGCAATCCCGCGCTCAGCGGAATCGATGGGGTACCCCCGCGGACGGATGCAGCCGAAGGCGACACCGTCCGCTCACCGCCGTAAGGCAAGCAGCAGGAGAACGAGCCATGTCATCGAAAGACCCGCAATTCCAGCATGCCCCGGAGGCAACCGCGCTTCAGTTCCCGCTGAGCGATGGACGGATTCTCCATCTGAGGATGGCCCTTGGCTCGGCGCCGGCGATCGGGTCCGGTCCGAGACCGAAGAGCGGTGAAATCGTCCTGTTTCTTGGGGTTGGCGACCACGATGTACTGAGTTTTTCCGGTGAACTGCTGCCGAACCTCGCGACCGCGCCGGCGATCGGCACCGGGCGGGCTCCGCCCTGACCAACATCTCGCCTGGTCGGCGAACGTGCCATCGCGCAGGTCCTTTCGCCGGCGTTGCGGCCAGGAATCCAGTTGCAGGAAGCGGGCCCGACGCTCACGACGTTCGAATGCGGGGCGCGAACCGCGCTTGGTGGGGCGGCATCCCGCTGGGCCGCGTGAACTGCCCAGCGCCGGTCCCATTCTGCCGCGGGCCACGGGTCGCGGAGCCCCGGCGCTTGCGCGACGCCTGTCGCAGCGCGCCAAGACGGTCGCCGGGCTTCGTGTCCGCAGTGCACCCGGCTCACCAGCTCAACCGGCGGCATCACGGTTCGGCGGCCACGCGGGATCGATGATAACGCTATCATGGCTGGATTCGGCCGCTCGTCGGAAGGGCAGGCCATGCCGGGGAGGCGCATGGGCGACGATCGGGCCACGAGGCGGACACGCGGCAACGGTGTAGGCGAGCTCCTGCCGCTCCGGGAAAAGGTCGGCTACGGGCTCGGCGACTTCGGCTTCAACCTGTACTGGGCGAACATCTCCGCCTTCCTGCTGATCTTCTACACCGACGTGATGGGCCTGGCCGCGGCCGCGGTCGGCACCATGATGCTGGTGACCAAGGTGGTCGACGCGATCACCGATCCGCTTGTGGGCGCACTCGCCGACCGCACCCGCACGCGCTGGGGCCGGTTCCGCCCCTACCTGCTGTTCGGCGCGGTGCCGCTTGCGTTGTGCGGCGTGCTGACCTGGACCGTGCCCGACCTCGACCCGGACGGCAAGCTGCTGTGGGCCTATGCCACCTTCACCCTGATGATGCTGGCCTACACCGTGCTGGCGATGCCGTATTCGGCGCTGAGCGGAGTGATGACCGCCGACAGCCAGCAGCGCACCACCCTGATCAGTTTCCGCTTCATCGCCGCGTTCACCGGCACCACCGTCGTGAACTGGCTGACGCTCGACCTGGTCGGATGGCTGGGCCGCGGCGACGAGGCACTGGGCTGGCAGCTCACGCTGGGCCTGTACGGCGTGATCGCCGCCGCCACCTTCGCCACCGTCTTCCTGACCACGCGCGAGCGCATCTCGCCGCCGCCGCTGCAGCGCAGCGCGGTGAGGCAGGACGTGGCCGACCTGCTGCACAACCGCCCGTGGCTGGTGCTGTTCGTGCTCGCGCTGGTGATCATGGTGACGATCGTGATGCGCAGCGGCTCGCTGGTGTACTACATGAAGTACTACCTGGTGCGCCCGGAGCTCACCGGCACCTTCCTGGGCGTGTACTCGGTGGCGCTGGCGGTGGGCGCGGCGCTGACGCCGGTGATGACCCGTTTCGTCGACAAGCGCCGGCTGATGATGTGGCTGATGGCGGGGGTGGGCGTGCTGAGCTGCGCGATGTACTTCGTGCCGCCCGACGCGATCTGGCTGCTGTTCGTCATCAACACCGCGATCGGCCTGCTGCTGGGCCCGAAGTCGCCGCTGGCGTTCTCGATGTACGCCGACTGCGCCGACTACACCGAGTGGAAGACCGGCCGGCGCGCCACCGCGATGACCTTCGCCGCGGCCACGTTTTCGCAGAAGCTGGGCGGCGCGCTGGCGACGGCGGCCATCGCCTGGATGCTGGCGGCGCTGGGCTATGTCGCCAACGAGGCGCAGTCGGACGCGTCGCAGCAGGGCATCGCGCTGCTGCTGACGGTGATCCCCGGCATCGTCGCGCTGCTCGCGGCGGGCGTGATGCATTTCTACCCGCTCGACGATGCCGCGCTCGCAGGCGTGCAGCGCGACCTGCAGGCGCGTCGGGACCAGATCGCATGAGCGAGGACCTGTACGGGTTCCGCGAGCAGGGCCAGCGCTTCGTCCTGCGCAGCCCGGTGGCGATGCCGCAGGCGTCGAGCTTCCTGTGGAACCGGCGGATGCTGCTGCAGCTCAACGTGCGTGGCTACGCGACGGCGCAGTTCATGCAGCCCGAGCCCGCGAAATACGCGCACGCGCCCACGCTGGAGGCGAAGACCTTCATGCAGCCGGAGCAGCCCTACTACGCGCACCATCCCGGGCGCTTCTGCTACATCAGGGACGAGGAAGAGGGCGGGCTGTTCTCGGCGCCGCATGCGCCGGTGAACCGCGCGCCCGACGGGTTCGCGTTCGACGTCGGCCAGGGCGACGTGGCCTGGACCGTGCGCTGCGACGGGATCGAAGTGGAACTGGCCGTGTCGCTGCCGGCGGACGAGGTGGCCGAACTGTGGACGCTGCGCGTGCGCAACGTGTCCGGGCGCGTGCGCCGCGTCAGCGTGTATCCGTACTTCCCGGTCGGCTACATGTCGTGGATGAACCAGTCCGGCCGCTACCGGGCGGACCTGGGCGGGATCGTCTGCGACAGCGTGGCGCCCTACCAGAAGGTCGCCGACTACTTCCGCCAGCGCGACTTCAAGGACCGCACCGTGCTGCTGCACGAGCGCGCGCCCGATGCGTGGGAGGCCAACCAGACCGCGTTCGAGGGCGAGGGTGGGTTGCAGGCGCCCTCGTCGATCACGCAGCGCGAGCAGCTGGCCTGCGGCGATGCCCTGTACGAAACGCCTACGGCGGCGCTGCAGTACCGGCTCGCACTGGTGCCCGATGCGGTGGAGGAGTTCCGTTTCCTGTTCGCCCCGGCACGCGACGAGGCCGAAATCGCCGCGCTGCGCGAACGCTACCTGTCCGCGGGCGGCTTCGCCGACGCCGGCGCGGGCACCCGCGAATACCTGGAGCGAGGCCGCGGCTGCATCCGCATCGAAACCCCGGACCCGTGGCTGGACGACTTCGCCAACCACTGGCTGCCGCGCCAGGTCTACTACCACGGCGACTCCAACCGGCTGACCACCGACCCGCAGACGCGCAATTTCCTCCAGGACCACATGGGCATGGCCTACGTGCGACCGGAGACGTCGCGCGCGGCCTTCCTGCAGGCGCTGTCGCAGCAGGAGGCCACGGGCGCGATGCCCGACGGCATCCTGCTCGCCGAGGGCGCGGAGCTCAAGTACATCAACCAGGTGCCGCACACCGACCACTGCGTATGGCTGCCCGTGTGCCTGCGCGCCTACCTGGACGAAACCGGCGACGACGCGCTGCTCGACGTGCCCGTGGCGGGCGGCGACGGCACCACGCGCAGCGTGGCCGAGCGCATCGACCGCGCGATGCAGTGGCTGCTCGACCAGCGCGACCCGCGCGGCCTGAGCTACATCGCGCAGGGCGACTGGTGCGACCCCATGAACATGGTCGGCTGGAAGGGCCAGGGCGTGTCCGGCTGGCTGTCGCTGGCCAGCGCGCATGCGCTGCAGCTGTGGGCGGACATCTGCGTGCGCGTGGGTCGCCAGGCGCAGGCGAAGCTGTTCCGCGACGGTGCCGCCGAATTCAACGCCGCGGTCAATACGCAGCTGTGGGATGGCGACTGGTACGCACGCGGCATCACCGACGACGACGTGGTGTTCGGCGTGCGCGCGGATGCCGAAGGCCGCATCTACCTCAATCCGCAGAGCTGGGCGATGCTCAGCGGCGCGGCCGACGAGGCGCGCCGCGAACGCCTGCTCGACGCGGTGGATGCGGAGCTGGTGTCGCCCTGGGGCGTGGCGATGCTCGAACCACCCTACACCGGCATGCGCGAGGACGTGGGCCGCCTGACCCAGAAATTCCCGGGCTCGGCGGAGAACGGCGCCGTCTACAACCATGCGGCCGCGTTCTGGCTGCATGCCCTGTATGCGGTGGGGGAATCCGATCGCGCGTGGCGGACGCTGCGGGCGATGCTGTCCGGCCCCGAGCCGCGGGACTGCCTGCAGCGCGGCCAATTGCCGGTCTTCGTGCCCAACTATTATCGGGGCGCGTGGCGCCTGCACCCCCGCACCGCGGGCCGTTCCAGCCAGTTGTTCAACACCGGTACCGCCGCCTGGCTGTACCGCTGCCTGGTGGAATCGCTGTTCGGCCTGCGTGGCGACGGCGACGGCTTGCGGATCGCCCCGCAACTGCCCGCGCACTGGCCGCGCGCGCGCGCATCGCGCCGGTTCCGCGGCGCGGAGTTCGACGTCGCGATCGAGCGCGTGGGCGGGATCGAACGCACCCGCGTCCACGTCGACGGCGAACCGTGTCCGGATGGCAGGATCGCGCCCCTCCGCGTCGGCCATCGCTACGAGGTGCGCGTGGAACTTCCGGTCGCCATGGAGCCGACATGAGCCACGACGTGCGCGTGGTGGTGGTAATGGGCGTGTCCGGCAGCGGCAAGACCACCCTCGCGCGCGCGCTGGCCGCGGCTTGGCCCGCCACCTTCCTCGATGCCGACGATTTCCACAGCGAAGAGGCGAGGGCGCACATGGCGAGTGGCCAGGCGCTGACCGATGCGATGCGCCAACCCTGGGTGGACCGCATCGTCGGCGAACTGCAACGCCGGGTCGCCGCCGGCGAGCGCGTGTCGCTCGCCTTCTCCGGCCTGCGCCGTCGCCATCGCGAGATGTTGCGCCAGGCCGGCCTGCCGCTGCGCTTCCTGTTCCTGCACGGCGAACGCGAACTGATCGCGGAGCGCATGCGCGCACGCAGCGGCCACTACATGCCGGTCAGCCTGCTCGACAGCCAGTTCACGGCGCTGGAGCCGCCGCGCGGGGAGGCCGACGTGTTCGCGCTGGACATCGACGTCGCGCCTGCGCGCATGCTCGAACAGGCATTGCTGCTGCTCGAGTGAGCACGAGGGCGCGGGCCGGGCCTTCACGGCCGCGACGCGTGGATCAGAACAGCGCGCCCTGCGCGACCGGTGCGAAACTGCGCCGGTGGTGCGCGCAGGGCCCGTGCGCCCGCAATGCGTTGAGGTGGTAGGGCGTCGAATAGCCCTTGTGCGCGTCGAATCCGTAGAGCGGGTGCTCGGCGTGCAGGGCCGTCATGACGCGGTCGCGCGAGACCTTGGCCAAGATCGAGGCGGCCATGATCGAGCGGTCGCGCGCGTCTCCACCCACCAGCGCCTCCGCCGGGCAGGGCAGTCCGCGCGGCAGCGCATTGCCGTCGATGCGCGCCAGCCCCGCGACGTGGACCACGCCGGCGATCGCGCGCTGCATGCCCACCATCGTGGCCTGGAAGATGTTGATCCGGTCGATCTCCTCGACCTCCACGAACACCACGCTGTACGCCAGCGCGCGCTCGACGATGCGTTCGTACAGGAACTCGCGCCGCGCGGGAGCCAGCCGCTTGGAATCGTCGAGCCCGTTGATGCGCGGCCGCGCCGGGTCGAACACGACCGCGGCGACCACCACCGGGCCGGCGAGCGGCCCGCGTCCGGCCTCGTCCACGCCGGCGACGAGCGGCGTCACGGCGCCGGTCCCAGCAGGCCGGCGACCGCGTCGGCCGCGGAGGCGGAGGCGTCGCGCCGCAGCGCGAGGTGCAGGTCGCGGTACACCGGTTCCAGCGCGGTGGCGGCGGCGGGATCGGCGAACCAGGCGAGCACCGCCTCGGCCAGGCGCGTGGGCGTGCACTCGTCCTGCATCAGCTCCGGGGCGATGGTCTCGCCAGCCAGCACGTTGGGCAGCGCGTAGCGGTCGACCTTCAGCATCCCGAGCGCCTTGACGATGCGATAGGTGCTCGGTGCGATCCGGTAGCCGACCACCATCGGACGCTTGGCCAGCATCGCCTCCAGCGTCGCGGTTCCGGAAGCGAGCAGGACCACGTCGGCCGCCGTCATCGCCTCGCGCGCCTGCCCGTCGAGCAGTCGCACGCGATCGACGGGCAGCGCGGACCGCGACAGCAATGCGCGGATCGCATCGCCGCATTCCGGCGTGGCGGCGGGAACCACGATCCGCAGCGCGGGAAGCCGCGCCGCGACGTGCGCGGCGGCCTCCAGGAAGATCGCGCCCAGCCGCGCGATTTCGCCCAGCCGCGATCCGGGCAGCACGGCGAGCACCGGCGCCCCGTCGTCGAGGCCGAGTTCGGCCCGGGCACGCCGGCGGTCCGGGTTCAGCGGCATGGCGTCGGCCATCGGATGGCCGACGAAGCGCGCGTCGATGCCGTGGCGGGCGTAGATCGCCGGTTCCATCGGGAACAGGCACAGCACGCGGTCTGCGCTGCGCCCGATCTTCGCCGCGCGCCCCTCGCGCCAGGCCCAGACCGACGGGCTGACGTAGTGCACGGTGGGCACGCCACGGCGCTTGAGGGCTCGCTCGAGGCCCAGGTTGAAGTCGGGGGCGTCGATGCCGATGAAGACGTCGGGCCGCCAGTCGAGCAGGCGCCGACGCAAGCGCCGGCGCAGCGACAGCAGCCGCGGAAGGTGCCGCAGCACTTCGCTCAGGCCCATCACCGCCAGTTCCGAGGCGTCGTGCCAGGTATCGACCCCTGCCGCACGCATCGCCGCGCCGCCGATGCCGGCGAATTCCGCGCCGGGAAAGCGTGCACGCAACTGCTGGACCAGCCCGGCGCCGAGCAGATCGCCGGAGGCCTCGCCCGCGCACAGCCCCACGCGCAACGCCCGCGCGGGGTCGGCGGAGGGCAGGTCGGCCTGGACGGCGGCCGGGTACGGTGAGGCGGACGTGGCGTCGCGCGCGGCGCCGGTTCCGGGGGCGGGGGCCTGAGTTGCCGACATCAACGCAACAGCGGCCGTTCACCGCTCTCGATGAAGGCGAGGAACTCGCGCACGTCATCGCTTTCGTCGGCGAGTCCGGCGAGTTGCGCCTTCGCCTCCGCCAGGCTCGCGCCCGACACGTAGACCGCCCGATACGCGCGCTTGATCGCCGCGGTGCGCTCGGCATCGAAGCCGCGTCGCTTGAGCCCCTCGGCGTTGATACCGCGCGGGCGCCCGTAGCCTTCCTGCGCCACCATCAGGAACGGCGGCACGTCGCCGTTGACCAATGCCCCCATGCCGATGAAGGCATGGGCGCCGATGCGGCAGAACTGGTGCACGCCGGCGAAGCCGCTCAGGATCACGTGGTCGCCGATCACGACGTGCCCGGCGAGGGTGGCGTTGTTGGAGAACACGCAGTGGTTGCCGATCACGCAATCGTGCGCGACATGGGCATAGGCCAGGAACCAGTTGTCGTCGCCGATCCGGGTGCGGCCGCCGCCGTCTCCGGTGCCGCGATTGAGGGTGACGAATTCGCGGACCAGGTTGCGGTCGCCGATCTCCAGTTCCACGCTTTCGCCGCGGTACTTCTTGTCCTGCGGCTCGCCGCCGATCGCGGCGTGGCCGATGATGCGGTTGTCGCGCCCGATCCGGGTCGGTCCGTGCACGCTGCAATGCGGCCCGATTCGCGTGCCGTCGCCGATCTCGACCTCCGGGCCGACGCAGGTGAACGCGCCGACCGACACCCCCTCGCCGATCCGGGCTCCCGGGTCGACGAACGCCGTGGGGTGGATGCCGGCGGATGCCATGTCAGCCGCGCACCTCGGCGCACAGGATCTCGGCGCACGCGACCTGTTCGCCGTCGACGCGGGCGGTGCCGACGTACATGGTCATGTTGCGGATCTCGCGCTTGATCTCCACCTCCAGGTCCAGCCGGTCGCCGGGCACGACCATGCGCGAGAACTTCGCATTGTCCACCTTCACCAGGTACGACAGCCGGCCCTCGAGGCCACCGCCGTGGGTGAGCTGGGTGAGGACGCCGCCGGCCTGTGCCAGCGCCTCGATCACCATGACGCCGGGCATCACCGGGCGATCGGGGAAGTGGCCCTGGAAGAACGGTTCGTTGCCGGAAACGTTCTTGTAGCAGAGCACGCGCTTGCCCGGCTCCGCCTCGACCACGCGATCGATCAGGAGGAACGGATAGCGATGCGGCAGCAGGGCGCGAATGCCGATGCTGTCGATGGGAAGCGTGACCTGCAGTGTCATTCGGTTTCCTTTGGAGGCGTCCCCACGCGCCGGGCCAGTGCGTCGAGCTGCTTGAAGCGGACCGCGTTCCTGCGCCAGCTGCGACTGTCCATCAACGGGGTTCCGGAAGAATACTCCCCGGGTTCGCGGATCGAATGCGTCACCAGGGTCATGGCGGTGACGACCACCCGGTCGCAGATCTCGAGATGCCCGGCGATCCCCGCGGCGCCGCCGATCATGCAGTATCGCCCGATCGAGGCGCTGCCGGCCACGGCGACGCAACCGGCCATGGCGGTGTGGGCGCCGATGCGGACGTTGTGGGCGATCTGGATCTGGTTGTCGAGACGGACATCGTGCTCCAGCACCGTGTCCTCGAGCGCGCCGCGGTCGATCGTGGTGTTGGCGCCGATCTCGCAGTCGTCGCCGATGCGCACGCCGCCGAGCTGCGGCACCTTGATCCAGTGCGGCTCGTCGCCGCTGCGATCCAGCGCGATGCCGAAGCCGTCGGCGCCGAGCACCGCACCGGGATGGACCAGCACCCGTTCGCCGAGCACCACGCGCCGGACCAGAGTGACGCGCGCGACCAGGGTGCAGCCGGGACCGACCACGCAGTCCTCGCCGATCACGCAGCCGGGGCCGATGCTGGCGCCCGCGGCGATCCGGCTGCGGGCGCCGATGCAGGCGAGCGGGCCGACCGCCGCGCGCGGATCGACCCGCGCGTCGGGATGCACGACCGCGGTGGGATGGGTGCCGGGTGTCGCGGCCGCCGCCGGTTCGAACAGCGCCGCGATACGCGCGTAGGCGACGTAGGGATCGGCGGCGACCAGCACGTCGCCGGCATGGGCGTCGGCATCGCCCGCGCGCACGACCACCAGGCCCGCCCGCGAAGCAGGCAGCTGGCCGCGGTACTTCGGGTTGGCGAGGAACGAAAGCTGCGTCGGGCCGGCCCCGCCGAGCGTACCGACGCCATCGATCATGCGAGTGGCGTCGCCGCGCAGGGACAGGCCGAAGCGTTCGGCGATCTCCCCCGCGGACACCTGGACAGCGTGGCGCGGCATCGACCCGGAGGCGGCTAGAACGCGCCGCCGAAGGTGAACTGCAGGCGCTCGAGCTCGTCGCCCTGCTGGATCAGCGCGCCGTTCTCGCCGCGGATCTCGTCCTGGCTGCGGAGCGGATACGCGTAGCTGATCGAGATCGGGCCGACCGGCGCCCGCCACATCAGCGCGACGCCCGCCGAAGCCCGCAGCTCGCTGCTCTCGAAGGCATCGACATTGCGGAACACGTTGCCGACGTCGACGAACGCGGAAACCCGGGCGGCCGGCGACTTGATCAGTTGCGGGAAGAACATCTCCACCGAGCCGACCGTCTTCAACGCGCCGCCGATCGGCTGCAGGTAGCTGCTGTTGAGGGCGCTCTCGCGCGGGCCGAGGGTGTTGTCGCGGAAGCCGCGCACCGAGCGCGCGCCACCGGCGTAGAAGTTCTCGAAGAACGGCAATCCCGACGCGACCAGGGTCTTGTTGTAGACGGTGCCATCGGCGCAATCCCCGCTGCCGGGCACGTCGCTCGGATCGGGCGCGGCGCTGCCCGGCGGCGGCAGCGGCTGCCCACCGAGCCCGCGGCAGAACACGCGGTAGGTGTCGTCGCCGTAGCTGTCGCCGTAGCCGATCTCGAAACGGGTATTGAGCACCAGCGCGCGGTTGATGTGCCAGTACTTGGAGAACTCGTAGTTGAGCTTGTAGTACTCGACGGTCGAGCCGGGAAGCGTGGTTTCCAGCGACACCCGCTGCAGGGTCCCGCGGGTAGGCTGCAGGTAGTCGTTGCGCGAGTCGCGCGCCCAGGCCAGCTCCGTGCGCCAGGCGTGGAACGTGCGGTTGCCCACGGCGTCGATGTAATCGACGATCGATTCCGGCGACGAGCCGCGGAAGGCGAAGATCTGGTTGCGATCGATGCCGAACAGCGCGGAGATCGTGTCCGACTCGGTGATCGGCAGGCCGATGACCATCTGGCCTGCGGCGTTGGTGGAGGAGTACTGCGCGGTGTTGAACTCGGAGTTGTCGAATTCGCGCCACCACAGGTTGTAGCCGAGCGACATGCCCTCGTCGGTGAAGTAGGGATTCATGAACGAGAACGCGTAGCGCTGCAGGTAGACGTTGCGCTGCGCCTCGATCGAGACCCGGTTGCCGCTGCCGAGGAAGTTGTTCTGCGACAGCTGGACCGACGTGGTCAGCCCGGCCAGCTGCGAGTAGCCGATGCCGAACACGAAGCTGCCGGACGTGGTCTCGGTCACGCTGAACACCACGTCGACCTCGTCGTTGCTGCCGGGAACCGGTTGCGTCTCGACGTTGACGCTGCCCGATTCGAAATAACCCAGCCGCTGCAGCCGGACCTTGGACCGGTCGATCGCGGCCTGCGAGTACCAGGCGCCCTCGAACTGGCGCATCTCGCGGCGCATCACCTCGTCGGAAGTGCGGGTGTTGCCCTTGAACACCAGCCGGCGCACGTTCACGCGCGGCCCGGGCACGACCTGCAACTGGATGCCGACCGTACGGTTCTCCCGGTTCACTTCCGGGATCGTGTTCACCTGTGCGAACGCATAGCCGATGTTGCCGAGCGTCGCGGTGATCGCGTCCGAGGACAGCTCGAGCAGTGCGCGCGAGAAGACCTGGCCATCCCGGGTGAGCACCAGGGCCTCGATATCCTCCTTGGGCAACACCGTGTCGCCGGTGACCTCGACCGACGAGACGGTGTAGATCTCGCCCTCGGTGAGCCCGGCGCCGATGTACATGTCGCGCTTGTCGGGACTGATCGACACCTGGGTGCTGTCGATGCTGAAGTCGACATAGCCGCGGTCTAGGTAGTAGTTGTGCAGCTTCTCGAGGTCGCCCGAGAGCTTTTCCTTGGAGTACTGGTCGTCGCGGCGATACCAGCTGAGCCAGTTGCTTTCGCCGGATTCCCAGCTGTCGGTGAGGTCGTCCTGTTCGAAGACTTCATTGCCGATCAGGTTGATGTGACGGATCTTGGCCGCCTTGCCCTCGGTGACCGCGATGGTGACGTCGACCCGGTTGCGGTCCAGGCGCGAGACCGTGGGGGCGATCTGGACGTTGTACTTGCCGCGGTTGTTGTACTGGCGGGTGAGTTCCTGGGTGACGCGGTCGAGTGCGAGCCGGTCGAAGGTCTCGCCCTCGGACAGGCCGATGTCCTTCAGGCCCTTGGTCAGGTCTTCGGTCTTGATGTCCTTGTTGCCGGTCAGGGTCAGCTTGTTGATCGCGGGGCGTTCGGTGACGGTGACCACGAGGATGTCGCCCTGGCGGCCGACCTGGATGTCCTCGAAGAAGCCGGTGCGGTAGAGCGCACGCACCGCCTCGCCGATCCGGTTCTGGTTGATCGTGTCGCCGCGCTCGATCGGCAGGTAGGTGAAGACCGTGCCCGCGCCGATGCGCTGAAGCCCGTCGATGCGGATATCGGCGACGGTGAAGCTGGCGGTGCCGGGCGCGAACTGCGGCGCGGGGGCGGCGGGTTGCGGGACCGCGAACGCAGCCTGCGGGTCGACGGCCTGCTGGGCCCAGGCGGGTGCGATGGCCGTCGCGAGGGCGAGAGCAAGCAGGTGGCGGGCAGGAGTACGCGTCATCGATCGGTCCGGATTGGGGAAGAGCTCCGCTGCTGACGCAGCGGCGGTCGGAGGGCGGGGCATCAGCGCACCAGCTGCAGGATGTCGTTGTAGAACGCCAGGCCCATCAAGCTAGCCAACAGCACCAGGCCGACATACTGCCCGGCGGCCATCGCACGTTCGCTTAACGGACTGCCCTTGACCAACTCGATAAGGTAATACAACAGGTGTCCGCCGTCCAAGAGCGGGATCGGCAGCAGGTTGAGAATGGCGATGCTCAGCGACAGCAGGGCCAGGATGGTCAGGTACCAGGCCACGCCCTGGCTGGCGTAGGCATTGGTGGCGCGGGCGATGGTCAGCGGCCCGGCCACGGTGTTCTCCAGCGCCAGGCGGCCGGAGAAGGCACGCTGGACCATGCCCAGCAACTGGCCGGAGAGGTGTCCGATCTCGCGTGCGGCGACCGGGATCGCGGCGACCGGCCCGTACTGCTGCAGGGCGTCCTTGGGCGGCAGCTCGATGCTGGCCGGCGCTTCGATCCCCAGGACCCAGCGCCGGTGGCCGCGTTCGTCGGTGAATTCGCGCGGCTGCAGCGGGAAGGCCAGACGCTCGCCGTCGCGGGTCACCTCGACCATCGCGTCGCCACCACGCTCGCCCAGCGCCTGCAGCAGCGGGCCGATGTCCTCGAAACGTTCGACCGGACGGCCGTCGATCGCGGTGATCCGGTCGCCCTCGGCCAGCGTGCCCCAGGCGGCGCCATCCGGCAGGACCCGGCCGATCTCGGCGGGAATGGTGAAGTGCCGCGGCATCAGCCCGATGCTGCGGACGACCTGGCGCTGGTCGAAGTCCTCCGGCAGCGCAGACAGGCGCAGCGACACCTGGCGCTCGCTGCCCTGGGCGTCGGCGACCCGCAGCGGCACGTCGGCGCGGTCGAGCGCGGCCGGCAGCAGGGCCATCTGCAGTTCCATCCAGGTCGGGGTCTCGCGCCCGCCCACCGCCAGCACGCGGTCCTCGCCGCGCAGGCCGGATTCGGCGGCGATCCCGGTCGAGGGACCGAGCACCGGGGCGTAGTCGGGCCGGCCGATCACGAACATCGCCCACAGCAGGGCGTAGCACAGGATCAGGTTGGCGGCGGGTCCGGCGGCGACGATCGCGATGCGCTTCCAGACCGACTGGCGGTTGAAGGCCTGCGCCGCCTCGGCCGCGGGCACGTCGGCCTCGCGCTCGTCGAGCATCTTCACGTAGCCGCCGAGCGGAATCGCCGCGATCCGGTATTCGGTGCCGTCCTTCGCGAAACGCTTCCACAGCGCGCCGCCGAAGCCGATCGAGAAGCGCAGCACCCGGACCCCGCAGCGGCGCGCGACCCAGAAGTGCCCGAATTCGTGGATGGTCACGAGGATGCCGAGGCTCACGATCAGCCACCAGGCGGAGCCGAGGAACTCAGTCATGGCGGCGCTTCATCGCAGGGTACCCGTGGCAATGGCGTGTTCGGCATGACGCCGCGCGCGGGCATCGGCATCGCCGAGCGCCGCCAGCGACGACGCCGGTTCCGCCGCGATCGCCGCGAGGGCATCCTCGACCAGCGCGGCAATGGACAGGAAACCGATCCGCCCCTGAAGAAAGGCTGAAACCGCGACCTCGTTCACTGCATTCAGGATCGCCGGGGCGGTTCCGCCTGTCCGCAGCGCCTCCCGGGCGAGGCGCAGGCAGGGGAAGGTGGCAAGGTCCGGTGGCTCGAACTCGAGCCGGCCGTGCGCGGCGAGATCGAGCGCGCCGACCCCCGAGGCGATGCGCGCCGGCCAGCCCAGGCCCACCGCCAGCGAGGTGCGCATGTCCGGCAGCCCGAGCTGGGCCAGGGTCGAGCCGTCGACGAATTCGACCAGCGAATGGACCAGGCTCTGCGGGTGCACCAGCACGTCCAGGCGCTCGTCGGGCAGGCCGAACAGGTGGCGGGCCTCGATCAGTTCCAGGCCCTTGTTCATCAGCGTCGCCGAGTCCACCGAGATCTTCGGGCCCATCGACCACTTCGGGTGCGCCACCGCTTGCTGCGGGGTGACCCCGGCCAGTTGCGCGCGGCTGCGGCCGCGGAACGGGCCGCCCGATGCGGTCAGGGTGATGCGCTGCACTTCGGTCCCGGCCGGCCTTCCATGCAGGCACTGGAAGATGGCGTTGTGCTCGCTGTCGATCGGCACGATGGTCGAACCGGCCTCGCGCGCCGCAGCGATCAGCAGTTCGCCGGCCAGCACCAGCGATTCCTTGTTGGCCAGCAGCAGGCGCTTGCCGGCGCGGGCGGCGGCGAGGGTCGAGTCGAGGCCCGCCGCGCCGACGATCGCCGCGACCACGGTGTCGCAGGCTTCGCTGGCGACCAGCGCCGTCAGCGCTTCCGGCCCGGCGTGCGCCTGCGTGGACAGGCCTGCGTGTCGCAGGCCCTCGCGCAGCGTCGCCAGGCCCGACGTGTCGCCGACCACGGCGTGCTCGGGTCGATGCGTCGCGCACAGCGCGACCAGCGCCGCCACGTTGCCGCCGGCCGCGAGCACGCTGGCGCGTATGGTCTCGGGATGACGGGCGATGACGTCGAGCGCCGAACCGCCGATCGAGCCGGTCGCGCCGAGGACTGCGACGCGCTGCATCAGAACCCGAGCCAGATCTTCGCCACGGCGAACACCGGCAGCGCGGCGAGCACGCTGTCGACCCGGTCGAGCACGCCGCCGTGGCCGGGGATCAGGGTGCCCGAATCCTTGGCGCCGACATGGCGCTTGAGCAGGCTTTCGAACAGGTCGCCGACCACCGAGAACAGCACCGTCGCCGCCGCCGCCAGCGCCACCAGCGGCAACTGGCCCGGGGCCGCACCGGCCAGCGGCGCCATCGCCAGCGCCACCAGTACGCCGGCCGCGACGCCGCCGACGAGGCCTTCGATGGTCTTGTTCGGGCTGATCCGCGGCGCCAGCCTGCGGCCGCCGAACCACTTGCCGCCGAACTTGCGGCCGGCGAAATACGCACCGGTGTCGGTCGCCCAGACGATCATCAGCGCGGTCAGCAGCCAGACGTGTCCCTGCGGCACCAGCGGCCAGGCGGTGGGTGCGGGATCGCCGGCATGGATCGCCGCCAGCGCGCACCAGGCCGGCACCACCGCCAGGGTGCCGGCGGCCAGCTTGAACACCCGCGCATGGGTGTCGTGGTCGGAGGCGAAGTCGTAGCGTCGCAGCCACAGCATCGCCACCAGCCACCAGACCACGCCGAACATGCTGACCAGCTTGAACAGCACCAGCGAACCGCCGCTGTCGGTGGGCGAGGCCCAGACCAGGGCCGCCATCAGCAGCAGGTTGGCCAGCAGCAGGAGCGTGCGCTGCAGGGTGTCGTCGATGTCCGAGAGGCGGAACCATTCCCACAGGGCGGCGAGGAACACGATCGCCGCCAGCGCGACCAGCCACGGGGTCGGCAGCAGGAGCACCCCGGCAATGGCCAGTGGCGCCATCAGCAGGGCGGCGAATACGCGGGTCCGGGTCAAGGGGGGGCACTCCCGTGCGTGGAGGATCGGACGCCGGAGACCTGTTCCCCGGTCAGCCCGTAGCGGCGCTCGCGGGCGCCGAAGTCGCGGAGCGCCTCGTGCAGTGTGGCCGCATCGAGGTCCGGCCACAGCGTTTCGGTGAACCAGAGTTCGGTGTAGGCGAGCTGCCAGAGCAGGAAATTGCTGATCCGGCAGTCGCCGCCGGTGCGGATGAACAGGTCCGGCGGCGGCAGGTCTGCCAGGGCGACGCGCGCCGCGACCGCGGCTTCGTCGATCTGGTCCGGCCGCAGCCGCCCGGCGGCGACATCCTCGGCGAGCGCACGTGCTGCCGAGGCGATGTCCTGGCGCCCGCCGTAGCTGGCGGCGATCGCCAGGGTCAGGCGGGTGTTGTTGCGGGTGAGCGTTTCGGCGGCCTGCATGCGCGCGCGGATGTCGGCCGGGAAGCGCGCGCGGTCGCCGATGAAGCGCACTTCCACGCCGCGGCGGTGCAACTCCTCCACCTCGCGGTCGAGCGCGGCCAGGAACAGCTTCATCAGCGCGCCCACCTCCTCCTCCGGCCGGCCCCAGTTCTCGCTGGAAAACGCGAACAGGGTCAGCGCCCGGATCCCCTGGTCGAGGCAGAAGTCGATGCAGACGTTGACCGCGCGCGCCCCGGCGCGGTGCCCGATCGCGCGCGGCCGCCGGCGGCGCGTCGCCCAGCGGCCGTTGCCGTCCATGATGATCGCGACGTGCCTGGGCACGTCGCGGTGAGGGGCGATGGTTGATTGGTGATTCGGAAGAGCGCGGTCTCGCGAATCCTGGATCTCAGTCAATGCGATGGCCTTTCCCAAGCTTCGGCTTTCACCAATCACGAATCGCCAATCACGGCCCTCTTCAGACCGCCATCAGTTCCTGTTCCTTGCCCTTGACCACCTCGTCGACGTCCTTGATCGCCTTGTCGGTGATCTTCTGGATCTCGTCCTCGCCGCGACGCTCGTCGTCCTCGGAGATCTGCTTTTCCTTGAGCAGTTCCTTGACCTGCTGGATCGCGTCGCGGCGGATGTTGCGGATCGCGACCTTGGCGTCCTCGCCCTCCGCATGCACCACCTTCGACAGCTCCCTGCGGCGCTCCTCGGTAAGCGCCGGCAGGTTCAGGCGGATGGTGGTGCCGGCGGTGGTGGGGGTCAGGCCGAGGTCGGACGCGAGGATCGCCTTCTCGACGGGTCCGACCATCTGCTTCTCCCAGGGGGTGATCGTCAGCGAACGCGCGTCGCTGATCGCCACGCTGGCCACCTGGCTCAGCGGCATGTCCGACCCGTAGTAGTTCACCTTCAGGTGCTCGACCAGCGCGGTCGAGGCCCGGCCGGTGCGGATCTTCACCAGGGTGTGGCGCAGCGCCTCGACGCTCTTGGCCATGCGGGTCTGGGCGTCTTTCTTGATCTCGTTGAGCATCGCCGGCTCCGGTGTCCTCTGGGCTGAGCTGCGGGATTATAGGCGGTGCGGCGTCGGCACGAGTCCGGGCTTCCCGGCCGGCGGCGGGTTTCGTGCAGCGAAGTCCCGCTTCCCGCGGCCCGCGGAGCGGCCGGGCGCCCCTGCACGCGCATGGATCGCTGGCCGGGTCGCGCGGAGTCCGGCAGGTCGGCCCGTGCGGACGAGGATGCGGGCGAGGCATCGGAGCGATCGGCGCGACGTGGCGCCCCGCCGCATCCGGGCTGCCGGCAAGGCTGCATGCCCGGCCCGCTGCGGCGAAGGGTGGTTGCGATGCCGCATGGCGTGGACCCGCCCCGGTGCATGGCGGCCGCAGGCCGCGCTGGGCCGAGGTCCGGAAGGTTCCGCCAGGGAGGGGCGTCAGGCCCGTCCGCGCACCAGGGTGCCGATCGGCTCGCCCTGCAGGATGCGCAGCAGCACGCCCGGCTGGCCCATGTCGAAGATGCGCAGTGGCAGGTCGCTGTCGCGGCACAGCGCGAACGCCGCGGTGTCCATCACCTGCAGGTCGCGCGACAGGACCTCGTCGTAGCTCAGCGAATCGAAGCGCACCGCATCGGCGTGCTTCTTCGGGTCCTTGTCGTACACGCCGTCGACCTTGGTCGCCTTGAGCAGCAGGTCGGCGCCGATCTCGATCGCGCGCAGCGCAGCGCCCGAATCGGTGGTGAAGAACGGATTGCCGGTGCCGGCGGCGAAGATCGCGATCCGGCCCTTCTCGAGATGGCGGATCGCGCGCCGGCGGATGTAGTCCTCGCAGACGTCGTTGATCTTGATCGCGCTCATCACCCGGGCGCGTGCGCCCAGCTTTTCCAGCGCGTCCTGCAGCGCCAGCGCGTTGATCACCGTGGCCAGCATGCCCATCTGGTCTCCGGTCACCCGGTCCATGCCGCCGGCCGCGAGTCCCGCGCCGCGGAAGATGTTGCCGCCACCGACCACCACGCCGATCTCGGCGCCCGCCTGTTGCGCCTCGATCACCTCGCGCGCCAGCCGGCCGATGACCTTCGGGTCGATCCCGTAGTCCTCGTCGCCCATCAGCGCCTCGCCGGACAGCTTCAGCAGGACGCGGCGATAGGCGAGCTGGGACATCCGGACCTCGGGGCTGGGGGGCGCGGGGATTCTAGCCGATCGCCGTCGATGCCGGTTCCGCGTCGGGCCTCCCGCCCGATTCACCCCCCCTGCGCGGCGACCTGGTTGCGGCCATCGCGCTTGGCGCCGTAGAGCGCCTCGTCCGCGGCCCGCAGCAGCTCGTCGGCACTGGCGAACTGGTCGCTGCCGCCCTGGCAGGCCAGTCCCGCGGAGAAGGTGATGTACAGGGGAACGCCGTCGATCAGCGCCATCGGCGTGCGCGAGATCTCCGCCAGGATCCGCTCGAGCGTGGCACGCGCGTCGATCGCGTCGCAATTGCCGAGCACGATCAGGAATTCCTCGCCGCCGTAGCGCGCGAGCAGGTCGCTCTGCCGCAGCTGAGCGGCCAGGCAGCGGGTGAATTCCTGCAGCACCTGGTCGCCGACCAGGTGGCCGTGGCGATCGTTGATGCGTTTGAAGTCGTCCAGGTCGATGAAGGCGATCGACAGCGGCCGGTCGTGGCGCAGCGCTTCCTCGAACTCGCGCTCCAGCACCTCCTCCAGTTGCAGGCGGTTGTAGGCGCCGGTGAGCGGATCGCGTCGTACCTGTTCGGACAGGTCGCGCGTCCGGGCCTTGAGGACCTCGATCTCGCGCCTGGCGTCGGCCGCGTTGCGGATCTCGATCAGGTTGCGCACCACCATCAGTTCCTGCACCCGGCCGTGGAGCGCGCGCAGCTCGCGCGGGTGCTCCAGGCGGACATCGAACAGGGTGGCCAGTTCCGGTGCGGACGCCGACAGGCGTTCGAGCAGGCGCGCGATTTCCAGTCCCGTCAGCCCGGTGCGGCGCTCCAGTTCGGCGGCGATCGCCCGCAGTTGCTCCGGCGTGCCCGCCTGCAGCCAGAGGTCCGCGAGCAGGCCGGAGCCCGCGACGCAGGCGAGTTCGGGATCGCCCTCGTAGTGCCCGCATTCGTGGCGGGCGATGATCCGCTGCAGGTAGGCGGGCAGGTTCCAGCGCGCCGCCAGCCAGGCGCCGACCTCGGCATGGTCGCTGCCGAACAGCTCGCGTTCGCGCTCCAACGGCAGGATGCCGGCGGGTACGTTGCCGAGCTCGGCGTAGCGGTCCGGCAGGACCTGGATCAGGGCCAGCGCCCCGATGTCCTGCAGCAGTCCGCCGAGCATCAGTTCTTCCAGCCGCTCCAGGCCGGCACGCTCGCCGAGCAGGCGGCTGGCCATGGCGCTCAGCACGCTCCGGCGCCAGAAGTGCTCCCGCGCCGCCGCGATCGGGCCGCCACCGCGCATCGTGGCCGCCAGCGAGAACCCGAGCGCCAGGGTGATCGCCGCGTTCAGGCCGAGCAGGGCGAGCGCCCGCGAGACCGTCGCCGACGGACGCCGGGTGGCGCTGGCGAACAGCGGCGAGTTGGCGATGCGCAGGATCCTGGCGCTGAGCGCGGCGTCGAGGTTGATCACCTCGGCGGTGGCGGCCAGGTGGGCGGCGGGGTCCTGGGCGAGCGCGATGACCCGCAGGGCGACACCGGGCGGAGTCGGCAGGTCGCCGCAGCGGTCGAGCAGGATTTCGAACTCCGGGTGCATCGAACTGCTGGCTCCGTGCGGACTGGGCCGACCGCCTGGACGTTCCGGGGGCGGGGGTGGGCGCCTTCGTTATCGGCCGGACGTGGGACAGCTGAAGTGGATGGCGATGGCCACCGCGGAAAGCGTCGCAGCGTCCGCCGCGCTCATGGCGCCGGGTTGCCGGCGCCATGCTTCAGATGGCGGCCCGGGCACGTGCGCTGGCGCTTGCTTGCGGAGTCGGCGCGAGGGTCGCGCGCGAGACACCCCGGCGGCGGCAGGGCGGGGCCTGCGAGGCGTGGCCCCGCCATCGTCCTCACACCCGGGGGCGTAGTATCGGTTCGATGCCGTCCGCCGCGGTCGGCAGAGGGGTTTCGTGGACAGTCAGGATGACCGGATCGCTCTTGCCGTGGCGCAGCGGGCCGGGGAAGGTGCGGACGCGGCGCGGATCGCCGAGGCGATCGGCGAGATATGGGATGGGATCGATGTCGCGCTGGCGCCGGTCATCGGCCAGCGCGGCGTGGCCGCGCTCTACAGGCGCAGCCTGCATCTCGCCGCCGCGGCGCATCCCTGGCTGGAGTTGCGGGAGGACGCCCAGGCGCCCGCGGACCTCGTGGCCCTCAAGTCGGCGATCTCGCGCCAGGACCACCCCGCCGAGGCCACCGCCGGCGCAGTCGCCCTGCTGCAGGCTTTCCAGAGTGTGCTGACCAGCCTGATCGGCCCTTCGCTCACCCGGCGGCTGCTCGACGCCGTCTGGACGCCCCCTTCCCCTTCCAGCGGCTTGCCCGCCCAGGATCCAGCGCCATGACCTCTGTCACCATCAACCGCCTGGCCACCGGCGTCCCCGGCCTGGACGACGTGCTGGGCGGCGGCCTGCCGGAATACTCGTTCAACCTGATCGCCGGGCCGCCGGGCAGCGGCAAGACCACGCTGGCGCACCAGATGATGTTCGCGCTGGCGACGCCGGAGCGCCCGGCGCTGTACTTCACCGTGCTCGGTGAGCCGCCGTTGAAGATGCTGCGTTACCAGCAGCAGTTCGCGTACTTCGACAGTGCGGCGATCAACCGGTCGATCCGCATGATCAACCTCTCCGAGGAGACCGGTACCGGCGACCTGGACCGCGTGCTGGCCCGGATCGTCGAGGCGATGGAGGCGCATGCCCCGGCGCTGGTGTTCGTGGATTCGTTCCGCTCCGTGGTGCTCGCCAGCGGCTCCGCCGGTACCGGGCACAACCAGTTGCAGCAGTTCGTGCAGCAGCTCGGGATGCTGATGACCAGCTGGCAGGCCACGACCTTCCTGATCGGCGAGTACTTCACCGAGACCGGCCCCAACCCGATCTTCACCATCGCCGACGGGCTGATCTGGCTGCGCCAGAGCGTCGAGCGCAATTCGATGGTGCGCAAGATGGAGATCATGAAGATGCGCGGACAGCCGACGCTGCCGGGGCTGCACACCTTCCGCATCGGCGGGGCCGGCATCAAGGTGTTCGCGCCGGCACGCGTTCCGGTGGACGCGATCGACAAGCTTCCGGCGCGCGACGACGTGCGACTGCGGATGGGCGTGCCGCGGCTGGACGACATGCTCGGCGGCGGCCTGCCCCGCGGCTACTCGTTGCTGGTGGCCGGGCCCTCGGGCTCGGGCAAGAGCATCCTCGCCGCTTCCTTCCTGGCCGAGGGCGTGCGCGCTGGCGATGCGGGCGTCATCGCGGTCTTCGAGCAGCGCCCGGACCGGCTGCGCAACCGCCAGCTGGCCGAGCTGATCGCAGCCGACCAGGTCGGCCTGGTGGACACCCGCGCGCCCGACCTGTCGATCGACGAGATCGTGCTGCTGATCCTGGACGAGGTGCGCCGGCGCAAGGCCAGCCGCGTGGTCATCGATTCGCTCTCGGGTTTCGAGCTCGCGGTGGCACCGACCTTCCGCCACGACTTCCGCGAGAACCTCTCGCGCATGGTCGCCGCGCTCGCCGCCGCCGGCCTCACCGTGCTGATGACCTCCGAACTCGAGGATCGCTACACCGACCTGCGCTTCAGTCCCTATGGCACCGCGTTCCTGACCGACGCGATCATCGTCCAGCGTTACATCGAGGTGGAGAGCCGGCTGCGGCGGGTGATGGCGGTGGTCAAGGTGCGTTCGAGCGGGCACTCGGATGAGCTGCGCGAGTACACCATCGACGGAAGCGGCCTTCGCATCGGCGAGAAGCTCGCCGAACAGGAAGGGCTGCTCGGCGGCAGGCCGACGAGCAAACGCGCACACGATCGGTCTGCCGCGGCCGGCGACGACGGCTAGGCGGCACGATGGCTGTCCCCGGCAACAAGAAGGATGGGTCCGCGACGGAGGAAGCCGCGCGGGATCTGTCGCGACTGCAGGAGCAGGCCGGGCAGGCCCGTGCCGACTTGGTGCGCCTGCAGCAGCAGGTGGTCGAAGCCGAAAACCGTCTCGACAGCCGTCGGGAGGCGCAACTGGTCGAAGTCAACGAGCAGTTGCTGTGCTCGGCCCTCGCCGCGCGGGTCGATGCCGACACGTGCAAGGAGACCTTGCAGGAGATGTCGCGATCGCAGGGGCACGATGCCCTGACCGAACTGCCCAACCGGTTGCTCCTGCTCGACCGGTTCGCACAGGCCATCGCGCATGCGAACCGGCACGGTACGCGCCTGGCCCTGCTGTTCCTGGACATCGACCACTTCAAGCAGATCAACGATACCTTCGGCCACCCGGTCGGCGACGAGGTGCTGAAGCTGGCCGCCCGCCGCCTGACGGCGGCGGTCCGCGACGTGGACACCGTCTCGCGCCACGGTGGCGACGAGTTCCTGATCCTGCTCACCGAGCTGTCCCAGGCCGCGGATGCGGTCGACGTGGCCCACAAGCTGACCGCGGCCCTCGGCGTGCCCGACCGCGTCGGCGGACACGTCCTGCGGCTGACCGCGAGCATCGGCATCAGCATCTACCCGGAGCATGGGGAGGATGCCGATACGCTGATCGACCATGCGGATGCGGCGATGTACGGCGCCAAGCGTCGCGGTCTGGGTAACTGCGTCTTCAGCGAGAACGGAACGGAGGATGCGCGATCGCCGGGCGTCGCCGCGTTGAGACATCCGCTGACCCCGTACGAACTGGCGCTGGTCGAGCACGATCGCCGCTATGAACAGCTCCGGGAGGCGAACGAGCAACTGGTGCTGGCGGCGCTGACCGCCCAGGATCTGCAGGCCGCGGCGCAACGGTCGCAGCGCCAGCAGAAGGAGTTCCTGGCGATGATGGCGCACGAGCTGCGCAATCCGCTGACCTCGATCCGCCTCGCCTCGACCATGCTCGCGCAGTCCGAGGGTGGCGATCCGGCGCGGATGCAGGCGATCATCGAGCGCGAGGTGACGCACATGGCCCGCGTGGTCAGCGACCTGCTCGACATCTCCCGCGCCAACACCGGCAAGCTGCGGCTCGAACGATGCACCGTGGACCTGGCCGGGATCGTCGACGCGGCGATCGATGCCTGCCGGCCGGCGATGGACATGCGCCTGCAGCAGCTGACCGTGCAACTGCCCGTGCGCGCTGTCGCCGTGGATGGCGACCCGGTGCGCCTGGTGCAGGTGCTCAGCAACCTGCTCGACAACGCCTCCAAGTACACGCCGGAAGCGGGCCGGATCGGGCTTTCCGTCGCGGTGCTCGGCGACACGGTGGCGATCACCGTCGCCGACAGCGGGATCGGCATCAGTGCCGAGGCCCTGCCGGACGTGTTCGAACCGTTCGTGCAGGAGGGTCACGCGATCGGCTTCAACGGCGTCGGCCTCGGCATCGGCCTGACCGTGGTGCGCGAACTGGTCGAGGCCCACGGCGGCAGCGTGGTCGCGACCAGCGCCGGGCCCGGACAGGGCAGCCGGTTCGTGGTCACGTTGCCGTTGCTTCGATAGGCCCGGCCCTGTGCGCGGGAGAAACCCGCGGACATGAAAAAAGCCGCGCTTTCGCGCGGCTTCGTTCAATGGCTGCGATCGCGCGAAGTCAGGCCAGGCCGGCCTGCTTCATCACTTCGGCGGCGTAGTCCTCGACCACCTTCTCGATGCCCTCGCCGACGGCCAGGCGCTGGAAGCCGACGACTTCGGCGCCGGCGCCCTTGAGCACGGCCTCGACGCTCTTGTCGGTGTCGAGCACGTAGGGCTGGCCGTACAGGCTGACCTCGTTGACGATCTTGGCGATCTTGCCGCCGATGATCTTCTCGAGGATCTCGGCCGGCTTGGCGCGGTCCTTCTCGGACATCTTCGCCAGCTCGATCTCCTTTTCCTTGGCGATGAAGTCGGCCGGCACGTCGCTCTGCCTGTTGTGCGGCGGGTTCATCGCCGCGACATGCATCGCCAGACCGCGGGCGAGGTCGGCGTCGCCGCCCTTGACCTCGACCAGCACGCCGATCTTGCCGCCGTGCACGTACGCGGCGACGTTGTTGCCGCTGTCGATGCGGGCCAGGCGCCGCACCTGCACGTTCTCGCCGACCTTGGCGATCACGGCCGCGCGCGCTTCCTCGACGGTCTCGCCGGCCGGCAGCTTCGTGGCCTTGAGCGCCTCGACGTCGCCGGCGCCCAGCGCGGCCTTGGCCACCGCCTCGGTGAAGGCGACGAAGTTCTCGTCCTTGGCGACGAAGTCGGTCTCGGAGTTGATCTCGACCAGCACGGCCTTGCCGCCGTCCTGCGCTGCGGCGATGCGGCCTTCCGCGGCGACGCGGCTGGCCTTCTTGTCGGCCTTGGCCAGGCCCGACTTGCGCAGCGCCTCGGCGGACGCGTCGATGTCGCCGTTGTTCTCGGTGAGCGCCTTCTTGCACTCCATCATGCCGGCGCCGGTACGCTCGCGCAGTTCCTTGACCAGGGATGCGGTGATTTCCATCGGGGACCTCGGATTCTAAAAAAATGACCGGCGGGCAGGGCCCGCCGCTGGATTCGTGACGGCTGACGTGGGGACGACGGCCGCGATCGCAACCGCGGCAGGGTGCCGCGGCTGCATTGCCGCAGGATTACCCGGCGGCCTGGGCCTCGTCGGCCTTGGCAGGCTCGGCGGCTTCGGCCGGTTCGGCGGCCTTCGCGGCCGCGGCGACGTCGTCGGCCTTCTTCGCCGGCGCGCGACGGCCCGGCTTGGCGTCGCCCTCGACGAACTCCTCCTCGCGCACGTTCGCGGCGTTCGGTGCGGCGGCCTTGCCTTCGAGCACCGCGTCGGCGGCGGCGCCGGCGTACAGCTGCACGGCGCGGATCGCATCGTCGTTGCCGGGGATGGCGTAGTCCACCAGCGCCGGGTCGTAGTTGGTGTCGACCACCGCCACCACCGGGATGCCGAGCTTCTTGGCTTCCTTGACCGCGATGTCCTCGTGGCCGATGTCGATCACGAACAGCGCGTCGGGCAGGCGGTTGAGGTCCTTCAGGCCGCCGAGCGAGGACAGCAGCTTGTCGCGCTCGCGACGCAGGCCCAGGACCTCGTGCTTGACCAGCTTGTCGAAGGTGCCGTCGGTCTCGGCCGCTTCCAGTTCCTTCAGGCGCGCGACCGACTGCTTGACGGTGCGGAAGTTGGTCAGCGTGCCGCCCAGCCAGCGCTGGGTCATGTACGGCATGCCGCAGCGCTCGGCCTCTTCCTTGACCGCGTCGCGCGCGCTGCGCTTGGTACCGACGAACAGCACGATGCCGCGCTTCTGGGCGATGCCCGAGATGAAGTTCATCGCGTCGTTGAACAGCGGAACCGTCTTCTCGAGGTTGATGATGTGGATCTTGCCGCGGGCGCCGAAGATGTACGGGGCCATCTTCGGGTTCCAGTAGCGCGTCTGGTGGCCGAAATGGACGCCGGCTTCCAGCATCTGGCGCATGGTGATCTGGGGCATGGTTCGGAACTCCTGGGAATGGAACCGGCCGCCACGGGACAGGATGGGCGGTGCGTCCTGCGCGGCAGGGCGCTCGGTTCCGGGGTTGGGCCTCCCCGCTGCCTCCGTGGCCAGATCCTGCGTCCTGGTGGACGCGGGACACCCCGGCACGGGTGCTTGCAGCGGGTGTGTATTCGCCTGCGTCGAGACCGACGCGACGCCCGGCGTGGGCGACTGGGCCGGGTGTTGGCCCTGCACAGCCGCGGAATCATAGCGTGGCGGGGTGCTCAGGTAAACCCGCCTGGGCAGGAGCAGGCGCGGGCTCGGGGCCGCCGGGCCGATTCGGCGGTCCGGCCCTGTCCGCAGCGCCAGCCGCCGCCGGCGGCGGCCGCGACGTCGGCTGGGCATCGGGCCCACCTGCCGTCAGCGCCGGCATGTCCCGGCGGCGGGTCCCGCTCGCGGCCGAAGACTGCGGTTCGCGACGGGACCTCAGCGTCGCCAGCGAGACCCTCGCCATCGCCGGCCGGCTGTTTTCCGGCCCGCGGCAGGAATCGGGGATAATGGCCGCCTATGTCCGTGATCCCCAAGACTCCCGAACAGGTCGAGAAGATGCGCGTGGCCGGCCGGCTCGCGGCCGAAGTGCTGCAGGTCGTGGCCGAACACGTGAAGCCCGGCGTCAGCACCGAAGAGCTCGACCGCATCTGCCACGACCACATCGTCCATGTGCAGAAGGCGGTCCCGGCGAACCTGGGCTACAAGGGCTACCCGAAGACCACCTGCATCTCGGCCAACAACGTCATCTGCCACGGCATCCCGAGCCAGGCCAAGGTGCTCAAGGACGGCGACATCATCAATATCGACGTCACCGTCATCAAGGACGGCTGGCACGGCGACACCAGCCGCATGTACTACGTCGGCACGCCCTCGGTGATGGCCAGGCGGCTGGTGGAGGTCACCCGCGAGGCGCTGTTCCGCGGCATCCGCGCGGTCCGGCCCGGCGCCACTCTCGGCGACATCGGCCACGCCATCCAGGAATACGCCGAAGGCCAGCGCTTCAGTGTGGTGCGCGAGTACTGCGGCCACGGCATCGGCAAGGTCTACCACGAGGACCCGCAGGTGCTGCACTACGGCCGGCCGGGCGAGGGCCTGGTGTTCCAGCCCGGCATGACCTTCACCATCGAGCCGATGATCAACGAAGGCACGCGCTTCACCCGGCTGCTGCCGGACGGCTGGACCGTGGTCACCAAGGACCGCAAGCTGTCGGCGCAGTGGGAGCACACCGTGCTGGTGACCGACGGCGGGGTCGAGATCCTGACCCGGTTGCCCGGCGACGACAACGACCTCTGACCGTGTCGGGGTCCCCGGACAGCGACGAGGCCGCCGCGCGCGCCGGAGACGATGCGGCCTGGGCGGCGCTCGCCGCCGAGACGCTGCGCGGACAGGACGCGAGTTTCGCCCAGCGCTTCGACGCCAACGGCGACATCGAGCGCCTGCTGATGGCACGGGTGATCGCGGTCGACGGGCTGGTGCGGCAGGCATGGTCGCGCTCGATCCCGGCCGATGCCGCGCTCACCCTGTTCGCAACGGGCGGCTACGGGCGCGGCGAACTGTTCCCGCGTTCGGACATCGACCTGCTGGTGGTGGTCGGCGAGGACGTGCGCGCAGGCGACACCGACGCGCTGTCGCGCTTGTTCGCCCTGCTGTGGGACGCCGGTCTTCCGGTGGGGCACGCGGTGCGCTCCCTCGACGAATGCACCCAGGCCGCGCAGGACGACCTCACCGTGATGACCTCGCTGATCGAGGCGCGACCGCTGGTCGCCACGCCCGAGATGGCCTTGCGGCTGGAGGCGGCGGTGTCGGTGGACCGGGTCTGGCCGGCGCGCGAGTTCTTCAACGCCAAGCGCGAGGAACTGCGCCAGCGTCACGCCCGCTTCGGCGACACCGCCGACAACCTCGAGCCCAACATCAAGGAAGGCCCGGGCGGTCTGCGCGACATCCACACCCTGCGCTGGATGGCGCGACGGGTGTTCGGCACCCGCGACATCGAATCGCTGATCCCGCTCGGGCACCTGGGCCTGGACGAGTATTCGGCGCTGGAGCGCGAATGGCGGGTACTGGCGCGGCTGCGCTACGGCCTGCACCTGGTCGCCGGCAAGCGCGAGGAGCGGCTGCGCTTCGACTACCAGAAGGCGCTGGCCGCGCGCCTGCAGCACATCGACGACGCCGACAACGCCGCGATCGAGCGGATGATGCAGGACTTCTACCGCAGCGCGGCGATCGTGCAACGCATCGGCGAGCGGCTGCTGCAGCGCTTCGAGGAGCAGATCGAGGGCGACGTGGAGGCGGTGCCGCTGGATGCGGAGTTCGCGATGAAGCGCGGATATCTCGTGGCGCGCGACGAGTTCTGGCCCGGGGGCGACATGACCCGGGTGTTCTGGCTGTTCGCGCTGTGGGCCGACCATCCGGGCGCCAAGGGGCTGCATTCGCGCACCGCGCGCGCGCTGGCCGAATCGCTGCACGCGCTGCCGGCCTACGACGCGGCGTCGCCGGAGCTGCGAGAGGATTTCGTCGCCCTGCTGCGCGGCCCGGGGCCGGTGCGCTCGCTCGAACGCATGGCCAGGCTGGGCGTGCTCGGGCGATGGATTCCTGCGTTCGCGCGGGTGTCCGGGCGCATGCAGTTCGACCTGTTCCACGTCTACACCGTCGACCAGCACACGCTCGCGGTGCTGCGCAACCTCGCCTCGTTCTCCACCGGCATTCCCGATGAACGCTTCTCGTTGGCGCACGAGGTCTGGCCGCTGCTGCGCAAGCCCGAGCTGCTGCTCATCGCCGGCCTGTTCCACGACATCGCCAAGGGCCGCGGCGGCGACCATTCAGAGCTCGGCGCGGTCGACGCGCGCGCGTTCTGCCGGGCGCACGGCTACGGCGAGACCGACACCGCCCTGGTAGAGTGGCTGGTGCTCAAGCACCTGCTGATGTCGACCACGGCGCAGAAGCAGGACATCTCCGACCCCGCGGTGATCCACCGCTTCGCGGTCGAGGTGGCGGACCGCGAGCGGCTCGACTACCTCTACCTGCTGACCTGTGCCGACATCGCCGGCACCTCGCCGAAGCTGTGGAACGCGTGGAAGGACCGCCTGCTCGCCGACCTGCGCATCGCCACCCGCTACGCGCTGCGACGCGGGCTCGAGCACCGCATCGGCGCCGCCGACCGCATCGCCGAGACCCGCGACAAGGTCACCGGCCTGCTGGTGGCCGAAGGGGTCGACGACATCGAGACGCTGTTCGCGCGTATGCCCGATACCAGTTTCCTGCGCGCGCGCGCCGACCAGGTGGTCTGGCAGGCGCTCGCGCTGCGCCGGGCGGCACCCGGTGCCACCGTGGCGCGCGTGCGCCGGCTGGCCGGCGCGGGCGATGCGCTGGAGGTATTCGTGCACGCGCCGGACCGCGACGGCCTGTTCGCGGCGATCGTCATCACCCTCGACCGGCTCGGGCTCGCGATCCAGCAGGCACGCGCGCTGGACGGCCCAGGGCACACCATCTTCGATACCTTCCAGGTGCTGTCGGTGGACCAGCGGCAGGCGCCGGACATCGCTACGATCGAACGCAAGCTGGCCACGGTGCTGGCCGGCTCGCTCGACGTGCGCCCGGCGCGGCGCGCCCAGCCGCGCCACCTGCGTCATTTCCGGGTGGCGCCGCAGGTCGATTTCGATACCACCGGGGATGGCCATCGCACCGTGATGAGCCTGGTCTGCACCGATCGCCCCGGACTGCTGGCCGACATCGCCGCGGTCCTGCGCCAGCAGCGCATCCGCGTCCACGACGCCCGCATCGCCACCTTCGGCGCGCGTGCCGAGGACGTGTTCCTGGTCAGCGACCGGCGCGACCGCGCGCTCGACGACACCCAGTGCGACGCCCTGCGCGAAGCGCTCCACCACGGCATCGACGGAGAACACAAGGCATGACCGCAGCGGCAAGGGCAACGGATATCCAGCGCACGATCGAGGACGCCTGGGAGCGCCGCACGGACCTCGGCGCCGGGGAAACCGCCGATGCGGTGAAGCCCGCGGTCGAAGGCGCCATGCTCGGCCTGGAAAGCGGCGAACTGCGCGTGGCCGAGCCCGACGGCACGGGTGGCTGGCGGGTCAACGAGTGGCTGAAGAAGGCCGTGCTGCTGTATTTCCGGACCAACGACATGGCGCTGGTGGACGCGCAGCCGGCGCCGTTCTGGGACAAGGTCGAGGCGCGCTTCGCCGGCTTCGACGCGCCCAGGTTCAAGCGGATGGGCGTGCGGGTGGTGCCGGGCGCGGTCGCGCGGCGTGGCACCTATTTCGGCCGCGACGTGGTGCTGATGCCGAGCTTCGTCAACATCGGCGCGTACGTGGGCGAGGGCACGATGGTCGACACCTGGGCCACGGTGGGCTCCTGCGCGCAGATCGGCCGCCACGTCCACCTGTCCGGCGGCGCCGGCATCGGCGGCGTGCTCGAACCGCTGCAGGCCGCGCCCACGATCATCGAGGACCACTGCTTCATCGGTGCGCGTTCGGAGGTGGTCGAAGGCGTGGTCGTGGGTCACCACAGCGTGATCGGCATGGGCGTGTTTCTCGGCCAGTCGACCCGCATCTACGACCGCGCCACCGGCGAGGTGAGTTATGGCTACGTGCCGCCGGGCAGCGTGGTGGTGTCCGGGCAACTGCCGGCGAAGGACGGTTCGCATTCGCTGTACTGCGCCGTGATCGTCAAGCAGGTCGACGAGAAGACCCGCGGCAAGACCAGCGTCAACGACCTGCTGCGAGGACTGGCCGACTGACCGTTCGTTCGATCAGTGGCCGCCACCACCCCCGCGGGGTACTGCCGGCGCGCAGGCCCGATTGAAGAAGGATCGATGCATGACCACGCTCTATGGACTGAAGAACTGCGACACGTGCCGGAAGGCGCTCAAGTGGCTCGACCGATTCGGCGTGCCGTATGCGTTCGTCGACTATCGCGACCACAAGCCCACACCCGAGACGCTGGTGGAGTGGGCCGGCAGGCTGGGCGGGTTCCCGGCGATGGTCAACAAGTCCTCGACCACGTGGCGGCAGTTGCCCGACAACCGCAAGGCTGCCGCCGGCGACGCCGAATGGAAGCTGCTGCTGCGCGAGCATCCGCAGCTGATCCGCCGGCCCGTGGTGGTCACGGACGACGGCGAGATCACGCAGGGCTTCACCGACAACGGATTCAAGAAGCGCTTCGGGGTGGGGCAGTAGCCGGGGGCGACCGGTGCATGTCCAGGGAAGGCCCCCGGCTTTGCCGGGTGACTCGCCATGTCCGACTTCCGCAGCGCTCGGCGTGTCTGCCCTCTCTCCCCGGGGTGATGCCGCATGGCGTGTGCGCCGTTGCGCACAGGGGCCGAACCCATGCGCAGGCAGGACGCGGAGCGCGGGTCGGGTGGGGCGCGACGTAGCGACGGGATGATGCGGAGCGCGAATCATCGGCTCACGACTTGCGCGGTGTCCGAACCCGTCTCGCTCCGGCGGACCCCCATCCGGCGCTTCGCGCCACCTTCTCCCCGAGGGAGAAGGGATCGAAGCTGCCGCCTCCAGGCAGCACACGCCATGCCGGGCCCCTTCGCGGGACTCACCCCTGAAGCCCCGGCTTTGCCGGGACATACTTGCCCGAAGGCCCGGCGCGTCGACCGGGCCCCGGAGACGGCAGCATGAGCGAAGTTCTGGATCTGGCTTGCGAACTGATCGCCCGCCCCTCGGTGACGCCGGATGACGCCGGCTGCCAGGCGCTGGTCGCCGGGCGCCTGTCGCGCGCGGGATTCGCGATCGAGTCCCTGCGCCATGGCGCGGTGGACAACCTCTGGGCCACGCATGGCAGCGGCGCGCCGGTGCTGGCGCTGCTCGGGCACACCGACGTGGTGCCGCCGGGACCGCGCGAGGCCTGGGCCAGCGATCCGTTCGCGCCGACGCTGCGCGACGGCGCGCTGTACGGCCGCGGCGCGGCCGACATGAAGGGCAGCGTGGCCGCGTTCGTGGTCGCGCTCGAGCGGTTCGCCGCCGCGCATCCGGACCATCCGGGCACGGTCGCGCTGCTGCTGACCTCGGACGAGGAGGGCGATGCGATCGACGGCGTGCGCCGCGTCGCCGACATCTTCCGCGAGCGCGGCACCCGCATCGACTGGTGCATCACCGGAGAACCATCGTCGAGCGAACGCCTCGGCGACCTGCTGCGCGTGGGACGCCGCGGCAGCCTGTCGGCGACGCTCACCGTGCGCGGGGTGCAGGGCCATGTCGCCTATCCGCACAAAGCGCGCAACCCGATCCACCTGTTCGCGCCGGCGCTGGCCGAACTCGTCGCGCGGCGCTGGGACGAGGGCTACGAGAGCTTCCCGCCGACCAGCCTGCAGATCTCCAACCTCGACGCCGGGACCGGCGCCGGCAACGTCATTCCCGGCGAGCTGCGGGCGCTGTTCAACCTGCGCTACAACCCGCACTGGGATGCTTCGCGGCTGGAGGCCGAGGTCGTCGCGCTGCTCGACCGCCACGGGCTGGACTACGGCCTGCAGTGGCACCGCAGCGGCGAACCCTTCCACACGCCGGAGGGTCCACTGCGCAGCGTCGCGCGCGAGGTGCTGGCATCGTTCGCCGGCGCGGCACCGGAGGAAAGCACGGGCGGCGGCACCTCGGACGCGCGCTTCATCGCGCCGCTGGGGACGCAGTGCATCGAGGTCGGTCCGGTCAATGCCAGCATCCACCAGGTCGACGAGCACGTGCGCGTCGCCGATCTCGACGCATTGCCGGCGCTGTACGGGGCCCTGATCGAGCGGTTGTTGCTGCCGAACGCGTAGCCACCGCAGGGCGGCCGTTGCCCCGGGAGCGCGGGGTCAGGGGCGATGGCCGCGATGGTGCCGCCCGCGCCTGCGGCACGCCCATCCGCCTTCGGCACACTCCAACCGTGAAGGTGCGATCCCCCCGCAAGCGGGGGAAGGAAGGGCGAAACGCCCCGCCCGTTCTCGCCGGCCTCGCGTGCAGGCCAGCTTCGCGCGCAGGAAACCGAGAGGTTCTCCCCGTGCGGTTCCGCTTCCCTCCGCGGGAGATGGCTCGGCGCGCGTTCGCGGTTGCGATGCCGGTGCCCGCGCCTCGCGCGGGAACTGGGGACGGGCGTGGCGCCGGCTACTCGGCTCCGCTGCGCTCCACTGGCCGCGCATGCCGGTCGTGGCGCATCGCGCCGATCACGAGGATCAGGCCCAGCACCGCCGCGACCAGGAACATCAGCACCGCCAGCGCCGGGTAGCCCAGCAGCGTCGGCCCGACCTGCATCCGCATCAATTGCGTCGACGACAGCAGCAGCGCCGCGATCACCACGGCGGAGGCGATGCGGTTGGCGATCTTCTGCAGGTTCTCCATCAGCCGCGAGTCGTCCAGGCCGGCCAGGCGCACCTGCATCCGGTTTCCCGCCAGCAGCGACAGCGTGTCGGAGAGCTTGCGCGGCGCTTCGCGCACCAGCTCCTGCAGCTCCATCGCCTCGGTGGCGAGGTTGGCCGGCGACAGCGCCTTGCGCAGGCGGTCGCGCATCAGCGACTGCAGGTGCGCCTCGATCTCGCGGCGCACGTCGATCTCGGGCGAGAGCGCGTCGACCACACGCTCGAGGTTGAGCAGCGTCTTGCCCAGCAGGCTGATCTCGGGCGGCGTGCGCAGCCCGCATTCGGTGGCGCGGCGGACCAGGTCCAGCACCATGCGGCCTTCCGAGGCGCGCCGGGTGGCGCTGGCGTAACGCGCGACCACCTGCGAGATCTCGCGCACGTAGGCGCTCTCGTCGAAGTCCTCCAGCCGGGTGCCGAGCGCGACCAGTTCGCGCGCGACGTCCTCGCCGCGGCCGTCGACCGCGGCGAAGACCAGCTTGAGCAGGCGTTCGCGCTGGCGCGGCGGGATGATCGCGACCATGCCCAGGTCGATCAGCGCGATCCGCCCGTCCGGGCACAGCAGCACGTTGCCCGGGTGCGGGTCGGCATGGATGTCGCCATGCACGAACACCTGGTCGAGGTAGGCGCGCAGCAGCTCGACGGTGGCCGGCGCGGTGTCCTGTTCGGTGCGGCGCAGGCCGCTGATTCGGGTGACGTTGATGCCGTCGATCCACTCCATCACCAGCAGGTGCGGGGTCACGTAGTCCCACAGCGGCACGGGCACGCGCAGCCGTTCGTAGCCGGCCAGGTGGCGGCCGAAGCGGTCCAGGTTCTCGGCCTCGATCCGGTAGTCGAGTTCGTGCAGCATGGCCTTGCGGAACTCGGCGATCCAGTCGGCCAGGCGCAGGCGGCGGCCGGCGTCGGTGAGCGCGTCCGCGGTCCCCGCCAGCCGCGCCAGCACGTCGAGATCGGCGCGCACCGCGCCGGCCACGTCGGGACGCTGGATCTTCAATGCGACCACGCGACCATCGTGCAGCACCGCGCGATGCACCTGCGCCAGCGAGGCCGCCGCCATCGGCTCCGGGTCGATCTGGGCGAAGACCTTGCTCGCGCGCACGCCGAGCTCGCGCTCCAGCAGGACCTCGATGTCGCCGATGGGGGCCGGGGTGGCGTCGTCCTGGGTGCGCTCGAGCGCGGCGATCCAGGCGGCGGGCACGAGGTCGGGTCGGGTGGACAGGGCCTGGCCGAGCTTGACGAAGGCCGGGCCCATCTCTTCCAGGTCGGAGACGAAGCGCTCGGCCAGCGCATCGGTCTCCGCATCGGCCACGTCCTCTTCCTGGGTGTCGCCCAGGTCCAGCCCGGTGAGGATGCCCGAGCTGCGGTAGCGCGCGAGCATGGCGATGATCTGCGAGGTGCGGGAGATTCGCTGCATGGTGTCGTTCAAGGTCGTGTCCCCCTGTCTTGCGCTGGCCCGTGGCCAGCCCGCCCGCGAGTATTCCGGCGCCGCGGTGACGGTTGTGTCTGCAACTGTTGCAAATGCCGGTGGCGGCGGTTACGTTCGCGACATGGCACCGCAGTCCTTCCGCAACGCGAACGCTTCCGGCCGCAATCCCGGCGCGGCGAACAATCGTGTGCGCGAAGCGGGCTGCAGCCCGGCGTAGATCCCCGAAAGACCACGCCGTCCATGCAAGCCCGCATCGCAAGATGCGGGCTTTTTCGTGTCCGCGCATCCAGCCACCGTTCGCAACCCAGGAGTTCCGCCCCATGTGTTCCATCTTCGGCATGTTCGGGCTGCAGCCCGGCGACGACGTCCCCGCGCTGCGGCGGCAGGCGCTGGAACTGTCGCAGAAGCAGCGCCACCGCGGCCCGGACTGGAGCGGCGTGTACCACGACGGGCGCGCGATCCTGGTGCACGAGCGCCTGGCCATCGTCGATCCGGCCGGCGGCTCGCAGCCGCTGCGTTCGGCCGACGGCGCGCTCGCGCTGGCGGTCAACGGCGAGATCTACAACCACCGCGAGCTCAAGGCCGAACTGGTGCGCGACTACGCGTTCCAGACCGGGTCGGACTGCGAGGTGATCAATGCCCTGTACCGCGAGAGCGGGGCGGATGCGGGGGGGGCGGCCGCGTTCCTCGAGCGGCTCAACGGCATCTTCGCCTTCGCGCTGTGGGACGCGGAGAAGGGACGTGCCCTGATCGCACGCGACCCGATCGGCGTGGTGCCGCTGTACTGGGGCCACGACCGCGCCGGGCGCCTGTGCGTGGCCTCGGAGATGAAGGCTCTGGCGCCGATCTGCGCCGACGTGGCGCAGTTCCCGCCGGGGCACTACTACGAGTTCCCGGCCGACGCCGCGGAGACGTCCAAGCCCGTGCTGCGCAAGTATTACGAGCGTCCGTGGCGCGACTACGCGGCGGTGGAGGGCGTGCAGGTACCGAAGGAGGAGCTGCGCGCCGCGTTCGAGGCCGCGGTGCACCGGCAACTGATGACCGACGTGCCCTATGGCGTGCTGCTGTCGGGCGGCCTGGACTCCTCGCTGGTCGCCGCGGTCGCCGCGCGCTATGCGCGCCACCGCGTCGAGGACGACGATCGCAGCGAGGCCTGGTGGCCGCGCCTGCACTCGTTCGCGATCGGGCTGGAGGGCTCGCCCGACCTCGCCGCCGCCGAGGTCGCGGCCGCCGCGCTGGGCACGGTGCACCACGGCTTCACCTACACCTTCCAGGAAGGCCTGGACGCGCTGCCGGAGGTGATCCGCCACATCGAGACCTATGACGTCACCACCATCCGCGCCTCGACGCCGATGTACCTGCTGGCGCGCCGGATCAAGGCGATGGGGGTCAAGATGGTGCTCTCGGGCGAGGGCAGCGACGAGATCTTCGGCGGCTACCTGTACTTCCACAAGGCGCCCAACGCGCGCGAATTCCACGAGGAACTGGTACGCAAGCTCGACGCGCTCGCCAACTACGACTGCCTGCGCGCCAACAAGTCGATGATGGCCTGGGGCGTGGAGCCGCGCGTTCCGTTCCTGGACCGCGAGTTCCTCGACGTGGCGATGCGGATGGACGCGGCGTACAAGATGATCGACCGCGACGACAGCGGTCCGCGGCGGATGGAGAAGGGCGTGCTGCGCGAGGCATTCGAGGGCGAGCTGCCCGATCCGATCCTGTGGCGGCAGAAGGAGCAGTTCAGCGATGGCGTCGGCTACGGCTGGATCGACGGCCTCAAGGCGCATGCGCAGGCGCAGGTGAGCGACCGCGAGCTGGCCGCCGCCGACCGGCGCTTCCCGGTCAACCCGCCGCAGACCAAGGAGGCGTACTACTACCGGATGCTGTTCGAGCAGTTCTACCCCGGCACCGCCTGCGCGCAGACGGTGCCGGGCGGCAAGTCGATCGCCTGCTCGTCGCCGACGGCCATCGCCTGGGACGCGAGTTTCGCGGCAATGGCCGATCCGTCCGGGCGCGCGGTGGCCGGCGTGCACGCGCAGGCGGTGCCCGCGGTCTGAGGCGGGCGCACGGACTTGAACGGTTCCGGACCCCGCCGCCTGCCATGGCAGGGCGCCGGGACGCGGCGTGCAACAATGCGAGCCTGTCCCGCTGTCGACGTGTCCCGGCCGAATGTCCCCGAAGCGAAGCCTGCTGCTGTCCCTCCTCTGCGCCGCGAGCCTGTCGGCCTGCGCGCAGTCGCCGTCGTCCGCCTCCGAAGAGCCGGATGCGATTCCAGCAGGCGACGCCCCCGCCGCGGCCCGGATCGAAACCGCGCCCGGCACGCCGGAGGACCGCGCGCGCAAGGCGATCGAGTCGATCAATCCCGACATCCGGATCGACAGCATCGCCGCGGCGCCGCTGGAGGGGTTCCGCGAAGTGATCGTCGGCGGGCAGGCGCTTTACGTCAGCGACGATGGCAAGTACCTGCTGCAGGGCAGCCTGTTCGACATCGAGGCGAAGAAGGACGTCACCCAGGCCGGTGTCGCGGAGGTGCGGCGCAAGCTGCTGGCCGCGGTGCCCGCCAGCGACCGCATCGTGTTCGCACCGGCCAACCCGAAGTACACGGTCAGCGTGTTCACCGACGTCGAATGCGGCTACTGCCGCAAGCTGCACCAGGACATCGCCGAGTACAACAAGCGCGGCATCGCGATCGAGTACCTGGCGTTCCCGCGGATGGGACTCGACACGCCCGACTACGAGCTGATGGTGTCGGTGTGGTGCTCGCCGGACCGGCGCAAGGCCCTCACCGACGCCAAGGAAGGCCGCCGTGTGCCGTCGCGCAAGTGCGAGAACCCGGTGGCCAGCCAGTACCAGCTCGGCCAGCGCGTCGGCCTGACCGGCACCCCGATGATCGTCACCGAAAGCGGCGTGCAGATGCCGGGCTACCTGCCGCCCGACGCCCTTTTGTCGGCGCTCAAGCAGGTCGACGCGGACGCGGCCGCCGGCGGCTGATCCGCGGGCGCCCCACGCGGCCGGTGCGTCGAAACGGCGTTCCGCCGGCCGGCCAGGGCAAACGCCCTTACAATAGGCGGCCCGCTCCCAACGTTCTCCGGACATGATCGTCCTCGAGGGCCTCCCGGCCCTGTCGCCGTTCCGTCGCGAACGGCTTGAGCTCCGCCTGCAGTCGGTTGCGCCCGAGGTCCGGATCGCCGGCGCCTGGCACGTCTACTGGATCGACCCGGAACCCGGCGCCACGCCGGACGACGACACGCTGCGGCGCATGCTGGAGGCGTCCGGGGAGCCGTCCCCGCAACATCCCGGCACGGTGTCGCGCTTCGTCTCTCCGCGCCTGGGCACGATCTCGCCCTGGGCGAGCAAGGCCACAGAGATCGTGCGCGGCGCCGGGCAGCCGGTGCACCGGGTCGAACGTGGCACCCGGCTCGACCTCGCCGGATGGCCGGACGAGCCGGCGTTGCAGGCTGCATTGGCCAGGCGGCTGCACGATCCCATGACCCAGTCGCTGCTGTCCTCGCACGACGAGGCGGCGGGCCTGTTCGCGGTGCCCGCGCGCGGCGCGCTCGAGCGGATCCCGCTGGCGCAGCTGGAAGACGCGAACGCGCGCCTGGGTCTGGCGCTGGCCGCGGACGAGATCGGGTACCTGCGCGAGCGCTATGCCGGACTCGGCCGCGATCCGTCCGACGTGGAGCTGATGATGTTCGCGCAGGCGAACTCCGAGCACTGCCGGCACAAGATCTTCAATGCCTCGTGGACCGTCGACGGCGAGGACCAGCCGCATTCGCTGTTCCGCATGATCAGGCACACCCATGCGAAGACGCCGCAGCACACGCTGTCGGCCTACAGCGACAACGCCGCGGTGGTGGAGGGCTACCCCGCCCGCCGCTTCCGGCCCGGCCCCGCCGGCGGCGAATACCGCAGCGAGCCGGTCGCCGACAGCGCGTTCTGCATCAAGGTCGAGACCCACAACCACCCGACCGCGATCTCGCCGTTCCCCGGCGCCAGCACCGGCGCCGGTGGCGAGATCCGCGACGAGGGCGCCACCGGGCGCGGCGGCAAGCCCAAGGCCGGCCTGACCGGCTTCAGCGTCTCGCACCTGCGCATCCCGACGCTGCCGCAGCCCTGGGAAGCGCCGCGCGCGCTCAATCCGCGGATGGCGCCGGCACTGGAGATCATGCTCGACGGCCCGCTCGGCGGCGCCGCGTTCAACAACGAGTTCGGGCGCCCGAACCTGCTCGGTTACTTCCGCAGCTTCGAGCTGCAGCACGCGGGCGAACCGGCGCGCGCCTACGACAAGCCGATCATGCTCGCCGGCGGCCTCGGCGCGATGGACCGGCCGATGGTGGCCAAGCATTCTCTCCAGCCCGGCGATGCGGTGGTGGTGCTCGGAGGGCCGGCGATGCTGATCGGCCTGGGCGGCGGCGCCGCGAGTTCGGTGGCCTCGGGCGAGAGCGCGGAAGACCTGGATTTCGCCTCGGTGCAGCGCGAGAACCCGGAGATGGAGCGGCGTTGCCAGGAAGTGATCGACCGCTGCGTCGCGCTCGGCGATCGCAATCCGATCGCCTCGATCCACGATGTCGGCGCCGGCGGCTTGTCCAACGCGATTCCCGAGCTGCTGCACGATTCCGGAGTGGGCGGCGTGATCGACCTGGACAAGGTGCCCAGCGACGATCCCTCGCTCTCGCCGATGCAGCTGTGGTGCAACGAGTCCCAGGAGCGCTACGTGCTCGGCGTGCCGCAGGACCGGCTCGAGGAATTCGCCGCGCTGTGCGAACGCGAGCGCTGCCCGTTCGCGGCGGTGGGCGTGGCGACCGAAGCCGAGCACCTGGTGGTCGCCTATGGCGCATCGGTAGGACACACCCCGCCCGATCCCGCGATCGACCTGCCGATGGACGTGCTGTTCGGCAAGGCGCCGAAGATGCATCGCGACACCGCGCGTGCGACGCCGGTGCGCTGGCGCGGCCTCAACACCAACGTCGTCGACCTGCACGAGGCCGGGCTGCGCGTGCTGGCGCATCCGACCGTGGCCGCCAAGCAGTTCCTGATCACCATCGGCGATCGCGCCGTCGGCGGGCTGACCGCGCGCGACCAGCTGGTCGGGCCCTGGCAGATGCCGGTCGCCGACTGCGCGCTGACGCTGGCCGGCTTCGACGGCGTGGCCGGCGAGGCGATGGCGATCGGCGAACGCACGCCGCTGGCGCTGATCGATTCGGCGGCCGCGGCGCGCATGGCCGTGGGCGAGGCGATCACCAACCTGTGCGCGGCGCCGGTCGAGGCGCTGGAGCGGGTGAAGCTGTCGGCGAACTGGATGGCCGCGGCCGGCCACCCCGGCGAGGACGCTAAGCTGTTCGATGCGGTGCGCGCCGTGGGCATGGAACTGTGCCCCGAACTGGGCCTGAGCATTCCGGTGGGCAAGGATTCGCTGTCGATGCAGGTGCAGTGGGTGGAAGCCGGGAATGGGGAATCGGGAATCGGGAATCGGCAAAGCGATGGCGTCGATCCCCAGGCCGCCATTCCCCATTCCCCATTCCCCATTCCCGGGAAAACGCACAAGAGCGTTTCCCCGGTCTCGCTGATCGTCACCGCGTTCGCGCCGGTGGCCGACGTGACCGCGCAGCTCACGCCGCTGCTCGAGGACGGCATCGACAGCGAACTGTGGCTGATCGGCCTGGGCGCGGGAAAGCAGCGCCTGGGCGGGTCCATCCTGGCGCAGTGCTACGACGCGTTCGGTGGCGCCTGCCCGGATCTCGACGAGCCTGCGCGCCTGCGCGGCTTCTTCGAACTCGTCCGCGATGCGCGCGAAGCGAGGCTGCTGCGCGCCTACCACGACCGCTCCGATGGCGGCACCTTCGCCGCGCTGTGCGAGATGGCGTTCTGCTCGCATCGCGGGCTCGACATCGACCTCGACGGCTGGGGCGACGACCGCGCCGAGGACGTGCTGCGCACGCTGTTCTCCGAGGAACTGGGCGCGGTGGTACAGATCGCCACGGAAGACCGTGCCGAGTTCGCCGACCTCGTGGCCAGGCACGGCCTGATCGAATGCGCGCAACGCATCGCGCGGCCGATCACCGCTCCCCGGATCCGGGTGCTGGACGGGGGGCGGTCGCTGGCCGAATGGCGATGGGAGGAACTCTTCGACGCCTGGTGGTCGGTGACCCATGCGATGCAGCGGCTGCGCGACCACCCCGACTGCGCCGATGAGGAACGCGCTGCGGCCAGGCGTTTCGATGCGCCGGGGTTGCGGCCGGAGCTCAGGTTCGATCCCGCGGAAGACATCGCGGCGTCGCTCGGGAGCGGATCGCGTCCGCAGAGCGCGCACGGACGAGCGCCGTTCGTTGCGACCGGCGCGCGGCCACGGGTCGCGGTGCTGCGCGAGCAGGGCGTCAACAGCCAGGTCGAGATGGCCGTGGGCTTCGATCGCGCCGGTTTCGCCGCGGTCGACGTGCACATGAGCGACCTGCTCGCCGGGCGCGCGAGGCTCGACGGCTTCAGCGGCCTGGTCGCCTGCGGCGGCTTCAGCTACGGCGACGTGCTCGGCGCGGGTCGCGGCTGGGCGACCTCGATCCTGGAACACGACGCCCTGCGCGCGCAGTTCTCGGCGTTCTTCGCGCGCGGCGACACGTTCTCGCTGGGCGTGTGCAACGGCTGCCAGATGCTGTCCCAGCTTCGCGACATCATCCCCGGCGCGACGCACTGGCCGCGCTTCCTGCGCAACCGCAGCGAGCAGTTCGAAGGGCGCCTGGGCATGCTGGAGGTGCTCGATTCGCCGTCGCTGTTCCTCGCCGGGATGGCCGGGTCGCGCATCCCCGTCGTGGTGGCCCATGGCGAAGGCCGCGCCGCGTTCGACGACGAAGCCGACCGCGCCGCGGCGAAGGTGGCGTTGCGCTACGTCGAGGGCGACGGCACGCCCGCGCAAACCTATCCCGACAACCCCAACGGTTCGACCGACGCGATCGCCGGCCTGTGCAGCGACGATGGCCGCGCGACCATCCTGATGCCGCATCCCGAGCGGACCCTGCGCCGCCTCAACTTCAGCTGGGCGCCGGCCGACTGGCCGGATGCCTCGCCCTGGATGCGGATGTTCCGCAACGCGCGCGTGCGGGTCGAACGCGGCTGAGAGCCGCCAGGCGTCGCCCGTGTCCGGGCGACGCGCATCCCTGAGCGGGGCCTTGGGCAACACCGCGCGAGCGAGCGCCCGCGAGGCCGTCTGCGGAGCCTGCGGTTTTCGCCGACCGGTGGCCCGCTCGTGGTGTCCTGGCCCGTGGCTGGGCAGGCGCCGGCAGGCGTCGCCGGGGCCGGTGCGGGTTCGGCGCGGACATGCGCCCCGCCGTCCGCTCCTGCCAGTCGCTGTTCGCCGCTGTTCGCCCGTTCCGGCAGGGCAGCGGCGCGGGCTGGCCGACGTGTCCGGACGCGCCCCCGGGGAAGCGGCCTTCAGGCAGCGCCGCGGAGACCGATGCTGCGGTGCAGCGGAACGCCGCCAAAACGGGATTGCGGGCGCGAACAGGACAGCTGACCCGATCCCGACCGGTTTTACGGTCGGGCGCCGGGCGTCGCCCCTGATCGTCCAGGCTGGTTTTCCAGCAGGCTCAGTTGGTTTCAGCGGAAACATCCCAAGCGGCGGCAGGACCAGGCGGCAAGTCGATGAAAACGGGGAGTAATTCGCTCGAACGCGTCATTTTGTGACGCGAGGCGTCCAATCGCTTGACGAAAATTGCCCGCCGCGGTGAGTATCGTCACAGTCCTTCCGCAGTTTGAGGAGCGTTCAGGAAGCGCTGGCGGCCCGCACATGGATGGCTTCGATGCCTGATCTCGCTGCGATCCGCGACACGCCCCTGACTCCCTCCCGCCTTTCACGTATCGGACGCCCCGCGCGGCCGTGCCCTGATTTTTCCAGATGTCTTCCGCATCAATCCCACTCTCAAGAGGGCCAACTCGATGAACCGCATCTATTCCAAGATCTGGAACCCGTCCACCGGTCAGGTGACCGTCGCCTCCGAGCTGGCCACGGCGAAGGGCAAGGGGAAGGGGGTGCGGATGCTGCAGGCGGTCGTCGCGACCGGCGTGATCGCCGTCGCCGGCGTCGCCGGCGCCCAGGGTCAGGTCCATGGCGGGAAGCCGACGGGGAAGGGACAGCACTCGGCGAAGGCGCATGACCAGGGCAAGGCTGCGCCGGCGAAGCTCGCGGACGCCTGCGGCAGCGCAGTCGCCTCGGGCACCGGCTCGACGGCCTGCGGCAACGATGCCAACGCCAGCGGGGCGGGCTCGACCGCGGTGGGCAACGCGGCCAGGGCGACCCACGCCAATGGCACGGCGCTCGGAAACAATGCGCGCGCGCTGCAGTCCAACACCACCGCGGTGGGATCGAACGCGCTCGCCAACGGTTCGGCCTCGACCGCGCTGGGGAGTTCGTCACAGGCGATGGGGCTGCGCAGCACCGCGGTCGGCCAGGCGGCGCAGGCGCATTCGGAAGGCGCGGTGGCGATGGGCTTCAACGCCTACGTCGCCCCGGCCGCCAGCGGCAGCGTGGCGCTGGGCTACGGCGCGCGCGCCACCGAGGCCGGCGTGTTCTCGGTCGGCAACGGCGGCGGCGCCGGCACGGTCGGACCGGCCACGCGCAGGATCACCAACGTCAGCGACGGCGTCGCGGACAGCGACGCGGCGACGGTCGGCCAGGTCGACGAAGTGGCGGGCGCGGTGGAAGCCGTAGCCGAGATGGCCGAGCACACCGACCGCTACTTCAAGGCGGACGGCGCCGACGACGGCAGCGACGACGCCAGCATCAACGGCGATGGCGCGGTCGCGGCGGGCGCGGGCGCGGTCGCCGATGGCGACGGCGCGACCGCGCTGGGTGCCGGCGCGCAGGCGACCGACGCCTACGCGACTGCGGTGGGCAGCGAGGCCTCCGCCTCCGGCCTGCAGGCGACGGCGGCTGGCTTCCGCAGCGATGCGTCGGGCGACGCCTCGGCCGCGTACGGCGGCTACAGCGTGGCCAGCGGCTTCGGCGCGAGCGCCTTCGGTTATGGCGCCGAGGCCACGTTCGATGGCGCCACGGCGGTGGGCTTCGGGGCCTTCGCCGGCAACTTCGATTCGGTGGCGGTAGGCGAATATGCGATTGCCAGCGGCGACAACGCGGTTGCGGTCGGTGGCGCGTTCTGGGGACTGATCCCGACCGAGGCGTCGGGCGATTACTCGACCGCGGTGGGTGGGGCGGCCTACGCCGGCGGCTTCAACAGCACCGCGGTCGGCAACTTCAGCGCCGCCGAGGGCGACAACAGCCTGGCGCTGGGATCGGACAGCGCGGCCGTCGGCGAAGGCAGCGTGGCGCTGGGACAGGGTTCCTACGCCGATCGCGACAACACGGTGTCCGTGGGCGATGTCGGCGAAGAGCGGCAGATCACGAACGTGGCGGCGGGGACGGAAGGCACCGATGCGGTGAACCTGGACCAGCTGGAGGAGGCGACGGCGGACAACCGCTACTTCCAGGCCACGGGCAACGACGACGACCAGAGCGACGACGTGGGTGCGTATGCCGAAGGGGCGTATGCGACGGCGTCGGGCGAGGCGGCGAACGCGTATGGCGACGGTGCGTCGGCCTACGGCAGCGGCGCGTACGCCGAAGGCCAGAACGCGACGGCGTCGGGGTTCAACGCGACGGCGACGGCGGACGGTGCGACGGCGGTGGGCGGGAGCCTGTACTACGAGGACCCGACCACGGGCGAGGTGCTGCTGGACCAGACCACGACCGCCTCGGCGGTGGGGGCGAGCGCGTTCGGCGCGGGCGCGCAGGCCAACGGCGCGTTCAGCACCGCCAGCGGTGCGGCGGCCACGGCCGATGGACTGCAGGCCA
>NZ_JAETWA010000046.1:302464-343748 GCF_016774335.1 Luteimonas saliphila | reverse complement strand
AGGCGTTAGCCCCCAATGCGAACATCCCTAGCACTTCTCTTTCTTCTGCTCTTAAGTCCTGGCGCGACGGCCAAGTGTGGCGCAAAGTTCTACGTATTCTCCGGCTCGGTGGAGGACGCAAACGGAGTCCCCTTGCCCAATGCCCTTGTTGGTGTCTCGTGGATAGAGAACTCCGTTCCAAACGGACCCGCCATGACACTCACAGACGGACTGGGCAACTACTCAATCCCCGTTAGGTTTGACACGTTCTCGGGCTACTCATTCTTTAGCGGTGACAAGTGTAAAGGTCGTCTTTCTCTGGTCTCCATCATGGCTTACACAGGCACTCACCGCTCTCAACCCGACTTCATTGATGTAGGCAAATCGCATCAGGTCGCTGTTCCTCCACTTCGGGTCAAGTATGAGATTGACTTTGAGCCGATCTGGCCAGATGAGGTTGGGGGCTAACAATTCATTCAAGCCGAAGCCGCTTCGCGGCTCGGCTTAATTCAGGCGTTAGGCGGCACAGGAAGAATGGCGCATCTCATGAAAAAGAAACCTTCACTATCGCTGGGAGGTTCTTGCCACTGTGGCTCGGTGCGCATTACGCTGCCAGCCGCGCCGGAAACGGCGACGAGTTGCAACTGTTCCCTGTGCCGGCGTACTGGCGGCATCTGGGCGTACTATGAACTTGGCGCGGTCTCCATCCAAGGGCATCCCGAAAATACAGAAAGCTACGTGTGGGGCGACCGCACACTCAGGAATTTCCGCTGCAAGACCTGCGGAATCACCACCCACTGGGAGCCGATTAAACCTGAGACCGGCGCTCGCCATGGCGTGAACTTGCGGAACTTCGAGCCCGATCTACTGCAGTATGTGATGGTGAGGCACTTCGACGGGGCGGACACGTGGAAATTCCTAGATTGAGCTTTCCTGCACTGAGAACGTCGCAGGTGCCGCCTAACAATTCATTCAAGCCGACGCCGCTTCGCGGCGCGGCTTAATTCAAGCGTTAGGCGGCAGGAGGGTTTCTGGTGGCTTTAGACGTGACCGACTTCTTGGACCTCCTACTTGCTCCAAGATTTGCTGTTCCACTTGGCGTTGGCGTCGCAGCTGGTTTCTGCATCTACTTACTCAGCGGCAAAGATCCCTCGTCGGCTGCTGTAGCATTCGGCATAGGGGTTGTCGGTCTTGTCGTCGGTGTCATCTAGCATATCGCTGGTGGCAGCAAGTCGGGTGCCGCCTAACAATTCATTCAAGCCGACGCCGCTTCGCGGCGCGGCTTAACTCAGGCGTTAGGCCGCACCAAAACCGTCATGCCGACATCGCTGCGACCGACATCCCGCGCGAACAACCAGGACCAGACATGCAGTACGACAACAACGATCTTGTAGGAAAGCTTCCGAAGTCACCGCATAAGAATCTGGTAAATCTTGGGACGTTGCTGATTGGGAAGTGGCGCATGCATGGCGACACGATCGACGGCTTTGTTGAATTCGACTGGTTGGAAGGCGGCTTCTTTCTGATCCACCGATTTGACCTCCATGCCAAGGAAGAAAGCCCCAAAGGCGTCGAGTTCATCGGATGGAACGAAAAGACAAACACCCTTCGCTCACAGCTGTACGGCGTCGATGGTTCGCGATTCACGTACACCTGGGAGTTGAAGCGCCAGCGACTGACAACTTGGTTTGGTGAAAAAGGATCTATCGTCCGAAGCATCGGCAAGGTCATCTCGCAAAACAAAATCGAAGCAGCATGGGAAGGTCCGGACGGAGGGTACTCATATACCTTGGATAAGCTGCTGCCTAACAATTCATTCAAGCCGACCCCGCTTCGCGGGTCGGCTTAATTCAGGCGTTAGGCCCCGCATATGGCTCTCAGCGAATTTGAGACAAAAAGGCTGGAGAAGGTCGTCGGTTCCTTCATCCAGAAACACAGGCCATCACCACATATCCGGCCAAAGTTAGACCTCGCATTCCGCATCTCCGGCCAAAGCGTCGAGATCTTTGAGGTTCGTCCCCGCTGGCGGGGTGCGCCGGGCGAAACAATGAAGCATCCGGCTGCAAAAGCGACTTACGTCAAAGCGCAAGATTCCTGGAAAGTCTACTGGCAACGCGCAGACCTCAGATGGCATAGCTATCCTGACGCACCGAGAGTCAGGTCAATCGAGCAATTTTTGGCTCTCGTTGCAGAGGATAAGCACGCATGCTTTTTTGGCTAGGTCCGTGGCTTAACAATTCATTCAAGCCGACGCCGCTTCGCGGCGCGGCTTAATTCAGGTGTTAGGTGATCATGATCCATCCGAGGCGTATCTTGATGATTGCTGGGACGATTTCTCTACTCCTCGGCACCGCGGTTGTCTTGACCTCATACGAGCGACCAGAGCCAAAACCACGTCTCGTATCTTGCGCTCAAATGAGCTACGAAGAGCGATTGGGTCGGGATGAGATTAAGCACATGGCAAGCCCTGAAGTCGGCGGCATGGGCATGTTCCCTTACGAAGTTACGTATGACGCTCCGCCTGGACACACATCGCGGACTGAGGTCGTGCACGCAACAGTTGCGCTTTGGACACCACACGGTCGTCTACTTGGTTCGGATCGTGGCGAGTTTGGCGGAGAGCTGGCGCTTGCCAGCGAGAACTACCCCGCCGAGCAGCCAAAGATCTTGTATCACGCTAATATCGAAGATCTGTTCTTGATGAACTACGGCGTCTTGGCTACAACCGGCTACTTCCATCTATCTTATGACTTTGGCTCTGTTCTCTTGGTTACGTTTTCAAGCGACGGAGCACCCGAGGTCAATGAGATATTCAAACTACCCGCTGGAGTCAGAACCTCTTGGGTAACAACAGATGACAAGGTGCTGGTAACCACAAGTCAAGGAACGTTTGCCATATCCTCACCGACTAGGATTGAGAAAGTTAGGTGCAAGACACGCTGGTGGCAGATCATCTAACAATTCATTCAAGCCGACGCCGCTTCGCGGCGCGGCTTAATTCAGGCGTTAAGGCGCTATGGAAAGATCATGAAATCTCAATATTTCGCAGCAATTGCTATGTCCTTCCTATCCGTCCCACTCTCTGCAGGCAACTCTACTCATATCGTCCCAGAACAGTTCTTGGGTGACTGGGGCACCAGCTTGACAGATTGTGGAACAGAAGCGGATGACACAGCTCTGCACATCGGAAAGAGGCATATTTCGTATCACGAGAGCTCCGGTCCATTGCAAGTCGTTGTTGTACGGGGAACGAAAGAGCTGGCACTAGTCGCTGAGCTTACAATTGAAGGTGAGACTTGGCTCAAAGCGTCAACGTTCATGCTTTCACCAGACGGCAATCAGCTCACCCAAATCTTTGACATGAATGTCGAACCACTCGTTCGTGTGCGGTGCAGCTCCATACTCGGCGCGCGCCCTAACAGTTCATTCAAGCCGAAGCCGCTTCGCGGCTCGGCTTAATTCAGGCGTTAGGCCGCACAGCACACCACAGCCGGCGCTTCAATGTCTCGGAGGTAACAGGTGATCAACGGTCACTGCAATTGCGGCTCCGTTAGATTCGAGTTCGAAGGAGCCGCGGACGGAGTGTTCATATGCCACTGTTCGATCTGCCGGCGGGCAACTGGCGCGAATGGAATCGCTGTCGTTCTAGTTCAGGATGAGCAATTTAGATGGCTGCAAGGCGAAGAGCATATCGTCAAGTGGTCTAAACCCGATTCGCAGTGGGAGACGTGGTTCTGCAAGACCTGCGGTTCGCGGCTTCCTGGCAAGAATGATGGCGAGCGCATATTCATACCAGCAGGGCTTCTGCCCGGGACCGGGATTGGTCTCAGTGTCCGAGCCCATATCTGGGTTGATTCAAAGGCGGAGTGGGACGAACTCGGCGATCAATCTCAGCAACATGCAGAGCGGTACGTCGGAAGTGCGGCCTAACAGTTCATTCAGGCCGAACCCGCTTCGCGGGTCGGCTTAACTCAGGTGTTAGGCGCTATGTGGCAGCAGCGGCAGCTTAAGCAAACCATCATCAGCACTGGCGCTGTCGGAGCCTTCTTTGGCGTCCTGTTTGCCATTGCTAGTGTCGGCTTCTACTCAGAGCAGGGCCGGGCAATTGCGGGCGGCTATGGGCCTGTGCCGTGGACAACTTACGCTGGGCATGCCGCGGTCGCGTTCGTTATTTCTATCGTCGGCTGCATCGTGCTCTTCGGCCTACTGCCAATGGCTCTGCAGTATGCTTTCGCTTGGCTGGTGCGCCTCTGGACGGGGCGCGCCTAACAATTCATGTATGGACTCCTCCTGCAACAGCAGAGTGATCGGTCACTGATCATCGGAAGCGGAACGGTTGCATTCGTGTATTCGGCCTTGGGGTGAGCGCGGCGCGCTCGGGCCATCATGAGATCCGCGGGCTGGGGTCTATCGTTCAAGCCGCGTCGTGCGCCGGAATTGTTATCGGCCTTGCCCAACTCGGGGACCGAACCCTTCGTCATGATCGAGATCGAGTTGCACTCCTGGCGTTGAAGTGCTGATGGTGTTACGCGGGCTTGTGGCTGGTGTGGCGGGGATCGAAGGCGGCCCCGTAGTGATCGAGCGCCCAGAGCCGGCGGGCAAGCTTGTTGGCGAGCGCCACGGCGGCCTTGTTGTGGCCGTGACGCCGGGCAAGTTCGAGTGCCCAGGCCTGCAGCGGATCAAGGTCGCGGCCGGCGCGCTGTCGCATGAGCGCCGCGCGCAACACGGCGCGACCACCATGGATCAGCAGCGTGCGCAGGTACGCGTCGCCGCGTTTGGTGATCCGGCCCAGCCGTCGCTGGTGGCCTGATGAGTGCTCTCGTGCCACCAGGCCGATCCACGCCGCCAGGTGCCGGCCACTGCCGAAGCGCGACAGGTCGCCTGCACCGGCACGCAGGGCCGTCGCGGCAAGCAGGCCAACGCCAGGCACGGTCATGTAGCGCTGGACCGCGACATCCTGTGCGGCTTCCGTGGCCAACCGCTTCTCGATCGCAGCCATGTCGGCCTGAAGCGTGGCGATGCGATCGAGCTGTTCGGCCAGCGTCGCGCGCAGCGGCATCGGCACGTCGTTGTCCGCATCCTCCAGCGCCGCACGCACGGCGGCGGGCACCTTGGCGGCACCCTCGGGAATCGCCACGCCGTACTCGCGCAGCAGGCCGCGCACCAGGTTGATGGCCGCGGTGCGGTGCGCCTTGAGCTGCTCGCGGACACGGTGCAGGGCCTGCAGCCCTTGCTGGCGCGGGGTCTTGACCGGCACATGGGCGATCTGCGCGCAGCGCGCCGCCTCGACCAGGCCTGCGGCATCGGCGCGATCGGTCTTGTTGCGGCGCACTTACGGCCGCACGTCACGGGCCGGTAGCAGCCGCACCACGTGTCCCTGTGCCTGAAAGCGGCGCCCCCAGTAGTGCGCGCTGCCGCCGGCCTCCATCACCACGGTCAATGGCAGGCGGTTGTCCATGACCCGAGAAAACGCACGACGCGTCAGTCGCTTGCGCTCCAGGATCCGGCCGGCCGTATCGGCGAAGGCCAACTCGAACACCTCTTTTGCCAAATCGATCGCGACAGTCGTAGCATGCACGGCGTGGACTCCTCTCGTGCTCCCGTTGACTGAAACCCGCAAAGTTCAGTGTGGCCCACGAGGCCGAGTGGCGACGCGGGAGGAGTCCATTTCATCATTCAAGCCGACGCCGCTTCGCGGCGCGGTTTAACTCAGGTGTTAGGCCGCAGCATGATGTTCGTCATCAACCCGAGGTAGGAGCCATGCAGATCCAGTATCTCGAGATAGTGACCAAGGACGTAGACGCGGTATGTGCCGCATATGCCGCAATGGGCGGCGTGAAGTTCGGCGAGCCTGACGCCGGGCTCGGCAACGCCCGTACCGCGGCGTTGGCGGGCGGCGGACTTGTGGGTGTACGCGCGCCCTTGCGCGAAACAGAGGATCCGGTAGTGCGTCCCTACTGGCTAGTAGAAGACATCGAAGCGGCTGTTGCCGCTGTAGTTGAGGCAGGCGGACAGGTCGCCGTTCCGCCCATGGAGATACCCGGCCACGGGACCTTCGCTATCTACCTCCAAGGCGGCAATGATCATGGGCTGTGGCAGCTCTAGTCGCGTACAGGCCAATGCAGCAGCGGCCTAACAATTCATTCAAGCCGAACCCGCTTCGCGAGCCGTCTTAACTCACGCGTTTGGGTGCTGATGCCATGACACGAGCTCTCCTAGATCGCATTGCTACGGGTAGGACAGACCTCGTCCTTGACTTCGTCGCTGCAGGTGGCAGCGCTTCGGCCACCGATTCTGGTGGCGTCTCCCTTATTCAGTGGTGTGCCTACTATGGCGACGTGAGCGCACTGCGCTACCTCCTCACACAAGGCGAAAACCTGCGCCAGTTCGGTCCTGATCTCGGCCTCAACGCTGCAGCCTTTCATGGTTACTGGCAACTTTGTCAATTTCTGCTTGAGAATTCCGCGCCAGCAAGCCCGGCACTGCCTACCACGGGCGAAACGCCATTGCACTCCGCGCTTTGCTCGGAGGACCGAGTTCGCTATGACCCTGTAGTGAGAGTGCTACTTTCCGCTGGTGCTGATCCAAACGCTACTACTGTTCCCGGCGCTGAGACCGGTGCTTTTATGCGGGATTGTCGCACCAAAGGAGAAACACCTTTGCATCGGGCCGCAGCGTTTGGAGCAGCTGATACAGTCCAGATTCTACTCAATGCTGGCGCCCGGCCAGAAGTCCAAGACACGAACGGTGATACGCCGCTCGCCTGGGCCAGTTGGTATCGCAGACCAGCGGAGATCCTCCGCTTGCTGTGCTACGGCCCTTTTAGCATCCACCCGCAGTATCAAGGGCTGCGTGCAAACCTTGTCGGCGACCCATTGCCCAAGGACGCACCCTGACAGTTCATTCAAGCCGACCCCGCTTCGCGGGTCGGCTTAACTCAGGTATCGGCCGCCACCCGGCTATTTAGTAAGCATGAACTGGAAATGCTCGACCTGCGGAGAGAAACTCGCTAACCAGCCACTCTGCTTTGGCTCCGAGGCGCCTTGGCGCACTCTCGTGCCAGAGAGTGAGTTCTCGTTACGTGTCGATCTCACGCGGGATCAGTGCGTCGTAGATGAGAAGGCGTTCTTCATCCGCGGCCACATTGAGATACCAATCCATGACCAACCGGGGTCTCTCTCTTTCTCTGTATGGTCATCGCTTAGCGAGAAGAGCTTTCTGCACTTGTCAGACCGTTGGATGGACCAGTCGAGGGCTGGCGACCCGCCTTACTTTGGCTGGCTATCTAGCTCAATCCCAACCTACCCCGACACTATCAACCTCAAACTTTCTGTACAGTCCCGAGCACTTGGACTTGTACCGTTGTTCACCGTGGAGCCTTCTGACCACCCGCTTTCACTTGATCAGCAACACGGCATCAGCGTGCAACGCTGGCACGAGTTGGTACATGGCCTGCAGCATGACGGCTAACAATTCATTCAAACCGACGCCGCTTTCCGGCGCGGCTTTATTCAGGCGTTAGGCCTCGTATGACAGTTCAATCAGTCTTTGCGGATGCGAGAGATAGGTAGCATCACCATTACCTTCATGCTTTGGTCTCATACAAGGAGCAGTACCGACCAAGCGCCCCCGAGGTCATGTTTGAGCTTGGCGGCAATGGCCAGCCGCGGGTCTTCCGCCTCTATCGCGCGGATATGGCTTCTGGTGCAACTAACCCGTCCAACATGACTGACGTCGATCTGGAGCCAGTTGTGGACACTGGCTCCAGAGAGTTTTCCTTGCCTTCTGGTCTGGTCGTGCAACTGCACCCCATCCATTGGAACGGCGTGGAGTTCTTGGTAGACGATCTCCCGGATGACACCGCTCAGTTGCAGGAGTGGTGCTCCAAATGGCTCGATCTTGATGAGGCGCGGCCCGTCAACGAGCACGGCTTACTTGGTGTCATCCATCATGTGACAGCGCCGGAGCCACAAGGTGATGGCATCATGTTCTCTGTTGATTTTGGTTCTGCTCCCATAGGCGCTGTAGACGAGCTACTTGCTGTTCTGCATAGCGGTGGAGCTAGTCATGTTCGGGCCTCGTCGCCTTGGGGCTACGAGGCCTAACAGTTCGTTCAAGCCGAACCCGCTTCGCGGGTCGGCTTTACTCAGGCGTTAGGACGCACACCCACTTTAAGGACGCTCATGAGAATGTTTCGTACCTCCCTCATCGCCTTACTGTTCAGTCTGTCAGGTGGTGGACGCGCAGCCGAAGATAACGCTCTACGCACTGAGCGCTTCGAAAGCAACGGGGTAGGAATAGGTGCTCGCATGCTGGCGCCTGAGGGGTCGACGCAGAGCGGCCGGCCGGCGGTGGTGTTGTTCCACGGTGGCGGTTGGAGCGAGGGTGAAGCAAGCTGGATGGATGCAATTGCAAAGCAGTACGCTACCCTGGGTTTCGTAGCGGTCTCGGTCGAGTATCGGCTTTCACGAGACGGGGTTACGCCGTTCGATGCAGTCGCAGACGCGCGGAATGCCATACGTTGGGTACGTCGAAATGCTGCTCGCTTCGCGATTGATCCTGAGAAAGTGGTAGCCCTCGGCACCTCTGCGGGCGCCCACCTTGCGGCATCGACCACAGTCTTCAGCGAAGACTCGGCAGGCTCGCACTCTTCCGTTCCGAATGCTTTGATCTTACGGTCCCCAGCCGTATCAGTTGAGTCTTCGCAATGGTTCCAAAAGCTCACGGGTGGCTCTGCTCAGGCGGCGGCCATTTCGCCCACGCTTCATGTCCGCGCTGGCCTTCCGCCCATGCTTCTGCTCCAGGGCGCAGAAGACAACATTACCCTTGCATCCGACGCCCGCACTTTCTGTGAGCGCATGCACAAGCAGGGAAATGTGTGCCAGCTCAAGATCTATCCTGAGGTCGGCCACTTGTTCACGCGCAACCTCGCCAACCGAGAAGTGCCTGACTACAGTTCTATTGATCGAGCCGTGAGCAAAGACGCTAGTCAGGCGACTATGGGTTTCCTCATGGAGCTTGGGCTCATCGAGAATGCAGGTGCGCCTTGACATTTCGTCCAAGCCGACGCCGCTTCGGGGCGCGGCTCAATTCGGCGTCAGGCGCCACGAGAAGATTATGAAACGTCCTACCCTCCTTCTTGCAGCAACGACTATTTCGGCATGCTCAGTGGCCTCGGAGCCAAGGAGCCCCCCATTGTCTTGCATCCCCGCTAGTTCATGTGGGTGCAGCATTATCGTGTCCGGGAACAACTGCCCGGGCGGAGGCGCGCATTTCTTCCACGAGCTGGCGGATGGCTCACCGCTGCAGTTTGACTTCGGCCAGGGTGCCGTCACCGCCACTTCAGCACGGGCTCGGACAAACATCTTTAGCCCCGGTGCAGGCGAGTATTGGACTGAAACCTATCGCTATAACGACGGCAGCATCGAGATTCGCTACTCTCCCGGACTCAACACGTGCCCTAAGCTCGTACAGGGGGAGCGGTGTGAGTACTTTGATGTACGTGCCCGGGTGCTCATCTCTAAGCCGCAAGGCACGCAAAGCTATTCCGGAGTAGGCGCATGTGGCTGCTAGTGGCGCCTAACAATTCATTCAAGCCGAAGTTGCTTCGCGGGTCGGCTCAGTTCAGGCATCAGGCGGCATGACCGACTGTCCCCTTTGCTCGACAGAACTGCAACGCATCAACGTCGCTCCGTGCTTTGACTGCGGCCATTTGCCCACAGAGCTCGAGCACCTCGCGCAAGGACAACACGAGTATCACGTGTTCGAGATCTGGGGGCACGAGATCGTGCTGTGCGACTTTTGCGACGCAGACTTTGGATCGTACTTCCCAGAGTACTGGGGCATGCCGCAAGGCCCGCATCCTGACTACCCACTCCGCCTGATCTGCAAACTCGACAACCTTGGCATTAGTCAGGACCTGTATTGCGGCTCTTGCAACCGTCGCTTGGCATTCTTGCTGTTCCGGCAGCATGTGTTGGCGCACAATGCCGCCTAACAAGTCATTCGAGCCGAGTCCGCGTGCGGGCCGGCTCAACTCAGGCGTTAGCCCGTATGAAAAGCGATCTCGTTGCCGCGGTTCAGATCGATGGGCACGGCCGCTTGCACATTGCACCGGCCGCGCAAAGTTTCCCATTCGCGTATCGTGAGGCAATGGGGATTGCTTGGGATCCGGATAGGAACTCGTCGAGCACGCCGCCTCCTCGGGAATGGAGTTATGGCCGTTGGTTCCAGCAGGTTCAATCTATGGCGGCAGCCCAAGGCACCCGCTTGCTGCTCGGACCAGGAACCCGATGGCTCAATGCGCCGGCCAGCATGAAACTAGAAGTCCTGGAGGCGGCGTCGCATGCCGCCCAATATTTCCTTCGAATCCAACGCCGCTTCGCTACACAAACACATGGCATGTACAGCTGGACGTATGCTTAGCTCCACTACGCGGCGCGGGTAGACTCAGGCGTTAGGCAGCATGGGAAGGACCTCCGAACTCCGGAACGAGCTGAAGCGGGCCTTCTTCCCGTTTGCGGAGTCTCACGGGTTTTTGATCGATCGGCGGGACGAGCCAACATTCACCACGTTCCGACGCATCGTGGCGGGGTCTTTGCATGTGTTCGACGTGCAATGGGACAAGTACGACCGGCCACGCTTCGTCGTCAACTTCGGCATTTGTCCCGCATCCGGTCTGCATCTTTCTGGCAAGGACGTTCCGCCGGATCAAGTGCTTGCCGGCTGGACGCCTCGGGGTGGCCGCTTGCAACCGCGTCCGGGCGCTTCCGAGGCCAGCTGGTTTCGTCAGGACAGACCTCTCTTGGCTCGCCTGTTCCTGGGCGCTGCTCTTCGCCCAGCACCCGAGGTGGTGGCGCAACCGACCCGGCTATTCCCGGAGTTGGAGGCATACTGGTCGACGGGAACCGTCGGTAAGCATGTCAGGGTTACCCGGCATGCCGTCTAACAGTCATTCAAGCGCAGCCCGATTCACGGGTCGACTCAACCCAGGCGTTAGGCCACAAAAAAGGGAGCGATACGGTGCCTCGATATTTGATTTCGTTTGATGACGGCTCCATGGACCACATTCCTGAAGAAGATTGGCCGTTGGTGGGCGAGGTATCACATGAGGTGGTTCGGGAGGCGAAGGCCGCAGGGGTCTGGATCTTCGGCGGTGGTGTCCGGCGCCAGCAATCGACCGTTGTCGCGACCGACGGGACCATCACAATCGGACCGGTACCCGAGCAGAAGGCGGTTATCGGCGGGTTTTCGATCATCGAGGTGTCTTCGCACGAGGAGGCACTCGCTTGGGCTGCCAGAATCGCCGCTGGATGTCGCTGCGCGCAGGAGGTTCGCGAGATCATGTTCGACCCGGAGTCCTGATAGGAGATTGCTGGACCGTGCGTGGTGAATCGACACCTCAAGTGAAGGAATTGCGAATTCGTCCACCTGAAGCTGGAACCAGCAGGCTGGATCACTTGTACTGGGGTCGATGCGTTGGCGATGACAGTACAGCCTGAAAGCTCGTTCAAGTCCACAACGCTTCGCGGTTCGGCTTATCCAAGCGTTATGCGCCAAGGGAGTTTTCCATGAGTGTTTCAAAAGCATTTTCTATGTTCATGCAGGAGGCCCCTGCTCATGCCGAGGCTTGGATGCAGGTTGCGAAGTCACTCGACGCTGCCAGTGCCTTGGACAGGAAGACCGAGGAATTGGCCTATGTTGCGGTACTCGCTGCCACCGGCAATGCCTCGGGCATTCCGTTTCATGTACTTTCCGCGAAGTCGCACGGCGCGTCGAGGCAGGAGATCTTGAGCGCCGTTCTGATCGGCCTACCTGCCGCAGGCGCAGTCGTCATTGGTGCACTTCCTGTAGCTCTGGAGGCCTATGACGAGAACAAATAAACTTTGGCACGAACACAACCGCATGCCGAAGAATCCGACTGCCCAGCAGCGGATTGAATGGCATCTTGCACATGCGAAGGCGTGTGGGTGTCGACCAGTTCCGCAGTCCATACTCAGGTTGCTTGAAGAGCGCAAGTCTACGCCTGGTATCTAACCCATCATTCCTACGTACGCACCGCGGCAAAGCTCCATCGCACTGAGCTCGTGAGCTTGGAGGTCAAGCCTCATGGACTCACCTCGCTTGAACTTGTTGTCGAAGTGCTCGGCCGCATCGCGCTACCGGCTGGTCCGATCATTGTCTGTTCCGGGCGATCGTAGACTCACCCGGCACGCTGTGGACCCGGTCGGGAGGACTGGTGTGGGGAGAGCGGGAAGGTGTTCGGCGTGGGCGTTCGGTCCTCACTTGGCCTGTCCCTGATGCGGGATGGCTGGTGAGATAAGGCCCAACGATGCGTTCAGGCCGAAACGGCTTCTTTACGGCTCAACCCGGGTGTCACGCCACAGGAGAATTCACATGGTAACTCTGAAGATGCTCGCCCTCGTCGCTCTGCTCTCGCTGTCAGCCGGCCTGAAAGCCGCACCAAGTGCTCATAACGACCCCCAGGACGTGGCGGCCGTTCGCGAAGTTGTGGAAGCATTCCGCTTGTCGATCCTCAACAAGGACAAGGCAACCTTCGTCGGGCTTTTCTACTCCGATGACCCTGAACATGTGACTTGGCAGATGGTAGACGACGATGCTCGGGTTGCTCGGCTCAAGGAGTTCGTACCCGAAGCGCGTCGGGTGGTCTGGTGGCCGGACAACAACTACCTGACGATGATCGACAGGACCGTCGAAGCTGGTTCAGAGCGGATCGAAGTGGCGTTCCGGGACGCCATCATAGACACGGACGGCGAAATCGCTTCCGTGAACTTTGACTACTCCATGTTGCTCGATGGAGAGGAGCAACACTGGGGCCGCGAGATGTGGCACCTGGTTCGCACCGACGACGGTTGGAGAATCATCTCGGTGATATGGTCGCAGAGGGACCCTGTCGCCAACTAGCGGGCGGGGTCCGACAACGCATGTATGGGTTCTTCTCGCAGGAGCAGCACCCGATCGGTCGTTGATCATTCGAAGCGGATCGGCTGCATTCGTGTATTCGGCCTCGGTGTGAGTGCCGCGCGCGCGCCATCATGAGATCCGCAGGCTGCGGCCTGTCGTTCGAGGGGCGTCCTGCGCCGGGATTGTCATCGGGCTCGCGCAACCCGGGACCGAGCCCTCGTCATGATCGAGATCGAGCTGCACTGCTGACGTTGAAGCGTTCAGGCGGTTAAGCGCGCTCGTGGCTGCTGTGTTGGGATCGAAGGGGCACCGCGTGATCGAGCGCCCGGAGCCGCCGGGCAAGCGGGTTGGCGAGGGCCACGGCGGCCTTGTTCTGGGCCTGGCGCCGGGCCAGTTCGCGCGCCCAGGCCTGCAGCGGCTCGAGGTCCCGGCCCTCGGCGGATGCGATAGAACTGTTCGGCCAGCGTCGCACGCAGCGGCATCGGCGCGTCGTTCCCCGCCTCTCGCCGGGTTGGCGGGGACCGCAGGCGTTCGTGTCAGCCGGGCGCTGTCCTTTTCGTTAAGGCATGTGCCCGGATGGTTCCTGCACGCAAGTCACGCCAACCGGCACACGCGATCCAGCCGGCGGTACGTGCCCGCCTCGCAGAGTCCGTCGATTCCGACACGGGGCTACGTTGACGATGCGCCCCTACCGCAATCTTGGATTCTTCTTCCTGCTGCTGCTGGCGCTGGTGCTGGCCGGCTTCACGCCGGCGGTACCGGGCACGCCATTCTTCGGATACTTCAGCCAGGCCCCCGGATTCGCCGACGTGCCGGCGGTGATCCACTGGCATGCGTGTTTCGCGGTGGCGTGGTTCGTGCTGTTGTCCGTCCAGCCATTCCTGGTCCGCGCCGACCGCCTCGACCTGCACCGCCTGCTGGGCCGGATCTCGCCGGTGCTGGTGGCACTGTTCCTGTTCACCGCGTTGCAGGTGATGAAGCACTTCTATGCGCATGCCGTGCTCAGGTTCCCGCGCGACACGGTGCTGTCGCTGCTCGCAGTCGTTCACCGGGATCACGCTGTTCACCGCGTTCTACCTGTTCGCGATCCTCAAGCGCCGCAGGCTGCATCACCATGTCGCCTTCATGGTCGCCGCCGCTTTGGCCTCCGCGACGCCAGGCCTGGCGCGGCTGGGGCTGTACGTGGTGGGCGGACTGCCGGGCATTCTCACCGTGATGGCGCTGATCTTCGCGACGCTGGTCGGCTTCGCGCTGTACGCGAAGTTCCGCTGGCACCAGCAGGTGCTCGAAAGTCCGTACCCGGCGATCATCGCGTTGTTCCTGCTCGGGCACGCGATGGATTTCGTGGGCAGCCGCTGTGGCTGGCCGACAGGATCGTATCGGTCCGTTAGGTTGCCAGCGCCCGGGGCGCATGGACGGCCCGCCGACCCGCCCAGATCGTTCCACCCGCCGACCACCACGCCCGACCACCATGCACATCCGCGACTATATTCCCGGCGAAGCGGCGGAACTGCGGCGCGTGTTCGCCTCGTCCGTCCATACCCTGGCCCGCGGGGTCTATACGCCCGAGCAGCTCGACGCCTGGGCGCCTGCCGCCTACGACCAACAGGCGTGGGCCGACAAGCTGAATGCGATGCGCCCTTTCGTGGCGCTGATCGAAGGCCGTGTCGTGGGCTATGCCGACCTGCAGGCCACTGGCCATGTCGGCCACTTCTTCGTCGCCGGCGATGCGTCAGGACGCGGCGTCGGCGGCGCGCTGATGCGGCACCTGCACAACGTCGCGGCCGCGCGCGGCATAAGCCGGTTGTCGGCCGACGTGAGCCTGGCGGCGGAGGGGTTCTTCGCCCGCCACGGCTTCGTCGTGGAGCAGCGCCGCACGGTCGTGGCACGCGGCGTGCCGATGGCGAACGCGCGGATGGTCAAGGCGATGGATGGATAGCGCTTTCCCGGATCGGGCCGGCGCAGTGGAGAGCGCATCGGCGCGACGCGGCGGTTGCCCACGGACCTTCGGGAGCGTGCGGTTGCGTCGAATCGGAGATGGCGCGTATGCGATGCATCGCATGAGCCGGCGGCTGGGCAGGTCGGCGCAAGCGGGTCGGCCGCCGCCTGCCGGAAACCGCGCGGTTGCGGTCGGAAGCGGCTCGCGCCACGCCGGGCCCTGCCGGTTGACGCTACCTTCCAGCGCGCGCAAAGTCCGGGCGACACGCGGTTTCCTGGACGCCCCGGCGTCAACGGCCATGGAGGTTGCAATGCGACTCGTTGCCGGCATCCTGCTTCTGCTGGCCGCGTCGCCGGCCATGCCGAGCAGCACACTGTGCATGTTCGAGTCGCCCCCGACCGCGCCCGTGCCGACCGTCGAGTTTCTTGGGTACGAGGAGATTGGCCCCGTACTGATTCACGATACGACAGGACCGCGCCGCCTTCCGCATGGATCGTGGAAGTTGCTGCACTTCGATCGCCAGTCCGTCAGGGTCCACTTCACCTATACCAACCCAGAGGATGCTTCCCTGCCTCCCAGCTTTACGCTTCAAGGTCAGGGCCGGCACACGCGGTTGGCCGTAGGCGGACGGACATACATGGGGACGCTCGAATGCGGCCTGTGGTAGCGTCGCCCGCTCCAGCACCGTGCCAGGAAAAATCCATGGCCGGGACAAGCTACCCTGCCCCTGGGGCCGCATCCCTGATCGCCGCCATCCGCGATGCAGCGCGCCCGGGAGTGCCCGGCCATGACATCGAATGACATTCGATGGATGCGGCGCCAGACGCGCCCTCCCGATGCTGGAGCCGGCAATGCACATCCGCCCTGCCTGCGCTGCCGATCGCGAAGCGATCCTCATGCTGGTGCCACGCCTGGCCGAGCACGGCACGCCCCCCCAGGACGCGACCGGCAGCGGGTCGAGGACGTGGACCGGGATGCGATCGCGGCTGTCGTCGTGGATCGGTCGCCGGAGGTCGAGCTGCTGGTGGCGGAAGAGGATGACGAGGTCGTCGGCTTCGTGCATGTGAGGACCGTCACCGACTACTACACGCAGACCCCGATTGGGCACGTTTCCGACGTCGTCGTGGCCGCGATGGCGCAAGGAAAAGGCGTTGGCCATGCGCTCATCGAGCGCGCGCAGGCATGGGCGCGGACGTGTGGCTACCCGATGATGCAGCTGTTCGTGCTCCCCGAGAACGTGGGCGCCAGGACGCTGTACGAACACATGGGCTATCGCGCGGAGCGGCACAAGTACGTGAAGATGCTTTCCCGGGAGTGACCGCGACATCCGACGGCGTCCCCTCCACCACGCGATGCGTGCCGGGGACTGCCGGAATCGGGCCGGGCCATCGCCGGCGGACAGGATCGAGCCGGATGCGGCCGCCATCGGTTCCAGCGGTAGCGCTTCGTATCGCGGCTGGCGTGATGCGCCGGACCGCGAGCAAGGCGCACCTGCGAGCAGCCCGTAGCATTGCGGCAGTGCTCCGCGACCTCGACGGCAACCGGCGGGACCTGCTGCGGTACGTCGCCCGGACGCGCAGGCGTTTTACCGATGCTTGACCCTGCGTTCACGCGATCCCAAGCCGCACTCCGGATATTCGGTCCGGTGCGATCGCGGACGTGGAGGTGCGTGTGGACGCGGCCGAGTTCGCAGGCAAGGTGGCGCTGGTGACCGGCGCCGGTACGGGCAATGGCGAGGCGATCGCGGAGCGGCTGTTCGCCGGTGGCGCGTCGGTGGCGCTGGTGGGGCGTCGGCTGGCGCCGTTGCAGGAGGTGTGCCGCAGGATCGATCGCGGGGGCACGCGCACACTGGCGATCGAGGCGGACGTGCGCGACCCGCGGGCCATGGAGGCGGCCGTGGCGCAGGCCGTCGAGCGCTTCGGAAAGCTCGACCTCGCGGTGAACAACGCCGGCGTCACCGGCCCGGCCGGCGTGACGGTGCAGGACTTGGATCCGGACGTCTGGCACGAGGTGATCGAGACCGACCTGGGCGGCATCTTCCACTCGATGAAGTTCGAGGTGCCGGCCATGCTGGCGAACGGCGGCGGCGCGATCGTCAACATGTCGTCGGCCAATGGCATGGTCGGGCTGGCCGGCATGTCGGCCTATACCGCGGCCAAGCATGGCGTGATCGGGCTGACGCGTTCGGCGGCACTGGAACTGGCCGAGTCCGGTGTGCGCGTGTGCGCGGTGGCGCCGGGCTACGTGGCCACGCCGCGCATCCTGGCATCGGGCCGGGAGACCACGGATGCCATGGCGGACGCGCATCCCGTCAAACGCCTCGCCACGCGCGAGGAAGTCGCCGACCTGGTCGCCTATCTGCTGGGCGAGCGGGCGGCCTTCATCACCGGCAGTGTGCATGCCATCGATGGCGGGTTCACCGCGCAGTAGCGGGATCGCGTCGGCACCGCGTGCCGCCGCGATCCCCCCGCGGCTGTCGCGCGGCGGCGCCATGGTTCATCATCCGGCTGGCCCGCGTTCGCGGGCCAGCCGGATGGCCACGCAACCGGCCAGGACGAGGGCGAGCATGCCGATGGCCGCATCCGACGATCGCGATCCCTCCAACGGCTACGAGGCGGTCGCCTCGGCGTTCATGGCGCGGCGCGGGCAGTCCGCGATCGGCGTGGCGACGGTGCGTGCGTGGGCGCGGTCGCTTCCGCCGAGGGCGTCGATCCTGGACCTGGGTTGCGGCGATGGCGTTCCGATCTCGGCGGCGTTGCTGGAAGACGGATTCGACTTGCATGGCATCGATGCCTCGCCGAGCCTGGTCGCCGCTTTCGCACGTCGCTTTCCGCGCGCGCCGGTGGCCTGCGAGGCGGTGGAGGATTCGCGCCTGTTCGGCCGCACGTTCGACGGCGCGATCGCGGTAGGGCTGGTGTTCCTGATGCCGGGCGATGCGCAGGCCGCGCTCATCGACCGCGTGGCGCGGGCCCTGGCGCCGGGCGGACGCTTGCTGTTCACCGCGCCAGCGCAGGCCTGCACCTGGACCGACATCCTGACCGGAGCCCCTTCGCGTTCGCTGGGCGCCGCGGTCTACGCAGCGCTGCTTTCCGGCGCCGGGCTCGAGCTGGCCGCCGAGTTTCGCGACGAGGGACAGAACCACTACTTCGACAGCCGCAGGCGGTGAAGCCATGGGTCGCGCGTGCACAGGACGGTCTGCGCGCGGCATCCCGGGAGGTCCCGTTGGCCGACACGTTCGTCCTGCGTAGCATGGCCGTGCGGCCGCCGCCTCTTCCGGCCCTTGCGGCCGCACGACGCGCGCCCGTCGGGCACATGGGGTTGGCATGCTCACCATCGAACAGGTTCGCCACCAAGACCTGCCGCACGCGCGGCGCGAGCAGTTGCGCCTGCTGGCGAGCGAGGCCTTCGACCAGTTCGCCATCGTCCGCGAAACCCGATGGGCCGCGCCGGACTGGACATTCCTCGGCAAGGCCGACGACGGTGGGCTGGCGTGCTTCTATCACCTGGTGGAACGCGCGGTTCGCATCGATGGTCAGCCGGTGGCGGTGGCGGGGCTCAACAACCTGATCACCACCCGGGCGTACCGCGGGCGTGGACTGGCGTCCGAACTGCTGGCCGCCAGCGAACGCGCGTGGTTCTCCTCGCTGGACGCACGTTGCGGGTTGCTGCTGTGCGCCGAGGCGCTGGTGCCGTTCTACCAGCGCCTGGGCTGGCAGCGCGTCCGGTCCGAGGTGCGATTCGAGCAGCCCGCCGGGGTCCGCACCTGGACGGCCGAATGCATGATGTTGGACCCGACCAGGGCCGCGATCGATCCGACCGTCATCGACCTGTGCGGGCTGCCCTGGTAAGCAGTGCATTGGCCGGGCGACGTCGCCCATCCCGTCAGAACACACAGGGGCGCACACACGGAGGCGCGCATGACGCACAAGCCGACGACCTCGCGGCTGCTCCTGGCTGCGCTCCTGCTCCTGCCCTGGCTCGCGCACGCGCAGGAGGCGACGCCCGACGCGGCCAACCGCGCGCTGGCCTCCGAATTCGAGGCCGTGTGGAACGCGCACGACATGAACCCCCTGGGCGAGCTGGTCACCGGGGACGCGGACTGGGTGAACGTCGATGGCTATCGGGGCCAGGGTCGCAAGGCCATCGTCGACGGGCATGCGCGCGTCCACGCGGGCAAGTTCAAGGACAGCGTGCTCACCGTGCAGGCGGTCGACGTGGCCGTGGTCCGGCCCGGTGTGGCGGTGGTCCATGTGCAGTGGGGGCTGCAAGGCGACCGCAACGACGACGGCACGCCACGCCCGCCGCGGGAGGGCCTGTTCACCTGGCTCACGATCGAGGAGGATGGCAGATGGCGGATCCGGGCCAGCCATAACTCGAACAAGGGCGTCGTGCGCTGACACGGCGCGTTGGTCCGCTGCGATTGCGCCGCGTCGGCCGCGATCGTTTCGCTGCGCCGCATTCCGGCGCGCCCGGGCACGCGTTGCCGCCGATCAACCTGGAGGAAGAGATGACCGCCTATGCCATCGCCATGATTCGCGAGACGCATTTCGGACCGGAGATCCGCGAGTACCTGCAGCGGGTCGACGCCACGCTCGCGCCGTTCCAGGGAAAGTACCGCGTGCACGGCGGCGGCTGCGAGACGATGGAAGGCTCCTGGAGCGGCGACGTGGTGGTGGTGGAATTCCCGTCGATGGCGCTGGCGAAGGCCTGGTACGCCTCGCCCGCCTATGCCGCCATCCGTCCGCTGCGCATGGCGCACACGCAGGGCGACCTGCTGCTGGTCCAGGGCGTCGCGGAGGGACATCGCGGCGAGGACCTGCTGGCCAGGCTCGGCGTAAAGGGCGGCTGACGGCACCACCCCACACGACGACGGAGGCAGGTCATGGCCGGACACCGCATCTTCACCACGAAATTCTCCAGCGTGTACCCGATGTACGTGCACAAGGCGCAGCGCAAGGGCCGCACCCAGGCCGAGGTGGACCAGGTGATCCGCTGGCTGACCGGCTACACCCCGGCAGGCCTGCAACGCCAGCTGGCGCAGGGCAGCGATTTCGAAACGTTCTTCGCGAAGGCGCCGAAGCCCAACCCTGCCAGCGCGCAGGTCACCGGCGTGGTGTGCGGGGTGCGCGTGGAGGAGGTCGAAGATCCGCTGATGCGCAAGATCCGCATCCTCGACAAGCTGGTCGACGAGCTGGCGAAGGGCAAGGCGATGGACAAGATCCTGCGCGGTTCGTAGCGTCGCCTCGTGCTGCGCGGAATCGGCGCGAATGCGCGGGTGCGCGCTTGCCGCGGATAAGATGCCGGCTGCCGCAGGCACGTTTCGCCAGGCATCCTGACCCCCTCGACCATCACCCCAGGACCCACGCATGGGCAGCACCGAAATCGCCGAAATCCAGCGCATCTTCAGCACCCGCCTCGACACGCTCGACCACATCCTCGATGTCGGCCAGGCGCACCTGCCCGACATCGATGCCGCGCTGGGCGAGCGCCTGGCGCCGGACATGTTCCCGCTCGGCACCCAGGTCGCGTTCGCCTGCAACCAGCCGCTTGGATTCTCGCAGTGGTGCGCCGGCCAGCCGATCGAACTGCTCGACCCCGAGGTGACCGGCATCGCGACGGCGCGGGACTACATCCGCGACACGCGCGTGCGGGTGGCCGCGATCCAGGCCGACGACGCGCGGCTGGACGAATCCAAGCGTACCGGCCTCGGCCCGGGCATCTACTGCGAGACCCCGGCGCGGTTGTACGTGAGCGATTACCTGCTGCCGAACTTCTATTTCCACATCGCCATGACGTACGCGATCCTGCGCAGGCTCGGCGTGCCGGTCGGCAAGGCCGACTACATGCGTTTCCTGATGCCGCACGTACGGCAGGCCGGCTGATGGCGGCCGCCCCCACGCTGGCGCAGGGGGTGGTGCCGATGCTGTCCTACGAGGATGGCGTGGCGGCGATGGACTGGCTGGTGGCGACCTTCGGCTTCATCGAGCGCACGCGCATGACCGGGCCCGACGGGCGCCTGGCGCATGGCGAACTCGAGACCGGCGGCGGGCTGGTGATGCTGGCCTCGCCGACGCCGGATTACGAGAGTCCGCGGCGGCATCGCGAGCACTGCGCGCAGGCGCGCCGCTGGTCGGCGGTGCCGTGGGTGATCGACGGCGTGCTGGTGTACGTCGACCGGCTCGACGCCCACTTCGAGCGCGCGCGGGCCGCGGGCGCGACCGTGCTGTCGGGGATCGAGGACGGCCCGCCCGGGCGCCGCTACCGCGCGGAGGATCTCGAGGGCCATCGCTGGTTCTTCATCGAACGCGCGTAGGCCAGGCCTGCGCACGGCTGCTCCCGCCGCCGTGGCGCGAGACGTTCAAGGCCCGGGCGAACGCTCAATCCAGCGGCAGCACGTCCACCGCCTGGGTGCCGGTCTGCGCGCCGGTGGTCTTGAGCACGCCGGCGAGCGGCGAGACGTCGGCGTAGTCGCGGCCGTAGGCGATGGTGATGTGGTCGTCGCCGGCGGGAATGCCGTTGGTGGGATCGAATTCGCGCCAGCCCATCTGCACGCCGCACCAGGCGCGCACCCAGGCGTGGGTGGCGTCGGCGCCTTCCAGCCGCGGCCGGCCCTGCGGCGGCACGGTGCGCAGGAACCCGCTCACGTAGCCGGCGGGAATGCCGAGCCCGCGCAGGCCCGCGATCATGATGTGGCTGAAGTCCTGGCAGACGCCGGCGCGCATGTCGAAGGCTTCGCCGACGGGGGTGTCGACCTCGGTGGCGTCGGGATCGTAGGCGAAATCGCCGCGCAGGCGCATGCCCAGGTCCTGCACCAGCGACAGCACGCTGCCGCCCTGGCGCACGCTGCCACGGGCATAGTCGGTGAGCCGCGACAGCAGTGGCGCGCGCACGCTGGCGGGCAGGAAGTGGCAGGGCGCGTCCGGCGCCAGTGAGCGCAGGGTCGCGAGTTCGGCCTGCAGGCCCGCGGGATCGGGCGAGAGGTCGAGGTGCGACTGGGTGTCGCGTTCGACCCGCACATGCGCGCGCATCTCCACGTCCAGGGTCTGGTGCGGCGGGCGCAGCGCGATCGCCAGCACCGGGTTGCCGAAGAAGTCCTCGAACATGCTGCGCTCGGACGGCTGCGGCTCGATCCGCACGCGCAGGTCCTGCACGTGCTGGATGCCGGGCAGCTCGCGCGGCTGCACCCGCACCAGGTGGCGCGCATCGCCCACCGGCCGCTGGTAGGCGTAGCTCAGGCGCAGGCGGATGTCATAGCGCATGGCGGGCCTGGAACTGCGATAGGCATGCGGCGGATCGGGGTTGCGGCACGCGCCTGCGGCGCGTGCCCATCCGCCTTCGGCACCTTCCCCCGCAAGCGGGGGAAGGAACGGCGGATGGCTCGATCCACGGCCCCTGTCCTGCGTGCGGGAGAGGGTTGGGGTGAGGGGCGGGACGTCGCGCGGACAACGCGCCTGCGGCGCGCCCCCATCCGCCTTCGGCACCTTCCCCCGCGGAGCGGGGGAAGGAAAAACGTGCCTTGCCTCCGGACGCATGCGGGAGAGCGTTGGAATGCGGGTCGGGTCTCGCGTGGGCCACGGGCATGCGGGGTCAGTGGAAGTACGCGCGGGAGACGCCGTTGTAGAGGCCGGCGATGTCGCGCGCCAGGCCGGCGAGGCAGGCGGCGTCGACGGTGCCGGCGTCTCGGATCGACATCTCGGTGTGCAGGCGCATCGCCTGCTTGGCGAAATCGGGCATCGCGTGCGGCGCGCCGGTGACGGGCAGCTGCGCGAAGGCCTCGCGCAGCACGTCCACCTGGAACATCACCGAACGCGGGTTGGCGCCGTCGAGCGCGAGCAGGTCGAGCACGCTCTGGGCCCCGGCGTTGACGCCGTAGCGGTTGCGATGGGTCATCACGCTGTCGGCGATCTCCAGCAGCGCCTGCTGCAGGCCAGCGGGCGCATCGGCATGGAACAGCAGGCCGAGCAGCTCGGCGATCTGCACGCCGCGCTCGATGCGGCGGCCGATCTCGAGGAAGTGCCAGCCGGTGGAGCGGTACATGTTCTCGTGCAGCAGACCGGAGAAGCCGGCGAGCTTGCGCAGCAGCACGGTGACCGCGCGGCTGGCGTCGTCGCCGGGCGAGACGCGTTCGGCGAAGCGGTTGGCGGTGGTCGACAGGTCGTGCAACGCGCCCCAACCGTCGGGCGAGAAGCGGTCGCGGATGCGGCCGGCGCTGGTGGCGGCGCCGTCGAGGCTGCGCAGCAGGCCGGAGGGGATCGGATCGATCACGTCGATGCCGATGCGGTCGAGGTACTCGCCGAGTACGTCCAGCAGCGGCAGCGGGTGGTCGCCGATCTCGGCCAGGCGCACATGGTAGGCGCGCAGGATGCGGGCGATCGCCTCGCTGCGCTCGGTGTAGCGGCCGAGCCAGAGCAGGTTTTCGGCGGCGCGGCTGGGCAGCGCGGCGGGGTCGCGGCGTTGCAGGTAGCCGCCGGACAGCAGGGTCTCCTGCACCACCGGGCGTTCGCCCACCACCCACACGTCGGCGGCCTGGCCGCCGAGCTGCATCGCGATCGCGCGGGTGTCGGCCTGCGCGCCGATGCGCGCGAAGCCGCCGGGCATCACCTCCCAGCCATCGGGGGTGCGCGCCACGAACGCGCGCAGCACGAACGGACGCGGTTCGAGCCGCCCGTCGAGGTACACCGGCGTGGTCGACAGGGTCACCGCTTCCTGCGCCACCCATTGCGCACCCTCGACCTGCAGCCGCTGCAGCAGGCGCTGGCGTTCGTCGGGATCGAGCTGCGCACCCGGCAGGGTGGCCTGCGGATCCTCGTACGGCAGGCGGGTGGAGAACGCCGGACCGATCAGCATGCGGTCGGCCTGCGCCACCGCCAGTTCGCGCCCGGCGGCCAGCCCGCACCACCATGTTGCGATGCCGGGCAGCTGCAGCCCGCGGCCGGTGAGCGCCTGGCAGATGCGCGGCATGAAGGCCTGCATCGCCCGCGTCTCGACCACGCCCGAGCCCAGCGCGTTGACCATCGACAGCGCACCGGCACGCAACGCGGCGACCGCGCCGGGCGTACCGATCCAGGAATCGGCGCGCAGTTCCAGCGGATCGACGAAGGCGGCATCCACGCGTCGCCACAGCACGCTCACCGGCTGCAGGCCGGACACGGTGCGCACGTGCATCGCGCCGTCGCGCACGGTGAGGTCGTCGCCTTCCAGCAGCAGGAAGCCGAGGTAGCGCGCGATCCACGCGTGCTCGTAATAGGTCTCGTTGTTCGGCCCCGGGGTGAGCACGCCGATCGCGCCCATGCGGCCGTCGGCCAGGTCCAGCAGCGCGTCGCGGAAGCGGCGGAAGAAGCCGGCGAGGCGATGCAGGTGCATGTCCTCGGGCAGGTCCGGGAACGCGCGCACGGTGGCGACGCGGTTCTCCAGCGCGAAGCCGGCACCGGACGGCGCCTGGGTGCGGTCGCCGAGCACCCACCAGCGCCCGTCGGGCCCGCGCCCGAGCTCGAACGCGCAGAAATGCAGGTAGTGCCCGCCGCGCGGCGGCACGCCCACCATCGGCCGCAGGAATTCGGGATTGGCCGCGATCAGTTCCGGCGGCAGCAGGCCGTCGGCGACCAGCTGCTGCGGGCCGTGCAGGTCGGCGACCACGCGTTCGAGCAGTTCGGCGCGCTGCACCAGACCGGCGCCGATGTCGCGCCATTCGGCGGCATCGATCAGCACCGGCAGCGGCGACAGCGGCCACTCGCGCTCGCGCGGGCCGCCGAGGTGGTCGTAGGCGCGGTAGTACACGCCGGCATCGCGCATGTACTGGTGGGCCCGGGCGAAGCGCGCGGCCAGCTCGGTCTCGGTCAGGCCGTCGAGCATGTGCACGAAGCGGCGCCAGACCGGGCGCAGGCTGCCGTCGGCATCGAGCATCTCGTCGACCCCGCCCCACAGGGTGCGGTAGCGCGAGTGCAGGCCGTCGCCGACGGAACCCGACATTGGCGGTGCTGCGGACATCGCGGGTAGGCCCATCCGGTGATCGACCGCGCCTGCGCCGCTCGGGATGCGGGCACGGCAGTGGCGCGGTTCGGACTGCAGAGTATAGGCGCGGGGGGATGACCCCCGGTTCGCCACGGACATCGGGCAGACGGCATAGGCACGGGGTGGCTCCGGGCGCCTGCGCGGCCGGGCGTGCCGCCGCGGCCCCCGGGTTTTCCCCAATGTTGCCGCCGGCGGCCCCCGGGTAACCTGCGCTCCCGAGGGTGCCGTACGGCACCGGATGCCCGGCCCGCGCATGAGCTACGAGACGACCCGCCTCCCGCCCCCGCTGCCGCCGCCGGTGTTCCAGTGGCCCGGCCTGCCCGCGCTGCGCCCCGATGCCGGCCAGGCGCCGGGGTTCGATCCCGCGCTGCTCGCCGCCGACCCGGCCGAGGTCGGGTTCAAGCTGGATCCGGCCTCGCTGCGCATCACCGGCGAGAACACGCAGCAGTGGAATACCACCTACTCGGCCTCCGGCGAGATGCAGGTGTCGGCGCCGGGCGTCGAGGCGCAGACCGTGCCGGTGCGCTACGACGTCACCATCCGCAACGAGAATGCGTCGCCTGCGCAGCTGCGCGAGGTCAATCCCTTCGACCCGGCGACGATCCCGCCGCGCACGCGGATCGAGGTGTTCGGCCGCGATTACGCCGGCACCGCGCTCGAAGCCTCGTTCCGCGCGCTGGCCGATGCCAACGACCTCGCCTCGATCGACGAGCTGCGGCTGTCGCTGGAAATGACCGAGGACGGCGAGCTGCGGGTGATGACCGGCGACAACCGGCTGTTCGATGCGCCGCGCGACGGCGGACCGGCGTCGTATCCGGCGCAGCGAGAGGATTTCACCCGCCATACCGCGATGCTCGACGACCCGGCGGGCGCCGACCGCGCCGGCTACAGCCGCATGCTGCTCGACGGCACCGTGCCCGATGGCAGCGTGCGCATTGTCGAGGACGTCGAGGGCCCGGAAATCACCGGCATCGTGACCCAGATCGGCAGTGGCGAGACCAATGAAGTGGTTTGGACGCTCGACGCCGAAGGCCGCCCGGTCTCGGCCGACGCCACCCTGACCTGGGAGCCGGGCAGCGGCGGCCGCGATTCCGACCGCATCGAGGGCAATGCGCAGAGCCGCTTCCGCACGGACAACGACATGAAGGGCAGCGGCGACGACGTGGGCCACATCATCGCCTACCGCTTCGTCAACGGCCATGGGCCGGTCAACATGTTCCCGCAGGAGAGCCACTTCAACCAGCGCGTGTTCGCCGGCCTGGAGCAGGAATGGGCCGACTGGCTGGCCGAGGGCATGGACGTGCGCATCGAGATCGCCCTGGGTCCGGCGAACGTGCAGCGCCCGGACCAGGTGCGGGTGGACTACGAGGTGATCGACCCGGCGACCGGCAGCACCGTCTATGATCCGCAGCTGATCGTGTTCGACAACGAGGCCGGCCAGGTGTTCGACCGCATCGCGCGCGACGAGATGGACGAGATGATCGGGATGCGCTCTTGAGCGCCGACAAGGACGCGCTGATCCGCGGCATCGGCGAACTGCTGGTGCGCGACATCGCCACCGCCGGGCACGACCTCGACGGCTACGCGCTGATCGCCTCCTACGCCGATGGCGCGCGCCGGATCAGCGGTTTCGGCTATCGCGATGGCGAGCCGCCACGCGCGGCCACGCCGCAGACAGGTCTCGACACCATCGGCGCGCGCCTGGACGAACTGCGCGAGGCCACGCGCGCCGACGACAAGGTGCCGTGGACGGTGTGCGTGATCCAGCTCAGGCGCGCCGGCGGCAGGCTGCACGCCGAGTTCGTGTACGAGGACGCGGAACGGTGGGAGATCACGCCCGCGACCCTGGCCGAAGTGGCGGAGCGCGCGCGGCCGGCGTGATTCGCGTCGATCGGACCCGGGCGACGTTGTCGCACCCTCCGCTGGAGCGTCTTCAGCCGCGACCATCGCTTGCGCGCCGTCGCCATCCGTCGCGCCTGAAGGCGCTCCTACGGGGGGGCGATCGTGGGGGCAGCTGTCGCGCTGGAGCGGCTTCAGCCGCGACCATCGCTTGCGCGCTGTCGCCTTCCCGTCGCGCCTGAAGGCGCTCCTACAGGGGCGGCGATCGCGGGGGCAGCGGTCGTAGGAGCGGCTTCAGCCGCGACCATCGCTGCGCGCCCTCGCCATCCGTCGCGCCTGAAGGCGCTCCTACAGGACGGGAAACCGGTCAGTCGACGCGCTGCAGTTCGAATGCCTGCATCGGCGCCGGGTCCAGCCACGGCAGCAGCCAGTGGTCGACCAGCAGGAAGGCGAACAGCGCCATCAGGTAGACCACCGAGTAGTTGAACACCTTCATCGCGAACAGTTCGTCCGGCGGGTCGAGCAGCCGCCACGCGTACCAGAGGAACGCCAGGCCCAGCACCACCGCGCCGCCGAGGTAGAACAGCCCGCTCATGCCCACCGCGACCGGCAGCAGGGTCACCACGCACAGCAGCACGGTGTAGAACAGGATCTGCCAGCGCGTGTATTCCACGCCATGGGTCACCGGCAGCATCGGCACCAGCGCGCGCGCGTAGTCGTCGCGGCGGAAGATCGCCAGCGCCCAGAAGTGCGGTGGCGTCCACACGAAGATGATCAGCACCAGCAGCAGCGCGTGCGCCCAGTCCCATTGCCCCTGCATGTTGGTCACCGCCGCCCAGCCCAGCAGCGGCGGCGCGGCGCCGGCGATGCCGCCGATGACGATGTTCTGCGGCGTGGCGCGCTTGAGGAAGCCGGTGTAGACCACCGCATAGCCGATCAGCGAGGCGAAGGTGAGCGCGGCGGTGAGCGGGTTCACCAGCGCGATCAGGATCGCCATCGACAGCGCGCCGAGCGCCACCGCGAACGCCAGCACCTGCGCCGGCCTGAGCGCGCCGGTGGCGAGCGGGCGGTCGGCGGTGCGGACCATGACCTTGTCGATGCGCTGGTCGATCAGGTGGTTGATCGCCGCCGCGGACGCCGCCGCCAGCCAGATGCCGAGCAGGCCGAACACCGTCGGCCGCCATGGCGGCAGTCCCGGCACGGCCAGGAACATGCCCACCAGCGCGGTGAACACGATCAGCGCCACCACGCGCGGCTTGGTCAGCGCCCAGTACTGGCGTACGTCGTTGGAACTGGAGGAACTCATCGATCTCCGTGGGGCGGGCGCCGGCCCGCCATGAAGCAGGGTCCGATTGTCGGCGCTGGGCGGGGTTTCTGCAGCCGGGCGCGGCAGGAGGGAGGTGCCTGCCAGCCGGTCATTGTGCATGCTCGGCTTTGCCGGCCTGGCGTTCTGCGCGATGGATCCGGGCTCCCGGGCATTGTGTGTGGTGGGTCCTGGCGGCGTCGCGCCGTACGCGGCGTGGTTCGCCAGGCAGGCATTGTCTCGTGCGTCATGCCGGGCCGGGACGGTCCTAGGGCCGCCGCAGGCGCGCGAGCAGGGACACCAGCACGAACAGCAGCAGCGCGGCGCCGCCGTTGTGCATCACCGCCACCGGCAGCGGCAGCGACAGCTTGACGTTGAGCACGCCCAGCAGCACCTGGATCAGCGTGAGCAGCGCCAGCAGCAGCGCCCAGCCGCGCAGGCCGGGCATGCGCGCCAGGCGCCACGACGCCGCCAGCAGCATGGCCGCCGCCACGATCGCGAACAGCCGGTGCGCCATCTGGATGGCGATGCGCGAGGCGCCGTCGAGCACGCCGCCCTCGTAGTCCACGCCGACGCCGCGCCACAGCACGAAGCCCTCGCGGAAGTCGGTCGGCGGCCACCACTGGCCGACGCACTTCGGGAAGTCGGCGTAGTGCGGCTGCGCCGTAATCCAGCCGCCGGCGCCGCAGGCGAGCGCGGCGTAGTTGGCGCTGACCCAGCCGCCCAGGGCGATCTGCACGCCGAGCGCGGCGACCCCCGCCAGCAGCCAGCGGCGCAGCTGCGCGGCATCGGCGTGCACGATCGGCAGGTGGGTCGCGCGCCACGCCATCCACGCCAGCAGCGAGAAGGTGAGCATGCCGCCGAGCAGGTGACCCATGACGATCACCGGCTTGAGCAGCATCGTCACCGTCCATTTGCCGAGCAGCGCCTGGAAGATCACCACCGCCAGGGTCAACGCCGCCACGTTCGCGAGATCCGGCGCTGCTCCCGCGCGCGCGTCCGTGCCACCCATGCCCGACCAGCGCATTGCCGCGACCAGCAGCAACGCCTCCCCGAGCCCGGCAACCAGCAGCGCCGGCAGCACCTGCCCGCGCATGTACAGCGGGATCGCGGCGGCCACCAGCGCCGACGCCACCAGCACGGTGGCCACGCCGAACCTGCGCCGGCGCGCCGCCAGCAACGCCAGCACCAGCACCAGCACGCCGAGGGTGGCGGCGAGGTGGCGGTGCACCTGCTCGCGCCAGGCCTTGGCCGTCTCGAACGGGCGGATCGCGCTGGCGGCATGGTCGCTCACGTCCTGCGTGGCCTGCGGCCAGGCGGCGCGGCCGTAGCAGGTCGGCCAGTCCGGGCAGCTCAGGCCGGCGTCGGACAGGCGCACGAAGGCGCCGAACACGATCACGCCGAAGGTCAGCGCGACCGCCAGCCAGGCGATGCGATGGAAGTGGCGGTAGACCTGCGGACGCGACGGGGCGGGGAGCGGGGTGGCCATCATTTCAGCTTCAGCAGGCGGGCCATGTCCTGGCGCAGGTGTCCCGGATCGAAACCGGGCGCGTAGCGCAGGATCACGAAACCGTTCGGGTCGATCACGTACACCGGCGTGCCGGCGGCGGCATCGCGCCGCGGCAGGGCGGCCAGCAGCGCCGGATCGGGCGCGATCTCGCGCCAGGCCGCATTGCGCACTGCGCCATCGGGCGGCGTGCCGATCCAGAGGATGTGGACGTGGTCGGCGCGATGGCCGAACAGTTGCCACACGGTGTCGAGCTGGCGCGAGAGGTCCACGCAGGGTGCGCCGCAGCCCTCGGCCGGCGCGAGCGCGATGCGCCAGGTGCGCTCGCCGGGATTCCAGGCGTACTCGCCGCCGCCCTGCAGGCGCGGCACCACCCCGCGCAGGTCGCCGGGCGGGTCGAGCAGTTCCCCGTGGTTCTTCGTCCCCGCGGGCCGCCAGCCGGAGAACCGCAGCGCGCCGGCAACGACCGCGCTGCCGAGGAAGATGACGACGATCAGGACCAGCATGCCGCGGTTGCGGTTGCGCTGCTGTGGCGGGACGGGAGCGTTCATCGGCGGCGCCGGCGGAAGGTCAGGATCAGGGCGGTCGCCAGCACGGCGAGCGCGAGCCCGAACCATTGCACGGCGTAACCGAGGTGTTTTTCGGGAGGCAGGGTATTGGGCAGCACGTCGAGGTCGCGCGCATGGCCCAGGGGGAGCGCGGGATCGAGCTTGAGCACGCGCGGCGGCAGCGCGTCCACGCCGAGCCTGGACGGCAGCGCCGCGCCGTCGAGCCGGATCGCCAGCAGGTCGCCGTGCGCGGTGGGTGTCGGCGTCGCGTCGGCCAGGCCCGCCGAAGGCGGTGGCGCGAGCAGGCCCTGCACGCGCTGTACGCCCTCGATCGGCGCCACCTGCGGCATGGCACGGTCCGGCGGCACCGGCAGCCAGCCCAGCTCCACCAGCAACGGGGCCGCGCCGACCGGCTGGAACAGCCGGTACACGCGCACGCCGGGGCGGCCGTCGCGTTGCTGGTTGTCGAGCAGCACCGCGGGCCCCGGGAGGAACCCGCCCTCGCCCGCCGCCCAGTCGTAGTCGCGTGCGCGGTCAGGGTCGGCGGCGGCCGACAGCGGCCGCGCGATGCGCGCGTCAAGCGTCGCCGCCACCGCATCGAGCATCGCCTGCTTCTGGTGCATGCGCGCGAGCTGCCAGCGGCCGAGCGAGGCGAACGCGGCGATCGCCAGCAGCGCCAGCGCCCAGCCGGCGATGCGGGTGGTGCGCGGGCTCACGCCGCAGCTCCCGCGGGCTGCGATAATGACGGCCACATGCGCGCGCTGCGCCTGCGGAGGCGGTGATGAACGATTCGCTCAAGACCCTGCTGATCGTCGCCTTTCTGGCGCTGATCCTGTGGAACCTCGGCGCCGGCCTGTACTACATGCTGGTCGACAAGGGCCAGAGCAAGCGTACGGTGAACGCGCTGACCAAGCGCATTGCGCTGTCGGTGGCGCTGATCGGGCTCGTGGTGCTGGCCAACTACATGGGCTGGATCGAGTTTCATGGCGTGGGCCGCGACCCCAATCCCTGAGCGGCCGTGGTGGAACAGGCCATCGCCGTCGCCACGACTGTCATTCCGAACGCAGTGAGGAATCCCTGCATCATCAGCTCCGGCCAGTAGATTCCTCGCTACGCTCGGAATGACAGGCCAGGCGAACCGCGGGGCCGGAAAAGCGGAAAGCGCCGGCATGCCGACGCTCTCCTGGAGGGCGATCCCGTGCTCGGCCGCTTTCCCGAATCCCGATTCCCGATTCCGGACTTCCGGCTTCAAAGCACGTAGACGAACAGGAACAGCCCCAGCCACACCACGTCGACGAAGTGCCAGTACCAGGCCACCGCCTCGAACGCGAAGTGGTTTTCCTTCGTGAAGTGGCCCTTGGCGCAGCGCAGCCAGATGATCGCCAGCATCAGCGTGCCGAGCGTGACGTGCAGGCCGTGGAAGCCGGTGAGCATGAAGAACGTCGAACCGTAGATGCCCGAGCCGAGCGTCAGGTTGAGGTCGCGGTAGGCGTGGATGTACTCCTCGGCCTGGAAGAACAGGAACACGCAGCCCAGCAGCACGGTCAGCCCCAGGAACACCAGCAACCGGGTGCGCTGCCCGGCCTTGAGCGCGTGGTGGGCGATGGTGACGGTGACGCCGGACGTGAGCAGGATCAGGGTGTTGAGCAGCGGCAGGCCCCACGCAGGGATGGTCTGGAACGCGCCGCCGACCTCGCCCGGGCCGGCTGTCGGCCAGGCCGCGCTGTAGCCGTCCCACAGCAGGTAGTTGGTCGCCACGCCGTCGCCGGCGCCGCCCAGCCACGGCAACGCGTACTGGCGCGCGTAGAACAGCGCGCCGAAGAACGCCGCGAAGAACATCACTTCGGAGAAGATGAACCACACCATCCCCATGCGGAACGACACGTCGACCTGCTTGTTGTAGTAGCCCGACACCGATTCGAGGATCACGTCGGCGAACCACTTGAACAGGATGAACGCCAGCGCCGCGACGCCGATGAAGAACGCCGCCCTGCCCCAGCTCACGTCGTTGAGCCAGCTGGCGAAGCCGAGCATGGCCACGAACAGCGCGACCGACGCGAACACCGGCCACCTGCTGCCGTGCGGCACGTAGTAGGTGTTCGGGTCGCTGCCGTGATGGGCGGTGGTGTCGGCGTGGGCCTGGGCCATGGCGAAAAGTCCGGATTGCGGTGGGTCAGGGTGCCGAATGCGGCACGGTGGACGACGGCGCCGCCGCGGCGAGGCGGTCGGTGAGCGCGTCGTTCTTGAAGAACGTGTACGACAGGGTGATGGTGTTGACGTCCGGCGGCAGCGCCGGATCGACGATGAAGCGCACCGGCAGGTCGCGGGTCTCGCCGGCCTGCAGGGTCTGCGCGGTGAAGCAGAAGCACTCGGTCTTGCTGAAGTAGCCCGAGGCGCGCGCCGGCGCCACCGACGGCGTGGCGCTGCCGACGATCGCGCGGTCGCCGCTGTTGTGCGCGGCGTAGATCGCCTCGTACTGCTCGCCCACGCGCACGCGCATGCGGGTGGCGTTGGGCCGGAAGCCCCAGGGCAGCTTCGAGTTCACGGTGCCGTCGAATTCCACCGTCACCCAGCGCTCGTCCGGCACCGCGGAGGCCACGGCCGAGGCGTCGGCCGCGGTGTTGTCCAGGCGGATGCCGAACACCTTCTCGCAGGCGATCCGGTACAGCGGCACCAGCGAGAAGGTGAACGCGAACGCGGCCAGCGAGATGCCGACCAGCTTGGCGATGCCGAGCCTGCCCGCGCTCATCGACCGATCGCCCCGGACGCGATGAAGGCGATGTAGATCGCCACCGCGATGCCGCCCACGACCATCGCCGTACGCACCGCGCGCCTGCGGCGCAGGGCGGTGTCGTCGTCGGGCCGGGTCGGGGGATTGGCCATCGCGGCGTCAGTGGGCCACGTCGTCGTGCGCCAGGTCGCCCGGGCGGATCACCGGCGGCGTGCCGAAGGTGTGGTGCGGCGCCGGCGAGGGCACGGTCCACTCCAGTCCGCGCGCGCTGTCCCAGGCCCGCGCCGCGGCCGGCGCACCGTGCCTGAGCGAGTGGTACAGCACGGCGAACATCATGAACGGGGTGACGAACATGCCGAACGCGCCGATCGAGCTGATCAGGTTCCAGTCGGCGAACACCACGTTGTAGTCCGGGATGCGGCGCGGCATGCCGGCCAGGCCGAGGAAGTGCTGCGGGAAGAACAGCAGGTTCACGAACACCATCGTCCACCAGAAGTGGACCTTGGCCCAGGTCTCGTTGTACATGCGCCCGGTCCACTTCGGCCACCAGTAGTACACCGCGGCGATGATGCCGAACAGCGCACCGGTCACCAGCACGTAGTGGAAGTGCGCGACCACGAAGTAGGTGTCGTGGTACTGGAAGTCCGCGGGCACGATCGCCAGCATCAGACCCGAGAAGCCGCCGATGGTGAACAGGATCACGAACGCGATCGACCACAGCATCGGCGACTCGAAGCTCAGCGCGCCGCGCCACATGGTCGACACCCAGTTGAACACCTTCACCCCGGTGGGGATCGCGATCAGCATGGTCGCGAACATGAAGTAGATCTCGCCGCCCAGCGGCATGCCCACCGTGAACATGTGGTGCGCCCACACGATGAACGACAGGAACGCGATCGAGGCGGTCGCGTACACCATCGCCTGGTAGCCGAACAGCGGCTTGCGCGAGAAGGTCGGGATGATCTCGCTGACGATGCCGAACGCCGGCAGGATCATGATGTAGACCTCGGGATGCCCGAAGAACCAGAAGATGTGCTGGTACATCACCGGGTCGCCGCCGCCGGCCGCGTTGAAGAACGAGGTGGCGAAGAACTTGTCGGTCAGCAGCATGGTCACCGCTCCGGCCAGCACCGGCATCACCGCGATCAGCAGGAACGCGGTGATCAGCCAGGCCCAGCAGAAGATCGGCATCTTCAGCAGGTCGATGCCCGGGGCGCGCATGTTGAGGATGGTGGCGATGACGTTGATCGCGCCCATGATCGAGCTGATGCCCATCATGTGGATGGCGAAGATCACGAACGCGACGTTGTAGCCGCCCTGCAGCGACAGCGGCGGGTACAGCGTCCAGCCGCCGGCGGGGCCGCCGCCGGGCAGGAACAGCGTCATCAGCAGCAGGGTGAAGGCGAACGGCAGGATCCAGAACGACCAGTTGTTCATGCGCGGCAGCGCCATGTCCGGCGCGCCGATCTGCAGCGGGATCATCCAGTTGGCCAGGCCGACGAAGGCCGGCATCACCCCGCCGAAGATCATCACCAGCGCGTGCATGGTGGTCATCTGGTTGAAGAACTCGGGGCTGACGTGCTGCAGGCCCGGCACCGCCAGCTCGGTGCGGATGATCACGCTCATCGCCGCGCCGACGATGAACATCACGAACGAGAACAGCAGGTACAGCGTGCCGATGTCCTTGTGGTTCGTGGAGAAGAACCAGCGTTCGACGAACGACTGGCGATGGCCGTGGTCGTCGTGGTGGTGGTCGGCAGTGGCGGTATGGGTGGACATAGGACGATGGGCCTTTCGGAATTCGGTCAGCCGGCGCTGGGCGCGTCGGCGGGAGCGGCGGCGGCGGGCTCCTCGCCCTGCTGCGCGTCTTCGATCATGTCCGGGTCGAGCGAACGCGGCGCGGTGCCGTCGCCGCCCTCGGGCACCAGCGACGGATCGGCCGGCGGCGCCGTGCTGGCCTTCTTCGCGGCCAGCCACTGGTCGAACTCGGCCCGCGGCACGGCGCGCACCACGATCGGCATGAAGCCGTGGTCCTTGCCGCAAAGTTCCGCGCACTGGCCGCGGTAGGTGCCCGGCTCCAGGATCTCGGTCCAGGCCTCGTTGATGATCCCGGGGATCGCATCCTGCTTCCAGCCCAGCGCCGGCACCCACCAGGCGTGGATCACGTCGTCGGCGGTGATCACGAAGCGGATCTTGGTGTCGGTCGGCACCACCAGGGCGTTGTCGACGTCGAGCAGGTAGTGCGGGCTGGTCGCGGCGTCGGGGCGCTCGCCGCTCTGGCGGATGCGGTCGGATTCGCGGTCGAGGCGGCTGGTCAGCACCACGTCCTCGCCCAGGTACTCGTACTTCCACATCCACTGGATGCCGGTGACCTTGATGGTCATCTCGGACTCGCGGGTGTCGTACATCGCGATCAGCTTGGCGGTCGCGGGCACCGCCATGATCACCAGCAGGATGATCGGGACGACGGTCCAGACGATCTCGAGCCTGGTGCTGTGGGTGAAGCCGGTATCCGGCACCGCGCCGCGCGAGTGGCGGAACTTGAACATGGCGTAGGCCATGGCGCCGAACACGATGATGCCGATGACCACGCAGATGATCAGCGCGAGCATGTGCGCGTCGTAGGCGTGCTGGGAGGACGCGGTGACGCCCCGTCCCATGTTGAGCTGCCACGGCTTCGGATCCGCGGCCAGCGCCGCAAACGGCAACGACGCCAGAACCGCCAACCCCCACCGCGAGAAACGCGCCTGCATCATTGCCTAGACCCCAATGTCATCGGTTGCGGCCTGCCGGCCGCCAGCGAACTGGTAACGAGTTCAATCTCGGCGGCGCCCCACGTCCGGAGGAAGCCGCCACGAATACCGCCTGCGAACGTCGCGAGCCCGCCCTGCGGGCACGCGAAAACTTCCAAATGGTAGCGGCCGCAGGGGTTTAGGGGCAAGCCGAGACCGTTCGCACGCCGGCGCGGGCGCGGCGCGACGGATAGAATCCGGGCTTGCTCCGACCACGGTCGCGATCCCGGTCCCGCGGGTCGTGGCGCCCATTGCCCGCCGGCGCGGCGGGCGCGCAGGACGCTTGCCCGACATGAACAAGCCCGCTCCGCCCGCGCTGGACGCCGCCGAGGTCGAGGCCCTGTTCGATGCGATCCCCGAGGTCCTGTTCTTCATCAAGGACCGCGAAGGCCGCTACACCCATGTCAACGCCACGATGCTGCGACGGCTGGGCCTGCGTTCGCGGCGCGACATCATCGGCAAGCGCGCCGGCGACGTGTACCCGGGCGGGCTGGCGGCCGACTACGGCCTGCAGGACCAGCAGGTGCTGGCCGGCGCGGTGATCGACAGCCTGCTCGAGCAGCACCTGTTCTCCGACCAGGAGCCGGGCTGGTGCCTGACCTGCAAACGGCCACTGCGGGTGGCCGGCGCGGTGGTCGGGCTGGTCGGCATCTCCCGCGACCTCGCCAGCCGCGAGGGCCTGGAGGACGACTACCGCTCGCTGCGCGAGGCGCTGGTGCACATGAACCGGCATTACCCGGGCAACGTCCGCGTCCGGGACCTGCGGGCGGTCACCGGCTTCTCCGAGTCCAAGCTCGAGCGCAGCTTCCAGAAGGTGTTCCAGCTGACCCCGCTGCAACTGCTGTCCCGGATCCGGATCCAGGCCGCGATGCACCGGCTGCAGGGCCCCGGCAGCATCGCCGGGATCGCGCAGGCCTGCGGCTTCAGCGACCAGAGCGCGTTCACGCGGCGCTTCGTGGCCCTGGTGGGGATGACGCCGGGCGCGTACCGGAGGTTGCGCGCCGACTGAGCGCGCCGCGGCAGCGTCCGCCTTCCCGCCCCCGCGCCGCCTTGCGCGCACCGCGCCGGGCTGCATTGGTCGCGCCATCCGCGGACGGCCGCCGGCCCGCACAGGCGGGTCCACCCGGCCGACTTGGCCGTGTCCGGGACCATTCGCCCGGGCGTCCTGCGCCACACCCGGCGCGGTTGTGCCGGCGCCCGCGGACCCGGCGCGGGAATCGTTCAATCCGCGCACACGCCCTGGCGGCGACAATGGTCCGGTCCCGCGCCTCCAGGCGTGCCGTTGGCCCGGTGCCTCCGGCCCGACGCCCCGGCGCCCTCCTGGCCCGTCCATGCCTCCTTCGAACGACCCGCCCGCCCCGGCGACCGACCCCTCCGGCCCGTCGGACGCCCCGCCGCCCCCCTCGCCCCTGCGCGCGGCGATCACCGCCGGCTGGGCCCTGGACGAATCCGCGCACGTGCGCGAGTTGCTCGCGGTCGCACGCCAGCCCGTCCCCGGCTGGGGCGACGCCGACCGCGCGGCGATCCACGCCACCGCCACCGACCTCGTCCGCCGTGTGCGTGCGCGGACCCGGGACCAGGGCGCGATCGAGGCCTTCATGCGCCAGTACGACCTGGGCAGCGAGGAAGGCGTGCTGCTGATGTGCGTGGCCGAGGCGCTGCTGCGCATCCCCGACCAGGACACCGCCGACAAGCTGATCCGCGACAAGCTCGGCGAGGCGGACTGGAAGAAGCACGTGGGCCAGTCCGATTCGGTGCTGGTCAACGCCTCGACCTGGGGCCTGATGCTGACCGGACACCTGGTGGATCTGGCCGACGACACCCGGCGCGACGTGCACAACGCCTTCAAGCGGCTGGTGGGCCGCGTCGGCGAGCCGGTGATCCGGCTGGCGGTGCGCCAGGCGATGCGGATCATGGGCCACCAGTTCGTGATGGGCCGGACCATCGGCGAGGCGCTGGCGCGCTCGCGCAAGGGCGCCAATGCCGCCTACCGCTACTCGTTCGACATGCTCGGCGAGGCGGCGCTCACGCAGGCCGACGCCGATCGCTATCTCAAGGCCTACAGCGAGGCGATCGATGCGATCGGCGCCAGCGGACGCGCTTCCGGAGGACACGTTGCCGACGAGATCGCCGCGCCGTCGATCTCGGTCAAGCTCTCGGCCCTGCACCCGCGCTACGAGCATGCGCAGCGCGGCCGCGTGCTGGCCGAACTCGCGCCGCGGCTGCTGAAGCTGGCGCGGCAGGCCAAGGGCCACGACATCGGCCTGACCATCGACGCCGAGGAGGCCGACCGGCTGGAGCTGTCGCTGGACGTGATCGAGCGCGCGTGGAGCGACCCGCTGCTCGAGGGCTGGCACGGCTTCGGCATCGTGGTCCAGGCCTACCAGAAGCGCGCGCCGTTCGTGATCGACTGGATCGCCGACCTCGCCCGCCGCCACGGCCGCCGCATCCCGGTGCGGCTGGTCAAGGGCGCGTATTGGGACAGCGAGGTCAAGCGCGCCCAGGTCGACGGGCTGCCGGGCTATCCGGTATTCACCCGCAAGCCCAATACCGACGTGAGCTACCTCGCGAACGCGGTGCGGCTGCTGTCGAACACCGATGCGATCTACCCGATGTTCGCCACCCACAACGCGCAGACCATCGCGGCGATCCACACGATGGCGGCTGCCTTGCTCCCGCGCGCGCGCGGAACGGAGCGGGCGCACCCCTACGAATTCCAGAAGCTGCACGGCATGGGCGACGATCTCTACGCCGAGGTGATCCCCGCCGACCGCCTCGACGTGCCGTGCCGCGTCTACGCGCCGGTCGGCTCGCACGAGGACCTGCTGCCGTACCTGGTGCGCCGGCTGCTGGAGAACGGCGCCAATTCCAGCTTCGTCAACCGCATCAGCGACGAAGACGTGTCGATCGACGACCTGGTGCGCGATCCGGTGGAGGTCGTCGCCGGCTTCGACGCCATCGCGCATCCGCGCATCCCGTTGCCGGTCGACCTGTACCGCAGCCACGCGGCATCGAACGGGCACGACGAAAGGAGCAATTCCATGGGTCTCAACCTCGCCGACGACGACCAGTTACGCACACTTGCCGAACGGGTCGACGCCGCCGTCGCCGATGCCGGCGAACGTGGCTGGCGCGCCGCGCCGCTGGTGCCGGGCGCGACCACCGCCGGCCCGGACATCGCGGTCACCAATCCTGCCGATCGCCGCCAGCGCATCGGCCAGTGGCAGGCCGCCGACGGTGCGACGGTCGAACAGGCCCTGCGCAATGCGGTCGCCGCCCAGCCGGCGTGGGACGCGACGCCGGCCGCATCGCGCGCGGCGATCCTGGAGCATGCCGCAGACCTGCTCGAGCAGCGCATGCCGCAATTCATCGCGCTGTGCACGAAGGAAGCCGGCAAGACCATCCCCGACGGCGTCGCCGAGGTGCGCGAGGCGGTGGATTTCCTGCGCTACTACGCCGGCCAGGCCCGCCACGATTTCGCGCCGATGCCGCTGCCCGGCCCGACCGGCGAATCCAACGCGCTGCAACTGGCCGGCCGCGGCGTGTTCGTGTGCATCAGCCCGTGGAACTTCCCGCTGGCGATCTTCGCGGGGCAGGTGGCCGCGGCGCTCGCCGCGGGCAACAGCGTGATCGCCAAGCCCGCCGAGCAGACCAACCTGGTGGGCTGGCATGCGGTGAAGCTGCTGCACGAGGCCGGCGTGCCGGAACCTGTGCTGCAGTTCGTGCCGGGCGACGGCGCCACCGTCGGCGCCGCGCTGACCGCCGATCCGCGCGTGGCGGGCGTCGCCTTCACCGGCTCCACCGAGACCGCGCGCGCGATCAACCGCGCTCTGGCCGCGCGCGAGTCCGGGCCGATCGCCACCCTGATCGCCGAGACCGGCGGCCAGAACGCGCTGATCGCCGACTCGTCCGCCCTGCCCGAGCAGCTGGTGAAGGACGCGCTGGCGTCCGCGTTCACCTCCGCCGGCCAGCGCTGCTCCGCCGCACGCGTGCTGTTCGTGCAGGCCGACATCGCCGAGAAGGTGATCGGCATGCTCGCGGGCGCGATGGCCGAGCTGCAGGTGGGCGACCCGGCGCGGCTGTCCACCGACGTCGGCCCGGTGATCGACGACGACGCGAAGTGTCAGCTCGACGCGCACGCCGCGCGCATGCAGGGTGCCGCGAAACCGATCGCGCAGGCGGCGCTCGGGCCTGCCACGGAGCACGGCACCTTCTTCGCGCCGCGCGCGTGGGAGCTCGCATCGCTGTCGCAGCTCACCCGCGAGAACTTCGGGCCGGCGCTGCACGTGATCCGCTGGAAGGCCGATGCGCTCGACGCCGTGATCGATGCGATCAACGCCACCGGGTACGGACTCACGCTCGGCATCCATTCGCGCATCGACGAGACCGTGGAGCGGATCGTGCAGCGCGCGAAGGTCGGCAATATCTACGTCAACCGCAACCAGATCGGCGCGGTGGTCGGCGTGCAGCCGTTCGGCGGCCAGAACCTGTCCGGCACCGGCCCCAAGGCCGGCGGCCCGCACTACCTGCCGCGCTTCGCCACCGAGAAGACGGTGACCATCAACACCACCGCGGCGGGCGGCAACGCGAGCCTGCTCACGCTCGGCGAATAGCGGCGTCGCCGCGAATCGCGTCGACCCCGCGCACGACCGGACTGCGCGGGACCGAATCCGGGCATGCGCGCCGCACGGCCACGGGTGCGCCGAAGGACGGATGGCGCACCCGACGGCACTGCCTATGATGTCGCTTCCCCACCCGGAGTGACGGCCACCGATGGCCTTCGACGCGTTCGCACTGATGCTGGCGATGCTGGCCCTGGGCATGGCGTTCGCGCGCCTGCGCGTGCTGCCGGGAAACGCGGCCGAGACGCTGAACCTGGTGGTGCTGTACGTGTGCCTGCCGGCGGCGATCCTGATCCACGTGCCGCGGCTGCGCTTCGATGTCTCGCTGCTGGGCCTGGTGCTGGTGCCGTGGGCGCTGGCGGGCGCCACCTGGGCGCTGCTGCGGCTGCTGTCGCCGCGGCTGCGGCTGCGCCGCGACGAGTTCGCGGTGCTGCTGCTGTGCACGATGCTCGGCAACACCAGTTTCATCGGCTACCCGATGGTGCAGGCGCTGCTCGGCGCGCAGGCGTTGCCCTACGCGGTGGTCTACGACCAGTTCGGCACCTTCGTGATGCTGTCCACGCTCGGACTGGTGGTGCTCGCGCGCTACGGCGGCGAACATCCGCCGACGAAACGCGAGGTCGCGCTGCGCATCGCGCGCTTTCCGCCGATGTGGGCGCTCGCGTTCGGCCTGACTCTGATGCCCGAACAGCCCCCGGACTGGATCGCGTCCGCGCTGGAGCGGCTGTCGGGCGTGCTGCTGATGCTGGTGATGCTGGCGGTCGGGCTGACGATCCAGCTGAAGCTGCCGCGCGACGAGATCGCGCCACTGGCCACCGGCCTGCTGCTCAAGCTGGCACTGCTGCCGGCGCTGTCGCTGGCACTGGCGCTGGGTGTCGGCCTGCGCGGCGACGTGCTGCAGGTGGCGGTGCTGGAATCGGCGATGCCGCCGATGATCACCGCCGCGGCGCTGGCGATCTCGCATGGCCTGGCGCCACGCCTGGCCGCGGCCATGGTCGGCTACGGCATCGTGCTGGCGATGGCGACGCTTCCGGCATGGGCGTACGTGCTGCAGCGGCTCGCGTGATTCGGGGGCGCCGTGGTCGCGCC
>NZ_JAETWA010000046.1:0-302437 GCF_016774335.1 Luteimonas saliphila | reverse complement strand
GGCGCGACCGCGACGGGAGGATCCCCGCCCATCCCTCCCGCGACTCCATCCATAAGAGCCGCACAAGAACAAAGCCCCGCCGAAGCGGGGCTTTCCGGTATCGCGATGGAACGCAGGATCAGAAGCGGTACTGCGCCGACACGCCGTAGAGGTTGGCGCTGCCGTCGTAGGGACCGGCGATGCGCGAGCCGCTGGCGGTGATGTCGACCTTCGGGTCGTCCGGCTTGATGTGGGTGAAGCCGAAGTTGACGTCGAGCGCCTCGCTCACCATCCAGGTCGCGCCGACCGAGTACCAGCGACGGTCGTCGTCGGGCAGGCGCGGGGTGCGGTGCACCAGGCTGGTCGGGGTCTGGTCGTCGGCGATGCCGGCGCGCAGCGTCCAGCTGTCGTTGAGCTTGTACTCGGCGCCGATCGACACGAAGCTGGTGTCGTCCCACTCGAACGGCTCGACCGCGTCCGGATCCGGATTGTCGAAGTCGATCCGCACCTCGCGCAGCGAGGACCAGCCGGTCTCGGCCCAGCTCGCCGACAGCGCGAAGCGTTCGTTGAGCTGCCAGGTGGCGCCGACCGAGAGGATCGACGGCGTGGTCAGGTTGGCCGACACGTTGCCGTCCTGAAACCACGCGGCTGTCGGGGGCGGGTTGGCCGCATTGCCGTCAAACACGGCGCGTACGTCACCCGGCACGGTCCAGTCGGCGGTGCCGCGCAGTTCGTAGTCGATCTCGGAGCGGTAGCTCACGCCGATCGCGACGCTGTCGGTCGGGCGGAAGTGCGCGCCCACCAGCCAGCCGAAGCCGTTGTCGTCGCCGCCCACTTCCACGAAGCCGTCGGCCGCCTGCGGCTGCGCGAACGGCAGCGGGCGCGTGGCCGGGTTCGAGTACAGCAGGGTGCCGAAGTCGACCGAGCGCGACAGGGTCACGTCCGCGCGCGAAACGATCGCGCCGATGCCGACCGAGAAGCGGTCGGTGATGTCGAGCGCGCCCGACAGGGTCAGGTCGACGATCCGCACGTCGGAGGTGTGGGCGAAGTAGCGGCCGACCCAGCCGTCCTCGTATTCGGTCTTCAGGCCGAACGGGGCGCTGACCATGGCGCCGAAGGCCAGGCCGTTGTCGAACTTGCGGATGTAGGACATCGCCGGCACCGGCGTGATGTCGCCGGCGTCGCCGCCGTTGCTGCCGGTCATAGGGCGGCCGAACGCGTCGGTCGCGGTGCCCTCGAACTCGTAGCTCAGGTCGATCGCGGTGACGTCGATCTGGAAGGTGTTGCCCTCGAACTGGGTCATCACCGCCGGGTTGTTGGCGACGACCGACGAGTCGCCGGTCTTGGCGGCGGTGCCGGCGAAGGCGCTGCCCATCGACTTGACGCTGTTTTCCTTGAGCTGGAAGCCGGCGGCGTGGGCATTGGAGGCGAAGGCCAGGGCGGCGGCGATGCCGAAGGCCAGGACGGTGGTATGGGGGATCTTGCGCATTGCGTAGGTCTCTCCGATGACGTGAAGTGCGCATCGCAGTGCAGGCCGGGCCGCTGGCCCCGCCTGCGCCGCCGGAACTCGCCCTCCCGACCCACGACGCGGCGCGCACTATACCGTACCGGTGCGTGTGGTGACTGTGTCGGACGGCACCTGCGCGGACGCGCCGGTCGCGACCCCGGAGGCGCGTCGAGCGGGTAAGGTGACGCCATGTTCGTGTCGGTCCCCACCCGCTCCCAGGCCTCCCTGCGCTGGGCGACACCGCTGCTGGCCGCACTGCTGTGGGCGGCGTTCGTCTGGGCGCTGTCGCGTTCGGACGCCTCGCAGCGCGCGCTGATGCTCGAATGGGGCGCCCTCGCGGGCGGGGCCCCGGGCGCCGGACCCTGGGCGCCATGGGCCGAGCCGCAGCAGTGGCTGCGCCTGTTCACCGCCCTGTTCCTGCACGCCGACTGGGCGCACCTGCTCGGCAACCTGGTGTTCCTGCTGATCTTCGGGCTGCCGGCCGAGCGGGTGATGGGGCCGTGGCGCTTCCTGGCGCTGTTCTTCCTCGGCGGCGCCCTGGCCAACCTGTTCGCGGTACTGGTGATCGGCGCGCCGGACCGGCTGATCATCGGCGCCAGCGGCGCGGTCTCGGCGCTGATCGGCGCCTACCTGGCGCTGTTCCCGCAGGCGCGGCTGGGGGTGGTGGTGCCGCTGGGGCTGTTCCTGGAGTTCGTGCGGGCGCCGGCCTCCCTGCTGATCGGGGTGTGGGCGGCGCTGCAGATCGTGTTCGCCTACATCGGCCCGGCCTTCGGTGCGGTGGCCTGGGCGGCGCACGCGGCCGGCTTCGCGTTCGGGATCGTGTTCGCGATCGCCTCGCGCGGCGCGATCGCGCGGCGGCTGCGGCGGTTGAAGGGCTACTGAAGAGCCGTGATTGGTGATTCGTGATTCGTGATTGGTGATTGGTGACCAGCTACCCATCACCCTATCGCGAAGCACGGCTCCTATAATCCGGACCATGTCCAAGCCGCTCTACAAGGTCACGTTCCTGAACCACGGCAAGGTCTACGAGCTGTACGCGCGGCGCGTGGACAGCGGGCGGCTGTGGGGCTTCGTCGAGATCGCCGAACTGGTGTTCGACGTGCACGACGGGCTCGTGGTCGACCCCACCGAGGAGCGGCTGCGCGACGAGTTCGGCGACACCCGCGCCCTGCACCTGCCGATGCAGGCGATCCTGCGGGTGGAGGAAGTGGAGAAGAAGGGCCAGTCCGCGATCCGCGACGCGGTCTCGGGCGAGAAGGTGGTCACCCCCTTCCCGCTCCCGGCCAAGCCACGCTGAGCATGCCGCCGACGCTGCAGGCGGTCGCGCTGGTCGGCCTCGGTGGCGCGGTGGGGTCGATCGCGCGCTACCTGCTGGCGACCTGGACGATGCACGCGACCGGGCCGCAGAAGTTCCCGCTCGGAACCTTCGTGGTGAACCTGGCCGGTTGCCTGATCGCCGGCGTGCTGGCCGGCCTGGCCGAGCGTTACCCGGGATGGCTGTCGCCGGAGCTGCGCCTGCTGCTGTTCGTCGGCCTGCTCGGCGGATTCACCACGTTCTCGGCGTTCGGGCTGGAAACCGCGCACTTGCTGCGCCGCGGCGACTGGCTCGCGGCGACCGGCTATGTGGGCGGCAGCGTGCTGCTGGGCATCGGCGCGGTGTGGCTGGGCCTGAGGCTGGCCGGCAAGGCCTAGGGCGGCCGCCGCGCAGCTACTCCCGGGTCGGCGCCGGCGCAGCCGCCACGCCGGGCGTCGGCTTTTTCAGCTCGGCCAGCGCGGCATCGATCGGGCCGTCGCCGTCGAGCACGTCGCCGGCGGTGGTGCCTTCCTCCTCCTCGTCGCCGCGCAGGTGGCCGGGCAGCGTGGCCTCGGCGTAGCCGGGCGTGGTCGAGACCAGTTCGGGTGCGCTGTCGTCGGGCTTGAGCACGATGTCGGGATCGATCCCGCGCGCCTGGATCGAGCGGCCGCTCGGGGTGTAGTAGCGCGCGGTGGTGAGCTTGACCGCGTCGCCGTTGCCCAGCGGCATCACCGTCTGCACCGAGCCCTTGCCGAAGCTGCGGCTGCCGACGATGCGCGCGCGGCCGTTGTCGTGCAACGCGCCGGCGAGCACCTCCGAGGCGCTGGCCGAACCCGCATCGATGATCACCACCACCGGCGCGCCGTCCATCAGGTCGCCGGGCGTGGCGCTGAACTCGGTGTCGTTGACCGGGTTGCGGCCACGGGTGCTGACGATCCTGCCCTTGTCCAGCAGGTCGTCGGCCACGCGCACCGCGGAGGTCAGCAGGCCGCCGGGATTGCTGCGCACGTCGATCACGAGCCCCTTGAGCGCGCCGCCGGCCTCGCCCCGCAACCGCTGCACGGTCCGTGCGAAGTCGTCGCCGGTTTCCACCTGGAACTGGCTGATGCGTACGTAGCCGTAGCCGGGCTCGAGCATGCGTCCGCGCACGGAGGCGACGCGGATCGTCTCGCGATGGACGGTGATCTCCAGCGGCTTCGCCTCGCCCTCGCGCAGCACGGTCAGCACCGCCTGGGTGCCGGGCGGGCCGCGCAGCGGTCCATGGCCCTCGGCGTCGGCCGGCGTCAGCGGCTTGCCGTCGACCGCGACGATGGTGTCGCCGGAGCGGATGCCGGCCTTGGCGGCGGGCGTGTCGTCGATCGGCGCGATCACCCGCACCTTGCCGTCGGGCAGTTGCAGCACCTCCACGCCGATGCCGTCGTAGGCGCCGGTGGTGCCTTCGTCGAAGGCCTGGGCGGCGCGTTTTTCCAGGTAGCTGCTGTGCGGGTCGAGGTCGAACAGCAGGCCGCGGATCGCGGCGTTCATCAGCTTGCGGTCTTCGACCGGATCGACATAGCCCAGCCGGATCGCGTTGAACAGGCCGACGTAACGGCGGATTTCCTCGAGCGGGACCTTGGTGGCGGCGCTTTCGGCGGCGTCGGGATCGTCGCTGGCGTCCACTGGATCGGCTTCGTCGCCCGGGGCCGGGGCTTGCGCAGGGGGCGAAGGCTCGTCTTCATCCGGCGGCGGCGACTCGTCGGGTGCCGGATCCTCCACGGGCGATTGCGGGACCTGGTCTTCCTGTACGGGCGGCCCCTGCCGCTCCCCGGATCGCTGTGGCGCCACCGGGGGAACCGGTTGCGCCTGCGGCTCCCCCTGCTCCTGCTGCGGCGCGTCCTGGGCGAAAGCGGGCGGACACGCCAGCGCCAGCGGCAGCAGGACGGCGAGCAGCGGCGACTTGCGGACGGGCATGCAGGCACTCCGGGACGGGTTCAGGGTCCGACCGCGCAGTGGGCGCGGGGTTCATCCGATTATGCGGGCGCCGCCCGCCTTTGCGTGAAGCGCGCCTGATGCCTGGTGCCGCAATGCGGTCGGCCGGCGGTTCAGCGCTTCTGCAGGAAGGTGTCGGGGTTGACCGGCTGGCCATTGCGGCGCAGCTCGAAATACAGCGCCGGTCGGCCCTGGCCGCCGGAATTGCCGACGGTGGCGACCGCGTCGCCGCGCTTCACCGTGGCGCCCGCCTCCTTGAGCAACGTCTCGCAATGCGCGTAGAGGCTCATCGCGCCATTGCCGTGGTCGACGATCAGGATCATGCCGTAGCCGGTCATCCATTCGGCGAACACCACGGTGCCGTCGTCGACCGCGCGCACCGGCGTGCCCGCGGCGGCCCCGATCAGCACGCCGTTGCTGCTGCGTCCGTCGGGCATGCGCCCGCCGTAACCGGCGAGCAGCGCGCCCGACAGCGGCCAGCCCAGGCCGCCGACCTGGATCGGCGCCGCACGCGCGACCGCGACCGGCGGCTTGCGTGCGGATTCGCCGCTGCCGGCACGCTGCGCGGCGCGCGCGGCGGCGGCCCTGCGTTCGGCCTCGGCCTTCGCCGCCGCAGCGCGCAGCCGCGCGAGCAGCCGCTCGAGCGCCTTGGCGTCCCGGCCCAGCGCCTGCTCGCGCGTGCTGCGGTCGCGGTACTTCTTGTCCAACTGCGCCACCGCCTGCGCGCTCGCCGCGCGGTCGCGCTCGAGAGCGGCCACCTGGCTGCGCTGCCGCTCGTGGCTGCGCTCGAGCGCGGCACGGCGCTCGACGATGTCGCGTTCGAGCGATTCGAGCTCGGCCAACTCGTCGCGCAGCGCGGCGATGCGCGCGGCGCGCTGGCGCTGCAGATAGCGCTGATAGGTCAGCGCGCGGCTGGCGTCGGCCACCTGGTCCTGCGCCAGCATCAGTTTCAGCGGCGCGGCGCGGCCGGCGACGTGGCTGGCGCGCAGCAGCGCGTGCAGTTCCTCGCGCTGCGCACCCATGCGCGCATGCAGGGCGTCGCGCCTGACCGCCAGCGCCTCGAGCGCGGCCTGCTGCCGCGCGAGCTCGGCTTCGGTCTGCTCCAGCGTGCGCGCGGTGCGCGCGACCTGTTCGTCGGCGCTGCGCAGTTGCCGCGCGGCATCGCCGCGCTCGCCTTCGAGCCGGCGCCGCTCGCTGGCGACATCCTGCAACTCCTTGCGCACCCGCTCGAGCCTGCGCTCGGCGTCGCGGCCGTCCTGCTGCGCGTTCGCGACGGGGACGGCGGCGAACCCGGCGGCGAGCAGGGCGAATGCCGCCCGGGCCCGCCACGCGCGCGCCGCTACGCTCATCCCTTCGCGACCAGCAGGCTCGAACCGGTCATTTCCACGGGCAGGTCGACGCCGAGCAGGTCGAGGATCGTCGGCGCGAGGTCGCGCAGCGCGCCGCCGCTGCGCAGGCTGGCGTCGCGCGACCCGACGTAGACCAGGTCCACCGGGCCGACGGTGTGCGAGGTATGTGGTTCGCCGGTCTCGGGGTCGCGCATCATCTCGCAGTTGCCGTGGTCGGCGGTCACCAGCAGCTCGCCGCCCTTGGCACGCACCGCGGCGATGATCTCGCCGACCGCCCTGTCCACGGTCTCGACCGCGGCGATCGCCGCCGACAGCACGCCGGTGTGGCCGACCATGTCGGGATTGGCGAAGTTGCAGACGATGACGTCGAAGCGCTCCTGCTCGACCGCCTGCACCAGCCGCGCGCAGACCTCCGGTGCGCTCATCTCCGGCTGCAGGTCGTAGGTGGCGACCTTCGGGCTCGGAACCAGGATGCGCTCCTCGCCCGTATACGGCGCCTCGCGGCCGCCGCTCATGAAGAAGGTGACGTGGGCGTATTTCTCGGTCTCGGCGATGCGCAGTTGGGTCAGCCCGTGGGCGCCGAGCACTTCGCCCAGGGTGTTGGCGAGGTTGTCCGGCGCGAACGCGACCGGCGCCGGCAGGGTGGCGTCGTACTCGGTCAGGCACACGTAGCGCGAAAGCGCCGGACGGCGCACGCCGGCGCCGAAGCCGTCGAAGCCGGGCGACACGAAGGCCGCGCTGAGCTGGCGCGCGCGGTCGGCGCGGAAGTTCATGAACACGATCGCGTCGCCGTCGCGCATCGGCTGCGCGCCTGCGATCGCGACCGGATCGACGAACTCGTCGTTCTCGCCGCGCGCGTACGCGGCCTGCAGCGCGGACAGCGCGTCGGGCGCATCGCCATTCGCCTCGACGATCGCGTCCCAGGCCCGGCGCACGCGCTCCCAGCGATTGTCGCGGTCCATCGCGTAGTAGCGGCCGGACACGCTGGCGACGCGGGCGTTGCCGAGCGCGTCGCATTTGTCCTGCAGCGCGCGCAGGCTCGCTTCGGCCGAGCGCGGCGGCATGTCGCGGCCGTCGAGGAAGGCATGCACGGCCACGCGCGGCACGCCGCGGCGCGCGGCGAGCTCGAGCATCGCGAACACGTGGGTTTCGTGGCTGTGGACGCCGCCCGGAGAAAGCAGGCCCATCACGTGCAGGGTGCCGCCGCTGGCCACCGCCGCGTCGCAGGCCGCGGCCAGCTCCGCGTTGTCGAAGAAGCTGCCGTCCTCGATCGCCGCATCGATCCGGGTCAGGTCCTGGTAGACCACGCGCCCGGCGCCGATGTTCATGTGCCCGACCTCGGAATTGCCCATCTGCCCGTCCGGCAGGCCGACGAACCGGCCTTCGGTGTGGATCAGCGTGGTCGGGTGTTCGGCCAGCAGACGGCGCCAGTTCGGCACATCGGCGAGCGCGATGGCGTTGTCGCGCGGATCGTCGCGATGGCCCCAGCCATCGAGGATCAGCAGGACCACGGGGCGGGGACGGGCGGCGCGGGGAGCGGGGGAGGCAGGCACGGACGGGAGTCCCGGTGACTTTCGACCGGTGCGATTGTAGCCAAGCGGGTGCAAGCTGTTCCGAACACACGCCATCCCGCGGCGAACCGTTGCCCAGGCAACCATGCGCCGCCCTGCCCGGAGGGGTCCGTCCCATGAAGCGCCAACCGTTCGTCCTGCCACTCGCCTTCGCCCTGCTGCTGTGCGCCGCACCCGTGCTGGCGCAGCAGGACATCAGCAAGGTCAACGGCAGTATCGTCGCGCAGGCCGGCCGCGCCTACGGCGACGTCGACACCGTCAACGGCAGCATCACCATCGAGGCAGGCGCCAGCGTCGAGGATGCCGAGACCGTCAACGGCAGCATCCGCGCCCACAACGACATCGCGGCCGACAGCCTGTCCACGGTGAACGGCAGCATTCGCGTCGGCGAGCGCGCCCGCATCGGCGGCAGCGTCGAAACCGTGAACGGCAGCGTCTTCGTCGACCGCGGCGGCACCGTCGGCGGAGACATCGAGACCGTCAATGGCGCGATCGGCATCGTCGACGTGGACCTCGCCGGCGGCATCGCGACGGTCAGCGGCGACATCACCGTCGGCGTCGGCTCGCACGTGAGCGGCGGCATCACCGTCACCAAGCCGACCTCGAACTGGTTCCCGGTGCAGGTCAACAAGCGCAAGCCGCGGATCATCATCGGTCCCGAGGCCGTGGTCGAAGGCGAGCTGAAATTCGAGCGCGAGGTGACGCTGTACGTGCACGAGACCGCGCGTACCGGCCGGGTCAACGGCGCCACGCCGACGACGTTCAGCGGGACGCGCGCCCCGAACGAGTAGCGGGCCCGGCGGCGTGCCGGACGGACGGCCCGCCGTACCGGAGATCGAGCCGCGGCGGCCGTCGGCCGGTCCGGCCACCGCGCGGGCGCGTAGAATCGGGGTTTCGGTTTTCCCGGAGTCCCCAGAATGCGTTCACCCCTGATCCTCCTGTGCGCGGGCAGCCTGCTGCTGGCCGCCTGCAGCCGCGAGCCGGCGCCCGCCACCGACGCCACCACGCCCGCGCCGGACGCGGCCGCGCCGCAGGCCGCGCACGCCTTCAAGCCCGAGATCGATGCCGACGACCTGCGCAGCCTCGTCGCCACCCTGTCCTCGGATGAATTCGAGGGCCGCGCGCCGGGTTCGGTAGGCGAAGAAAAGACCACCGCCTACATCCGCGAGCAGTTCGAGCGCATCGGCCTGCAGCCGGGCGGCGACAACGACACCTTCTTCCAGACCGTGCCGATGGTCGAGACCACCGCCGACGAATCGACGGTGCTGCGGCTCCAGAGCGCTGGCCAGACGCGCGAACTGAAGTTCGGCAGCGACATGGTGATCGGCACCCGCACCGGGCAGGCCGAGGTCGAGGTCGCCGACAGCGAACTGGTGTTCGTCGGCTACGGCGTCAACGCGCCCGAGCAGGACTGGAACGATTACGCCGGCCTCGACGTCAAGGGCAAGACCGTGGTCATCCTGGTCAACGACCCGGGCTTCCACGCCAGGGACGAGTCGCTGTTCGACGGCAACCGCATGACCTACTACGGGCGCTGGACCTACAAGTACGAGGAAGCCGCGCGCCAGGGCGCCGCCGCCGCGCTGATCATCCACGACACCGAGGGCGCGTCCTATGGCTGGGACGTGGTCAGGAACTCCTGGTCGGGCGCCCAGTTCGACCTGCGCGCCGCGGACGATCCGGAACCGCGGATCCCAGCGCAGGGCTGGATCACCGGCGAAGTCGCCCGGCAGCTGTTCTCGGAATCCGGCCTCGACCTCGACCAGATGTACGCCGCCGCCAACAAGCGCGGTTTCAAGGCCATGCCGCTGAAGGCGAAGGTCTCGTTCGACCTGCGCAGCACGGTGACCGAGAAGTCCTCGCAGAACGTCATCGGCTACCTCCCCGGCAGCGCCGCGCCCGAGGAAACGGTGATCTACCTCGCGCACTGGGACCACCTGGGCAAGCACGAGGGCGAGGGCGACACGATCTACAACGGCGCGGTCGACAACGCCACCGGCGTGGCCGGCATCATCGAGATCGCGGAGAAGTTCAAGCAGTCGGCGCAGCCGCAGCGCTCGGTGGTGTTCCTGGCGGTGACGCTGGAGGAATCGGGCCTGCTCGGTTCCAAGTTCTACGTCGCCCAGCCCTCGTTCCCGCTGGAGAAGACGGTCGGCGTGATCAACCTCGACGCGATGAGCGTGGCCGGCCGCGCGCGCGACGTGGTGGTCACCGGCAAGGGCAATTCCGCGCTGGAGGACATCCTCCAGGCGCATGCCGGCAAGCAGCAGCGCACCCTGGTGGAGGAAGGCAACCCCGCCGGCGGCTACTACTTCCGCTCCGACCACTTCAACTTCGCCAAGGCCGGCGTGCCGGCGCTGTACGCCAAGGGCGGCAGCGACCTGGTCGAGGGCGGCACCGCGGCCGGCAAGGCCGCGAGCGACGAGTACGCGAGCCGCTACCACCAGCCGAGCGACGAGATCCACGAAGGCTGGAAGTTCGACGGCATCGTCGAGGACCTCGAGTTGCTGTACGCCGTCGGCCTGGAGCTGGCCGATGGTGGCCAGTGGCCGAACTGGTACGACGGCAATCCGTTCAAGGCCGCGCGCGACGCGCAGCGGGCGGGGCAGTAAGCCGCGCGACGGGCGCCAGCCGCAGCAGGCTTCACCGGAACGGCGCCGCGAGGCGCCGTTCCTGTTTTTCCGGGTGCACGGCATCGGCGTGGCCACCCCACACTTCCACCCGGCCGTGCCCTACTCTGGCGGCCCCGAACGGAGCTCCGCCATGACCCTCGCCACCGCGTACTGGTGCGTCCTGATCGCCGCGCTGCTGCCCTACGTCTGGGTGGGTTTCGCCAAGACCGGCGCGCCGGGCTACAACAACCGCAATCCGCGCGCCTGGCTTGCCAAGCAGGAAGGCAACTACCGGGTACAGCGGGCCAACGCCGCCCACCTCAACGCGTTCGAAGCCTTCGCGCCGTTCGCCGCCGGCGTGGTGCTGGCGCAGCTGGCCGGGGTCGATCCGGCGCGCATCGCGCTGCTGGCGGTCGCCTTCGTCGCGCTGCGCGTGGCGCACGGGATCCTCTACCTGGCCGACGTGCAGCTGCTGCGCAGCCTGGTTTGGGTGGGCGGATTCGGGTGCGTGATGGCGCTGCTGGTGCTGGCGGCGCTCAACGCTGCTTGAGCCGCGCGGGATCCTCGCAGCGCGGTCGCTCGTCCGGTCCGGCCTTCACGGGCGGCCCGGCGCGCCTGCGCTCCCACCAGGACAGCGCAACCAGCACGAACAACGCCAGCGCGGTCGCGGCGGCGGCGACCAAGTAGTAGTCCAGCCCGGCGGCGACGCCGATCACCGCGACCGTGAGCAGCGAGGCTGCGGTGGTGATGCCGGAGATGGTTTCGCCGCCGCGCCGGCTCTCGCCGAAGATGGTGCCGGCGCCGATGAAGGCCACGCCGGCGATCACCGCTTCCACCAGACGCAGCGGATCGATCTGCATGATCCCGCTCGCCGGCGAGGCGGCCTGCGCCTCCACCGTCAACCGGCCGACGCCGACCAGCAGCGCCGAGGCCCCCGCCACCAGCATGTGGGTGCGGAAGCCCGCGGGCCGCCGCTTGAGTTCGCGCTCGTAGCCGATCAGGCCGCCCAGCAGCATGGCGATCGCCATGCCGGCCAGGACATCGAGTTGCTGCAGGATGGTGGCGTCCATGCGCCGCAGCCTCGCGCGGCCGGTGTCGTCACGCGGTGACGAGGCGCACCCGCGCGAAGTTGCGCTTGCCGACCTGCAAAACGCCTTCGAAGCCGGGGGCGAACGTCGTCGCGGGATCCTCGACCACCGCCCCATCGACCCTGACCGCGCGCTCCTTCAGCTTGCGGCTGGCCTCGGAGTTGCTGGCGGTGATGCCCGCCGCGGTCAACAGCGCGGCGATGCGGATGCCTTCGCCGGGGACCGGCACGTCCTGCAGCGGCAGCAGGGTGGTGTCGCCCTGCCCGGTGACCGCGGCGTGCCAGCCGGCGATCGCGGTCTCGGCGGCGGCGGTGTCGTGGAAACGCGTCGCCAGTTCGCGCGCAAGGCGCAGCTTGACGTCGCGCGGATTGAGGCCGGCGGCGACATCCGCCCGGAGCCGCTTCGCCTCGTCGATGCCGATCTCGAAGCTCAGCAGCTCGATCCAGCGCCACATCAGCTCGTCGCCGATCTTCATCGTCTTGTTGACGATGTCGATCGGCGCCTCGGCGATACCGATGTAGTTGCCGAGCGATTTGCCCATCTTGTTGACCCCGTCCAGACCTTCCAGCAGCGGCATGGTCAGCACCACCTGCGGCGCCTGACCGTGCGCTTCCTGCAGACCGCGCCCCATCAGCAGGTTGAACTTCTGGTCGGTGCCGCCGAGTTCCACATCGGCGCGCAGCGCCACCGAGTCGTAGCCCTGCACCAGCGGATACAGGAACTCGTGGATCGCGATCGACTGCTGCGCGGCATAGCGCTTGGCGAAGTCGTCGCGCTCGAGCATCCGCGCGACCGTGTGCTGGCCGGCGAGCCGGATCATGTCGGCCGCCGACATCTTCCCGAACCATTCGCTGTTGAACCGCACCTCGGTGCGCTCGCGGTCGAGCACCTTGAACACCTGCGCCTCGTAGGTGCGCGCGTTCTCCAGCACGTCCTCGCGCGAGAGCGGCTTGCGGGTGGCGTTCTTGCCGCTGGGGTCGCCGATCATCCCGGTGAAGTCGCCGATCAGGAAGATCACGGTGTGGCCCAGGTCCTGGAACTGCCGCATCTTGTTGAGCAGCACGGTGTGGCCCAGGTGCAGGTCCGGCGCGGTCGGGTCGAAACCGGCCTTGACCCGCAACGGCCGGCCGAGCGCCAGCCTTGCGGCGAGTTCCTCACGCTTGAGGATCTCGTCGGCGCCGCGGGCGAGGCGCTCCATCGCGGCGGGATCGGGAGCGGGCTGGGTCATCGGCAGGACTCGGTGGTCGGGCAGCCGGCTTCAGGGATGTGATGCCGGTCAAAAGAAAAGGTAAAAAGTTCGTTAAGTCATATGCGCCAGTAAAACCCTTTGGGCAACAAGGGTTTGACGCTCCCATTTCATGTGCTTATGGTACCTCTCTGACGCGCCCGTCACGCCATTTTGGATCCATCGCCATGACGCAGCCGCCGCAGATGTCATCGGATGACGCCCAGCACCAGGCCATCCGTCACCACAATCTCCGCGCTGCTGCGCAGAACACCGCCAACGAACAGCTTTACGCCGATCCGCGCGATGCGGATGCGCGGTTGTTGTTCAACGGCCGCTGGACGCGGCGCGACTGGGCCCACGCCAGCCTGTTCGCCACCCTCGGCGCCCTGATCATCGGACTGGTGCCGGGATTCTCCAACGCGATGCGCACCGCCGAGGTCGCGCCGGCCCTGACCACTTTCGCGCTGCCGCTGCCGCCGCTGGCATCGGTGCAGCGCGCGGCGCCGCAGCGCAACTGGGACCTGGCGAAGGTGGAATCGGGTCAGACGCTCGGCGCGATCTTCGAGGCGCGCGGCATCCCCGCCGCCACCCTGCACCGGTTGCTCGACGCCTCGCCCGACCGCCAGGCGTTGACCCGGCTGCGGCCCGGCGCCGAGCTCGGCTTCGAACAGGCCGCCGACGGTCGCCTGCTCGCGTTCCGCTACGACCGCAACGACACCCAGCGCGTGGAGCTCTCGCTGGCCGGCGACAAGGTCGTCGAGAAGGTGATCGAGCGCCCGGTGGAAGTGCGCACCGCGGTGGTCAGCGGCAAGGTCGGCAAGTCGCTGTTCCATTCGGCGCGCAAGCTCGGTCTCAGCCCCGCGGTGATCAATACCCTCACCGACGAGGTGTTCCAGTACGACATCGACTTCGACCGCGACGTCACCTCCGGCGACCGCTTCAGCGTGGTTGTCGAGCAGACCTGGCGCGAGGGCGAGCTGATCCGCTCCGGCCCGGTCACCGCGGCGGTATTCACCGCCAAGGGCAAGCCGTTCACCGCGATCCGCTTCGAGCGAGACGGCAAGAGCGAATACTTCACCGCAGAAGGCCGGCCGCTGAAGAAGAGCTTCATCCGCAGCCCGATCCAGTACGCGCGCCTGAGTTCGCGCTTCGGCACGCGCCGGCACCCGGTGCTGGGCACGCAGCGTATGCACAAGGGCGTGGACTACGCCGCGCGCAGCGGTACGCCGATCATGGCCGCCGGCGAGGCGCGCGTGGTGTCGGCCGGCTGGCAGGGCGGCTACGGCAACACGGTGGTGCTCGACCACGGCAAGGGCTACACCACCCTGTACGCGCACATGTCGCGCACCGCCAAGCTCAAGCGCGGCCAGCGCGTCTCGCAGGGGCAGGTGATCGGCTACGTCGGGTCCACCGGGCTGTCCACCGGCCCGCACCTGCACTACGAATTCCGCATCAACGGCGTGCACCGCAACCCGCTGCAGCACACCATGCCGCCGCCCGAGCCGCTGAGCGGCACCGCGCTGGCCCAGTTCCGCAAGCAGACCGCGCCGGCGCTGGAGCGGATCCGCGAGGTCGAGGAAATCATCTACGCGACCGTGCCGGCACAGCAATCGCAGGACGTGCCGCAGATCGCCGCCGCGCGCGCCGTGCCGGGTGCGAAGAAGGGCTGAGCGGGAGACGCGTCCCGCACGGGGGTCGTGACGGAAGGGCTTGCCGGTGGCGGGCCCTTTTCGCATCCGGCCCCGATGCCGTCTCTCCCGGCACGCCGGTCCGCTTGTGCTGCCTTCCCGGCGAACACCGGTTCTGGGAGTTCGACGCAATGAACCGGCTCGCCGCCGTTCGCGGCACGAAGGTCCGGGGTTCCAATCGGCCCCGCCCGCCAAGGCGGAGAGGAGGATCTTCGCCACGTCCGGGCAGCGCCTCGCCGGCATCGTGGAAGGCGCTTCGACGAGGTCGTGCACGACGGCATCGAGCCGCCGCAGCGCAGTTCCCACGCCGCCCGTCCCCGTAGAATCGCGGCCATGTCCGATCTCTTCCTTGGCCTGATCTCCGGCACCAGCGCCGACGGCATCGACGCCGCGCTGGTGCGCTTCGACTACGGCCCCGCGCGGCTCGTGTTCGGCCGCACCTATCCCTGGGACCCGGCGCTGCGCGCGCAACTGGTCGCGCTCGGCCAGCAGGGCGCCTCGCTGTCGCTCGACGCGATCGCCGAACTCGACGTGCGCGTCGCCCGCGCCTTCGCCGATGCCGCCAACCTCGCGCTCGCCGACAGCGATACGCCCGCCGGCGCAGTGCGTGCGATCGGCTCGCACGGGCAGACCCTGCGCCACCGCCCCTGGGGCCCGTATCCCTTCACCCTGCAACTCGGCGATCCCTCGACCCTGGCCGAACGCACCGGAATCACCGTGGTCGCCGACCTGCGCCGCCGCGACATCGCCGCCGGCGGCCACGGCGCGCCGCTGCTCCCGGGCCTGCATGCCGCGCTGCTGCGCGATGCCGGCGAGGACCGCGCCGTGCTCAATCTCGGCGGCATCGCCAACCTCACGCTGCTGCCCGCGCAGGGCGACCCCGGATCAGGTCCGGGGCAGGCTGTGCGCGGCTTCGACACGGGGCCTGCCAACGCGCTGATGGACGCCTGGTGCCTGCGCCACCTCGAACAGGACTTCGACCGCGACGGCCGCTTCGCCGCCCGCGGCCGGGTCGACGAGGCCTTGCTCGAGCGCCTGCTCGACGATCCGTGGTTCATCCAGGCACCGCCCAAGTCCACCGGCCGCGACCAGTTCCACCTCGGCTGGGTCGAGGCCCGCCTGCGCGGAGACGAAGCCCCGGCCGACGTGCAGGCCACCCTCAACGCGCTCACCGCCCGCACCGTGGCCAACGCCCTGCAGGCGACGCAGCCGGGCACGCGTCGCGTCATCGCCTGCGGCGGCGGCGTGCACAACCCGGTGCTGATGGCGGCGCTCGCGCAGGCGCTGCCGGACGCCGTCGTCGAATCCACCGCGACGCACGGGATCGATCCCGACCATGTCGAGGCCATGGGCTTCGCCTGGCTGGCGCGGCAGACGATCCTCGGGTTACCGGGCAACCTGCCGAGCGTGACCGGGGCGGCGGGACCACGGGTGCTGGGGGGGATCTATCCCGCGTAACCCGACGACTGTGCCCTCAGGGGGTCGCACCGGAGCGCTTCACGACGAGGCTCGACACGGCCCCTCCTCGGCGACCGGAGTGAGCGCTTCTGCAGGGCTGACGGCGTTCCGTCCGCGTGCGGCCGCCGGGTTCGTCTCTTTGCCGGCCCAAAGAAACGAACCAAAGAAAAGGCCCTCCCCGCAAAGTCGCGAGCTCGAGGCGGTCGCACTGTTGCGATTTTTCGACACGGCATCCATGCCGTGGCGAAAAACGGCGCGCGTCCCGGCCACCCGGACATGCCGTTGCGGGAAAGCCTTCTCCGATTCGCTTTTGTTCGACTGCGTCGGCGGCCTCGTTCGCCGGGCGGCTCGCCGTTCGCGCTTCAGGGCGAGCGGGCGCTAGAAGGGTGCGGATCGCGGTACGCGCGCATCAGGACCCGCCCCCCCTCGGCGCCCGCCCGATCGCGGCGTAGCCGGGATCGTCGGGAACCTGCTCCAGCGCCGCGATCGCCGCCTGCAGCACATCGGCCTCGGAATTGTCGAAGCGCACCGAACCGTCGCCCTCGAACATGTGCAGCCCCTGCTCCAGCAGGTACTGCATCGCCCGCGGCAGGGTCCAGCCGCGGGCGTCGGCCACGCGCCGGATCCGGTCCACCAGCACCGGGTCGGCATCCCTGAGCACGATGTCGGTCGTCACGCTCCTGCGCCAGGCTCGTTGATGGGTTCACGGATACGCTGCCACAGCCAGGCCAGCAGCAGCAAGGTCGGGACCACGGTCAGGGCGCTGAGGACGAAAAAGGCGGAGTAGGAGGTCGCCTCGACGATGAACCCCGAAACCCCACCGGCGAACTTTCCCGGCAGGTTGGCCAGCGACACCAGCAGCGCGAACTGCGTCGCGGTGAAGTTGCGGTCGGTCAGCGACGACATGAACGCGATCAGCACCACGCCGGCGAAGCCCTGGAAAAGGTTGTCGGCGGTGATCGCGGCGTAGAACGCCCAGATCTGCGACGGATACTGCGCCATCAGCAGGAATGCGAGGTTGGACAGCGCCACGCCGATCGCGGCCACGAACAGCATCTTTCGGAAGCCGAACGCCGCAACCGCGAGACCGCCCAGGAATGCACCGGCGATGCCGGTCCAGATGCCGTACAGCTTCGACACAGTGGCGATATCGGCCTTGCTGTAGCCGGAATCGAGGTAGAACGGCCCGGCCATCACGCCGATGACCTGGTCGGGAAACTTGAAGAACCCGACGAAAAGCAGCAGCACGATGCCCAGCGCCAGGCCGTTGTTCTTGAAGAAGCTCGAGAATGGTTGCCAGAACGCGCCGAAGAAATCGATACGGCGCACCACGGTGGCTTCCGGTTCCACCGGTTCCCGACAGGCCAGCGTGGTGACGACGGGGATCAGCATCAGCGCAGACATCGCGATGTAAGCCCACTGCCACCCCTGGAACTCGGCCAGGTACAACGCACCCGCACCGCCGATGATCAGCCCGAAGCGGTAGCCCAGCGTGTACGTGGCCGCAAGCGCGGCCTGTGCGGTCGCGGGCGCCACTTCGATGCGGTAGGCATCGACCACCGAATCCTGGGTGGCGCCCGCGAACGACCCCACCAGCACCCAAGCCACCAGGGCGCCGACGCCCAGCTCCGGCCGCGTCAAGGCCAGCGCGAACAGGCTAGCTGCGACCAGAAGTTGCGAGAACAGCAGCCACGAGCGCCGCCTGCCGAGGAAAGCGGTCAGCGGGAAACGGTAGCGGTCGATCAGCGGCGCCCACAGGAACTTCAGCAGGTAGAAGAAGCTGGCCAGGCTGATCAGGCCGATGCTGCCGAGATCGAGGCCCACGTCGCGCAGCCGCGTCGACAGTGTCATCGACGCGATCAGCAGGAACGGAAGTCCGGAGCCGAGTCCAAGGAACAGCATCGTCATCGCCGATGGCGTCCCGAAGGCACGTTTGATCCCCGCCCACCCCTTGTAGGAGCGCGCCGGTTCCGCGGCGGCAGCCCGGTTCATTCGGCGTAATCCACAACGTACGGCGCATGATCCGAGAAGCGCGGCTGCGGGTGCACCGCGCAGCCGCTGAGCCGCTTGGCCAAGTCCGGCGTGACCAGCTGGTAGTCGATGCGCCAGCCGACGTCGTTGGCGCGGGCCGCGCCGCGGTTGCTCCACCAGGTGTACTCGACCGCATCGGGTTTGAGCACGCGGAAGCTGTCCTTCCAGCCGCGCGCCGGCGGCTCGACCAGGCCGTCGCCGCAGGCGTCGGCGATCAGGCCGTTGAGCCAGGCGCGCTCGGGCGGCAGGCAGCCGGAATTCTTCTGGTTGCTGGACCAGTTCCTGATGTCGTTGCGGGCGCGGACGATGTTCCAGTCGCCGCACAGCACGTAGTCGCGGCCGCTGGCCAGCCAGCCGTCGAGGATCGGCTTGAGCCAGTCCATGACCTCGAACTTGAAGCCCTGGCGCAGTTCGCCCGAGGAGCCGGAAGGAATGTAGAACGAGACCACGCTGAGGTTGCCGTAGCGCGCCTCGATATAGCGGCCCTCGTCGTCGAACGGCGCCCAGCCCAACGAAGTGCGCACCTCGTCCGGCTCGCGGCGGCTGTAGATCGCGACCCCGCTGTAGCCCTTCTTGGTGATCGCGTCGCGGTAGTGGCAGTGGCCCAGCGGGCGGAAGCAGGGGTCGGCGAGCTGGTCCTCCTGCGACTTGGTTTCCTGCAGGCAGACGATGTCGGCCTGCTGCGCCTGCAGCCAGTCGAAGAAGCCCTTGTTGGCGGCGGAGCGGATGCCGTTGGCGTTGAAGCTGACGATGCGCATGCGTCTGGCGGATGGGGCGGTCGGGCAAGCCTAGCGGAAAGCGCGCAAGCCCGCCGCTGCGTACTCCGCCTGTCACTGCGAACGCACGGGGCGAGGCATCCTTCCCTGTCTGCCCGCGTCGAAATGGGAGCCGCCCCGGCCTGCGGCCCGGGATGACGGGACCACTATCAACGTACCGGCGTGTCCGCAGACGGGGGCCGGCACGCCCGGCGAACGGCGGCGTCAGGCCTTGCGGACGAACACCGACTTCAGACCCATCTGGCCGATGCCGTCGATCCTGCAGTCGATGTCGTGGTCGCCCTCGACCAGGCGGATGTTGCGCACCTTGGTGCCGACCTTGACCACCTGGGAGGAACCCTTGATCTTGAGGTCCTTGACCACGACCACCGTGTCGCCGTCGGCGAGCGCGGTGCCGTTGGCATCGCGCACCTGGCCCTCGACTTCGGCGGCGGCCGCCTGTTCGGCCTGCTCGGCCGGCGACCACTCGTGCGCGCATTCGGGACAGACCAGGCCGGCACCGTCCTCGTAGGTGTAGCCGGATCCGCACTCGGGGCACGGGGGCAGGCCGGACATCGCACTCTCCTGGATCTGGAAGCCCTGCATTCTCGCACTCCTCCTCGCCTCCACCGGCATGGGACAATGCGTGGCCATGACCGACCATCGCACCCGATTCCTGGAACTGGCGCTGCGCGCGCAGGCGCTGCGCTTCGGCGAGTTCACGCTCAAGTCCGGGCGCGTCAGCCCGTACTTCTTCAATGCCGGGCGCTTCGATTCCGGCGCGTCGCTGGCCGCGCTGGCCGGCTGCTATGCCGATGCTTTGGATGCGGCCGGGATCGATTTCGACCTGCTGTTCGGCCCGGCCTACAAGGGCATCCCGCTGGCGACCGCGCTGGCCTGCGAGTACGCGCGCCGCGGCCGCGACCTGCCGCTGGCGTTCAACCGCAAGGAGGCCAAGGCCCACGGCGAGGGCGGCACCCTGGTCGGCGCGCCGCTGGACGGCCGCCGGGTGCTGGTGGTGGACGACGTGATCACCGCCGGCACCGCGATCCGCGAGGCGCTGGCGATCATCCGCGACGGCGGCGGCAGCCCGGCCGGGATCGTGATCGCGCTCGACCGGCAGGAAATCGCCGGCGAGGGCCAGGCGCTGTCGGCCGCACAGGCGGTCACCGTGGCCAATGACATCCCGGTGGTGGCGGTCGCCACCCTGTCCGACCTGCTGGCGTTCGCCGACCAAAGCGCGGCCCTGTCGGACGAGCGTTCGCGTTTACAGGCGTATCGGGCGCAATATGGCGTCCGTGACACCCTCCACTGATTCGAGCCGCAGGGGGCGGAATTCGATGAAGATGCACGTGTTGCTGGCCGCGGTGGCGCTGTGCGCGCTGTCCGCGACGGCGTCGGCGCAGAACACCGCCGAGAAGAAGCTGTACTGCTGGGACGAGGGCGGCCGCAAGGTCTGCGGCGACGCCTTGCCGGCCAACGCGGTGGACGCCGCGCGCACCGAACTGAGCGCGCGCAGCGGGCGGCCGTTGGCGCGGATGGGCGAACAGCTGACCCCGGAAGAACGGGCCGCGGCCGACGAAGCCGAGCGCCAGGCCTCGATCGCCGCCAACGCCGAGGCCGCGCGCCAGCGTCGCGAACGGGCGATGGCCGAGTCCTACGAAACCGAAGAGGACCTGCGGGCCGCGTTCGACGACCGCATCGTGCTGGTGGAGGAAGGCCTGAAGACCTCGCGCCTGGGCGTGTCCAACCTGCGCCAGAGCCTGGTCTCGCTGCTGCGCCAGGCCAACGACCTGGAATTGCAGGGCCAGCCGGTGCGCAAGGCGCTGGCCGACAACATCCAGGCGCAGCACCGCGACCTGTTGCGCCAGCAGGCGATCATGCGCCAGCAGCTCGAGGAGCGCGCTTCGCTCGATGCCGACCTGCAGTACGCGGTCGAGCGCTACCACGCCCTGAAGAGGCCGAAGCAGGGCTAGACCCTCATTGGGACCGGGGGCGCACCCGTCCGGCGAGCTTCGCGTCGCGATCGCGACCCCGTGAGCGCGCCAGCGTTCGTCGTTTCCGTGCCCCGGTCCGTCAGTTCGACTGGAGGGAGAAATCTCCTGTCGCCGCCTGGCCCGCGACCGTTTCCGGACCGGCTCATCCGACCGGGATTTCTCCCTCCGGTCGAAACGACAAGTTCGGGATCCCGATGTGGAGACGACAAGCCTGGGGTCGCGAGGGGGAAAATGACGCCGCGCCTGCCCGATCAGGCCGGCGCGGATGCGGTTTCGCGCAGCCACTCGACCAGCCCCTCGGCCGCGACCAGCCCGCTCGCGAAGCAGGCGGTGAGCAGGTAGCCGCCGGTCGGCGCTTCCCAGTCGAGCATCTCGCCCGCGGCGAACGTGCCCGGCCGCGCGCGCAGCATCATCCGCCCGTCCAGCGCCTCCAGGCGGATGCCGCCGGCGCTGCTGATCGCCTCGGCGAGCGGCCGCGGGCGTCTCAGCACCAACGGCAACCGCTTGATGGCGTCGGCCACACGCGCCGGATCCGACAGCGCCTCGCGCGGCAGCGCCTCGTGCAGCAGTCCGGCCTTGGCGCCCTCGATCCCGGCGACGCGGCGCAGGTGTTCGGACAGGCTGCGGCGCCCGCGCGGTCGCGCCAGCGCCTCGCGCAGCTGCGCCTGGCCGCGTCCGGGGGCGAGGTCCAGGGCGATGCGGGCTTCGCCATCGCGATCGACGAGTGCGCGCAACGTCGCTGACATGGAATAGATCACGCTGCCTTCCAGCCCGGTTCCGGTCACGACGCCTTCGCCCTGCAACGCGTGCTCGCGGCCATCGATATCGTGCCAGTGCACCACCAGCGGCTTGAGCGGCGCCCCGGCATGGCGCCGGGCGAAGTGCGCCGACCAGCCGATGTCGAAGCCGCAGTTGGTCGGCCGCAGCGGCGCGACGTCCATCCCGTGCGCGGCCAGCACCGGTTGCCAGCCGCCGTCGCTCCCCAGCTGCGGCCAGCTGCCGCCGCCGAGCGCGAGCACGGCCGCGTCGGCGCGCACCCGCACTTCGCCATGTGGCGTCTCGAAGCGCAGGGCGCCCTCGTGGTCCCAACCGGTCCAGCGGTGCTGCACGTGGAAGGCGACGCCCTGTTCGCGCAGCCGCCGCACCCACCCGCGCAGCAGCGGGGCGGCCTTGCGATCGAGCGGGAACACCCGGCCCGAACTGCCGACATACGTCTCGACCCCCAGCTCGCGCGCCCAGTCGCGCAACGCGCCGGCATCGAAACGCGCCAGCCAGCGGCCGACCTCGGCGGCGCGTTCGCGGTAGCGGGCGACGAACGTCGCCAGCGGATCGGAATGAGTCAGGTTGAGCCCGCCCTTGCCGGCGATCAGGAACTTGCGCCCGACCGAGCCCTTGGCTTCGTATAGATCGACGCCCAGCCCGGCGGCGCGCAGGCGTTCGGCGGCGATCAGGCCGGCGGGGCCGCCCCCGACCACCGCAACGCGACGTGTAGGGGTCGGCCCGTGCATCGACGCATTATCGCCGCGCGCAGGCGCCTGCACGGGCCGCGGGTGAGCGCTAACATTGGCCGACACCATCGAGAACGCGGAGACGACCATGAGCGGGGATCGAAGCACGGGCTGGACGCGCCGGCAGGCGCTGCAATCGATGGCGCTGGCCGGCGCTGCGGCCGCCTGGAGTCCGCGCGGCCTGGCGCAGGCGCCGCAGCGCAGGATCGGCGTCGCCCTGGTCGGCCTCGGCGGCTACGCCCGCGGGTTGCTGGCCCCGGCGCTGGAGCTGACCAGGCACTGCCGCCTCGCCGGCCTGGTCACCGGTTCGCCCGACAAGCTGCCCGAGTGGCAGGGCAAGTACGGCATCCCCGACCGCAACGTCTATTCGTACGAGGATTTCCACCGCATCGCCGACAACCCGGACATCGAAGCGGTGTACATCGTTACCCCGAACCACCTGCACAAGGCGCACACCCTCACCGCCGCGGCCGCCGGCAAGCACGTGTGGTGCGAGAAGCCGATGGCGATGGACGCCGCCGAGGGCGAGGCGATGGTCAAGGCCTGCCGCGACCACAAGGTGCAGCTGACCATCGGCTACCGCATGCAGCACGAGCCCAACACCCGCCGGTTCATGGCGATGGCGAAGGAGCGCCCGTTCGGTCGCATCATCAAGCTGCGCGCGGACGCGGGCTGGTTCGGCTGGCGCGACGGCGCCGACGAGGCCTGGCGCCTGGACCCGGCGCGCGGCGGCGGCGCGATGTACGACATGGGCGTGTACTGCGTGAACGCCGCGCGCTACTCCACCGGCATGGAGCCGGTCGCGGTCCAGGCCTGGGACGAGACCGTGCGCCGCGAATTGTTCAGGGGCGTCGACGAGACCATGCGCTTCCGGCTCGAATTCCCCGAGGACATCGTCGCCGAGTGCGTGACCAGCTTCGGCCGCAACCTCAATACGCTGCAGGTCGACTGCGAGCGCGGCTGGTACACGATGTCGCCGTTCCAGAGCTACGACGGCAACCGCGGCCGCGCCAGCGACGGCACCGTGTTCGAGCCGCAGCTGGGCAAGTCGCCGCGCATGCAGGCCGAGCAGATGGACCAGGATGCGCTGGCGATCATGGAAAACCGCGCGCCACGCGTGCCGGGCGAGGAAGGCGTGCGCGACATGCGCGTGCTGGATGCCGCGTTCGAATCGGCGCGCGGCGACGGAAAGCGCGTGGAGATCGTGCAGGGCTGACCCGGCCAACGTTGGATCATGCGCACGATCACGACATTGTCATCCCGAACGCAATAAGGGATCTGCCGCTGTCTTCGCGCTCGCAAAGGCGAGATCCCTCACTGCGTTCGGGATGACAGCCTGCGTCGCCGGAGGACGCCGCAGGCGGACCGTCTTCAGAACGGCAGCTGCAACTCCGGATCGACCAGCGCGATCTGGGCGCGGAAGTCGGCCAGGATGCGGTCCAGGGCCTCCTGGTCGTCGGCGTCGAAACGCAGCACCAGCACCGGCGTGGTGTTGGACGCGCGCACCAGGCCCCAGCCGTCGTTCCAGTCCACCCGCAGGCCGTCGATGGTCGACGCCCTCGCGCCTTCGAAGCGCGCCTGCTGCTGGAAGCGTTCGACGAAACCGTGCGGATTGCCGTCGGCCACCTCGACCTTGATCTCCGGCGTCGACACCCCGCCCGGCAGCGCGTTGAGCGCCTCGCTGGGATCGCCCGGATCCAGCGCCAGGATCTCCAGCAGGCGCGCGGCGGCGTAGATGCCGTCGTCGAAACCGTACCAGCGCTCCTGGAAGAAGAAGTGGCCGCTCATCTCGCCGGCCAGCTCGGCCTCGGTCTCGCGCATCTTGGCCTTGATCAGCGAATGTCCGGTCTTCCACATCAACGGGCTGCCGCCGTGGCGCAGGATGTGCCCAGGCAGGCGGCCGGTGCACTTGACGTCGTACACGATCACCGCGCCCGGGTTGCGGTCGAGCACGTCGGCCGCGAACAGCATCAGCAGGCGGTCGGGATAGATGTTCTCGCCGTCCTTGGTCACCACGCCCAGGCGGTCGCCGTCGCCGTCGAAGGCGACGCCGAGGTCGGCATCGAAGCGCTTCACCGTGCCGATCAGATCCACGAGGTTGTGGGGTTCGCTCGGGTCCGGGTGATGGTTGGGAAAGGTGCCGTCGATCTCGCAGAACAGCGGGATCACCTCGGCGCCGATCGCTTCGAGTACGCGCGGGCCGATCTCGCCGGCGACGCCGTTGCCGGCGTCGACCACGACCTTGAGCGGCCGCGCCAGCTGGATGTCGTTGCTGATGCGCTCGACGTAGGCATCGGCGATGTCGCGCTCGCTCACGTCTCCGGGCATCGGCGCATCGTGCAGGCGACCGTCGGCGATGCGCGCGTACAGGTCGGTGATGGTGTCGCCCGACAGCGTCTCCCCGCCGACCACGATCTTGAAGCCGTTGTAGTCGGGGGGGTTGTGGCTGCCGGTCACCGAGATGCAGCAGCCGGTGCGCAGGTGGAAGGCGCCGAAGTAGACCACCGGCGTCGGCGCCATGCCGATGTCGATGACGTTGCGTCCGGCCTTGCGCAGCCCGCGGACCAGCCCGGCGACCATGTCGGGCCCCGAGAGGCGGCCGTCGCGGCCGATGACGATGTCGGCCAGGCCCTGCTCCTGCATCAGCGAGCCCACCGAATGGCCGATCAGCTCGGCCACGCCAGCGTCGAGCGTCTGGCCGACGATCCCGCGGATATCGTAGGCGCGGAAGATGCTGCGGTCGATGTCCACCGGCACCGGCCGGGGGGTTTCCTTGATCGCGATCGGCGGCGGGACGGCGGTCGACGACGGCTGGCCGGCGTCCCCCACGGGTTCCGCCAGCGCCTCGACGAAGGTCCGCTCGGACGCAGGGTCGACATCGTGGTCCTTCCCGACGAACACATGGCGCACACGTGCCGGCATGCGCCACAGGAGATAGGAGATCAGCAACAGCAGCACGGCCGCCACAAGCAGCGGCATGCCGGTCAGACCCAGCGGCGGTGCGCCGACATGCGGCACCGCGGCGGCAACGCGCAGTCCCGTTCCGGGGACCGGAACCGCCATGCGTTCAGCCGACTCCTGCTGGGCAACGTCGCCGCGCTCGGCGAGCGAGAAACCGCCCTGCCGCAACGCGAGATAGGCGCCATCGTCCACGCTCACCGCGTCCAACGCAGCCGTGGCGCGCGACAGCGGCAGTTGCACGAACGCGATTCCCACCAGGGACTCGCCGACGCGCGCCGGCGCCGCAAGGGCGACCCGCGGCGCGTCGTCGACGCGCACGATCGATACCACCGGCCTGTCCTCGGCCAGTGCGGATTCCATCGCCGCGAGCGGCCCGAAGCCCGCCTCCGGAAGCTGCGCGTAGACCCCGGACAGGTCGATCGGCTGCACCAGCGCCTGCTCCAGCTGCGGCCAGTCCGCGGCCATTGCCTCGCCGGCGGCCTGAAGGTCGCCGGACTGCAGGGCCGACTGCACGGACTGGCTCTGCAGGCGCTGCTGCAGGCGTTCCAGGTCGCCCGAGAGCATCGTCGCCGTCATCTGCGCGGCCGAGTCGCGCGCAAGGGTCACGTTGCTGCGCCGGGTGTCGCCCTGCAGCTGTCGCCAGCCGTTCCAGACCAGCCACACCGCCAGCACCGCCAGCGCGGCCGCCAGCCAGGGCAGCCAGGGACGTACCTGCGCGAAGACGCGCGCCTTGATCGGTTCGCTCGTGGTCGTCATGTTCTTTCCGTTGTCCCCTGTCAGCGCACGCCGGTATGGCCGAAGCCACCCGCGCCTCGCGCGCTGTCGGTGAAAGTATCCACGACCTGCAGGCTGGCGCGCACCACCGGCAGGACGACCAGCTGCGCGATCCGGTCGCCCGGTTCGATCGTGAAGGTCTCGCGGCCGCGGTTCCAGACGCTGATCAGCAGCGGTCCCTGGTAGTCGGCATCGATCAGGCCGGTGCCGTTGCCGAGCACGATGCCGTGCCGGTGGCCAAGCCCCGAGCGCGGCAGCACCACCGCGCACAGCCCGGGGTCGCCGATATGGATCGCCAGGCCCGAGGGCACCAGCGCGGCGTCGCCCGGCGCCAGTGCCAGCGGGACGTCGAGCGCCGCGCGCAGGTCTAGCCCGGCGCTGCCGTCTGTGGCATGGGCCGGCAGCGGCCACTCGCGGCCCATGCGTGGGTCGAGCAGCTTGACCTGCAGCGCGATGGCGACGGTCCCGTGGCTCATGCCTGCAGGCGCTCGGCGACCAGATCGACCAGCCGCGCGGCGACCTCGGTCTTCGCTGCCGGACCGAGCCGGCGTTCGCCACCGTCCCAGTACACCGTCAGGGCGTTGTCGTCGCACTCGAAACCGCTCCCGGCCGCGCCGACCAGGTTGGCCGCGATCAGGTCGAGCCGCTTGTTCGCGAGCTTGCCGCGCGCGTAACGCTCGACCTCGTGGGTCTCGGCGGCGAAGCCGACCACCAGCGCGGGACGCCGCGGGTGCACGGCCACCTCGGCGAGGATGTCCGGCGTGCGCACCAGCTCCAGCACCAGGGTGTCGCTGCCGACGGTCTTCTTGAGCTTGTGCTCGGAGACCCGGCGCGGGGTGAAGTCGGCGACCGCCGCCGCGCCGATGTAGACGTCGACGGGCAGCGCCTCGAGCACGGCCGCGTGCATCTGCGCCGCGGAACGCACGTCGATGCGTTGCACGCCGTCGGGGGTGTCCAGTTGCACCGGCCCTGCCACCAGCACCACCTCCGCGCCGAGGTCGCGCGCGGCGGCGGCGACCGCGAAGCCCATCTTGCCGCTGCTGCGGTTGCCGACGAAGCGCACCGGATCGATGTCCTCGAAGGTCGGCCCCGCGCTCACCAGCACCCGCTTGCCCGCCAGCGCCCCGCTCACGCGGCCTCCAGCGCGGCGACGATCGCCGCCGGCTCGCTGAGCCGGCCAGGGCCGGATTCACCCTCGGCCAGCGGTCCATCCTCGGGGCCGACGATGCGGGCGCCGCGTTCGCGCAGCAATGCCACGTTCGCCTGGGTCGCGGGGTGCAGCCACATGCGGTGGTTCATCGCCGGGCACAGGGTGATCGGCGCGGTGGTGGCCAGGCACAGGGTGGCGACCAGGTCGTCGGCGAAGCCGTGGGCGAGTTTCGCGAGCATGTTGGCGGTGGCCGGGGCAACGACCACCCGGTCGGCCCAGCGCGCCAGTTCGAGGTGGCCCATCGCCGCTTCCGCCGCCGGGTCCCAGAGGGAGGTGCGCACCGGGCGGCCCGAGACCGCCTGGAACGTCTGCGCGCCGACGAAGCGCTGTGCGTTCTCGGTCATCGCCACCTGCACCTGGGCCCCGGCATCGCCGAGACGGCGCACCAGCTCGGCCGCCTTGTACGCGGCGATCCCGCCGCATACGCACAGCAGCAGGCGTTGTCCTCGCAGGCCGCGCTCGGCTGCCATCGTCAGGAAAGTCCTACCCCGGATCCGGGCGACAGCTTACCCGATGCCGGGTGATCGCCCGGCGGCGGCGGACACCGCGTTGGGTTGCAATCGCTGCAACGCCGGCGACCGGGCCGGACGCGCACCGATGGGAATTCCCCTGTTCCGCCGGGGCGCCTCGCCGGTCGCCAGCGCCTCCACCCTCCTCGTCCCCGCCATGCACATTCGCGACTGGCCCAGCCACGAACGCCCCCGCGAAAAACTGCTCGCCCGTGGCGCCGGCGCGCTGTCGGACGCGGAGCTGCTGGCGATCTTCCTCGGCTCGGGCCTGCGCGGCCAGGATGCGGTGGGCACTGCTCGCCAACTGCTCGACCTGCACGGCCCGCTGCGCCGGCTGCTCGAGCTGGATCCCGCCGGAATGGCCTGCCTTCCGGGGTTGGGCCCGGCCCGCGCCTGCAAGCTGTCGGCGGCGCTGGAGCTGTGCAACCGCTGGCTCGCGGCCGGCCTGGAGCGTGGCGAGGCGCTGACCGACCCGGGCTCGGCCGGCCGCTACTTCGCCCAGCGCCTGCGCCGGCAGGCGATCGAGGTGTTCGCAGCCCTGTTCCTGGACACCCGCCACCGCGCGCTGGCGTTCGAGGAGCTGTTCCGCGGCACCATCGACGGCGCCGAGGTGCACCCGCGCGAGGTGGTGCGGCGCGCGCTGGCGCACAACGCCGCGGCGGTGATCGTCGGCCACAACCACCCCAGCGGCAACCCCGAACCCAGCGCTGCCGACCGCGCCGTCACCGCGCAGCTCAAGCAGTCGCTGGCCCTGGTCGACGTGCGCCTGCTCGACCACTTCGTCGTCGGCGACGGCGCGCCGGTCTCGCTGGCGGCGCGCGGCTGGGTGTGACGACACGGCCGTTCGGGAACGACAGGCGCCCTCGCGTACAATGCCGGGCTGCATAACCCGATGCGCCTTCCGTGAAATCCCAGCTCCGCGGCCTGATCGAACAGGCCATCGCCGGCCTGCGCGCCGCAGGCACCCTGCCCGACGACCTCGCCACGCCCGACTTCGTCGTCGAGCGGCCGAAGGATCGCGCGCATGGCGATTTCTCCAGCAACGTCGCGATGCTGCTGGCGAAACCGGCCAGGTCCAATCCCCGGGCGCTGGCGCAGGCGCTGGTCGATGCGCTGCCGCGCGGCGGCGACATCTCCAGTGTCGAGATCGCCGGCCCCGGCTTCCTCAACTTCCGGCTGTCGCAGCAGGCCTGGCAGCGGCAAATGCGCCTGGTGCACGCCGAAGGCGGGCGCTACGGCCGCAGCGACAGCGGCGCGGGTCGCACCGCGGGCGTCGAGTACGTCTCCGCCAACCCGACCGGCCCGCTGCACGTCGGCCACGGGCGCGCCGGCGCGATCGGCGACTGCATCGCGCGCGTGCTCGAGGCCAACGGCTGGCGCGTCAAGCGCGAGTACTACTACAACGATGCCGGCGTGCAGATCGAGAATCTCGCGCGTTCCACCCAGGCGCGCGCGAAGGGGCTCGAGCCGGGCGATGCCGACTGGCCGGCCGAGGCCTACAACGGCGACTACATCGCCGACGTGGCGCAGGCCTACCTGCGCGGCGACAGCGTCGAGGTCGAAGGGCACACCGTCACCGGCAAGGACGATGCCGACGACCTCGACGCGATCCGCCGCTTCGCCGTGGCCTGGCTGCGCCGCGAGCAGAATGCCGACCTCGCCGCGTTCGGGGTGTCGTTCGACGTGTACTTCCTCGAGTCGTCGCTGTACGCCGACGGCAAGGTGGAGGAGACCGTGCGCGAACTCGTCGCCCACGGCCACACCTACGAGGACGGCGGCGCGCTGTGGCTGAAGACGACGGACTTCGGCGACGACAAGGACCGCGTGATGCGCAAATCCGACGGCAGCTACACCTACTTCGTGCCGGACGTGGCCTACCACCTGTCGAAGTGGCAGCGCGGCTACGAGCGCGCGATCACCGAGCTCGGCGCCGACCACCACGGCTCGCTGCAGCGGGTGAAGGCCGGCCTGCAGGCGCTCGATGCCGGCATCCCGGCCGACTATCCCGAGTACGTGGTGCACCAGATGGTCACGGTGATGCGCGGTGGCGAGGAAGTGAAGCTGTCCAAGCGCGCCGGCAGCTACGTGACCCTGCGCGACCTGATCGACGAGGCGGGCGCGGACGCGGTGCGCTGGTTCCTGGTCGCGCGCCGGCCCGAGTCGCAGCTCACTTTCGACATCGATCTGGCGCGCAGCCAGTCGCTCGACAACCCGGTGTACTACGTGCAGCTCTCGCACGCGCGCATCTGCGGCCTGCTGCGCCAGCTGGACGAACGCGGCCTGGCATTCAACCTGGAACGCGGCCTGGCGCAACCATTGGACCTCGACGACGTCCCGCTGCGCGACCTGCTGATCGACCTCTCGCGCTGGCCCGAGATCGTGGCCGCCGCGGGCGAGCAGTTGGAACCCCACCTGATCGCGGCCTACCTGCTCGAACTGGCGCAGGGGTTCCAGACGTATTACAACGACCACCAGTTCCTGGTCGACGACGACGCCGTGCGCGACGCGCGGCTGGCGCTGGCGCTGGCGGTGCGCCAGGTGCTGGCGAACGGGTTGCAATTGCTGGGCGTCGGCGCGCCCGAACGGATGTAGGAGGGCGACAGCAGATGGCGGCACGACGCGGCAAGTCCCAGGCAAGGCGCAACGACGGCAACACCATGCCCGGCTGGGCCTGGATGGTCCTCGGCATCGTGATCGCACTGGTCGCGGTGCTGGTGCTGCCGCGCTATCTCAAGTCCGACCGCGAGGACGGCTTCTTCCGGCCGCAGCCCAACCTCGCCGCACAACCGCCGGTCAGCGCGATCGACGAAAGCGAGACGCCGCCCGCTGACGATGCGGCGCCGCGGCGCGACGCTGCCGCCCCGGACGCCGGCGCCACCAGCCCCGAGTACGACTTCTACACCGTCCTGCCCGAGCAGGAAGTGGCGATGACCGACGCGGAACTGGCCGCCAGCGCGCGCGAGGAAGCCGAACGTCAGCGTCGCACCCTCGCCGCGCAACGCCAGCGCGAACAGGACGCCGCCGATCTGGCGACGCCCACCACGCCCGCCACGCCCGCGCCCACCGCGCCGACCGCACCCGCGACGACGCCCGCCGCGACAACCACCGCCGCCACTGTCCCCGCAGCCGTCCCGGACGGCGCCCGCTACATCCTCCAGGCCGGTTCCTTCGGCGCTTCCGGCGATGCCGAGGCGCTCAAGGCCCGCATCGCCCTGCTCGGTCTCTCGGCCCGGGTCGAATCCGGCGTCGCCAACGGCAAGACCGTCTACCGGGTGCGCATGGGCCCCTACGGCACCGCCACCGAGCTGGCCGAAGCCAAGCAGAAGCTCGGCAACGGCGGCCTGCCGGCGCTGGCGATCCGGGCGAACTGAGCGCTCCGTCGCAGGGCGGTCGCAAGCCGCGCGATGCCGGCACGGCACACTGCCGGACCTGGAAAGAGGCACCGCCATGGCCATCGAAGCCGCCCTGATCAAACCCGTCGTCGATGCGCTGCTGGCGCTGTTCCGCGAGAGCAACGACCTCAAGCTCAAGCGCAACGCCGAGCAGGCGCTGCGCGACGCCATCCGCGAACTGCTGCAGGCCAACCCGGACGAGAACCGCGCCGAGGCGCGGATCGCCATCGCCCGGGCCGCCGGCATCCTGTCGGAGGACATCGTGCTGGCCGAGGACATGTTGAAGAGGCACCGCGCGACCAAGTCCAAGACCCGCGGCAAGACCGCCACCGGCCGCAAGCGCCAGCCGGTGGCGCAGGCCGAGCCGGCCGCGACGAAGCCCTCCGCGGCCAGGTCCGCGAAGAAGGCGGCGAAACCGCCGCCGGGCAAGCCCGACGCGTAGACCCGGCGACGACGCCCGGCGCGCGACACTGCGCGCATGCCCTGGCACCCCGTCTTCGTGATCCTGTGCGCCACCTGGATCGCCTCCGAACTCTGGATCGACCGCCGTCGTTCCGGCGCCGACGCGCGTCGCGGCGACGACGGCACCCTGCGCCTGCTGCACCTCGCCGTGCCGGGCGCCCTGGCGCTGGCGGTGGTGCTGTCGCTGCTGGGCGCCTGGCCGCTGCCGCAGGCGCTCGCCGTGCCGCTGTTCTGGGGCGGCATCGCGGCGATGGCCGCGGGCATCGCGCTGCGGGCCTGGTCGGTGCGGGTGCTGGCGGAGCACTTCACCGTCGACGTGGCGATCCGGCCGGGCCACCGGCTGGTCCGCGATGGCCCGTACCGGCTGCTGCGCCATCCCGCCTACAGCGGCCTGCTGCTGAGCCTGCTCGGCTTCGCGCTGGCGCTCGGCGACGGCTGGGCGCTGCTGGCGGTGGCGCTGCCGGTGGCGCCCGCGTTCGCACGTCGCATCCGGGTGGAGGAAGGGATGCTGCGCGAGGCGTTTCCCGACGAGTATCCGGACTACGCGCGCGCGACCTGGCGGCTGCTGCCGTGGCTGTGGTGATCGCGGCGCGACGCACGGCTTAGAATCGACGCATGTCACGGACCATCCTGATCACCGGCGCCACCTCCGGTTTCGGCGCCGCCGGGGTCGAGCGCTTCCTCGCCGACGGCTGGCGCGTCGTCGCCACCGGCCGCCGCGCCGACCGCCTGCAGGCCCTGCTCGACCGCCACGGCGGCGTGCGCCTGCACGTGGCCGCCTTCGACATCCGCGACGGCGCTGCGATGCAGGCCGCGCTCGACGCGCTCCCTGCGGGGTTCGCGGGCATCGACGTGCTCGTCAACAACGCCGGCCTCGCCCTCGGCACCGCGTTCGCGCAGCACGCGGATCTCGCGCAATGGCGGCAGATGATCGACACCAACATCACCGCGCTGGCCACGCTGACCCACGCGCTGCTGCCGGGGCTGATCGAGCGCCGCGGCGCGATCATCAACATCAGTTCCGTCGCCGGCGTGTATCCGTACCCGGGCGGCAACGTCTACGGCGGCACCAAGGCCTTCGTCAGCCAGTTCTCGCTCGGGCTGCGCTCCGACCTGCACGGCACCGGCGTGCGCGTGACCGCGATCGAACCGGGCATGGCCGAAACCGAGTTCACCCTGGTGCGCACCAGCGGCGACCAGGCCGCGTCCGACACCTTGTATACCGGCGCGCAACCGATGACAGCCGACGACATCGCCGGCGTGATCCATTACGTGGCCACGCTGCCGCCGCACCTCAACATCAACCGGCTGGAGATCATGCCGGTGACGCAGTCGGTGGCCGGATTCCAGGTACATCGCGGCGGCTGACGCGTCGGCGTCGCCCGCCGCGCGACCGCATCAATCCGCCGGCACCCAGGCGAAGCTGTCCTCGCGGCGTTCGATGCGGCCCAGTCCCGGGAACGGGAAATGCGGCGACTGCATGGTCCAGCCTTCGTCCGCGATGCGGGCCAGCAGCGCCTCGCGGCTGTCTTCGGCGAGCGGCGCGTCGCGGTCGAACTGGATCGTCCAGCGCGGCCGCTGCACCGAGATGACGTGGTGGTGGGCGCTGTCTCCGATGTAGAGCAGGCGCTGGTCGCCGTCGGCGATGACATAGGCGCTGTGGCCCGGGGTGTGGCCTGCGACCGGCAGGCTGGTCACGCCGGGCAGCACTTCGGCACCGGGTTCGAAGGCTTCCACGCGCGGCGCGATCGCCTCGGCCAGCGCCGCCATGCCGGCATCGCCTCGCAACGCCTCCCATTCCGGTGCCGACATGCGGATCGCGGCGTTGGCGAACGCGGGCCGGCCGTCGCCGTCGAGCAGGCCGCCGACGTGGTCGCCGTGGGCATGGCTGATGACGATATCGGTCACGTCCGCCGCGTCCACGCCCGCGGCCTGCAACGACTGCGGCAGGCGCCCGGCGTCGGCGAACGATGCATTGCCCGCGCCGGTGTCGAACAGCACCACGCGGTCGCCCGCACGCACCAGCAGGGCCTGTATGTCGAGGCGCAGGGTGTCGGTGGGTTGTCCGGCGGCGTCCAGCAGGGCGTCGGTCTCGGCCTTCGGCACGCCCTGCGCGACGATCGAGCCGTCGTTGGGCAGGCGGATGTCGCCGTCGCGCAGCACCATCGCCTCGTGCTGGCCGATGCTGAACCGGTGCACATCCGGGTGCGCCGCGGGCGTGGCGGCGGCCTGCGCCGCGCTGAGTTCGGGTGCCGTCGCCGGGGGTGGCGGGGACTCGGCGCAACCCGCCAGCAGGGCGGCCAGGGCGACGGCAAGGAAGGTGGCGTCATGCAGGGGCATCGGCGTCTCTCGGGGGAGGGCGGTATGGTCAGCATAGCGTCCCGCCGGAGCGTGGCGATTGACGCCGACGGCGCAACGGATCGACCGGATTGAACCGTTCCGCCGGAACGCGACACCTTACTGGTACGACACACGGCAACGGAGCCAGCACGTGCGGCGCGACAGCGGACGGATCTTCGACGAATACCTCGCCGCGTCGGCGCGCGCGGGCGACCGCGCCGCCTGGGAGCGGCTGGTCGCGCGCTGGCATCCGCGGCTGCTGCGCCATGCCTGGCGCCTGACCGGGCATCCGGAACAGGCGCGCGACGCGGTGCAGGACGCGTGGCTGGAGATCCTGCGCGGCCTGCGCACGCTCGACGACGTGGCGGCGTTCCCCGCGTGGGCGCTGCGCATCGTGACCCGGCGCTGCCAGCGGATGTTCCGCGACGCCGGGTGCGAGCGGGCCGGACTGGCCGGTTTCGCCATGGATCCGACGCTGGCGCAGGCGCTGGAGCCGAGCGGCGAAACCGCGGCCGAACTGCGCAACGTGCTGGGCGCGATGGCCGGTTTGCCCGCGCAGCAGCGCGCGGCGCTGTCGCTGTACTACCTCGAACACCTGGGCGTGGCCGAAATCGCGGTCGCGCTCGACATCCCGCCGGGGACGGTGAAGACCCGGCTCATGCACGCGCGGCGCAAGATCCGCGCAAGACTCGAAGGAACTGACGATGGACAAGACCGATGACCTGATCGAACGCGCGCTGTCTGCCGAGGACCGCGCATTGCTGGCCAGCCATGGCGAGCCCGGCTACATCTCCCAGGCGCTGGGGCTGTTCCGCGGCCCGCAGGGCTGGGTGGGCATGCTCGCGTACGTCACCGCACTGGCGTCGTTCGCCGGGTTCGCGTTCGCGTTCTGGCAGCTGTGGACGAGCGAGGACGTGCTGGCGGCGTTGAAGTGGGGCGTCGTCGCGCTGCTGCTGTTCCAGTATGCGGCGATGATGAAGACGTTCATGGGCACCCGCGTCGAGGCCAATCGCACCTTGCGCGAGCTCAAGCGCATGGAACTGCAGGTGGCCCTGTTGCGCGACCCGGCGCACTGAACGCCAACGCCTGGCCGCCCATGGCGGGCTCCTGCGTTGGCACGGAGGCAGGGGCCTTCCCATGGAGAACCCGACATGCCGCAGTACGTGATCGAACGCGACATCCCCGGCGCCGGCCAGCTCTCGCCCGAGGCGCTGCGCGGCATCTCGCAGAAATCCTGCGCGGTGCTCGACGCCCTCGGCCCGCAGATCCAGTGGCACCACAGTTACGTCACCGGCGACCGGATCTACTGCATCTACAGCGCGCCCTCGGAAGCGCTGATCCTGGAGCACGCGCGCCAGGGCGGCTTCCCCGCCAACCGCGTGTCGGAGGTGGCCGCCGTGATCAGTCCCGCGACTGCGGACTGACCTCGCCGAGCACGCAACCGGCCCGGCCTCCACGGGGGCCGGCGGCTGCGGCGGCCGCCAGTCCAGTGGGGATCCGCCGGGCCGGCGCAGGGTCGGGCCGGCACGCTCACGCGTCGAACCCGAGCGCCGGCCCGGCTGCGCGGACCCGCCTCGACCGGCGCCGAGCGCGCCGCTGCCACGGCTACACCAGCGGCGCGTCGTCCAGGTAGGTGTAGCCGGTGAGGCCGGCTTCCAGCGCCTCGTTCAGGCGTGCGGCCTCGCCCTTGCTCAGGTCGACCGCGCCCACCCGCGCCTTGTAGATGCGGCGCAGGTCCTCGAGCTTGTAGCCGACGTAGTCGAGCATCACGTCGGTGGTGTCGCCCTTGCGCTGCTGGGTGATGGCGTAGCCGTCGCCGTTGAGGCGCACCTCGACCGCGTCGGTGTCGCCGAACAGGTTGTGGATGTCGCCGAGGATCTCCTGGTAGGCGCCGACCAGGAAGAAGCCGAGCCGGTAGCTCTCGCCGGGGCGCGGCGCGTGCAGCGGCAGCGAGGTATCGAGGCCCTCGTTCTCGACGTAGGTGTCGATCTTGCCGTCGGAATCGCAGGTCATGTCGGCGATCACGCCGCGCCTGTCCGGCACCTCGTCCAGGCGCTCGATCGGCACGATCGGGAACACCTGGTCGATCGCCCAAACGTCGGGCATCGATTCGAACACGCTGAAGTTGACGAAATACTTGTCGACCAGGCGTTCGGCCAACTCGTCGAGCAATGGCCGGTGGCTCTTCTCGTCGTAGCTCAGGCGGCTGCGCACGCCGTGCGCGATCGCGTAGAACAGATCGTCGATGCGCGCGCGCGCGACCAGGTCGATCTGGCCGAGCGCATAGGCGGACAGGCCTTCGGCGTGGAAGTGCTGCGCCTCCTGGAACAGTTCCACCGGCGGGCGCCGGTCGAGGTCGCCGTGGATCTCGCGCAGGTAGGCGATCGCGTGCGGCTCGTCGTCGTGCGCGTCGGGCACACGGCCTTCGGGCGCGCGTTCGACCTCCACCACGTTGGCGACCAGCATCGCGTGGTGCGCGGTCATCGCGCGGCCGCATTCTGTGACGATGCGCGGATGCGCCAGGCCGTGCTCGACGCAGGCGTCTGCCAGCGGCTGGACGATGGTCGAGGCGTACTGGTGCACACCGTAGTTGATCGAGCAGAAGCTGCGCGAACGCGTGCCTTCGTAGTCGATGCCCAGGCCCCCGCCGACGTCGACGTGACTGATGGTCGCGCCCAGCTTCGACAGTTCGACGAAGTAGCGCGTCGCCTCGCGCATGCCGTTGGCGATGTCGCGCACGTTGGAGATCTGCGAACCCATGTGGAAGTGCAGCAGGCCGAGGCAATGGGCCATGCCGCCGTCGCGCAGGGTCTTCCACAGATCCAGCACCTGGCGCGGCGAGAGCCCGAACTTGGCCTTGTCGCCGCCGCTGTTCTGCCACTTGCCGGCGCCCAGCGAGGCCAGGCGCATGCGCACGCCGATCCCGGGCTCCACGTCCAGCGCCTTCGCCTCCTCCAGGATCAGCGGCAGCTCCGAGGGTTTCTCCACCACGAGGAAGGTGTGCAGCCCGAGCTTGCGCCCGATCAGCGCGAGGCGGATGTACTCGCGGTCCTTGTAGCCGTTGCAGACGATCAGCCCGCCCGGCCGCGACAGCGCCAGCACCGCCATCAGCTCGGGCTTGCTGCCCGCCTCCAGGCCGAAGCCGTCGCCGTGGTGCGAGGCCAGGGTGCCGGCCACGCCGGCATGCTGGTTGACCTTGATCGGATACACCGCGGTGTAGCCGCCGGCGTACCCGCATTCGGCCTGCGCCTGCTCGAACGCGGCCTGCAGCCGGCGCAGGCGGTCGCCGAGGATGTCGGGAAAGCGCAGCAGCAGCGGCAGGTTGGCACCGCGTTCGCGTGCCTTGTCGACGATCTCCGGCAATGGAATCGCGAGCCCGTCGGCGCCGAGCGGGCGCACGACCACGCGGCCGGCGTCGTCGACGTCGAAATAGCCTTCCGCCCAGTGCGGGATCGAATAGGTCTTGCGGGCGTGCTCGGTCGACCAGGCGGTCATCGGCGGGCATCCGGAGGCGTGGATGCGCATTCTAGGGCCTGCCCGGTGCCTCCGGGCGTCGCTACCGCCGGCGCCCGCCCAGGATCGGCTCGCCCGCGACCTTGCGCAGCCGACGCGCGATGCCGCGCTGGTGGGGCGCGGTGAAGACGATGAAGCTGCCGGGCAGCTCAAGCGCATCGACGATCTTCTGCAGCCGCGACTGCTCGCCGAACGTGAACGGGCGCCACCGCACCAGCAGCGCGAAATGCGGTGCGCCACGCGGGTCGTCGGGGATGCGCTTGCGCGCGAGCCATGCCTTGCCGACCCCGCCGATGCGCCGGAGCGTCGCGCAGAGCGCGTCGATCTGCGACGCGTCCAGCGCGTGGGGCAGGAATTCATCTCTGGCCGTCAGCACGCCGCGTGCCTGCTGCGCGCGCGCGGCGACCGCCTGCAGTCGCGCCCATTCCGCCTCGATGCCCTGCAGGCCGGCGTCGTCGCCGATCGACTGGCAATACCCGGCCAGCGCCTGCAACGCCACCGGCGCGCAGTCGGGATCCAGCGTCATCGCGCGGCGCAGGTGCTCCACCCCCTCCCCGTCGCCGCGTTCGAGCAACAGTGCACCGAGACGGAAGCGCGCGAATGCATCCTCCGGCACCGCCGCGATCGCGGCGCGATACGACGCGACGGCATCGGCTTCCGGGTCGAGGCGCTCGCTCAGGTCCGCGAACTCGACGGTTTCCTGCGGGGTGCGTGCGTCCTGCGCGCGCAGCGCCTCGAAGCGCGCCCGATCCTGCACGTGCTTGCGGAAGTTGTCGTCCCAGTCGGCTTCGACATGCGCGCGCCATTGCTCGCTGAAGCGCAGCTCCAGCTGCGGCAGCATTTCGCCCAGCAGCGCCTCGGCCGACGACCGACGCGGCGGCGGCACCCGCGCCGGGGCCACGCCCAGGGCCGCCAGCCGTTGCGCGAGCGTGGGGTGGGTATCGTCGAAGCCCGGTTCGGCCGCCAACGCCGCGGCCAGGCGCGCGTCGTCGTCCTCGCCGTCGCTGCGCAGGCTGGCGCCCATTTCGCGATACAGCAGCGCCGGCGGTGCCGGCTGCGACAGCGATGCACGCTGCAGCCGTGGCCAGAACTCGTGCGACAGCCGCGCAGACCCCAGGTTCACGCGCACCAGCGCCTCGCCCGCGGCGCGCGCACCGGCCAGGCGCGCCGCGGTGGCGTCGGCCTGGTACTCGTTCGCGCGCGCGAGCACGAAGCTGTAGGCGTTGAAGTAGGGCGCGTACCAGTCGAAGAAGCGCACGAACAGGCGGGTGACCCAGCCCTGCTGCTGCGCCAGCGCGTCGAGCAGCCGGTACCAGCTCGCCCGCACGCGGTAGATCCAGCCGCCGAAGCGGCCATGGCCACCGCCGAAGTGGCCGAACTCGTGCGCCACCACGGAGGCGAACTGGTCGCGGTCGAGCAGTTGCATCAGCGGCAGGCCCAGCACCAGGTAGTGGCGATGACCGAGCAGGCCGAGCGCGCGCGGCACGCTGGCCGCGGCGGCATTGAGGTCGGCATCGATGACGATGCCCGACAGCCGCGGCGCACCGGCCGCCACGCGCAGGCGTTCGACCTCCGCCTGCAGCAGCGGCGCCTCGCGTTCGCCGAGGCGATGGCCTTCCGGAGGGGAGAACTTCACCCACAGCGCGCGCAACACCAGCCAGCCGAAGGCGATCGGGATCCAGATCAGCTTGGCCAGTTTCAGCAGCAGCACCGGGCTGATCGCCAGCAGCGCCAGCACCAGCCCGATCGACAGGCCGAACGCCAGCAGCACCGCGCCACCGAGCACCGCGAATCCGAGCGCCGCGAGCAGGGCCACCCGCAGCCCGTAGCCGCCGGGCGACTGCCGCGCCAGGACTTCCAGCCGTTCGACCAGACCGCGATACGCTTCCGCCGATGCCATTGCCCGTCCCCATGGCCGATCCCCGGCGATATCGTAAGACGCCCGGGGGCGGTCCGTCGCGGGGGCGGCTGCGGCTCAGCGGCCCTTGCGGTAGACCGGTTCGCGGCAGACGGCGCGCACCTGCGCGGCCAGCCTGCGCCGGTCGGCCCCGGTGAACAGCTCGAGGCTGGCGCCGGGAATGGTCAGCGCCTCGGCCAGGGGCTTGAGCCCCGCGGCCTCGCCGGCCACCGAGCCGCGCCAGTCGAGCAGGACCAGGTAGTGCACCGGTGCCTCGCGCAGGGCCGTGCGCCGGCGCACGATCCAGGCGCGGGCGACGCGCGGCTCGCAGACGAGCCGGCGGGAGAAGCGATCCAGCGTTTCGGTATCGAGCGCGTGCGGCTGCAGGGCGTCTTCTGCGGACACATCGTCGGACGTGGGGAGCGCATCGGCCAGCGGCGCCAGCGTTTCGCGCAGGGCATCGATCGTGGCGGCGGTGGCGGGATCGAGATCCGGATCGATATCGATCCCGCGCAACTCCTCCAGCGCGGCCCGCGCGGCGCCCGGGTCGAGTTCCACCGCCTTGCGCAGGCGCGCGCCGCCGGCCTCGGCCTCGCCGCGGCGCAGTTGCAGCAGGCCGGCGCGGAACAGCGCCAGCACCCGCTCCGGACCGGCGGCCAGCGCGCGTTCGTACAGCGGCAGCGGATCGAAGTCGATCCGTACCTGTTCCACCAGCAGCGCTTGTTCGGCGAGCTGTTCGGGGCCGGGCTCGCGCATGGCGTCGAGTTCGGCCAGGCGCGCACGATCGCGCGCTGCGGCCTCGTGCAGCGCTTCCCAGTGGGCGCGGATGGCATCGCGCCAGAGGCCGTCGAGGCGGCGCTCGAGCGTGTCCTGCAGCGGGCCGAGCAGCGTCGCCGCGGATTCGCCCGCCGGACGCAGCCGCGCCGGCGCCCGTAGCGCTTCGAGCCGCTGCGGCAGCGCCGGATGGGTGTCGCGCGGATCCTGTCCGCGGGCAGCGGAGGCGAGCAATCGATCGAGGTCGACCGCGTCGCCCTGCATCGCCTGCAGCAGCGGCGCCTGCAGTTGCGCGGGCGGATGGCGCTGCGTGCGCGCTCGCGCCCAGAGCCGAGGCCAGAAGCGCGCCTCCAGTCGCCGGGAGGCGATCTCGATGCGCAGCAACGCGCTCGCGGCGGCCTCGGCGCCGACAGCGCCGGCCGCCGCGGCGTCGGCCGCGTATTCGTGGCGCCGCGTCAGCGCGCGGCTGCACAGGTCGAAATGCGGCGCCAGCCAGCCATAGAACTTCGCCAGCAGCCAGGCGAACGAGAAGCCATGCCGGGCCATGCCGTCGCGCAGCCGGTACCAGGTGCCGCGCGAAAGGTAGACCCAGGCGGCGAAGCGCCCGTCGTGCGCAGCGAAATGCCCGAACTCGTGCGCGATGACCGCGGACAGTTCGTCGCGGTCGATCACCCGCATCAGCGGCAATCCCAGCACGAGGGTGTGGCGGTGCCCGAGCAGACCGAGCATGCGCGGCACGCTGGCGGCCTTGGCGTTGAAATCCCCGTCGATCACGATGCCTTCGAGCGGCGGCGCACCCATGGCCTGGCGCAGCCGCTCCACCTCGGCCTGCAGCAGCGGCGCCTCGCCGGGCGCCAGCCGGTGGCCGGGTGGCAGCTCGAACCTCACCCACAGCGCACGCAGCACCACCGCCGCGACCACGGCCGGCAGCACCAGCACGTAGGCGTGCTGCGGCGCCAGCGAGGCGCCCGCCACGAACAGATGCACGGCCACCAGCACGAACGGCGTCAGCGCGAGCAGCAGCAGGCCGGCGATCACGCCATAGCCGAGCAGCGCCAGCGCCAGCAACCGCAGCCGGTAGCGGCCGGGCGTATCGCGTGCTTCCGCTTCCAGCGCCCGTACCCGTACCCGTTCCCGTTCCTCGCGTTCCGCCATCCGCCCGCTCCGCATCGTCGCGGCCATCGTAGTGGATCGGTCGCGGAATCGTCGCAGGCGGTTGGCTACAATGGCGCCACGCGGATCGACCGGCTGCGTCGACGACGAACGCGTCGCCACGCGCCGGCGAGTTCGACCTGCCGCGTACTCCGCACACCACCCCCGCCCCAGGACCGCCCCATGACCGCCAGCGACTGGCTGTACGAGAATTTCGAACCCGCCGGCTCGTCGATCGGCTTCCGCGTGCGCGCCAAGCTCGACGAGGTGCAGTCGCCGTTCCAGAAGATCGAGATCTTCGAGAGCACCGACTGGGGCAACGTGATGCTGATCGACGGCGCGATGATGGTCACCACGCGCGACAACTTCCTCTACCACGAGATGATGTCGCACCCGGCGCTGTTCACCCATCCCGATCCGAAGCGGGTGGTGATCATCGGCGGCGGCGACTGCGGCACGCTGCGCGAGGTGCTGCGCCACCCGGGCGTGGAGCAGGCCGTGCAGTGCGACATCGACGAGCAGGTCACGCGCATGGCGGAGAAATATTTCCCCGAACTGTGCGAGTCCAACGGCGACCCGCGCGCCGAGATCCTGTTCGACGACGGCATCGCGTACATGGCCAACTGCGCGCCGGGCAGCCTGGACGTGGTGATCGTGGACTCGACCGATCCTGTCGGCCCGGCCGAGGGCCTGTTCAACAAGGCCTTCTTCGAAAGCTGCTTCCGCGCGCTGAAGGACGATGGCATCCTGGTGCAGCAGTCCGAATCGCCGCTGGTGCTGCTGGACCTGATCCAGGCCATGCGCGCGGAAATGGGCAAGGCCGGCTTCACCACCTTCCAGACCCTGCCGTTCCCGCAGCCGTGCTATCCCACCGGCTGGTGGAGCTGCACCTTGGCGCGCAAGGGCCAGGGCTTCGACTTCCGCGAGGCCGATGCGCGCGCCAAGCCGTTCGCCACGAAGTATTACAGCGCCGACATCCACAAGGGGGCGCAGTCGCTGCCGCCGTTCGTGGCGGAGGCGTTGCGAGCCGATTGACCGTGCGTGGCCCTCAGAATCCGGATCGCAGGGACGTGCGTGGCTAGTTTCGCGAAGTGAGCGGCGGCTCGTAGCCCCCTTGCTCGGCCCGACGTTCGGAGACGGTCTTGCAAACCCGCACTGGCCGATTGCTGCCCACCGGCTTGACGCGTTCGCAAATCAGCCGTTCGTCCTCGGCATGCTCAGCAATCGAGCGGATCGCCTCGAGCTCATTGAACAGCGATAGTTGCTGCTGCTGGCTCAGCTCGCTCGTTTGTTTGCGCCCTTCAAGCATGGCCAGGACGCGACCCTGACGCGCCAGCACATCGGCCCGCTTCGCCTCAGGCAGATGCTCGAAGGTGCCAGAACCGGCTTCGACAGCTGCCTTCAGTTCAAGCTGCTGGGCGACGATGGCTTGTGCGTCGGTCTGGAGGGGCACATCCCCCGCAACCAGCGGGCCCGATACAAGCAGGCATGCCGCCAGCAACAATCCTCGATCCACTCGCGTCTCCTCAGGTTTTTTGTACGTGTCTTTCCGACTGCCGGCAACGGTGGTGAAGTGGCGGTCCTAAACCGCATCTCCATCCAGCTCGCCCGTGCGGATCCGTACCGCGCGCTGCAACTCGTAGACGAACACCTTGCCGTCGCCGATCTTACCGGTTCCGGCGGCCTTGACGATCGCTTCGGTGACCGCGTCGGCCTGGTCGTCGACCACCACCACCTCGATCTTGACCTTGGGCAGGAAGTCGACCACGTACTCGGCGCCGCGGTACAGCTCGGTGTGGCCCTTCTGCCGGCCGAAGCCCTTGACCTCGCTGACGGTGATGCCGGTGACGCCGACCTCGGCCAGCGCTTCGCGCACGTCGTCGAGCTTGAACGGCTTGATGATCGCCATCACCATCTTCATCTGCTTCGCTCCTGTCCCACGCGCCCGCCCGGTGGCCGCGTCGCGCTAGCATACCCGCAGCCGGGGTCGGGGTTTTCCTACAGCCGGCCGCGCCCGCTGCCGACTGCGCCGTCACGACGGCCGGGCGAAGCTGGGCACATTCCGCAACCGGACACGCGCATGATCGACCTCAACCACATCGACGACCTCGCCCGCCGCCTCAGCGGCCTGGTGCCGCCGGGCCTGCGCGAAAGCCGCGAGGAGATGCAGGAGAACTTCAAGGCGGTGCTGCAGTCCGGCCTGTCGCGGCTCGACCTGGTCACGCGCGAGGAGTTCGACGTGCAGCGCGCGGTGCTGCTGCGCACGCGCGAGAAGCTCGAGCAGTTGCAGGGCGTGGTGGCCGACCTGGAGGCGCGCCTGGCCGCGGACGACGCCGGCGCCGGCAAGCAGACCAACTGAGATCCCGCCATGGGGCTTGCGCTCGTGCATGGACGCGCGCGCGCCGGGGTGCGTGCGCCCGCGGTCAAGGTGGAGGTGCACCTGGGCGGCGGATTGCCGTCGATGTCGATCGTCGGCCTGCCCGAAGCGGCGGTACGCGAAGCCAAGGACCGGGTACGCGCCGCGATCCAGTGCGCGCAGTTCGAGTTCCCCGCGCGTCGCATCACCGTCAACCTCGCGCCGGCCGACCTGCCCAAGGGCGGTGGCCGCTTCGATCTGCCGATCGCGCTCGGCATCCTCGCCGCCAGCGGCCAGGTGCCGGCCGAGGGCCTGCGCGAGTACGAATTCATCGGCGAACTGGGCCTGACCGGCGAGCTGCGTCCGGTCGACGGGGTGCTGCCCGCCGCGCTGGCCGCGGCCGAGGCCGGTCGCAGGCTGGTGGTGGCGCAGGGCAACGGCGCCGAAGCCGCGCTGGCCGCCGGCCTGGAAGCCTTCACCGCGCGCACCCTGCTCGAAGTCTGCGCCCTGCTCGGCGGCCGCAAGCCGTTGCCGGCCGCGATCGCGCCCCCGCAGCAGCGCTTGGACGGCCCCGACATGCGCGACGTGCGCGGCCAGGCCCAGGCCCGGCGCGCGCTTGAAATCACCGCGGCCGGCGGCCACCACCTCCTGCTCGTCGGCCCACCCGGCTGCGGCAAGACCCTGCTCGCCTCGCGCCTGCCGGGGCTGTTGCCGGAGGCCGACGAGGACGAGGCGCTGGAAACCGCCGCCATCGCCTCGGTCAGCGGCCGCGGCCTCGATCCGGCCCGCTGGCGCGCGCGACCGTTCCGTTCGCCGCACCACACCGCGAGCGCGGCGGCCCTGGTCGGCGGCGGCGCGGAGCCGCGTCCGGGCGAGATCTCGCTGGCGCACAACGGCGTGCTGTTCCTCGACGAACTGCCCGAATGGGACCGGCGCGCGCTGGAAGTGCTGCGCGAGCCGCTGGAATCGGGCGTGGTCACCATTTCGCGCGCGGCGCGCCAGAACGAATTCCCGGCGCGGTTCCAGTTGGTCGCGGCGATGAACCCCTGCCCCTGCGGCTGGGCCGGCGACACCTCCGGTCGCTGCCGCTGCCACGCCGAGGCAATCGCGCGCTATCGCGCGCGCATCTCCGGCCCCCTGCTCGACCGCATCGACCTGCACGTCGAGGTGCCGCGCCTGCCGCCGGCGCAGTTGCGTCCCGATGCGCCGGAGGGCGAGGCCAGCGCCGCGATACGTGCCCGGGTCGAATGCGCCCGCGCCCTCCAGCTGCGCCGCGCCGGCCGGCTCAACGCCCGGCTCTCGCAGTCCGAGACCATGGCCTGGTGCCGCCTGTCGCCGCGCGACCAGACCCTGCTCGAACGCGCGGTCGACGCATTGCAGCTCTCGGCACGGTCGATGCACCGGATCCTGCGCGTGGCGCGCACCATCGCCGATCTCGCCGGCAGCGCCGACATCGCCACCGCGCACCTGACCGAGGCGCTGGGTTACCGCCAGGCCGATCGCAGCACGGGCCAGCAGGCGGCCTGAGCGGACCGTGGGTCCCGTGACCGACGACCCGCGCAACCCCGGCCTCCGCCACCGTATCCTCGGTGGACCGCCACCCTGGAACCGCCCATGTCCCGTCTCCTGCTCGCCTCCGCCATCACCCTCGCCCTGGCCGCCTGCAACGGCGGCCAGTCCGGCGACGCCACGTCGACCGCCGAGGCGACGCCCGCGGCACCCGCGTCGCTGGACGAGATCGAACTGATCCCGCGCGAGGCACTGTTCGGCAACCCGGAACGCGCCAACGTGCAGCTCAGCCCGGACGGCAGGTACCTGAGCTGGGTGGCGCCGCTCGACGGCACGATGAACGTGTGGACCGCACCGGCCGACGACCTGTCGGCGGCGAAGGCGGCCACCCGCGACACCGCGCGCGGCATCCGCAGCTATTTCTGGTCCTACCAGCCCGACACCCTGCTGTACCTGCGCGACACCGGCGGCGACGAGGATTTCCATCTCTACGCCGTGAACCTGGCCACCGGCGAAAGCCGCGACCTGACCCCGTTCGAGAAGACCACCGCGCAGGTGCTGGGCGTCAGCGACCGCCACCCCGGCACGATCCTGGTCGGCATGAACGACCGCGACCCGAAGTGGCACGACGTCTACCGGGTCGACCTCGCCAGCGGCGAGCGCACCCTGGTCGAGCGGAACGACCAGGAGATCTCCGGCTACATCGCCGACGCCGACTTCGCCCTGCGCTACGCCTCGCGCGCGCGTCCGGACGGCGGCGAGGACCTGCTGCGCCGCACCGGGGACGCCTGGGAAAAGTACGACGAGATCCCGTTCGAGGACGGCCTGACCACCGGCTTCGCCGGATTGAGCAAGGATGGCGGCACGCTCTACATGCGCGATTCGCGCGAACGCAACACGGTCGCGCTGTTCGCGGTCGACACCGCGACCGGCGCCAAGTCGCTGCTGCACGAGGATGCCCGCGCCGACATCGGCGACAGCCTCGCCGATCCGAAGACCGGCAAGGTGCAGGCCGTATCGGTGAACTACCTGCGCGAGGCCTGGACGGTGTTCGACGACGGCATCAAGGCCGATCTCGACAGGCTCGCCGCGATCGGCCCCGGCGAGGCCTCGATCAACACCCGCACGCTCGACGACCGCACCTGGATCGTCGCCTACTCCGCCGCCGAATCCCCGGTCGAGTACTACCGCTACGACCGCGGCGACGGCGGCAAGCTCACGCGGATGTTCTCCGGCCGACCCGCGCTCGAGGGCAAGCCGCTGGTGCCGATGTGGCCGCTGGAACTGCAGTCGCGCGACGGCAAAACCCTGGTCAGCTACCTCACCCTGCCGCCGCATGCCGACGCCGACAGGGACGGCAAGGCCGACGCGCCGGTGCCGATGGTGTTGCTGGTGCACGGCGGCCCGTGGGCGCGCGACGCCTACGGCTACAGCAGCTACGACCAGTGGCTGGCCAACCGCGGCTACGCGGTGCTGAGCGTCAACTTCCGCGGCTCCACCGGCTTCGGCAAGGACTTCACCAACGCCGGCGACGGCGAGTGGGCCGGCAAGATGCACGACGACCTGATCGACGCGGTGGAGTGGGCGGTCAAGCAGGGCGTGACCACGCAGGACAAGGTCGCGATCATGGGCGGCAGCTACGGCGGCTATGCCACCCTCGTCGGCCTGACCTTCACCCCGGACGCGTTCGCCTGCGGCGTCGACATCGTCGGCCCTGCCAACCTCAACACCCTGCTGTCGACCGTGCCGCCGTACTGGGCCAGCTTCTACCAGCAGCTGGTCAGGCGCATGGGTGACCCGCAAACGGAGGAAGGCAAGGCCTGGCTGACCGAGCGCTCGCCGCTCTCGCGCGTGGACGCGATCAGCAAGCCGCTGCTGATCGGCCAGGGCGCCAACGACCCGCGCGTGAAGCAGGACGAGAGCGACCAGATCGTGAACGCCATGACCGCCAAGAACATCCCGGTGACCTACGTGCTGTTCCCGGACGAAGGCCACGGCTTCGCGCGACCGGAGAACAACAAGGCCTTCAACGCGGTGGCCGAAGGCTTCCTGTCGCAATGCCTGGGCGGCCGCGCGCAGCCGATCGGCGAGGAGTTCGCCGGCTCCAGCATCACCGTGCCCACCGGCGCCGACGGTGTGCCGGGCCTGGTCGAGGCGCTGGAGTCGCATACCCAGGAAGTGCGCAAGTAACCCCGATCGCGGGCCGCACGCCATCGCGGACACGGCCCTGGCCGTGTCCGTTGCGGTGTCGCCTCATGGCCGCGGTGCTCGGCCGAACGCATGGCGATCGTCACGTGCAACGGTCGCCCGCCGCTTCGGCGCGCAGCATGTTCCCCGAGCGGGCTTACACCGCCGCGAAGCCCTGCAGCAGCGTCTCGTGGTCCACCGGCCGCGAGAACAGGTACCCCTGGGCGCGGGCGACGCCGCACTCGCGCAGGGTGCGGGCCTGGGCCCGGGTTTCCACGCCCTCGGCGACGACGTCCACCCCGGTCTTGCGCGCCAGACCGGCGACCGCCTGCACGATCGCCAGGTCGTAGGGATCGTCCGGCAGGCCTGCGACGAAGCTCTGGTCGAGCTTGATCACGTCGATCGGCAGGCGCTTGAGATAGGCCAGCGAGGAATAGCCGGTACCGAAGTCGTCGAGCGCGACGCACACCCCGAGCTCGCGCAGGCGGGTGAGCGTCTGCGCGGCGGCGTCCACGTCCGGCAGCAACGCGCTCTCGGTCAGTTCCAGGCACAGCCGCCCGGGTTGTAGGCCGCTCCCGGACAGCGCCGCGACGACATCCTCGACCAGGCCGGCCTGCGAGAACTGGCGCGCAGACAGGTTGACCCGCAGTTTCGGTCCGCGGCCATCGCGCAGCGGCCACTGGCACGCCATCCGGCAGGCTTCGTGCAGGATCCAGCGGCCGATCGGCACGATCAGGCCGCAGCCTTCGATGATGTCGATGAATTCGCGCGCCGGGCGGCAGCGGCCGTCTCCGTCGCACCAGCGCAGCAGGGCCTCGGCCGCGACCCAGCGACCGCTGTCGAGGTCCACCTCCGGCTGGAAATGCACGCGCATGTCGCCGGCCTCGAAGGCCTCGCGCAGGGTCCGCTCCAGGCGCAGCCGGGTGACCAGGCCGCGGTGGCGCTCGGCATCGAAGATCTCGCAGCGGACCATGCGCGCGGTGCGCGCGTTCTGGCTGGCGGTCTCGGCGTTGCGCAGCAGGTTGTCGGCGGAAGGCGCGGCGAGGTCGCGCGAGAAGGCGATGCCGGCGGTGACGATGGTGGCGGTGCGGCGCTGGTCAAGGTGGCCCTGGACCAGGTCGATGCAGCGCTCGGCCAGGTTCAGCGCCTCGGTCTCGTGCAGGTGCCTGTGCGGCAGCACGGCGAAGGCGTTGCCGCGCACCCGCGCCAGCGTCGCGCTGCCGTCCAGCTCGACACGCAGCTTGGCCGCGGCCTCCGCCAGCAGCTCGTGGCCGGCGTCGCCCTCGTGCGGCGAGGCATCGAGGTTGAGGTGGATCGCGACCAGGCCGTTGTCGCCTCCATGCATCGGCCGCAGCGCCGAGTGCACCACCTCCAGCAGGTGGTCGCGGTTGGGCAGGTTGGTATGCGGGTCGTGCAGTTCGAGGTAACGCACGCGGCCTTCGAGGCGCCGCCGGCGGTCGATCTCGTGGGCCATGGCCACGTAGTCGCCGATGCTGCCGGCGAAGGCCTGGTCCTCGGGCGACCACACCCGCGGCGGACCGACGTGTTCGTGGCAGATCACACCGAGCAGTTCCCCGGCCGAACGCACCGGGGCATCCAGCAGCGAACCGATGCCATGCCGGCGCAGGTACTCGCCGAGCCCGCTGTCGTCGCCCTCGCGTTCGAGGGTGCCCAGGTTGATGACGCGCACCTCGCCCAGCGCGTCGCTGTAATCGTTGCCCACACGCAGCGGCGCGTCGCACGGCCGGGTATGCCGGCCGCTGCTGCGCTCGTAGTGGTGCAGGCAGTGCAGCAGTCGCGCTTCGGTATCGTGCCGCCAGATATTGACCCGCTCGACCTCGAGCGTCTCCGCGGCCGTCTCGCAGATCACCGCGAATGCATTCTCTAGGGTGCAGTCGTCCTGCCAGACGCGCCGCGCCAGCGAGACCAGTGCGTGATTGTGCCGTCGCGCCCAGGCACCGCGATCGCCTTGCGCATTCGGCTGTCTGTTGGGTGACATCCCGGCCCCCTTGGCACGCCGGCCCGTGCCGGTGACCACCCTGTTGCCGCCAGTTGTATACCCATGCCGGAGCCCACGCAAACCGGGCCGGCGCCGCCGGGGGCACTGTTACACTTGACACGATTTCCCGGGACCTGCGGCGTCCGTGCTGCGTCCAGCCAGCGGCGCCCCCGCGCCGCCCGCCAAGCGAACACGCCATGACCAGCACCGCCGAACTGTCTTCCCCCGCCTCCGCGAACACCGGCCTGACCCACGGCGTCACCGACCCCGACTACACGCTGGACCACAAGTACATCCGCACCGAGGGGCGCATCTACCTGTCGGGCGTGCAGGCGCTGGTGCGGCTGCCTCTGATGCAGCGGCTGCGCGATCGGGCGGCCGGGCTCAACACCGGCGGCTTCATCTCCGGCTACCGCGGCTCCCCACTGGGCGGCTTCGACCTGGAACTGTGGCGCGCCAAGAAATACCTGGGCGAGGCCGGCGTGAAGTTCCAGCCCGGGCTCAACGAGGATCTCGGCGCGACCATGGTCTGGGGCACCCAGCAGGCGAACCTGTTCCCCGGCGCGACCGTCGATGGCGTGTACGCGATGTGGTACGGCAAGGGCCCGGGCGTGGACCGCTGCGGCGACGTGTTCAAGCACGGCAACGCCGCCGGCACCTCGCGCCACGGCGGCGTGCTGGCGTTGGCCGCCGACGACCATGCCTGCCGCTCGTCCACCCTGCCGCACGGCAGCGAGGGCGAATTCACCAGCGCGATGATGCCGATCCTCAATCCGGCCGGTGTCCAGGACATCCTCGACATGGGCCTGGTGGGCTGGGCGATGAGCCGCTTCACCGGGCGCTGGGTGGGCTTCAAGACGATCGCCGAGACCGTCGAGTCGTCCGCCTCGGTCGACGTGAACCCGCTGGCGTTGCAGATCCTCACGCCGGACGATTTCGAGCTGCCGCCGGGCGGGCTCAACATCCGCTGGCCGGATCCGCCGCTGGACCAGGAGATGCGCCTGCACCGCTATGCGGTCAAGGCCGCGCAGGCGTTCGCGCGCGCCAACCGCATCGATCGCATGGTGCTGGACGCGGACGATGCGCGCTTCGGCATCGTCACCACCGGCAAGAGCTACCTCGACGTGCTGCAGGCGCTGGAATACCTGGGCCTCGACGCGCAGCGCTGCCGCGAACTCGGCATCCGCGTCTACAAGGTCGGCATGACCTGGCCGCTGGAGCCGCTGGGCATCCGCGCCTTCGCCCGCGGCCTGCGCGACATCCTGGTGGTCGAGGAGAAGCACGCCTTCATCGAGAGCCAGATGAAGGAGCTGTTCTACAACTTCGAGGGCGACCGTCCATCCATCGTCGGCAAGTACGACGAGTCCGGCCAGTGGATCCTGCCCAGCACCGGCGAACTCACGCCCGCGACCATCGCCGGCGTGATCGCGCGCCGACTGCAGCAGTCCATCCCGGAAGGCAGTCGCGACACCGCGCACATCCGCGAGGTGCTGCGCTGGATGGAGCAGAAGGAAGGCGAACTGGCGCTGCCACGCGCGCAGTTCCCGCGCGTGCCGCACTACTGCTCGGGTTGTCCGCACAACACCTCCACGACCGTGCCCGAAGGCTCGCGCGCGCTGGCCGGCATCGGCTGCCACTACATGGTCACGTGGATGGACCGCAGCACCGACACCTTCACCCAGATGGGCGGCGAGGGCGTGACCTGGTGCGGGCAGGCGGCGTTCACTGACACCCCGCACGTGTTCCAGAACCTGGGCGACGGCACCTATTTCCACAGCGGCTCGCTGGCGATCCGGCAGTCGGTCGCGGCCGGCGTCAACATCACCTACAAGATCCTCTACAACGACGCCGTCGCCATGACCGGCGGCCAGCCGGTCGACGGCACCCTGAGCGTGCCGCAGATCGCGCACCAGGTGCGCAGCGAAGGCGTGTACACGATCGTCCTGGTCAGCGACGACATCGGCAAGTGGCGCGACCGCTCGATCTTCCCCTCCGGTACCGAATTCGAGGACCGCCGCGAACTCGACGCGGTGCAGCGGCGCCTGCGCGAGGTCAAGGGCACGAGCGTGCTGATCTTCGACCAGACCTGCGCCACCGAGAAGCGCCGCCGCCGCAAGCGCGGAAAGATCGCGGACCCGGCCAAGCGCGTGTTCGTCAACACGCTGGTGTGCGAGGGCTGCGGCGACTGCGGCAAGAAGTCGTTCTGCGTGTCGGTGCTGCCGAAGGACACCGAGTTCGGGCGCAAGCGCGAGATCGACCAGAGCAACTGCAACAAGGACTACAGCTGCGTCGAGGGCTTCTGCCCCAGCTTCGTCACCGTGCACGGCGGCAAGCCGCGCAAGGGCAGCGCCACGGGCAGTGGCGGCAGGCCCACCGTCGAGCGCTTGCGCAGCCTGCCGAAGCCACCGTTCGCCAGCGACCTGTCGCAGCCCTGGAACATCCTCATCACCGGCGTCGGCGGCACCGGCGTGGTGACCATCGGCGCGCTGCTGGGCATGGCCGGGCATCTGGAGGGCCGCGGTTCGACCGTGCTCGACCAGACCGGGCTGGCGCAGAAGGGCGGCGCGGTGACCACCCACATTCGCATCGCGAAGACCCCTGAGGACATCCACGCCGTGCGCATCGCCGCGGGCGAGGCCGACCTCGTGCTCGGCTGCGACATGGTGGTGGTGAACGACTACTGGGCGTTGTCGAAGCTGCGCGCGGGGCGCTCGCAGGTGGTGCTCAACACCTACGAGGCGATGCCGGGCACCTTCACCACCCAACCGGACATGCAGTTCCCGGCGGCCGACATCATCCAGGCCGTGACCCAGGCGCTTGGCGGCCAGGCACCGCTGCGGATCGACGCCACCGAGCTGGCGACCGCGCTGATGGGCGACGCGATCGCGTCGAACCTGTTCATGCTCGGCTACGCCTGGCAGCGCGGCCTGGTGCCGCTGTCGCTGGACTCGCTGATGCGCGCGGTGGAACTCAACGGCGCGGCCGTGGAGATGAACAAGACCGCGTTCGCCTGGGGTCGCCTGGCCGCGATCGATCCGGAAGCGGTCTACGAGGCGGCCGGCGTGGTGCGCAACGCGCCCACGCTCGCCGAGAACACGCCGGCGGCGCTGCAGTCGCTGCCGCCGGGCGAGTGGGAGAGCACCGAATGGGGCGCGACCTCGGCGCCACGGCCGCTGCGCGCCGAGGACGAACTGCGCCACGTGCCCGCGCACGCCGGCACCGATGCGGTCGCGTTCCTGCCGCTGGACGACCTGCGCCTGTCGCGCTCGCTCGACGAGCTGATCGCGCGCCGGGTCGATTTCCTCACCGACTACCAGGACGCGAAGTACGCCCGGCGCTACTCGGACTTCGTGGCGAAGGTGCGCGAGGCCGAGCGCGCGAAGGCGCCAGGCTCGACCGACCTGTCCGAGGCGGTCGCGCGCTACTTCTTCAAGCTGATGGCCTACAAGGACGAGTACGAGGTCGCGCGGCTGTACACCAGCGGCGATTTCCTGCGGCGGGTCGAGCAGCAGTTCGACGGCGACTACCGGCTGCACTTCCACCTGGCGCCGCCGCTGCTGGCGAAGAAGAACGATCGCGGCGAACTGGTCAAGCGCGAGTACGGCCCCTGGGTGTTCAAGGCCTTCGGTCTGCTGGCGAAGCTGAAGTTCCTGCGCGGCGGCGCGTTCGACGTCTTCGGCCGCACCGAGGAGCGGCGGATGGAACGCCGGCTGATCGACGACTACGAGACGACCATCGGCGGATTGCTGGACAGGCTCGACGGCTGCAACGTCGATCTCGCGGCCGAGATCGCCGGGATCCCCGAGCAGATCCGCGGCTACGGCCACGTCAAGGATGCGCACCTGCACGCGGCCAAGGCACGCGAGGCCGAACTGCTCGCGCAATGGAACAACCCGCTGCGCATCGTGCAGGCGGCCTGATCGGACCACGTCAGGGGAGTCGCGCATGACAGTCGAGTCGCCGGTCGCCCGTCCCGCACGCCGCCGTCCGCTGCGCCTCTACGAGGTGGTGATGGGCGGCTGCGTCGTGCTGATCTCGGTGATCTCGCTGTTCGTCGCGATCAGCGCCAATCGCACCCAGGAGCGCATGCTCGCGGCGAGCGTGTGGCCCTCGCTGATCACCGGCACCAGCAACATCACCCTCGACGGCGACCCGCAGGTGTCGATCGACCTGCTCAATCGCGGTACCGGACCGGCGCGCGTGCGCTGGGCGCAGCTCCTGCACGACGGCACACCGGTCCGCGACATCGACGCGCTGCTGGCGCGTTGCTGCGCCGGCGAGGGCGGCGCCGCCGCGCGCGACCAGCTGCAGTTCCTCAGCAGCGGCATCCAGCGCCGCGTGGTCGGCGCGGACGAATGGATCGCGCTCCTGCGCGTGCCGAAGCCGCAGCCGGCGCACCCGCTGTGGAACGCGCTCGATCGCGAGCGCCACCGGATCGAGCTGCGCGTGTGCTACTGCTCGGTGCTCGACGACTGCTGGGTACTGGACAGCACCGAGGACGAACCCGAACCGGTGCGCCAATGCCCACGCACGCCGGACGTGCTGTGGAACGGCTGAGCCCGCTGCGGCACCGCACGCGGGCCCGACGACCGCCGGCGGACCGCGTGGCGGACATCCACGCCGCCCGGCTCCCCCTGTCGCCACCGGCGGCCTGACCACGCCACACGCCGGCGCGCGCAGCGCGCGCTAGTCCGTGCGCGCGAACACCGTCTCCCTGCCGCCCTGGCGCAGGGTCACCGTCTCGGCAGCGCCGGTCTCCGGCGCGAACACCAGCGTCGCGTCGACCACCGTCAGGAAGAACTTCGACGGCGATTCGGCGAATATCTCGAACGCCGGCTGCCCGGTGAGCTGCGTCCTGGGCGTGTCGCCGTCGAGGAAGACCTTCAGCACCATCGATCCGATCGCGTACTCGCCCACGATGCGTTCCAGCGCCTCGCGCGACAGCTGCAGTCCGGTGCGCGCGGCCGGCAGGGGTTCCCCGCTGCGCGGCACCAGCTCGCCTTCGCCCTCGTCCTCCGGGAAGAAGCGCATCGCCGCGACCTCGCCCGCGGCATCGCGTTCGAACACGATGCGCGAGTAGCCTTCCTCGAACAGGAAGGTGTCCTTCGCCACCGGGATCAACGCATGGGCCAGGCCACCGGTGCGCTGTGAGGTCAGCACGCCGTCCTTGACACGCAGCACGCGCACGGCGTCCTGGTCGATGCGATAGACGCCTTCGTAGTGACTCAGCGCATCGGCCTCGACCTCGATCGCCTTCTTGTCCGGATACGGCCTGCCGATCGCCTGGGCCGCCAGCAGGTTGGCCAGGCGCCCGGTGCCGAGCATGCCTGGCCGGCCGGCGTCGGCGTTGTAGAGCACCGCAACGGTCACGTCGTCCCCGGGCAGGTACAGCAGGTAACTGCTGAAGCCGAAAATGCCGCCGCCGTGCTGCAGCTGCGGCTGCCCGCGCAGGGTGCCGACGGAAATGCCGAAACCGTAGTCGTGTTCCGCGGCCTTGCCGCGCGGGGTGACCATGGCGCGATAGCTGTCTTCGCGCAGCAGCCCGCCCCCGTGCAGCGCACGGTTCCACTTGTGCAGGTCGTCGACGGTGGAGACCAGCGCGCCAGCCGCGTGCGGCTGGGTCATGCTCAGGTGGCGCGCCCGCGCCCAGCGTTCGCCATTGCGCGTGTAGCCGCCGACGTGTCCGGGGATGACGGCGTCCGCCTCGTTGCCGTAGCCGGTGTGGGCCATGCCCAGCGGCTTGAAGAACACCTCATCGAGATGGGCATGCCAGGGCTTGCCGCTGGCGGCCTCGATCACTGCACCGACCAGCACGTAGCCGGAGTTGTTGTAGTGCCAGCCTTCGCCGGGCGCGAAGTCCGGGGCCTGCGCCTTGAACACATCGACCAGTTGCGCCGTGCCCAGGTCCTGCATGATCGACCCGCCGGCCATCACCTCCGGCATGTCGGTGTAGCTGCGGATACCCGAGGTGTGGTTGAGCAGCATCTCCACCGTGATCCTGTCGCCGCCCGGATAGCCCGGCACGAACTTCGACAGCGGATCCGACAGCGACAGCCTGCCGTCCTCGGCCAGCTTCAGCACGCCTGCGGCCGCGAACTGCTTGGTCACCGAGCCAGTGCGGAACACGTGGTCGGCGGACAGCGGCACGCCCAGTTCGAGGCTGGCCCGGCCGCAGGCGCCGCGGTAGATCACCTCGTCGCCGCGCGCCAGCAGCACCGCCATGCCGGGCGCATCGGCCGCACAGTTGGCCTCGACGGTGCGGGCGGCGAAGGCGGCGACTTCAGGACTTGCGGGCGGCGTGGCGGCATGGGAAGCGAACGGCACGAGCAGCAGGGCAAGCGTCGCGGTCAGGCGCATCGGGTGTCCTCCGGTAGGCAGGGTGCACTGTAGCGGCCAGCGGGCCGCCACGCGTGGCGCGTCTTGATGGCTGGACGCGGGCGGGGCCGGTGGCGTGACACGTACCCCGGCCGGAGCCTCGAAGGGCATCGCTCCCGGGTGGCATCGGTCGGCGTGCCGCGCAGCGCATCGACAGGCGCCACGGCGGGAGTCGTACTCCCGCCATATGCGTCATTCGACGGGCGCCGGCGGCGGCGACTGCCTGCGCGTACGACGCGCCTCGCGCTTGGCCCGCGCCGCATCGTTGCGAGCGCTCTGGCGCTTGCGCGCCAGTGTCAGCGCCTGCTCCAGCCAGGCCTGCACCTGCTGCGCACGGCGGTTGCGGCAGACGCCGCCGAGGCCGTAGTAGCCGCTGCGAATGTCGACCTCCGAGACCACCTCGCGGTTGATCAGCAGGCGCATGAACTCGGTCGCCAAGCCCAGCCGGCGCACATGGTCCTGCACGCGCAGCAGGCGCAGCGTGCCTTCCGCCATCGCGGCCACGCCCAGCGTGCTGTCGGCCATGTCGGTGCCGGTGCGCGCAAGCACCGCCGACCACTTCAGCCGCAGCACGTACAGGTGGGTCGGCCGCACCGCGTGCTTGCAGACCGGATCCGACGACAGGATCGAGTGCTCGACGTGATTGATCGTGCCGGCGGACATCAACGTGTCGCACAGGCCCTGCCAGTCGCCATCGGGCGGCACTTGGTGCCGCTCGAGCCGCAGCACCCGCCGACGGTCCTCGCCGTCGTTGTCCAGTCGCGGCAGGTCCAGCCGCTGCTGGCAGAAGGCGACGAAGCGCGCGCCCAGGCTCGGCGCACCGACTATCCACGCGATCCGGAACATCGGCGCCCAGCTCCAGTGCCGGAACGCGTTGAGCCAGCCGCGGTTGTCGGGATGGTCCCAGGCATGCTCCAGGTCGAGGTCGTGGTAGACCGCCTCCATCAGCCGGATCAGCTCCTGGCAGAAGTAGAAGCAGGTACGGAAGTCCTCCGGCGGCGGCAGGCGCGTGCGCCGTTCCAGCGCCGACGGCGGCGCTGCGTCGGCCCGCGACGACGTCCCTTCGACCAGGTCGGTCCAGGCCGGATAGAACTGCGCGTCGAGCACCGCCAGCGCGGGCGTGTCACGCAGCTTGCCGAACAGCCGCGTCAGCGCCTTGCCGTGCAGGGCGAAGCGGTCGGCCACGCCCGGCAGCGGCGCCACCCAGCGCTGGCGCAGTGCGATCAGCAGCTTGTCCTTGAGCGCGGAGTCGTACAGCCCGAGCTGGTCGTGTCCCGGCGAGCCGGGCGCGGCGTCGATGCGTTCCAGTGCCGGATCGAGCGCGCGCTGGGCGATGTCCTCGCCGAGCCGTCGGTAGCTTTCGAACTGCGCCTCGTCGAAGAACTGGTCGGACGTCGGCTCGTGCGGGAAACAGTGGTGGCTGCGCGCGTAGTGGGCGATGTCGGCCGGCTCCTCCCCGGTCAGGGTGGGCTTGAGGTACAGCAGGGTGCCGACGCTGCCGTCGGCGTAGGTAATCCGGCCCACCGCGCAGCTGCGCTCGGCCAGGGCGCCGTCGCGTGCCGCCAGCGCGGCGACGTCGATGTCGATGTCGGCGCCGAAATCGACCCGGCACTTGTGCACGGCATTGCCGAGGTCGGCGAACGCGCGGTCGGCGTCGGCGGCGGCGTCGACGCAGAGGATGAAGCGGCAGCGGCGCCGCACCAGCTCGTACAGGCCGAGGTTCTCGAAATGGCCGCCGTCGGACAGGTGCACGAACTTGCCGCCGGCATGCGTGCGCCCGAGCATCTCGGCCAGCAGCCAGCGGCCGAAGAACGGCGAGCTGTCGGCGCGTGGATGCTCGGGATGGCGTGGATTCGGCAGCCACCAGCCCAGGCGCGCGTCGAACAGGGTGAGCAGGAAGGTCACCGCGGGCGAGCTGTGGTAGCCCATGTTCGGGTTGACCGCCGCGCCCGAGATCGCGATCGCGCTGCCCAGGGTGAGCGAGGCCGCCAGCGAGTCGACATGCGCGCCACCCGGTGCCGCGGATGCGGTGCCGGCGGTCGCCGCCGCGCGGTCGCCGATCGGCGCGTCGCCTGCGCGCGAATCCGGCGGCAGGTAACCGCACCAGCCCGGCGTGAGGCAGAACGAGGCGGCCTTGCGGTCCTGCCAGTCGAGCTGCTTGGCCGCGACCATGTTCAGCGCGGTGCCGACCAGCGGGTACAGCGGCCGCGTGCCGTCGTGGCGCACGACTTCCACCAGGTCGGCCAGCACCAGGTCGTCCTGCACGTCGAAGTTGGTGGTGGGCTCGGGGTTGCGGTGGTCGTTGCTGGCACCGAGGTAGCAACGCACCAGCCGGTTGCGATAGAAGGCGTTGAGGCTGAACTCGTTGACGTTCACCGCCCAGCCGAACAGCAGCCACAGCGCCAGCGCGCCGAGGATCAGCAGCAGCAGCGCGCGCGGATACGAGGTGACCGCGCCATGCAGCCGCACGAGGTAGTCGGCGAGCCGTTCGCTCTCGAACGTCGCAGGCGTCGGTGCCGCGCCCCCGGCGAACCGCTCCAGCGCGGGCCCGGCCGCCTGCAGCAATACATGGCCGGCCAGGCTGAGCGCGATCAGCAGGCCGAGCAGGAACACCCACGGCGCGGTCCGTGCCACCAGGTCGAGCAGGCGCGAACGCTTGCTGCGCTCGCTGCCATCGCGCTTGCCGTGCGCGACCAGCAGGCCGATGCCGGTGGTCGACACCCACGCCAGCACGCCGGCCCAGCCCGCGCCCGACAAGGCCTGCGCGCCCTGCCCGGCTCCGTAGCGCATCAGCCACGGGCCGTAGATCGTCAGCCCCAGCGTAAGCGTCATGCCCAGCGCCACCAGGGCGCAGGTCTTGCCGCCCACGCGCGCCCAGATCTCGCGCTGCAGGTCGCTCATCGCCGGTCCGGCGAGGCCCAGGTGCACGATCGCGGTCAGCACCACCACGGCCACCACCAGCGGCGGGCCGAAGGCCAGGATGTGCCAGAGGCTGCCCACCGCCTGCCAGCCCGACAGCCACCCGCGCAGCAGCATGATCGCCACCCCCGCGAACGCCGCCGCGCCCACCGTCGCCAGCACGAAGCGCCAGGGGTGGCGCTGCAGCGCCGGCGGCGGCGCGTCGCCGGTCGCCACCAGGCGCGAGTACCACGGGTCGAGCAGCAGCCAGGCGTGCCACACCAGCAGGTACAACGCCGCGGTGACGATGCCCAGTTCGAAGCCTTCGGTCCATGCCCGCGGCAGCCAGCCCAGCGCGCTCGCGAACAGGCCCGGCAGGCGCTCGAAGCGCGCCAGGCCGAGCGCGCCCAGCATCGACGCGACCGCCAGCGCGACGATCGTCGCCAGGGCCGCCAGCACCACGCGCCGCGGCGGCGGCGGCATCTCGCCTGCCGCCGGCTGCGTGCGACGGTTGGCATAGGTACTCACGTAGGCGAGCAGCACGATCGCCAGCATCCCGGTCAACCCGGCGAGCGACAGCAGCAGGGTGGGATTGCGCCGCGTCACCTCGTCCGCGCCCGCGTACAGCAGCAGCGGCAGCAGGCACAGCGCCAGGATCAGCGCGCACAGCTGCACCTGCACCAGCAGCACGTTGCGCGCGTAAGTGCCGACCATGCCCAGGGTGTCGCCGGAGAACGGCGACTTCCGGGGGCTCAGGTAGTTGCTGTACTCGCGCAGGTGGCGGATCGGCCGGGTGCCGGGGGAACCCTCCTCGGGGCGGTCGTGGTCGCCGCGCGGCGCCAGCGTGCGGAATGCGCGTTCGAAGCCGTGGCGTCGGATCAGGGCCTGCAGGAATGCCCCGATGTAGCCGCCGCCGGACACCGTCGACTGGTAATGGAAGCACTTGAGCAGGCCGTTGCGCGCCAGCGCCTGCAGCACGCCCAAGCCGAAGGTCGCGCTGCGGATCCCACCGCCCGACAGCGCCAGGCCCCAAGCCTCGACCTCGACCGGATCGCCGCGCAGGCCCCCGCCAAGGATCGTGCGCAGTTCGGCAGCCTTGACCGAACCGGCGTCGGGGGCCGGTGCGCCGGCGCCGCCCCAGCGGGCCTTCAGGGCCGGCGGCAACATGTTCTGCAGTCGCACCGCATCCTCCGTGTGCGTTGGCAGATCCCCCCCGGGCGCCACTGTAGTGCAAACGCGCGTGGGCACATCCCGCGGCCGTGGCCGTCGCCGCCCCCGGGCCCCGTTGTCCTGCCTGCGTACCGCGCGCTTTCGCGCCATCGCCGATGACGGGTCCCGGACCGGTCGCCGGGCGCAAGCGGACGATCCCGCCCCTCCTCGGTGCGTGCGCCGCCGGGGGCTGGTGTCCCCCGGCGCGGCGGACCAGACTCGCGGCAGGAGGCGGCGGCATGACACTCAAGCGCATCTACGACAACTGGACCCAGCTCCGGGCCGCCAGCGGCACACCGGGTTCACGCCAGCGGCGGGAGTGGCGCGCCTACCTCGAACGTCGCCCGCTGATCGCCTACTGGGGCGATTCCTGGTTCAGCACGCCGCTATACCGGAACCTGTGCTGGAACAGCTTCGCGCGCATCGACGGCATGTCGATCCGGCTCGGCGGGCCCGGCCTCACTGCCGCGCAGATGCTCACGCCCGCGGCCTGCCGCAACAACGCCGAGCGCTTCGCCTCGCGCGGGTTCGATCTGTTGTGCCTGAGCGTCGGTGGCAACGACTGCCTCGGCGATCGGCTGGCACGGGTGTTCGCAGGCCGCGGGCGGATGGACGCCGACGCCGCGTTCGACGCGGTGGTCGCGCACGGCACGTTCGAACGGCTGCGCGCGCGCTACGACACGCTGCTCGCGGCGATGGCCACGGTCGGCGGCGATTTCCGCGTGGTCGGCCATGGCTACGCGCCGCTGTCGCGACACGCGATCGGCAAGGAGGGCGCGCTGACGGTCGGCAACCTCGGCCTGGCGGCGATGGTGATGGGCACGGTGGGGCCGTGGCTGTGGCCGGTGATGCAGCCGGTCCTGGGAAACAAGGCCGAGGCCGAACGCTTCGCCTGGCGCCTGCTGGTGGACGGCTTCCGCGACCAGGTGCTCGTACCCACGCGCGCGGCCTGGCCGGCCCTGTTCACCCATGCCGATTTCTCCGGCATCGGCTCGCTCGACGATCACGCGTTCTGGTACGACGAGATCCATCCCACCGAAGCCGGCTTCGGCCTGCTCGCGACCGGCTTCAACGCGATGGTCCGCCGCGCGCTGCCGGTGGCGAAGCGCGGCGCGGTGGGCTGAACGGATCCGAACCCGGGCGTGGTCCGCGGCCCGCAAGTCTTCAGGAAGCGCGCGCTATGGTGGCGCCTCCCCCAAACCTGAATCTGTCGAGCCAAGGAGGCCCGCCATGATCCAATTCCCGCGTCGAACCCGGCCCGTCCCAGCCGCGGTGCTGTCGCTGTCGCTGTCGCTGGCGCTGTTGCTCGGCGGCTGCACGCCCGGCTCCCAGGAACCGGCGGCGCCGGCCGTCGTCGATCCGGCCGCCACGCCGGTCGACACCCGCCCATCCGCCACCGCCGAGGCGACGCCGCCTCTGCTCGGGGACGACGACGACATGCCGCGCATCTGCAACGCCGACGCGGTGCAGGGTCTGGTCGGCCAGGAGGCCACCGAGGCGCTGGTCGCCCGGGCCACCGCCGACAGCGGCTCGGCCAGCGTGCGGGTGCTCAAGCCCGGCGACGCGGCGACGATGGACTTCCGCGAGGATCGCCTGAACATCGACACCGACGATGCCGGCGTGATCCAGCGGATCAGCTGCGGCTGAGGTCACCGCCCCGCGCACTCTCCGGGCGCGCGGGGCGTCCTGCGCTCAGTCGTCCCTGGGCTTGCCGCTGAAATCGATCGGCGCGGCTTGCTTGCGTTCGCTGCTCCACTTCGCCTCGGTCTTGCGCTCGCAGGCAGGCGAGACCGGCTCGCCGGGGCGATCGGCGCGACCCGCACAGGCAGGATCGCGATCGACCGCCGCGTTGGTGTCCCGGTATTCGTAGCTGCCGCAGCCCGCAAGCAGCAGCGCGGCCAGCGCCGCTCCCGTCGTCATTCGCATCCCTGTCCTCCTCCGGTCGATGGATCCGCGATCCTCGCACTCCGTCGCACTCCGTCGCACTCCGTCGCACGCCGCGACAGGCGCGCCGGCGACGCGGCTCGGCGAGCGTTCAGCCCGGTTCTGCCAGCGCCTCCTGGCGCGGCAACCGCGGGGCGTAGCACCACGCGATCCATGCCGCGGTCGCAAGCAGCACCGCCGCCAGCATCCACGGCGCGCCTGGGAATTCGACCGGCGCGCCTTCGCCGATGAACAGGCCGAACACGCTGGCGAACGAGATCGGCGCGATGATCCCCGCCACCGACACCAGGCTCATCAACGCGCCCTGGATGCGGCCCTGCATGTCCTTGTCGACCTGGCGCGTGATCAGCGCCTGGCTGGCCGGTGCGGCGATCGCCCACAGCGCGCTGACCGGCAGGCCGAGCAGGAAGATCCAGCCCTTCGGCGCGAACGCGTAGACCACGAACCCGGCCACGCCGCAGGCCAGGCCCAGGATCAGCGCGCGACGCTCGCCGAACGCCTTGACCGCGCGCCCGACCACCGCGACGTTGACGATCACGCTGCACACGCCCACCAGGAACAGCACCCAGCCCACCTGCCACGGGCCCCAGCCGTAGCGCACGTCGGCGAACAGCACGAATACGCTCGGGTACACGTAGTGCGCGAGGTTGGCGATGAACACCACCGCGGCCAGGCCGACGATCGACGGATAGCGCGCGATCAGCACGATCGCCGCGTGCGGGCGCGTCGCGGCCCAGTCGAAGCGCGTCGCGCGCGACTCGCGCGGCAGCGACTCGGGCAGCACGAACAGGCCGTAGCAGAAGTTGAGCAGCGCCAGCCCCGCGGCGAACCAGAACGGCAGCCGCAGGTCGATCTCGCCGAGCCAGCCGCCGAGCACGGGACCGATGGTGAAGCCGACGCCGAACGCGGCGCCGATCATGCCGTAGCTTTTCGCGCGCCGCTCCGGCGCGATGATGTCGGCCACGTAGGCGTTGGCGGTGGTGAAACTCGCGGAGAACATGCCCGAGAACACGCGCGCCACCAGCAGCCACCACAGCGTCGGCGCCAGCGCCATGATCACGAAGTCCACGCCCAGGCCCAGGCACGAGAGCAGGATCACCGGGCGCCGGCCGTAGCGGTCGGAGAGCGCGCCCTGGATCGGCGAGCAGATGAACTGGACTGCCGCGAACACCGTGCCGAACACGCCGATCCACAAAGCCGCCTGCGCCTTGCTTCCGGTGAATTCGTCCACCAGGTGCGGCAGTACCGGGATGATCAGCCCGAACGCCAGCACGTCGATCAGCACGACCAGGAAGATGAAGACCAGCGCGGCCTTGCGCCGGGAAGCCGTCGGTTCGCTCACGCGGGGCGCCAGGAGAGGTGGGATCGCGCATTATCCGCGAATCCCGTGGCCATGCCGGGGCCACGCGGCGAGTCACCGATCCCGCGGGCCCGCGTTTCGCACGTGGATGTCCGTACATGGATGCGGACGTGCCGGCCGCATCGCCAGCAGACCTTCTTGCGAAAGCCCTCCCGCGAGCAGCGTCCGCATACGCAGGGCCAGCCATGCCTGGGCCCGACGGCAATGCCGAACGCTGTTCCCGGGGCGGGTCGCCTGCCACCGGCGAGCCACGCCGGCGACGATACCCGCCAACACCGGCGACCGCCGTCAGCGGTTGGCGAGCATCCGCACCACGTCCACCGCCAGCGCCTCGACGCCATCGCCGAGCGGGCCATGGCCGCCATCGGCATGGGCGGTCCCGCTGCGCGCGAAACTCTCGGCCACGCCGGTGGCGATACTGCGCGCTTCGGCGAAATGGGTATCGAGCGCGCGCTCGATACTGGTCGCAGCCGCGTCCGCACTGGACAGGTCGAGGCCGGACAGCGCACCGGTCGCCAGCGAGCGCACGTCGGCCAGCGAGCGCGCGACCGCGCCGATGTCGCCGATCTCCGGCGCGCGTCCGTTGGTCAGTGCGCCGCTGGCGAAGCTCGCCAGCGCGCTTTCCAGCGAAGTATTGGCGCCGGGCACGCGACTGGCGAAGGCGTCGATGGCGAGATTGGCGAACGGCTGCATCGCCTCGGGCACGTTCGCGGCCACCGCGTCGCGCGCGGCGTCGCTCAGGCTGCCGCCGACCAGGCCGTTGACCACGCCGAGCACCGCGCCCGGCAGTCCGCCGGTGATGGCGCCGAGCAGCGCCGCGCCGACGATGTCCTGCAGGTCCTGGGTCTCCAGCCCGAGCGCATCGGCCAGGCCCGACAGGGCATTGCCGAGCGCGTCGGCATCGAGTCCCAGCGCCTGGCTGACCGCGTCGGCAAGTCCGCTGACGGCGTCGGCCATCGCCTCGCCGAGACCGCTGGCGCTGTCGGTCGCGCCGACGCCATGGTCGCCGCTGTTGCCGCCGTCGTTGCCGACGCCGCCGGCACCGTCGCTGCCATCGCTCATGGCGAACACCCCAGGCTGAATGCGTTGCATCGAGCATAGGCAGGTGGGCCGGCGCTTCCAGCTGGGGAAAACCCCAGCGGCGACGGGGCGGCGACCCCGCGCATGGTGCAGACGACCGCTCCCATTCGCGGGGATGCCGCCACGCGTTGGCGGTGCCACCATCGCGAGCGGTTGCGGGGCGCACGTCGCGGAAGCCTGCGCCGGCGTCCCGCCGCGGCGGCGATTACTGCGCCGCGCGCAGGGCCTCGAGGATCTTCGTGCCGGCGCGGCCGTCGGCAGGTGCTAGGCCCAGGCGCTGCTGTTCGACCACGATCGCACGACGGGTGTTGCTGCCGATCATGCCGTCGGCCTCGCCGATGGCGTGGCCGCGGGCGAGCAGCAGCGTCTGCAGTTCGCGCCGCTGTGCGCGCGACAGGCCGGGATCGTCGGTGGGCCACGGCGTCGCGAGCCCGCTGCCGCCACGCAGGCGGTCGGCGAGCGTGGCGATCGCCAGCGCGTAGCTCTCGGCGGCGTTGTAGGAATAGATCGCGTCGTAGTTGCGGAACACCAGGAACGCCGGTCCGCTGCGCCCGGCCGGCAGCAGGATCGCGCTGCGCGTGTCCGACGGCGCGATCGCAGCGCCGTCGACGCGGGTCACGCCGCGCGTCACCCAGTCCGAGAGCGGCCGGCGGCTGGTGCGGCCTGCGAGCGCCACGTCGAAGTTCGCGGGCAGCTTCACCTCGAAGCCCCAGGGGCGCCCGGTCTGCCAGCCGCTGCGCTTGAGGTAGTTCGCGGTCGAGGCCAGCGCGTCGGGGATGCTGGTGACCAGGTCGCGCCGGCCGTCGCCGTCGCCGTCGACGGCGATGCGCGCATAGGTCGTGGGCATGAATTGCGTATGCCCGAAGGCGCCGGCCCAGGAACCGGTGATCGCCGGATCGCGCAGGTCGCCATCGTGCAGCAGTTTCAGCGTGGCCAGGAATTCATCGCGGAAGAACGCCTGGCGCCGGCCGAAGCACGACAGCACCGACAGCGACTGCAGCAGCGGGCGCTTGCCCGAGACGCGGCCGTAATCGCTCTCCACGCCCCACACCGCGACGATGGTCTCCGGATCGACGCCGTAGCGCGCCGAGACCGTCGCAAGCAGGTCGCGGTGCGTGTCGAGCATCGCGCGTCCGTCGACCACGCGCTGATCGTCGACCAGGCCGGCCAGGTAGTCCCAGATCGGCGTGGTGAACTCGGGTTGCGCGTCGAGCAGGTCGAGCACGCTGCGGTCGGGCGTGACGCCGGCCATGTAGCGGTCGAAAGCCTCCCCCGGGATCCCGCGCGCGATCGCCTGCGGGCGCAGACGGTTGATGACGCAGGTGTCGTAGGCCGGATCCGGCGCGGCAGCGGCCGCCGGTGCGGGTGCGGGCGCCGCAGGTGCAGGGGCCTGCCGGGCAGCCGCGGTCAGGACCGGCGCCGTACAGGCCAGGGCGAAGAAGAGGGATCGGATCATGGAAGGCTCCCGCACGCATACGAGCGCGCAGCATAGTCGCGCGTCCCGAAGCGCCACATGCAATGCGGCGCACCGGTTCGCGGCGCATTCACACGAGGCGATTCCGCCCCCAAGGTTCGCCTCGCCGGACCCGTAGCCCGGGTAAGCGCAGCGCACCCGGGAACGGCCTCCCGCCACATCCCATTGCGCAGCACGCCTCCACCCCGGCGGCGGCCTTCGGCCTTGCCCGGGCTACGCATCTCCGCACGTAGCCCGGGTAAGCGCAGCGCACCCGGGAACGGCCTTCCCGCCACACCCCATTGCGCGCGTCTCTCCCCGGCGGCGGCCTTCGGCCTTGTCCGGGCTACGCATCTCCACACGTAGCCCGGGTAGGCGCAGCGCACGCGGGAACGGCCTCCCGCCTCCACCGCGCGTGACGCCTTCGCGCCCCCGCGGCGGCCTCCGCGGTGCCCAGCCAACGCGTATCCCATGCGCCGGACACGATCCGGTCAGTCCTGCACCGCCTCCAGGTAAAGCCAGCGCCCATCCTCGCGCACGAAACGGCTGCGTTCGCGCATGCGCACCACCGAGCCACCGCCGATGCGGTAGCGGGCGACGAATTCGACCTCCGCGCTGTCCACGCCGATCGCGACATGGCGCAGCACGTCGAGCTTGAGCCAGGTCGGGCGCTGTGTCTTCGGTGCGTCGAACGACAGTTCGCCCGGGCGCGTGGTCGGATGCCAGCTGCGCAGCAGGTAGGCCGCGTCCTCGCGCACGTACGCGCTGTAGCGCGAGCGCATCGATGCCTCGGCATCGTGCGGCGGCGCGCCGTCGTGCAGCGGTCCGCAGCAGCCGGCGTAGTCGCGGCCGGAACCGCAGGGACAGGCCACCACTAGCGCCGGCCGCCGCCGCCCCCGATGAAGCGCAGGAACTCGTCGCGGGTGCGGGCGTCCTCGCGGAAACCGCCGAGCATGGTCGAGGTGACCATGCTCACGCCACGTTTGTGCACGCCTCGCGTGGTCATGCACTCGTGGCTGCCGTCGACCACCACGCCCACGCCCAGCGGCGCGAGGACGCGCTGGATGCAGCCGGCGATCTGCGCGGTCATCTTCTCCTGCACCTGGAAGCGCTTGGAGTAGGCCTCGACCACCCGCGCGAGCTTGCTGATGCCCACCACCTTGCCGTCGGGCAGGTAGCCCACGTGCACGCGGCCGATGATCGGCGCCATGTGGTGCTCGCAGTGGCTTTCGAACTCGATGTCGCGCAGCACAATCATCTCGTCGTAGCCGGCGACTTCCTCGAAGGTGCGCGCGAGGTATTCGTCCGGATCGAGCGCATAGCCGCTGAACCACTCGGTGTAGGCGTTGACCACGCGCTTGGGCGTGTCGAGCAGGCCCTCGCGCGCCGGATCCTCGCCGGCCCAGCGCAGCAGGGTGCGCACCGCGTCCTCGGCCTGCGCGCGCGGCACGCCGTTGCGGGCGTCGTCGGAATCGGTCACGGCAAGCTCCTGCGGGCAGGCGAAGCGGGCGCACATGGTAGCGCGCGGCGCAAATCCGCGGACCTCGTTGCGCAGTCCGCCCCGTCCCGGCAGCGCATGGATCACCGAACGGCAGGACCCGCCCCCGGCCGCCAGCAGCCCCCCCGCAGCCGCGCCTTGCGCACGCGAGCCACGCGGGGGACTGGCCCGCCCCGCGTGGCTCGCGGCTCAACGCCTTCCGGCGATCCGCTCGCGCTCCGGCAGCACCTGCGGCCAGCCGCCGGCCAGCGCGCGGTACAGCGCCACCGCGCTGGCGACGCTGCGGGTACGGCCATCGGCGAAGGCATCCTGCGCCTGCAACTGCACGCGCTCGGCATCGAGCACGTCGAGCAGGCCGGACGCACCCGCCTCGAACCGCGCACGCGCCAGCTGCGCCGCCTGTTCGGCATCGATCGCGGCGCGTTCCAGGTGCGCGTCCTCGCTGCGTGCGCGTCCATGCCGTACCAATGCGTTCTCGGCGTCTTCGAGCGCCAGCAACACCGACTGCTGGTAGCGTGCGAGTTCGCCCTCGGCATCGGCATCGGCCGCTGCGATGCGGGCGCGCACGCGGCCGATGTCGAGGAACGACCAGTCGATGCCCAGCGCGACGATCCGCGTCTCGCTGTCGCGCTCGAACAGCGCGCTGGCGTCGATCGCCTGGCTGCCGATCAGCCCGCCGAGCGTGAAGCGCGGGAACAGGTCGGCGGTGGCGACGCCGATGCGCGCGGTCGCGGCATGCAACCGCGCCTCGGCGGCGGCGACATCGGGACGCTGGCGCAGCAGTTCGCCGGGGGCGCCGGGATCGATGCGCGGCGGCAACGCCGGCAGCGCACGCTGCGGAGCGAGGGTCGCGACCAGCGCGGTCGGGTCGCGTCCAGTCAGCACCGCCAGCCGGTGCATCGCCACCTGCCGTTGCGCCTCCAGCGCCGGGACCCGCGCCGCGGTCGTTTCCAGCTGCGCCCGGGCGCGGACCATGTCGAACTCGGTGCCGGCACCGGCATCGAGTCGCGCCTGCACCAGGTCCAGCGTCTGCTGCTGGTTGTCGCGATTGGCGATCGCCACGCGCAGGCGCTCCTGGGTGCCGCGCAGCTCCACGTAGGTGCGCGCGACCTCGCCGGCGATCGCGACCTGCAGCGCGCGCAGGTCGGCGGCGCTGGCCTCGGCCTCGGCGCGGCCGGACTCGATGCCGCGGCGCACCCGGCCGAACAGGTCGAGTTCCCAGCTGGCCGAGATGCCGGCGCTCCACTGCTCGCCATCGCGCGCCTCGCGGCCCGCGCCCGGCGCCTGGTCGGCACTGCTGCGCACGTCCGCGGCCTCGCCCTGTGCTGTGATCGTGGGCAGGGCATCGAAGCGTGAGCCGCGCAACAGCGCGTTGGCACGGTCGTAGCGGGTCAGGGCGATGCGCAGGTCGTGGTTGGCATGCAGCGCATCGCGTACCAGTCCGGCCAGCTGCTCGTCGCCTAGTCCCTGCAGGAAGGCGTCGTCGAAGCTGGCCGGCGCAGTGGCATCGGCCAGCGGCGCGGTGGCCTCGCCCGCGGTCGAATCGCCGGCGCCGAAACGATCGGGCACCGCCACCTGCGGCCGCAAGTGGTCGGGGCCGACCGCGCAGGCCGCCAGCAGCGCGGCGGCCAGCGCCGTGATCGCGAGGCGGGTCACCATGGCAGCACCTCGTCGAGGTAGTAGAAGCCGCCGCTGGGGCCGTCGTCGTCGATCAGCGCCAGGCGCACGCTGGTACGCGCGCCATCCGGCACCTCGAGCTCGCCGCGCTGCTCGCCGTCGACGTGGTTCATGTCGGTCTTCACGTAACCCGGGTGGATGGTGTTGACCTTGATCGCGCTGTCCCTGAGCTCGTAGGCCAGCTGCACGGTCCAGGCGTTCACCGCACTCTTGGACACGTTGTACGCCGGGATCTTCATGTCGTAGATGAAGGACGCCGGATCCGCATGCAGCGCGATCGAGCCCAGCGCGCTGGACACGTTGACGATGCGCGCGGACGCGGACTTGTGCAGCAGCGGCAGGAAGGCCTGGGTCACGGCGACGAGTCCGAAGACGTTGGTGTCGAACGTGGTGCGCCAGGTCTCGAGCGACTGGCCGGAGACGCCCTTGTCGGCCTCGTCGATCGCGATGCCGGCATTGTTGACCAGGATGTCGAGCCGGCCGTGGCGGCGTTCGACGTCGGCCTCCGCCGCGGCGATGCTGGCCGCGTCGGTGACGTCGAGCGCGATGGCTTCTACCGGCAGGCCCTGCGCCTGGAGCTTGAGCGCGGCCTCGACCGCGCGTTCGCGGTTGCGGCCCGCGAGCAGGGTGTGGACGCCGGCCTCGGCGAGCTGGCGGACGGTCTCGAGGCCGATGCCGCGGGTGGCGCCGGTGACCAGGGCGATTCTGGAAGCAGTGTTCATCTGGGTCGTGTCCTCTGCAGCAATTGCGGAATGGGGGCGAGGGGCGGCACCGGTCGCGGCGCCGTCGTCAGTGTGGGAGCCGGCTCGCGCCAGGGCTCGCCGGTTGCGGACATCACAGGCTCATGCGTCGATTCGCGCCGGCACGGCCGCGTGCGCCGGCGCGTGCGACACCAGCGGGCGGTTGGCCAGCTTGCGCAGCGCGACGTAGAACACCGGCGTCAGGAACAGGCCGAAGGCGGTCACGCCGAGCATTCCGGCGAACACGGTGATACCGGTGACCGAGCGCACCTCGGCGCCGGCGCCGCTCGACAGCACCAGCGGCACGGTGCCGGCGATGAATGCCACCGAGGTCATGATGATCGGGCGCAGGCGCAGGCGGCAGGCTTCCAGCGCCGCCTCGACGATGCCCTTGCCCTGCAGTTCCAGCTCGCGCGCGAACTCCACGATCAGGATCGCGTTCTTGCACGCCAGGCCCATCAGCACCACCAAGCCCACCTGCACGAACACGTTGTTGTCGCCGCCGGTCAGCCAGACGCCGAACAGCGCGGCGAGCATCGTCATCGGCACGATCAGGATCACCGCCAGCGGCAGGGTCCAGCTCTCGTACAGCGCCGCCAGCACCAGGAAGGCCAGCAGCACCGCGAGTGGGAACACCACCAGCGCCGCGCCGCCCTGGGTGGCCTGCTGGTAGCTCAGGTCGCTCCAGTCGATGCCCATCCCGGTCGGCAGCACCTGCTGCGCCAGTTCGGTCACCGTCGCCATCGCCTCGCCCGACGACAGCACGCGCGGGTCGGCCTCGCCCAGCAGGTCGGCGGCCGGGTAGCCGTTGAAGCGGATCACCGGGTCGGGGCCGTAGGTCTGACGCACGTCGACCATCGAGCCGATCGGCACCATGTCGCCCGCGACGTTGCGCGTGCGCAGGCCGGCGATGTCGGTGACCTCGTCGCGGAAGCCGCCGTCGGCCTGCGCGATCACCTGCCAGGTACGACCGAACATGTTGAAGTCGTTGACGTAGGCCGAACCCAGGTACACCTGCAGCGTCTCGAACAGCTCGGTCAGCGGCACCCCCTGGGCCTTGGCCTTGACCCGGTCGACCTCGGCGTCGAGCTGCGGCACGTTGGCCTGGTAGCTGGTGATCGGGAAGCCCAGACCCGGGGTCTGCGCCGCCGCACCCTGGAACGCCTGCACCGCGTCCTGCAGCGCGCCATAACCCAGCCGGGTACGGTCCTCGACGAACAGCGACCAGCCCGAACCGTTGCCCAGTCCCTGGATCGGCGGCGGCATGAAGGCGAAGGTGAAGCCTTCCTGGATCGCGCCGAACTTCTGGTTGAGCTCGGCGGTGATCTCCTCGGCGGTGCGCGAACGCTCCGAGAACGGCGTCAGGGTGAAGAACACCACGCCGTTGTTGGGGGTGTTGGTGAACTGCAGCGGGTTCAGGCCCGGGAACGCGACCTCGCTCTCGATGCCCTCGACCTCCTTTGCGATCTCGGCCATCCGCTTGAGGGTGGCGTCGGTGCGCTCGATCGACGCGCCCTCGGGCATCTTGACCCCGGCGATCAGGTACAGCTTGTCCTGCACCGGGATGAAGCCCGCCGGCACGGTCTTGAACATCAGGCCGGCGCCGGCCAGCAGCACCGCGTAGACCACGAACACCGCGCCGCGCCGTCCCAGGGCGCGCGACACCGCGCCCTGGTAGCGTTCGGCGCTGCGGCCGAAGAAGCGGTTGAACGGGCGGAACAGCCAGCCGAACAGGCGGTCGATCAGGCGCGTGGGCGCATCCTTGGGCGCGTCGTGGGCTTTCAGCAGCTTGGCCGCGAGCGCCGGCGAGAGGGTCAGCGAGTTCAGGCCGGAGATCGCCGTGGCGACCGCGATCGTGACCGCGAACTGCTTGTAGAACTGGCCGGTCACGCCGTCCAGGAACGCCATCGGCACGAACACCGCGCACAGCACCAGGGTGATGGCGACGATCGGTCCCGACACCTCGCGCATCGCCAGGTGCGCGGCCTCGAGCGGCTGCGCGCCCTCCTCGATGTGGCGCTCGACGTTCTCCACCACCACGATCGCGTCGTCGACCACGATGCCGATCGCCAGCACCAGGCCGAACAGGGTCAGGGTGTTGATCGAGAACCCGAGCAGGTTGAGCACCGCGAACGTGCCGACGATCGACACCGGCACCGCCAGCAGCGGGATGATCGAGGCGCGCCAGGTCTGCAGGAACAGGATCACCACCAGCACCACCAGCAGCACCGCCTCGAGCAGGGTGGTGATCACCGACTTGATCGAGTCGCGCACGAAGATGGTTGTGTCGTAGATCGACTGGATCTCCACGCCCGGCGGCAGCGACGGCCGCAGCTCGTCCATCTTCGCCACCACCGCGTCGCGGATCTCCAGCGCGTTGGCGCCCGGCGCCTGGAAGATGCCGATCGCGGCCGCGTTCTTGCCGTCCAGGCGGGCGCGCAAGGTGTAGTCGCCGGCGGCCAGCTCGATCCGGGCGACGTCGCGCAGGCGCACGATCTCGCCGCCGCTGCCGCTGGCGAGCACGATGTCGCCGAATTCCTCGACGCTCTCCAGGCGCCCGCGCGCGTTGATCGGCAGCAGGAAATCGCTGCCGTTGGGCATCGGCTCGGCGCCGAGTTGGCCGGCCGAGACCTGTACGTTCTGCTCGCGCACCGCACGCAGCACGTCGCCGGCGGTGAGTCCGCGCGAGGCGATCTTGTCCGGATCGAGCCACAGCCGCATCGCGTAGTCGCCGCCGCCGAACAGCTGCGCGTCGCCGACGCCGGCGATGCGCGCCAGTTCGTCCTTCACGTGCAGGCGCATGTAGTTGCGCAGGTACAGCGAGTCGTAGTTGCCGTCTTCCGAGGTCAGGTGCACCACCATCAGGAACACGGGCGACTGCTTCTGCGTGGTCACGCCCTGGCGGCGCACGTCCTCGGGCAGGCGCGCGAGCGCCTGCGAGACCCGGTTCTGCACCTTCACCGTGGCATCGTCGGGATCGGTGCCCGGGCGGAAGGTCACGGTCAGCTGCAGCACGCCGTCGGAGCCGGCGACCGACTTGACGTACATCATGTCCTCGACGCCGGTGATCGCTTCCTCCAGCGGCGTGGCCACCGTCTCGGAGATCACCTTGGGATTGGCGCCGGGATACACGGTGCGTACCACCACCGAAGGCGGCACCACTTCCGGGTATTCGCCGATCGGCAGCAGCGGGATCGAGATCAGGCCGGCGGCGAAGATCACGATCGACAGCACCGCGGCGAAGATCGGCCGGTCGATGAAGAATTTGGAGAAATCCATGGCGTGTCCTGTGCGGCGGTGCCGCGTTCATGGCGCGCGATGCGCCATGGGGAGGAAAAAAGTCCGGTCCGGCGACCTTCCCGTTGCGAGGGAGGAGTCGGGGAAGGCCACCGGCCGGACGGGCCGGAGGGAGCGGCCCGGGGGGAACATGTGTGTCTGTTATCGCGACGTTCGGTCGTCGCTCACCGTCGTTGCGGACGCAGCGGGGACGCCGGCTTCGTAGGCCTGCCGCGAGATCCCACGCTGCGCCCGGTGGTTGACGGCGATGGCGGGTTCCCGGATCAGTGCCGTTCCATGGCCTTGCCGGGTGCGCCGGCCGCCGCGACCCGTTCCGCGGCGTTTGCCGGCTGCATCGCCACCTCCTTCGGCGCCACCGGCATGCCCGGCATGAACACCTTCTGCAGGCCGTTGACGATCACCCGGTCCTCCGGCGCGAGCCCCGATTGCACCACGCGCAGGCCGTCGACCAGGCGACCGAGCACGACGTCGCGACGCTGCGCGGTGTTGTCGTCGCCAAGCACGTAGACGTACTTGCGGTCCTGGTCGGTCAGCACCGCCTTGTCGTCCACCAGCAGCGCATCGAACTGCGCGCTGCCCTCGAGCTGCACGCGCGCGAACAGGCCGGGGGTGAACAGGCGTTCGGGGTTGCGCAGCACCGCGCGTGCGCGGATGGTCCCGGTGGCCGGATCGACGCGGTTGTCGACGAAGTCGACCGTACCCGCATGCGGGTAGCCATCCTCGCCGGCGAGACCGACCCGCACCGCGTTGTCGGTGGTGGCGCGCTCGCCGTTGCGGGCGAGGCGGCTGTAGCGCAGCCAGGTCTGCTCGTCGGCCTCGAAGTACACGTGCACCGGATCCTGGGAGACCACCGTGGTCAGCAGGGTGGCGTCGGCCTGGGCGAGGTTGCCGGTGGTCACCATCGCGCGACCGGCGCGGCCGTCGATCGGCGAACGCACCTGGGTGAACTGCAGGTCCAGCCGCGCCGCGGCGACCGCGGCCTCCGCGGCCCGCACCGCGGCATCGCCCTGGGCGGTGGCGGCGTTGCGGGTCTCGAACTCCTCGCGCGAGATCGCCCGCGCCTCGACCAGCGCCTTGGCGCGGGTGTTCTGCGCACTGGCCAGGCGCGCTTCGCTGCGCGCGCGTTCGAGTTCGGCGAGCGCCTGGTCGAGCGCCGCGCGATAGGGACGCGGGTCGATCGCGAACAGCAGGTCGCCCTTGCGCACCTCCTGCCCTTCCTCGTAGGCCACGCGCTCGACGTAGCCGCTGACGCGGGCGCGCAGGTCGACCGTCTCGATCGCGCTGACGCGACCGGTGAAGTCGTCCCACTGGCGCACCGGCCTGGCCACCACTTCGGCGACGCTGACCTCCGGAGGCGGCGGCGCGCCGTCGCCGGGTGCGGCGTTGCTGCTGCAGGCGACCGCCAGCGCGACCGCCAGCAGCACGGGGACCAGTCGGGCGAGACGCAGGCCGGGGTTCAATGGAGTCGCGGAGCGATCAGCGGTGTTCATCGTGGAGGCTTCCTGGAGACGTGGGGGAGACGATGGAATCGAGCAACGCGCGTGCGGCGCGCAGATCGCGTGCGGGCAGCACGGCGTCGTTGCCGGCGCGGCGGCCGCGCGCGAGCGCTGGACGCGACGATGGCGCACGCGCGGTCGCTTCGGCGATGACCTGGGAGGTCATGGCATCGGAGTAGTCGAGGATCGGCGCGGGACGGCTGCCGCGCGCCGCGTCCAGCATCGACAGCGCGCGACGGCCGACCGCCAGGGCCTTGTCCGAAGCGCCGGCGGTGGGCTGCGCTTCGCGCGCACCGGCCACTGGCGCATCGAGCGACAGCAGTTGTACGCGCTGGCCGTGTCGCGCGGCCTCGTCGTGCAGCACGCGCGCCATCATCCGCAGCGCCGCGGCGGCGATCGAGCAATGGCCGTAGCCGGCCCAGGGATAACGCCCGCCCGGCCCGCCGATCAGCACGTAGCCCGCCGCACCGGGAGACAACAGCGGCAGCAGGTGGCGCGCGGCGAACAGGTGCGGCAGCAGGTCCTGGTCGAGCGCGCGCTGCAGTACCTCGGCCGGTTCGTCGATCAGGCGCCCGCAGGGATGTTCGCCGGCGAGGCTGGCGACGACGCCGTCGATCGCGGGACCGAGCGTGCGCAGCCGGGTCGCAAGCGCGGCCGCATCGGCATCACTGGCGATCGGTGCCGCCAGCGCGACCACGTCGGCAGTCGGATGGCGCGCGACCAGCGCCAGCCGCGCGGTTTCGTCCAGCCCGACCGCGACCACCGCCTGCCCGGCCTCGACCGCGGCCTCGACCACGCCGCGCCCGACGACCCCGCCTGCGCCGAGCACGACCAGCGCGCGGGGCATTGTTCCGGATTGGATTGTCCTGCTCACGGGATTGTTCCTCCCGAAATCGTGACGTTTCCGAAGGCGCGGGCCGCTGCGAACACCCGGTCGGCCAGCCACAGCAGGGCCGGCATCAGGGCTGCGGTGGCCCCGGCGGCGAGCAGCCAGGACCACCCCGGTCCGATCTCAAGCCATTGATTCAGAACAAGAGCGCCCAGGGCGAGCAAGTCGGCCGCAAGCAGCAGCACGAGGCTGGCGTAGGACAGGTGGCGACGCGGGGCGGTGCGCATGTCGGCGCTCCATCGGCGGGAATGGCGCCTAGGTTGCGCCTGCAATCAGGACTTGATTAGTCCCCAATCAAGGGAATAATTGTCCAGCAGGTGGGCCAATCAGCGTCTCCCTCTCTCCGGAGCTACCCATGTCCCAGGATCTCAACGACACCCTGATCTTCGTCAAGGTGGTCGAGCACGGCAGTTTCGTCGGCGCGGCAAAATCGCTGCGCCTGCCCAAGACCACGGTCAGTCGCAAGGTGCAGGAACTCGAGTCGCGCCTCGGTGCGCAACTGCTGCACCGCACGACGCGCAAGCTCGGCCTCACCGAGGCGGGCAACGTGTACTACGAACATTCGCAACGCATCGCGCGCGACCTGAGCGAAGCCGAGAGCGCGGTCAGCCAGTTGCAGGCGGGCCCGCGCGGCTGGCTGCGCTTCACCGCGCCGTATTCGATCGGCATCGACAAGATCGCGCCGCTGCTCGGCGAGTTCCACATGCGCCATCCGGAAGTGCGGGTGGAGATGATCCTGTCCAACGAGCCGCTCGACCTGATCGCCGGCGAGATCGACGTCGCGCTCCGGGTCGGCCCGCTGCCGGATTCGAGCTTCGTCGCGCGCAGGCTGGGCAGCCTGCGCACGCAGCTGTTCGCCGGCAGCGCGTACATCGCGCGCTACGGCGAGCCGCTGCACCCGGACGAACTGCAGTACCACCGTACGCTGGCGATGGCCAAGCACCGCCAGGGCAACGGCTACGTGTGGATACTCGACGACGGCAACGGCCGCCAGCCGTTCCAGATCCACCCGATCCTGGTGGCCAACGATCCGGCCGCACTCAAGGGCGCCCTGCTCTGCGGCGAGGGCGTGATCATCGGCGCCGACGTGATGGTCAAGCCGTTCGTCGAGCAGGGCCTGGTCAAGCGCGTGCTCGCCGGCTGGACCGACGGCGACTACGAGCTCAACGCGGTATTCCCGCGCGGCCACGGGCAGTCGCCGAAGGTGCGCGCGTTCGTCGATTTCCTGCTCGAGCGCCTGAACCTGGAGATCGACTACATGTCCGCGCACTGCCCGTTGATGGGCGGTTCCTGCGGCAGCGAGCACCCCGGCGCAGCGGACGAGGCGGAGATCGCGGATCCCGGGCAGGCCGAAGACATCGCCGCCGGCAAACGGATCCTGGAGACAGCCACCAACGGCTGAAGACGGCGCGCGGCGCGGCTGCATGCGGCGTGCGCGCGCCGCTGCGAAGCGTGACGGGTCGCGTCAGGCCCGCAGCAACACCTTACCGCCGCGGCCCGGACGCAGGCTCGCCGCCATTGCCTGCGCCGCTTCCTCCAGGGGGTATACCGCGTCCACCGGCAGCCGCAGTTCGCCCTGCGCGGCGCGCTGCAGCAGCTCGCCGACCAGGCGGCGGCGATCGTCCGCGCCCATCTCGCGGCCGACCTTGCTGCCCCAGAAGCCCTTCACCACCAGGTGGCGGAAGATCATGTCGCCCGAAGGGATCTGCATCGGCTCGCCGCTCATCGAGCCGAACGACACCAGCACGCCTTCGTCGCCCAGCAGCGAGGCCAGATCGGCGCTCGCCTGGCCGCCGACCGAATCCACCGCGGCGCGGGCGCGGCCCTTGCCGAGCAGCGCCCTGGCCGCGTCGCGCCAGTCGGCGCGTGCGCAGGACACCACGTTGTCCACGCCCACGGCCGCGAGTTCGTCCACGCCCGCGTCGCGCCGCACCAGGCTGAGCACCTTCACGCCGCGTGCCGCGGCGAGCATCGCCAAAGTCTTGCCGACCGCGCCATTGGCCGCGTTCTGCACGATCCACTGGCCCGGCTGCACGTCGAGGAACTCGAGCAGCATCAGCGCGCTGAGCGGCATCGCGATCAGCTGCGCGGCGACCTCGTCGGTGATCGCATCGGGCAACGGGGTCGCCATGCCGGCCGGGGTCAGGAAGTATTCGGCCCAGGTACCGCGGCCCGCGGCGGTGTTGATGCGCTGCCCGACGCGCAGGCCTTCGGCGCCCTCGCCGAGCGCATCGATCACGCCGCAGGCCTCGCTGCCGCCAATCGCCGGCAGCGCCGGTTTCCAGCCGTACTGGCCGCGGATCGTCCACAGGTCGTGGTTGTGGACCGGCGCCAGGATCATGCGCACGCGGACTTCGCCGGGTCCCGGCTGCGGCATCGGGCTGTCCGCGGGGCCGATCACGTCGGCCGGTTCGCCGAACGAGGCATGGACTGCGCTGCGCATGGACCTGGACTCCGGAAGAAGACAGGCGCCCACGCTAGCGCATCCGGGACCACCCTGCCCGTCGCAACCGCATCGCGCCGGCGCCCGGTGCCCGGTGCCGGCGATGCTTCAGCCCTGCTGCGCGGTGGCCGCCGCGTGCGCCTCGCGCAGCTTGACCGCGCAATCCTCGCAGCACACCTCGACGGCCTGGCCGCCGATCCTCACGGTGATCGCATTCGCGTCCAGCGGATAGTCGCAGGCCGCACAGGTCTTCTCGCTCATGGTGGTGCCTCCGTCGATGCCTGCCATCCAGGCGTCGCCATTGCGCCACGCTGGGCGCGCGCGGGCTGTCAGGATCTTTAGCGATCGCCCGCGCCGCCTGCCGGGAGCGCGGTCGCGGCGTATCCTGCCGCCAGCCGATACGCCGGGTCGCACGTGCCGCATTTCCAGGTCCAGACGCTGCTGCGCACGCCGGTCGTTGCCGTGCACGACGTATGGTGTCCCGGCGGCACCGCCCATCGCAGCGAACCCGAAACCTCCTCGCGCACCCACCTGGTATTTCCCTACCGCGGCACCTGGGTGCGCCACCTCGGCGCGGACGCCGCGGTCGCCGATGCCAGCCAGGTGCTGCTGTTCAACGCCGGCGAGACCTACAGGGTGAGCCATCCGCATCCGGGCAGCGACGCCAGCCTGGTGCTCGAGGTGGACGAAACGCTGCTGCGCGAACTGGCGCCGCCCGCGCTGCTGCAAGACGGCGCCGCACTGCGATTCCGCCGGCAGCGCCTGCGCATCGATCCGCGCGCGCAGGTGCTGGTGGCGCTGCTGCGCCATGCGCTGCGCGAGGGCACCGCCGAAGCGCTCGAAGGCGAGAGCCTGGCCCTGGTGCTGGCGAGCCGCGCGCTCGGTCCGCGCACCGCGCATGTCGCCGGCGCGGGCAGCGCGCGGCAACGGCTGGTGGAGCGGACCAAGCTGGTGCTGGCCGGCGACCTCGCGCGGCGCTGGACGCTGGCCGAGATCGCCGCGCAGGTCGGCGTGTCGCCGGTCTACCTCACCCAGTGCTTCCGCCAGGTGGAGGGCGTGCCGCTGTACCGCTACCAGGTGCGGCTGCGGCTGGCGCGCGCACTCGATCGGCTCGCCGAGCACGAGGACCTCTCGGCGCTGGCGCTGGAACTCGGCTTCTCCAGCCACAGCCATTTTGCCGCCAGCTTCCAGCAGGCCTACGGGCGCACGCCCTCGGCATTCCGACAGCACGTGCTGGGGCAGCGGCGCGGGGCACCGTCGCGCTGATCGCGCGGGGCGCAAGACACGCAACACCACGCCGATCGCTGTCGTCGTTCGCTTCACGTGCCTACGGAGGAAGTGGCGTACGGCATGATCACGCAGCAACCTGACCGCGCGCTGCCGATCGGCCGGACGGAGCATTGGCCGCAGGTCGCCGGAACACCGGAACACCGAAACACCGGAACACCGGAACTAAAGATTCCGACAGCGGACGACGCCGGTGTCCGCTGCAATGCGCGGCCGGCATCCACGCAGGAAACCCGCATGACCACTTCCCGACGCAATCCCGGCACCGTCGCCGTCTACGGCGCCGGCGGCCACACCGGCGGCTTCGTGCTCGACCTGCTCGCGCGCCGCGGGATCGATGCCGTCGCCGTCGGCCGCCGGATCGTCGCCACGCGCTCGCAGGTGCCGTTCCGGGTGGCGGCGCTCGACGATGCGCCCGCGCTCGCGCGCGCCTTCGCCGGCTGCGCCGTCGTGATCAATGTCGCCGGCCCGTTCCTCGACACCGCCGTGCCGGTGATCGAGGCCGCGCTGGCCGCCGGCTGCCATTACATCGACGTGACCGCGGAACAGGAAAGCGCGCGCGCCACCCTGCACGACCACGACGCCGCGGCGCGTGCGCGCGGCGTGGCGCTGATCCCGGCCGCGGGCTTCTACGGCGGGCTGGCCGACCTGTTGGCCAGCGCGCTCGCGGGCGATGCGGCCGCGGCCACGCCGATCGGATCGATCACCGTCGCCGTCGCGCTCGATCACTGGTGGCCCACCGCGGGGACGCGCCGCACCGGCGCGCGCAACACCTTCCCGCGCGTCGTGGTCGAGGACGGGCGGCTGGTGCCGCTGGCGGCACGCGGATGCCGCTGGGATTTCGGACCGCCACGCGGCGCCGAGGACATGGAGGCGATGCCCTTCAGCGAAATCGTCACCCTCGCCCACCACCTGCCCGCACGCCGCATCGACGCCTGGCTCGGCACGCGCGCGCTGCGCGACATCCGCGACCCGGCGACTGCTCCGCCTACCGCAGTCGATTCGCTGGGCCGTTCGGCGCAACGCTTCACGATGCAGGTGGCGCTGGAGGATGCGCGCGGCACGCGGCGCGCCAGTGCGCACGGGCAGGACGTCTACGCGGTGTCCGCGCCGCTGGTGGTGGAAGCAGCCAAGCGGCTGATGGCGGATGGGCCTGCGCGCGCGGGGGCGCAGACGCTGGGGTCGGCGTTCGATCCGCGGGGTTTTCTGGGGACGATTGCGCCGGAGTGGATTGAACTTGCGATGTCCTAGCGCGGCTGAACCCTGTCTACGACTGTCGGTGGCGATCTTCTGCCGGACTTCTTGCCTCGACTGCCGACAAGCAAAGGCTTCCGACCGCCTGCGGCGGACGGGTTCATTTCTTTTGATGGCGCCAAAAGAAATGAACCCGCTCGCCTGCGGCGAGCGGAAGCTGTTGCTTCACACGACTCTAGGCGCAGAGCGGTAATCAAGAGCACCCCAATCCAACCATTCTCCGCTTCGCGGAGGAGGATCTGCGAACGGGAAGGGATCATCTTGGTTCAACAACCAATGCGCCTCGCCCACGACGTCGCGATTCCAGAAACCGCGGATCGACACACCATGCACGCCGCAACTGGCATCCTGCACGATTCGAGATCGAGGATCCCCCGGAACGATGCCCACCCCCGACTGGCCCCAGATCACCGCCATCGCCTGGCCGATCCTGGCCGCGCTGCTGCTCGGACTGCTGGTGCGACAGGCGCTGCTGGGCGTGGCGCGGCGTGCGCGGGCGAAGTCGCAGGAGTCGTTGGCCGCGCGCGTGGTGCAGGTGATCGCGGTGCCCGCCGCGCTGGCGCTGCCGCTGCTGTTCCTGATCCTAGCGGTGGACGCGACACCGCTGTCGGCCGAGGTCGCCGCGCGCCTGCGTCACTGGCTCGGTATCGGCGTCGTGCTGTGCGTCACCTGGCTGGCGGTGCGCGCGGTCGGTGCGCTCGAGGCGCGGATCCTGCGCGAGCATCCGGTCGATATCGAGGACAACCTCGCCGCGCGCCGCGTGCAGACCCAGACCCGGGTGATCGCGCGCACCATCCAGGGCGCGATCCTCCTGGTGGGCGTGGCGCTGGCGCTGATGACCTTCCCCGCGATCCGCCAGGTCGGCACCACCCTGCTGGCCTCGGCCGGCATCATCGGCCTGGTCGCCGGCATCGCCGCCAAGCCGGTGTTCGGCAACCTCATCGCCGGGCTGCAGATCGCGCTGGCGCAACCGATCCGGCTCGACGACGTGGTGATCGTCGAAGGCGAATGGGGCCGAATCGAGGAGCTCACCAGCACCTACGTGGTGGTGCGCATCTGGGACGAGCGGCGCATGGTGGTGCCGCTGCAGTGGTTCATCGAGAACCCGTTCCAGAACTGGACCCGTACCAGCGCGCAGCTGCTGGGCACGACCTTCCTGTGGCTGGACTACCGCACGCCGATGGCCGAGGTGCGCGCGCAGTTGCAGCGCATCTGCGAGGAGGATCCGCGCTGGGACGGCCGGGTGTGCGTGGCCCAGGTCACCGAGACCACCGAACGCAGCATCGAGGTGCGGCTGCTGGTCAGCGCACGCAACTCCGGCGACCTGTTCGACCTGCGCTGCGTGGTACGCGAACGCATGATCGATTTCCTCGCGCAGGCGCATCCGCAGTCGCTGCCGCGGCTGCGCGCCGACCTCGCGCGCGAGCACCACGGGGCGGCAGCGGCGACGCCCGCATCGGCACCGCCGGGCCACGCCGAGACGATGTCGCCCGGGGCCGAAGACGACGCCAGCCAGGATCCCGCGCCCACGGCCGCGTGATGCAGGCGTGCACCCGGGCTCGTTACCCTGTCGCGTATCCCGGCAGCGGCAGCCCCATGCAGACCGACCAGATCCTGATCCTCGCCATCCTCGCGGCCACCGTCGCGATGTTCCTGTGGGGGCGTTGGCGCCACGACCTGGTCGCGGGCGCGGCGCTGATGGCCTGCGTCGGCGTCGGCGTGGTGGCGCCCGACCAGGCCTTCGCCGGCTTCGGCCATCCCGCGGTGATCACCGTGGCCTGCGTGCTCGTGCTCAGCCGCGGCTTGCAGACCTCCGGCGCGGTCGACGCGCTGGCGCGGGTCGCACTGCCGGACAAGGCCGGGCCGATGCTCTCGATCGCCGCGCTGACGCTGCTGGCGGCGGTCCTGTCGGGCTTCATGAACAACGTCGGCGCACTCGCGTTGCTGATGCCGGTGGCGCTGCAGATCGCGCGCAAGCGCAAGCTCGCGCCGGGGCAGGTGCTGATGCCGCTCGCGTTCGGCTCGATCCTCGGCGGCATGACCACCCTGATCGGCACGCCGCCGAACCTGATCGTGTCGGGCTTCCGCGCCTCCAACGGCCAGGCGCCGTTCTCGATGTTCGACTTCAGTCCGGTCGGCGTCGCCGTCGCCGCCGCCGGCGTGCTTCTGATCGCGATCGGCGGCTGGAAGCTGGTACCGGTGCGGCGCGAGGCCGCCGCGGCGGGTTTCGACCCCGGCGCCTACCTCACCGAGGTGCGCGTGCCCGAGGGCTCGCGTGCGGTCGGCAAGACCCTGGCCGAGATCGAACAATCGCTCGACAAGCACGAGGCGCAAGTGCTGGGCATGGTGCAGTCCGAGTTCCGGGTGCACGCGCCGCATCCCTCGCGCGTGGTCCGCGCCGGCGACGTGCTGGTGATCGAGGCCGACGCCGACACATTGTCCGACTTGCTGTCCGGACTCGGGCTCAAGCTCGAAGAGGACGTGCGTCCGAGCGACGACGCCGCCAGGCAGTCCGAGACCGACGAGCGGGACGAGGCGGCGGCGGTGGCGACGCTGGCGGAGGTCCTGCACGGACGCGCATCGACGGACCGGAACGACGCGAGCGACACGAACGACGGGGACGATCGCGCCGACAGCGGGGAAAAGCGCAAGGACGACGACCGTCGCACCCCGCACGCCGACATCATCCTGCAGGAGATCGCGGTGCTGCCCGGCTCCGGCCTGGCCGGCCGCTCGGCGACCGAGCTCGACCTGCGCACGCGCTACAGCATCAACGTGCTCGCGATCTCGCGCGCCGGCCGGCGCTCGCTCGCGCGGCTGCGCTCGCAGCCGTTCCAGGAAGGCGACCTGCTGCTGGTGCAGGGCACGCAGGATGCGATTTCCGGGTTCTCCGCGCAGTTCGGCGGAGTGCCGCTGGCCGAGCGCGCGTTGCGCATTCCGGACCGGCGCAAGGCGATCACCGCCACCCTGGTGCTGGCGCTCGCCATCGCCGCGACCGCGTTCGGCGTGCTGCCGGCGGCGGTCGCGTTCGCGTTGGGCGTGGTCGCGTCGATGGCGCTGCGCACGGTGCCGCCGCGCGAGGTCTACGAGGCGGTGGACTGGCCGGTGATCGTGCTGCTGGCGGCGCTGATCCCGGTGGCCGGCGCGATGGAGTCCACCGGCACCGCCGACCTGCTCGCGCGCGGACTGTTCGATTCGGTCGCGCAGGGCCAGCCGGTGCTCGGCCTGGTGCTGGTGATGGTGGTGACGATGACCCTGTCGGACCTGATGAACAACGCCGCCACCGCGGCGGTGATGTGCCCGATCGCGGTCGGCGCCGCGAACACCCTCGGGGTCAACGCCGACCCGTACCTGATGGCGGTCGCGGTCGGCGCCTCGTGTGCGTTCCTGACTCCGATCGGGCACCAGAACAATACCCTCATCCTCGGCCCCGGCGGCTTCCGTTTCGGCGATTACTGGCGGCTCGGTTTGCCGGTGCAACTGCTCGTGCTGGCGGTGTCGATTCCGCTGCTGTTGCGCTTCTGGCCGCTGTAGCGCGACGGCCATGATCGGGCGGATGAAGATCCTGCTCCTGACCGGCAGCGCCGAAGGCGACACCCATCCGCTGGCCGCGCCCGGCCATGCCCTCGCGATCAGCGCCGCGCAACTGGGCGAGGCCATCGCCTTCGCCGACAGCGACGAAGCGCGCCGGCAGTCCGCGCCGCTCGGCGAGCGCATGCAGCGCGAGGATGTTGCGCGGCGCGGTCGCGCTGGTGGGGCGCTACGCCGCGCGCTGACGGGGCCGCGTCGGGTGCGTCCGGGACGCGCGGCATGGCGCGCCACGTGCACCGCAGGCGGCGTGCGGCCGCGACGACGACGACTTCACCGTGCGGCGCCTATACCTGTGCGCCCCACGCTCCGCAGTGCGCAGGACGTCCCATGCCCGACCATCCCGAACCGGCCACCGTCGCCCACGTCGACATCGCGCGCTACATGGGCACCTGGTACGAGATCGCGCGTCTGTCGATGCGCCACGAGCCGGAAGATGCCACCGACATTTCCGCGCACTTCACGCTGCAGGACGACGGCAAGGTCGAAGTGCGCAACCGCATGCGCCGCAACGGCGAGGTCGAGGAGGCAGTGGGCGAGGCGCGCGCCATCGACGACAGCGGCAGCCGGCTGGAGGTGAGCTTCCTGCCCGAAGGCCTGCGCTGGATTCCCTTCACCCGGGGCGACTACTGGATCGTCGCGCTGGCGCCGGACTACAGCGTCTCGCTGGTCGGCAGCCCCGATCGCAGGTACCTGTGGCTGCTCGCACGCGAGCCGAAGCTCGACGAAACCACCCGCGGCCACTACCTCGCCATCGCCGAACACCACGGCTTCGACCTGGCGCGGCTGATCCATACCCCGCACACCGGCCAACCGACGGCCTGATCCGACGCACTAGGCCTTCGGGCCCGGTGGCAGGCGGATGCGCGGGTTGTCGATGCCGCCAGAAGCCGGGAACGCGGGACCGCCAGGCGCCATGCCGCGCGGCGGGCCGCGCCCGCTTCAGGTCTGGAGTCCGGACGCGGTTGCGACGACTTCGGCGGCCGGGGCCGGATCGGCCGCCGGCGCGGGGCGGGCGAGCACCTCGTTGAGAATTTCGATCGTCCGCACCGCGCCTTCCTCCGAATAGCCGCTGCGGATCGCGACCAGGGTGCCGGCCTTGTCGAAGATGTACATGCGCGGGACTCCCGTCACGCCGAAGGCATCGGAAAGCGCGCCATCGCGATCATGCGTCCAGGTCACCGGCGACTTGCGCAGCGCGCGGCGAATGCTGCGGTAATCGGCGGCAGGTTCCTTGAAGTTCACCACCACCACGCGCAACCGATCCGTGCCGACCTCGCTCTGGAGATGGTCCAGCAGCGGGAACTGCTTGCGGCAGTAGCCGCACCACGAGGCCCAGAAGCTCACCACCATCGCCTTGCCGAGGTGCGCGCTGATGCGGACCTCCTCGCCCTCGGGCGTCTTCCCGAGCAGGTCGACCGGCGAGGGCTCGCCGACCCTGGGCGAGGCCTGCGCCAGGCCCGCGACGCACAATACCAGCAGGCCAATGGCCTGCCGGACCTTCCAGGCTGTCTTCATGCTCCCCTCCCCCCCGCGCGTCGCTTCAGCGCATGCGCCGAAACATCCACCGGCGCGGGCCATCCCGTCAAGCCTGTCGCATGCCACGCGTCCGTGCGGTGTGCGCGCCATGCGCGCGGCGCAGGTGCCTATTCCGCCGCCTCGGGCGGGCCCATGTTGCCCAGGCTGTACATGCCCGAGCGGTCGAAGCAGCAGGCGCGGCGCATGCCGGACGCGAGCTTGTCGCAGGCGGTGGCGATGCGCTTGAGGCGCGTCTCCGCCTTCTTGCCCGAGGTGATCCAGTGGATCCAGTCGCGCCGTGCGACGGCGGTGATGTCCTTCCAGGTCGCGAGCGCGGCCGGATGCGCGGCCAGGGCGCGGCGCAGGTCCGCCGGCACCTTCGGCTCGGGCTCGCGCGCCACCGGCGCGATTTCCAGCGCGACTGTGTCGCGGGCGTCGACGCCCGCGGCCTCGCGCAGCTTCTTCTCCACCTTCAGCCAGTGGCTGCCCTGGCCGTCCGGCTCCAGCGTGGCCTGGAACGGCTGGCCTTCGAGGGTGCCGTCGACGGTGACCATGCTGCGCGTGGGCAGCCTGACGCTGGCCGCCGCAGGCAGCACCAGGAACCGCCACGCAGCGCCTTTGGGCTGCGCCGGGCGCTGCAGCCTCGCCTTGAACCGGATGCCGGCAGGGGCCTTGTCCATGCGCGAAAGATAGCACCGGCACGCTTGAAATCGCCGCCGGCGCACGCATATCCGCGGCCTGCCTGGCCATGCAAGGGAAGGGTCCATGACCGACGCCACCACCACCGAAACCCGCAAGTTCGAAGCCGAGGTCGCCCAGGTGCTGCACCTGGTCACGCACTCGCTGTACTCGCACAAGGAGATCTTCCTGCGCGAGCTGATTTCCAACGCCTCCGATGCCTGCGACAAGCTGCGCTTCGAGGCCATCGCCAAGCCCGAGCTGCTGTCGGGCGCCGGCGAGCTGCACATCGACGTCAGCTGGGACAAGGACGCGCGCACGATCACCATCGCCGACACCGGCATCGGCATGAGCCGCGACGAGGTGGTGGCCAACATCGGCAGCATCGCCAGCTCCGGGACCCGCCGCTTCCTCGAGGCGCTGGGCAGCGAACAGAAGGCCGACGCGCGCCTGATAGGCCAGTTCGGCGTGGGCTTCTACTCCGCCTTCGTGGTCGCCGACCGGGTCACCGTGCTCACCCGCCGCGCCGGCGACGCCCCCGACGCCGGCGTGAAGTGGGAGAGCGACGGCCGCGGCGAGTACACGCTCGAATCCGCCACGCTCGACCAGCGCGGCACCACCGTGGTGCTGCATCTGAAGGCGGACGAGGACGAATTCCTCGACGGCTGGAAGCTGCGGGCGCTGGTGCGCAAGTATTCCGACCACGTTGCGTTCCCGATCCGCATGCCGAAGGAAGCCGCTGCCGCCGGGGAAGACGAAGAGAAGACGGACGAAGCACCGCAGTGGGAAACGGCCAACGACGCCTCCGCGCTGTGGACCCGTCCGAAGAGCGAGATCACCGACGAGGAATACCAGAACTTCTACAAGTCGCTCGGCCACGACTTCAACGACGCCGCGGCCTGGTCGCACAACCGGGTCGAGGGCAGCCAGAGCTTCACCACCCTGCTGTACCTGCCCTCGCAGCCGCCGTTCGACCTGATGATGGGCGGGCGCGACGAGCGCAAGGGGCTCAAGCTCTACATCAAGCGCGTCTTCATCATGGACGCCGCGGAAGAACTGCTGCCGAACTACCTGCGCTTCGTGCGCGGCGTGGTGGACGCCGACGACCTGCCGCTCAACGTCAGCCGCGAGATCCTGCAGCACAACCGCCAGCTCGAACGCATCCGGGGCGCGTGCGTGAAGCGCGTCCTGGACCTGGTCGAGAAGCTCTCGCGCGACGAGCCGGACACCTTCGCCGCCTTCATCAAGGCCTTCGGCAATACGCTCAAGGAAGGCATCGTCGAGGACCATGCCAACCGCGAGCGGATCGCGAAGCTGCTGCGGTTCGCTTCCACCCGGGGCGAAGGCGAGGCGCAGACGGTGTCGCTGGACGACTACGTCGGCCGCATGGCCGAGGGCCAGGACGCGATCTGGTACGTCACCGCCGACGGCTACCGCGCCGCGGCCGGCAGCCCGCAGCTGGAGGCGTTCCGCGCGCGCGGCATCGAGGTGCTGCTGATGTCCGACCGCATCGACGAATGGATGCTCGGCCACCTGCGCGAGTACGCCGGCAAGCCGCTGCGCCACGTCGCCAAGGGCGAACTGCCGCTGGACGAGGCTGAGAAGGCGAAGCAGGCCGAGGCCTCGCAGGCGGCGGCGCCGCTGCTCGAACGCATCAAGGGCCTGCTCGGCGAGCGGGTCGAGGACGTGCGCGTGTCCGCGCGCCTGACCGACTCGCCGGCCTGCCTGGCCCTGTCGGAGTACGAGATGGCGCCGCACCTGGCGCGCCTGCTGCGCGAGGCCGGCCAGGATGTGCCCGGTGGCAAGCCGGTGCTCGAGGTCAATCCGCGCCACCCGCTGCTGCAGAGGCTGCTCGGCGAACACGACGACGCGCGCGCCGCCGACCTCGCCCACCTGCTGCTGGAACAGGCCGAACTCGCCGCCGGCGCCCCGCTGCCGGATCCGGCCGCCTTCGTGCAGCGCATGAACCGGCTGCTGGCGGGATGAGGAACGGCCGCTTGCACGGCACTGCCGTGCGGCCGCTCCGAACGCCCGGCGCGCTGCGCCGGGCTGGGTGAGGGAGGACTGCTTGCACGGCACTGCCGTGCAGTCCTGCCGAACGCCCGGCGCGCTGCGCCGGGCCGGGTGAGAAATAGCCGCTCGCACGGCCGCCTGCGGCCGTAGCCCGGATAAGGCCGCAGGCCGCATCCGGGATGCCGGGGTACCGGCCCTGCGCGCGGCGATGGCGCACCCCCATCCGCCTTGGGCACCTTCCACCCGTGAAGGGGCAATGCCCCGCAGGCGGGGAAGGAAAGAACCACGCGCCTCGCAAGCGGCGAATGCAAAAAGAGTTGCGGACCCCCAGACGCGGGGCTGACACCACCGCGTCTGTCCACCGTGCGGCGCCGCTCACGGCATGCCCGGGCGCGGCGCGCTATCGTTGCCCGCTCAACGCCCCGGAGACACGCATGGCCTCGACCGGTTGCTGCACGCGCGCCGCATCCGCGGCCCGCCCCATCACCCTGTCCTGCATGTTCGTCCTGCTGCTCGCGGGGTGCGGGTCGCGCACACCGACGGCTACGCCGGAGTCGACCGCGGGCACGCCGGAGACGCTGGAGACGCCAACGGCCTCGCGCGTCCACACACCCGCAGCGACGTCGGCGCCCACTCCCCCGTTGGCGTCCTATGCATCTTCCCCTGCCTCCTCTTCCTCTCCCGCTTCCCCACCGCCGCCCGCCCGGGCAGACGGGCGGGCGATCTCGCCCGAGGGCGTCTACGCCATGGCGCCCCCGCTGGGATCGGAGCTGCGCGTGGTCGCGCTCCCCGGTCGCGCCGGCGAGTACCGCATCGAGGTGCACGGGGGCGGCGATCCGGTCGACGGCGCCGGGGTCGCCGCCGATTGCCAGGCGGTCGCCGAAGGGCCGCTGGAAGGCGGGCGCATCGATGCGACCCTGGTTCCGTTCGAAAGCGATATCGGCGGCCTCGATGCCACCGACCTGCAGTCCGCGCCGCGAATGGTGCTGACCTTGCAGGGCGACCGCGCGCAACTGGAGGGCGGGTTCGAGCATTGCCCGATGGGCACGGCGATGGCCGGCACCTACCGGCGCACGGCCGCGACGAAGCTCTTCGAAGCGTGCGCGCCGCTGCCCGCCGCGTGCTGGAACCGTGACTGAGCGCACGCGCACTGGGGTCGACCCGAGGATGTGAGTCGCCGCCGCCCGGGTTATTCCTGTCGGACCCCCGCGTGCGGAACATAGAGCCATGGACAGCAGCAACGGCGTCGGCAGTGCGGACAGCCGCGATCATTCGCAGGACGTGCAGGGCAATACCCAGGCCTCGAGCGCCTCGAGCACGTCGGCCACCACCAGCGCGTCCGACGCGCTCGATGCGGTCACGTTCGACAATCCCGCCGCGCAACGCGCGGTCGCCGACGCGATCGCGACACAGACGCCGATCGCGCTCTCGGGGCCGGTCTGCTACACGATGCAGCCGGGCCAGACCCTGCAGGACGTCGCCACCGCGTTCGGCATCACCGTGCGCGAACTCGCGATCGCCAACGACATCACCAACCCCGAGACGGTGCAGCCGGGGCAGACGATCAGCGTCGCGCCGCCGGTCGACAAGCCGGAGATCGGCTCGCTGTCGGCGCAGTACGAAACCGGCAATCGCGGGCCCGGCACGGTGTCGACCGGCCGCGGCGACATCGGCGGCGTCTCCTACGGCAGCTACCAGCTCTCGACCGCGGCCGGACGCCCGCAGGAATTCCTGGCCACCGAAGGCGCACAGTGGGCTGCCGAGTTCGCGGGACAGCGGGCGGGCACGCCCGGGTTCAGCCAGACCTGGCGCGACGTGGCCGCGCGCGAGCCCGAGGCCTTCCAGCAGGCGCAGCACGACTACATCGAACGCACCCACTACGATCCGCAGGCGGCGCGCGTCGAGCAGCGCACCACCGTGGCCGGCGTCGACGGCGGCATCGCCACCGCCGGCGTCGACCTGTCGCAGCATTCGCGCGCCTTGCAGAACGTGGCCTGGTCCACCGCCGTGCAGCACGGCCCGCGCAGCAATATCGTCGCCGACGCGATCGCCGACGTGCGCGCGGCCGGCGTGCAGGACTGGGAGGCGGGCTTCGACCGCGCCGTGATCGATGCGGTCTACGACGAACGCGGCCGGGTCGACCGCAACGGCGAGCTCGTGCACTTCAGCAGCAATTCCGCCGCGGTGCAGCGCGGCGTCGCCGAGCGCTTCGTCAACGAGCGCGCGGACGCGATCGCCGCGCTGGAAGCGGAAGACGGCGCGCTGCGCGAAGCGCTCGGGCAGACCGAGCCGTAACAGGCGAGGCGTCATGCCGCGGTGCAACGTCGGGCGCGTTCGATGGCGATCGGCGCGTTACCGCAAGCGCGGCAGGCGCCAGCGGCCGCGTGGGACGAACGGACCATGGCAACCACCGCGCTCACGCCGTCCACGCAAAGCTGAGGTCGCGTTCAGTCCCGCGCGCCGATTGCACGTTGCCTTGATGCCTCCTGGTGGACACTGGTGCCCACACATTGAGGAGACATCACATGAACGTGGAAAAGAAGATCCAGCACAGCCTGAACGACCTGATCGAGATCGCGCGCGACGGCGGCGAGTTCTACACCGAGGCCGCGGGCAAGGTGAAGGATCCGCGCCTGGCGACGCTGTTCAGCCAGATGGCCGCGCACAAGCAGGAGATCGTGACCACGCTGAGTGCGGACGTCGCCGCGACCGGTGGCGATCCGGCCGACCACGGCACCATGGTGGGCTCGATGCACCAGCTGTACGGCAAGGCGCGCGCCGCGCTGGGCGATACCAACTATGCCTACGTCGCCGAGCTCGAGGAATCCGAGGACCGCCTGCTGAAGGCGTTAAAGGACACCCTGAAGGACGACGACACTCCCGCCCAGGCACGCATGGCCGCCGAGCGGCTGATGCCTCGCGTCGTCGAATGCCACGACATCATGCGCAACCACAAGCAGGCGCTGAAGGCCGCGAGCTGAGTTCGAGGCATCGCGCAACGCGCCCCGCACGACCGACAGAAGCCCCGGCACCAGCCGGGGCTTTTTCTATGGCGCGTTTCGCCGATGTGCCGGAGCGGAGCACCGCCACCGCCATCGGCATTGCCGCGAAGCGCATCATCCTGCCCGCGCCGCGGCCCGCCTGCCACGCGACGACGTCGCCTCGCGCCGGATCAGGCGCGACAGGGCCGCGGGATCGGTCAGCGCCTGCACGCGCGCGAGCGCGAGCGCCTCGGCCAGGTAGCGCGCGTTGGCACCGCCCAGCCACACCGGCACGCCGGGCGCCAGCGCCTCGTCGAGCACCCGCAGTTCGGCCAGCGCGGCCGGCGCCTGGCCCGGATCGACCGAACTGAGCGCCACCGCCATCACGTCCAGGCGTTCGGCCACGCGCGCGAGCTCGCGCGCCGGCAGTTCGGTGCCCAGATACAGCACCGGCGCGCCGGCGTCGTGGGCGTGCAGCGCAGCGCCGAGCAGGCCCAGCTCGTGCGGCTCGCCGGGCAGGGTGGCGAACAGGATGCGCGGGCGCTGCTCGCGCGGGTGCTGGTTGAGCACCGACAGGAAGCGCGCGCGCAGCAGGCTGCTGACCAGCCGCTCCTGCGCGATCGCGAGCCGCCCGTCCGCCCAGCGCACGCCGACCTCGCGCAGCAACGGCGTCACCACGCGCGCCACCAGCACCGACATCGGCAGGGTCGCGATCGCCACCGACAGGTCGCGGTCGAATACGTCCACCCGGTAATCGGCGATCGCATCCAGCATCCGTTCGGGCAGGGTCTCGACCCCGCCGTACCCGGCGTGGCGGCTTTCCTCCAGCAACTGGTCGAGGGCGACGTCATCCAGGGCGGCGAGGTCGCGGATCGGATGACCGCGGTCGGTCAGCCGGTGCAGGTGGGTGAGCCGCTCGACCATCGCGGCGTCGTACAGGCGGCGCCCCTTGTCGTCGCGCAGCGGCACGACGGCCGCGTGCCTGCGTTCCCAGGCGCGCAGGGTCTCGGGGGTGAGCCCGCTGAGATCGGCGGCGGCCTTGACCGGGAACATGGGATGGATTGTACAACATACGTACAAGTACAAATTGTACAACGGCCTAACGCCGAACACCGGAGACTGGCCACCTGCCCCACTCCGGAACCACACCGATGACCCATCCAGTCCAGCTCCGCCCCACCACCCCCGTCCGCGCCCTGGTCGCCGCACTCGCGCTCGGCCTTGCCGCGCCCCTGGCGTTCGCCGCGCAGCCGGCCGCACCGCAGGCCGGCGTCTCCCAGGCCCAGGCCGACATCGTCGACACCGCGGTCGCGGCCGGCCAATTCAAGACCCTCGCCGCCGCCCTCGCCGCGGCCGGACTGGTCGACACGCTCAAGGGCGCCGGTCCGTTCACCGTGTTCGCGCCCACCGACGCGGCCTTCGCCGCGCTGCCGGCCGGCACCTTGGACAACCTGCTCAAGCCCGAGAACAAGGACCAGTTGGTCGCGATCCTCACCTACCACGTCGTGCCGGGACGCTACCCGGCCGCCCGCGTGGTGACGCTGGACGAAGCCACCACCGTCCAGGGCGGCGCGGTCGACATCGCCGCCACAGGCAGCGCCGTGACGGTCGGCGGCGCGAACGTCGTCAGTCCCGATGTCCAGGCGAGCAATGGCGTGATCCACGTGATCGACAAGGTCCTGATCCCGGGCAGCTGACCGCTGCCCATCCCCCGCAAGCACCCCACGCGCACTCCCCACGCATCCAAGGAGACACACCATGAAAGTACTCAACCTCGTCACCCTCGCCCTGGTCATCGTCGGCGGCATCAACTGGGGCCTCGTCGGTGCCGCCCAGTTCGATCTGGTCGCCACAATCTTCGGCGGCCAGGATGCCCTCCTCGCCCGCTTGGTCTACGTGCTGGTCGGCCTGTCCGCGCTGTGGCAGATCGTGCCGCTGATGCGCGCCGGCAACGTCGGCGAAGTGCGCGCCGAAGCGCACCGCTGATCCACGCCGGCACCGTCTGCAGTCCCGGCCGGCCCGCCGCACGCGGCTCCCTCCCGGCCCGGACCTTCGCACGCAGTTGGTGCACCGGGGTCGTCGTGGTCCTGTGCCTTCGGGTGCAAGGCGCTTCGGCCCCGGTTTTTTTCCCGGTTCTTTTCCGCTCGATAGCTTTCCATCGATGCACGCCTGGCGCGCAGGCACCGAGTGCCGTGCGCCCGTCGCGATCGATCCAACCTCCACAAAGGACACCACCATGAAACTCCATGTACTCACCGCCGCCCTGCTCGGCGCACTCGCACTCAGCGCCTGCCAGAACGACACCGCCGACACCGCGATGACGCCCGACGCCGACGACACGGCCGCCATGGCCGACACCGCGCCGGTAGTCGACGACGCGACCACTTCAGCCGATGCCACCGGCGCGATGGACGCCACCGCCGGCGCGTCTGCTTCCGGCGACATCGTCGATGCCGCCATCGCCTCGCCCGACCACACCACCCTGGTCGCGGCCGTGCAGGCCGCCGGGCTGGTCGACACGCTGAAGGGCGCCGGCCCGTTCACCGTGTTCGCGCCCAGCAACGCCGCGTTCGAGAAGCTGCCGGCCGGTACCGTCGATGGCCTGCTCGCACCCGCTGCCAAGAGCGACCTGACCAGCGTGCTCACCTATCACGTGGTGTCGGGCAATGTCGACGCCGCAACGCTGACGCAGCAGATCGAAGCCGGCGGCGGCAATGCGACGCTGACCACCGTGCAGGGTGGCACGCTGACCGCGCGCGCCGATGGCGGAACGGTCACGCTGACCGATGCCAAGGGCGGCGTCTCCACCGTCACCGCCGCCGACTTGCGCGGCAGCAACGGCGTGATCCACGTGGTCGATAGCGTGTTGATGCCGTAAGGCGCCTTCGCGGCGCCTTCGCGGCGCCTGCGCCTGGCGCGAGGCGCCGATACAGGCAGTACCACGCGGACTCCTCGTCTGGTCCGCGAGTCTCGGGGAGGCGGCCATGGTCGCCTCCTTCTTTTCTCGCGTTGGTGCGCGAATGCCGCGTGGCAGGTTCGCCGCTCCACCACGCGTGCGCAGCCACGCATTTCCGCATCAGCCGATGCAACCCGACGCATTCGCGGCTTATGCTGGCTTCCCGTTCGCGGAGCCCGCAGTCCATGTCGTCGCGTCCGCCGTATTTTTCGCCGCAAGCCGTCGATGCCATCGCCCGCGGGCAGACGATCGACGCCATCCGGCACCTGCGCGAGGACAACGGGCTGAGCCTGCGCGACGCCAAAGCGGCGGTCGACGCCTATGCCGCGGGCCGGCGCGACTTCGACGCGACGCCCTCCGGGCCTGACGCGACCGACGCGCCCGACCTCGCCGCCAGGGTCGAGCGCCTGCTGCAGGACGGTCACGTCATCGAGGCGATCAGGCTGGTGCGCGAGGCCACCGGCATGGGCCTGAAGGAAGCGCGCGACTGGGTCGAGGCGCATCGCAGCGGCCAAGACCCGTCGCCCCAGGCGGCTCCCGACATGCCTTCTGCCAAGGACCCCCGCGCCGGTGCCACGGTGCAGCGCGATTCGGACGGGCGCTGGATCCTGTGGGCCGGGCTGGGCCTGATCGTTCTCGCGGGCGCGGCCTGGTGGCTCGGTCGCTAGGTTGCCGCGACGTGCGCCGCCTCCCGCACCGCTCCTCCCGGCCCGCCGCCAGCGCTGCACGTGTCGAAAACCGGCTGGCGCGCCTGAAGCGTGCAGTGGTCCACCTGGCGCCTGGCCAGTGCCCGCAGGCGTCGCAAGTCCTTGTCGCAACTGCGTCGAACGCGGTGCCCGGCACGCGGGCGTGGACCGCGCGCCGTGCGCCCTCGCGTCGCACCAGCCGCCGGGGAATCAGGCGTCCCGTTTCCCCCGGACCAGGCGCGAAGCGATTCGACCCGGCCGCAGCCCGCTAGGCAGCGCGCGCCAGCGCCAGTGCGTCCGCGCCCGCCGCGTAGCGCAATCGCGTTGAGGCATCGTTCGCCGCCTGCCATACGGCCTGCGCCACGTCGTGCGGTTGGGTGACGGCGGTGAGCTGCGCGAAGCCTTCGAACACCTGGCCCGCGAACGGCGCATACGGCTCGGTCACCAGGCCCCGCATGCGGTCCGCGCCGTTCTCGGCGAAACGCGTGTCGGGGCAGTAGCCGGGTTCGACCAGTCTCGCGCGCACGTCGAACCCGGCCAGCTCCAGCGCCAGCGATCCGGTGAAGCCTTCGATCGCGGCCTTGCTGGCGGTGTAGGCCGCGACCAGCGGGAACGGCGCGAGCGTGGCGCTGGAGGTGACGTTGACGATCGTCCCGGCGCCGCGCTCGCGCATGCGCGGGATCGCCGCCTGGCACATCGCCATCGTGCCGAAGGTGTTGGTCTCGAATATCTCGCGCACGGTCGCCATCGGCGTGGCCTCGAACGCGCCGAACAGGCCGAGGCCGGCGTTGTTGACCAGCACGTCGATCGGCCCGGCCGCCTCCAGTGCGGCGGCTATGCTGGCGGCGTCGGTCACGTCCAGCGCCAGCACACGGATGCCGGGCGCGTCCGCGAACAGATCCGCGCGGGGGCGGCGCATGGTGGCGATCACCTGCCAGCCCTGCGCGTGGAAGTGGCGGACGGTGGCGAGGCCATAGCCGGACGAGCAGCCGGTGATCAGAACGGTGTTCATGGGTGGCTCCTGGGGTGTTTGACCGGGAGGCCAGCGTGAGCCAGGATCGCCGGATGATCGATAGCCAAACGTCCGCATTCATGTAGTGATCGTCCGGAAATGAGCGATCCGCTGTCCCAGGTCGTCGCCCTGCTACAGCCGCGGGCGATGTTCGCCAACGTCGTCAGCGGCCGTGGCCGCTGGGCCGTGCGCTACGCCGAGTACGGCAGGCCCAGCTTCTGCATCATGCTCGACGGCCGCTGCCTGCTGGCCGTCGATGGCCACCCGCCGTTCGCGATCGAAGCCGGCGACTTCATCCTGCTGCCTGCGACGCCGGCCTTCACCCTCGCAAGCGACGATGCGCCCGCGCCCGTGCTGCGCGATCCCGAGGCCTTACCCAGCGACGGCAGCGAAGTGCGCTACGGCGAGCCAGGCGGCACGCCCGACATGCGCTCGCTCGGCGGCGCCTTCGTGTTCGACCGCACCGATCCCGCGCTGCTGGTCTCGCTGCTGCCGGCCGTGGTGCACGTGCGCGACGCCACGCGGCTGACGCAGCTGGTGGCGATGGTGGCCGAGGAAACCACGCAGCCGCGCGCCGGCCGCGAGGCCGCGTTGTCGCGCCTGGCCGAACTGCTGCTGATCGAAGCGATGCGCGCGACCACCGCGGGCACCGCGCCACCCGGCCTGCTCAGGGGCCTGGGCGACGAACGCCTCGCCATCGCGCTGACGCTGATGCACGCGCACATCGAACGACCCTGGACCGTCGCGCAACTGGCCAGTGCCGCCGCGCTGTCGCGCTCGAGCTTCTACGAGCGCTTCACCCGCACCGTCGGGATCGCGCCGATGGAGTACCTGCTGGCCTGGCGCATGCGGATCGCCGGGCAACTGCTGCGCCAGGGCGAGCTGCGCGCAGCCGGGATCGCCGAGCGCGTGGGTTACGCATCGGCCAGCGCCTTCAGCGCGGCGTTCCGGCGACATGCGGGGCTGGCGCCGGGCGCGTACGTGCGGGCGATCGGATCCGACGGATCCTGACCGGTCCGCCGCGCCGCGCCGGCAAGGACAGTTCTTCCGGTTTGTCGCCCCGCAAGCCAGAGGCGGAATGCGGGCTGGATGGTGTTCCCTGTGCGGGCACTGGATCGATACGTCAGCCATCCACGCGGCGTTGATGCAAAGGAATGGAAAAAGGCGAAAAAGCCCGGGATTTCACGGGTTGTAACCGCTGCATGGACTAGTGTCATGCGATACGGTCGTCATCGACGAGGAGTTCGCAATGATCAAGTTCGTAGGCAAGACCATGGGCATCATTTTCCTGATCGGCCTGGCGGTCGTGATCGGCCTGTTGATGCTGATCTTCTGATCGCGCCCAGCGGCGCAGGCGTTCTCAGCACCGCACACCCACGCACGAACGCATCAGGCGCAATCCGCCGCGACCGCGCGCCGTCGTCACCGTGGCGCCGATCGGCAGCGTCGGCAGCACCGCCGGATCGCGACGCACCAGCAACTGCCGCGCGCGGTGCCGGTCGCCGGGAGAAGCACTCCCGCGGTCAGCAGCACCGGGAAGGCGGTCGGCAGCCAGGGGTCGTTATCCCATCCCGCTGCAGGTAGGGCCACCGGAACGACGGGCAACGCATGCGCGGGGACGACCTGGTCGGAATCCGACCCGCGTCGGTTCGCCGCCCCTGTCCCAAGGGCCCGGCGCGTTACGATGCCGCACCCCACGCGTCGTACGCCATCCACTCCCCATGAAGTTCCGCACCTCCGCCGCACCCCCGGCGGCATGAGCCTGGCGTCGACCCCACCAGGTGCCGGGCCCCGACATCGCATCGAACGCTGGCAGCCGAGGCTCGCGGCGCTCGGCAGCGTGCTGCTGCACGCGCTGTTCGTGCTGATCGCGATGCTGGCGCCGCCGATCACCATGACCGCACCGGAGGGCGACGCCGCCGGCGGCAGCCGGGTGGAAGTGGAGTTCATCGGCGACGGCACGCCGATCCCCAGCCCCGCGCCCAGCGACACGCCTCCGTCGAGCGCGCCCACCGCAGCCGCGCCCGCGGCCTCGCGCGTGCACACCACGCCGGTGCCGGTGGCCGAGAACCCGGTACCAACGGTCGCCGACACCCCCGCGGACGCGCAGACGCCCGTGCCGAGGCCGGCATCGCGCCCGGGCGCGCCCAGCGCGACCGCCAGCCCCCCGCCCACCAGCCGCCGCCGTGGCCACACCTGGGGCCAGCCACCGGGAATGGCGGTGCAGGATCTCGCGCCGGTGAACGCCGGGCCCGCGCGCAGCGCCGCGGTCGAACGCGGCCGCAGCCAGGGCAACGCCTCCACGTCCGAGCCCAGCCTCGAGGTCGCCGGTTACCAGGTGGTCTACGACCTGCGCAGCGAACGGCGCCTGCGCGAATGGCAGGCGCAGGGCATGACCGAACTCTTCATTCCCCTGCCGGGCACGCGTCGGCTGATGGTCTGCCCGCTGGAAACCGCGCTGCGGCGCGAGTCGGGCGCGTGTCGCCAGCTCGAACCGGACTCGCCGGAACTGGCCGGGATCGGCGACGCGCGCGAGGTGATCGGCGTGCACCAGATCTACCGCCAGGGCGAGATCGTGTGGCGCGGTCCGGGGGCGTATCGCTGAGCGCCGCCCCGCAGCGCGAAGACGCGTCGCGACGCATGGAGCGCGGGGCCCGGCGGGATGCGATCAGTCCTCGTCCTGCGGACGCAGCATCTCGCGACTCTTCGTTTTCGACTTCCACGTTTCGTACTCGGCGCGGGTGATCGTGCCGTCGCGCGCGGTGTCGATCTCGTCGAAGCGCTGCTGCAGGTCCGCGTGCGCCGACAGGTCGGTCCGCGTCACGCTGCCGTCGCCTCGCGCGTTGAGTTCCTCGTAACCGGGCATCCTGTCGTGGCCGGGATCGCGGTCCTGCATGCCCGGCGGCTGCCCCGGGAGGCGCGTGGCGGGTGCCTGCGCTTGCACCAGCGGACGGGTGGGTTGCGCGAGCGGACGCGTGGGTTGCGTCAGTGGCCGGGTCGGCTGCGTCAGCGGACCCGTGGGCTGCGCCAGGGGTCGGGTCGGTTGCGTCGTCTGCGGCCGATCCGTCTCCGGGCTGGCGGGCTGCTGCGCGAACGCGGTGGCGGTGGCCAACGCGGCGGCCAGGGTCGTCAGGGCGAGGGCGTGGATGGTCTTCATGTCGGTCTCCCTCCCGAGCGCATCTGGATGACCCGAGGGCAATGGTGGTGGGACTGCCACCGGCCCGGATGGCAGGTGCGGGTCGAGGACACCACAGCCGGGCTTCGCTTCGCGTGCGCGGATGCCTGAACCGGCGTCACGCGCCCTTACCAAAATTGCGCTGCAAAGCCCGCATGCCGCAAGGCGGGGCGGACGACGCCTGCGTGCAAGGCCGCACTGGTCGGGGCGCCACGCGCGAGCGCGCATGGCATGCAGGGACCTGGGACAGGTCCTCGCGGCTCAGGAAGATCTGCGTCGTTCCATCGGCACACACGTTATGCGCGCGCCGCGCATCGGCCAATTACATCTTTTCCGTATTTTTCGGGGCCCAGAAGTGGAAGCGGAACCGGCCCCGAAGGGGAAGGTCGTCGGGTCGCCCCGGGCGAGCTGCCCCGGGTTGGGCGCGTTGCCGAGAGCGAGCCTACGCGTCGCGCACGCGCCCCGTGCGGCAGCCACCGCCCAGGGACCCGACACGTCGCCCGTCGGACGGCGCGCGCGCTTTCAAGTCTGCGTCGCTCACGGCGGCCCGGGGACGGACGGCTGGAACTCGCGCATCCCGCCCTGCCACAGCGCGAAGGCATAGATGTCCGTCCACACCTCGTCGAGCTGGCTGCGGCTCGAGCCCATGCCGTGGCCGGCCTCGAAATCGATGCGCAGCAGCACCGGTTCGCCGCTGGCGGTGGCGGCAGCCAGGCGCGCGGCGTACTTGGCGCTGTGGAAGGTGGCCGCGCGCGGATCGTTGAGGCCGCTCACCACCAGCACCGCGGGATAGTCCACGCCTTCGCGGATGTGCTGGTAGGGATCGAGGTCGTACATCGTGCGGAACGACTGCGCATCGGCGATCGGCCCGCCCCACTCCTCGATGTCGGCATAGTTCTGCTCGGAGACGTAGCGCACCGGATTCATGAACCCGACGTTGGCGATCGCACCGCTGAACAGGTCCGGACGCTCGTTGACCGCACCGCCGAGCATCACGCCACCGGCCGAGGTGCCGAGCAGGGTCAGCGTCGCGGGCGAGCCGATGCGGTCGGCGACCAGCTTCTCGGCCACGTCGATGGCATCGCGCCAGGTGTTGGCCTTGGTGCCGGCCTTGCCGGCGTAGTGCCAGTCGCGGCCGAACTCGCCGCCGCCGCGCACGTTGGCCACCGCGTACACGCCGCCGCGATCGAGGAAGGCCAGCATGCGCGCGTTGAAGCGCGGCGAGGCGGGATAGCCGTAGGAGCCGTAGGCCTCGAGCAGCACCGGCGTACCGGCGTCGGGCGTGGCGCCTTTCTTCATGACAAGCGTGTAGGGCACCCGCACGCCGTCGCGCGCGGTGGCCACGCTACGGCGCGCGGCGTAACCCGCTGTGTCGAACGGCGGCGGCGGCACCAGGGCCAGGTCTTCCATGCGCCCGCTGTCCAGGTCCAGGCGGTAGACGGTGAGCGGCGTGAACCAGCCGGTCATCGCCACCAGCACATGGTCCGCGTGCGTGTCGCCGCGCAGCCACGACACCTGGCCGTCGAACGGCAGGGCGATGCGCGCGGGTGCCTGCCCCTCGGCGATCCGCCACAGGCCCGACACCGCGCCTTCCAGGGTGCGCACCAGCAGCCCGGCGCGGGTGGGCAGGATCGATTCGATCACCGGATCGTCCGGCAGCGACAGCGCGCGCGCCTGCGCCAGGTCCGGCGCGGTCGCCGAGGTCTCCAGCACGCGGCCGCCGGACGCGCCCTGCTTCGACAGCAGGAACATGCGGTCGCCGTGCAGCGCGGCATCCACCACCACGTCGTCGAAGCCGGCGAAGCGGGTCCACTGCGCCTGGCCGGTCATCGCCGCGTCGGCATCGGCGCGGTACATGGCCATCTCGCTGCGGCCGTCGCGCACGAAAGCCAGCGCGGTGTCGCTGCCGGGATCGAACAGCACCGGCAGGAACTGGGTCGGCGCGGCCTCGATGCCGCCCTCGCCACGTCGCGCCAGCACCACGTCGGGTGCGTCCACGCCCAGCCGGTGCAGGCGCGGCTCGTTGCCGACGAAGTACCCGGGCGTGCCCGGCTCGCCGACGAACTTGAGATAGCTGAAGGCGCGGCCGTCCGCGGTCCAGCCCAGCGCCATCGCATGCGGGATCGCCGCGGGCAGCAGGGTCGCGCCGGTCACCTCCAGCACCCGCAGGGTGGAATGCTCGGTGCCGCGCTTCGACAAGGCCACCAGCACGTGCATGCCGTCGGGTGCGGCGGACCAGGTGTCGAGCACCTGTTCGCCGTCGCCCTGCAGCTGGGTGGGGTCGAGCAGCACGCGCACGGTGCCGTCGGCCTCGCGCACCATCAGCTTGGTGTCCTGCTCGCCGGCGGCGCGGATCTCGTGGAAGACGCGGCCGCCCGCCAGTTCGCTGCGGCCCACGCTGCTCAGTTCGCCCGAGCGTGCGGCCACGTCGGCCAGCAGCGACGCACGCCCCGGCAGCGCCGCGAACACCGACTGCGTGTGCGCGCCCTGCGCCTTCAGCCACGGCAGCCAGTCCGGATCCTTGCCGCTCTCCATCCAGCGGTAGGGGTCGGTGACCTGCGTGCCGTAGTAGTCGTCGACCACCGGCGCGACCTTCGCCACGGGCGGCTGGGCGACGGACAGGCAGGGAACCAGCATGGCAAGCAGCCACAAGGGCCGCAGCGGGTGGAGGTGCGTCATCGGGATCTCCGGAACAGGACGGCACGCGAGGTGCGAGGTGCTGGCGTGTTGAACGCGAAAAGCATCGACGACCCGACACGCGGGCCCCGGCAGCCCGGCGCCGGATGCGACGACCCCGTCTCCGGGCCGGCGGATCCCCCGATCAGTCCCGTAGCCCGGGTAAGCGAAGCGCACCCGGGTGCCGCTGCCACGCCACTCGACGAGCGCCACCGCTCCGGCAGAACGGAGCGCCGCCGCCCGCAGAACGACGCGGCCTCGGATCGTGCTCCGATGTCTCCATCTCCCCGGATGCGGCCTGCGGCCTTATCCGGGCTACGCGTCCGATCGCGCCGGGCCCCGGATCCGTCAGTCCAGCGCCTGCTCCAGCGACGCCAGTCCCGTAGCCCGGGTAAGCGAAGCGCACCCGGGTGCCGCTGCCACGCCACTCGACGAGCGCCACCGCTCCGGCAGAACGGAGCGCCGCCGCCCGCAGAACGACGCGGCCTCGGATCGTGCTCCGATGTCTCCGTCTCCCCGGATGCGGCCTGCGGCCTTATCCGGGCTACGCGTCCGATCGCGCCGGGCCCCGGATCCGTCAGTCCAGCGCCTGCTCCAGCGTCGCCAGCATCTTCGCCCAGGCCTTGCGGCTGCTGTCCTCGTACTCGCGCCAGGCCGGATCCATCTCGTCGGTGAGCGTGACCTCGCAGCCGCCGTCGACGGCACGGAACTCGAGGGTGATGCGGTCCTCGTCGGGCGAGACGGCGGGGATGCCGAAGGTGAACACCAGCCGGTGCGGGCGGTCGATCTCGAGGTAGCGGCCGCAGTGCTCGACGTCGCCGTCGGGGCGTCGGTCGGTCATCACGAAGCGGCCGCCCACGCGCGGGTCGAGTTCGCAGCGCACCAGGGCGCCGGTCTCGGTCGAGAACATGAAGCGCGCCACGGTGGCCGGGTCGAGCCAGGCATCGAACACGCGCTCGGGCGGATGGGCGTAGCGGTGGGTCACGCGGATCTGGATGGGCGCGGTCATGCGGGCTCCTTCAGTCGGGCGGCGTGGCGTCGAGGAGACGCGCCAGCCGCTCCAGCCGGCCGCTCCACTGTTCGGTGCGCGTGCGCATCCACGCCGCCGCGTCCTCGATGGGTTTCGGATTGATGCGCAGCACGTGCTCGCGCCCGACCCGCCGCCGCCGCACCAGCCGCGCCCGTTCCAGGATGCGGATGTGCTTGGACACCGAATTGAGCGAGATCGCGAACGGCGCGGCGACCTCGGTCACCCGCGCCTCGCCCCGCGACAGCCGCTCCAGGATCGCGCGGCGGGTGGGATCGGCGAAGGCGATCAGCACGTTGTCGCGGGGGTCGTGTTTCAACATTCACCCATGTTGGTGAATGATTCGTGCGATGTCAATGTCGGTCCGAACCGCCGCGCGGCCATCAGCCGCGCTGCAGGACGAACGCCGGCGCGTCGATCGGTCAATCCACGGGCTGCGCCAGCACGAAGCGCATGGCCGCGTCGTGTTCGTTCGCCCAGTCGTCCGGTTCGGGCGGGACGTGGTGGTCGGGAAGGAGTTCCGGGCTGCCCGGAAGGAACGCGTAGTAGCGCGTGGAGACGCGAACGCCGAGTCCGGAGTTGGGCAGGTGGAACTGGCGCACCTCCTGCCAGTTGTTGGGCGCGGCGCCCGCGGGCTCGCCGACGAGGATGGCCTGCGTCGTCCGCTTGAAGTCGACCGCATTGGTCATCGCCGCGGAAAAGGTCTTGCGGCCGATCAGCACATACAGCCTGCGGCGCCAGTCGAGCCACGGCGTGTTCCGGATCGCCTCGATGAAGTTGCGGCCGACGGTGTAGTCGCCGCCTTCGTTGTCGCGCAGGTCGATGATCAGGCGAGGGGGCCGGTTCGCCTCCAGCTTTCGCAGCAAGGCGGCGCCATGGTCGGCCAGTCCGTCATAGGCGCGCCAGTTGACGTAGACGCTGCCGTCGGGGAGCTGCATGTCGTGGAAGGCCTGCCCGTCGTGTCGCTGCCACAACGGCCGGCCTCGGCCCAGCAGGAGGGGTTCGTCGCCGTCGTGGGAGGCGAGGACCACCCGCTCCTGCCTGCCGTCGATCTCCAGCATGAAGGCGAACGTGGGGTTCGCGCCAAGCCCGATCGCACGCAGCACGTCCGGATCGTGCAGCAGGCCAGGCGTCCGGGCGCGATGGAATCCCTCCGTTTCGCCCTGGGGGATGTAGGCGCGCAACCGCTGCGCGATTCCCATAACCGGCACCTCGTCCACCGCCACCAGCCTGGCACCAAGCAGGTCGCGGTGCCGCGCAGGCAGGCCCACGACACGCAGGCCGTCCTCGAACCAGTAGAACTCGATGGGCAGGCGCGGGCGACCGTGCGGCAGGTCCACGGATGTATGGCCGTCGCCGATCAGTGCGCCCAGCCTGCGGAACGCGAGAGCGGCCGCAACGGCGTCGAGGTCGGGGATCGCGGCACGCACCCGCTCGGCTTCGCGTTCGAACGCCTCGGCCGGCGTGCGGTGGAACGGCGAGCCATGCTCGCGTGTCAGGATCGCGACGAGGTGGTCGAGATCCTCCCGCCACTGCGCCGTGGTCAGGTCCATCCGTTGCGCAGGCGGGCGGAAGAACGTCTCGGCATCCCGGGTGGTGCGTTGCGCGGTGATCGTCCCGGACTGGCCTGCGAGGTCGAACACGGCCGTCAGCAGGTCGCCGTCGGTGCGCAGGGTGATGCCGCCGCTGCCGCCGGCGCCGCGGAAGCGTCCGACGATCGTTCCGGCGCCCCTCGCGTCCTCGAGTTCGAACTGGCTGCCCGGGATCGACAGGGTGCCGGTCACGGTGTCGCCCTGTCGCGCCAGTTCGACGTGCGCGGGGATCGGCGGCTGCGAGCCCAGTTGGGTCTCGCCCGCAAAACGCTCGGTGGACGCGGTGGTGGCGCCCTGTGCAAATGCCGGACCGGCGCATGCCATCGCAACCAGCAGCGGGAGGACGCGGAGGATCCGTGCGAGGCTGGCCATCTGTCGTCCCCTTGCGAGTTGAAGAGTATCGGCCAGCCCCGGGCCCCTGTCTTTGCCCATGCTGGCAAGCCGTCCCGACGGATCGATCCTGCCCGCTTCCGCCGGACGCGGACATGCCGTGCGCATGCGGGAGCGGGTTGGGGTATGCGTCCGTGCCGGTGGGACGAGCCCGCGGACGGACGCTTTAGCATGGGCGGGCCGGATCCTGCTTCTGCCCGATCCGGCAGGCTTTCGACCCCAGACCACAGCGGACGCGCACGCGATGACCCTGCCCGACGAAGAATTCGATCCCGACGACAACTACACCGGCGACACCGAGCGCGCGCAGATCGACGACGACCTCGGTGCCGAGGCCCTGGTGTGGCAGCTACTGCTGGTCATCAACCCGGGCGACGAGGACGCGGCGCTGCAGCAGTTCGGCGCGTTCCAGGAGGCGCTCGACGGGGGCGATGCCGAGGACGTCGACGCGGTGTGGCTGCTCAAGGACGTGATCGACTGGAAATCCGGCTTCCACATCGACGAGACCGAGCCCGGCGCCCTGATCGACTGCCTCGCCGAGCTGGCCGCGCGCTTCAACCTGCGCATCGACTGGGGCGTGGAAGACCCGACCGACGCGGCCTTCCTCGCGCGCGTGTCGCCCGACGCCCTGCTCGAGACCGCGCACGAGCAGCTGCGCCTCGACGGCTACACGCTGTGGACCTGGGAGACCGGCACCGACGCGCGCGCCGGCTGGATGACCTTGTCCAGCGACGACGAGGCGATGCGGGTGATCGCACCCGCGCTGGGGATCGAGGTGCGGCCTGCGGGGGTGTGACCCGTCCCGTCGGCGCGCCGCGCGAGCGTCGATCCATCGCATCGCCGGTGCCCGCACGAATGGCGCACAGTTGCCGCTCAGCGGCACCCAAGGTCCCCCGCCACGAGGTCGTAGCCGCCTTGTGGCCTGGCACGAGTCCTGCTGATCGATTGTGGACAGATCCGATCGGCGGGAAGGGGGATCCATGAATCGTTTTGCTGTGCGACTCGCGCTGCTGCTCGTCGCCCTGCCCGGCGCAGGCGCCGCCTTGGCGCACGGTGGCGGCCTCAATGCCGAGGGCTGCCACCACAACCGCAAGACGGGCGACTACCACTGCCACCGCCCGGCCGCCCAAGGCCCGCCGCGGCAGAACGTCGCGCCTGCCACCCTCACGCCTTCGCGCGCCGCCCCCTCGGGGCGTGCGCCTGCGGGACGCGCCTTTGCCAACTGCGCCGAGGCCAGGGCCGCGGGCGCAGCGCCGGTGCATCGCGGGGATCCGGGTTACGGACCGCATCTGGACCGCGACAACGACGGGATAGGATGCGAGCCGTACCGCGGACGGTAATGCCCAGTGGCCGATGACCAACACAATTCGGACGACCTGCACGACCTTGCCTATGCCGCGATGGACCGCGGCGCGCTCCTGGAAGCCTCGCAGTACTTCGAAGCGCTGCTGGCGCGCGCGCCGCACAAGCACTACTACCACTACATGCGTGGCCTTGCGCACAAGTACATGCTGGACTGGCCGACGTCCCTCGATCACAACCTGCAGGCGATCGCACTGACGAAAGAGCCGAGTGAGGCGGAACACTGGAATGCGGCGATCGCCGCGACCGCGCTGGGCGACTGGGCGCGTGTTCGCGCGCTGTGGGGTGCATGCGGCGTCCGGGTTCTGGAAGGCCAGGGCCCGATCACGGACGACTACGGCCTCGCGGTGGTGAGGCTGAATCCCTGGGCCGGGGGCGAAACCGTCTGGGCGCGCCGCATCGATCCGGTGCGCGCGCGGCTGCTCAACGTGCCGCTTCCCGAGAGCGGCCACCGGTTCGGCGACATCGTGCTGCACGACGGCGCGTCCACCGGCTGGCGCTGGGACGGCGACCGCAAGGTCAACGTCTTCAACGAACTGCAGCGCCTGGAAACCTCGGAGTTCGCCACCCACGTCGCATTCGTGCGCTGCGAACGCAGCGAAGACCTGCAGGTGCTGCTGGACACGACCGTGCCAGGCATCGGATACATCGAAGACTGGACACAGAGCATCCAGCATTACTGCCTGCGCTGCAGCTACGACGCGCCGCACCAGCACGATGCGCCCGTGGTGAACGACGACTGGTCGCCCAGCCGCAACCTGGGCATCGCCGCCCAGAGCCGGAAGTCGGTCGAGAAGGTGCTCAAGGACTGGCAGGCAGGCGGCCGGGGGCGCGAGGTGGAGGGCATCGAGATCCGTGAGGTCATCGCTCCCCAGCGTGTTGAAGGACACGTGTGGTGGCAGGAGCCTGAGCTGGAACAGGACGCCCCGGACGACGATGCGCCCTCGGGACAGTGATCGGGAAATGCTCTTGACGCCTTCTTGTCCAGAGCGTGCGCACAGCGCAGGCGTGGATCAGCGCTTGAGGCCGGCCACGATCTCCGACACGTCCACGCCCATCTCGAGCTGCACCCGCACGTACTCGCGCTCCTTGCGCGAGAGGGCGCGCCCGGCTTCGATGCGCACGTCCTCCGCCTGCAGGATGCGCATGATCCGCGGCAACGCCGACCCGATGGCATCGGGCCCGTAGCCTGCTTCACGAAGGGCTGCGCGGAGGAGAGCTTCGACGTCCATGCCACGTCCTGGTCGTGCGGGGGGCTGTGCATTGTGCGGCATGCGGCCTACTCGCTCCGCAGGTACGCGCAAGCCGAGCATCGCGGACTGGGCCGATACGGGCGACGCGGCTGAATGTCGGCATCTCCCGGACCGATGAGCGGAATCAGCTGGACCCATCGTTCTGGAAGAAAAGTGAACCCGGGCCTTTCGCGCCGACCCAGCCACCGCCGCTCACGGTCTGATGGATCGGCATGCACCGCTGGACGCGGAGTCGCCCAGACACTTTATTGCTGCAGGTCCGCCAGGACGGCGGTTGCCTTGCTCTCGCCCAGACGTTTCGCCAACTCCAGCCAGGTGATTGCCGAAGTGCGATCGCCCAGATCGACGTGCATCAGGCCCGCGTTGTAGGCGCCGATCGCGCTGCCCATTCCGGCGGCGCGTTCGAATGCCGCCAAAGCGCGTTCCTGGCAGAGCATGAAGACATCGAAGCCGATGCCCGCCTCCACCACGCCGGCCGCGAGGCCGTCGTTGGCGAACTGATCCTCGAACTGCGCTATCGCGCCCGGCACCAGCGCCATCAGCACGTCCTCGCCACGCGCCACGCGGTACGGCCCGCTCTTCCACACCGAGAACGCCTGCTTGGTGGTGCGCATGGCGCCCGTGGGACTCAGCCAGAGGAATCCATCGCTTCCGTCCACCGGGAAACCATCCAGGGCGACCGACACCCGATGCGCCAACGTCTCGCCGTCGCCATCCGGCCGGGCGGCCGTCCACGAACCCGCCAGATGCACGCGCCGGTCGCTCTCCGGCCTGCCGGCACGGATCGCGGCAGCCACTTCATCGATGGTCAGGATCCGTCCTTCGGCGTCGTACATCCGCCAGGGACTGGTCTGCACGCCGATGGTGAAGACATCGGGGACCTCGAGCGCTTCGAGCGCTTCGTACGCCGCCTGGGATCCGGGCACGCAGTCGGCGTCTGCCGATGCCGGGTCGCACTGCGGGATCGACAGCACGCCTTCGAGCGCGGGCGCCTGGTCGCAGGCATGCCCGAAGGCGGGCAGCAGCGCGATGGCGAGGAACAGGTTGAGCCGGCAGGTGGCGATCATCGGAACCACGCAGGAGTCGGGAAAGAAGTGAACCGGAACGACGCGCTGTCTCTCAGCGTTCCCGGCACGTGTAGTAGCGGTGTTCGTCGTCCAGTGCCTGCTGCCATCCGTTCTCGAGCCGCAGCATCACCAGCCCGCCCATGCAGGCAACGCCGAGGCGCTTTGCCTCATCGGAGCCGTGCGCAGGCACCTTCAGCACCTTCCGCGACGGCTGCGGCCGGCCCAGGATGCGCGCCGTGCTCTGCCTGGAGCTGGCGTTGATGCGTTCGCACTGGTCGCGGAACAGGTAGCCGAAGGGATTGTGTCTGTTCTGCTCGGTGATGATGCTGCAGTCCTGCGGCTTCTGGTAGGACACGTCGCCGTAGCGGCGCGTCTGTGCCGAAGCGCCGGTGGCGACGATTAGCACAAGAACGGCAGCCATCCAATCCATCAGATTTCCCATAAAATGAAATTGGCCCCGCTCTCCCCCCCACCTAGAAGGCTTTACCTTGAGTAATTGAAAGACCTCCACGGTAGAGCATTGGAATCTTGTATGAAGCGCCAGTCTCGTACAAGAATCCAATAAATTTTAACTCTTCAATGACCTCAGCAAGCTCATCTCCCTCTAGTCGCAGTACTTGATGTAAAGAGGCCAAGTTGTGTTCCGCTTTTCCATTCCGGAACCGCTCAATATGCGCTGCCAGATGGTCGCTTTCAGCCAACAAAGTATCTTCTACTCGTAGCGTACTTAGTGCTATCAATGCACGCTTTATGGCGTCGGACTCCAGTATCGGCTCGCTGCCAGCATATTCGCGGGGTTCGCGCTCTTCCCGCTTGGCTTGATACTCCTTTGCCTTGTTGATCAGGTCAATAAGGTTTCTGGGGGACATCAGACCATTTCCATCTGCAATCCGAGTGGTGATCCAGCCCCAGGTATCCGGTCGCTTTTCACCAACATCTATTTTGTTGGGAAACAATCGTTCAAGAATTAGCTCGTCAGGCGCATCTGTAGGCAGACTCAAGGCGTCGAGAAATTGAAGAGAAGAGCGAATGCGATTGCAAAGGAGCGACTTTAGATCTTCCGCAGACCATTCAATGTTCACTCTCTTCGCGTTGACGTGAGTCATGTTTACAAAACCACCCCTCACGACCCTTCTGAATAGATCACTTCTTAAGAACATTTTTAGTCGAATATGATCGTACGACTGAAGGTCCAAGTAGGTTCTCAAGAGGGCACGCAATGCAGGTATTTCGACCTCTGCGTATCCGGCGAATGCTTCGTCAAGGCGGTCCAGGACCACCCAGATTCTAAGGTCCAGTCCAATTAAGCAGCGATTTAGGACGTTAAGAATTGTTTCCGTCTCGATCTGCTCACCGTCAACTACGGCATCGGACACTTCAGCAAACTCAAGACGCGTGCCAATCACAGGGATCCCATGTTCCGTGAAAGATAGTGAGTGTTCTGTGGCGGAAGGGTTCGTGTATTTCCTGACAAGGTTTGCAAGTCTGGAAAAGATCGTTTGTGCGCCAATGTCTTCGCTTCGAAGGCCGGTATGACGAAGTAGCGCGTCGAGACGTCTGGTATCGTCACTGAACCCTGACTCAACTACGTCCAACACATAATTGCCTGCCAAGGCTGCCAGGTACGCCTTCCAAACAGTTATGTATTGTCCCTCGGAGAGGGTTCTTGATTGCGTTAGCCTTTGAAAAATGGGATTTCCAGTGTCATTGAATCCGGAAACGACTTCGACATCCGAAATCTCGCCCACCGTGCGATATCTCGCCTTTACTACTCGATAGATCGCACTCTTTCCTGCCCCCTTTGCTCCGGAAACGATATCGTGCCTGTCATTTACAAAGTTCTGATATATCTGCGTCTCAATAAAATACGATTGCAGATGCGCATCGAATTCTGCAACTGAACTACCCACTTCGAGCTTCGCTAGCACTTCTTTCATGGTCATTTCAGTATCTCTTCGTTGATAGAGCTAGCTTCTCAACGCGTCCCGCGGCAAGTTGGGTAACTGGCGCAACCCCAGAACGTGGCCGCAGTGAAGCGGTTCGTGCGCTCGACCATGGCCACACCGCAGCGCGGGCAGTCGGGCGTGGCGGGTTCGGGCGCGCTCGGCGCGTGCAGCACGGGTTCGATGCGAGCGTGGACGGGTGGCGGCGCAGCGGGCGATGCGGTGCCCACTTCGCGCGGCGCGGCCTGCACGCTGCGGATCATTGCGAACAGGGTGTCGCCGTCGATCAGTTCGATCGGCTTGTCGGCGGCGAAGCGCGCGGCGTCGCGGGTGAAGCCGCCGAGCGCGGCGATGCGCACGGCGTGCGCGCGGTGGTGGGCGAGCAGGCCGTACATCTCGCGCACCACGTTCACGGGCACCTTGCGGCGATGCCATTGCTTGCATTGCACCAGCGTGCGCTGGCCGTCCTTGCGCAGGATCAGGTCGATGCCGCCGTCGGCGCCGCCGAGGCCGCTTTCCTCCACCACGTGGCCCTGGCGGCGGAAGGCTTCGCCCACCAGCCGTTCGAAATCGCGCCAGTCGAGCGCGGCGATGCTGGCCAGCCCCGATTGCGCGTCGAGCAGGCGGCGCTTGCGTCGCGCGTCGAGGAAGGACGCGGCTGCGGCCATCGCGCACAGCGCGAGGAAGATCCACGCCAGGATCTGGAACGCACCGGACTGCGCCAGCCCCTGCGTGAGCGGACCGCCCTGCCCGGAGAGCCAGGCGGGAATCCCGTAGCGGATCACCCCGAACCCGAGCACGCCCATCGCCAGCCCCACCGGCCACGGCAGGACGGCGAGCTGATCGAGCAATCCCTGCCTTCCGCGTCCCATGCGGACCCCCATCACATTTTTCCCCGGAGCCGACCATAGCGCGCGGGCGGACCGGGCGGAAGTGCGCCCGTGTCGGCGCCCGCGGCCGGCGATGGGTCAGTGCCCAGCGAGTCCCATGCGTCGGAGCAGCGGCTTGCTGGTACCGGCCAGGTTCTCAAGCGCCGAGGTCATCTTCGCCTCCGATCAGCCAGAGGCGCGGCTGCTCGAGCACGCGCGTCACGAAACTGTTGCCGGATGCGATGCGCTTGCGCAGGTCGGCGCGAGAGTAGAGCGTGGGGTTGACGGTGCGGCCCAGCTGTTCGGACAGCGGGTGCAGGGCGGCCATGGCGTCGGCGTATGCGAGTTCGTCGGAAACCAGCAACAGGTCGATGTCGCTGCCGGCGGAATCGCTGCCCCTGGCGACCGAGCCGTAGACGAACGCGGCCCGGATCTGCGGGCGCAGCGGAGCCAGCGCTTCGCGCAGCGGTTCGGCCAGGCCGAAGGTCTTGCGAACGATAGCCACCAGCTCGTCGTGGATCGGCGAGTCGGGGTTGGCGCGATAGCGCTTCTGGTTGCCCACGCGCTCGACCGTGAGCAGGCCGCTCCCCGCAAGACGCGCCAGTTCCCGCTGTACCGCGCCGCTGCCGGCACCGGTGGTGTGGATGAGTTCGCTCACGCTGTACGAGCGGCCGGGCTGGCCGAACAGGCACGCCAGCACCCGGCGCTGGGTGGCGGTGAACAGGGCTTCGGCCAGGCTGGTGCTGGCGTACAACGCTGCCGCCTCGCTGACGCCGCGATTCCGCTTTGTGCCCATATCGGGCATGGTAATGCCCTTTCCGGGCACCGGCAACCTGGTTGGGGACGCGCGTGTGGATGCGGCACGGCCGCAAGCGGTTCATTCAGCCCGTTCATGCCGCCTCACGCCCCGCCTCGCCATGCTGGCGGCCCCTGCCTTGCCATGGAGCCCGGGTCGATGGCCCTGCTGTTCGCGTTGCTGCTGTTCGCGCTGGCCTGGGGGCTGGGCGCGCTGCAGCTGTGGCCGCGCACGCGCTGGATGGGCGCGGTGCTGCCGTGGCTGGGCGGCGCGCTGGCGCTGGCGTTCGCGGCGTGCCTGGTGCTGGGCCTCGTGGGGCTGGTGCGGTACGGGGACTGGGCTTCGCCGTCGGTCGCCCAGGCGCTGCACGGGCTGCTGGGCGAAGGGTCGCTGGCGCTGCGGCGCTCGGACTGGGCGTGGCTCAACCGGGCGGCGAGCGTGTACCTGAGCCTCGACGTGGCCTGGACCCTGCTGGCGCTGTGCTTCGCCTCGCTGCACGGCTTCGCGTTCTGGGCGGGCGTGGCCGAGCAACGGCGGCAGGCGCGGGTGCGCGCCTCGCGCCAGCGGGAGCGCTAAGCCGCGCTGCACACGTTGCGACGGCCGCAGTTGTGGACGCGCCATGCGCCATGCGCCATGCGCGATTGCTAACATGCATCGCGTGTTCCGAAAGACGTTCCTGGACGTGACGCGCTTTCTCGCACCCGCCCTCGCCCTGCTGCTGGCCGCCTGCAGCCAGCCTCCCGCTCCCGAAGACACCACCGCCGCACCGGTGCCCGCTGCACCGGACACCCCTGCGATCGCACACGTGGTGGCGGTGCATCCGGGCACCGAACTGCTGCACGTCATCAACTACCTGGCGCGCGTGTACGGCCCGCCGGTGCGCGAGTACGACTATCGCCGCGACGTGGACGCCTGGTTCGGTCACCTGCGCGATCACCCGGCGGTGGTGCATGCACGCACGCTGCCGTACAACGATTTCGCGGAACTCGGCTGGGCGTTCGAGTTCCCCGGACCCACGCTGGTGGAACCGGAAGGCTTCGCCCACCTGGGCCTGATCAAGGACGAGGCCTACCTGCGCGAGTACCTGCGGCTGGCCGTCGAGTTCGCGAAGGACTCGGATTTCGCCGGCTTCTTCGCCGCGCACGAGGCCGACTACGCGCGCTGGGTGGCGCAGTTCGAAGCGCGCCTGGAGGCGGCCGATCCGTTGCCGGAACTCGCGGACTTCTACGGCAGCGGGCTGGACAAGACGCTGTACTTCTCGATCTCGCCGTTGGGCGTGGTGCTCAAGGCCAATATCGTGATCGACGCCGTGGCGCCGCGGCACGCCCAGTACGGGCCGATCCTGGTGCCGTTCGACCCGCGCTTCCTGCCCGAGGGCCCGACCGATGCCGCGCGTTTCGACTACGCCGACGAGCCGCTGGCCAACGCCGTGTGGCACGAGGCCACCCACATCGCGCTGGAGCAGTTCGCCGACGGCCAGCGCGAGGTGCTGATGGACATCGACTACGCGGACGATTTCTCGCACCAGTTCGTGGTGTTCGACGATCCGCAGCTGGATACCTATTTCTTCGTGCACGAAGTGCTGTCGGACGCGGTGGCCATCCACCTCAAGGGCGAACGTTTCGGCAGCGCGTCGGCGGAAACGCACCTCGAGCAGAACGAGGCGATGGGCGGCACGCTGTATCGGCCGGTCGTCGAGCATTTTCGCAATGCGTACGCGCCTGGCCGCCACGAACGCGATTTCCGGGCCTACCTGCCGGCCCTGGCCGGCTTCATCAGCAGCGTCGACGACGAGGACCCATGATCCGATTGCACCGTTTCGCCACCCGTCTCCCGCGGCGCGCACGATTGCTGGCCGCGGGCCTCGTCGCCCTGCTGGTGCTGGCCGGACCTGCCGCGGCCGCGGCCGAGCCCGGGTCCGACACCAGGCCGATCCGCATCCTGCTGCTGGGCACCTTCCACATGCACAACCCCGGGCAGGACGCGGTGAACATCGACAGCGACGACGTGCTGGCGCCGCGGCGGCAGGCGGAGCTGGAAGCGCTGACGGAGGCGCTGCTGGCCTTCGCGCCCACCAAGGTGGCGGTGGAGGCGCGCACCGGCGGCGCCGACCTGGTGTGGCCGGAGCCACTGGATCCGGACGCGCTACAGCACGACCGCAACGAGATCGCGCAGGTGGCGCAGCGGCTGGCGATGAAGGCCGGCATCGAGCGCCTGCATGCGGTGGACGTGGAAGGCGAGTTCGACATGGCGCCGCTGCGCGCGGTGACCGCGGAACCCGGTGCGCGCGAACTGCGCGAATCGATGGTCGAGGGCGCGCGGGTGGGCGAACAGATGGGTGAGCGGCTGGCGGCGCTGTCGATCCCGGCCTATCTGGACTGGCTCAACAGCGATGCGATGATCGAGGCCAACCATCGCCTGTACCGGCGGTGGCTGCGGGTGTCCGGCAACGGCCAGTACCCCGGCGCGAAGCTGGTGACCGACTGGTACGCGCGCAACATGCAGATCTGCGCGCGCATCCTGCAGGTGGCGCAGCCCGGCGACAACATCGTGGTGCTGTACGGCGTGGGCCACGTGTACTGGCTGCGCGAATGCCTGTCGGGGTTGGACGACGTGGAACTGGTGCATCCGTCGCGCTACCTGCAGGCGGCGGACAGGGCCCTCGGGGCGGGTTGATTCGGGGATTCGGCGCCGCGCCACCGTACGCAGCGTCGGTCCGCAACGAGGCCTTCGCGCCGCCGGACCATCCGCCACGTAGCCCGGGTAAGGCGAAGCCGCACCCGGGGAATGGTGGCCGACGTCATCGCGCACCGGCGCAAGCGATCCGCGCCGGACACCACGGCGATTTCCCGGATGCGCCCTGCGGGCTTATCCGGGCTACGACGGCGGCGACGGCGGACGCGTGGGCGCGGCCTTGGCGCCGCCGGGCCATCCGCCACGTAGCCCGGGTAAGGCGAAGCCGCACCCGGGAATGCCGGCCGACGTCATCCCGCACCGGCGCAAGCGATCCGGGCCGGGACACGGCGGCGATTCCCCGGATGCGCCCTGCGGGCTTATCCGGGCTACGACGGCGGCGGCGGCGGCGGATGCGTGGGCACGGCCTTGGCGTCGCCGGACCATCCGCCACGTAGCCCAGGTAAGGCGAAGCCGCAACCGGGGAATGCCGGCCGACGTCATCCCGCCCCGGCGCAAGCGAGGTGTACTGACACCGGCACCATGTCCGGATCGACGCCGGACCCTCAGGGGGCCGCCGCCATGGCTTTTTCCAGCTCGTCGAGTACCAGCGGGAAGCGCTCGAAACCGTCGCTGCCCAGGAAATGGCCGCCACGCGCAACCGCGACGAACCTGGCCTCCAGCGACCGCGCCAGGTCCTGGCTGAGCGGGGGGGGGACGATGGCATCGTCGTCCGCCGCGATGACCACCCGCTGGCCGGCCATCCGCACCAGCCTGCCGTAGTCGAGGTCCGGATCGCGGAACCCGTCGAGCTGCGGCAGGATCGGCAGGCGATCGTTGAAGCCCGACACCAGGACGAAGCCGCCGATCCGCGCGCCGGCGTCCGCGGCCACGAGGTACCTCAGCAGCGCGATGCCGCCAAGGCTGTGGGCGACGAACCAGGTGTCCTGGTCCGGCGCGGGCACCTGCGCCCGCAGCGTCTGCAGCCATGCGTCGGGCTGCGGATCCCCGGGCGTGGGCAGCTCGACGATGGACACCGTCGCGCCCCTGCGTTCCATCGCGTCCCTGAGCCAGGGGAACCAGTGGTCCGAGGGCGAAGCGCCGTATCCGTGGACGATGTAGACGCGCGCGGGGGCCTGTCGGGCCTCGGCCGGCGGCGCGTGGCCGCCGAACACGGCCAGGAGTACGAGAAGGAGTGCGGTCAACCTCTGCATGACGCCTCCGAAAGTCCTGATTGCGCACGCGTGGCGCGGAGCGGCACGCCGGCCCGGCGCAAGGTCTAGGCTGGGGCAGGGTTTTCAAGCCCCGGCGTGGTACGCGGCAAGGCACCTGTCTGGCGGGCCGCGCTACTCGCGTTCGCGGAACGCCCGCACGTGCTCCACCAGCGCGCGCAGCTTGCGCGGCTGGTTGTGGCGGTTGGGGAAGTACAGGAAGAAGCCGGCGAACGGCGGCAGGTAGTCCTGCAGCATCGGCACCAGGCGTCCGGCCTGCACCCAGTCGCGGAAGTTCTCCTCCAGGCCGAAGGTGATGCCGCCGCCGGACAGCGCGGTGGTCAGCATCACGCGCAGGTCGTTGGTGGTGACCTGGGGGGCGACGTCGACCGCGAACTCGCGTCCGTCCTCGCTGAATTCCCAGCGGTAGGGCGCGGTGTCGGGCGCGGGGCGCCAGCCGATGCAGCGGTGCTGGACGAGGTCGCGCGGGTGCCGCGGCGTTCCGTGCGCTGCGATGTACTCCGGCGCGGCCACGGCCAGCTGTCGCTGCGGGCCGGTGAGCGGCACGGCCACCATGTCCTGCTCGATCACCTCGCCCAGCTGCACCCCGGCATCGAAGCCGGCGGCGACGAGATCGACCGGGTCGTCGCTGACAGTGACGTCCAGCACGATGCCCGGATACGCCTGCGCGAAGCCCGCGACGAAGGGGCCGGACAGGAAGCGCTCGGCGATCGACGAGACGCTGACCCGCAGCAGGCCGCGCGGCGGGCCGTCGTCCACCGCTTCTTCCAGCGCGGCATCGACGGTGCGCAGCGGCCCGGCCACCTGCCGATGCAGGCGCTCGCCGGCTTCGGTCAGGCGCACGCTGCGGGTGGAGCGCTGCACCAGGGCCACGCCCAGGCCGTCCTCGAGCCGACGGATCCCCTGGCTGACCGCCGAGCGGGTGACCCCCAGCGCATCGGCCGCGGCGCGGAAGCTGGCGGCCTCGGCCACGGCCAGGAACATGCGCAGGAGGTTGAGGTCGGGGCTCATTGGTTAATCAGTCTAACCAATGCATCCAGCGTTTGACGGGTTCTCACGACACCGCCGGCGCCCTACCGTATCTCCACGCCCACCGGACTGGAGATCCCCCCATGTCGAATACCCCGCACGTCCAGACACCCGCCGCCGTGGTCGCCGCCCTGCTGGCCGGGGCGCTGGCCGCCGCCGAACCCGCCACCCCCGCGGCCCCGCACCCTTACGTGGGCATGTGGGTCACCGACGACGGCCACGTCCGCCACGCGTTGCTGCCCAACGGCCGCTACGACGAGGCGCGCGGCACCCGCGAGAGCGCCTACCGGGGCCGCTACACGGTGCGCGGCAACCGGATCGACTACGTGGACGACACCGGGTTCACCGCCGATGGCGTGTTCGTGGACGAGAACGTGCTGCACCACGGCGGGATGGTGCTGCGCCGGGCCGTGCCGCAGGCCGGTGGCAATTCCCCGCGCGTGCGCTAGGCAACGCCCGGACAACCCGGCCTCGAGAGTCGCGCCGCGACGGCGGACACGTCTTCCAGCCGCGTGCGGAGCGCTGGTCGACGGGACGGCGTCGCCCGATACCCCGACGTCCGGGGGCCCCACGCACTCACGGGTAATGACGGCACGTTTTGGGACCTTCCCGGAAGCTGCTTCTTCGCCGGAGCGTCGTCGCGCCGCGAGGCGTGCTTCCAGGTCCCTGGACCGGTCGAGCCGGGCGCTTCGATGCCAGGTGCTGTCATCCAGGGCCTGGCCTTCGAATCGATGTAGAGGCGCCGGGTACAGGCAAGCACCGGAATGACGGCGTTCCCAACGCAAGACCGGACACGCGTCCCGCACGCACCCCCCTCCCTTCACTGCAACAGGAGACACAACGATGAAAGACCTCAACGACAGGATCGTGCTCATCACCGGCGCCAGCAGCGGCATCGGCGAAGCCACCGCGCGCACGCTGGCCGAACGCGGCGCCACCGTGATGCTGGGCGCGCGCCGCATCGACCGGCTGCAGGCGCTGGCCGCCGACATCGCCGCGCGCGGCGGCACCGCGCATGCGCGCACGCTCGACGTGACCTCGCGCGAGGATATGCAGGCGTTCGTGGACGACGCCGTCGCCCGCTGCGGGCGCGTCGACGTGCTGGTCAACAATGCCGGCGTGATGCCGCTGGCGCCGCTGTCGGCGCTCAAGACCGACGAATGGGACACGATGATCGACGTCAACATCCGCGGCGTGCTGCACGGCATCGCGGCGGTGCTGCCGCTGATGGAGCGCCAGGGCAGCGGGCACGTGGTGAACGTGTCGTCCATCGGCGGCCTGTTCGTGATGCACAGCGCGGCGGTGTACTGCGCGACCAAGTACGCGGTGCGCGCGATTTCCGAAGGACTGCGCATGGAAAGCGACACCGTGCGCGTGACCTGCGTGTACCCGGGCGCGGTGGAATCGGAGCTCGCGAACACCATCACCCATGCCGAGACGGCGAAGGCGATCGACGAGTTCCGCCAGATCGCACTCAAGCCCGAGGCGATCGCGAACGCCATCGCGCATGCGATCGCGCAGCCGGCCGACGTCGACACCACCGACATCGTGGTCCGCCACGTGAGGAGCCCGGCATGAGCGGCGCGCGAGCCCTCGCCCCAACCCTCTTCCGGCCCGGCGCAGTCGCGCCGGGCCGGACAGGTGCCGGAGGCGGATGGGGGCGCGCGAAGCGCGTCTGGCTGCTGGCAGGTACGTTGCTGGTGTCGACGGTTGCGTCCGTCGCACAGGCGGGGCCGATCGAACGCGGCGCTACGCCATCGACCGTGGCGTCGGCAGGCACCGCCGCGCGGGCGTCAGCCGACGCGCCCACCCGCACTGCGGCGAACGAGGCACTGATCCGCAACGCCTTCGACGCATGGCGTGCCGGCACCGGCGGCGTGTTCGACCTCCTGCACGAGGACGCGGTGTGGACCGTCGGCGGCGACAGCCCGGTCTCCGGCACCTACCGCGGCAAGCGCGACTTCATGGACAACGCGGTCGCTCCCATCACCGCGCGCCTGGCCACGCCGATCGTGCCCGAGGTGGACCATCTCGTCGCACAGGGGGATACGGTCGTCGCGGTCTGGCGCGGCATCGCGCGTGCGCACGATGGCAGCACCTACACCAACCACTACGCCTGGCACATGGTGTTCGACGCCGACGGCAGGATCGTGCGGGTGGTGGCGTTCCTCGACACCTGGGTGCTGGCCGCATTGATGGAGTGAGTGGAGGGCCGCGCCCTAACCGTCCCCGCCAGCGGCGCCATGGGCCGACCCGCTGGCGCGGATGGTCCAGCCCACCAGGTATGCCTCGTGGAAGATCGGATCGGCGCGGGCATCGGACAGTCCACTGGACTGCAACAACCTCGAGAACGCGGCCGCCCGGTCCGCATCGAGCGCGTGGCGGAGCAGTTCCCGCTGGCGGAAGAGGGCATCGTCCAGCGTCCTCGCGTGCGCGGCATGCGCGGCCCGCGCCTGCTCCAGGGTGATGGTCTGCCCGAGCAGGCGCTGCATCAGCGTACCCACGACGTCGCGCGACTCGAACAGCAGATCCGGGCAGATGCTGCGTGCCGCCTCGTCTTCGAGCCGACGCATCGTCGCGTTCAAGGCGTCGCGGGCCGCGCCCGCACCCGCATCGCCGGCGAGGTGTTCGCGTCGTCCCTGCGCGGCCATCGCCAGGTACGGGAAGATCGCCGACGCGGCCGCCATGAGCTGGCCCGGCGAGCGCAGCCACTCGCCCAGGCGGATTTCCTCGCGAGCGACATCCGCCAGGCGCGAGCCGGCATGGTGGACGATGAGCGCCACGGAGCCCGACGGCTTGAGCACGCGCGCGACCTCCGGGATCGCGCGTTCGGGTTCGGCGTACTCCAGCCCGTACTGGCTGACGACGAGGTCGAACGTGTCATCGGCGAACGGCAGTCGTTCGACCGGGGTGCGCGGGTGGAAGCGCAGGGCGTCGCGGCAACGCGCCGGCGCGGACGCCAGCCATGCGGGGTCGATGTCCGCGCTGTCGATCGCGTCGACCCGCGGCATGTCCGCCAGGCCGAGCTCGCACAGCAGCGCCGGCAGCGGGCCGTTGCCGGTGCCGACATCGAGAATGCGGTGCGCGGATTCCAGCGGGGAAAACGCCGCGGTCCAGAACTGCCGGATGCTGCCTTCGTAGTTGCGCGCGAACGACCCGGAAAGCGAGTGCAACGGACCGCGTCGCCAGTGCGTCGACCAGACCCTGTGCCGGGTCGAGGTGGCCGTGTCGTCGTCGTTCTCGAGTGGATTCACGTCGATCATGCCGGAGCGCAGCACGGTGGGCGAAGGACCGGGACGAGGGTAGCCGCAAACCGGGTGCGCAAGGAAGGACGGGGCGGAGCGCAGCGCATCGCGCATGTCATGCGTGCACCCGTAGCCCCGGTAAGGCAACGCCGCACCCGGGACCGCGTGCAACGCTGCCGCAAGCCAGGGAGACCTTTCTGCACGGAAGGACAACGGCCCCGGATGCGCCCTGCGGGCTTATCCGGGCTACGTGCCTGCGTAGCCCGGGTAAGGCGAACCCGCACCCGGGACTGCGACCAATGCTTGCGCAAGCCGGGGCGACCTTTCGCACGGAAGGACGACCGCTCCCCCGGATGCGCCCTTCGGGCTTATCCGGGCTACGTGGTTACGTGGCCTGCGTAGCCCGGGTAAGGCGAAGCCGCACCCGGGGGAGGACGTGGGTGTCCCTCTGCGACGCACCGGTCACCGGGACGCGACGAACGGACGCATCCCGGATGCGCCCTTCGGGCTCATCCGGGCTACGCGAGGCGGCGGGCGTAGTCGTCGCGGACGTGCTGGTTGATGTAGGTGTTGAGACCGTCGCCCGCGTCGGCCAGGCGCTGCATTTCCAGCACGTGCAGGGGCCCGGGATGTGTGTGGTCGTAGCGGTAGGTGCCGCCGCGATGGAAGCGGACCAGGATCCACCCCGGACCGCTCTCGTAGGCGGCGACGCCCGAATCGCCATCGGCACCACGGTAAGGCTGCATGGGACTGCTCCAGGCAAGTTAATCGTGCTGCGCGACGGGTGCGTCGTCTGGCTTTCTGCAGTGGCGACTCGCCGCATCGCATGCAATCCCGCATCGCGCGTGCAAACCCTCGCGTGCGGCGGCACCGCATGCCGCGATCGCGCGATCCCGTGGACGGACCGTACATTATGGGCGCATGCAGGCCCTCTCCGCCCGCATGCGTCCTGCGACCGGACACGCCTGCACCCGACCGATCACTCCTGCATCGCGGCCACCCCGCTTCTGCCGGAAGGCGTGATACCAGCCGCCGTGTCTGCGCCGTGTGGTGAAAGCTCTCGACGCACGCCAGGTCGTGAACCCCGTCGGGGCTTGCGACGCCCGTCCACGACACGGCGACGGTGAGCCGCTAGGATCGGCCTGGACCGCCTCCGGTGACCTCATTTGCGCCTGCCGTCCGGGACGACCCTGCATAACCTCGGCTTCGCCGCCGCGCTGGCGCTGCTGAGCCTGATGGCGTGGCAGGGCAAGCGCACCCAGGACGTGCTGCTCGACACCAACGCTGCCATCGCCGACAGCCTCGAACTGATCACCGTGGTGCAGGGCATGTTCTCGGCGCTGCAGGACGTGGAGACGGGCTCACGCGGCTATGTGCTGACCGCGGACCCGGCCTACCTGGCGCCCTATCGCGACGGCCGGGCGCGCGTCGCGGCCCTGCGCGGCGAACTCGGACGCAGCCTGGACGGTCGCTACCGTGCGGCGTGGCTGGCCAGGCTGGACACGGACATCGCCCGTCGGCTGGAGATCGCTGCAGCCAACGTCGAGCGTCGCGACCGGCTCGGCCTGGAACAGGCGGCGCAGGCGATGGCCACGGCCGGCGGCAAGGAAACGATGGACGCGCTGCGCGCGCAGCTGGACGAACTCGAGGCCGAGGAGCGGGCCCTGCTCGCCACGCGGACCGCGCTGGCCGCCTTGATCCTGGAGCGCGGCCGCTGGCAGGTGCTGGGCGGCAGCCTGGTGATCGCGCTGCTGATGGTCTGGTTCCTGCGCGCGATGAACCGCACCCTGCGGCGCCAGGCGCAGCTGGCGCGGATCGCGGGCGCCGGCGAGGCGCGCCAGGCCGCGCTGCTGCGCGCCGTGCCCGACGACCTGTACGAACTGCATGCCGACGGCCGCATCGAAGTGCTGTCGCAGGCCGGCGGCCAGCACGGGGAGGTGCCGGACGGCCTGGCCAGCGCGTTCGCCGACCTCGCCCGCCACCCGGACCGCAGCCTGGTCGCGTTCGACTGGCACGACGAAGGCGGCCGCGACCACGAGGTGCGCATCGCGCGCAGCGACGGCGGCGAAAGCCTGGCCATCGTGCGCAACGTCACCGAGGCGGCACGCGCCCGCCGGCGCCTGCGCGACCAGCAGGCGTTCCTGCGCAGCGTGGTGGACGCCGACGAGAACCTGATCTTCGTGCGCGACGCCGGCGGCCGGGTGCTGCTGTGCAACCAGGCCTTCGCGGCGCTGCTCGGCCTGCAGCCCGGGCAGATCGAGGGCCGGCGCGTGGAGGACCTGCCCGGCGGCGACCTGCTGGCGCCGCTGCTCGACGGCGATACCGCGCTGCTGCGCGAAGTCTCGGAGCTTCGCCGCCCTGAGCTGGCGGTGGCCGACGTGCACGGCCACGAACGCTGGTTCCAGTTGCTGAAGCGGCCGATGGCGCTGTCCGACCAGCAGCAGCTGGTGCTGGCGGTGGCGGTGGACGTGTCCGCGCGGCGCCAGGTGGAACGCATGAAGGCGGAGTTCATCTCGACCGTCAGCCACGAGCTGCGCACGCCGCTCACGGCGATCCGCGGCGGGCTGTCGATGGTCACCGGCGGCATGGCCGGCGAGGTCCCCGAAGCGATGCGGCCGCTGCTGGAGATCGCGCACAAGAACAGCGAACGGCTGGTGCGACTGATCAACGACATCCTCGACATCGAGAAGCTCGAGAGCGGCCGCCTGGTGCTGAACCTGCAGCCGCTGGCGCTGCGGCCGCTGCTGGCGCAGGCGATCGAGCAGATCGGCGGCTATGCCGGCGAATTCGGCGTGCGCGTGCACCTGGTGCCCGGCGAGGACGCCGAGGTGGACGTCGATCCGGACCGTTTCGCCCAGGTGATGGCGAACCTGCTGTCGAACGCGCTCAAGCATTCGCCGCAGGGCGAGGAGGTGGTGGTGGTGCTGGCGGTGCGCGACGACCACGTCGAGGTCTCGGTCGCCGACCGCGGCGCGGGGATTCCCGAGACGTTCCGCGGGCGCGTGTTCGAGCGCTTCGCCCAGGCCGACGCGTCCGACGTGCGCACACGCGGCGGCACCGGGCTCGGGCTGGCGATCACCCGCTCGCTGGTGGAGCAGCTGGGCGGCAGCATCGGCTTCGACACCCAGACCGATCACGGCACGTGCTTCTTCGTGCGCCTGCCGCGGGCGCGACGCGACGCGGTGTCGCCCGTCGACGCCGAGGGCCGCCAGCGCGTGCTGCTGGTGGACGGCGACGCGGCCGCGGCGACGCAGCTGGCGGCGCTGCTGGAACAGCACGGCCACGCGACCGTGGTCGCCGCCTCCGCCGCCCAGGCGCGCCAGGTGCTGGCGTCCACCCCGGTGTACGCGCTCACGGTCAACCTCGCGCTGCCCGACGAGGACGGGCTTGCGTTCGTGCGCGCGCTGCGCAGCCAGCAGGCCTACCGCCACCTGCCGATCCTGGCGCTGGGCGTGCAGCCGCCGGCCCCGGAGCGCGAGGCGGTGAGCGGCGGCGCGGTGGGCATCGTCGACTGGCTGCACAAGCCGCTCGATCCATCCCGCGTGGTCGAGGCGGTGCGCGCCTGCCTGCGCGGTTCCGGGGCGCCCGCGCAGGTGCTGCACGTGGAGGACGATGCCGACCTGCGCACCCTGGTCGCGCACCTGCTGGAGTACGAAGCGCTGCGGCTGCATGGCGCGGGCAGCCTCGCCGAGGCGCGCCGCGAACTGGCGGCCCGCCACCACGACCTGGTCATCCTCGACCTGATGCTGCCCGACGGCGACGGCAGCGAACTTCTGGCCGAACTCGCGGCCGCCAGCCCACCGACGCTCGCGATCATCTTCTCCGCGCTGGACGCCGACGCGGTGGTGCCCGGCGCCGACAGCGGCCTGGTGCTGCGACGGCTGGTGAAGTCGCGCCACAGCGGCGCCACCCTCGCGGCGGTGATCGGCGACTACCTGCGCAACTGGCCGCCGCGGCCTCCGACACAAGGACATCCCATTCCATGAACGCACAGGCCGCACCGCGGGTGCTGGTGATCGAGGACGAGGAAGACATCGCCTACATCCTGCGCTTCCTGTTCCAGCGCGAGGGCTTCACGGTTGACCACGCCGCCGACGGGCGCGAGGCGCTGGCGCGGCTGGAACAGCCGCCGCCGCACGCGGTGGTGCTGGACATCATGCTGCCCTACCACGACGGCATCGAGATCGTGGAACGGCTGCGCGCGCAGCCCGGCTGGCGCGAGGTGCCGGTGCTCATGCTCACCGCCAAAGCGCGCGAGGTGGACATCGTGCGCGCGCTCGACCTCGGCGCCGACGACTACGTGACCAAGCCGTTCCAGCCCGAGGAAGTGCTGGCGCGGCTGCGTCGTCTGATGCGGAGGGCCGCATGAACCTCACGCGCAGCCTGCTGGCCGCGCTGCTGGTGCTGGCGGGCGCGCACGCCATGGCGCAGGTGGGGCCCGAGGTGGACGCGCGACTGGCCGCGGAGGACTGGGCCGGCGCCGAGCGGCTGCTGCGCGAGCGGCTGGCGGTGGCGCCGGAAGACGATGCCGCGCGCTTCCAGCTGGCGCGGGTGCTCGCCTGGCAGCAGCGCGCGGCCGAGGCGCTGCCGCTGTACGACGCACTGCTGGCGCGCGAGCCCGGCAATGCCGACTACCTGTTCGGCCGCGCGCAGGCGCAGCTGTGGTCGGGCGACCGCGCCGGGGCACAGGCCAGCCTCGCACAGCTGGAGACGATGGCGCAGGCGTATCCGGGCCTGGATGACCTGCGGCGACAGATGACGCCGGAGCCGACGCCCGCACCGTCGCAGGCGGCGTCGCCGGGCGCGCCCGCGGCGGACAGCCTGGTGGACGGCGGGTACCAGGTGGCGCCCGATATCCGCGAGGTCGGCCTCGGCCTGCGCCACGAATGGCTGACGCAGGGCCTCGATCCCTGGGAGGGCCAGCGCTTCGACGTGTCGAGCCGCAGCGACGGCCGTGGCTGGTACGTCGCAGCCGCGCGCGAACGCCGGTTCGGCCTGGTGGACAGCGGACTCGAGGCCGGTGTCGCGCTGACGGTCGCGCCGCGCTGGACGCTGCAGCTCGATGGCGGCGCGTGGCCGGGTTCGGACTTCCAGCCACGCTGGTTCGGCGACGTGCGCATGCAGCACGCCTTCGAAGGCGGCACCGTGCTGGCCGCGGGCCTGCGCCGCACGCGCTACCCCGAGGTCACCGTCGAGCGGCTGGCGCTGGCGGTGGAGCAGTACGTCGGCGACTGGCGGCTGGGCTACACCTTCAACCGCACCGATGTCGACGGCGAACGCGTCAACGGCCACGACGCCGCGATCGACCGCTACTACGGCGAACGCGACGTGATCGGCCTGCGGCTGACCGCGGGCAGCGAGGACGTGCTGCAGGGCACGCAGGTGGTCGCCAGCCAGGTGCGCGCGCTCGCGCTGCAGGGGCGCCACGGCCTGTCCGGCGCCTGGGCGCTGCAGTGGGGCCTGGGCTACCTGCGCCAAGGCGATTTCCACGACCGGCGCTGGCTGCAGCTGGGCCTGCGCCGGGCGTTCTGAGCGATGCCCGACTGGCTCGCCATCGCCCTGGTCGATCCGGTCCTGCGCTGGGCGGTGTACGTCACCGCCGCGCTGGCCGTGGTGACGCTGCTGACCATGGGCCAGGTACTGGTGCTGGCCGAACTCGGCGGTCGACGCCTGGTGCGGCGGCGGGGTTTCGATGCCGACTGGCGGCCGCGGCTGGCCGAGGCCACGCTGTACGAACGTGCGCCGCCGCCGTGGCCCGCGCCGAGCGCGCAGCAGCGGCTTTGGTTCCTGCTGCTGTGGAGCCGCACCCAGCGCCAGTTGCGCGGGGAGGCGCATGGGCGGCTCAACCGCCTGCTGCAGGCGTACGCGCTGGACCGGTTCGCGCTGGAGCTGCTGCGCCGCCGCGGCATCCACCTGCGCCTGCTGGCGCTGGCGGTGCTGCGCGAACTCGCCGATCCGGTCCACTGGGACGTCGTGGCGCGCTTCCTGCGCCACGACAATCCCTTCCTCGCGCTGGCCGCGGCCGAAGTGCTGGTCACCATCGACGCGGCGCGCGCGATGCGCGACGTTCTGCCGGTGGTGGTGGCGCGCCAGGACTGGACCCCGCAACGCATCGCCGCGCTGTGCCAGCTGGCCGGGCGCGCGGCGGTCTCGCCGCCCCTGCTCGACGCGCTGCGGTCCGCACCGGTGGCGGCGCAGCGGCGGATCGCGCCGCTGACGCAGTGGGCGGGTCCGGCGGTGCTGGCCGGCTGGGCCCGCGACGTGCTCGACCGCCCGCAGGAGTCCGCCGATCCGGGGCTGCGCCAGGCTGCGCTGCAGGTGGTGGGATCGCTGCGCGACGACGCCGACCGGCCGCGGCTGTCGCAGGCACTGGCCGATGCCGACGCCGGCGTGCGTCTGGCCGCGCTCAAGGCGCTGGGCAAGCAGGCGGCGCTCAAGGACCTCGACCAGCTGCTGGCCCTGCTGCCCGACCCCGACTGGGCGGTGCGCCAAGAAGCGGCCGACGCCATCGCCGCGCAGCCCGGCTTCGACCGCGCGGCGGTCGAGCGCATCGCCGACACCGTGGCGGACCGCTACGGGCGGGACGCGCTGCGGCGCGCGATCGCGGAGCGGCATCCGTGAACGGCGGCTGGCTGTGGTGGGCACAGGTGCTCTTCATCGGCTACTTCCTCGCGCTCAACGGCGGCTACCTGGCGCTCAACCTGCTGTCGATGGCCAGCCTGCGCGGCTACATGCGCCAGCGCAGCGCGCTGGGCGACGAGGCGCCCTACCTCGGCGTGGAGCCGCCGATCTCGCTGCTGGTGCCCGGCTACAACGAGGAGGCGACCATCCGCACTTCGGTGCGATCGATGCTGCAGCTGCAGTATCCGGACTTCGAGGTGGTGGTGATCAACGACGGCTCGCGCGACCGCACGCTCGAGGTGCTGCGCGAAGAATTCGAGCTGGTGCCGCACCCCGAGCCGATGCGGCGCACGCTGGAGCACAAGCCGATCCGCGTGGTCTACCGCTCGCGGCGCTACGCCAACCTGCGGGTGATCGACAAGGACAACGGCGGCAAGGCGGACGCGCTCAACGCCGGCATCAACGCCGCGCGCCACACCCTGTTCTGCGCGGTCGACGCGGACTCGATCCTGCAGCGCGACAGCCTGCTGCGCGTGGTGCAACCGTTCCTGGAAGACGAGCGCACGGTGGCCGCGGGCGGCACCGTGCGGCTGGCGAACGGCTCGGAAGTGCGCGGCGGATTCCTGGTGCGTGCGGGACTGCCGCGCAACTGGGTGGCGCGGTTCCAGATCGTCGAATACCTGCGCGCGTTCCTGCTCGGCCGGCTCGGCTGGTCGCCGCTCAACGCGGTGCTGATCATCTCCGGTGCGTTCGGCCTGTTCAACCGCGAGCGGGTGCTGGCGGTGGGCGGCTACAGCACCACCACCGTCGGCGAGGACATGGAGCTCGTCGTGCGCCTGCACCGCTGGCACCGCGAGCGCCGCATTCCCTACCGCATCCGCTACCTGCCCGATCCGATCTGCTGGACCGAGGCGCCGGAGGACCTCGTCACGCTCGGGCGCCAGCGCAGCCGCTGGCAGCGCGGCCTGGCCGAGAGCCTGAGCCGGCACGCGCGGCTGGCGCTGAGCCCGCGCGCGGGCGCGGCCGGCCTGCTGGCGTGGCCGTTCATGGCGGTGTTCGAGTGGATCGGCCCGCTGGTCGAGCTGGCGGGCTACGTGGTGATGCTCGGCGGGTTCGCGCTGGGCGTGGTCTCGCCTGCGGCGCTGATCGTGTTCCTGCTGGTGGCGATCGGCATGGGCATCCTGCTGTCGGTCAACGGGCTGCTGCTGGAGACGCTGTCGTTCCGGGTGTACGCGCGCAAGCGCGACATGCTGCTGATGTTCGCGATGGCGGTGCTGGAGAACCTCGGCTACCGCCAGCTCAACACGCTCTGGCGCTGCCGCGGCATGTGGCAGTGGTTCTCGCGCCGCAAGCACAACTGGGGCGTCATGCGCCGCAGCGGGAAGTGGGGGCAGTAGCGTGCGGGCCGCAAGGACGCCGCGAGCGCGCGGTCGACCGGGGCGCGCGGCGACAAACCCGCAACGCCCACGCACGCCTCTTTCCGCCGCGCCAGCGCGTCAGGTCCGGTCGCGCGCCGGCAGCCTGACCTCGATGCTGCAGCCGCGTCCGTCGATGCCGTCCCCGCAGTGCACGGCGCCGCCGTGGGCGGCGACTACGCGCTGCACCAGCGACAGGCCCATGCCGATGCCCGACGTGCGGTGGCCATTGCCGCCGCGATAGAAGCGCTCGAACACGCGCGCGCGGTCGGCCTCCGGGATGCCGGGACCATCGTCCGCCACCCGCAGCACGGCCATTCGCGTGCCGCCGTCCGCCGCCACCGCGGTGGACAGGCGCACGCGCGCGCCCGGACCGCCATGGCGCAGCGCGTTGTCGAGCAGGTTGCGCACCAGGATGCCGAGGTCGTCGATGTCGCCGCGCACCGGCGCGTGACGCAGGTCGAGCGCCAGCGTGCGGCCCTCGCGCGTGGCGACCTGCGCGAATTCGTCGGCGACCATGCCCGCGACCAGCGCCAGGTCCAGGTCGGTCGCGCGCGCGCCACCGCCGGCTTCGACCCGCGCCGCGTCGAGCAGCTGCTGCGCCAGCCGCGCGGTGCGCTCGATGCCGGCGATCAGTTCCTCCAACGCGATGCGCGCCTCGTCGCGGTCGCCGGCGTGCTGCAGCACCTGGGCCTGCGCCAGCAGCGCGGCCAGCGGCGTGCGCAGTTCGTGCGCGGCCTCGCCGAGGAACTCGCGTTCGTGCTGCAGCGCCTGCGCCAGCCGTTCGAGCAGGCGGTTGAAGCCCTGCACCAGGGGCGCGACCTCGCTCGGCAGGCCGGCGTCGGGCAGCGGCGCGAAATCCAGCGGCGCGCGCGCGTTGAGCGCCGCGCCCAGGCGCGCCACGGGGCGGAGGGACCACTCGATCACCAGCCAGACCGCGACGCCGAACGCCAGCAGCAGCGCCAGTGCAGTGCCGAGGCTGGCGCGGAACCAGCGCCGCATCTCCACGTGCACTGCAGCCTCGGGGATCCCCGCCTGCACCTGCACGCGCCCACCGAGGTCGTGCACCGCGTACACGCGCCAGGGCACCCCGCCGATCGACTGCGAGGTGAAGCCCTCGGCGAAGTCCGGCGCCAGCGCGTCCGCGGGCGCGGAGCGCGACGACACCAAGCGCCGGCGGCCGTCGAGATCCCACACCTGGAACGCGAGCAGGTCGAACTTGCCCATCGTCTTCGGCGCATCGATATCGAGCTCGAAGCGGCTCGACCGGCGGGCCGCGCCGGTGAGGTCCTCGGGCAGCGACTGCAGGATCTGTTCGGCGACGTTGCGGATCATGCCGTCGATGTCGCCGACCTGGCGCTTGGACATCTGCACGTACTGCAGCGAGAACCAGCCGGCCCAGCCGGTGAACAACACGATCGCCAGTGCCGCCAGCAGCCGCGTGCGCAGCGAGCGAGGGGCGCGGATCACGACTCGTCCCCGGCGCGGTAGCCGTGGCCGTGCTCGGTGACGACCACGCCGTCGCCCAGCTTGCGCCGCAGCTGGTGCACATACACCGCCACCGTGTTGCTGCCCACGCCGCCGTCGCTGCCGTACAGGCGCGCCTGCAGCTGCTCGCGGCCGAGCACGCGGCCGCGCGCCTCGAACAGCGTGAGCAGGATGCGCAGTTCGTTCGCGCTCAGGGCGACGCGTTCGCCGCCGCGGGTGACCACGCGCGCGGCCGGGTCGATCTCGACGTCGCGCCAGTGCAGCATCGGCGTGACCGCGCCGCGGCTGCGGCGCAGCACCGCGCGCAGGCGCGCCAGCATCTCGTCGCGCTGGAACGGCTTGACGATGTAGTCGTCGGCGCCGGCGTCGAGCCCGCGCACGCGGTCGCTGAGCTGGTCGCGCGCGGTGATCACCAGCACCGGCGTCGGGTCGTAGCGGGCGCGCATCGCCGCCAGCACGTCGAGCCCGGAGCCCTGCGGCAGGCCGAGGTCGAGCAGCACGGCGACGAAGGCATGATCGATCAGAACGGCGCGCGCGGCGGGCGCGTCCTCGCAATGCACCACGCGCCACCCTTCCTGGGCGAGCGCGGCGGTGAGCGCGCGCCCGAGCATGTGGTCGTCTTCGACCAGCAGGATTTCGTCCATCGGAGGCTGTGCGCAGGCGGTGCCGGGAATCATGCGGTGCGCCCATTAAAACGGTTTTAAGACGGCAGGTGCCACTTGCGTTGCGCTTAAACCCGAATTAATCCCCGGCGCCGAGCATGCACTCCATCGCCACGGTCGCATCCGTCGACCGCCGCACGCAGGAGCGCAACGATGATCTCGCCCACCGATCCGGCCATGCGCACGCGGCGCACTCACCCGACAAGCCTTGTGTCGGGTGCCATCCTTCGCGGGGCGGTGCGCTGACATGGGTGCGTCCCCGTCGTCGCCGGGTCGCACCGGCATGCTGCAGGCGCTGGCGGACATCCGTCAGGGCGAGCGCGCCGCGGTCGCGGTCGCCGCGCTGTTCTTCTTCTGCGTGCTGACCGCGCTGATGCTGCTGCGCCCGGTGCGCGACGCGCTGGGCATGTCGCAGGGCATGGACCAGGTGCGCTGGCTGTTCGTCGGCACCGCGCTGGTGACGCTGGCGGTGAACCCGGTGTTCGGCTGGCTGGCGGCGCGGCTGCGCCGGTTCCCGCTGCTGGGCGCGACCTACGGCTTCTTCGCGATCGGCCTGGCCACGTTCTGGGCGCTGCTGCAGTTCGCGCCCGGCGCGGTCGGCGAACGCAGCGGGCAGGTGTTCTACGTCTGGTTCAGCGTGTTCAACCTGTTCGCGACGATGGTGTTCTGGGCGCTGCTGGCCGAACGCTTCGACGCCGACCAGGGCAAGCGCCTGTTCGCGCCGATCTCGGTCGGCGGCACGCTCGGCGCGATCTTCGGGCCGTGGCTGACCTCGCGCCTGGCCGAAGTGGTCGGCACGCCCGCGCTGCTGCTGGTGGCCGCCGGCTTCGTGCTGGCGGCGCTGGCGCTGGGATGGGCGCTGCTGCGGCTGCTGCCCGACCGCAAGGCCGCCTCGACGGCCGAACGCGACGGGCCGGTGGGCGGCAGCGCCTGGTCGGGGCTGCGCGCGCTGCAGCGCTCGCCCTACCTCGCCGGCATCGCGGGCTACGTGCTGCTGATGACGGTGATGGCGACCTTCATCTACTTCACCCGGCTGCAGATGGTGGCCGACGTCGCCACCGATACCGACGCACGCGCGGCGGTGCTGGGCAACATCGACATGTGGACACAGATCGCGGTGCTGGCGCTGCAGGTCACCCTCACCGGGCGGCTGATCCAGCGCTTCGGCCTCGGCGTCGCGCTGGCGCTGCTGCCGGTCGCGACCGCGGTCGGGTTCGTCGGGCTCGCGGCCTACGGCTCGTTCGTCGTGCTGGTCGTGCTGGAAGCCGGCAACCGCGCGATGCAACGCGGCATCACCCGGCCCGCGCGCGAGGCGCTGTTCACCGTGCTCGACCGCGAGGACACCTACAAGGCCAAGGCCGCCATCGACACCTTCGTCTACCGCGGCGGCGACGTGCTGGGCGCACAGGTCGAAGGCCTGCTCGGGCGCCTGGGTTTCGCGCTCGGCGGGCTGGTCGGCGTGGTCGTGCCGCTCGCGTTGGCCTGGACCGCGCTGGGCCTCTGGCTCGGACGCGCGCATGCGCAGCGCGCGGCGCCGGTTGCCGCTCCTTCCCTTCCCCCACCCGCCGCACCCCCTCGCCGCGCCCGCGGCATCGCGGCTCCATCGCAGGACTTCCCATGACCACGTTCCGACACGCGATCGCCGGCAGCGCCGGCGGCGTCCTCCTCGCCCTGTCCGCGGCGGCCGCCGCGCAGTCCGCGCCCCCCGTCGCCGATCCCTCCGCCCGCGGCGAATGGACCCTCGGCGTCGGCGCCATCGCCATCGACAGCCCCTACGCCGGCGAGGACTCGCGCCTGCGGCCGGTGCCGCTGCTGGGCTTCGAAGGCCAGCGCGTCTTCGTGCGCGGCACCGCCGCCGGCGTGCACCTGGTGGACTCGGGCGGATTCACGCTGGACGCCATCGCCTCGGTGCGCCTGGACGGCTTCGACATCGACGACCTGGGCCGCAGCGAGCTGCTCGCCAACGGCGTCGATGCCGCGCTGCTCGAGGACCGCGACGATGGCCTCGACGCCGGCTTTCGCGCGACCTACGGCGGTGCCTGGGGCGCGCTGTCGCTGGAGGCGGTGCACGACATCAGCGACGCCAGCGACGGTTACGAGGTCGCGCTCGACTACCGCTACACCTGGCTGCTCGGGCGCTCGGCGATCACCGCGAACCTCGGCAGCAGCCTGCTCTCCGACGATCTCGCCGGCTACTACTACGGCACGCTCGACGAGGAGGTCGCGCGCGGCGTGACCGCGTATGCGCCGGGCTCGGCGATCGTGCACCGCATCGGCGTGACCTGGATGCATCCGGTGGGCGAGGACTGGCACCTGGTCGCCTCGGCCGAGGCCAGCCACCTGCCCGACGAACTACGCGCCAGCCCGCTGCTGGAGCCCGACAGCGACCGCAGCGGTCGGCTGTTCCTCGGCTTCAGCCGGCGTTTCTGACATGGCCGCCGCGCCCACGACCCTGCGCGAGACGACGTTCCGCAACGGCGAGATCGCGATCGCCGCGCAGTTGCACCTGCCGCCGGACTTCGACCAGGACCGCGTCTGGCCGGCCATCGTGCTGTCGACGCCCGGCAACAGCGTCAAGGAACAGGTCGGCACGATCTACGCGCGCAAGCTGGCCGCGCGCGGCTTCGTCGCGATCGCCTTCGATCCCTCGCACCAGGGCGCGAGCGGCGGCGCGGCGCGCGATCTCGAGGATCCCGGCGCGCGGGTCGAGGACCTGCGCTGCGCGGTCGACCACCTGGTGACGCTGCCGTTCGTCGACGAGGCGCGCATCGCCGTGCTCGGCATCTGCGCCGGCGGCGGCTACGCGGTCAACGCGGCGCTGACCGAGCACCGCTTCAAGGTGGTGGCGACGGTCGCCGGCACCGACGTCGGCCGCGCGTTCCGGCGGATGCTGCCGGGCGAGCGCATGCATGCGCGGCTGGCCGAGGTCGGCCGTGCGCGCACCGCCGCCGCGCGCGGCGCCGCCGAACGGCGCGAGCGCTGGATTCCCGACAGCCTCGACGCCGCGGGCGCGGAAGGCATCACCGACCGCGACCTGCTCGAGGCGATCCGCTTCCATCGCGAGTCGCCGCATCGCCACCCGAACGCCAGCAACCGGCTGCTGCTGCGCAGCGTCGGGCCCATGCTCGGCTTCGACGGCTTCCACCTGGTGCCCGACCTGCTGGTGCAGCCGCTGATGGTGATCGTCGCCGGCCGCCAGGGCAGCACCTGCCAGTACGAGACCGGGCAGGCGCTCTACGGCCTCGCGCGCGGGCCGGACAAGGCGCTGGTCGTGATCCCCGGCGCCGGCCACTACGACCTCTACCACCGCGACGAACACATCGATCCGGCGATCGAGCGGCTCGCGCCGTTCTTCCACTTCCACCTCGACCCCTGACGCGGCTTGCCGCGACACCCCACCCCTTCCCTGCCCACGAGGACATTCCCCCATGCATACCCGGAACTTCGCACTTTCCGCATCACGTCGCGCGCCTGCGCTTTCCATCGCCCACCAGCGACTCGCCACGCGCAATCCCCGCAACGTAGGCGCCGCCTGGCGCCAGCGCCTGGCCGCGCTCTGCCTGGCGGCCGTCGCCGCCTTCGCCGGCAATAGTGCGCGCGCGCAGGCCGCGCCGAAGCCCGACTGGTCGCTGGCCGACATGCCGTCGCAGGCGGGCCGCATCTTCGTCGTCACCGGCGGCACCAGCGGCATGGGCTTCGAGGACGCCAAGGCGCTCGCCGCCGCCGGCGCGCGCGTGGTGATCGTCGCGCGCAACCCGGAGCGCGGCGCCGAGGCGATCGCGAAGATCCGCGCCGACGACCCCGATGCGCAGCTGCAGTTCGAGTCCGTCGACCTCGCCGACCTGTCGACGGTGCGTGCGCTGGGCGCGCGGCTGCGCGACTCGCTGCCGCGCGTCGACGGCCTGATCAACAACGCCGCGATCATGGCCCCGCCCGAGCGCGGCACCTCGCCCGACGGCCTGGAAGCGCAGTTCGCGACCAACTACGCCGGCCACTTCGTGCTGACCGCCGAGCTGCTGCCGCTGCTGCGCAGGAGCGAAGCGCCGCGCGTGGTCACGCTGTCGAGCATCGCCGCGCTGCGCGGGCGGATCGACTTCCACGACCTGCAGTCCGAGCGCAGCTACGAGCCGATGGTGGCGTACGCGCAGTCCAAGCTCGCCTGCCTGATGTTCGCGCGCGAACTGCAGCGGCGCAGCGACGCCGCCGGCTGGGGCCTGCAGAGCCTGGCCGCGCACCCGGGCGTGGCGGTGACCGAACTGGTCGCGCGCGGACCGGGCCTGGACAGCGCCCAGGGCCAGCAATGGGCCAGCCGCCGCGAGCACTACCAGACCGCGGCGCAGGGCGCGATCCCGACCCTGTTCGCCGCGACCGCACCCGAGGCCGTCGGCGGCACCTACTACGGCCCCACCGGCCCCATGGAAATCAACGGTCCGCTCGGCCTGGCCACCGTGCCACCCGCCGCGCAGGACGCCGGGGTCGCCGCGCGCCTGTGGAGCGTCACCGAGCAGCTGACCGAAACCCGTTTCCCCGCCGGCGCGCGCTGACCGCGTGCCGCCGCTTCCACCACACCGGAGCATCGCCATGGACCGCTGGACCCCCGACGACCTTCCCCCACAGCACGGCCGCACGGCCGTCATCACCGGCACCGGCGGCCTCGGCCACGAGACCGCCCTGGCACTGGCGCGCGCCGGTGCCGGCGTGATCCTCGCGGGTCGCAACACCGAGAAGGGCGCGGAAGCCACGCGCCGTATTCGCGACGCCGCGCCCGGCGCAGACGTCGACTACGTACCGCTCGACCTCGCCAGTCTGGCGTCGATCGCCGCCTGCGGCGCACGCCTGCGCGCATCGCTCGACCGCATCGACCTGCTGGTCAACAACGCCGGCGTCATGACCCCGCCCCGACGCCGCACCACCGCAGACGGCTTCGAGCTGCAGTTCGGCACCAACCACCTGGGCCACTTCGCGCTCACCGCGCAGCTGCTGCCGCTGCTGCGGCGGAGCGGCGATGCGCGCGTGGTAACGCTGTCGAGCGTGGCCGCGCGCCAGGGCCGCTTCGACTTCGACGACCTGCAAAGCGAACGCGACTACCAGCCGATGGTGGCGTATGCGCAGTCCAAGCTCGCCTGCCTGGTGTTCGCGATGGAGCTGCAGCGCCGCAGCGAGGCCTTCGGCTGGAACCTGCGCAGCATCGCCGCGCATCCGGGCATCTCGCGCACCGACCTGCTGCTCAACGGCGCGGGCCCCGACAGCGCGGCCGGCCGCACGCGACGCTGGCTGTGGTTCCTGTTCCAGCCGGCGGCGAACGGCGCCTGGCCGACGCTGTTCGCGGCCACCGCCGCGCAGGCCGAGGGCGGCGCGTACTACGGTCCCGCCTATTTCGGCGAAACCCGCGGCACGCCCAGCATGGCGCGCGTGCCCGACCGCGCGCTCGATCTCGGCCACGCGCTGCGGCTGTGGGAAGTCTCGGAACGGCTGACCGGCCTGCGCGTCGCCGACGAGGCCCGCGCGGGGGCGGATGCGCGCGGCGTCGCCCCGTTCGCGCCTCCACCATGTCGCGCACGCCTGACCGCTCCGGAGCGCATCCATGCACAAATGGCTCATCTACACCGCCTTCGGCTGGCTCACGCTCACAGGTATCGCGCATTTCGCGATCGACGTGGTGTCGCACCACGTGCGCGGCGTGCATCCACCCGGCGCCCAGACCACGCTGCTGTACTACGGCCTGCACTCGGCGTACTCGCTGGGTCAGGTCGCGCTCGGCGCGCTGGGACTGATGGTCGCGGCGCGCGCGCTGCCGCTGCTGGGCACCACGCCGCCGCTGGCGCTCGCACTGCTGGCCGGGCTCGGCTGGCTCGCGATCGCGTTCGTGTTCGCGCCGTACGTGCCGCCCAGGATCAACGCAGGCGTGTTCTGCGCGCTGGTGGTGGCGGCGTGGCTGACGCGGCCGGGGTCCGTGGCGGGCTGAGCCGGCTCCAGCGCCGTCGCCCGGGTAAGGCGACGCCGCACCCGGGGCGGTGGCCGGGCGGTCCGCACCCGACCCTGGCGCGTCCCCGACGCGGGAGACGACGCGGGTCTCGGATGCGGGATCCCCGGATGCGCCCTACGGGCTTATCCGGGCTACGCGACTGTCCTACGGATGCAGCGCGTAGCCCGGGTAAGGCAACGCCGCACCCGGGGCGGTGGCCGGGCGGCCCCACCCGACCCTGGCGCGTCCCCGACGCGGGAGACGACGCGGGTCTCGGATGCGGGATCCCCGGATGCGCCCTACGGGCTTATCCGGGCTACGCGACTGTCCTACGGATGCAGCGGGCCGTCGACTCCGACTTCCGGGGGATGGATCCGCTGGAGTTCAGGCGTTGGCGGGGTCGATGAACACGTGCAGCGCGTGGATGCGCCCGCGGTCCACCTGCGCGACATCCATTCCGGTCACGGCCGCGGGGCCGCCGGCGGGGCCTGCGTTCCACCTCAATCGGGCAAGCCCGTGGTGGCCCACGGCCGGGCCCTGCGCGGTGAACACGAAGTCCGGCGGAAGACCGGCAAGCAGCGTGGTGACCGCGGCGTTGATCGCGGCATGGCCCCTGGCCACCGCGTGCGGTTCGTAGAGTGTTGCATCGGCGGCATAGAGTCCGCTGATGGCTTCGATCCGGCGCACGGGATCGTGCTCGCCGAACACGCGGGCCAGGTTGGCCTGCATCAGGGTGTCGTAGTCCATGAGTGTCGTCATACGGGAGGCCAGCCCCGGAGTGTGCTGCAGCCGCCTGCGCGGGGCATTGGACTTTCCTGCTACGGTTTGTCGAATGCTGCGAACGATCGTCCGCCCGCCACGGGGTGCCACGTGTGCCTGCTGCTTGCGAGGCAGCCGGGCAAAGAGCGGGCAAGGCAAAGGGTGTCAGAGTGACTTTCCGCAAGGCCACGCCGCTTAAGTGGCCCTGACACCGTTCCTCAGCACCGTTCCTCAGCAGTTGGCCGGACGACGCGCCGCCCGACCAGGCCCGTCCCCACGCGGGAGACGACATGGGGCTCGGATGCGGAGCTCCCCCGGATGCGCCCTGCGGGCTTATCCGGGCTACGGCGGCGACTCGGCGACGCGGAGGGAAGCGGCACCTGCGCGGGGCATTGCTCATCCCTTCACGCACACCACCTGCCGCAGCGTGTGCACCACTTCCACCAGATCCGACTGCGCCGCCATCACCGCGTCGATGTCCTTGTACGCGGCCGGCGATTCGTCGATCACCGCCTGGTCCTTGCGGCATTCGACGTGGGCGGTGGCCTCGCGGTGCTGCTTGAGGGTGATGCTGTTGCGGGCCGCGGTGCGGCTCATCACCCGGCCGGCGCCGTGGCTGCAGCTGTGGAAACTGTCGTCGTTGCCCAGGCCGCGGACGATGAAGCTCTTCGCGCCCATGCTGCCGGGGATGATGCCGAGCTCGTCCTTGCCCGCCCGCACCGCGCCCTTGCGCGTCACCAGCACCTCGCGCCCGGCGTGCGTTTCCTTCTGCACGTAATTGTGGTGGCAGTTCACCGCCATGGCCTGCAGCTTGAACTTCGGCAGCTCCGCGCGCATGGCGTGCAGCACGCGCTGCATCATCGCCTCGCGGTTGGCGCGCGCGTAGTCCTGCGCCCAGCCCACGGCCTCGACGTAGTCCTCGAACAGCGGCTCGCCTTCCATGAAGAAGGCCAGGTCCTGGTCCGGCACGTGGAAGCCGAGCACGCGTTTGCCCAGCTCCTCGCGCGCGCGTTGGATGAAGTAGCTGCCGATCAGGTTGCCGGTGCCGCGCGAACCCGAGTGCAGCATCACCCACACCGCCTCGCTCTCGTCCAGGCACACCTCGATGAAGTGGTTGCCGCCGCCCAGCGTGCCCAGCTGCCTTTCCACCTTGTCGAGGCGGATCTTCGGGTGTTTGGCCTTGATGCGCTCGAGCCGCTGCCACAGGCCGGAGTTCGCGAGCGCGGTCTCGACGCTGTCGGGCGTCCTGCGGTGCTCGCCACCGGGGCCGTTGCCGACCGGGATCGCGCGCTCGATCGCCGAGCGCAGCCGCGCCAGCGAATCGGGCAGGTCGCCCGCGCCGAGCGTGGTGCGCACCGCGGCCATGCCGCAGCCGATGTCCACGCCCACCGCGGCGGGAATGATCGCGCCTTGGGTCGGCACCACCGAACCCACCGTGGCGCCGATGCCGAGGTGCACGTCCGGCATCACCGCCACCCAGGGCCCGACGAAGGGCAGGCTGGCGATGTTGCGCAGCTGCGCGTGGGCCTTGTCTTCCAGCGGCACGCCGCGGACCCAGCCCTTGATGGGGGTCTCGCCCTCGTGGTGCAGCCATCGATAGTTCGAAGTGTCCATCTGTTCCATTCCTTGTAAGGCCCCGCCCGTCGCGTCCGTGCGACGACCGGGGATATTGCTACTTCATCGTCACCAATTGCCTGACGACGCCATCCAGGCCGCCGAACACGGTCAACCGGTCGATCTTCTCGGTCACCTTCTCCAGGGCCTCCAGCTCCTTGAGGCGCATCAGCACCGGGCTTTCATCGATCAGCTTCGCGGTGTTGAGCAGCGACCGGGTGGCGTTTGCCTCCTCGCGGCGGCGGATCACGTTGGCCTGGGCCAGCTTCTCCGCCTGCACCACGCCGTTGAGGATCTCGCGCATCTCGCCCGGCAGGATCACGTCCTTGACGCCGACACCCAGCACCTCGATGCCCAGCGCCTCCACGCGACCACGCACGTAGCCGAAGATCTCCGCGTCCAGCGTGGCCTTGTCGCCCAGCAGCTCGTCGAGCGTGCGGGCGGCGACGGCCTTGCGCAAACCGTACTGCAGTTCGCGGTAGACGTAGTCGCCGTACTTGGCCACCTTGGTGCGCGCGGCGACCGGGTCGGTCACGCGCACGGACGCGGCCAGGTTCACGCGCAGGCTCACCTTGTCGCGGGTCAACAGCTCCTGGCCGGAGACCTCCATGGACTGCACGCGCAGCTCGATGGTCTCCACCGCCACGTTCTTCCGGAAGTTCCAGAAGGCGTAGCTGCCGGCGCCGAGCACCTCAACCAGCATGTTGTCGACGAACACCAGGCCCGCCGACTCCGCCGGCACCTCCAGCACCACGGCCACGCGGGCCAGCGCGCCGAGCTGGCGCAGGCGACGCGCGACCTCCGGCGCCACCCGCACACCTTCCGCGAGCGACACCGTCTCGACATCGACCTGCACCAGGCCGCGCCAGTACAGCTGGCGCACGCCCGGGGCCAGCACGTCCTCGAGGCGGCCGTTCTTCGAGACCAGGCCCACCTCGTCCATGCCGATGTCGGCGAGCACGAAGGTCTCGCCCAGGCGGGTGCCGAGCGCGGCGATCAGCGCGTCGACATCGTTGCCGGCGTATTCCGGCTTGCGGATGTCGTGCGCGACCACCTCGAGCCGGCCGCGCCACGCGAACAGGCGATACACGCCCGGCGCGAGCACGCGTTCGAAACGACGGTTGCGATACACCAGGCCGCGCTCGGCATCGCCGATCACCACCCGTCGGGTCCAGAACATCATGGGCTCTCTCCTTGTGAATGGCTCTGGTGATCCGGCTCGCGAGGTGCGGGGAGCCGGTTGCCGCGTGGTGCCGGAAGCAGGAAGCCGCCGGCGGAACAAGGTGGAAACGCCCCTGACGAAGCGCGCGCGGGCGGCCGGTGCGGGTGGTGGCGTCTGGCGGGGAGCGGCGATCGCACCCGTGCCGGCGCGCCACCGCTGCTCCCCGCTGTCGGCCACCGACCGGACGCGGTGCCGGTGCGTTCCCCGCTGCGCGGCCCTCGTGCATCGCGGTGCATTGCGATGCCCTGGAACCCGCGCACGGGACGTTCCCGGATCGGGCTTGCGCCCTGTGGGCTGATCGAGGATCAGCAATCGTTGGAGCGGGATTCGAACCCGCGACACATGGATGAAAAGTCCATTGCTCTACCCGTCTGAGCTATCCAGAGGTCAACGTGCGGGATTCGAACCCGCAACCGACAGCCTTTGGCTGTTGCTCTCCCAGTTGAGCCAACGTTGTCGCAGCCGGTCCGGTCCGGCATCGGCATACGCCACGGCAACGCCGCGCGCACCGGACGGGACACGAGCCCGCACCGCTGTTGCCGGTGGATCCGACTGCGTATTGCCGCTTTCCAGGCGACAATTCATGGCGTCGCATCGCGCCGCGGCCTGCACCGAGGCACCCAGGCGCCGCGCCGGACGCGGGCGTAAGCCCGCACCGTCGCGTCTCCGCGTCCCTTGCCACGGGCCAGCATGGCCCGGGTGCCTCGGGATCGCGCGATGCACGCGTGTTCGAAAAGTCCTTTGCGAACGCCAGAACGAAAATGCCCCCGGCATGGAGTCCGAGGGCATTCGCCGTGCCTCGGAAGATCGGGGTGACCGATCTCCCGTGGAGGAGCCGGTCAGGTCAGGAAGACGCCTTCATGCGCGAACCACGCGCGCAGCCCTGCATCGCGCTTGCGCGGCGACGGCATGGGGCGGTTGGCGATATGGTGGCGGAGGGTCATGGTCGAAGATTGAAGCGTTGAAATGGATCGCATGGATCCCGAAGGGTGCGCACCTTACTCGCGTCGATGCACGGGTGCAAGCGGATTTTTGCGTTGGCGACGAACGGTCGGATTGCCTCTTCGCGCGGTTCGTCAGCGAACCTGGCGTCGTTCGTGGTCCCTCTCAGTCGCCGAGGTAGAAGTCGATCGGGATCAGCTCGACGGCCCAGCCGCCTTCCTCGCCCAGCGTGGCGGCCGGGTGCATGGAGGCGAGGCGTACCGCCTCGTCGTGGCTCTCCGCCTCGATGACGAACAGGCCGCCCACCAGTTCCTTCGACTCGGTGTAGGGTCCATCGCTGACCTGCACCTTGCCCGCGCGCGGCCGCAGCGTCATCCATGCGTCCGGCTCGCCGAGCGACGCGGACACCAGCACCTTGCCGGTGGCGCGCATCTTCTCGTCCAGCGCGGGGCACTGGCTCACCAGGGCATCGACAGCCTCCGGCGACATGGCGGCGAATTTTTCGGGGCTGTAGTAGGCCAGGCCCAGGTATTTCATGACGGATCTCCAGCGTGGTGTCGCCATCACGACGAAACGAGGCAATAGCCAAAGGGTGTCAGAGTGACTTCCGAAGTCTGCTTCAGAGTTTTCCGATGCATCACGGCAGGGGCGGATGATGCCGCTGGGTAAAAGCCTGGGCAACACTCTTGCCCATGGCCCGATTGCCTCGCCCCGATCTTGCCGGTGTTCCGCAGCACGTCGTTCAACGCGGCAACAACCGTCTTCCCTGCTTCCTGGACGACGGGGACCGGCAGCGCTATCTGCGCCTGCTTGGCGAAGCGCTGCTTCGCTATGGCTGCTGCACGCCTATGTCCTGATGACCAATCACGTCCATCTATTGTTGACACCTGCGGAGACGGGTGCAGTCTCACGATTGATGCAGACCTTCGGGCGCAACTATGCCGGACTGTTCAATGGCCGGCACGGCCGGACGGGGACGCTCTGGGAGGGACGCTACAAGTCCTGTCTGGTCGACTCCGAGCAGTACGTCCTGACCTGCTACCGCTACATCGAGCTCAACCCTGTCCGGGCCCGGATGACCGAAGACCCCAAAGGGTATGCGTGGTCGAGTTGTCGTGCCAACACGACGGGCCGTCCCGACCCCCTGGTAGCGCCGCATCCCGCCTACCTTGCCCTCGGGAGAGACGAGCCGGATCGACGCGTCGCCTACTGCGGACTCCTGGCTGAAGCCTTACCGGAAGACACCCTGGCCGAAGTCCAGATCTACCTGCAGCAACAGCGCGCCTTGGGAACCGATCGGTTTCGTGAGCAGGTGCAAGCCAAGCTCCAGCGCTTCGCTGGCGTGCGCCCAGCACATCGACCCCGCAAAGCCATACCACCTTAAGTGACTCTGACACCGTTTCTCGCTGGTGCAAGCCAAACCGCGGCGCTTCGCGGGGTTGCGCCCGGCACACCGGCCCCGCAAGGCCAAGCCGCTCAAGTGACTCTGACACCGTTCGTTGACACTGACACCGTTCGTTGACACCGTTCGTTCCAGACACCGTTCGTTCCGGAAGCCTTACCGGAAGACCCTCTGGCCGAAGTCCGGATCTACCTGCAGCAGCAGCGCGCCTTGGGAACCGATCGGTTTCGTGAGCAGGTGCGAGCCAAACTGTGGCGCTTCGCGGGGGTGCGCCCGCCACGTCGGCCCCGCAAGGCCGAAGCCGCTTAAGTGACTCTGACACCGTTCGTTCCAGACACGCAGCGGTGAGCGGCTAAATGAAGAAGCCCCGCAATGCGGCGCTTCGTTGTTTCATCTTCGCGGGTCAAGACCCACCCTACGGTTCCTCGACAAGCGTTCCCAAATCGAAATTCCTGCTGTACGAGCCGCGACTGCTGATGGTGACCTCATCCGAGCGAAACTTGCGGCCCTCGTCACATTCGGCCACGAAGTAATAGGGTTTCGGCTTCGGGCCAGCAACAACCATCATAGTAGTAGAGAAGTCAGCAGGAACGTCCCGTGTGGGCGACTGCTCCCCGGTCTCAGCGGAGACCATGCCAAGCTGGCACGGCTCGCTCGATTTATCTTTATCCGCTAGCCCAGACACCGGCACCGATCCGGATACCCGAATGATCATGTCGCCGCCGAAAGCAGTGCATCCCGTAGTTATCAAGGTCCCCAAGAGAACTGGCAGCGCCATCTTCATTTCTTGCACTCCTCGGCCTGCTTCAGGCATTCCTTGAGCGCGTCGGCATGGCTCTTGGCAAACGCATTTGCGGGATCCTCGAAGCGATTTCCGTCGGCTGATCCATTCCGCATAAACTCTGCCGCATAAGCCCTGCGAGTTAACTCGCCCGTATTCCACTGCCGCAGCACATGGTAGTACTCATGCAGAACCAAGCTGTGATCGGCAAAGAACTCATCGACCGACAAGGTAGGCGGAAGGCGGATTGAGTTTCTCCGCGTCGTCACGAAATCGTTGTTGACGACAGTTTTATTCCTGACATTCACGCCCGAAACAGACTGACCGAATATCTGCGACAAACAATCCGCCATCGCGCCTGACGCAGGTGCCAAACCAAGCGGATCAGTGAAGCTGATCGGATTCCCCCCGACATAGGCATAGGTATTCAGTCCACCGGCCAACCCGATAGGGTCGCTCTCCAGATACCGCCCCGTCCGAGGGTTGTAGGTCCGGTGATAGTTGTAAGCCAGCCCCGTCTCCGCATCGTGGTACTGGCCCGGGAATCCCAGGTTCAACCCACCAATGCTGTCGAGAGTGACGGTGCGATCGAACGCGAAGTTGCTCGCGCGCCACACCACCGCCTTGGCGCTGTTGGTCACGATCTCCGGCCGGCCCAGGTGGTCGGTGTGGATCATGAGGATCTGGCTACCCTTGACTCTGGCGACGGGCGTGCCGTCCGGCAGCCGCACATAGTGCGTCCATGATCCCTGGTACTCGCCCAGCATCTGACCGCCAGGCCCGTAGGTGAACCAGTGATGCGCACCCGTACCCACCTTCCTGTGCACCCGCTGACCCAGTGCGTTGACGGCGTAGGTCGTGGTCACGCCAGCCTTTGTGGCCGTCGCCAGGCGGTTGAATGCGCTGTACGTGTAGCTCACCCCCTCGCCGGTGAGGGTGTTGCCGCTGGCGTCGTAGGTATAACTTGTCGCACGCGGCCCGCTGATGGCGGAAAGACGGTTTCCGGTCGACGCCGTCTGGTACAGGTCAGCCTGCCCACCCCACGTGTGACTGGTGCGGTTGCCGTTCGCGTCCCACAGGAAGCTCTGGTTCGCGCCAGTGGCCGTTACAGAAGTCAGCCGTGCCAGCTGATCGTAGCCGTATGCCTGTGTCAGGCTGCTATTCACGTGGTTGGTAAGACCGGTCATTCGGTTCGCCGTGTCATAGCCATAGACCAGTCGTTGCAGGTTGGTGCTGCCATTCTTTGAATGCAGTTCCGAGAGCCTGCCGTCCAGGTCATACGTTGCGCCGCGTGTCAGGCCGTTACCCCAGGTCCAACCCACAGCCGCACCAAAGGGCTGGTACTGGACGTTGGTGGCGACGTTATGCGTCACGCCGCCAATCGTTGCCGTGATCGCCGTCATCTTGCCGTTGGCATAGCCATAGCCCACGCCCACCCCGCCCGGATAGCCGATCCCGGTCAGCCGTCCCATGCCGTCGTAGGTGTAGGCATAAGACGCTGAACCGTTGGACGGGAGTGCGCTACTTTGCGACGCAACTTGTCCCTGCGGCGTGTAAGTGTAGGTGACACTGCCCGTCGGGTCGCTCACCTTGCACAGACGACCCTTGCCATTGGTACAGTTGTCGTAGGTGAAGGTCTGGGTTTCGCCGCCTGCGGTCGCCGAAATCAGGCGGCCCTGGCTGTCATGGGCGTAGCTGGTCACGACGCCGTTTGCGCGGGTCATCTTCGTGCGTAAGCCGGTTGTGCCGTACTCGAAGGTGGTGGTGCCGGTATCCGGGCTGGTCTGCGACCACAACTGGCCGAACCCATCGTAGAGATAGGTCGTAATCTTTCCGCGCGGATCCTTGACCCACACCAACCGATCGTCGAGATCGTACTTGAACTCGCTCACGCCGCCAGCCGCGTCGACAGTCTTGATCAGGCGCCCCAGCTTGTCGTAGGTGTGACGGGTCTCTCGCCCCTGTGCGTCTACCTCCAGGAGCAGCCGGCCCTCCTTGTCGTAACCATAGTCCATGCGCTGGCCGTTGTTACCTCTGTGCGCCATGACGCGGCCAAGCTCATCGTAGTCGGTGTAAGCGCGGTAACTCACCCCGGTCGGCAGGCTCTGAGGAGACACCAATGTGCTGGAGCCGTCGACAGCCTCGGCATCTCCTTCGTCGGCTACAGAGAGGGGGGCACCGCATTCGGGCGGACATGGATCCGTTGGAGGCGTGGGCGGATAGATCACGTTGACCGAGGCGCTTGGCGTCAGGCTGCCGAACGCGACGCCCGCGTTAGTCATCTGCCATTGGAACCCGTAGCTACTGGCGTGGGGAGCGGTCCCCTGGATGACGAAGTTCGCCGTCTGTCCCGGAAGGACGGTTCCAGGTATCCCCAGTACCGAGATGCCGAAAGCATCGGTGAAAGACTGGTTCCTGGAGACGAGCCGATATCCCCCGGCGGTTGACCATGTACTGGTACCGGTGTTCTTGATCTGGATGCTGATGGTGTAGGGACGGCCGGTATGAAGCGTGGGGATCGTCTGGCTGACGAACTGCGCGCCCGCAACCGGGGCCGCGGGCGCGCTGGCCAGGCGTACGGCTTCGACAATCGTGGGAAGCGAGGCATTGTTGTAGGTGTAACGCATCTGCGCGAAGGTTCCGCCTGCCTCGGCCTCGTAACTGGATGCCACACGCCAGCTGGCGTCATACTGAAGATGCCGCGTATGCGCATCGGGGCTGGTCACAGCCGTTACACGGCCGAACGCATCGTAACCATAGGTCGTTGTGCGCGCGACGCCATCAATAATCCGCCTCTCGTTCTTGACACGTCCCCGCTCATCGTAGACATACTCGGTGATGTCCCCGTTGATGCCGGTGATCCTGCCGGGCTGGCCCAGCTCATTGTAGTTGGTGTATGTCGCTACATCGCCCAATACCGTACTGACGCTGACCAGATCGCCCTTGGAGCTGAATGTACGTGTCACCGCATCACCCGTGCCCGCCAACGGTCCATCCACCGTCATGGTGGCGACCATGCCGTTCGCATGCTCGGTGTAGGTATACGTAGTGGTCCTGGTCTGATTCTGGCTTGCCACCACGGCAGTGGACAGGTTCTTCACCGCCACCGATGCCAGGCGTTTGCGTGAGTCGTAGCCGTACGTGATCTGATACAACTGGGTCGTGCCCGCGTGAACCGTCTTTCTCAGGAGGCGGTTTTCTTGCGGATCCCAGACATAGGTGGTTGATCTTGCTTCGGGAGTGCCGAACGCCTCGGTTTTCTTGAGCAATTGGCCTTTCGCGTTGTAGTCGTAGTCGGTGACGCCGCCTTCCTGGTCTTGCACCTTGTCCTTGTAGCCGTTCGTGTCGTAGGTGATGCTGCTGACACTGGCCGGGCAGTTGGTCGAGGCATGGCCGGTCACAGTCGTCAGTTTGCGATCGTGGAACGTATAGGTCGCCTTCTTCCCGAGCGGATTGGTCTGCACGATCGTCAGGGTTTGCTTGCCGTCCTGGAATCCGCTGGTGTACGTGAACGTGTGACGATCTACGCCCCCAGCGTGTTCGCTGAGGGTTGCGCGCCGCTGCGCGTCGTAGGCGAAAGTCGAGTAGCGAACATCGTTATACGACTTTCCGGTGAGGGCGAAGAATTCGGACTGTTCGTAGTGGTAGGTGATCTTCGTGGCGGGCGCTCCGGGCAGCGTGGTGCTCGCCAACAGGTGCAGCCCGTCATAAACCTTCTGGTGGCTGTAGGTGTACCGGTATGAATTGCCGGCAGGGTCCTTGATCTGCGTCAGTTCGTCGCCCGTCCACAGAAACTGGATAAATCGGCTGGAAGTGTGCGTGACGCGCTGTAGCTGCGTCCCCTGCATCCCCGCGTAGGTGAACGTCCATCCGATGCCCTGCTCATCCTTGACCTCCAGGGGCAACCCACCGGCCCTGTATCGTTCGATGGTCGCGCTCTCACCGTACAGGATCCAGGTTCCGTTCGACTGACGGACGATCCGGGAGATCGGGCTTGCCTTCTCTTCGTAGTAGATTCCGTCCGCAGCCTTGAGATATCGGATCTTCCGGCCATCGGGCCGGTGCGCCCAGATGGTGGTATAGGTGTGTCCATTCTGGCACTCAGCGATGCTTGGACGCGGATAGCACGCACTGATGCCATAGCTGCTGCCGAAGCTCAGCTTGTAGTCGAAGTTCGAGAGCCAGTGATACCCGAACAGACCGATGCCGTCCCAGTGCTGATTCCACGTGCGCTCGAGCCGGAGGCCGGCGCCATCGAAATCGATCTCGCGCTCAACCTTGTTCCCGGAGGACATGACCACAGGATTGCCTGCAACCGGCTGCACCTCGTCCTTCTCGCAGTTTGCAGGCGCGCTCGCATCGGCATCGTGCGGGTCCTCAATCTGCCCGTAGTTCCCGCTCACCTCGCGATTGTTGGTAATCGCCCAGGCGCTGCCCAGGGAAGGCACCCCGCTGGTGTGGATGCTGTAGATCCTGCTTCCTGTGACCGAAACCCGGTCTAACGTCGTCGCGCCGCCTCCCGCGCCATCTATCGGAAGTACGGCGCGCCAGGATTCGTCGATTGCCACCGCATTTGCGGATGCTGCAAGAAGCAGCAGGAGAACGGCATGCGCTCGCAGTCTCGTCTTGCCATGCCCTGTGCATTTCGAACGACTACGGAGAAGTACGCCGATGAGTGCCGTCGCGCTAGCAGCCGATGTCATGTTCCTTCCTTTGGAAACGTTGTTGCTTGGCTTATCGAACAACTTCCTGCGTTTGTCGGACAAGACTCTCGCGCAGTGTCGTCCCCGGCTGCGGGACACATACGCCCTGCTTCGGAGACCTGAACAGTCAGTTGTAGACACCCCTGAGGCGCTTCTTACGCCCGCTGTCGGGAGAAGTCAATCGTCGGTTTTCGGCCCCTCCCATTCGCCACAGCACTCCGTGTGACAAGCCCACCCCGCTCTGCGGACCAGGGAGGCTCGGCGCCGACGAAAAGGCGCAGGCCGCGCGGACGCAGCAGCGAGCCGGCTCGAACGGTACGCGGGTCGACATGGATGGGGACGGTGGCCGGGGCGGTGCTGACTGGTTACGCGCGGGTGGCGCAGCCGCCGCAGCTTCAGCGCTTCGCCCTTTGCTATGCGGACGGCGCTGCCGACGCTGCCCAGGTTGCCAGCGGTACATCCCCGTATGGGACCGGCAGCGGTCGCAGCTCCAGCCCGGGAGAGCTCGAAGTCGCGCTTCATGGCGAGCAATCGTGCCTGCAGACTGGACACACCACGCCACATGCGGAAAGATTGAACCGCATCCGGCATCGGATCGCCAAAGACAGCAGGTTGAATCACTGCCATTCGCGGATACGGAGTTCCGCCATGAGCGCATTCCACACCAAGAGCGTGCAGTTGCAGGAGCGGATCCGGCAGGCACTGCGTTCGGGCCACTACCTGCCGGGAGACCGGATCGACCCGGCCACGCTGGCCGCCGAGTTCGACACCAGCGCCATGCCGGTGCGGTTGGCGCTGGAGCGGCTGGTCGGCGAGGGCATCCTCGAGCACCACGCCCGGGGCGGCGCGTACCTGCCGCTGCCGGTCGAGATCGAGCTGCGCGACACCTACGACTGGATGCAGCGCCTGCTGCTGATGGCATGCGATGTCGGCGTCGTCGGCCGGATTCCGGGCGGCCTCCGGCAGCCCGAGATCGCCTCGAACGACGACGACCTGGCAGAGGCGACCTGGCAGCTGTTCGATGCCATCGCCGATGCCACCCTGCACACCCGCCTGTCCAAGGCCGTGCGCCGGACCAACGACCAGCTCGCCCCGATCCGCAAGGCCAAGCGGGGATTGGTCGAAGACGAGGTCGAGGAACTCGCCGCGCTGCAGCGGCACTGGCGCACGCGCGATCTCCCCCGCCTGCGCGTGGCGTTGCACGACTACCACGAGCGCCGCAAGCAGCTGGTGCCGTGCATCACGGTGACGCTCAAGCGACGGCGCGAGCATCGGCACTAGCCTGGGCGGCGTGTCCGTAGCCGGGGGATCCGCAACGGATGTCACAGTTGCGGATGATCAAGAATTGATCAAACAAGAATCATTTGAAGATCAGGAAATCCGGCTCCTACGCTGCAGTGGTCATGGATTCGCCATGACGCAGACGAAGGAGATGACCATGGACAGCAACAACCAGACCGCCCGGCAGGCCGCCGCGAACGATGACTTCATCGTGCTCGGAACCGCAAGCACCGATACGCACGGCCCGGGCGTGGCCGGCGAAGGCAACGGAACGCCCATCGGCGTGGGGATCTCGGAGGAGTAAGTTTGCAGATCCCGAACAGTGGAGGCGCATGTCCAGATGCGCCTCCACTACTTCCGGAGGCAGGGACATGCCCTTTCAGTTCGGCCCCGACGTGTCTTGCTGCCAGTACGACGGGCATTTCATCTTCCTGGACACGCGCAAGGACCAGTACTTCCGTCTGTCGACGACGCTGGAACGTGCGCTCGCCAGGTATATCGAGACCGGCGATGAGACCGGCGTTCTTCCACTCGTTGACAAGGGTGTCCTCGAATGCGACCCGACCAACAGCCACCCCCCGACGCCACCTCGCGTCGCGGCGCCGGTCCGCAGCGCGATGGAGCAGGCGTTCTCAACCGAGAGGCCTTCCGCCGCAACCCACCTGGAGGTTCTCGCGATCGTCTGCCGGACGCACTGGCAGCTAGCGACCCGCAATCTCAGCGACGTTCTTCGTGGGCTCTCCGCCTATCGAAGCCGTAAAGCGCCGCCCACTCTCAGCCCGGCAACACGGGCCGACGTCGAGCGCTTCTTCCACATCGCACGTGAGTTCAACCTCGCCCGGGTGTACGTGCCCATCGTTCCGCGCTGCCTTCCCGACGCCATAGCGATGGCCAGGTTCTTGGCCAGACGCGGCTTGCACGCAAATGTCGTCTTCGGGGTCGCCGGCAACCCATTCGCCGCACATGCCTGGGTGCAGGCTGGAGATCTCGTTCTAAGCGACTCCGTCGGCAATGTCACAGCCCACACCCCGATACGAGTCGTGTGATGGGATATCGCTATCTCGCGCTGATCGGCAATGGCCGACAAAGCCAGGACCGTTCCGCCATCCGCGCATCCCTCGAAGTGATGGGCGTGCCGCGCGATCTCACGGCACGCGAGATCGAACTGTTCGCAGGTGCAGAGACTCCGGTTCTCCAACTCCCGGATGGCAGCGTGGTCGTCGGCCACCTGTTCTGGAGGGGCGGTTCGCGAGTCACGGACAGCGCAGCATTGGCCACGTTTGTCCCCGGCAGTCGGCTGCGCATGTTCCTGACCGAACGTTGCTGGGGCGAGTACATCGTGCTTCAACCCTCTGGTTCTGTTGACTCGGGATGGACCATCACCCGGGACCCCTCCGGAGGCATGCCCTGCATCTACTCGCTCTCCGCCGAAGGTGGTTTCATCACCTCGGATGTCGGACTCGCGGTGAAAGCTGGCCTGTACAGGAAGCGGATCGATTGGGAGTACATCGCGCGGTCGGCGACGTACCCATACCAGAAGGCACAAAGGACCGCTCTGGAGGGCATCAGCGAACTGTTGCCCGGGTACAGCCTCAGCTTGACCGATGCCGGGATCTCGACCGAGCAAAGCTGGTCTCCATGGGAGTTCGTCTCCCGTTGGAACCGCTACACCAATCCGAACGACGCCACCTCCGAACTGCGGCGAGCGGTCACCTCCGTCATTACCGCCTTGGCCGAGGTGGATCAGTCGATCCTGCTGGAGATGTCGGGTGGGCTCGACTCATCGATCGTGGCAGCCTGCTTGCAGGAATCGAATGCCCGCGTCGTGTGCTGTACGCTCGTCACGCCGGTACCAGGTGCCGACGAGCGGCAGTACGCAGGCCTCATTGCCGAAGCGCTCGGCGTCGAACTGCAGACGAAGGTTCTCGACTTCGAGCGTGCGCATTTCTGCTTCGATCTGGAATCGAGCACCGTCTCTCCACGGATCGGCTGCCTTCAGTACGCGATCGACAACGTGATGGGGCCTGCCGGGGCCGAGCACGATGTCGCGAGCTACTACTCTGGGTCCGGGGGCGACACGGTATTCAGCTATTTGACCAATGCCGCCCCCGCCACGGATGCCCTCCTCGCGCAGGGGCTTTCCGCCGGAGCGGCAGCGGTTCGGGATCTCGCCGCCCTGCACCAGTGCACGCTCTGGACGGCCGGATGGCTGACGATCCGGAAACTGCTGCTTCCCCCAAAGCAGCCGAGGTCCGCGCAACGCACGTTCGTCCATCCTTCTGCTGTTGCGAGCGCGCCCGAACCCCACCCGTGGTTCCTTGCACCCGCTGACGCATTGCCGGGAGACCGGGAGCGGGTCTTCGGCCTGACGGATACCCAGATCTACCGGGACATGGCGCCGCGCGGTGCCGATCGGTGGCTGCGCATGCCACTGCTGGCACAGCCCGTCGTCGAGACCTGCCTCAGAACACCATCCTGGATGTGGATTGCCGGCGGCAAGAATCGTGCGGTCGCCCGCGCCGCCTTCTCGGATGTGCTGCCGCTGGAGATCCTCAACCGCAGGAGCAAAGGCAACTTCGTCGCGTACCTGGGCGCTTTCTACCAGCGCCACAGGAAGGAGATTCGCCAGTTCCTGCTTTCCGGCCGTCTCAACGAACAGCGCCTGCTGAACTCCAGCGCGTTGAGCCGGTTCATGGACCGCGAGGACCTTCCCATGCGCGACCGGGTGTTCATGGAGATACTGGACCTGTGCATGGTGGAGAACTGGATCCGCCATCAGTCCTGACCTCCACCCGGGACCGGGTCATGGCAGGCCTGCGATTTTTTTCGCCTTCATCTGGCGCCACCGCATGAACTGCTCCCGCTGTGATCTATCCGGGTCTTCCTGGTCCAGCAGCCAGAACTTGAACCAGTCCAGGTTCCGTTGATAGACCGCCAACCTGTGCTTCGGCATGAACTTGAAGTGGGCTTCGTCCGGGAACACGTAGAGTTCGGAGAATCCAGCCTCGATCAACGGAACCGCGTAGTCCAGCGCCTGCAGGTACTCCTGTTCCGGGAGCTGCATGATGATCGGTGCCTGCATCTTGTCCAGGTTGAATACGGGCGACAGCGTTCGCCAGCGCTCCGGCGTGGCATCTGGCGCCTGCAGTTGCCAGTACGTCCGCAGCGCAGGGAAGAACGTGTCGTCGTAGAGGCGGCGCAGTTCGTAGGTGAGCGGCGTGTGGGCCGGAGAGCTCACCGACGCCGCCGTCAGCAGATCGGAGTTGGCTAGGGTCCACAGCGTGACTTCCGCCCCCAGGCTGAGGCCGCCCATCCCCACCCGCGAGCGATCGATCTCGCCCGCTGATGCCAGCAACTCGATCGCGCTGCTGACCGCCGACAGTCCCTGGTTGTAACGGTCCACCGCGTCGAGCGGCAGAGGGGCGTAGTTGATGCAGAGTGCCGCGATGCCTTGCGCAGCCAGCGACACCAGCGGCCACTCGTCGCCTGTGCCGCCGCGCACGAAGCCGGAGCACTGGTAGTAGTTCACGAACAGTGGAGGAGCGACACCGCTTCCACGACGCGCCGGGAAGAAGTAGCCGCTGAATGCCTGACCGTTCCCATCGGTCCAGCGAAGCCGTCGTGCGGGCGTCGTTGCCGCGATATCAATGGCCAGCGCGGCATTCGGCTCAAACAGGGCCCGCCGCTCGCCGGTCTCAATGTCGATGCGCTCGAGGTATGGCGGCCGGTCCGCCTCCGCAGCCACACAAACCATCACGTGCGCCGAAACACCGCAGGCGCTCAGGGGGTCACGTCCGCCATTGACCAGCCCGTTCGCCTGAACGACCGGAACCACCGTGCCGGTCTCGACGTTCCATCGGAAGATCGACTGGCGCGAGCCCGCATCGCGGTCCGTCACGGTGAACAGAAGTTCGTCGCCGCCGGGCCGCCACTGGATGTCGGTGATCGGCTTGTTGTGGCATTCGCCGGCCTGGCATGTCATCGACTTCCGCCCTTCCGGGTCCAGCAGGACCGTCAGCTCGGAGTGCGGCTGCACGTACAGGCCCTGGCCATCGCCGCTTCGAACCAGCATCGCAGTCCGGCCGCGCTGACGATCGACGGCCCACTTCCACGCCCCGCGCTCCTTCCCGGGCACGGGCTCCGATGCGGCCTTCTGGCGGGCGGCAGACAGAAGCTCGCGCTTCTGTCCGGTCGCCATGTCGAGTGCGAGCCACCGATCTTTGACGTCGGCCAGCAGGCCTACCCGTTCGAGTTCCCTACCACCGCGGTAACGCTGCGTCGCCGGTCGCCCCTCGATGAACCCCGAGCGGAACAGCGGTTGTCCGATCGGGACGGACTTGTCGAGGAGAACGCCCTGCTCGTACTGGGCTCGTTCCGCGGCAGCGACTGCTTCCCGAGTGGGTCCCACGCTGTAGAGCAGCGTGCGGCCATCCCCGTCCAGGGAGAAATCCCGTACGTCCGCGGAACTTCCCGTTACCGCTTCAGCGGCCGAGCCGTCCGCCGCCGCGCGCCAGACATCGATCCGGCCATCGACCATGGCCCGGTAGTAGATCCAGCGCCCATCTGAAGACCAGACCGCCGCTTCGGGGGAAGACAGCCCATGGAAGGCGTGCATTGCGAAGCCCCCATCAGACACACGCAATGGGGGTGCCGCACCGTCCACCTCCTGGACGTACCAGGTCGTGACGATCGTGTCGCGTTCGATGTTGGCCTGCTCGACGCGGAAGGCAACGTGTCGACCATCCGGCGAGATGACCGGACTGCTGAGGTCGGCAACCTCGACAAGCCGACGGGGCGGGATGGCCCCGGCATCGCGGGTTCCCGCGACGGCCACCGCCGTCAGGGCCAGGGCAAGCGACAGCTTCATTCCCCGCAACACGGGAGCTACGAGAACCCGGACGGATGCCCGCTTCCATGCCCACGGCGATGTGGAACGCTCCACGCTCACCACCTCAGCGACGCCGACAGTGCCAGGAAGCGGCCGACTGCCGAGTAGTTGGTTGGGTCGTACGGCAACGCATAGACCTGTGGCGCCGGCGTGTGCAGCGGTGGGGCTCGGTTGAACAGGTTCTGCGCGGAGAGTGCGATCTCGAACCCTGGCCAATGAGTCTGGTTCCGATCGATGGCATAGCGCAGCGTCGCATCGAACGTACTGAACGACGCCCCTTGCTCGTCGTTCACCGTGTCATCGACGCCGCTCGTGTAGTTGGCGAAGGTCGACGCAGTGAAGTTGCCGCGGTTCCAGACTATCCCGAGCCGGCCATTGACCTTTGCCGGGTTGTACAGGGTGCCGGCGAGCCGCGTGTCGGCCTGACCCGGCGCGAGCTGCTGAGTGCTGTCCAGCCAGGTCGCCGAACCGCGCAGCGTCAGGCGACCCGCGCCCGCGTCGATCCGGTAGGACGCCGACAGATCCAGGCCTTCGACGCGCTGGCGGCTCACGTTGACGAAACGCCCACGCAGGATCGCGACCACGTTGTCGGGATCGTACGTCGCGCCCGAGTAGTTGAGGAACGAGCCCGCACTTCCGATGGCCCCGGCCTGCTCGCCGGCGGACGGCGCGTAGTCGACGAATGGTGCGTACACCGGGTTGCTGAGCCCTTGGGCCGCGTTCGCGAACGGCTGTACCACGCGATCTTCGTAGTCGATGTCGAACCAGGTCAGCTCCGTCTCGAGCCCCGGTAGCGCCTGGGGATGGAAGGCGAGGGACGCCGTCCATGTCCGCGCCCGCTCCGGGCTCAGGTTCCGGTCACCGCCGACGAGATAGATGGCCGTCGCATCAGGGGGATAGCCGGCGCCGCCGAGTGCCGCCGCCGGATACAGCAGCGCCGTCACGTAGTAGTAGCCCTGATAGAGCGTGGGCGCCTTGAAGGACCTGCCCCAGCTGGCTTTCAGGGTGACGTCCGGACTCGGGCCGTAGATCACGCCGACCTGCGGGGTCGTGACCCGTCCGAAGCTGTCGTAGTCCTCGCTGCGGGCCGCAAGCGTCGTCACGAGACGCTGCGGATTGCCCGAGCCGGCCGCATTCTCCATCCACGGTAACTGCACCTCGGCATACGCGAAACGGCTGGACTCGGCGCCCTGGTAGCTGGGAAGTCCGTTGACGTCCGCCAGATAGTTGTCCACATGCAGCTGGTTGGTCCGGCGGCCAGCGCCCGCGGCCAGCCGCGCTTCGCCGCCGGGCAGATGAAACAGCGGACCTTCGACGCCCAGCTCGTACGACCGGCCCTCGTTGCAATAGCACTCGCTGTACAGGCGCGTGGACGTTCCGGATGAAGGGTCGATCAAGGACTGCGACGAAACACTTTCGTTCCTGCCCCACGCCCCGCCCACGGTCAGGGTCCAGTCCCGCGGCAGGAAGAGGTCGATGCCGGGCGAGATCCAGTCGACCGTGGTCTCGGGCGCAAGGCGGTAGTACGGGGCGAACGCGGCGAGGACGAACTCGTTGTGCTGCCCGCGCGTCGACCTGAACGCATCGAGGCGAAGCTCGGCGAACTCGCCGGCCTGCTGGTGCACGCTGACGAGGCTGCTCCGCAAGTCGCTGGCCGAGTAAATGGTCCGGGGCGCGGCAAGCGGTGCGGTGTAGCTGCGCTCATCGGCGTAGATCGGGTCGACGGTTTCGTCCTTGTAGGTCGCAAGCAACCCGCCCGAACTCCAGGAGGCACCGGCAGTGACGGTATGGCTGCGCGTGGTCAATCCGCCGCCGGTGGCTGTTCCGTAGCGTGTACCGACCGCCACCCCTTCGAGCCCACGGCGCAGGATGACATTGGCCACCCCGCCCACGGCATCGGAGCCGTAGATGGCGGACGCACCATCGGCCACGATCTCCACCCGGTCCACCGCTTCCACCGGGATCGCGCCGATATCGATGGCCTGGGAAAACCCGTCGTAGGCCAGGCGACGCCCGTTGAGCAGTGTCAGCGACGCGTCCGGCCCCAGGCCCCGCAGGTTCAGGCCGGAGCCTCCGGTCAGGTTCTGGTTGGCCAGCCCTGCCCCGAGCAGGTTCGCGCTGGGAACCTCGGGATTCTGTCCGCCACCGAAGTTCTGCGGCACGCTGCGGATCACCTCGCCCAGGTCGGTGAAGCCCTCCTCGCGGATGTGCTCGGCGCCGATGGTGATCACCGGCGAGGGCGAGGTGCCGCCGCGGATGCGGGTGCCGGTGACGGTGATCTGCTCAAGTTCGATCGCCGTTGATGGCTGAGACGCCTCAGCGCTCCTCTCGTCTTCCGTTACCGCACTAGCTTGCTGCTCTTTAACCGGTTGCTGCGCCGCTGCGGATCCTGCGGTGCCGCCGACACTCGCGAACAAAGCGACGCCCATCGCGCCATAAAGACTGCTGGTCTTCATGCTGTTTCCTTGGCTTCCCAGGTTGTTGTTCCCCGAACTTCTCGCAAGCGCCCCACCTATTGTTGCTACATTTAATGTAGCGATTTAGGTCGCAACGAGCCCTCCGCTTTACCGGCATGGGATGCACTAGCGATGCGCCCCCTCGTCAGCTTAGGAGCCGCGCAAGACCCTCAGCACCCGCTACATTTACTGTAGCATACAGGCAGAGGCAAGCAAAGCCATCCTGTTGGGGACACAGGAACGGCATCGCCAACTCATGTCGCCTCTCAGTCCCCGCAGCGTGTTCGCCAAACGCCTCAGGAAGGCGCGCCTTGCCTTGGGCATCTCCCAGAGGGAGCTTGGCAGAAGGATCGGGCTGTCGGAGGACGTCGTGTCCAGCAGAGTCACCAGATACGAGCGGGGAAGCTCGGAGCCGGATTTCGCGACTGCGGATCGGCTGGCCAAGGAGCTTGGCGTGCCGTTGGCCTACCTGCTGGCAGACAGCGACGCGCTCGCGGAGGTCATTCTCGCGGTTGCGAGCATGCCGCCCGCTGAGCAGCGCAAGATCGCCAGCGAGCTGAAAGAGAAGGCGAAACGGTGAGCCTGGGGAGCGGGCGCCCAGCGCACCGCTGTTACTTCTTTGCAGCGATCTGTTCTTTCAGCTGCCGGGCCAGTGCCTTGCGCTCCCTGGCCGAGAGTTGCGAAAGCGCCAGCACGATGTCAGCTGTCGTCTCGTCCTGCGCGAGCAGATAGGCCATTGGCACCTTCAGGGTGTCCGCCAGCTGCGCGAGCCCCGCCAGGTCCACCCCGCTGGCCTGCGTCTCGTAACGATTGATGCGGCTGCTGCCCCGCTTCTTCGTGAGGCCCATCAGGGCCCCCAGCGCACGCTGGCTCCGGATGCCCCGCAGGGCGCGGGCCTGCTTGATCCGAGCGGAGAAGATGGCGCGGGGCGAAGCCTTCGGCACGAGCGGAGAATTCTGTTGATCAGTCGCAACAGCATGCCCTTGTGCTCTCTGTCGTGGGAGACTCTTCATGAAATGTAGCACTTCGGGCCAGCAGCCACAGCGCAAGAAGGTGCGTTCGTCAGCTCTCCGTCGCACTTCCACGGCCACTTCAAAAGAAGTCAGAGAAGTCCTACGGTTCTCTGATCCCCATCCGATAGCGGTTAAACGCGTCATCGTGACAAACTGGTCATCGCAGTCCCGAAGCGGTAGGCGAAAAAAAAAAGCGCCCCCAAGCCCCCCCCGTAGTCGGCGACTATTTTTCTTTCCGCACACCCTTGAAGGCCGTACCGTCCAGGCAGCGCGAAGTTCTGGCCGCCAGGATATTGAGCGCGCTGGAGAGGGTGATTCGCCTCACCAAGCTGTCCGCTGAGCGGCCAAATTCCGCGGCCGCGCTGACCTTACCCACCGCATCACGGTTACGAATCCTTAGGACTCACCGGGGTCAATTTGAGCTTGCCTAAGGCCAGCACCTGTCCCCAAAGCCCGTCAGCAGCGGACTTCCGGTTGGAGTACGCTCTGTGGACTCGCCCGAGGGCGGGTTGAGCCAACTGACCAACCAGGGAGGTGGTGTATGTCCGGTATCGATAAAGATCCCTTTAACGATCGGCTCGTAAATGATCCGCCCGTGTCCTGCGAACGGCTGACTATCAACACGCCGATTGCCTCTCCTAAAGAGCAGGTCATTACGCAACTCAGACCCGGCGACGTGCTTTCGGTCGAGCTGGAGCAGCAGGCCGGCACGTCCGTCATTGCGCTGATGTTCGATGGCGCCAAGGCAGGTGGCATCGCGTCTGCTCAGACGACGCAGTTGCGGCAATGCATTGAAGGCGGCACCCGCTATGAGGCTACGGTGTTGACCAAGAACGACGCCCACGTCCAAGTTCGTATCAAGGCCATCTAGGACTTCACCAAGGACGGGGCATGATGTTGTCTATTGTCGGCGGAGTTTACCGAGAGCGCTGCATGCGTCCGGATTGGGATCAGGTGGTGGGTTCGGCTGGCCGTGCCGCGATGGCCATTCACCAGCTGGGCGGCCGGGTGCACCTGCACAGCCACCTGGACGATCAGGCCCGCGCGATCTTCAGTGCGGTTGATGAGCTCAAGCTTACCGGGCCGGCCATTGCGCACTGCCCGGCCTTCTTCTACCTACATGGCTTGGCACGTCCTGTAATCCACCGCATTGCGGATTTGGCAGACCTTGAGTTGGAAGCAGAAAAGATCATACGGTTTGGCATGCTCGATGCCACCGCCGTCGTGAAGGCTACGTATGCGGTGTTTGATCCACAGAATGCAGAAGGCATTGAGCGCTTTGGTCAGAACGGCTCAACTGCCGATCATCTGGCTTTGGTGCTCAATCGCGATGAAGCCGCCAGGCTATTGGACCAACCCGACGTTGAGCCGGCCGAGCTGGCGCAGCAGTTGGCGGAGCACGAGGCAGCCGAGGTCGTGGTCATCAAGATGGGGCCGCAAGGTGCATTGGTCTGGCACAGCGGCGCTGCGCATCAGGTGCCCGCCTATGAGACGCCATTTGTCTGGAAGATCGGTTCCGGCGATCAGTTCGTGGCCCACTTCGCTTATGCGTGGATGGAAGAAGGCCGAGAACCCGTCGAGGCGGCCGACCGCGCCTCGCGGGCCACGGCTTACTACTGCCAGTATCGGGGCTTTCCGAACCAGCGGCAGCTCGACAGCTATCACCCTGACCCCGTCGAGGTCTCGGACAGGTTCAAGTCACGCGTGAAGCCGCCCCGTGTTTATCTGGCCGGCCCCTTTTTCTCGCTCGGCCAGCTGTGGATGGTCGATCAGGCGCGAGACGTGCTGCGAAACATGGGATTGACCGTCTTCTCGCCCTACCACGACGTAGGCGTGGGCCCCGCCAACGAGGTTGTGCAGCAGGATCTGGATGGCATCGCTGACTGTGATCTGATGTTCGCCATCTGCGATGGCATGGATCCGGGTACCATTTTTGAGATCGGTTATGCCAGACGCATGGGCATGCCCGTGATCGTGTATGCCGAGACCGAAGGCGCAGAGGCGTCCAAGATGATGGTTGGCACGGGCTGCTACATCCGAAGCGATTTCGTCAGCGCGATCTACCAAACTGCATGGGTGGGGGCCAAGCTATGAAGACAGCATTGCTGCTGTCGGGAGGAATGGATTCAAACGCGGTCGCGTGGTGGGCCGAGCCAGATATGGCCTACACCGTAAACTATGGTCAGCTGGCCGCGCAGGCCGAGATCGAAGCTAGCACCGCCATCTGTGCCCGGCTCCGTATCCCGCATGAAGTGCTCACCATCGATGCTCGCCCATTCGGCTCAGGCGACATGGCCGGCATGCAGGCCGATGAGCGAGCACCGGCAACGGATTGGTGGCCGTATCGCAACCAGCTGCTGATCACGCTGGTGGCCATGCGCGCCATGGCAATTAATGTGAAGTGCCTGTTGATCGGTACGGTGGCCTCGGATGTAGCGCACAAGGACGGCACGGCCAAGTTCGTGACCAACATCAGCCGGCTGCTCTCGCATCAGGAGGGAGGGATGTTGGTCAAGGCGCCTGCCATCGAGATGACGACCGCTCAACTAATAAAGGCCTCGGGTATTCCCCGTGCAGCCCTGCTCTGGTCCCACAGCTGCCACAAGGCAGATGTCCCGTGTGGTCAATGCCGCGGATGCAACAAATACTTCGACGTGCTCAAAGAGCTTGGCTTCTATGTGGACACGGCTCGGTAGCCCTCGTCCTCGCCAGGAGCCGGCGCGCTATAAGCCCCTCCGCTGGCCGATCGCCTCCACCATATCACTAGACGATTGGGCCGGGACAACGCTGCCCACGCTAGATGCAGTGCTGGAGCGCCGCCGAAGTGAGCGCTCCTTCGCGGAGCCGAGCATCGAGGCGATCAGCATCCTACTTTGGCATGCGGCGCGGGCACAGCGTGCGACCGACTGCGCCATGGGGTACAGGGTGTCGCAGCGCCCATTGCCCTCGGCCGGCGCCCTCCATCCGATCCATATCCTGGTGGAATTGGCCCCAGGTCACGGCTGGGCTGTCTACCTTCCTGAAGAGCACGCGCTGGCCGTTGTGGACGGACTGGGCGCTTCAATGATGCCGTTGATCCAGGCATGCGAGGACGTCGTACCTCGGCAGGACGGCCGACTGATGTTCTTTGCGGCTGAGATTGGCAAGACAGCTGCCAAGTACGATGATCCAGAAAGCCTTGTCTGGCGTGATGCAGGTGTTCTTCAGGCAGGGCTGGCCTTAGTTGCTGCTGGCTTGGATATGCCCTTCTGCCTATTGGGTGTGACTGGTGAGCCATGGATCAGCGCGTTAACCGAGCAAGGCGAGCTGATGGGTGTTGGCGTCGCGGTGTTTGGCGCGCGAGTTTGAGGGCGCGTGCGTTCGCTTGAACTTGCTTTCCGGCAGCGCCTCCATCGCGCGCGCGACCGAGCCGGGTGATGCCATCATGTCCAACCAGATTACGGCGTCGAGCTCGGACGGACGGACGCCAAGTGCGTGACTGAAGGACAGGAACTGCTCCTCAAGTCTGAGGTAATCCCGCTCGACTGTCAGGTTTGAGTCGAGAAATCGTGCGAATACGCCGGCTCGCAGGATATGGATATCCAAGATCGCGACATCGTCCGCATCCAGGTAGTTGCGTGCGACCCAAGAGGCGGTCTTGTATCCGATGCCGGGAAGCTTGAGTAGCCAATCTCTCAACGTGCGGCCCGACTGGCTAGGCACCTGCGCGTCGGACAGTGCGTTCAGCGCGGCGGCTAGATAGCGCGCCTTCTGGGCAGCGAACCGATATCGGACTGTGCGGCCATCAACAGCGATAGGCTCGGATAACCAAGCGTACAACGTGGCCTCATCGGGCGCTCGCTCACCAAAGGCGCCCTTAGCCCGAAGGTGCTCAAATGTCACCAGCCCGATACGAGCAGGAATGCCGTGACCGCCCAGTAAGCATGCGGCAACTTCCTCGCGCAGTGTCTGACCGATGCGATATCGGATCGGGCGAGCTTCGATTCGTCGCACCAGGACTTGATAGGCCCAGTAGGCAGGCGTGGGAAACGCTTCGACCAAGCCCCAGGGCACACCTGGCAGCACCTCGGCGTCGGCTGCAGGCAGATCCACGCTAACGGACATCGCATCGAGCATTACATAGGCGCGTTGCATAGGTCCTCCGAGATTCGCGGGGCGAGCCAGAGGCTTCCGCACGGTGCCGATTATGCCATAAAGTATACTTATATGCCAGAAAGACCCATCCGAATAGACCCACGCATGGCGTGGCTGCCGTCCGCACTGAAGGAGCGGATGAAGGCATTCGGCCATACCCAATGCGACGTAGAACGGCTTACGGGGGTGCCCCAGCCCCAGATCAGCAAGGTGCTGAAGGGAGCTCGTAAGCGGTTGACCGCTCCGATGAAGGCTCTATGCCGATATGCCGAAACAGGCGAGAGCAGGGCTGCTGAAACAAGGATTTCGGTCTTGGCCGGCCAACTGGTCAAGGCGGTGGCGAAGGAGCCCAGTAGGACTGAAGCCGTGGAAAGCGCGCTTGAAGGGCTGATCGCTCTGGTCGGACCTTCCAAATAGCAAGTCGACCGGGCTGGATGCCGGCATGCCGGGTTGCTCTCAAGGCACTGTCAGGTCATCAGTTCGTGCTAGCAGCGCGCTCGCGTTGACATGCTGAAGCTGGTCGTACTTCTCCAGGCGCAGCAAACAGAACGAGCATTGAATCGCGACAATGGATGCGCCAACGACATGTACGACCGGCACCTCTGCATTCTTGTCGTGGCTGTATTCGACATCGGGTTTGAGAATGGCAAGGGCAATACCGCCACAGGCAGGACATTTGCATTCCTCAACGTAGGGCTCTTTGGCCAGCCTGTTGTGGGTGGTCCTCTCCGCCGCACTTACCACCGCCGGATCCTTTGAACGCTCTATCCAGCCATCCCTGTGCCGCTTTAGGAGCCTAGCCATCTGCAGGCTTACATCTAACTTCTCAGCCATGGCCGCGCTTAAGGCCTGCAGGCGCGAGCGATGGGAGCCCCAGAGATGGATGACATCCGTGCTGATGCTCCCAGCGATGGCCTCGATGGCCACATACAGGTCTCGACACAATGCGATCCTGGCATGGTCCTCGTTGACCTCGGCCCAAGGGCGATGTGCCGCCATATCGCGCAGATCGGCCAGCCAATGCAGGAACGGTGCGTACTGACCGACAGCGGCCGAAAAGTGTGCGGCGCGTTGAACCGATATCTTGAAGGTCACTACATCAGGGCTCGCCTTCTTTTTAAGGTCAGCCAGCTTCCCCGGATTGATAACCTTATCGGCATGCCAAGTCATGACCGTGTTCTCGAAATCCACCGCCTTTAACGCCAGGCAAGGATTGATGCGACAGAGCAGATGCTTAAGCAGCTTCTCAGCGCCTATGGCAGAGAAGATCACTGCTTTCCATTGCTCTTCCGGGAACGTATCTAGGCCAATCAGAGGAGCCGCCGCCGCAAAGTGGTCTTGTGCGTCCTTAAGATATTGCGCCGCCACATCCATTCTTGTGCTCCCGGCTTACAGGTTACCAAGGACCAAAAGTGCGTCCGTGTACGGTCGTCACTGCTGACAAAGTGACTGGATCTGGCGCTGCTTCATGTCCATCGTAGGCATAAAGCTTCTGAAATACACTGGCTGGTTCGGAGCCAGTAAGCGCGACTATCGGCTCAACTTGTCCGTGCGTCAGCACCCCATCTTCCTGCCCAGAGGCCGACAAGGTCCCCAGCGTCGAAGCGGCTTGTGTGCCGGAGTCGACGGCACGGTGGATTCTGCTGTAGCTTCCGCCTCAGCGCTCCAGGGATTGGGGAATCCAATGGCCACGCTGATTCCAAGCCGCAGTACCTGCCTGTCGCGCATGACTTCGGGGGAGCGCCGGTTCTCGTCGCGGCTGGACGACAAGCTCGACGATGAGTACCTGTGCTGGTACGACGTGCCGGTCGGGCCGCACTACCGGCATCCGGACTTCGTCGTTCTGCATCCGTCGCGGGGCTTCCTGGTGCTGGAGGTCAAGGACTGGAAGACGGATACGCTGGCGGAGCTGGACCGGGACCGGGCCATCCTCAACACAGACCGCGGCCGCGTGACCCAGGCCAACCCGTTGCGCCAGGCGCGGGACTACGCGATGGAGATCGTGCGCCTGCTGCAGGACGATCCGGCCCTGTGCCACCCACCTGGCGACAAGCGCACGGGCAAGCTGCTGATGCCCTGGGGCTTCGGCGTGGTGCTGGCCAACATCACCCGCAACCAGTTCGATCAGATGGAGCTGGAGCACTTCCTGCCGCCGGGCAGCGTGATCTGTCGCGACGAGATGACCGAGGGCGTGGACGCGGAAGAGTTCCAGAAGCGGCTCTGGGACATGTTCCTGATGCCCTTTGCCTGCCTGCTCAGCCTGCCGCAGATCGAGCGCGTGCGCTGGCACCTGTTCCCGCAGTTGCGCATCCAGGTGCAAGGCGACCTGTTGCCGGCGCCAGGCCAGCCTGAGGCCGCGCCAGTCGAGATTCCGGACATCATCCGGGTGATGGACCTGCAGCAGGAGCTGCTAGCGCGCTCGCTGGGCGACGGGCACCGCGTGATCCACGGTGTGGCCGGTTCCGGCAAAACGATGATCCTCGGCTACCGGTGCGTCGAGCTTGCCCGCCGGCAGCACAAGCCGGTGCTGGTGCTCTGCTACAACAAGACCCTGGCCAGCCGCCTCGAGCACCTGATGCAGGGCCACGGCGTGCAGGACCGGGTGGCCGTGCGCAACTTCCACGAATGGTGTGGCGAGCAGCTCAAGACCTATGGGCTGCCCAAGCCCCCGTTCCAGAAGAGCGCCGAGATTTACGCCCAGATGCTGGTGCAGTCGGTCATCGACGGCGTGGACTCCAAGGCCATTCCGCGCGGGCAGTACGGGGCGGTGCTGATCGACGAAGGCCATGACTTCGCGCCGGAATGGCTGCAGCTTGTCGCGCAGATGGTGGACCCAGAGACGAACGCGCTGCTGCTGCTCTACGACGATGCGCAGACGCTGTACGGTAGTGGCACCCGGCGAAAGTTCTCCTTTGCCAGCGTCGGCATCCAAGCCCAGGGCCGCACCACCATCCTGCGCCTGAACTATCGCAACACCATGGAAGTGCTGGCGGTCGCCAAGGCGTTCGCCGAGGAAGTGCTGACCGGGCAGGACGCCGATGACGACCACGTGCCGGTCGTTGCGCCCGAGAGCGCCGGCCGTCGCGGCCCCATGCCCGAGCTGTGGCGGGCACGCAACATCTGGGCCGAGGCCGACATCATCGCGGTCCGCATCCGGGACGCGATCGACAATGGCGCCAATCCCAACGACTTCGCCGTGCTGTGCCATTCCAACCGGCTGGCCGGACTGATTGCCACACAGCTGCAGAAGCGAGGCTCGCCCGTACTGCTGGCCTCGGACGACCAGCGGCGCGCCATGTTCAACGGCCCGGCTTCGGTCAAGGTGATGACCATGCACTCAAGCAAGGGGCTGGAGTTCGACACGGTGTTCATTCCCGGGATCTGCGAGCTGGCGGTCCCCGACGATGATGCGGACCGCAAGCAACAACAGGTGCGCGTGCTTTATGTCGCCATGACCCGCGCGCTTCGGCAGCTTGAGATGTCGCACCATGGAGAGGGCGCGACGGTGGAGCAGATCCGCAGCGTAGTGGAGGGTGTTGCGCGACGGCTGGCGGCTTAGTCGGCTCTAGAAAGTCTCTCACCGCTTTAAGTCAACGTAGCAATGCCTGCCTGTGGCCACGGTGACGTGCCCAGAAATTACACTCTGACCCCAGTTCTTCTATCGAAGCTTGGACCACAGGAGTAGTCGAGTGATGCGAGCTAGTCCGGCGGGGCGCGTGGGAATCTACTTCTCAGACTTCTTCGAGGTAGACAAGGCGACCTTGGAGGCCTACGGCGCGTTCAACGTATCGTTGGTCAACGACCTGCCGCTCTTCATCGATCCATTCCTCCTATTCGACAGCAAGAACGCGATCTACCAAAGCTTGCATGAGCAGATCATTGACTACCTGAAGTTTCTCCGCGACGTATCCGCCACTGGCATGCTCACGCAGGCGCATATCGATCAGTGGTTCCGCTTCGCCGAGGTCAAGCAGAACTGGCTTGGGTTTAGCCGTTCAGGCAACAGTGGCAGCGGCTTGGGGGCTAAGTTCGCGAACACGCTGCATAAGAACCTCCATCACATCTTTCGCGACTTTGGCGCAGAGAAAATCACCAAGAGCAGCCACTTGGAAAAGCTTTGCCTGTTGAGCGAAGGCGTAGGACGGGATCACCTCAGCGATTTCGTCACCAACTTGATCAAGCAGTTCCTGCTGGAATACACACAGACCTTCGCCAAGAACCACCTCCGGCCAGAGTTTGTGAGAACTGTGGGCGTCAATCGCGTAGCCTTTAACCAAGACGCCAAGCGTTGGGTTCCGGGCCGCTACGAGCTGCCCTTTATCAACGGCGACTACGTGATCCTGACGCCGAAGGACATGCTGACCAGAGACGAGGCATGGATCAATCGCGGCGACCTGCTGGATGGCATCGAAGATGTCTACAACTCCATCCCGAATCAGCAGTTGCGGAACCAGATCGACTCCTACTTCATGTCTCGTTTGGCCGAGGGCGCGACCGACCAGGATCGAAAGCGCTTGGCGGCGCAGACCGTGGAGCAATTCCCGGTCCTCCTTGATCACTTCATCCGGGCCAAGGAAGACGCCGCCAGCGAGGCGCACCGGACCAGCAAGAGAAAGGTAGCCGACACTCAGGCACAGTTCGTTGACGAGGTGTCCAGGTTGGTCAGAGAGCACCTGGAAGGTACCGCCTTCTACACCGGCGGAAACTCGTTCACCGAGAGTATGGCGCGGGTCAACTTCTTGAAAAACGTCATCGAGCACAAGGACGGATGGCGGATCTTTTACATCAACGACAGGCCCATTACACAGGAAGCCCATCTCCAACTTCTTTACCGCCTAACTTGGTTCGCTTCCCGGATGGACGTCAACCGTGAGGTCAACAACGGTCGAGGACCGGTGGATTACAAGGTGTCCGAAGGCAGTGCGGACAAAACCCTGGTGGAGTTCAAGCTGGCGCGTAACAGCAAGTTGAGAACCAACTTGCAGAACCAAGTGGAAGTCTACGAAAAGGCCAACGACACGTCGTCGTCCATCACGGTGATCCTCTACTTCACTGACAGTGAATGGACGCGGGTCAAGAAGATCATGCAAGACCTGAAGATCGACAAGGCCAAGAATATCGTCCTGATCGATGGCCGGTCCGACAACAAGCCTTCGGCGTCAACTGTGAAATATCCCTAATCCACGGCTCTGGTGGAATGGATCCACCAGCGGCGGGAGGAGGACGCGGCGCGAGAGACAATCGAGCCGCACTTGGATCCAGCAACGAAAGCCTTGTCGCACCCGTAAGGTGATCAAGATTGGACTAACATGGGCTAGGCCTCGCTCGAGCTTCTTTATGCTTGCAACAGACAACAACGTAGCGTTCTCTCTACAGGCAAGGGCGGTCGAAATTCTTGAGCAAACCCTGAAGGATAGCTATGTCGAAGTAAGGAAAGCTAACGAGATTGAGGCGAATATCGCTTCGGAGGCCGAATCACTCACTGACTTTCTGCATGACAGTGATTCGAGGACTTTTTGCGTCTTGGCTGCATCGTTCCTAGAAGATGTGCTCCGACGTTGCCTAACCAACTATTGGTCGCTGAAGTCAAGCAAGTCCCAGCAAGACTATTTCGGGTCTAATGGGCCGTTATCAACATTTTCACAAAGGATTCTAGTTTGCGTTGGGCTCGGATGGATTACGCACGAACAGGCAATTAACGCCACAAACCTGAGAAAGATTCGAAATGAGTTCGCACACAACCATCTGATCCATAACCTCACGGACCAACGTCTGTCAAAGTTCGTTGACAGCTTGCATCCATACGACAAGATTTGGCTGAAGATTGCAGAGTATGAGACTGCTTACGCTGCCTTGCCCTTAGAGGAAACACTGCGGATGCGCTTTTATTGCAATGCCTTCAATGTATCCGGGGGTGTCCTTGCTAGAGCCAAACTGTTGGGAAGCGGCATACCCGCAAGCTTTCGACCAGGCGGCGGTTTCGACAATCTTACTGAGATAGAGCAGCGCTTTGGTAATTACATGATTCGCTTTTGTTTCAGGACTGCCGGTGTTCCCTTCCGCGACTGATTCGCTCTGAGTCCATAGGTTCCTTTCAGTCCGTTTTGGGTCGAGAGCCGCCCTTCGCTTCCTGCAGATCAATTCAATCCCCCTCCCCAGGTGCTCACCAGGAAAGACACGCCGTCACCCGCGCCTCGTCCACCTGCAGCGAGAACTCCCACCCGTTGCGCTCGCACAGCCGCTGCACGATGCCGAGGCCCAGGCCGTAGCCGTTGGACGCCGGGGCACCGTCCGGGGTGGGCCCGCCGGCGTCGTCGCCGCTGCGCCGGTTGGTGACCAGCAGGTCGCGTTCGCGGATGCGCACCGTGATCGGCCCCTGGCCGGCGGGCGTGTGCTCGAACGCGTTGCGGACCAGGTTGGTGACCGCGATCAGGAACGCCTGCGGGTGCCCCTGGACGACGGGTGTGGCGTGGCTTTCGACATGGACGTCGACGTCGACGCCCTTGCCATTGAGCAGGTAGCGCTGCTGGTCGATCGCGCGGTCCACCAGCGGCGCCACCAGGAAGCATTCGCCGTACTGCCCGTCGTCGGCTTCGCGCGCGATGCACAGGAACATCTCGATCGTGGACTTCATCTCGGCCGTCGCGCGCCGGATCCGGTCCACCGCCTTGACGTCTTCATCGGACAGGTCGCCCTGCTCCAGCAGCTCGATTGCGCCGGTGATCACGGTGATCGGCGTGCGCAGCTCGTGGCTGGCGGAGACGGTGAAGTCGCGCTCGCGCACGACGAAGGCGCTGATGCGCTCGAGCGTCTTCTCGATGGTGCCGGCGAGCAGGCCCACCTCGTCGCGCCCGAAGCGGCCGGACTCGATCAGCTTGTGGTCGCCTGCCGACAGGTGCTCCAGGTCGATGCCCGCGACCACGTCGGCCAGCTGCACCACCGGGGCCACCGCCCGGCGCATCACCAGCATCCCGAGCCCGAAGCCCAGGGCGCCGAGCACGCCCACGACCCCGGTGATGACGAGCAGCCACCACCAGTCTTCGGACGACGCTGCTTCGATCCCGGCGACATCGAACACCACGAATGCGCGCCCCTGGGCATTGTCGGCCGGGACGACCGCCACATGCAGTTCCTCGGACACGAACTCGTACGTGCCCTCGTCGGGGCCTGCCGCCGCCCATTCCCGGAGCGGTTCCGGCAGGCTTCCTGCGTCGTCGTATCCGCGCAGGTTCAGCGACAGGTCGGGATAGCGCTCGGCGGCATGCTGAAGCTGGTTGGCCAGCACCCGGTCTTCGCTGAAGCGGATGGCGCCGTAGAACGCGAAGCCCCAGGCCACGCTGAGCCCGACCACGCACAGCGCGAACGCAACCTCGACACGCTTGCGCAGGCTGTGCCGCGACACTACCGGGCGTCCTCCGCGATCCGGTAGCCGATGCGATGGATGGTGTGGATCAGCGGCCGGTCGAACGGCCGGTCGATGGCCTGGCGCAGCTTGTACATGTGCGAGCGCAGCGCATCGCTATCCGGCCGCTCGTCGGCCCACAGCAGCGTTTCCAGCGCGTCGCGATCGACGACCGACGGGGACTCTTCCATCAACCGTCGCAGCAGCTTGATGCCGGCGGGGTTGAGTTCGACCCGGCGCCCCGCCCGGTGCACCTGCAGCGTGGACTGGTTCAAGGTGAGGTCGGCCACGGTCAGCAGCTTGTCGGTATTGCGGTGGCTGCGCTTGTACAGGGCGCGGATGCGCGCATGCAGTTCCTGCAGGGCGAACGGCTTGACCAGGTAGTCGTCGGCGCCCACGTCGAAGCCCTTGAGCCGGTCGTCGAGCGTGTCGCGCGCGGTCAGCATGAGCACGGGCGTCTCGATCCCGGCCTCGGCCCGCAGCCGATGGCAGAAGGTCAGGCCGTCCATCCTCGGGATCATCAGGTCCAGGACGATGACGTCGAACGGGTGGGTCAGCGCCAGGTTCATGGCGGTGACGCCGTCGTGGGCGAAATCGAGCACGTAGCCGAGCTTTTCGAGGTACGTGGCGATGTTGCCGCAGATGTCGCGGTTGTCCTCGACGATCAGCGCCCTGATCGGCGTCGCATCAGGAACGCGTGCCATCCGCCGCCTCCCGTGTTACCAGGCGTAGTCTAGCCGAAGCCCGATCAGCGGCTCGGCCTCGCTGTCGTCGGCCACGTTGACGCCCCGGCGGTAGTCGAACTCGGTGTCGTCGGTCGAGGACGCCGAGGTGAGGTTGATGACGTCGAGGAAGGCGGTGACGTCGATGGGGCCGAAGGCCCGCCGGTAGTCGACGCGGGCGTTGAGCACGCCGTAGCCGTCCCTGCGGCCGACGCCGCGCTCGACCGTCTCGCGCGAGTAGCGCAGCGGCTGCCCCGGGCCCAGCACGTCATCATGGATGACGTAGGCGTCCTCCGGCCGGCCGGACAGGTACTTGTAGCGCGCGGCCACCTTCCAGCGGTCGGTGATCTCCCAGGTCACGCCGAGGTTGGCCACGTGCTCGCGGCTGAACTCGTCGGCCACGGCGCCGCGGCCGTCCTTGCGGTCGATCTCGGCATCGTTCCAGGAGTAGGTCGCGCTGGCGTACAGGCCTTCGCGGAGCGTGCCCTTGAGTACGACGTCGACGCCTTTGGAGGTGCCGTCGCCGATGTTGGCGAAGGTGCCGCTGGCGCGATCCTGGTCGACCACCAGGTTGTTGAGGTCCTGGTGGTAGGCTTCCGTCAGCACCGACCAGCGGTTGTTGAAGAAGTACTCGAAGCCGACGCTGGCGTGCCTGACCTCCTCGTTCTCCAGCGTGTTCGCCGCGTTGGCGGCGAGGTCGAGGTAGCGCGGCGACTGGTGGAACAGGCCCGCGGTCGCGAAATAGCGCGCGCTCGGACCCGGTTGCCAGTTGACCCGGAGCCGGGGCGAGACGAGGGTTTCGTCCGTCAGGCCGTCGCGCTCCACGCGCACGCCGGTGCGGATGTCCCAGGCGTCGCGCTTGAAGGCCTGGTCCACGTACGTCGCATAGTTCGTCGCTTTCCGGTTCAGGGCGGAGTCGATGTTCTCCGGCGTCAGCACGATGTAGCGCTGCGTGGGATCCGGCCTGAAGTCGTCGCTGTCGTAGACGTAGCGGATCCAGTCGCCGTCGAGCACGGTGCCGTAGTCCAGTTCGATCTGCGTCGCATGGACGCCCGCGCTGAACGTGCCCCAGCGGTTCACCACCGCGAAGTCGCTGCGCCAGCCGAGCTCGGTCTCGTCCTCGGTCACGGTGATGATGTCTTCGCGCACCGGGAAGTCGGAGGCGGGCGAGCCGGGGGGCACGAGGTCGGGAAACGCCTCGCCCTCCGAACTGATCTTGTGGCTGGCGCGGCGGTAGACCCTGTTGGTCCACGTGGCGTTCTCGCCGATCAGCGAGCGCAGGGTGAGGCCGTAGAGGTCGCTGTCCTGCCTGAAGTCGAGCAGCGCGGCGTCCTCGAAGTTGGGCGACTCGAAGACATGCGTCACGTCGCGCGTGTAGGTCTCGTTGGTGTCGATCAGCAGCACCTCGAGCGTGTTCGACGGGTTGATCGGCACGACCGACTTGACGATCACGTCGCGCAGCACGGGGTTGCCGATGTCCAGTTCCTCGATCGTTTCGAACAGCGACCCGAAATCCAGCCGGCGCGCGGACACCAGCAGGGTGGCGTCCTTGGTGATGCCGGCGGGCCCGTCGTAGCCGACTTCGAAGCCGGCGAGGTCGTAGCGCAGGCTGGCCGACGGGCTGGGGTTGCCGCCGGCCACCTCGAGCTTGAGCAACGAGGCGGCGCGCCCGCCGTAGGCCGGGCCCCAGCCGCCCGGCGAGAACTCGGCGCCGCTGATGACGTCCGGCGCGAAGATCGAGAAGCGGCCGCCGCCGCCGACGTCCTCGTCTTCGCCCAGCGTGGCGTCGAAGTGCACCGCCTTGTCGAAGGGGAACTCGTCGACGAAGACCAGGTTGTCCCGCGGCCCGCGGCCGCGCACGCTGAAGCTCGCGAACTCGCTCGCGGAGGCCAGCCCCGGCAGGCCGTCGAGCGAGAGCAGCGGATCGGCGCCACCGCCGACGGCGTCGCGCAACGTGTCCCGGTCGATGTAGGTGCTGGACGGCGACGACAGCGCATCGAGCGGCCGGGCCTGGACCACCACTTCATCGAGCAGCGGGATGCCGAGTTCGAACTCGACCCTGGAGTTCTTGCGCGTGATCACGCGGACGCTCGGCTCGTAGATCGTGGCGAAGCCGGCCTTGGCGATGTTGACCGCGTACAGGCCCGGGTCGAGCCGGTCGACCACGAGGCGGCCCTGCGCGTCGGTTTCCAGGGAGCGTGCGGAATTGGTATCGCGTTCGGTGAGCGTGACCGTCGCATTGGCCACTGGCCGGTCGGTCGTCTGGTCCTTGACGATGATGGTCAGGGCGCCGGGCGCCTCCGCGGCGTGCGCCAATAGCGAAAAGCCGATCAACTGTGCCGAAAGTGCCAGCGACAACGCCCGTCGCGCGTGCCTGCTCATATCGCCCTGCCTCCAGATTGTCGTGTCACGTCATGACGCGGTGCGAGGGTAAGGAGGCGAATGTCGCCAAAAGGTCGCCGGCGCGTGCCGCTGCCGATGCGGAGATTCGACGGGCTGCTTCGCGTCGCGTGCGCGCGACCGGCTATCCGGCAATCCGTCGAGGCGACGCCCCAGGCCCGACCACCTTCGGGTCTGTCGCGCGAGTGCATTGGGGGCCATCGCGGACGGCCGCGGCGAGAGGGGACGAGGTGGCGCGTGGCGCTCCTGCGATAGCCAAGGGCGCGGTGGATGTGGCGGGCGGATGCGTCGGGATGTCCATTAGGGCGGGATGAACAGCGCCCTCACTCGCTAGGCGTGGCCGCGGCGATGGGCCCCTCCTACAGGGGCGCGCAACTGCATCCGCTGTGCCTTGCGGCCTATCAATCGTCCAGGACGTCCGGCTTCTTGAGCACCTTCTTGTCTTCTGCCGCCAGGCGGCGCTCGACCTTCCTGACATCTTCTTCCGGCGGCAGGTTCTCCGGCACGATGCCGCGGCCAAGCAGGGTGTTGCGCACCGCCCGGTTGTTGGACACGTGCTCCTGCGAAATCGCCGATTCGCTGCGCATGCGTTGCTCGCGTGCGTTGTGGATGGTGATCTCGGTGGCGAAGTCCTTGGCCTTGAGGATCAGGGTGGGCGCGAAGTCGGCCAGGGGCGGCTGGCGGGCACCTGCCAGCGCTGCTTCATGTCCTGCGTGTTGCGGCCGAACAGCGCGTGGTCGCCCTTGCTGTGGATCGTGGCGAAGTCCTGGTTGCCGCCGGTCTGCTGGTAGATCACGCCGGACAGTTCCTTCTCGGTTTCGCTCAGCTTGCGGCGCGCCTGCACCCGTTCGGCTTGCAGCAGTCGCTGTTCGATCAGTTCGGCGCGACGGGTCTGCAGCGCGAAGTAGGTCTGTGCGAACGCGATTTCCTGCTTGCGTGGGTCGCCGTTCTGGGCGACCAGGTAGCAGGCGTAGCGCGTGAGCATGATGTCGTCGACCTCGCGCTGGCTGCCGGAGCCCAGATCGACCATTTTCCCGACGTCGGCAAAATGGTCTGGAACCGCATGGCCGGAGACTTCGCACGCGGTCTTGGCCTTTGAGACCACGTTGAGGAAGTTGTCCCATTTGCTGTAGCCGAGCAGGTGCTGCAGATCCCGGGCCAGCCAGAATTCGATCCCACCTTCGGTGTGGTTTGCGTGGGCCTCGAAGTTTTGCGTCAGGCTGTGGATCAAGTCCTTTTTCATCCTTTCTCTCCTTCCGTGCGCGTGCGTGGAACCCTCAGCCTACAGCGCCGCCACCCAACCGCCATCCCAGCCCCGACCATCGGCCGGCGTGCCGCGACAGGGCGCCGCGGAGCACGGCTTCGCCACCGGCTACGTGCAGCTGGCTGCGTGCGCGGGTCATGCCGGTGTAGACCAGCTCGCGCGACAGCACGCGGTTGTCGCGCTCGGGCAGCACCAGCCACACCTCGTCGAACTCGCTGCCCTGCGCCTTGTGCACGGTCATGGCGAAGGCGCTGTCGTGCGCGGGCAGTGAGGCGGGGTGGAAGGGGCGCGGGTGCTGCGGGTCGTCGCCGGGGAACCAGGCCATGAGCGTGCCGTCGTCGTCGCGCAGGCAGATGCCGATGTCGCCGTTGAACAGGCGATGGCGGTAGCTGTTCTCGGTGACCAGCAGCAGGCGGCCGTGGAAATGGCGGCCGGTGGTGGACGCGGGGCCGGCGCCGCGGCGGGTGCCGGCCAGCAGGTCTTCGATGCGGGCGTTGAGGCTGCGGGCGCCCTGGGGGCCTTCGCGCACGGCGGTGAGCAGGTGCAGGGCGCCGGCGCGGGCGAGGGCTTCGGCGGGGTCGCGGATGTCGGCCAGCGCGGTCCAGTGTGCGAGCAGGTGGTCGCGGTGGGATTGCAGAGGGTCGGTGTCGTCTTCGTGGAAGTGGACGCCGGAGAGCTGGCCGCTGCGCAGCAGGGACAGGGCGGTGGCGGTGTCGCCTTCGCGGACGGCGGTGGCGAGGGGGGCGAGGTCGAGGGTGACGCTCTGGCGGTAGTTGCGGGTGAGGTGGATGTGGTGGGCGGGGAAGGGCGGGATTCCTCGCTGCGCTCGGAATGACGGGGCCGGGTTGTCCGCGGCCTTGGGGGCCGATGCGGTGGGTGGGGTGGCTTGGTCGCGGCCATGGGCCGCTCCTACAGGGGGGGCGCTTGCGGCCGAGAGGATGCCGGCGAGGACGTCGCCTGCCTCCACCGAGGGCAGCTGGTCGGGGTCGCCGAGCAGGACCAGGCGCGCGCCGTCGGGCACGGCTTCGACCAGCTTGGCCATCAGCGGCAGGTCGATCATCGAGGCTTCGTCCACCACCACCACGTCGAACGGCAGCGGGTTGTCGGCATGGTGGCGGAAGGCGGGCGAGTCGGGGATGGTGCCGAGCAGGCGGTGCAGGGTGGTGCCGGTGGTGGGCAGCCGGGCGACGAGCGCGGGATCGATGCCGCGCGCGGGCAGGGCTTGGACGGCGTTGCGCACGCTTTCGGCCATGCGTTCGGCGGCGCGGCCGGTGGGCGCGGCCAGGGCGATGCGCGGCGGCGGGGCGCCGGCGGCGGCGGCCTGGGCGATGAGCGCCAGCAGCAGGCGGGTGATGGTGGTGGTCTTGCCGGTGCCGGGGCCGCCGGTGAGGAGCAGGAGGGGGTGGTGCTGGGCGGCGGTGATGGCCTGGGCTTGGGGGTCGTCGGCGCCTGCGGGCGCGCGGGGCGGTTGGGTGGTGGCTCCAGCGGGTTGCGGCGAGGGGTCGCTGGTGTGGTCGCGGCCATGGGCCGCTCCTACGAGGGGCGCGGTGCCGATGCGGTGGAGGCCGTCGGCGAGGCGGCGTTCGTATTCGCGGTAGCGGCGCAGGTAGACGAGGCCGTGCTCGTAAACGAGCGGGGCGTCGGGGGTGGATTCGAGGTCGCCGGCGGGCGGGAGGGCGACCCAGCGGGAGGCCTGCAGCGCGTCACGCCACGCGTCGAACGCGGGCCAGTCGATCGGCGCATCGACCAGGCGCTGCGGCTGCGCAGGGTCGAAGCCGGCGTGGCCCGAGGCGACGGCGAGCGAGGCGAGCGCGGCGGCGGCGAGGACGGTGTCGGGCGTGCCGGGATCGAGGCGGCGCAGGCTCTGGGCCAAGGCGTGGTCGAGCGTGCGCAGGGCGCCGGCCCTGGCGAGTTGCTGCAGCAGGCCGTTGGGGCGCGATGGCGGCGATGGCGGCGCGCCGGGTGGGTCACGGCTGTCGCGCGCGACGTTCGGGTCGCGCGTATCGGGCGCGGCGGGAGCGACCGTGGGGTCGGCGGGTTGGCCTTCGGGGAACAGCGGAAGCGTGGTGGTCATGCCGCGGCCTCCGTGGGCTGGCCGCCGAACAGTGCGTCGAGTGCGTCGACCAGCTCGGGCTCGAAGCGCCAGGCGTGGACGCCCTGCCCGTCGCTGCGCGCGGCGTCGACGCCGCGGCAGAAGACGTAGCGCGCGCCGCCGAAGTCGCGGGTGTAGTCGTAGGCGCTGCCCAGCCGGAAGCGCAGCCAGCGGTGCAGGGCCAGGGTGTAGAGCAGCGCCTGCAGGTCGTATTCGCTGTGGGTCATGGCCTCCGCCAACTGCGCGGGGCCGTAGCCGGGCAGGCGGTTGGACTTGTAGTCGAGCACGTACCAGCGGCCATCGTGGACGTAGGTGAGGTCGATCAGGCCGGTCATCAGGCCTTCCAGCCGGCGTCGCGCGCCGAAGCCCTGGCGCGCGGTGAGCAGGCCGTGGCGGTGCAGCAGCGCGAGCAATGCATCGATACGCGTAGGTGCGAGCGCGAACTGGAATTCGATCTCGGGGCGGCGCTGATGCGTGGGCACGTCGGCCAGGCGCACGCCTTCGGGCAGGGGCACGGTGAGGGTGTGGCCGATGAGCGGCGTGAGCGTGGCGATGCCGTCGTCGATGTCGTCGCCCGCGTAGCCGCCGGCGCGCAGGCGTTCGGCGATCAGGTCGGCGTCCTCGTCGCTGGGCGCGGGCGCGCCCGGCGTCCATGCGGACCAGCGCGCGAAGTCGGTGCGCTCGAGCACGTCGTGCAGCACCACGCCGAAGCGGGTGCCGGCGAAGCGCGGGTCGAAGGCGGCGGCCGCGGTGCCGGCGTGCGCCGGATCCGGGGGGTCGCGTGGGTCGACGCCACCGGCTGCAGCCACGTCGAAGTCCCTGCCCTCGCCCGCCTCGATGCCCGACGCGGGATCCAGGGCGGCGCCCGCGGCCGGATCGACTCCGGCGTCGGCACGCGCGCCTGTCTCCACCGACGCAGGCAGCGCCACCTCCATGCCGAGATCGGCTTCGCCCGCAGGCTCGTCGCGGCCGCCTTCCGCCGGCTGCGTGGCGATGGCCGCGGTGTCCTCCTGCCCGTCCGCGCTGGCGAGCTGGGTGAAGCTGTAGACCCACCAGTCGCTGGCCAGCGCGCGCCGCGCGATGCGCGCTGCTGGAACGGCTTCAGTGGTGGCCGGCGGCAGCCACGGCAATGTGTCCGGCGGAATGCTGTCGTCGAGCGCGACGGCATCGCCCAGCGCCGCCCGCAGCGCATCGGGGGTCGACACCATGTGCTGCAGCGGCGAGCGGTCGTGGTTGCAGAACAGGCCCGTCGCCAGCCACAGCGCGTGGCGTGCGCGGGTGAGACCGACGTAGAGCAGGCGTGCGTCTTCGGCGCGCTGGGCGAGCGTCCACGCGTCCTTGGCCGCGTCCCAGCCGGACGCGGACAGCAGCAGCTTCCAGTGCAGCACACGGCCGTCGTCGGCGTTGATGACGGCGCGCTGGCCGGGATTGCGCGTGTGCGGGCCGATGGCGGCGAAGGGCAGGAACACCAGCGGGTATTCCAGCCCCTTGCTCTTGTGCAGGGTCACCACCTGCACGCGACGGGCGTCGGATTCCAGCCGCAGCAGCTGGCTCTCGTCGTTGGCGTTGGCATCGGCGATGGCGTTCGCCAGCCAGTCGACCAGGCCGTGCAGGCCCAGCGCGCGACCCTGCGCATCCTGCAGCAGTTCGGCCAACTGGAGATAGTTGGTGAGGCGGCGCTCGCCGTCGAGCAGGCCGAGCAGGCGGCCGGCGTGCTGCGCGCACAGCGCGTTGACCAGGGCCAGCACGCCGCCGCGCTGCAGGCGTTCGCGCCAGGCCAGCGCCTCGAGTTGCCAGTGGCGCAGCGCCTCGCCATCGATATCGAGCGCGGCGATGGCAGTGGCATCCAGGCCCACCAGCACGGTGGACAGCGCCATGCGCAGGCGGCCGTCGTCGGCGCCGTGCAGCATGGCGAGTAAGAGCGCGTGCAGATCGCGCGCTTCGGGCGTGGCGAACAGGCTCTGCCGGCCGGCGGCAACCGCGGGAATGCCGGCCATCGCCAGCGCGTGGCGGATGCGCGTGGCCTCGGCATGCGAGCGCACCAGCACGGCGATGTCGCCGGCCTGCACCGGGCGGCCTTCGATGGTCGCGTTGCCGTCGCGCGCGTCGCACAGCACGCGGTGGATGGCGGCGACGCAGGCGCGGGTGGCGAGTTCGCGCGAGCGGGTGGCCCTGTAGGTTTTCGACTTGCCCTTGCTGTCGACCTCGTCCGGCGGCGGCGCGCGCCACAGGGTGAGCGCGGGCGCGGGTGCGCCGTCGCGGATGAAGTCGTCGTCGCGGCGCGTGCCGCCGGGCTGCACCTCGCGGAAGCCGATGCGCGGGTCGATGAAGGGTGGCGGGATGTTGTCGTCGGACCCGGCGGCGATCTGCGCCTGCGCGTACAGCGCCGACACCGCGCGCAGCACCGACGGGCGCGAGCGGAAGTTATGCGACAGCGGTGGCGCGTCGCGCGCGGTGCCGCGCGCGGCGAGGTAGGTTTCGACGTCGCCGCCGCGGAAACCGTAGATCGCCTGCTTGGGATCGCCGATCACGAACAACGCCGGCGGCTGGCCGTGCAATGCGGCGCTGGCGGCACCGAACACGTGGTCGAAGATGCGCCACTGGCGCGCGTCGGTGTCCTGGAACTCGTCCACCAGGGCCACGGCGTACTGCGCGCGCAGGCGCTGGACGAGGTCCGCGGCGTGCGGGCCGTCGATGGCATCGGCGACGCGGTCGATCAGGTCGTCGTAGGTCTGCACGCGCTGCTGGCGCTTGGCGCGGGCGACGCGCTGGCGGGCAGCGTCGCGCAGGCGGTGCAGCAGCTCGGCCCGGCGCGCGTCCTGCCACTCGACCATCGCGGCGAGCGCATCGAGATATGGCGGCACGGCATCGCAGATCGGGGAATCGGGCGTGCGGCCGGCGCCGGCCTTGCTGGTGCGCAGCTGCAGCGTCTCGCGCGTGAGCTGCGTTAGCTTGGGGTGCTCGAACGGCACGCTGCGTTCGCTGGCATGGCACCAGGCGTGCAGCGCGTCGAACAGGGCGTTGATCCATTCCCGCTTGTAGCTGCCGCCGTGCAGCACCTTGTTGTCGACGGCGGAGACGAGCGCGGCGCGGAAGTCCTCGCCATGTGCGCGGAAGGACTCGGCCAGCGCTTCACCGCTGGCGTGCAGGCGCGGCGCGGGATCGTCGGGAAGTTCATTCAGCGCGGGGCGCAGCGTGCGTTCGCGCACCAGCAGCGGCAGGTCGGTGGCCAGCGCCTGCGGGCCCTGCGGCCACAGCGCGAGCAGGTCGTCGGCGGCCTCCGCGTCGCGGCCGTGCGCGCGCCAGAGGTCGGCGGCGAGCGTCTGGTACAGCTGCACGTCGCTGGTCAGCAGCTCCGGCGCGTCGAAGGCCTGTCCCGCTTCCAGCGCGTGCTCGCGCAGTACGCGGGCGCAGAAGCCGTGGATGGTGAAGATGGCGGCGAGGTCGATGTCGTTGGCCGCCGCGTGCAGGCGGCGGCGCAGGGCGTCGGCGGTTTCGGTGCCCTGCGCCAGGTGCCCGTCGAGCACGGCGCGGGTGAGCGCGGCCTCGGGCGTGTCGTCGGCGGCGGGCGCCGTGCCGACGAGGCCGCAGGCCAGCAGCAGGCGCGCGCGGATGCGGCTGCGCAGCTCCTGCGTGGCGGCCTCGGTGAAGGTGACGGCCAGCACCTGGCCCACGCGCAGGCCGCGTTCGACCACCAGGCGCACCACCAGCGTGGCGAGGGTGTAGGTCTTGCCGGTACCGGCGGAGGCCTCGATGGCGTGGACACCATCGAGCGCGAGCGCGAGGTAGGGATCGCGCACCGCAGCGGGCATGGCACTGGCGTCGGCGCTCATTCGGCCTCCTCCAGGTCGAGCGCGCCGGCGATCGCGCGCAGGGCGGCCCGGTCGGTACCGGCGTAGAGTTCGCCCTTCACCACCGCCAGATAGATGCCCATCGCCAAGTCGATGAACGCGATCCGGGTGGCTTCATCGCTGAAGGGGTCGCGGCCGCGCAGCGCCAGGCGCAGGGCTTCGCCGCTGCTCTCGCCCCAGTTGAAGTCGCTGCCGTGCCACTTCTTCGCCGCAGCCTCGAGGCCCTTGCGCATGTCGTCGGCGCGGAAGAACTCCCAGCCGCTGTAGGGCGCGAACGGGAGCGGCTGGCGCAGGCCGCGCCCGCGCAGCTGGACCAGCATGCGCAGCAGCGCGCGCGCCTGCGCGGGATCGAGCGGCTCGCGCAGGTGCGGGCCGGCGCCGCATTCGCGATCCTCGTGGAACTCCACCAGCGGCATGGCCAGGCCGGCGGCGCTGGCCAGCAGCCAGTCCAGTCCGTTGCGGATCGCGGAGCGGCCGGCGGGCGGATCGAAGCGAACGCGCACGATGCCATGGTCGTAGACGTCGGCGATGCGGCCCTGCAGGGTCACGCCTTCCAGCGGCACTTCGAGGCGATGCGCTTCCGGCGTCGCGTCGCCGCGCCAGCCGCCGAAGGCGAGCGCGTACGGATCGACCTGTGCGCGCATCTGCTCCAGCGCGCGGCGCCCCAGATGACCGGACGGCAGCAGGCCGCGCGCGCGCAGCCGGGCGTGGGTGGTGGCATCGTCGTCCCCGCGCAGCACCGCGTCGAACACGGCCTGCTGCAGCACCTGGCGGGCGATGCCGCGGCCCGGAGCCAGCAGCGGTTCGACGTCCTCGTCGACGTCTTCGACTTCCGCCAGCCGCAACCCGAGGCGCTGGCGCAGGAAGACTTCGGCCGGCGCCTGCAGGAAGCGGCGCAGTTCGTCGAGCGTGAGGGTCGCGGGATGCACCGCGTCGCTGGCGGACGCGCTTGCATGCTCCGGTGCGGCACCCGCGGCCTCGTCGTCATCCAGCGCAGGCAGCGCCTCGCCGTCGAACCACGCCGGCAGCGGCACACGCTTCGCCATCGGCTGCGCCGCCGCCGGCCACCACTGTGCGCCGTAGGAAAAGCGCCGCGGCTCATCCAGGTCGCCGAACGCGGCCGGCGCGAACGGCTGCAGCGGGTGCCGCACCACCAGCGCCTCGCCCGCGTTCGCGTCGGGTACGTGCTGCGCATCCGCCGCGGCCAGCAGGTCGGCCACCAGCACCGAGGGTTCGCGCACGCTGCCGTCGCGCGGATCGGCGCCCTGGTAGCTGACATAGAACACGTCCTGCGCGGCGGCGAACAGCTGCAGGAACAGGAAGCGGTCGTCGTCGCGGGTGGAACGGTCGCCGCGCAGGCGCCGGCCGGCGGCGACGTCGTTGGCGAGGCGGTCCAGCCCGCCGGCCGGATCGCGGCGCGGGAAGGCGCCGTCGTCCATGCCCAGCAGGCAGATCGCGCGGAACGGCAGCAGCCGCATGGGCACCATGCGCGCGACGCTGACGCCGCCGGTGAGCAGCGGCGCGCGGGTGTCGGCCTCCGACAACGCGGCGGCGAAGTGCGCGCGCACGATCTCGGCCGGCACCGGGGTGTCGACGCCGGCGCGTTTCGCATCGCTGGCGAAGGTGTCGATCAGGCTGCGCAGGCGGTCGAGCGCGCGGCGCGTGTTCGCCGCCGCCGGCGGGCGCGGCAGCAGCGCATCGAGCAGGCCGAGCAGGCGCTCGCGCCAGCCCTCCGGCGGCAGCGCCTCGTCCAGCGAGCGCGCATGGCGCGCGAGCACGCGCAGCAGGCGCACCAGGGTGTCGAGCGCGTCGAGCGCGCCGCCTTCGAGCTCGGGCATCGGCGCGACGCTCTGGCCATCGGCGCCGGCGATCGGCACGTCGCTGCCGGTGGCGTGGCCGAGCAGCAGGCGATCGAGCGCGAAGGCCCAGGTGTAGGCGTCGTCGGCCGGCGCCTCCAGGCGCGCGCGGTGCGCGGCATCGATTCCCCAGCGAGCGCCGGCCGCATGCAGCCAGACGTGCAGGCGGTCGAAGGCAGCGGCGTCCAGTGCGGCGGCTTCGGCCAGCGGCGCGCTGGCGAGCAGGTCGAGCGTTTCCACCAGGCCGAAGCGCGCAACGGGCAACGCCAGCAGGCGCAGGAACACGTCGGCCAGCGGTTCCCCGGCGAGCGGGCTGGCGTCGGCGACGGCGTAGGGAATCGACTGGTTGAAGCCGGCGTCGCCGTGGCCGCGACCGCCGAACACCGCGTCGAGGTAGGGAAGATACGGATCGATGTCCGGGGCGAGCACCGCGACCTCGCGCGGCTGCAGCGGCGGATCGAAGCGCGGGTCCTCGAACAGCGCGCGCAGCTGGTCGTGCAGCACCTGCAGCTCGCGCAGGCGGGTGTGGCAGGCGTGGACCTGCAGGCTGGGATCGGCCTTGTCGACGGTCGCACGCAGCGCGAAGCCGGGCGCGGCGCGACGATGGAACAGGTCCGACTGCAGCCGCCGCAGCAGGCCGGGATCGAAAGCGGGGGAAAAACCGGGGTCAGAGTCGACTTTTCCCGTGCGATCATCACGGCCGGCAGAAGCATCCCGAAAAGTCGACTCTGACCCCGGCTTTTTCGGCTTTTCGCCCGGATCGGCATCGCCTCGGATCTCGATGTCCGGGTGCACGACCTCGTAGCCGCCCAGCACCGCCATGAAGTCGCGCCCGGCCTCGCCCCAGGCGCGCAGCAGCGGGTTCTCGCTGGCGGCCGCGTCGGGGTCGCCGTCGCGCACGCGCTGCAGGTCGCCCCAGTAGTCGCGGCTGGGCGAAGGCACGTAGAAATGCAGCGTGCCCACGCACGCCTGGGTGGCGATCACGCGCAGCACGTCGGGCGAGACGTTGAGGATGGCGAACGCGAACAGCCGTTTCGGCAGGCCGGCCGGCAGCGGCGCATCGGGTGCGGCGAAGCCCTCCAGATACGCGTCGATCCGGCGCGCGCGATGCCGGGTGCCGCCGGCCACGCGCCGCCACAGCGCGGCCTGCGGATCGCGCGGCGCCTCGCCCGCCTCCCAGCCCAGCAGCCAGTCGCGGCGCCAGGCCTTGTACTTCTCGAAGGCCTGGGCGAGCTCGCCCGAGAGCGACCAGGCCTTGAGCGGATCGGGCGCGCCCTCGAGGTAGGCGCGCAGCGGCTGCAGCGCGCGCTCGCGCAGCAGCGCCGGGTCGGCCAGCGCGGCGTGGATGCGCCAGCGCAGCGCGGCGGCATCGAGATCCTCACCGCGGCCGGGCACGTTGGCGTCCAGCGCGCGCTGCACGAATTCGCCCGGGGTGAGGAATTCCAGGTTCGCGGACACGCCATGCGCCTGCGCCAGCGTGGCCTGCAGCCAGCGGCGCAGCGCGACCTGCGGGATCAGCACCACGTCCGGTTCCAGCAACCCCTGCCCCGGCACCGGCCGACGCAGCTCCACCGCCAGCAGCCCGGCCAGCACGTCCAGGGCGTTGGAGTGGTAGAGGCGGAAGTCGGTCCGGGCGTCGGTGTGCATGCCCCGGGCATTGTGCAGGAACCGGTCGCAGCCCCCGATACGCCACCCGCGCGCCGGTGCCGGCGGCCCGCACCGGCGCACCGGGTAGTCGGGCGGGGTTTGGCGTTTATACTTCCGCGCTAGCTGCGGTCCGTCGGCCGCGTGCCAAGGGTGTTTTCGTGCGCAATTACGACCTCGAGTTCCTCAAGCGCTTTTCGATGGTGATCGGCTTCCTGGTGCTGGTCACGCTGGGCCTGATCGTCGGCGCGGCCTTCCTGCACCGCGCGCTGCCGCCGGAGGTCGACCCGGCCGCCGCCAAGCGCACCGAGTACCGGATCGCACCGGCCGGCGCGGTCTATGCCGGCAGCACCGGCGCGGCCGCGCAGGCCGCCGCCGCGACCGCCGCCGCCGCCGCCGCCGCCTCGCAGGTCGCCTACGGCGGCACGCTGGACGGCTCGGTGGTGTACCAGAACCTGTGCTCGGGTTGCCACGGCTCGGGGGCCGGCGGCGCACCGACCCTGGTCACCGCGCAGTGGGCGGCGCGCATCGCCCAGGGCAAGGACACGCTGTACCGGCATTCGATCGAGGGCTTCACCGGCAATGCCGGGGTGATGCCGGCCAAGGGCGGCAACCCCGCGCTGACCGACGAGCAGGTGCAGGCCACGGTCGACTGGATGCTCGACAACCTGCAGTAAGCTGGCCGCCACCGCGGTCCCGCGACGCCGCCTCCGGGCGGCGTTGTCGTTTCCGCGTCCCGCGAATCCGGAAACACGCATGCCTGTCCCCGCTCCGCGCCTCCCGTCGATCGTCCTGTCTTCGACCGTCCTGTGGCCGGCTGCCCTGCTGCTGGCCGGCCTGCTCGCGGGTTGCGAGACGCCGCCTTCGGAACCATCGGCCGCACCGCGCCCCGACGGCATCGTGGCGATCGGCCAGGTGCAGGGCGATGGCGCCACCAGTCCCCTGCTCGACCGGACCGTGGCGATCGAGGGCGTGGTCACCGGCAACTTCGCACGCCACCTCGGCGGCTGGTTCGTACAGGACGCGGGCGACGGCGATGCGGCCACCTCCGACGCGCTGTTCGTGGTCGCCGACGAGCCGCCGGAACTGCGGGCGGGCGACCGGGTGCGCGTGCGCGGGCGGGTGGTCGAACACGGCGACCGCGCCCGTGGCGCCCTGACCACGCTGCAGGCCGACGGCGTCGAGGTGCTGGGTCGCGGCGAGGTGGCGCCGGTGGTGCTCGCCGCCGCGCCTGACGACTGGGAGCGCTACGAGGGGATGCGCGTGCGCGTCGACGCACCGCTGACCCTCGACGGCCAGCACGAGCTGTCGCGTCGCGGCGTGCTGCACGCGAGTTTCGACGGGCGCCTGTTCGCCCCGACCGAACTCGCCGCGCCCGGCGCCGGCGCGGACCGCATCGCGGCCGACAACGCCCGCCGCCGGCTGCTGCTCGACGATGCGATGGCACAGGAAGACCCGCGCGAGGTCTGGTACCTCGAAGGCCGGCCGCCGCCGCGCTCGGGCAGCCGGGTGAACGGCGCCGAGGGTATCGTCGACCAGCGCTGGGGCGAGTACCGGCTGCAGCTGACCGCGGCGCCCCGGATCGAACCGGCACCGCGCCCGGTGCCGCCCACCGTGGCAGGCACGGTGCGCGTGGCCGCGTTCAACCTGCAGAACCTGTTCAACGGCGATGGCCGCGGCGGCGGCTTTCCCACCGAACGCGGCGCGCGGACGCCGGCGCAGCTCGAGGCCCAGCTGGGCCGCCTCGTGGCGACGATCCGCGCGCTCGATCCGCATGTGGCCGCGCTGATGGAGCTGGAGAACGACGGCTACGGGCCGGAATCGAGCATCGCCCAGCTGGTGGACGCGCTCAACGCCGGCGGCGGCGACTGGCGCTTCGTCGACAGCGGCCGCGGTCCGGGCGGCGACGCGATCCGCGTCGGACTGCTCTACCGGGCGTCGCGGCTGCGGCAGGCAGGCCGGCCGGCGATGCTGGAAGACGGCCCGTTCCGCGCGCACAGCCGGGTGCCGCTGGCGCAGGGGTTCGTACCGGTCGCGGCCGGTCGCGACGACGGCCCGGCCTTCGTGGTCGTGGCCAACCACTTCAAGTCCAAGGGCTGCAGGGAAGCCGAGGGCGCCGACCGCGACCAGGGCGACGGCCAGGCCTGCTGGAACGCGACCCGGGTCGAATCGGCGCGCCGGCTGCTGGCCTGGCTGGAGCGGGACCCTACCGGAACCGGCAGCGATCTGCTCGCCATCGTCGGCGATTTCAATGCCTACGCACAGGAAGATCCCATGCGCCTGTTGCGTGAGCAGGGCTGGCAGGACGCGATGGCCGTGGCGAAGGTGGACGGTGCCTACAGCTACGTCTACGGCGGCCAGGTCGGGCGGCTCGACCATGCCCTGCTCAGTCCCGCGCTGGCGGCCCGGCTGGCGGGCGCGGCGGTATGGCACAGCAACGCCGATGAGCCGAACGTCGGCCATCGCGCCGGGAATGCCCGCGATCGTGCGGCAACGCCCTGGCGCAGCTCGGACCACGATCCGCTGCTGGTAGGGCTGGACCTGTAGCGGGCAGGGCAGACCCGCCCAGGGAGCTCCCCCTCAACCGCAGGCCGGATGCGGCCGTCGACGCCAGTTCCAGCCATGTGCGGTGGCCAGCAACACGCCGCCGACGACGGTCGACGGCGTTTCCAGCGCCGGCGTCGGCCAGCCGATGGCCCCGGCCAGCAGGCCCGACAGGCCTGCCGCGGCCAGCCACCAGAGGCCGACGGGCAACGGGCGCTGCCGGTGCGCGCGCGCCAGTGCCACCGCCGCCAGCGGCAGGGCGATCGCGACCAGCAGCAGGTGCAGCCATTCGGCGCCGGCCGCGGCCGGGAGCGCGGGCAGCAGCGCCGCCGTGGCCGGCAGCAACAGGCAATGGGCCAGGCACAGGCCCGACAGGCCGATGGCCGAGGCGTCCAGCAGGGAGCCCGGAGGCGATTTCATGGGGTCGACCTCTTGAATTGTTATCTTGTAACACTAGCAGGGCTGTCAAGCCCGGCGTCCTGCAGCAGGCCGGCCGGTATCATGCGGACCATGCCGTCCCTCCCCGCCTTTCCCGCCGATGCCGGGACCCTGCTGCTGCCGGGTCCGGCGGGCATGCTGGAAGTCGCGGTCGACGCGCCCGACGACGATGTCGCGGCGCTGCCGCTGGTGGCGATCGTCTGCCACCCGCTGCCGACCGAGGGCGGCACGATGCACAACAAGGTGGTGACCATGGCCGCGCGCAGCCTGCGCGAGCTGGGCGCGACCACGGTGCGCTTCAACTTCCGCGGCACCGGCCACTCCGAAGGCGAATTCGACCAGGGCGACGGCGAGCTCGAGGATCTGCGCGCGGTCGCCGCCTGGGTGCGGGCGCAGCGCCCGGAGGCGGCGCTGTGGCTGGCGGGCTTCAGCTTCGGCGCCTACGTGACGCTGCGCGCGGCGGCCGGACTGCAACCGGCCCTGCTGCTGTCGATCGCGCCGCCGGCCGGGCGCTGGGACTTCGACGACATCGAACTGCCGACCATGCCCTGGCTGGTGATCCAGGGCGAGAACGACGAGATCGTCGATCCGCAGGCGGTCTACGACTGGCTCGAGCGCACTCGCGCCCAGGCCGAACTGGTGCGCATGCCCGACACCAGCCACTTCTTCCACCGCAAGCTGATCGACCTGCGCGGCGCGATCAAGCACGGCGTGCGCGCCTACCTGCCCGTCGCGGATGGATGACGCCACCCCGGCGGCTGCGCCGTCGCAACGCTACCGCGCCGGGATCGAACGCGGCGACTGGCAGGACGATCCGGCGCAGCACGCCGCGCTGCACGCGCTCGACCGCCTGCACGCCGCCCTGCTGCAACCGGCGCCGCGCCAGGGCCTGTTCGACCGCCTGCGCGGCCGCAAGACGCCGGCCGCGCCGGACGGCCTGTACCTGTGGGGTGGGGTGGGACGCGGCAAGACCTTCCTGGTCGACCTGTTCTATGCCGGATTGCCGCTGACGGAGATCCGCGGCGAAGCGCTGGCCGGCGGCCGGCCGGCGGACGGCCCGCCCGGCAAGCGCCGTACCCATTTCCACCGCTTCATGCGCCGCGTGCACGCGCTGCTGCGCACGCATTCGGGCGAACGCGACCCGCTGGCGACGATCGCGCGCGACTGGCGTGCGCGACTGCGGGTGCTGGTGCTCGACGAGTTCTTCGTCAGCGACATCGGCGACGCGATGATCCTGGCGCGGCTGCTCGAGCGCATGTTCGCCGAGGGCATCGTGCTGGTGACCACCTCCAACGTCGATCCGCCCGACCTGTACAAGGATGGCCTGCAGCGCGCGCGGTTCCTGCCGGCGATCGAACTGATCCGCCGCCACTGCCAGGTGGTGCACCTGGACAGCCCCACCGACTACCGTCTGCGCGCGCTGACCCGCTCGCCCGTCTACCGCGCGCCGCTGGACGCCGAATCGGATGCCTGGCTGGACTCGCGCTGGCGCGAACTGGGCGGCGACGATGCCCATCGCGAGGCCGGGATCGAGATCGACGGCCGCCGCATTCCCGTGCGCGCGCGCTGCCAGGACATGGCCTGGTTCGATTTCGACGCGCTGTGCGAAGGCCCGCGCGGCGCCACCGACTACATCGAGATCGCGCGCGAGTTCCACACCGTGCTGCTGGGCGGGATCCCGGTGCTGGACGCCACGCGCGACGACGCGGCGCGGCGTTTCGTCACCCTGGTCGACGAGCTGTACGACCGCCACGTCAACCTGGTCTGCACCGCCGATGCCGCGCCGCACGCGCTGTATGCCGGCGAACGCCTGGGCGCCGCGTTCGAGCGCACCGCATCGCGGCTGGTCGAGATGCAGGGCGCGGACTACCTGGCCAGCGGCCACCTGGGCGCCTAGCGCGCGAACGTGCGCGCCGGACGGCCAGGTCACGTTCGCCGTCCGGCGGTCCGAGCGCCAAGGCCTGCCCCTCGCGCGCCGACCCGGGTGCGGCTTCGCCTTACCCGGGCTACGCAGGACCCGCCCCGTAGCGCGGGGTCGGCCTCACGGCGACCCGCGCGGCTCCACGCACGCCGGGAGCGACGTTCAGTCGGGCTTGCGCGGCAGGCGCAGGCCCGGTCCCGCCGTGCCGCGACGCGCGTGCAGGCCGGTGACCATGCCCGCGCGGTCGCGGGTGAAGGCGATCAGCATGCCGCTGCTGCGGTCGAGGTAGCGTCCGCCGCCGAGCGGCAGCAGGGCCTGCAGCCGGTCGCGGCGCGCGCCGCCGAGCAGGCGCGCGCCGTGCGGTTCGACGAAATAGCGCTGGCCGCGGCCGGTGCCGAATTCGCCCGAGGGCTTGTCCTCGTAGCGCGCCTGGTCGCGCGCCGGCGCGTCCGCGGCCACGAGCGCCTGCGTGCGTGGCGGCTTGGTCCGCGGCGGGCACGCGGTGTAGTCCGCGCGGCCCCCGGTCGCCCGCGGCGTCGCGCCGAAGTCCACGCGCCAGCCGCGCACGGTCTCGCTGGCGTCGATCCCCCAACCCACCAGGTAGCGGCCGTTCGCGGACATGCCGGTGACCTCCACCTCGGGCCAATCGTCGAGCGCGCGCTGGCCCAGGCCACGCAGGTAGGTCTGCAGGTCGTGCATCGTGCCGCCGGTTTCGGTGCCGATCCACAGGAAGCCCTTGGCCACGTTGCGGGCCCAGCCGCCGCCGGGCGGCACGTCGTCGTAGTAGTAGCTGCCGGCGATGACGTTGCCCGACGCGCTGGTGGCGTAGGACTGGTAGCGCAGCGCGGTGCGCGTCACGCCCTGATGGGGATTGAAGTGGCACACCCGGTCGCCGCGGTCGCTGCGCAGGTAGCGCCAGGCCAGCACCGGCTGGTCGCCGCTGTAGCCGCCGCCACCGCCGGCGATGACCGAGCAGTCGGCATTGCAGCGCAGCGTACCGGCATCCAGAGCCGTGCCGCTGCCGTCGCGGAGCTGGCGGATGTCGCCCTGTTCCCAGATCACCGCGTGGTAGGCGCTGCTGAAGCCGGTAGTGGAGATGCCGACCTGGGTCAGGCCGTCGTCGGAGGTGTCGGTGGCCTCGGAATAGGTGCCCTTGCGCAGCATCGGCAGTTCCGCCCAGCCGAAGTCGACCCAGCGGTCGACCGCGTCGTCCGGGTTGTAGCTGAAGCCGCGGTACTGGTAGTAGTCGACCGGGCTCGGCACCGTGTAGCCCGCCAGCCGCGCGCCGTTGGCCGAGATCGCGCTGGCGTGGGTCTCCCAGCCCGGCAGCGGCGGGATCATGTCCTGCTCGGCGAGCGTCTTCCAGCCGCCGGCCTCGGTCCAGAACGCCGCGATCGGGCGGTCGGCCATGACCGTGGCGCCGATGGTGCGGCCGTCGGCCGAGACATCCGGACGCCCGCTGGCGAGGCCGCCGATGAGCCGGGTGCCGCCGGCCGCGGTCCAGCGGGTGACGCCGTTGCCGGCCGGATCGGCGTCGAAGCGCACCTGCACCCCGACCACCACCGCGCCGTCGTCGGACACGGCCTGGACGAAGTTCTCGGCGCCCAGGTCGGTGACGACCGGGATCGCGGCCAGGGACGGGCCGGCGGCGAGTGCGGCGGCGCAGGCCAGGCCAAGCAGTGAGGGTCGGGGCATCGGCAGGATCTCCTCGATTGGGAGTGACAGGGGCTCGGCCGGCGCCGCGGGGGCAGCGCCGGCGCGGCGCGCGGAACCGCTGGATCGTGCCCCCCACGCCGGCCGCCGCGCATTCTCGATCGATGACAGGTGCGTTACTGGCCGCTGACGGCCCGCGGCAGCGCGGCGTCGGCGGGCGGCAGGGCACGTTCGCCGGCGAGGCGTTCGGCCGCGCGACGCGCGTCCGCGGCCAGCGCCTTGTCGCCCAGCGCCTCGGCGAGCTGCAGCTGCAGCACGGCGCAGTCGTGGCAGCGGTCCAGCCAGGGTGCGATCCGCCCGACCAGGGCGGCGGCATCCTGGGCGCGGCCGCGCCGCAGCAGCCAGGGCGCGTGCACGACGACCACCTCGACGATCTCCGCCGGCGCGCCGCGAGCCTCGGCGGCGGCGAGCGCGGCGCGCAGGCCGACTTCAGCTTCGGCGCCGGCGGCGTCGCCGCGTTCGACCGCGTCCGCCAGCAGCAGGGCCGGGGTCGGTCGCTCCGGGGTTTCTACCCGTGCGGCGGACACCGGGGGAAGATCGGCCGCGCGAGCGGCCTGGGCGCGACGCAGGCGGACGTGGTCGTACAGGGCGTCGCCGGGTGGGCGGGTCCAGTCGGCGAGGATCGCGTCGGCGATCGCCACCGCGGCGGCGGGCTCGCCGCTGCGCCAGGCAAGCTCGATCCGGGTCTGCGCCCGGCGGTGCTCGTACGGGGGCGTGCTGCGGGCGGCGATGTCCGGCGAGTCGAGCACCTGCCGCGCCTCGGACAGGCGGCCGAGCGCGATCAGCGCGTTGGCGCGGTCGAGCGCGGCCGCCAGCCGCAGCGACGGATCCGGGGTGCGCGGCAGCAGGGCCTGCACCTCGTCGCTGACCGCCAGCGCGGCCGCAGCATCCAGCCGCAACAGGTGCGCCGCGGACATCGCCGAGCGCGTGACCTGCAGCTCGTTCATCGCGGACGAGCCCTCGAAGACCGCGAGCGCGTTGCCCAGGTACTCCAGCGCCTGCGCCGGGCGGCCGCGCCCGAGTTCCAGCGCGCCCAGGTTGGCGTCGACCCGCGCCACGGCGAGGCGGTCGCCGGCGCGCTGCAGCCGGATCCGCGCCGCGCCGAAATCGGCGATCGCCTCGTCCTCGCGCCCGAGCGCGGCGCGCGTCACCGCGCGGCCCATCAGCACGCTGCCGTGCTCGAGGTCGCCTTCGCGACCGGCCAGGGCCGAGGCCGCCTGGTTGAAATCGCGTTCGGCTTCGTGCAGTGCGTTGCGGCGGATCCGCGCCCCGCCGCGGTAGGACAGCAGTCGCGCACGGAACAGCGGATCGCGCGCGGCCTCGGGGTCGCGCAGCAGCGCGTCGATCGCGCGTTCGGCCGCGTCCAGCTCGCCGGCGCGGTAGTCGACCTGGGCCAGCCGGAAGCGCAGCTGCGGCTGCGACAGCTGCGAGGGCGGGGCGTCCTCGAGGATGCGTCGCGCGGTGGCCAGCTCGTTGGCCAGGAACGCGGCGCGGACGCGCTGCAGACGTTCTTCGAGCGCCAGTTCGACGCCGTCCCCGCCGCCCGGGGCGGCATGTCCCAGCGCCGCCAGCAGGCGATCGCACGCCAGTGCCGCCGCGGACAGCAGGTCGGCGGCCTCGGCCTCGGCCTCGAGCCGCACGCCGTCGGCGCCCTCGGCTTCGAGGCGCAGGCGCCATCCGTCGCCGGCGCGCTCGACCGCGCCGGTCACCACGGTCGCCGCGGAGAGGTGGCGGGGCAGGTCGTCGCCGCTGCGCTCCGCATCCGCGTTGCCCAGCAGCGACAGGGTGCTTTCGCTCGGCGGCACCGAGAGTCCGGCCGTGCGCATGCGATCGGCGACGTAGTCCATCAGTCCCAGCCGCGCCCAGGCGATGTCCTCGCCGTCCCCGATCGCCAGCGGCAGGATCATGGTGACGGCGTCCGCTTCCGGTGCGGACGCGATGGGCGCGGACACGGACTCCAGCCGCAGCAGCCACGTCAGCATCGCCGCGACGAGCACCACCGCCATGGCGGCGGCCGCGATCCAGCGCTTGCGACCGGCCTGCGCCACCTGGCCTGCCCCCGTCGCGGGTGCGCCATGGGACATCCGCGCGGCCCCGGCTTCCTGCTGCAGGGTCTGTATCGCGTCGTCCGCGTGCGGGACGAGGCTGTCGTTCTTCTCGGCATGCGCGTGCGGGACAGCGCCCTCGTCCCCTTCAGCCGGCACCGGCGCCGATGCATCCGCGCTGCCTTCGACCGCACGCGTCGCCGCCATCCAGCGGAAGCCGAAACGCGGCACCGTGCCGATCGTGTGCTGGGCATGTCCGTCGTCGTCGACGCAACGCCGCGCACGCAGGATCACCTGCGCCAGCTGGCCGTCGCTGACATCGGTCCGGTGGAACACCGCCTGCAGCAGCTCGTCCCGGCCCACGGCACGGTCCCGGTGCAGGACCAGGCATTCCAGGCACTCGAAGATTCGCACCGGCATGTCCACTGTCGCACCGTCGCGGCGCAGTTCACGCCGCGCGAGGTCGAGCTCGAACGCGCCGAAACGGAAAGCGGACGGGGGCGGGGCGGGGGACAAGGACAACAGGGCGCATGACCGGATTTGCGACGCAAGGATGACAGACCCGGCCGCGCCGCGGCCATGCGACGCCGGACAGGCGCCTGCCCGTCGCGCCCCATTCCCGGTGCGGCTTCGCCTTGCCCGGGCACGCCGGATTCCACCACGTAGCCCGGATAAGCCCGCAGGGCGCATCCGGGGTCCGGGCACACCCGCCGCGCCCCATCCCGGGTGCGGCTTCGCCTTGCCCGGGCACGCCGGATTCCACCACGTAGCCCGGATAAGCCCGCAGGGCGCATCCGGGGTCCGGGCACACCCGTCGCGCCCCATCCCGGGTCCGGCTTCGCCTTGCCCGGGCGACGCCGGATTCCACCACGTAGCCCGGATAAGCCCGCAGGGCGCATCCGGGTCCGGGCACACTCGCCGCGCCCCATCCCGGGTGCGGCTTCGCCTTACCCGGGCGACGCAGGGATTCCGCCACGTCCCACGCCCGCGCCCGCCGCCGGTCGCAATCCACGTTCCGGACGTCAGTCGGGCAGCGACCGGATGAACCGGTCCACCGCCTCGGTGTAGTCCGAGCGCGTGCCGAGCAGGCGGTTGACCTCGCCGTGCGAGAGATCCTGCTCGAGTACCTCGATGCGCACGCCCAGCGCCGACGCTTTCTGCTGCATCGCCCGCCCCTGCGGGCAGGCATCGGGCCTGCGCGTGGAGCAGACCAGCAGCATCGGCGAGCCCTCGCGCGTGAGCTGGTGGTGCGGGGAGGCGGCGATCCAGTCGTCGGGGTCGTCGCCGAAGGCGCGATGGTAGAGCTGCGGGATGCGCGGGCGTCGCATCAGGTCCGGCACGTCCAGCGCGCCGCTGTCTAGCGACACCACGCCGAGCGGACGCGACGCACCGGCTTGCCGCCACAGCGTGGGCGATGCCGCCACCAGCGCCGCCAAGTGCGCGCCCGCCGAATGGCCCATCAGCACCACGCGCGCAGGATCCGCGTTCCAGTCGGGCGCATGCCGCTGCACCGCCGCCAGCGCGCGGGCGATGTCGCGCGCCTGGTCCAGCGGCGTGGTGTCGGGTCGCATGCGGTAGTTGGTGGAGACGAGTACGTAGCCCTTCGGCAGCCAGTACCCGGCCTTGTCCGGGATGTTGCCGGGGTTGTCCTTGTTGCCGTGGGCCCAGCCGCCGCCGTGCACGAACAGCAGGACCGGCGCGCCGCGCGCCTGCGCCGGGAGGTAGGCATCGAAGGTCTGGCGCGGATCATCGCCGTACGCCAGGTCGGCGACCCGGCGCGCACCCGCGGGCAACGCCGGCGGCTGCGCGGCCGGACGCAGCGAGGCTTCGCGCGCGCGCTGCAACCGTTCGCGAAACCCCTGCGCGACCACGGGTACGCAGGCCGAGGCCAGCATCGCGAGCCCGGCGGCGAGGACGGCGATGACCAGTGGCAGGGAGGGTCTCATCGGAGTTTCTTGCAAGTGTCGAGAGGGATCAGGCGCCGCGCAGGCGCATCTGCGCGCGCAGGCCGCGCGGGGCCTGCGACAGCAGGCGCAGTTCGCCGTGGTGCTGGCGCGCCACGCGCGCGACGATCGCCAGGCCCAGGCCGGAACCGCCGCGATCGCCGTGCACGAACGGCCGCTGCACGCGCTGCACCTGTTCGTCCGGAATGCCGGGGCCGGCATCGGCCACCTCGACGCACCAGGCGTCGCCGTCGCGCGACAGCGACAGCGACAGCGGTGGCGCGCCGTGGCGGCCGGCGTTCACCACCAGGTTCTCGACCGCGCGCAGCAGCACCATGGGCCGCCCGTGGATCGGCGCCGAGTCCGGCAGGTCGACCGCCCACTCGCCCTCGCCGGCGGCCAGCGCGTTGCGGCAGACCTGCACGAGGTCGACCAGCTCCACGTTCTCGTCGCGACCGTCGCGCGCATAGGCGATGAACTGCGACAGGATCGCGTCGATCTCGGCGATGTCGCGGTACATGCCCGCCTGCAGCTCGCGATCGGTGTCCGGCACCAGCGCCAGCGCGTACTGCAGCCGGGTCAGCGGCGTGCGCAGGTCGTGCGATATGCCGGCCAGCATCACCATGCGCTCCTCCGCCGCCTCGCGCACCTCGCGGTTCGCCTCTCCGAGCGAGCGCGCGAGTTCGACCACCTCTGCCGGCGCGGGCCCGAGCGCGGGCACGGCATCCTCGCCGCGCACCAGCGCCGGCGCCGCATCCGCCAGTCGCCGCAACGGCTGCACCAGCCGCCGCGCGAAGTGGGCGGCCGCGGCCCAGACCAGCAGCACGCAGCCTGCCAGCATCAACGCCGAGAACCGGCGCACGCCGGCGCCGCGCCGATCGTGCACCAACGCCACCCAGACCGGCGGCGACAGCTCCAGCCGCAGCCACAGCACGTTGCCGGCGTCGCCGTCGCCCAGGCGCAGGTCGCGCTCCGGACCCAGCACCGCGCGCGCGCGCGCCTCGAACCGGCGCATCACCGCCAGCGGCCGCGTGCGCACCGCGGCGGGCGCGTCCTCGCGCAGTTCGATGCCGGCGGCGCTCAGCCGTTGCAGCGCCTGCGTGCGGCGGCCGTCGCGGGCCAGCGCTTCCACGGCGTCGGCGAGGCCGTCGACATTGCGCAGCAGCTGCGCGGTGGCCGGGCGCGCGGCGAACTCGCGGCCCAGGAGCAGCGCCAAGGTCGCCGCGCCGGCGAGCACCAGCGCGATCACCAGCGCCAGTTGCGCGAACACCGAGCGTGGTGCGTTCATGGCGCCTCCGGCGGCACGAACACGTAGCCCACGCCCCACACCGTCTGCAGGATCCGCGGCTGCTTCGGGTCGTCCTCGATCAGCTTGCGCAGGCGGGCGATGGCGACATCGATGCTGCGCTCGAACGCATCGTGTTCGCGGCCGCGCGCCAGGCTCATCAGCCGGTCGCGGCTCAGCGGTTGCCGCGCATGCCGCACCAGCACCGCGAGCACGGCGAACTCGCCGGAGGTGATCCGCAGCGGTTCGCCTTCGCGGCGCAACTCGCGCGTGGCCAGGTCCAGCTGGAATCGTCCGAACACGACCTGCCCGCCATCGGGCTGCGGCGCGCCCGCCATCACGCCCGGTGCGCGCCGCAGCACCGCGCGGATCCGCGCCAGCAGTTCGCGCGGATTGACCGGCTTGGGCAGGTAGTCGTCGGCGCCGATCTCGAGCCCGACGATGCGGTCGATCTCGTCGCCCTTCGCGGTCAGCATCACGATCGGCGTGGTATCGCCCTGGCCGCGCAGGCGCCGGCAGATGTCCAGCCCGTCCTCGCCGGGCAGCATCAGGTCGAGCACGATCAGGTCGTAGTGGCCGCGGGCCAGCGCCTGGCGCATCTGCATGCCGTTGCCGGCGCCGCGCGCCTCGAATCCCTGCGTCTGCAGGTAGCGCAGCAGCAGCTCGCGCAGGCGCTCGTCGTCGTCGACCAGCAGGATCCGGGGGGCGTCTTCGACCATGCGGCGCACTATCGCCGGCCGGCAGCGCCCCCGCAAACACGCCGCCGCGGCCGAACTGTAAGCGGATGTTTCGATGCCGCGACGGCGACACATCCGCTCGCAAAGACGACACACCCGGCCGGCGCCGGCTGGCGAGGATGACGGCACGCGGTGCGCAGCGCACCGCTCCCCCGAGACAGGAGTACGCCATGAACAAGACCCCGATCCTGCTGGCCGCGCTGACGATGTTCGGCGCGATCGCCGGCATCGTCCCCGGGGCGTCGGCCGAACGCGTGCGCGGACGCGTCGTCGCCCACGGCGCCGACGGCGGCCGGATCGCCGCGACCCGTGCGGCAGGCACCGACGGGCACGGCGGTTACGCGCGAGGCCGACTCGTGGCCAGCGGCGACGCGGGCGTGACCGCGCTGCGTCGCGGCATCGCCGGCGACGGCGACCGCAACGTCGCCGGGCGCAGCGCGCGTGTCGTGTACGGCGCCCACGGCGGCGAAGCCGCGCGCCGCGGCAGCTTCCATCGCAATGCCGACGGCAGTGCCGGCCGCCAGGGCAGCGCCTACGTGCACGGTCGCAACGGCGGCAGCGCCCACACCTCGGGCAGCATCGCGCGCGATGCCGACGGCCACGTCGATGGCAGCCGCAGCACCCAGGCCACCGGCGCCAACGGCAACCGGTACGACGCCACGACCACCATCGGCGACGGCGTGGTGGTCCGCACGGCGACCTGCACCAGTGCCGCAGGCGACGCCATCGCCTGCCGCGGCCGCTGAGTTCTCCTCGCGTCGCGGACGGTGCTCCTCCCCCGAGCGCTGGCCCCACGCCGTCCGCGACGCTCTTTCCTTTCAACGCAACCAGAGAAACTTCCATGCGCATGTCCATCCTGTTGGCGACCGCCCTCGCGCTCGCCGCCCTCTCCTCGTCCGCCTGCGCCCAGCGCCAGCTGAGCGACGCACAACGGCAGAAGATCCTGGAACGCTGGCAGGCGGCCGACCGCAACGGCGACGGCGTCATCGACCGGGCCGAGGCCGAGGCCGGCCTGCCGCGCATCTACAAGAATTTCGACACGCTCGATACCGACGGCGACGGCCGCCTGACGCCGGAGGAACTGCGCGCGATGGCCGGACGCTTCGGCGAGCGGCGGCGCTGAGGCGCGGGATTCGTGGCGGCGTTCCTCCGGCGTCGCACCCGGCCGGGTCCGGTGCCGCCGCTCAGCGCGACACGTAGACGCTGGGCGGCTCGCCGAAGGCGCGATGGAACATCGCGGTGAACGCGCTGGGGCTCTCGTAGCCCACGTCCAGGGCCACCGAGGTGATCGACCGGCCGGCAGCGAGCAGCGACACCGCCTCCATCAGCCGCGCCTGCTGCCGCCAGAGGGCGAAGCCCATGCCCAGTTCCTGCTTGAACGCGCGGGTGAAGGTGCGGCGGCTCATGCCGATCAGCGACGACCATGCGTCGATGTCGCGCTGGTCGGCCGGATTGGCGATGATCGCCTGGCACACGCGTACCAGCCGCAGGTCGGACGGCATCGGCACGTGGTAGGGCGCGTTCGGCATCCTGCGGATCTCGTCAAGCAGCAGCGCGACGATCCGGCCTTCGCGGCCTTCGAGGTCGTACTCGGTCGGGAACTTCACCACTTCCAGCACCAGCGCCTTCAGGAAGTCGGACACTTCCAGCACGCGGCAGCTGTCAGGATCGGCATCGTGCGTGGGATCGATGTACAGCGTGCGCAGGGACACCGCGCCGCGGCAGGACACCTCGTGCATCATCCCGGCAGGAAGCCAGACCGCGCGCTGCGGCGGGATCACGAGGCTGGTGCGCGGCGTGACCACCGACATCACCCCGGCGCAGGCGTACAGGAACTGCGCGTGCGCATGGCAATGACCGGGATCGACGAAGCCGGCCGGGTACTCGTCCTCGAGTCCGATCATCGGCCTGGCCTTCAGCGGATAGTCCTGACTGTGCTTCATCGCCTGCCGCGTCGTGCCCCTGGATGCCGCATCGATCACACTCCAATCGCGCGGGTCGCGCAAGGTCGCACGGGCGGTACGGTGCCATCTGGCCCGACCACGAGAGTCTTCGGCCTGTCCCGGCCAGCCGGTTTCGCGGCCGCGGCGCTACCGTATGCGCTCGAAGGGAGAGGCCATGGACAACGCGAGCGGACAGGACCGCGCGTCGGGGCAGGACGACGTCGACCCGCAGATCCGCCGGTTCCTGCAGCGGATGAACGCCGGCTACGCCGCGTTCCCCGGATTGTCCTCGCTGCCGCTGCCGGAGGCCCGCCGGATCGCCGCGCAGGTGCGCGAGCAGTGGGGCCGCGGCGGACCCGCCATGGCCGCCACCGAGGAGCTCCGGGTCGGCGCGTTGCTCACCCGCATCCGCATCCTGAAACCGGCGGTGCCGGCGGCGCCCTCCCCGACCCTGGTGTACCTGCACGGCGGCGGCTGGACGATGTTCGACATCGACACCCACGACCGGCTGATGCGCGAGTATGCCGCGCGCGCCGGCGTGACGGTGGTCGCCGTGGACTACAGCCTGTCGCCGGAGGCGAAGTTCCCGCGTGCGCTCGACGAGACCGTCGACGTGCTCGACTGGCTGCGCGCGCATGACGCGGCGCACGGCATCGACGCTTCGCGGCTCGCGATCGGAGGCGATTCGGCCGGCGCCAACCTGGCGATCGCCAGCCAGCTGCGGCTGCGCGCAGCCGGCCAACCGCTGCTGTCGGCGATGGTGCTCAACTATGGCGTGTACACCGACCGCCACTCGGCGTCGTGGGAGCGCTACGACGGCCCGGCCTACATGCTCGAAGCGGCGGAGATGCACCGCTTCTGGGGCAACTACCTGCGCAGCGACCGCGATCGCGCCGATCCCCTGGCGATGCCGCTGCTGGCCGACCTGCGCGGACTTCCGCCGGCGTTTCTGGCGATCGCCGAATGCGACATCCTCGCCGACGGCAACCACCGCATGGCCGCCGCGCTGCAAGATGCCGGCGTCGCGACCGAGACGCGCGTGTACCCCGGCGCGACCCACAGCTTCCTGGAGGCGATGTCGATCTCCGACCTCGCCAGCCGCGCGCTGGACGATGCCGCCCACTGGCTGAAGACGAGACTGTCGGCGCCATGACGTCGCCGTACGATCCACGCAACCCGGGCGACGTGCGCGCGCTGGTCGACGCCTACCCGCTGGCGTGGGTCGTGCCGCGCGACGTCGACGTCCCCGCGACGCCGCTGCCGCTGCTCGCCGAATGCGGCGGCGATGGCCGCATCGTGTCGCTGTTCGGCCACCTTGCGCGCCGCAATCCACTGCACTCGGCCCTGCAGGCCGCGCCGCGCGCGTTGTTGCTGTTCCAGGGGCCGCAGGGCTACATCGCGCCACGGCTGGTCTCGAAGCCGGACTGGGGCCCGACCTGGAACTATGCGGTGGCCCGCTTCGAGGCCCGGATCCAATTCGTGCCGGGCGAAACCGACGCCGCGCTCGAACGTCTGGCCGCGCACCTCGAGGCCGGGCGGCCCGACCCGTGGACGGTCTCGCGCCTGGGCGCGCGCTACGAACTGCTGCGTGAGCAGATCGTCGCATTCCGCGCCCACGTCGAACAGGCGCATGCCACGTTCAAGCTGGGCCAGGACGAGACCCCGGGGACGTTCGAGGAGATCCTGGCCCGGCACGAAGACGACGCACTCACCGCCTGGATGCGTGGCCAGCGCGAGACGTGAGCGCCGTGCCGGCAGCCGTGTTCGCAGCCGCCGGGTGACCGTGGCGACGAGCTGCCGGCCCTGGCCGTAGATGCCGTTGGCGATCGCCGAACGACGCCCCACGTCGCGAGGGTCGCGTGCCGTCGCGTTCAGGCCAGCACCCAGGACCGCGGTGGCGCTCAGTCGTCGCCGGGCCGCTGCGGCACGGTGCCCCAGCGGTCGTCCGCCGCCCAGCTCGCGAAGGCGTACAGCCGCGCTTCCTGCGCACGGGCAGCGCTCGCGCCGCTGTCGCCGGCATGTCCCGACGCCATCGCGATGCGGACCATGATCGGCCGCGCGGCGGTGGTCAGCGCGCGCGCCTTGACCGCGAACTTCAGCGGCTCGTAGAAGCCGACGCGCTCGTCGGCGACGCTGCCGGTCGCCAGCAGGGCCGGATACGCCGCCGGCCCGAGCTGTTCGTAGGGCGCCCAGGCCTGCATCGCGGCGTGATCTTCGGGGATGCGGGGGTCGCCCCAGATCGGAATCGCGCCCACGCCCAGCGGATGGCTGTCGAAGTGCTCCATGGTGTTGAGCGGGTCGACGAACGGCACCTCGGCGATCACGCCGCCCCACAGCCCGGGCCGCATGGCGTAGACCGCGCCGGCGAGCAGCCCGCCGGCGGACATACCGCGCACCACGATGCGCCGCGGCGCCGTGTAGTCCTGCGCGACGAGGTGCTCGGCGCAGGCGATGAAATCGGTGAACGTGGTGCGCTTGCGGCGTGTGAGCACCGACCGCCACCAGTGGGTGCCCTTCTCGGCGCCACCGCGTACGTGCGCGATCGCGTAGACCCAGCCCTGGTCGACGAGCGCGATGCTCGAAGGCTGGAAGCGCGCCTCGACCGAGGCGCCATAGGACCCGTACGCATACAGCAGCAGCGGGGCGCTTCCATCCAGGGCGGCACCCTTGCGCATCAGCACGGTGATCGGCACTTCGGCGCCATCCCCGGCGCGCGCGGACAGGCGGCGGACCTCGTAGCGCGCGGGATCGTAGGCGGCGACGGTCGCGTGCGCCGAGGTCTCCACCACGCCATCGCCCAGCGACAGCCGGCGCGCGGCCTCCGGCAGGCGCGGCGACTGGTAGCCGAACACCAGCGCATCGGCATCCCAGGCCTGGGCCACCGGCACGCGCAGCGCGTAGGCCGGCTCGTCGAACGCGATCTCGCGTTCGCCACCGTCACGCCGCATCAGCACCAGGCGATGGTGCGCATCGCGCCACTCCTCGCGCACCAGCGCATCGCGGAAGGGGTGGATCGCGGTGATCAGGCGACCGGCCTGGTGCTTGACCAGCGGCTGCCAGTGCGCCTTGCCGGGGGCGGCGATGTCGGCCTGCATCAACTTGAAGTCGACCGCACCGTCGGCATCGGTGAGCACCAGCAGCCGGCCGTTCCAGTCGTCGACGTCGTAGTTCAGGCCGGGCGCCCGCGCCTCGACCAGCACCGGCGCCGACTCCGGCGCGTCCATCGACACCAGCCGAACTTCGGACTGCGCGCCGTTGTAGCTGCGCATCACCACGTAGCGTCCCGACGCGGTGGTGCGCATGAGCAGGAAGAAGCCCGCGTCGGGCTCCTCGTAGAGCAGCGCGTCGCGCCCGCTCGCCAGGTCGCGGCGATGGATGCTCGCGGCGCGGCCGACCGCGTCGCGGCCCACCCAGAACAGCCAGCGGCCGTCGGGCGACAGCGCGAACGTGCCGTAGGCGCTCGCAACCTCGGTCACCATGCGGCCGCTGTCGATCTCGCGCACGCGGATCGTGTACTGGCCCGAGCCGACGCGATCCTCCGACCAGGCGAACAGGCGACCGTCGTGGCTGCGCACCGGTTCGCTCCAGTGCAGCGCGTAGTACGCGCCACCGGCCGATTCGAGGTTCGGATCGAGCAGCACCTGTTCGGGCCCGCCCGACACCGGGCGTCGCAGGTGGGCGGCGTACTCGCTGCCTTCGGCGCGGCGCGTGGAGTAGAAATGGTCGCCGGCACGCACCTCCAGGCGCGCCTGGTCCAGCGGTTCGAGCTCGGCGATGCGCGCGGCCAGCACATCCTGCAAGCGCTGGGTGGGTGCGAGCATCGCGTCGGCGTAGCGGTTCTCGGCCTCGACCGCGGCCCTGATCGGCGCGTCGAGCGAGGAGGGCTCGCGCAGCACGGCCAGCCAGTCCTTCGGTCGCAGCCAGGCATAGTCGTCGATGCGCGCGTGGCCGAAGCGGCCGACCCGCGTCGGGATCCGCGGCGGCTGCGGCGGCAGCGGCCAGCGTGCGGCGCCGGCGAGCGCGCGCCAGGGGCGCAACGCGAGCGCGGCGATGGCACTCGCGCTGCCTGCCAGGAAGCCGCGTCGGCTGTTCATTGCGCGTGCGCCTGTTTTCATCCCGTCGAGTCTGCACCGGATCCGGCGGACCGTGGCGGCCACGCGTTCGCCCAGTCCACCGTCGATTCCAGCTCCCAGGCCAAGGCCAGCAGCACGTCCTCGCGACCGCGGTCGGATGCGAACTGCACGCCCACGGGCAGGCCCTGCGCATTGCGCGACAGCGGCAGCGCGATCGCCGGCGTGCCCGCGAGGTTCTGGACCGGCGTGTAGGACATCCAGTCGAACAGCGCCTCGAACAGCGTGTCGAAGTCACGGTCCGGCGCCAGCTGTCCCAGCAAAGGCGGCGGCGCGCGCACGACCGGCGACAAGACCAGATCGAAGCGCTCGTGCATGCGCGCGAAGCGGCCCGGTAGTTCGGCCACCCCGGCCCAGGCCCGTTCCAGCGCGTCGACGCCGCAATGGGCGTGGTGCCAGTGTGCGAGCTCGCGCGTCCACGGTTCGAGCCGCTGCACGGCGTCGCTGCCGCCGCCCGCGGCCGCCAGCTCGACCGCATCGGCCGCCAGGCGCGACCACAGGGTCTTGAGCGTCGCATCGACCGCCTCGCCGTCGAACGGCCAGCGCGCGGGCTCGACGTGGTGGCCGAGCGATACGCACAGGTCGGCGGCGTGGCGCAGCGCGTCGGCGACGTCCGGATGCGGCGCCTGGTCGCGCAGGTTCGGCGCCACCACGGCGATGCGCAGCCGGCGCGGGTCGGCACCGCGCACCGGCGCACGCGAGGCGTCGGGATGGGTGGCGGCGAACGCCCAGGCGGTGTCGCGGACGCTGCGCGAGAGCAGCACGTCGGATACCAGCAGGTCCTCGATCGCATGCCGCGCGCGCGCCTGCACCACCGCGCCACGGCCGGGCTTGAGTCCGACGACGCCGCAACAGGCCGCCGGCATGCGGATCGAGCCGGCGCCGTCGCTGCCATGCGCCAGGGGCACGATGCCGGCGGCGACCGCCGCCGCCGCGCCGCCGCTGGAGCCGCCGGGCGAATGCGCGGGCGACCACGGGTTGCGCGTCACCGGGCCGGACAGCGGCTCGGTCGACGGCATCAACCCGAACTCGGGCATCGCGCTCTTGCCGATCGCCACCAGGCCCTGCGCATCGAGCCGCTGCACGTAAGGCGGAGCGCGCAGCGCCGGCGCATCGCCGCGACTGCGCGAGCCGCCACGTGAAGGCATGCCCGGCACGTCCAGCGAATCCTTCGCCAGCCAGGGCACGCCCGCGAACGGCCGGCGCGACGGCTCTGCATCGAGTGCCTGCGCACGCACGCACGCGCCAGCGAAACCGCGATGGCTCAATGCCTGCAGTGCCGGATCGAGGTGTTCTGCGCGCAGGCACGCGGCCTCGACCAGGCTACGCGCATCGATCCCGCCCCTGGCCACCAGGGCGGCCTGTGCATGCGCATCGAGCCGCCCGAGCGCGAGGGCTTCGGCCAGGGTGATGCCGGCAGGCGTCGGCCGCGCCTGCACGCGTCGCTCCTGCTGCATCGCTCAGTAGCGCCAGTGCAGGCTGACGCCGAAGGTGCGCGGGCGCACGATGCCCTGGCCGAGACCGTAGGCTTCCGGGGCCGCGCGGGTGACGCCGCGCTCGTCGGTCAGGTTGCTGCCGAACAGGGTCAGGTCGGTACTGCCGAAGCTCAACCGGAAGCGCGCATCGAACAGGTGGTAGTCGCCCTGTTCGTTCGGCGTCACCCCCGGCACCGCCGAATTGAGATCGCTGATGCCTTCGGACAGGTAGGTGTGCGAGAGCATCAGCGTCGGTGCGCGCGCGCCTTCGAAACGCCAGGCCAGCTGGTTGCCGATCGACCAGTCCGCCGAACCGGGCAGGCGCGAACCGCGAGGCGCGGTGCCGTACCAGAGGATGAACACATCCTCCTCGAGCCGGGCGCGCTGCCAAGTCACGCTGCTGGTCCAGTCGAACGCGCGCGAGGGCCGCCACTGCGCCGACACCTCGACGCCCTTGCTCGAGGCCTTGCCGCCGTTGCCGGCGTAGTTGACCACCGGCTCGGGCGTCTGCAGCCGCAGCTGGATGTCGCTCCAGTCGATGTAGAACACCGTCGCATCCAGCAGCAGGCGGCCGCCGGCCAGGTCGCTGCGGAAGCCGAGTTCGTAGTTGACCAGCTCGTCGCTGCGCGAACCGTCCGGGATCGGATGCACGGTCACCGAAGAATTGTTCGGCACGCCGAAGCGGAAGCCTTCCGAGCGCAGCGCATAGACCATGAAGCGATCGTGCGGCCGGTAGCTCAAAGAAACCTTTGGGTTGAAGCCGCTCTCCTCGGTCTCGATGTCCGCGGTCTGCAGCGAGGGCAGCGGATAGACGTCGACGCCCACGGTGGTGCTGCGTTCCCGCACCCGGGTCTCGAACAGGCGCCCGCCCAGGGTCAGGGTCCAGCGCGGGTCGAAGTGGATCGACGCCTCGCCGAACAGCGCCTTCTCGTGACCGGTCACCCGGCTGTAGAACGCATTGAACACCTCACCGTCCGGCGACACCACCGCGCCGGTCCCGGGGCCGAAGCGCGGGTCGGTGGAGGCGTCGAGCGCGGCCGCCATGCCGGGGGCGCCGAGCTGTTCGTACAGGTCCTTGTCGGTGTCGAACAGCATCGCGCCGACCAGCCACTCGAAGCGCCCGCCGCTGTCCGACGCCAGCCGCAGCTCGAAGCTGTCGCCGGTGCTCTCGCCGCCGCTGTTGACGTACAGCGGGCCGTCCACGTCGGTGCCGACGGCGCCGTTGTAGTAGTCCAGGTAGGGGCTCAGGTCGAAGCGCCAGTCCTGCGACTTGTCCTGGCGCGACGCCAGCGCGGTCAGGGTGCCCCAGCCGAGCGCCTGGTCCAGGCGCAGGCTGTGCACGGCGACGTCGGTCTCGGTGAACTCGGGCGTGGTGGTGTAGCGCACCAGGTCGCCCAGCTCCGGGTTGCGATAGGCGTTGTCGTCGGCATCGATCCGCTGGAACAGGCTCAGCCAGGTCAGCGTGGTGCGATCGGTCGGCGTCAGCACCGCCGACACGCGGCCACCGGAGACGGCCACGTCGTTGGCGCCGTCGCGGCCGGTCCCGAGGTTGTCGATGTAGCCGGGATCGTCGCGGAACTGGGCCACGGCGCGGATCGCGAACACGTCCTGCTTGAGCGGCAGGTTGACCATGCCCTTGACCGAATACCCGGCGTCGGCGTTGCGGGTGGCGGACACTCCGGCCTCAACCGCGGCGTCGAACCCGGCACTGTCGGCGGTGTTGGCGATGTAGTTGACCGCCCCGCCCATCGAGGCCGAGCCGAACAGCGAGCCCTGCGGTCCGCGCAGCACTTCGACCCGGTTGAGATCGAAGGCGTCGATGTCGGGGACGGCGATCGTCCAGCCCGGTTCGACCAGCGGCACGTCGTTGAGGAAGTAGCCGGTGGTCGGCTGGCCCTGCGGGTTGCCGGCGCTGGTCGCGATGCCGCGCACCACCACGTGCGAGACGCCCGGCTGGTAGCTGTTGAACACCACGCCGGGCGTCTTCTGGATGTAGTCGGCCAGGCCCTGGGCGCCGAGGTCCTGCAACTGCTGGCTGGTCACCGCGGACACCGAACCGGCCACCTCGCGCACCGACTGCTCGCGCTTGCTGGCGGTCACGATCACGCGGTCGAGGGTCTGCGCGTCGGGGGCCTGGGTATCCGCAGCGTCCTGCGCCCATGCCGTGCCGGTGGCGAGCAGGCCGCAAAGCGCGATGCGGATGGGCAGGCACAGCGGGTGGGGCGACGGTTGGCGCATGGGTTTCTCCTGGCTGGGACGTGGCGGAGTCGGGTCGCGAGGCCCGCGGATCGACGCGGCTGGCTGCGGAGGCAGACCGGTTCTCTTTCATCTAGCGCGCATCCGCGGCGCGGCGTCCACAGCTCCCACGGCGCGGCCCGAGCGATCCAAGCGCATGAAAACAAAGCGTTTCCCGGGATCGTGCGCGAGGTTCCTGCGCCATGCCGCTGCAAAAAGCGCAGGATGTCCAGACCGTGCGCACGAAATCTGCAGAATCTGCGGCGCGCCTTCACGGCGCATGCCGGTGCCGGCCGCCTGCACCTACACTGGGAACGACCCACGTCCCGGCGCAATGCGATGGCCTCCCGCAAGCTCGACCGCATCGACCTGAAGATCCTCAACGTGCTGCAGCAGGACGCGCGGATCACCAACCACGCGCTGGCGGGCCGCGTCGCGCTCTCGCCCAGCGCCTGCCTGAGCCGGGTGCGGGCGCTGGAGACTCGCGGACTGATCAGTGGCTACCGCGCGCATGTCGCGGTCGACCGCATCCGCTCGGCGACGATCGTGATCGCGCAGGTGGCGTTCAAGCGCCATGTCCTGCACGAGTTCGACGACTTCGACGCGCGGATCATGCAGATGCCGGAAGTGGTGGAGGCCTTCCGGATCAGTGGCGACTACGACTACATGATGCGCGTCATCGTCAACGACGTGCACGAGTGGAAGGACATCGCGCGCGCCCTGCTCGGCGGTAACTACGGGGTGGAGAAGATCGTCTCCCAGTTCCTGATGGACGCGGTCAAGCCGTTCAGCGGCTATCCGCTGGCGGCCAAGCCCACCCAGGCCTGACCCGGCAGGGCGACCGCGCCCGGCCCGGCCGGTTCCGGTGCGCGGGCGCCGCTCCCGCCCGCGCGGAACGGGACGGGCCACGCCGCTTGGCGGCACGGCCGGAGCGCGGCGCTGTGGAACAGATGCACGGGGTGTTCCACAAGATTTCGTGTTGACGATTCGGCGACACCACACTATGTTGTGGCCGTCGGTTCCCCCGGCCAAGGGTCGCGGGGATGAAAAGGGAAGCCGGTGACGCCCCGTCCGCAAGGTCGGCGGCCACTCCGGCACTGCCCCGCAGCGGTAATCGGGAACGAACCCGCCACCAGCACTGGAGCCACGCTCCGGGAAGCGGCGGGGGAGGTGGAAGCGCTGCTTCCGTGCCCGTGAGTCCGAAGACCTGCCGACAGCCGCGCGCCTGCACGCCGCGCGGTGCCGGCCGCGGGATCTCCGGGGGGAGAGGGCTGGCGACGCAGGGTCGGGACGCGTTTCCGCGCAGTCCGCGCTTTTGCGACGCCGCCTTTCCATTCTGTCGATCCGGGCCCCGCCGCCTGCGCGGGACTGGCGGACGTGTGCGCGACGCGTGGAGGACGCATTGAACAACAACGACAACGACACCCCGGCCGCCGTGCCGGCCAGCGCACCCGTCGCCACGGGCGCGACGACGAACACCGCCCGGGCAACCCCGCCGGTTGCCGGCGCTGCCGCGCACGCGGCCGAGGGCGACGACGCCATCCCGGCGCCCCGCACCACCGACCTGCCCACCACGCCCGTCGGCACGCAGGACGTCGCCACCTGGATCACCAAGGAAGCCGGCAACCGCCGGATTCCCTACGAACGTGCACGACTGGAGCGCAGCATCGACCGCGTCCACGCCGAATTCCCGCAGCTCGACATCGTCGACTACAAGCGCAGCGTGTTCGGCTTCGTCGAGCGCAAGGACGTGGTGAACGCCGACGACCTGGTCGACCACCTGATCCGCGAGGCCGAGGCCCGGGTCGACGTGGCCGCGCCCGAGTGGGAGATGTTCGCCGCGCGGATCTACCTGCACCGGTTGTACAAGCGCGCCAGCCGCAACCGCTTCTACGATGCCGGGGAGAAGTACGGCTCCTACGTGGGCCTGCAGGAATCGCTGGCCGACCGCAACGTCTATTCCAACGACATCCTGCGCGCGTACTCGAAGGAGGAGCTGCAGGAAGCCGGGCGCATGATCGACCCCGAGCGCGACAAGCTGTTCGCCTACAACGGCCTGTACCTGCTGGCCACGCGTTACCTGGCCACCGACACCTCGCGCGCGGTCTACGAGCTGCCGCAGGAACGCTGGCTCACGATCGCGCTGTACCTGATGCAGGACGAGCTCACGCCCGGCAAGGGCGGGCGCGAGCGCCGCATGCAGCTGGTGGGCGAGGCCTACTGGGCGCTGTCGAACCTGTACATGACCGTGGCCACGCCGACCCTGCAGAACGCCGGCAAGACCGGCGGCCAGCTGTCGTCGTGCTTCATCGACACCGTCGACGATTCGCTGCAGGGCATCTACGACTCCAACACCGACATCGCCCGCGTCTCCAAGGGCGGCGGCGGGGTGGGCGCGTACATGGGCTACGTGCGCTCGTCGGGTTCGTCGATCCGCGGCGTGCCCAATTCCTCGGGCGGCGTGGTGCCGTGGGTCAAGCAGCTCAACAACACCGCCGTCTCGGTCGACCAGCTGGGCCAGCGCAAGGGCGCGGTCGCGGTGTACCTGGACGTCTGGCACCGCGACATCGAGGCCTTCCTCGACCTGCGCCTGAACAACGGCGACCAGCGCCTGCGCGCGCACGACGTGTTCACCTCGGTGTGCATCCCCGACCTGTTCATGGAGGCGGTGGAGCGGCGCGGCGACTGGTACCTGTTCGATCCGCACGAGGTCAAGCGGGTCAAGGGCTGGTACCTGCAGGACTGCTTCGACGAGAAGAAGGGCGAAGGCACGTTCCGCCGCCGCTACGAGGAAGTCGTGGCCGACGAGCGCATCGCGCGCAGGACGGTCAAGGCGATCGACATCTTCAAACGGATCATGGTCAGCCAGCTGGAGACCGGCAATCCCTTCATGTTCTACCGCGACGAGGTGAACCGGAAGAACCCGAACAAGCACGCGGGCATGGTGTATTCGTCGAACCTGTGCACCGAGATCCTGCAGAACATGAGCCCCACAAGGCTGATGCAGGAGATCATTTCCGGCAACCAGATCGTCACCACCAAGCAGGCCGGCGATTTCGTGGTCTGCAACCTGTCCTCGGTCAACCTCGGACGCGCGGTGCTGCCGCAGACCGGACAGGGCGACCTGATCACCGACGTGCTCGAGCGACTGATCCCGATCCAGGTGCGGATGCTCGACAACGTGATCGACCTCAACGACCTGCCGGTGCCGCAGGCGACGATCACCAACGCGAAGTACCGCGCGATCGGCCTGGGCACGTTCGGCTGGCATCACCTGCTGGCGCTCAAGGGCATCCACTGGAACTCGCCGGAGGCGGAGGATTTCAGCGACGCGCTGTACGAGCGCATCAACTACCTGACCATCCAGGCGAGCATGGCGCTGGCGAAGGAGAAGGGCACCTACGCCGTGTTCAGCGGCAGCGACTGGCACACCGGCGCCTATTTCCGCGACCGCGGCTATCACTCGCCGGCGTGGCTCGAACTGGCGGCGCAGGTGGCGGTCAACGGCGTGCGCAACGGCTGGCTGCTGGCGGTCGCGCCGAACATGTCGACCGCGCAGATCGCCGGCTCCACCGCCTCGATCGACCCGATCTACTCCGCGTTCTACTACGAGGAGAAGAAGGACTATCGCAGGCCGGTCGCCGCGCCGGGGCTTTCGCTCGAGACCTGGCCGTACTACGAGAAGGGCGCCTACAAGCTCGACCAGTTCGCCTCGGTGCGGCAGAACGCACGCCGCCAGCGCCACGTCGACCAGTCCATCAGCTTCAACTTCTACGTGCCGAGCACCATCCGCGCCGGCACCCTGCTCGACCTGCACCTGACCGCCTGGCGCGAAGGGCTCAAGACCACCTACTACGTGCGCTCCAACGACATCGACATCGCCGAGTGCGAATGGTGTTCGAGCTGACGACGGCAGGCGCAGACGCGCCGGCCGTCGTCCCGAACGCAGTGAGGGATCTCGTCCCCAGCGATCTTTCCTCCGTAGGAGCGGCTTCAGCCGCGACCCCGAGCCGACTCCGTCCATGTCCGTTCGCATCCATCGCGGCTAAAGCCGCGCCTACGACAGCACAGCGGTGCGCATGAGCGCCCCTCGAACTTCCAGGAACACCATGTCCACCATTGCCCCGCTCACCTCCACCCCGCTCGAACGTATCCGCATCCTCGAGCCGCGCCATCCCAACCGCTCCACCGGGATCATCAACGGCCGCACTTCCGGCATCCTCAACTGGAACGACATCCCGTATCCGTCGTTCTACCGCGCCTACAAGGAGCTCTCGACCAACTTCTGGATTCCCGACGAGGTCGACATGAAGGCCGACGCGCGCCAGTACGGCGAGCTCTCGGCGCGCGAGAAAAACGCGTTCGATTCGATCATCGGCCTGCTCGCCACGCTCGACTCGCCGCAGACGCGCTTCATCTACAACGTCGCCGAATACATCACCGACCCGGCCGCGCACGCCAACGCCGCGATCATCGGCCAGCAGGAAGTGATCCACAACGAAAGCTACAGCTATGTGCTGGCCTCGATCACCGACCTGGCCAACCAGAACCGGGTGTTCGAGATCGCGCGCGCGCATCCGACCATCCTGCGGCGCAATGCGCCGATCATGGAGTCGTACGATGCGTTCATGCGCGAGAGGACCGCCGAGACCCTGCTGCGCGCGCTGATCCAGTCCTCGATCCTGGAAGGCATCAACTTCTATTCCGGCTTCGCCTATTTCTACAACCTGGTGCGGCAGAACCGGATGGCCGGCACCGGCAAGATCATCAGTTTCATCAACCGCGACGAGCTGGCGCACACCAAGTTCATCAGCGAGGTGATCCGCGCCATCGTCGGCGAGAACCCCGAGCTGCAGACCGATGAACTGACGGACTACGTGCACCAGGCCTTCGCCCACGCGATCGAGCTCGAGACGCAGTGGTCGGGCGAGGTGCTCGACGGCATCGACGGCATCGACGTGGACGAGATGATCCGCTACGTGAAGTACCGCGCCAACAAGATGGCCGGGATGCTCGGGATCGAGCGGCTGTACTCCGACAGCACCGACAACGTGATGCCGTGGATCCGCGCCTACGCCGACAACTTCACCGAGACCAAGACCGATTTCTTCGAGATGCGGAACGCGTCCTACAAGAAGACCAATGTCGACAACGGCTTCGACGATCTGTAGGAGCGGCTTCAGCCGCGACCCGGGTTGCGCGGGCAACAGCCATCGCGGCTGAAGCCGCTCCTACGGGCAGGCCGACGTCCCATGCGCATCCTGATCGCGTTCTCTTCGCTCAGCGGCAACACGCGCGATCTCGCGCGGATGGTGCGCGCGCGCTGCGCGGAACGGGGGCACGCGGTGAGCTGGATCGAGACCGGTGTGCAGACGCTCGCCGACGGCGGGCCCGATCCCCGCCACGATCTGTATCTGCTCGGCTCGTGGTCCGACAACGGCGGGCGCACACCGGTGGAGATGAAGCGCTTCATCGCCGAGCTGGTCGAGGCGGTCGGCAAGCCGCAACGCATCGCGGTGTTCGGCACCGGCGAGACGCAGTGGGGCGAGGAGCACTACTGCGGCGCGGTGCGGCGCATCGCCGCGTTCTTCGGCACGCGCCTGCCGCGGCTGGAGATCGAGCAGATGCCGCATGGCGGGCGCGACGCCGAACGGGTCCGCCGCTGGACCGACCACCTCCTGGATACCATCGAGAGCCACGAACATGCAGACCCTGCACGCCGCATCGCCTGACGAGTACCGCGCCGCCATCGCCGCGCATCCGCGGCTGCTGGTGGATTTCCACAAGGACGACTGTCCCGCCTGCCGCATGCTGGACATGTCGCTGCAGAAGTTCGCGGGCGATCCTGCCGCCAGGGGCCTGGTACTGCTGAAGGTGAAGATGGAGGACGTGGGCGAAGAACTTTTCCGCAGCCTTGGACTGCGGCAGACACCGACGCTGGCGCTGTTCCAGGGCGGCGTCGAGGCGCGCCGCCTGCCGGGTTTCCAGGCGCCGGGCCAGATCGCGCAGGCGGTCGCGCTCTACCTCGGCCAGGCGGCGGAATCGACGGCATGACGGCCGCTTCCGATGCGCCGGCGGTCGAGGCGAGGATGCTGGAGATCGTGTTCCCGGACCACACCAACCACCTCGGCACCCTGTTCGGCGGACAGGCGCTGGCGTGGATGGACAAGGCCGCCTTCATCGCGGCCTCGCGCTACGCGCGGCGCACCGTCGTCACCGCACGCTCGGAGCAGGTCGACTTCCGCCTGCCGATCCGCCAGGGACAGCTGGTCGAGACGATCGCGCGCGTGGTCGAGGTCGGCAGCACCTCGATGCAGGTGCAGGTGGAGGTCGTCGCCGAGGACCTGCACAGCGGCCGGCGCGAACTGTGCACGCGCGGGCGCTTCGTGATGGTGGCGCTGGACGAGGCCGGCGCGCCTGCCCCGGTGCCGGCGTTGCCCTCCGGCTGAGAGCCTGTCCGTCGCTCCATCGCTCACGCGACGTTGCCGCGATGGGGGGCGATGCTGCGATCCCGGATGCGTATCCGCCCACACCCCTCCCACTGTAGGAGCGCCTTCAGGCGCGAGATCGGGACACGCGCGACTGACGGAGCGTTCGACACCCGCGGCCGAGGCCGCCCCTGCGGTGAACAATGATCGTCCCCCGCCAGACCCGGAGCACCGCATGGACGAAACCACGCCGAACATGACCAACCTGTTCCTGCAACTCGGCCTCGAGGCCGACGACGCTGCGATCGCCGCCTTCATCGGCGCGCACCAGCTGCCGGGCTAGGTGCACATCGCCGAAGCCCCTTACTGGAGCGAGGGCCAGCGCCAGTTCCTCGCCGAGCAACTGCCCGCCGACGCGCGCTGGACCACCGTGGTCGACCAGCTCAACGAATCGCTGCACGAGGATGCGGTGAAGCGGCAGACGGGGCTGTAGGGCGCGCCAGAGTCGCGGCAGCGGCGTTGTTTCCTCCGTCCGGTTCGCTTCGATCCAGGCGCTGTCTGGATCCGTCGTTTCCCGTCCGGACCTGTCATCCCGGATCTGTCATCCCGCACCTGTCATTTCGCACCTGTCATCCCGAGCTTGTCATCCCGAGCGTAGCGAGGGATCTGCTGCTTCCTTCAGGAAACGAGATCCCTCGCTACGCTCGGGATGACAGCGTCCGGGCAGCCGAAGGCGGTGTGACAGCATCGGGGTGGCCGGCAACGGCGGCAAAGACTGGCAGCATCGCGGAGACGGCAAAGGCCGACAGCATCGGAGTGGCCGGCAGCGGCGGGAAAGACCGGCAGCATCGGCGGAAGTCGGCAGCGTCGAAGCGAGCATCGACCTCCAGTGGTTGCACCGGCAACGCTCCTCCGGCCGCGCGGCCGACTGTGAGATAGTCCCGCGATCGCCCTCCGCACGGCCGCCGATGCCTCGCGACCACGTCCTCACCCTGTCCTGCCCCGACCGCACCGGGATCGTCTACGGCGTTTCCGGCCTGCTGTTCGAGCACGGCTGCAACATCCTCGATGCGCAGCAGTTCGGCGATCCGGAGTCGGGTCGCTTCTTCCTGCGTGTGCACTTCGACACGCCCGATCCGGCGCGTATCGACCTGGTGCACGCGTCCTTCTCGCGGCTCGCGGCGACGCACGCGATGGACTGGCGGCTGCATGACGCCCGCCGGCGCGCGCGGCTGCTGGTGCTGGTGAGCCGGCAGGGCCACTGCCTCAACGACCTGCTGTTCCGCACCCACAGCCGGCAGCTGCGCGCGGACATCACCGCGGTCGTTTCCAACCACGCCGACTTCGCGCCATTGGCAGCCTCCTACGGCGTGCCGTTCCACCATCTTCCGGTCGATGCCGGCCATCGGGCGGCGCAGGAGGCGCAACTGTTCGACTTGGTCGAACGCGAGCGCATCGACCTGGTGGTGCTGGCGCGCTACATGCAGATCCTGTCGCCGGAGCTGTGCGATGCGCTCGCCGGGCGCGCGATCAACATCCACCACAGCTTCCTGCCGAGCTTCAAGGGCGCGCAGCCCTACCACCAGGCCCACGCGCGCGGGGTCAAGATCATCGGCGCGACCGCGCACTACGTCACCCGCGAGCTCGACGAGGGCCCGATCATCGAGCAGGACGTGGCCCACGTCGACCACGCGATGACGCCCGCTTCGCTGATCCGGATCGGCAGCGACGTGGAATCGCGGGTGCTGGCCCGCGCGGTGCGGCTGCACGTCGAGCACCGCATCCTGCTCAACGGGCACCGCACGGTGGTGTTCCGCTGAAGCGTCTCGCCGGCATGCGCCGGGCATGAGAAAAAGCCGGCGCCTGCGCGCCGGCCTCTCCATGTCGCCGAAGCGGCGTCAGGCGATCGACGCGCGGTAGATCGACTCGATCGAGGCGTCGAGCGCCTGGTTGAAGGCGGCGTCGTCCTGCTGCGCGCTCAGCCCTTCGGTCAACGCGCGGCTGAAGCTGGCGATCACGCCGGGGTTGCGCGCGAGCTTCGCATTGGCGTCGTCGCGGCTGTAGCCGCCCGACAGCGCCACTACCTTGAGCACCGCGGGATGTTCGACCAGCTCGGCGAAGAACCCGTCGACGTCCGGCAACGTCAGCTTGAGCATCACCGGCGTGGACGCGTCGAGCCTGTCCAGCCGCTCGAGCAGGCCCTTCTTCAGCTCGACCTCGATCGCCGCCTTGTCGGCCGAGTTGATGTCGACCTCCGGTTCGATGATCGGCACCAGGCCGGCGTCGAGCACCTGCCGGCCGAGTTCGAACTGCTGGTCGAGCGCCGCCGCGATGCCGGCGGGATTGAGCGACTTGATCACCGAGCGTTCCTTGGTGCCGAACACCCCCTTGGCCTTGGCCCGCGCCAGCAGGTCGGCCAGGCCGGGGATCGGCTTGAGCAGCTGCACACCATCGACCTCGTCGGCCAGGCCCTTGTCGATCTTGAGGAAGGGCACCACGCCCTTGTCTTCCCACAGGTAGGCCACCGCATCCTTGCCGCCGAACCGGTCGTCCATGGTGCGCTCGAACAGGATCGCGCCGAGCACGCGCTCGCCGCCGAACGCCGGGCTGGTGACGATGCGGGTGCGCATCGCATGCACCTGGTCGAACATTTCCTTCTCGTTCGAGTACGCCGATTCGTCGACGCCGTAGAGCTTCAGCGCCTTGGGCGTGCTGCCGCCGCTCTGGTCGAGTGCGGCGATGAAGCCCTTGCCGGAGGCGATGCGGTCGCGTTGCTGCGGATGGATGGCCACGGTGGGTGTCTTTCCTGTGCTGGCGGGCGGGGGTGCGCGGGGGCCGCGCGGAAGGCCCAAGATCATACCGTCCTGCCGCGGCGGTCGCGGCCACGACGATTGCTGTCGTGCAGCATGCGGCCGGCTGCGGGCGCAGGGGTCACCGGTGCCCGGGGGCATGGCCGGCATGCGCATCGAGTCCTGACGCCAGGTTCGGGACCGACCCGTTCACACCTCCCGACCCCCGATTCGCAAGGCCTAGAATGTGATTCCCGCGCGCCGCGTGCCCTTTCCTATTGCCGATGAAAGCCTACCTGCCTCCCTGGCTGCACGCCTGGCTCGGCGAGATCAACCTGGTGCTGCAGGTGCTGGCGATCGTGGTCGGCGCGCTGGCGCTGCGCTGGCTGGCGCGGCGACTGGTCAACCGCCTGCACCGCCGCTACGACCTGCCGATCCAGATCGTGGTCAGCGCGCGCCGGCTGTCCGGCTTCGTGATCGGCTTCGGCGCGCTGCTGATGATCCTGGAGCGGTTCGGCGTGTCCGGCGGCGTGCTGTGGACCGCGTTCACCGGGTTCGCGGCGGTGGCGGCGGTCGCGTTCTTCGCCGCGTGGAGCGTGCTGACCAACATCTTCTGCTCGTTGCTGCTGCTGCTCACGCGTCCGTTCCGCCTGCACGACCGCATCGAGCTTCTGGAGAACGGCGAACGCGCGGGCCTCGCCGGCCGGGTGGTCGACATGAACCTGATCTTCGTGACCCTCGAGGAGACCCATCCCGCCGGCGGCGAGAGCCTGCTGCGGGTGCCCAACAGCCTGTTCTTCCAGCGCGCGACGCGGCGCTGGCGCGGCGAACCGGTGCCGCAGCCCGCAGCGGCGCGCACGCCGGACGACGGCGGTTCGCCGCCGCCGACCGGCGGCGGCGGCGCGCTGACGACCTTCCCGTAGGAGCGTCTTCAGGCGCGATCCTCCGCGTTTCCGGTCCTCGTCACCTCCACCGTGACGGTTTGGAAGCCGGCCCGGGCGAACGCGCCGGAAGGCACTCCTGCCCCGCCTGGCCGATGCGATTAAGATCGGACATCCCTTTTCCCCGGCAACGCCCATGATCCGTACGCTGCTGCTGACCTGCTGCTTCCTGCCCGCGTCGACAGTGCTGGCGCAGGACGCACAGCGCGCCGACGTTACGGCAGTGGCGCGTGATCTGCAGGACAGGGTCGTCGAGTGGCGTCGCGACCTGCATCGCCATCCGGAACTCGGCAACCAGGAAACGCGCACCGCGCAGGTCGTCGCCGACCACCTGCGCGCGCTCGGCATGGAACCGCGCACCGGCATCGGCCCGACCGGGGTGGTCGCCGTGCTGAAAGGCGGCAGGCCCGGCCCGCGGATCGCGCTGCGCGCCGACATGGATGCGCTGCCGGTCACCGAGGCGACCGGCCTGCCGTTCGCCTCCACCGTGACGAGCGAGTACCGCGGCCAGCCGGTGGGCGTGATGCATGCCTGCGGCCACGACATGCACGTGGCGATCCTGATGGGCGTGGCCGAAGCGCTCACGGCGATGCGCGATGAGCTTCCGGGCGAAGTGATGTTCGTGTTCCAGCCGGCCGAGGAAGGCCCGCCGGTGGCGGGCGAGGTCGCCGGCGCGAAACGCATGCTCGACGAGGGCATCTGGGACGACTTCAAGCCCGACGCGGTCCTGGGACTGCACGTCTGGTCGCGCCTGCACGCGGGCCAGATCGGCGTGCGCGCCGGTCCGTTCATGGCCAGCGCCGACGAGTGGACGCTCACCATCACCGGTCGCCAGACCCACGGCTCGCAGCCCTGGGCGGGCGTCGACCCGATCACCGTCGCGGCCCAGGTGCTGCTCGGCGCGCAGTCGATCGTCGCGCGCCAGGTCGACATCACCGCGCATCCGGTGGTGCTGACCGCGGGCCAGATCCAGGCCGGCACCCGCTTCAACATCATCCCGGACACGGCGACGATGGTCGGCACGCTGCGCACCTTCGATGCGGACGTGCGCCGGGACGTGATCGACCGTTTCCGCAGCACCGCCGAACATTTCGCCGCGGCCAGCGGCGCGAGCGCCGAACTCGAGGTGGCCGGCAACGCGCCCGCCACCGCCAACGATCCGGCCCTGCTGCAGCGCCTGCGCCCGTCGCTGGAGCGCGCAGCCGGCGCGGACAACGTGGTCGAGGTGCCGCGCTACACCATCGCCGAGGACTTCTCGGTGTTCGCCAACCAGGTGCCGGGGCTGTATTTCTTCGTCGGCACCACCCCGCGAGGCCAGGACCTGGCCTCGGCGCCGATGAACCACTCGCCGCTGTACGCCCCGGACGAAAGCGCGCTCGACCTGGGCGTGCGCGCGCTGCTGCAGGCCACGGTCGACTTCCTCGCCGACCCGCCGCCAGGTTCGTAGGAGCGCCTTCAGGCGCGATCATTCCCGGCGCACACCCGTCTTCGCGAGGATTCGCCCGACGCTCGTGGACGGCGGTCGCGCCTGAAGGCGCTCCTACGGGACGTGGCGCGTTTAAGATCGGGGTTCCGTTTCCGGGGAACCGCCATGATCCGTCCGCTGCTCGCATGCTGCCTCCTGCTCGTCCTTCCGGCGATGTCGTCCCATGCGCAGGCCGCGCAGCGCACCGAGGTGGCCGAGGCCGCGCAGCGGCTGCAGGGCAGGGTGGTCGAATGGCGCCGCGACATCCACCAGCATCCGGAACTGGGCAACCGCGAGACGCGCACCGCCGCGCTGGTCGCCGACCACCTGCGCGCGCTCGGGCTGGAACCGAAGACCGGCATCGCCACCACCGGCGTGACCGCCGTGCTCAAGGGCGGCCGGCCCGGGCCGCGCATCGCGCTGCGCGCCGACATGGACGCATTACCCGTGACCGAGCGGGTGGACGTGCCGTTCGCGTCGAAGGTCACCACCACCTTCCGCGGCGAGACCGTGGGCGTGATGCATGCCTGCGGCCACGATGCGCACGTGGCGATCCTGATGGGCCTGGCCGAGGCGATGGTGGCGATGAGGGATGAGCTTCCCGGCGAGGTGATGTTCCTGTTCCAGCCTGCGGAGGAGGGCGTGCCCGAGGGCGAGGTGGGCGGCGCGAAGGAAATGCTGGCGCAGGGTGTGTTCGACGATTTCAAGCCGGACGCGGTGTTCGGCCTGCACGTGGGTTCGGCGCTCAACGTCGGCCAGGTCTCGGTCCGGCCCGGGCCGATGATGGCGGCGTCGGACACGTTCGAGATCACGGTGAAGGGCCGCCAGACGCACGGCTCGCGGCCGTGGAACGGGGTCGATCCGATCGTCGCCGCCGCCGACCTCGTGTCCACCGCGCAGAGCATCGTCAGCCGCCGCACCGACATCACCCGGTTGCCGGCGGTGGTGACCTTCGGCGCGGTCAAGGGCGGCATCCGCCACAACATCATTCCCGACTCGGTGGAGCTGATCGGCACCATCCGCACCTTCGACGAGGGCATGCGCGAGGCGATCTTCAAGGACCTGCGCAACGTCTCCGAACACGTCGCCGCGGCGCATGGCGCGCAGATCGACGCCACCATTCCGCTCGACCACAACTATCCGGTCACCGCCAACGATCCGGCGCTGACCACGCGGCTGACGCCGAGCCTGGAAGCCGCGGTCGGCGCCGGCAACGTGATCGATCCCGGCCTGATCACCGGCGCCGAGGACTTCTCGTTCTTCGCCCGAGAGGTGCCGGGCCTGTACTTCTTCGTCGGCGCCACGCCGAAGGGCACCGACCCGCGCACCGCGGCCAGCAACCACTCGCCGGAGTTCTACCTGGACGAGGGCGCGCTGGACGTGGGGTTCCGGGCGATGCTGCAGGTGACGCTGGACTACCTCGACGGCGCCGCGGGGTGATGCACGTTTCGCCACGGCCGTCTGACCGGTGATCGTGCAGCGACGTCGTCCTGACTCCGGTCTGCGCCCGCGACACGCGTTCCTACCGCCGCCTACTTGCTCGCGTCGCGCGCGGCGGAGCCGGCACCTTCGGGCGCGTCGTGCGAGCGGATCAGGCCGTCGTGCTGTCCCAGCACCGGGGCGGCGAACGGCTCGGGTCCGGCTGTACGCCCGAACCTGATCGGGTGCGCTACGCCCCGGTACGAACCCAGGGTGGGGTGCGGCATTTCCGCAAGCATGCCTTCGGCGAGGACCTGCGGGTGCTCGAACATGTCCTCGACCGGTCGCGCCGCCGCACACGGCACCTCGTCGCCGAAGATCGCCTCCCACTCCAGGGCGGTGCGCGCCGCCAGCGCCTCGTGCAACCGGGGAACCAGCGCGTCCGCGTGCTGCGCACGCTGGCGCACGCTGGCGTAGCGGGGGTCGTCCAGCAGATCGCCCATGCCGGTGCGCTCACACAACGCCTGCCAGAACCGCGGCGTGTTCGCCGAAATGTAGAGGTGGCCCTCGCGCGTGGGATGGATGCCGGTCACGCCGCCCGAACGCATGTCGCGGCCGATGTCCAGGGCTTCGCCTTCGGCCCAGACCATGCGGGCCGACTGCATCGTCAACGCGGCGCGCAATAGCGATATCCCGACGTACTGGCCTTCGCCGCTGCGCTCGCGCTCGTACAGCGCCGAGGACACGCCGGCGGCCAGCAGCGCCGCGGCGTAATAGTCCACCACCGAACCGTAGATGATCTCGGGCGTGCCGCCGCGCTTGCCCTGCATGACGCACATGCCGGTCATGGTCTGCAGCACCTGGTCGTAACCCGCCTTGTCCTTCAGCGGGCCGGTTTCGCCATAACCGGTGACCGCGCAGTACACGAGGCGCGGGTTCATGGCCGACAATGTCGCAAAATCGATGCCCAGCCGCTCGGCCACGCCGGGACGGAAGTTGTGCACCAGAACGTCGGCCTCGCGCACGAGGCGGTAGAGCACCGCGAGTTCGTCGGCCTGCTTGAGATTCAGCACGACACCGCGCTTGCTGCGGTTCACCCCCAGGAAGGCGCGGCTTTCCGCCTCCAGCGTGGACGGATAGTTGCGCAGGTTGTCGCCGCCGGGCGGCTCCACCTTCACCACGTCCGCGCCTTGGTCCGCGAGCAGCGAGCAACCGTAGGGGCCTGCGATGTAGGCGCTGAGATCGAGCACGCGGATGCCGGTCAGGGGCCCGGGAGGACCTTCGCGTGGCTGGTCGAAAACGGAGCGGCTCAACGCAGCCTCCTGTGGTATCCGGTTCCCTGGAAGCCCGCCAGTGTTGCGGCGCGAACCGCCCTCATCCAGCGTCCGCAGCTATGTTCTGACCGCACAGAAACTTGCTTGACCCGGCCCTCCATGTCAGATCCTCCCGCAATCTTCATCGTCGACGCCGGTTGCGCCCGGCGCCAAGCCCAGCCAGGTCAGGCGCCAGCTGCGGTCACGCCGGTCGTCGAGCCCATAGTAGGGGTGGAAGTCGATCGACGCGCGATCGGCCGGGTGCAGGCGCAGGCCCGTCGCCTCGTCCACGCCGCCAGGCGGCAGTTCGTCGAGCAGGATCTGCGCATCGTCATCGGGCAGGCGCACGATCTCGCTGGTCTTGTAGCCGTCGATCAATCCGGTCGCATACACCAGTGGACCGCGGCTGAACGCGACATAGGGAAAATGCAGCACCTGTTGCCGCACGGGCGAGCCATCGGGCGCGCGCGACTCCTGGATGTTGCGATACGCGCGCCGGTGCACCCGCGGACGCATCGGCAACGACAGCAGGACCGTGTCGCCTGGCGACCAGGTGCGCTCGATGTCCGCGTAGCGTCCGGGCACGATGTCGCCGGCGTGGACCTCGCCCGCCACCCTCAGGGTCGCGGCTTCGGCCCAGGCCGGAATGCGCACGCGCAACCGGAATCGCGATCGGGTCTCCAGAGCGACGTCGAAGCGCACCTCGCCGTCGTGCGGATAGCCGGTGCGCTGGTGCAACAGCACGACGGACCCGTCGGGCAGGCGCAACCTCGCCTCGCCGGGGCCCAGCAGGTTCACCACCACGCCATGCCTGTCGCTCGCGTACGCGATCGACGGCAGTTCTTCGAGCGCCATTGCGCCGCTCGACTTGCAGCAGCGCCAGTAGTTGGTGTGGATGCGGCGGCCATTGGCATAGGAGTAGTAGCACCAGTCCTCGCCGTTGCCCGCCTGCGCGCCGAGCAGGTCGTTGTAGGCCGTGCGCTCGATCTCCTCGGCATGGCGCGGGTCGCCGGAGATCGACAACAGTTCGCGATTGAGCTGGATCCACGCCAGCAGCGAACACGTCTCGACGTAGGCGGTGGGATCGAACACGAACGACGGATTGAAGACCTCGCGCGATCGATGCCCGATGCCGCCGAACGGTCCGCCGCCGAGGCTGATGTGATGGTCGCGGATGGCGCGCCACTGCAGGTCCAGCGCCTGGGCGAGATCCTCGCGCCCGGTCGCTCGCTGCAGCTTGGCCAGGCCGACCAGGTTCCAGCACAGCTGATAGGCCTTGCCGGTGGCGATCTCGGATGGATCCGCGCCGGACCGCGCCTGCCGCAGCAGCGCCAGGCGCGGGTTCGCGTCGGCCTGCGCGAGCACGCGTTCGGCCAGCTCCAGGTATCGCGGCTCTCCGGTCAGTAGATGCAGGTCCGCCGCCGGATCGAGCAGCACCGTCGCCGACATGCCGTGATGGTTGCCGACGCTGGTGATGTCGAGCCCCTCCACGCAGAACGTGCGCCAGCACAGGTCGGCGATGCGGCGTGCGGCCTGGAGGTGGCGGTCGTCGCCGAAACAGCGGTGCACCTCGACCAGACCCAGCAGCAGATAGGCATGCGTCCACACGTCCCAGGTGCGCAGCGCCGGTTCGCCGTTCCAGCTTTCCGGCATGGGGGGCTGAGGCACCATGAAGCGACGGTGCGGCGCATAAGTGCCCAGATAGCCGTCTTCGAGCTGCACCGACGCCAGGTGGTCGGCCACCGCCACGACCCGCATCCGCAACGCGGCGTCGCCGCTGCGCGCCGCGGCCTTTGCCGCCGCCACCAACCACTTGCCGGCGTGTTCGCCGTACCAGTCGCCCTCTTCGTTGTGGTCGCGATGCGGCGGATCGAAGACCGCGATCGCCGGGCTGCCGGGCCCGGTGATGAAGTGCGACAGCCGGCCGCGGCGGTTCGCGTCGAGCGCATCGCCCAGCAGACCGCCGAACCGGACGGCCCCGGCTTCGGCCAGCCGTTGCCCGCCGCAGCTGGTCATCGGCTCAGGCAACTTCGGGCTCCGCATCCACCACGCAGCGGAAACCGATCGTGCCGGAGCGATCCTTGCACGGCGCCATCAGCAGGTACTTGCCGTGCTGGTCCAGCCGGTAGGCCTGCGGGAAGTACCAGTGCGAGGTCTGCGGCTGGTAGCCGCTGCCGCCGCGCAGGATCGCCGCCCGGGTGTGTTCGTCGACGAACTCGTCGGTCCACTGCCAGACGTTGCCGACCAGATCCTCCACGCCGAACGGCGATGCGCCCTGCGGATGCGCATCGACCTCATCCGGCGGCAACAGCCGCCTGCCGCGATTGACCTGCGGCACGCGCGCGTCGTCCCATGTGTCGCCCCATGGATACAAGCGGCCGTCGGTTCCCTGTGCGGCGTACTGCCATTCCCATTCGCGAGGCAGGCGCTTGCCTGCCCATTGCGCATAGGCGCGCGCGTCCTCCAGCGACACCCAGGTCACCGGCCTGTTCTCCCAGCCGCGACGCGGCTCGCCGTCGATCCAGTGGCGCAGGAAATTGACGGCATCGCGTGGCGCGTAACCGGAGGCATCGAGGAAGCGTTTGTACTGCGCGTTGGTCACCGGGTGGCGGTCGACGTGGAAAGCCCGCAACTGCAGGCGCCGGTGGTGGTGGCGCCGCGGCACGTCCTCCCAGGGATACTGCACGTCCACGCCGGCCCAGTTGAAGCCTTCGATCTCGATGCCGCCGACCTTGAACACGAACTCTCCGGACGGCACGGTCACCATGCCTTCTGGCGCGGTACGCTGCACCGCCGTCGGCGCGGTCTCGACGATCCGCTGCGGCAGCGCGCGCCAGGCGCCGGAGTGCGCATTGATCGGCAACCGGGCCTGCGCGGCGATGGTGGCGAGGAACTCGTCGAGCCCGCTGACGTCCGTCCCTCGCGCCACCGCCAGCACCGCACCGAAGCCACGCGCTTCCAGCGACAGTTCGATCACTGCCCGTCCGTCGTCGACGCGTGGCGACAGCGCACGTCCGTTCCAAACGTCGAAGTAGCGCGTGCCCTCGATGTGCTCGATCGCGAACTGCTCGCCATCGACGCCGTACTCGTTGCGGTTGGCGAGCGTCCACAACACGCGACCTTCGCCCGGGAAGCGGCTGATGAACACGGCGCGCTGCAGGCTGGCCTGGTACGGCGCCCACTCCATGCTGACGACCAGCGACGGGAACCGGCGATAGATCGTCGCGATCCGCCTCAGCATCTCCGCATTGCGCGGCGTGAACTGGTTCCAGATCCCCCAGATGTTTTCCCAGGCGTTGTAGCCGATGCCGTTGAGGAAGCAGTACTGCAGGTCGTGCGTGCGGTCGCGGCCCCAACGGTTCTCGTAGTTGACCATGTGCCGCGGTTCGAGCCACTTCCACTTCGACACCGGTGGCACCGGACCGTCCGGCGCTTTCTTGCCCCAGCTCTGCACGTTCCAGATCAGCTGTTCCTCGGCGCTGATCGTGGATTCGGGCTGCACCACGACGGGATGCCCGAGACGCTCGCAGGCGTCGAAGAACGCGCGCGGCACGCCATTGAAGGTGTCGCCGTTGATGCCGTCCGCGCCGACCGCCTCGACGATCTCCGCCAACCCCTCCCAATGCGTCGTGCCCGGGTCGCGCGTGCCGTGGTCCCACGGCTTGGCCGGCAGGAACACCTTCACTCCCCGCCGATGGAAGGCGTCGACCACGCTCTTCAACCCGTCCAGCCCCCCGGGCAGGTCGTGGGCGAGGTCGAACTGGTTGCGGTCGTCGATGCCGATGTTCGGATAGACGTACCAGATCAGCACCGAATCCAGGCCACCGAAGCGCTGCTCGAGGTCGTCGAGATAGCGGTCGACGGTGTACTGTCCGGTCTCCACGTCGAAGAAGTAGCGATCCTCGACCATCATCTGCGCATGCACGAAGTTGCGTTGCGCCCATTGCAGTTCCGGGCGTCGGTAGTTCGCATCGTCGTAGCCGATCCGCACCAGGTGCTCGCGGCGCCAGTCGCGCAGTTCCGACAGCCAGTCCTGCGCACTGTCGTTGGCATCGACCATCCACTCGCCGATGTCGGCGAACGGCCAGCCCGGCGCCTTGCCCGGCGTCGGCAGGTAGCGGCCGGTGGTGACGTGGGAGAATTTGTACTCGGTGCGCAACTTCGCCGGGCCGCGGTCCGCGTCCTTGCCTGCGTCGTCGGGGATGTCGTAAGAAGAGGTCATTGCGTCGAATCTGGGGGAATGCCGGGCGGCCGGATCTTGGCGATCTACAGACCGCAGCGTAACGCGAGCGCGACATGGGCGGCAGGATCGTCGCCGGCCTCCAGCAGCGACAGCACGGCCTCACGGGAAGGAATGCTCGATTGCGCGCCGAGCGCGGTGCATGCCAACGCCGATGCCGCGCTGGCGTCGCGCAGTGCCGCCGGCAACGCCTCGCCCCGCGCAAGTGCGGCGACCAGGGCCCCGCAGAATGTGTCGCCTGCCGCCGTGGTATCGATCGCATCGACCGCGAACGCCGGCTGCAGGTGGAGACGGTCGCCGTCGCGCGCCACGCACCCGGCTCCGCCCAGCGTCACCACCACGCACGCGACCGCGACCCTTCGCAGCGATTCGGCCACGCTCGCGGCATCGCCGGCCAGCATCGCCAGTTCGCCCTCGTTGACCACCAGCACGTCGACGGCGTCGAGCAGGCGCGACGGCAGCGCGCGCGCCGGCGCGGCGTTGAGCACGACGCTCACGCCCGCTGCGCGCGCCTGTTCCGCGTACGCGACCACGCTGGCGAGCGGCGTCTCCAGTTGTAACAGCAGGTAGTCGATACCCTCGAGCGAAGGCAGGTCGCCGGGCGCCAGCGCGTCGTTCGCGCCCGGCGCCACCGTGATCGCATTGTCGGCGGCGTCGGAAATGCAGATGAACGCCGCGCCCGTGGGCCGTTGCGGCTGGCGGCGGATATCGAGGGCGACGCCGGCGTCCTGCAGCGAACGTTCGAGCATGCGGGCCGCATCGTCGTCGCCCAGTGCGACCAGCATGCGCACGCCTGCGTCGCCCGCGCGCGCGGCGGCCACCGCCTGGTTGGCACCCTTGCCCCCGGGGTACGTGCTGAAGTCGCGACCGAGTACCGTTTCGCCCGGCGCCGGGATGCGCTCGGCGCGCACGACGAAGTCGAGGTTGGCCGATCCGGCGACCAGGATGGCGGATGCGGGCGTCATGGCGCGACCGCCTGCTGCACCTGGTTGTAGAAGGCAGTCGCGACACGCGGCAGGTCGCCGGGTTCGCCCGAGGGCAGGTGCTGCAGCAACAGGACCGCAACCGTGCGCGTCGCCGGATCGATCACGAAGTACGTCGACCCGGCGCCGGTCCAGCCGACCTGGCCTGCCGCGCCTTCGCGCCCCAGCGCCGCCGGATCGAGCAGCACCGAGACGCCCAGGCCGAAGCCGCGTCCGGGTGTTTCGTCGATGTACGCAGGCTCCACGCCCATGGGCGCGAGCTGGTCGCGGAACATCTCGTCCACGAGTCGCGTCGGCAGCAGCCGCCTTCCTCCGGCGCTGCCGCGATCGCGCAGCAGGCGCGCGAACGCCAGGTAGTCCGCCGCCGTGGAGTACAGGCCGCCCGCGGCGCCGGTGTAGGGACGCAGGCGCGTACCGGGATTGCGCGCGTGCGATTCGTCCGCCAGCACCAGTCGTCCCTGCGCATCGGCGCGGCTGAGTTCCACCACGCGACCGCGCTCTTGGACCGGGACTTCGAAGCCGGTGTCGACCATCCCCAGCGGCACGAAGAACGTGTCGCGCAGGTACGCATCTAGCGGCTGCCCGCTCCACACTTCCACCAGCCGTCCAAGGATCTCGGTGGCCGCGCTGTCGTAGGTGAACCGCGTGCCGGGGTCGCGCTCCAGCGGCACTCCTTGCAGGCGTTCGACGTAGTCGGCCAGCGTGGCGCTTTCTTCGATCGCCGCAGCTTCGCGGCGACGCAGCGGTTCGCCTTCCGACACCGGGAAACCGGCCGTGTGCGTCAACAGGTGCCGGATCGTCGGCGGTCGCAGCGGTTCGCGCAGCCGGCCGTCGGCCTCCATGACCTGCCAGTCGGCAAGACCCGGCAGATGCCTCGATACCGGATCGTCCAGCGTGGCGTGGCCTTCATCGACAAGCCGCAACGCCGCGGCCGACACCACCGGCTTGGTCATCGAATGGATGCGGAAGATGGCGTCGCCACGTAGCGGGCGCGTGCCGGCGATGTCGGCGTGGCCCAACGCCACGTCCGCCACCACCTCCTCGCCGTGCAGCACCAGCATGCGCGCGCCCGGGTATCCGGCTTCCACGACGTGCTTCCGCAACCATGCCTCCGCACGCATCTGCGTCGGCGAATGCGGCATCCCGGGATGCTGGAGGGAGGCATGCCCGGGAGCCGCTGGAACAGGCGCCATCGCGACGAACAGCGCGATCGGGACCGAGAGTCGGGCGACGCGATGCAACCAGGTCACGCACATCCTCCGGGGTCCACGAGCCACGTCGTCTTTCGTCAAGGTCATCCCGCCCTCCATGCCAGGCGGCGGGAACGCGCCTGCGCCGCGTCCGCACCCAGACAGGGTCCGGACATCACGACCACGATCAGAACGTGTACTCGTAGGTCAACGAATACATCCGTCCGCGCCCGGCCCAGTAGTTCCGCCAGCCCGGCACCTGCGACCAGGTCAGGACGTACTGCTTGTTCAACAGGTTCTCGATGCCGATCGAGAAGCGGCCGACCCTCTTCACCCGGTAGTTGGCGCCGAGATCGAACAGCGTGTAGCCGGTGGTGCTCTCCTGGTAGCTGAACGTCGCGCCGTCGAACTCGCGCACGTCGCTGCCGCTCAACTCGCGCGACAGCAGCGTCGTCGAGCCCAGGGTCACGTCGCCCTGCGGCGAGAACTTCCAGCGCACCGAAAGCGCGACCTTGTCGGGATTGGTGTCCAGGGCGCCCATCGGCCTGTTCAGCCCACCCGCGTCGTACCGCCCCCTCGCATCCGAGGACCAGAACGAGGTCTTGCCGTCGATGGTCGAGTACAGCGCGGTGACCTTCCACGCATCGTTGATGTTCCAGTCGGCCGTCATCTCGAACCCCTTGATGCGGGTCGGCGCACGGAACAGCACGTAGTCGTCGGTCTCGGGATCGATCACGTACGAGCTGCCGTAGTCGGAGCGCGAATCGTAGTAGGACGCGCCGAACGAGGCGTTGCGGCCGCGCCAGTTCACGCCGATCTCGCGGTTGTCCACCACCACCGCCGCGAGTTCGCGGAAGGTTTCATCGACGCGAGCGGGCGGATCAGCCGGGCAACCATCGGGCTTGGTGTCGTCCGGATCGTCGGGACAGGAGATGTTGCGCAGCGGGATGCCCACATTCGGCAGGCCGAAGCCTTCGCCATACGCGGCGAACACCGACCACTGGTCCGAGATGCGCCAGATGGCCCCCAGGTTGTGCAGGTTCTCGGTGTAGGTGAGCTCGCCGCCTTCGACGAAGCGCCGGTCCCGGAACCAGGTCGTGGTGTAGTCGTCGACGGACAGTTCGCCATCCTCGCGGCGAAGGCCGGCGCTCAGGGTGACGGGGCCGACGTCGTAGTTCAGCTGTGCATACGGCGCCAGGCTGGTGTATTCCATCGGCGGCACCCACACCCGGTCGGTCAGCGCCAGGCGCTGGTCCGCGGTGTCCTTCACCCAGTCGATGCCCGCGTGCAGCTCCAGCCCGGCGACATTGAACAGGTCGGGGCGCGTCCACGACACCCGCAGTCCGCGCTTGTCGGAGTTGATCTCGGACTGGTCCCAGATCGTGCCATCGGGCCCATTGGGCGGAATCAGCGGGTCCTGGCGATCGGAGCCGTTCTCCGGCGGATAGCGCATCGCCTGGTCGGCCCAGTAGGTGTTGAGCACCAGCGTGCCGTCGAGGAAATCGCCATCGGTATAGAGCACGTTGAGCTGGCGGAAATCGTTGAACTCCGCCCTGGTGCCGAACAGGTTGCCGCGCTCGGAGGTGTTCGGGCGCGGATCCTCGCACCAACCGGGTTCGTAGCGGCAGCCGTCGACCTGGATGTAGTTGCCGTTACCCTCGATCCTGAAGTCGCTGTAGCTCGCCTGCAGACGCTTCTCGCCCATCTCGCCGAAGTTGAAGCCGGCCTTGAGGAACAGGTTGTTGGCGACCGAGTCGTGCAGAGAGCCACTGGTGTTCATGCCCAGCCTGACGCCGTCGGCGTCATAGCCCATGCCACGCTCGATTCGCGACAGGCCGACCACGGCATCGAAGTTGTCCTGCTTGTACATGTAGTTCATGCCGACCTTCCAGCCGGCGCTGTCGTCCTCGAACTGGCTGGAGTAGCGCGTCAGCAGGCGGAACTGGCTGCCGTCCTCGCGCGGCATCGCCGAGATGTAGTTGATGATGCCGCCTGCGGCACCGATGCCCTCCGAGGCCGACGGGCCGTTGATGACCTCGATCCGGTCGACGATGCCCATGTCGGTAAAGGTGGCGTTGCGGGTGCCTTCGCGTAGCGGCGAGCCCTGCGGTACGCCGTCGAACAGGCGCAACGCGACGCGGCCGCGCAGGTTCTCGCCGGTATTGCTCATCGCCTGCGAGGCTTCCGAGTAACCCGGCACGGTGCGCGCCAGTACCGCGGTGGCGTCCTCGGTCAGCGACAACGTGTGCTTGATCTCCTCGGTCGACACCACCGAGATCGCACCCGGGATCCGGTCGATGGATTTCGGCGCGCGCGTCCCCGTGACGATGACGGAATCGAGCCTTGTCGCCTGCTCCCCGCTGTCGTCCTGCTCATCGGTACTGGTGTCCTGCGCGAGGACGGGCGTGCCCAGCAGGCTGGACGCGATCGCCAGGGCGACCGCGGCGGAAAGTGGCTTGATCATGGAAGAGCCTCGTCGATTGGTTCCGGCGCTCGTGCACCGGTTGCTGTTTTGAGTCGTCCGGGCGGGGCCGTGTCCTCATCCACCAGCCGTCCCCGTGCTGCCGCTTCGCATGGCGCCACCGCGCGACATTGCACGGAAGACTATGCGTCGCCAGGACGCGAATGAACTGGCGGGCGGTATGTTCAGACGCTAGTTTTTATTGCTTACGACCACAGCAAATATTTGTTGCGTTGCACCAACTCCGGCTCAGTCGTGCGGGTCGGCTTCGCCGGCCCGTCGTCTTGCCACCTGCCGGCACTCTTCGCGCAGCGCATTCGTCAGCCGGCTGCGGACACTGGTGTTCGACCACACGATGCCCATCCGCCGCGGCTCGGAAGGTTCGGGCAGCGGCAGGCGCGCGACGCGCACGCCGGCCGGCCAGGGCTCGGACCAGTCCGGCACCAGTGAGACGCCCAGGCCACGATCCACCATCACCGCGATCGCATTGAGGGCGTTCAACTCGAAACGTTCGCGCGGCACGATGCCCACGCGGCGCAGGTACTCGTCCGCCTGGCGCCCACCCCACTGGTGGCGGTCGTAGCGGATCAGGGGTTCGTCGCGCAGCAGGTCGTGCGGGTCGCAGTGGGCGAGCCGCTCCGGCGCCAGCACCACCAGCGGCTCCTCGCGCAGCACTTCCCAGTTGCAGGTCTTGGGCAGGGCGAACGGGGCCTGCAGCACGATGGCCGCATCCAGTTCGCCGCCTTCGACATCGGCATACAGTTCCGCGGAATAGCCGGGCTTGATGAAGACGTTGATCAGCGGGAACTTGCGCACCATCCGCGCCAGCACATCGGGCAGCATGCCCGCCAGTGCGGTGGGACACGCGCCCAGGCGCAGTTCGCCCGCGGCCGTGCGGTCGTTCGCGACGCTGCGCAGGTCGGCCACGTCGCGCAGCACGTCGCGGGCGCGCTGCAGGATGCGCGCGCCTTCCTCGGTCACGCTGACGGTACGCCCGGCGCGGGCGATCAACGGCACTCCGAGCTCGCGTTCCAGCGTCCGGATCTGTTGCGCGACCGCGGCGGGGGTGATGTTGAGATGCCGCGCGGCGGCAGCCATCGAGCCGCGGTCCACGACGTGGATGAAGGTATTGAGGAACTGGGTATCCACGATGACCGCCTACATTGCCCCTGTCCGGACTGCGCGATCGTCGTGCAGCGCGCGCACGGCGTCATCGGCCCGCCATGAAAGCACACCCGGGGCGCTCATGCCGGCACGCGGGTGTGGATGGTCATTCCCGCCAGCGACCGCGTCGGCGGCGGGAAGAACAGGCTGGCCAGGTAGCCGATCACGATGCACAGCATGATCGAGATGCCGAGGTAGAAGTACGGATGCACCAGGTCGAACGACCATGCCAGCAAGGTCAACGCGATGCTGCTGGCGACGCCGATGGCGACCCCGGGCGAGTTGGCGCGTCGGGTGAACATGCCCAGCGTGTAAGCGCCCGCGAACCCGCCGCCGAGCAGCCCGGCCAGCTCGATCGACACGTCGAACAGCGAGTGGATGTCGTAGCGCGACAGCAGCAGCGCCAGTCCGATGCCGACCAGCCCGACGACCACCGTCATCCATTCGGCGAAGCGCACGCCGCCCCTGTCGGTGGGGTTGCGCGCGAGCTTGCCGTAGAAGTCCACCGACAGCAGTGTTGCGACGCTGTTGATGATGCTCGACAGCGTCGACATCGCCGCGGCGAAGATGCCGGCGATGATCAGGCCGGTCACGCCCATCGGCAGTTCCGCGGCGATGAACAACGGGAAGGTCGCGTCGATCGGCAGCAGCGGGTCCAGGCGTTCCGGGTTGTTGCGGTAGTACATCCACAACGCGGTCCCGATGCCGTAGAAGATGAAGCCACCGGGGATCATCATCGCCGCGAAGATCCAGATCGAACGGCCCGCCTCCTTGTCAGAACTGGTGGACAGCGTGCGTTGCATCAGCACCTGGTCCTTGGGAAAGGTCAGCACCACGTCGAACACCACCAGGAAGATGAAGCCCCAGACCGTGGCCTTGGTCAGGTCGAAGCTGAAGTCCAGCAGCTGCGTCTTGCGTTCGTCGACCACGGCCTCGCGCACGGCGTCGAACTCCCCGCCCAGCGACCAGACGATGAAGCCGATGGCGAACAGCGCGCCGCCCATCTTCACGAACACCTGCACGAAGTCGGTCCACACCACCGCGCGCATGCCGCCCATCGCGGTGTAGGCGATGGTGAACACGCCCATGATCAGGATGCTCCAGACAACGTCGATGCCGGTGATCGTGGCGATCGCCAGCGCCGGCAGGAACAGGATCACGCTCAGGCGGCTGCCGACCTGCATCGCGATGGCCAGGGCGCTGGCCAGCATGCGGATCGCCGGATGGAAACGCGTCTCCAGGTAGGAGAACACGCTCATCAGGTCCAGCCGGCGCAGCAACGGGACGATCCACACCGCGACGAACATCAGCCCCAGCACCGCGACCAGGTTGTTGGTCATGTACTGCCAGTTGGTCTCGTAGGCCTTGGCGGGAATCGCGATGAAGCTGATCGAACTGGTGTTGGTGGCGTACAGGCTGACGCCCGCCACCCAGAACGGAATGCTGCGGCCGCCGACGAAGAAGTCCGAGCCGGACGCGGTCTGGTCCTTGCGGTAGAAGTACACGCCGATGCCCATTACACCGGCGAGGTAGACCGCGATCACCAGCCAGTCCAGCCACGCCAGCAGGTGCTTGCCGGAGGTGATCCGGGCCTCGCGCACCACGTTGTCGCGACCACTCCACAGCCAGCCGTTGCGCCATGTCGCCAGCGCATGCGCGTCGGCGGGGACGGTGGCCGGCAAAGGCGCCCAGGCGCCGGTGATGGTGTGGAACAGGCGGGGCTCCACGCCATCCGGCATCCCCGATGCGCGCAGCAGGAACAGGATGTGTGCCTGCCCGATCGGCTTGGTCCCGTCCGCGGCGAGCGCGGCCGGGAGCCGGCCGCGCGCCGTCCAGCCGTCCACCGGAGCCCATTGCCACAGTTCGCCCGCATCGGTGGCCAGGTACAGCGCGAACTTCTGCGTGACTAGCGACGCGGCGATGCCCTGGCCGGGCCAACCGCCATGCGACCGCCACGTGGCGCGCGCGCTGTCGAGGGGCAACGACCACAGTTGCGGTTCGCCCTGGCGGTCGACACCGGCGACATACAGCGCGCCGGCGAGCACCGCGGCACGCGCCTGTCGCATCGCGATCGGCGGCGGGTCCAGCGGCGTCGACCGCAGGACATCGTCCTGCCAGGCGAGGGCCTCGATGCGCTGCAGGCCGTCGTCGTCGTCCCACAGCCGCCACGCCTGCGCGCCAGCGTCGGTGGTCGCGGCGGGCCGCAGTCCGTCGCCGCCATCGGGTACCGTCGCCGGGCGCCACGCGGCGCCGGCCGCATCGAGCGCCCACGCCCGGCCGCGTCCCGACACCACCGGTCGGCCGCCAACCACCACCAGGGTGCGCGCATCGGCGCCCTCGGGCAATGCGGGAAACGCATGCTGTTGCACGGACACCAGGCCGTCGGCCCATGCCGGCGACAGCATGACCGGCAACAGCAACAGGACCAACCACCGCCAGCCGCCGACATGGCGGGGGCGCCCGCATCCGCGTGTCACGATTCCGGCCCGCCGTCCGCCAGCAGGCGTTGCGCACGGCGCAGGTAGGGGGGATCCACCATCCGCCCATCGACAGTGAATACCGTCGTGCCCGCGGCTTCGGCCACCTGCGCCGCGGCGACCACGCGACGCGCCCAGGCCAGCTCCTGCCCCGTCGTGGCGAACATCCGGTTCGCCCACGCCACCTGCTGCGGGTGGATGCAGCTCTTGCCGACGAAACCCAGCGCGCGCGACATCGCCGCCTCGCGCTCGAACGCCTCGCTGTCGGTGTAGTCGGGGTGCGCGCCATCGCACGCGAACACCCCGGCCTCTGCCGCGGCCATCGCCAGCTGGAACATCGCCGCGTGCACATGCGTGGACATGTCGCGGCGGATGCCGAACGGCTCGAACAGGTCGCCCAGGCCCAGTTGCAGACCCGCGATGCGCGGGTGCGCGGTGGCGATGCCCGCCGCGCACCGCAAGCCCCTCGGCGTCTCGATGTTGAGCAGCAGACGCGTGTTCGGCACCAGTTCCAGCTCCCTTTCCAGGCGCTCCATCGTCGCGACCGCGGCGAACACCTCCTGCGCGGACTCGACGCGCGGCAGGTTCACCAGGTCGACGGCCAGCGGCAGGATCGCCGCCAGGTCCGCCTCGAAGGGCGGGGTCTCCGCCGGATTGACCCTCACAACGATCCGCTTGCCACGTTCCGCCACGGGATGGGCGGCCAGGAACGCGGCCACCGCGCGGCGCGCGTCGGCCTTGCGCGCCGGCGGCACCGCGTCCTCGAGGTCGAACGACACCGCGTCGGCCTGACCGGCGCATGCCTTGGCGAACAGGTCCGGGCGGATGCCCGGCACGAACAGTTTGCTGCGCATCCGCCCTCCCGGTATGGCCTGGCCAGTGTGCGCAATCCGGGAAACCATCAAAGACGCCTGTCCGGGGTTCAGAAGATAGCGTTGCTTTCTTTCGCACGCTGCCGATCGGGGGCGGCGGCGCCCGGGTCGGCGCGCGTCCGGGATCCCGGACGCCCGGCGCCTCCCGGCCCCTGACGCAGACCCGCTGCCAGCGCCGGGGGGTCCGCGACGCCGACGCGCCGCGCCGGCGCCCCTGGTCGCACTCACCCGCACGCGACTGCACGCCCGCGCCGGTGGTGCGCGAGTCTGGACTATCCTTGTGGGTTCCATACCACATGGCGACCTCGCATCGGAGGCTGGATGGGCGCCCATCAGGACCAGTTCCGGGGTTTCGCGAAGTACAACCTGGAGTTCAACCGCAACCTGTTCGACCGGCTGTCGGGGCTGGACGACGAACGGCGCAAGCGCGACATGGGCGCGTTCTTCGGCTCGATCCATGCCACCCTGAACCACATCCTGCTCGCCGACCGCATCTGGCTCGGCCGTTTCGCCACCGCGTTTCCCGCGACGCCGTCGCTGGCCGGTGCCGCCGTCGTGCACACGTTTCCCTCGCTGCGCCACGAGCTGTATGCCGGATTCGACGACCTGCATGCGCAGCGCCGCGAGACCGACGCCGTCATCGTGCGCTGGGCCGACGCACTGTCCGACGAGCTGCTCGCGGCGACGATGCGCTACCGCACCTCCAACGGCCAGCAGCGTGAACACCCTGCGTGGATCGCGGCCACGCACCTGTTCAACCATCAGACCCATCATCGCGGGCAGGTGACGACGCTGATGCACCAGCTGGGGGTGGATCCGGGGGTGACGGACTATCTGGTTTACGTGCAGTAGTGCCGACTGGGCGCGCGTGGCGTTGGTCGAGGAAAACCAACCGCTTCCGTCCGCCTGCGGCGCCCATGACGCCGGACCCTCGCTGCACGCTCTCCCCTAGAATGCCCCCATGCCCACCCCCGAACACTCCCTCCTCGGCCGCGAAGTCGCCTACCCCGCGCACTACGACCCGTCGCTGCTGTTCGCGATCCCGCGCGCGCCGGCGCGCGGCGAACTCGGGATCGCCGATGCGCTGCCGTTCGTCGGCCACGACCGCTGGCATGCGTACGAACTGTCGTGGCTGGATGCGTGCGGCAAGCCGCTGGTCGCGACCGCGACGCTCACGGTGCCGGCCACCTCGCCGTACCTGGTCGAATCGAAATCGCTCAAGCTTTACCTCAACTCGCTCAATGCGACGCGCTTCGACAGCGCCGAGGCGGTGCGCAGCCGCGTCGCCGAGGACCTGTCGCGGTCCGCAGGCGCGGCGGTCGGCGTCGGGTTCGGCCTGCCGCCATGCGGGGGTGAGGCCACCGACGAGGCGATCTGCATCGACGGGCTCGATCTGGCCATCGAGACCTACGGCCCGCCCGACCCGGGGCTGCTGCATGCGGATGCCCACGACGACGTCGCCGAAACCCTGCGCAGCGACCTGCTGAAATCGAACTGCCCGGTCACCGGCCAGCCCGACTGGGCCAGCGTGGCCATCGCCTACCGCGGACCGCGCGTCGATCGCGCGGCGCTGCTGCGTTACCTGGTCTCGTTCCGCGAGCACGCCGGCTTCCACGAGCAATGCGTCGAACGCATCTTCGTCGACCTGCGCGCGCGTTGCCGGCCGGATGCGCTGTCGGTGGAGGCGCGCTACACCCGCCGCGGCGGACTCGACATCAACCCCTGGCGCGCGACCCCGGGGATCGCGCCCCCGGCGCCACGGCGCGACCTGCGCCAGTGATCCGAACCGCCCCGCGGCGGTCGCGATGGTTTCTTAACGCAGTCCGTGCCACTTTCGCTGCCGCATCGTCCCCAGGGAGGAGCCTCCCAATGAGCAGCGACAAGAAGCCCGATTTCTCCAACGTCCAGAGCGGCGCCAACACCAAGCCCACGGGCGGTGGCGGCGGCAGCACCGGCGGTACCCTGGCCGGCGCCAGGCCCGACTTTTCCAACGTGGTCAGCGGTGCCGACACCGTGCCCGGCAGCGGTGGCGACGCGCGCACCTACACGATCGAGAAGGGCGACACCCTGTCCGCGATCGCGCAGCGCTTCTACGGCAAGGCGAAGTACTGGCGCCGGATCCACGAAGCCAACCGCACCGAGATCGAGGACCCGGACCGCATCTTCCCGGGCCAGGTGATCCGCCTGCCGGCGATCGACACCGACGGCGACGGCACGCCCGACGATCCGTCCGCGGCCTGAGACAGGCCGCACCACCAAGCCCATCATTCGAGGACACCGCCATGAACCGCACCCGTCTGTCGCAGGCCCTGCTCGCCGCCGCCATCGGCAGCGTGGCCCTGATCGGCTGCAAGAAGGACGAACCCGCCCCCGTGCCGCCCGCCGCACCGGTCGAGACCGCACCGGCACCGGCGCCGATGCCGCCGCCGGCCGCGCCCGCGAGCACCGCCTCGGTCACCCTGGGCAACGCGATCGACGCCAACAACACCATCGCCACGCCGCTGACGACGTTTTCCGCCGGGGACACCATCCACGCATCGGTCGCGACCGACGGCGCCGGCGCCGGCCGGTTGACCGCGAAGTGGACCCATCTCGACAGCAGCCAGACGGTGGCCGAGGAAACCAAGGACATCGCCCCCGGTCCGCAGGTCACCGACTTCCACATCAGCAAGCCCGACGGCTGGCCACCGGGCAAGTACCGGGTCGAGGTGTCGCTGGACGGCACGGTGGTCAACACCAGCGAGTTCACCGTGCAGTAGGAACCGGTCGCCTGGCGGGTCGGGCATCGACGATCCGCTTGTCTTCGGATCGTAGGGCCGCCCGACCCTTCGGGACTCGACGCCGTGACGCCGTACACCCGCAATCCCCGCTCCGGCGGGGATTGTTTTTTCTGGGCGACGAAGTGCATCGCAACCGCTGGCACACCTGCACGCGCGCTCGTGTCGGGCCGGTTACGGTCGGCCCGTCGCGCCCCGGTCCCCGGGCAGCCGGCGCAAAGGCGACGGCGTGTGCGACAGGTCGATCAGCCGGTTGTTGTCGAGATCCAGCCGCACATGGTCGGACGGCGCGCCTGCGGCGAGCTCGAGCAGGATGGCCATCAGCGGCTTGAATCGTGCCTGGAACAGCTCGCCGAGGGTGTTGGCGTCGCCGACGCGGTCGCCGTCCATCGACAGGTCCGCATCGGACTGCTGCAAGGCATGCGCGAGCGTCACGTAGTGGTTCGCGCGCTCGACGTCGACTTCCGCGAAGGCCAGGTCGCCGGCACGGGCCAGGCGGACGAAGTCGACCGCCAGGTCCATCGCCTGCCATCGGGCGAAATCCTCCAGCCGCAGGCCTTGGGCCCGCACCAGTGCGCGGGCCCGGGCCTCGGCCTGCCGCAGGTCTTCCGCGAACGCCTCCCCGGAGCGCTCGTCGCCCGCACCGGCGAGGCAATCGAACAATGCCGCCGCAAGCCCGCCGCGAGCGGGCGCGTTCGCCAGTTGCCCGAGCGTCACATTCGTCTGCAGTTGCGACAGCACCATCAGGTCGGCGCCCGTCAAAGGACTCCTGACCAGCTCGCGCATCTCGCAGCGCCAGTCGTCGTCCAGCAGGCGAAGGCGGACCAGTTCGTCGAGATAGCGACGGGTGAAGTCGCCATAGTTCGCGGCATCCAGGATCGACAGGTCCCACTGCGCGGGTGCGGCATGGGCGTGCTCCGCGCGATACAGGTCGAACAGCTCGTCGAATCGCGGCACCCGGTCCAGGCGCACGGTCTCGATCTCCAGCTGGCCGGCGCCATGCAGCGTCATCAGCTTGTAGGCGGGGACGTGCGCGGCGAGGGAGGGCGCCTGGATGTTGAACAGCGTGGCGTCGTCGCCGTAGGTGCGGACGGCCATGTCGTTGAAGTGCATGTGCCCGCCCACGTGCACCTTCAGGCCGGTGGCGGCCAGCGCGCGGGTGGTGTCTTCCGCGGGACGGCGCTGCAGCTGCATCGCGTTCGCGCCCAGCAGGCGTTCGATGTCGTCCGAGGCGCCGTCGTAGAACTCGGCCATCGGGAAATGACTGAACGCGATCACCTGCTTGCCCAGGCGCTCGCCGCGGGCCACCACGTCGCGCAGCCACTCGATCACGTGCGGCTTGTGGCTCAACATCGCGTTGTAGCCATGGTTGCCCGAGCCGGTGAAATCGTCGTCGCCCGGACCCGTGGGCACGTAGACGTTGGCATCCAGCGCGACCAGCCAGACGCCCTCCACCGGCTCCACCAGGTACGAAGCGTCGGCGACCATCGTGCAGAAGGTGTGTCCGTCCCGCCTGTCGGGACCGCCTGCGCCCTCGCGGCAGATCTCGTGACGGCGGCGGGTCCAGTCGGCCTGCCGCAAGGCGGTCGGGTAACGGTAATCGCCGTAGGCGTAGCTGCTGTAGGGCGTTTCGTAATAGCGGTACTGCGGACTGGGCATGAAGCCGTGCCGCGCCAGCATCGCGGTGATGCCGGCGTAGCCCAGGGTGCGCACCTCCTCGCTGCAGATGCTTGTGCCCACCTTCGCCCAGTCGCCGGCGTATGAAGCGCTGCAGTCGTCGTTGCCGCCGCGGCTGTAGATCGCCTGCGCGACGCCCGCCTCGCCGGTGACGGGATCCACGCCGAGGTAGTCGCGCTTGCCGCCGGGACGGTCGAACGGGCGCACCGGATCGTGGTTGCCGGGCGCGGCCAGGAACTCGATGCCGTGCCTGGCCGCGTAGTCGTCGAGGATCGCGACCAGCCCCCGCATGTGCACCGGCTGGCCGTCGTCGGAGAAGTCCCCGGGCAGGGCGATGATCCTCACGCCGCGGGCCACGGCGTCGTCCAGCGCGGCCAGGAACGCGAAGTAGTTCTCGTTGAACAGCCGGGTGGACGTCAACTGCGCCTGCATGGTGCGGATGGTCGCGTGGCGGCCGTTCGCGGGGTTGGCGACGCCCGGAAAGGATCCGTCCTCGAACCCGGCATAGACGTCGTGGAAATGGACGTCGGGCATGAACGCGATACGGACCGGGGCATGCATGGGCACCGACGTCCCGTCCCGCACGCCCTGGGCGGGACGATCGCCACGGCTGGTGGCGCAGGCCGCCAGCGCGAGCACGAGTGCGGCCAGGGCGCAGCGAAGCACTGCCGTCCCCGTCACCATGCCGTGGCCGCAACCGGAGACCGGCTCAGAAATCGACCCGCACTCCCAGGCTGACCCGGCGACCCGACAGTTCGTACATGGTCGGGAACGACGGATCCATGGTGTAGCCGGTCGTCGCCTCGTCGGTGATGTTGATGCCCTTCAGGCTGAGCTTGACGTTGTCGGCCAGTCGATAGCCGATCGAGATGTCGGTCTGGCCATAGGCGTCGCGCCAGATCGGATACATGTTGTAGCCCAGGCCCTCGACGTACTCGCCCTTGTGGTTGTAGGACACGCGCGCGTCGAAACGGTCGCTGTCGTAGTACAGGGTGAGGTTGTAGGTCTTCTCGGCCAGCCCCGGCATCGGCGTGCGGATGCCCAGCGACGATTCTCCGGCCAGCGAGCTGCTCAACGCGGTGTAGTTGGCGTTGATGCCGAAACCTTCCAGCGCGGGGTGCAGCACCTCCAGCGGCAGGTGCGCGATCAGCTCGAAGCCATCGACATCGTAGGAGCCGCTGGCGTTCACCGGCTGGTAGACATCGAAATCGTAGTAGCCGTTGAGCGTGCCGTTGGCGTTGTACACGGCGACGTCGGGGACCACGCCGGTCAGGGCGTTGATCACCACGCCCTCGATCGTCTTCTGGAAGTACGAGGCCGCCAGCAGCCCGCCGTTGTCGAGGTACTTCTCCACGCCGACTTCCCACTGTTCGGCCAGGGTGGGCTCGAGGTTCGGGTTGCCGTCGGTGAAGCGGAACGAGCTCCAGCTGGCGGTGCGCTTGTAGGCCAGGTCGGTCAGCGCCGGGCGCATCAGGGTTTCGGACGCGGCCGCGCGCAGCAGCAGGCCTTCGGACAGTTCGGCCGTCATGTTGAGCGACGGCAGCAGGTTCGAGTACCCGCCGTCCTGCGACACCGGGTCCTCGGTGAAGCCGGGCGTGCCGTCCGGGTTCTGGATCGGGTGGTAGCCGAACGAGACCACCGAGGTGTCCACGTAGCGCACGCCGGCGTTGAGGGACACCGGGACCGCGCCCAGGTCGAACGCGAAGTCGGCCATCGCGTACAGGCTGGTCGCCTCCTCGTCCACGCGGTAGTACTCGCCCTCCTGGAACGGCGTGACGAAACCGGCGTAGCGGAAGGTGCCCCGCGCGTAGTCGTTGGAGATCTGCGCCCAGTCCAGGTTCCGCGCGCGATAGCGCCCGCCGGGGACGAGTCCGTCCACCGACTGCAACTCGCTGTCGGCCAGGGTGCGGGTGTTGGCCCACGAGGTGTCGCCCGGTCCCGGCCCGTGGATGTTGAGCGCGCCGCGCTGGCGCTCCTTCGACTTGTCGGTGTGGCGCGCACCGAACTGCACCGCGTGCAGCGCGGGAAAGAAGCCCAGGTCCAGGGTCTTGCGCGCGTTCGCCTGCGCGGCGTACTTGTCGTCGGTGATCTGCTCCAGCGTGGTCTCGTAGGCCTCGAACAGGTAGCGCTCCGGCGCGTCGTACATGTCGATCGTGGCCGGATCGGCGCTGGGGATGGTTTCCCCGCCGGTACCGGTCCAGCGCGAGCGCGAAGGCGCGTAGGCGACGTGCTTGAGGTTGGCGTAGTCGAGCCGCTTCTCCGCACCCGAGTAGCCCAGCAGGGCATCGATGTTCCAGCTGTCGTCCTTCCAGTCCAGCGCCACGCTGTACTGGCCATAGTCGTTCTCGCTGATGCGTTCCTTGCTCAGGAACTCGTGCTGGGTGGCGGTGTAGGACACGTCGCGCAGCACCACGATGCCATGCTCGGCCAGGGTGGTGTCGTCGTACTCGTGGATGGTCTCGAACGTACTGCGGCTGGAGGCGGAGTAGGCGGCGGCGTCGTACTCGTCCTCGGTGGTGTCGTAGCCGCCGACCATCGCATCGAAGGTCAGGCTGAACCGGTTGCCCGGCTTGTACTGCAGCGATGCGGTGGCGCCCCACTTGTCCTGGTCGTTGAGGTGGACGCGGTCGCCCACCTTGTCCTGGAACACGATCAGGTTGGTCTCGTCGGCGTCGCTGCGGTCGTCGACGACCACGCCGGTGTCGCGCTCCAGCACCGCCTCTGCTTGCTCGCCGCGGGTACCCGAGGCGCCCAGGAAGCGCGACGAGGGACGGAAGTTGATGCCCGAGTTCGAGTCGGTGCGGTTGGTCCGCGTCGCCCTGGAGAACGACACCAGCGCGCCCCAGTCGCCCCAGGTGTCGCTCGCGAGGAACGAGACCTTGGGGTCGGTCTCGCCGGAGATCGAGTTGTGCGCGCCTTCGGCCGCGAAGACCAGCTTGCGCTCGCTGTAGTCGAACGGCCGGGCCGTGGAGATCTGCACCGACCCGGCGATGCCGCCTTCCTCCAGCGCCGCGGTGGGCGACTTCTGCACCGTCACCTGCTGGATGATCTCGGAGGCGAAGATGTCGAACTCGACGTCGCGCCCGCCGCTGCCGGAGGCGGTGGCGAGGTCGTTGATGGAGACGTGGGTGTACTCGGACGGCAGGCCGCGCACGTTGACCGCGGTGCCCAGCCCCTTGTTGCGTTCGATGGTCACGCCCGGCATCCGCTGCAACGCCTCGGCGAGGTTCTGTTCTGGAAAATCCACCACGTCGGTGGCGACGATGGAATCGGAGAAACCGACGTTGTCGCGCTTGAGGTCCACCGCGCGGTCCAGGCTGCGGCTGTAGCTGCCGCTCACGCGCACCGCGTCCAGCACCGTGGCATCCACGCCGGCCGCCGCGCCATCCTGGGCCGAGGCATGGAAGGGCGCCGAGGCCAGGCCCGCGACCAGCAGGCAGCGGATGGTCCGGCTCAGTTGCGTGGATCGGGGCATATGGGCGCGTCCGCGCCTGGTGTGGTGCGTCATGTAGGTCTCGTGTCGTAGGGAGTAGCGCGCAGCGGCAGGCGGCCCGTGCTGTGCAGGCCTGGTCGGTGCCACGTCGCTTGCCCGCAAGGCTACGGTGTGAATGTGACGTTGATCTTTCGTGACGGCGCGGCAGCCGGGTCGCGATCGATCGCACGCGGCGCACGCCTCCGTCCGCGGGGCGTGCGCGCATTCCGCGGCCGCGTCGACCAGGCCCGGGGGCCGCTTCGCGCGAAGGCGTCGCGATGACCCGGAGACAAGAAGAGGGCCGGCACGATGTTCGCGGCCAGCGAAGGGGCACCCGGCTGCCTGACCCGTCCCGCGTGGTGCGCGATGCCGGCGCCCGATCATGCGGCCCGCCATCGCACGTCGTGCGTCGCGATCCGCCGCTGCCCGCGGTTTTGCCCACCTTCCCGGAACACGCGACAATAGGTGGATCGCCAGCCGCTCCCTGCCTGCCCGTGTCGCGAGGGACGTCCGGGCGCGGTTCCCGAGCGCGGCACACCTCTTACCGATGCGCAGGAACAAGACGCCCATGTCCGACACGCCGAAGATCCTCTACACCCTGACCGACGAAGCCCCGTACCTGGCCACCGCCTCGCTGCTGCCGATCGTGCAGGCGTTCGCGGGCGCCGCCGGGATCGCGGTGGAAACGCGCGACATCTCGCTGTCGGGACGGATCCTGGCGCAGTTCCCGGACCTGCTGGGCGAGGCGCAGCGCGTCAGCGACGACCTGGCCGAGCTGGGCGAACTGGCGAAGACGCCCGAGGCGAACATCATCAAGCTGCCCAACATCAGCGCCTCGGTGCCGCAGCTCAAGGCCGCGATCAGGGAGTTGCAGGCCCAGGGCCATCCGCTGCCCGACTATCCGGACGAGCCGAAGGACGCGCACGAGCGCGACATCCGCGCGCGCTACGGCAAGGCCATGGGCAGCGCGGTGAATCCGGTGCTGCGCGAGGGCAACTCCGATCGCCATGCGCCCAAGTCGGTCAAGGCCTACGCGCGCAAGCACCCGCACCGCATGGGCAAGTGGAGCGCGGATTCGAAGTCGCACGTCGCGCACATGGCCGAGGGCGATTTCTACGGCAGCGAGCTGTCGACCACGTTCGAACGCGCCGACACCCTGCGCATCGAGTTCGCCGGCACCGACGGCGCCACCCGCGTGCTCAAGGACGCGGTGAAGGTGCAGGCCGGCGAAATCGTCGATGCCGCGCGCATGTCGCGCAAGGCGCTGGCGGCGTTCATCGCCGAAGAGATCGCGGACGCGAAGGCGCAGGGCGTGCTGTTCTCGCTGCACCTGAAGGCGACGATGATGAAGGTTTCCGACCCGATCATGTTCGGGATCGCGGTGGGCGAGTTCTACAAGCCGCTGCTGGAACGGCACGCGGCCGCGCTGGCCTCCGCGGGCTTCGATCCGAACAATGGCATCGGCGACCTGTACGGGCGGCTGCAGTCGCTGCCCGAGGACGTGCGCGAGGCCGTGACCGCCGAGATCGGCACGCTGTACGCGTCGCGTCCGGGACTGGCGATGGTGAACTCCGACAAGGGCATCACCAACCTGCACGTGCCGTCCGACGTGATCGTCGACGCCTCGATGCCGGCGATGATCCGCGACGGCGGCGGCATGTGGAACGCCGCAGGGGAGCTGCAGGACGCCAAGGCGGTGATCCCCGACCGCTGCTACGCCGGCATCTACCAGGCCGTGATCGAGGACTGCAAGGCCCACGGCGCGTTCGACCCGGCGACGATGGGCAGCGTGCCCAACGTCGGCCTGATGGCGCAGAAGGCGGAGGAATACGGCAGCCACGACAAGACCTTCCAGGCCCCGGGCGAGGGCCGGATCCGGGTCGTGGACAGCGCCGGCGCCAGCGTGTTCGAGCATGCGGTCGAAGCCGGGGACATCTGGCGCATGTGCTGCACCCGCGACGCGGCGATCCGCGACTGGGTGAAGCTGGCGGTCGACCGCGCCGCGCTCAGCCAGACGCCGGCGGTGTTCTGGCTCGATCGCGATCGCGCCCACGACGCGCAGGTGCTGGCCAAGGTGGAGGCGTACCTGAAGGACCACACGCTCGACGCGCTCGACATCCGCGTGTTGCCGCCGGTCGAGGCGATGCGGCTTTCGCTCGACCGCATCCGCCAGGGACAGGACACGATCTCGGTCACCGGCAACGTGCTGCGCGACTACCTCACCGACCTGTTCCCGATCATGGAGCTGGGCACGAGCGCGAAGATGCTCTCGATCGTGCCGCTGATGGCCGGCGGCGGGCTGTTCGAAACCGGCGCCGGCGGCAGCGCGCCCAAGCACGTGCAGCAGTTCCTCGAGGAGAACTACCTGCGCTGGGATTCGCTGGGCGAGTTCCTGGCGCTGGCCGCCTCGCTCGAGCACATCAGCCAGCGCTGGCTGAACTCGGCCGCGCCGGTGCTGGCGAAGGCGCTGGACGACGCCAACGGACGCATCCTCGACGAGAACCGTTCGCCGGCGCGCAAGGTCGGCGAGCTGGACAACCGTGGCAGCCATTTCTACCTCGCCCTGTACTGGGCGCAGGCGCTGGCCGCGCAGGACGAACACCCGGGGCTCAAGGCGCGGTTCGCGCCCCTGGCCCGGGCGCTGGCGGAGAACGAGGCGAAGATCCTGGCCGAACTCAAGGCGGTCCAGGGACGCGCGATCGACATCGGCGGCTACTACCGCCCGGACCTGGCGCGGGTGACGGCGGCGATGCGTCCGAGCGCCACCTTCAACGCGGTGCTGGCGACGCTGTCGGCGCAGTGAGGCCCGGCGGGCCCGCCACGGCCGATGGCGGGCTTCGACGCAACGCCGGCAGCAGCACCGCCCAGACGCGCCGGCGGGGCACGGGGACGGGCGCGGGTTCCTGCGGACCGGCCCCGTCCCCCGGCGTCGATCGTGGCGTCCGCGCCAGCGAGCGCGCCAGCGCCGGATCGGAAACGTAGCCCTGGTTGAACAGCAGGCCGGCATAGATATTCATTCGGCACCTCATGTACTGTCTTGAGTGGCTCGAAACATAGGCGCATGATCCGGGGCGGAAAAGCGAAACTTCCGCAAGCCAGACTTGAACGATTTTCAAGGTATGTCCCGCCCGCCGCTACATGCGCTGCAGGGTTTCGTCGCCGCGGTCCGCCACGGCAACCTGACCCGTGCCGCCGAGTCGCTGAACCTCACCGTCAGTGCGCTGAGCCACCAGATGCGCACGCTCGAACAGCGGCTGGGCTACCCACTGCTGGTCCGCGGCGCACGCGGTGTGTCGGCGACCGCCGACGGCCAGCGCCTGCTCGACCGCATCGCGCCGCACCTGGACGCGATCGCCGACGCGCTGCATCCCTTCGCCGCGCCCCGCGGGAACGTGCTGACGATCAGCGTGCTGCCGTCGATGGCGTCGGCATGGCTGGTGCCGCGGCTGGGCGCCTTCCTCGCCGCGCATCCGACGGTCGAGATCAACCTGCAGTCGACCGAGGCGGTGGCCGATTTCGCGCGCGAGCCTGAGGTCGACGCAGCGCTGCGCATCGGTCGCGGCCAATGGCCCGGCACCGTCGCAGAACCGCTGTTCGACGAATGGCTGGTGCCGATGGCCAGCCCGGCGCTGGTCGAACGCATGGGCGGTGTCGGGGCGGCGCCGCTGTCGCAGTGGCCGCTGGTGGGGGATCCGGACGGGCAGTGGAACCGCTGGTTCGCCCATGTCGGGCAGGAGCCCCCCACGCGCTACGTGGCAATGCTCGACGACACCGAGGCGCACCACCGCGCCGCGCTCGCGGGGGTCGGCGTCGCGCTGGGCCGGACTACCCGCGCGCGGCTGCTGCTGGATTCCGGTCAGCTGGTGGCGCTGTCGGATCGGCGGTTGCGGACCGGCAGCGGGCACTGGCTGGTGTATCCGGAACGCTCGCGCGCGCATGCCGGCTTCCGGGTGTTCCGCGACTGGCTCCTGGACGAAGCGCGCGAGCACGCGCGGCACGCCGCGGATCCGATATCGTGAGGCCACCACGCCGGCGTACGCGGTGATGTGGCAGGCTGCGCGTTCGTTTCCGTCCGGAGATTCCCGATGCGCCGCTCACCCTCCATTCCGTCCACGCTCGCGACCTCGCTGCTCGCCCTCGCCCTGGCCAGCGCCGGGCTCACCGCGACCGCAGCCGATACGCCCCCTGCGCCTGCGCAGGCCGAACCGGCCGCCGCGGCGGATGCCACGATGCAGGCGATCCTCGCCGGCGACTGGCGCAGCGAGGAGAACCGCGCGCGCGACGCGTACCGGCATCCCGCCCAGACCCTGGCGTTCTTCGGCCTCAAACCGGACCAGACCGTGGTCGAGATCACCCCCGGCGGCGGCTGGTACGCCGAGATCCTCGCGCCATACCTGCGCAAGGACGGCAACTATGTCGCCGCCATCGTCGATCCGGCGGCACTGCCGGAAGGCCGCGGCCGCGACTACCAGCAGCGCGGCAAGGACGGCCTGGAGAAGAAGTTCGCCGACGCGCCCACCCGCTTCGACGCCGCCACCATCGTGGCCTACGACCCGGCCGCGCCGAAGTTCGGCGAGCCCGGCACCGCCGACCTCGTCCTGACCTTCCGCAACGTCCACAACTGGCGCGGCAGCGGCCAGGCCGAAGGCATGTTCAACGGCTTCTTCGAGGTGCTCAAGCCCGGCGGCGTGCTCGGCGTGGTCGAGCATCGGGCCAAGGCCGACGTGCCGGCGGACGACAAGAGCGGCTACGTCGGCGAGGCGCAGGTGATCGCGATGGCCGAGGCGGCGGGCTTCAGGCTGGACGCCAGGAGCGAGGTCAACGCCAATCCGAAGGATACGAAGGACCACCCCAACGGTGTGTGGACCCTGCCGCCCGGCAACAACCACGACGCCGCGGATGCGGAGAAGTACCAGGCGATCGGCGAGAGCGACCGGATGACGTTGCGGTTCGTGAAGCCCGCCCGCGAGTAACCCTCACGCCCGAGGGACCATCACCGCGCGCGGGCGAGACCCTCCGACGCGCGCGTTCTCGCCCTTGCGGACGTAAGCCTTGCAATGCCGAGGCCTCCCCAGCACCGCACTTGACCCACTTCGGCGCGACGCCCGCACAGTGTCGCGCCGGCGCGCCGGCTGCGCCGCACGGACGAATCGCCCGTCACCCATCCACGAATCACCGCCGTGCTCATCGCCTTCAACAAACCCTACGGCGTGCTCTGCCAGTTCACCGATCGCAGCACGCCGCCGCGTCCCACGCTGGCGGGATTCGGCCTGCCGGCGGGGGTGTATCCCGCCGGCAGGCTCGACCACGACAGCGAAGGCCTGCTGCTGCTGACCGACGACGGCACGCTCGCGCACCGCATCACCGACCCGCGCCACAAGCTGGCCAAGGCCTACCTGGTGCAGGTGGAAGGCACGCCGTCGCCCGCGCAGCTCGACGCGCTGCGCGGCGGTGTCGAGCTTGCCGACGGGCGCACGCGTCCGGCCGAGGCGGAACTGGTCGAGCCGCCGGCGCTGTGGCCGCGCGACCCGCCGGTGCGTTTCCGCAAGACCGTGCCGGACGCCTGGCTGCGGCTGGCGATCGGCGAAGGCCGTAACCGCCAGGTGCGGCGCATGACGGCCGCGGTCGGGCTGCCCACGCTGCGACTGGTGCGCGTGGCGATCGGCGCACATGCGCTGGGCGCGCTCGCGCCCGGTGCGTGGCGCCTCGTCGATGATGGCCAGGACATCACCGGCCGGCGCACGCCGACTGTGCCGATTCCCCGCGGTCGGACGGTCTGCTAACGTTTCCGGTCCGGGGGCCGCGGCCGGCAACCCGTCGGTCGCAGGGGACAGCCGGAGCGCCATGCCGAACGCGAAGAACAACGCCGGACGGGTGCTCGTCGTCGACGATCAGCCGTCCAACCTGCGCATCATCAGCGCGCTGCTGTCGCGCCAGGGCTACGCCGTGCATACCGCCGAGAGCGGCGAGGACGCGCTGCGGCGGCTGGAGCATCAGCCCCCCGACCTGATGCTGCTGGACATGATGATGCCGGGGATGGACGGCTTCGACCTGCTGGAGGAAGTGCGCCAGAATCCGGCGTGGTCCGGGCTGCCGGTGGTGTTCCTCACCGCCGCCCACGACCGCGACCTGCTGTTGCGCGCGTTCGATTCGGGCGCGGTCGATTACGTCACCAAGCCGTTCATGCCCGAGGAGCTGCTGGCGCGGGTGCAGGCGCACATCGGCCTGAAGCTCACCCGCGACCGGCTCGAGCGCGTCGCGCGCGAGCGCCAGGAGCTGGTGAACCTGGTCGCGCACGATCTGAAGAACCCGCTGACCAGCATCTTCTTCGCCAGCGACCTGCTGATCACCGGCCAGACCCGCGAGGACCGCATCCCGCGCTACCTGGAGATGGTGCGCGACAGCGCCCAGGACGCGCTGGGCTACATCCGCCGCTACCTGGAGACGCAGGCCTCGGTCCGTTCGCAGGGCGACAGCGCGCCGGCGAGCGCGTGCCTGGGCGACCTGGTGCGCTGGGTGGAGCAGCGCTATGCGCTGCAACTGGAGCACCGCGGCGCGCGCCTGCGGATCCTGGCGATGGAGGAAGTCGACGTCGCGATCGATCCGCTGGTGCTGCGCCAGGTGTGCGAGAACCTGATCAGCAACGCGATCAAGTACGCGCCGGGCAGCGACATCGATCTGTCGGTGCGGCCCGGGGCGCCGGGCTTCCGCCAGCTGCGGGTGGAGGACCGGGGCCCGGGGATCCCGCCGGCGCAGCAGTCGTCGCTGTTCACCCCGTTCTTCCGCATCAACACCGGCGACCATGCGACCGACGCCGACTCGACCGGACTGGGCTTGTCGCTGGCGCGGCAGATCATCGGCGCGCTAGGGGGCGAACTTCGCTACGAGGACCGCGAAGGCGGCGGCGCCTGTTTCGTGCTGGAACTGCCCGAAGCGCCGGTCTGACGCGAGGACGGCCGCAGGGTCGCGCCGGGTGTGGCGCGAGGGCGGATGCGTCGGGAACGGGACTCTATTCTTCGGCGCCGCTTTTGGCGCGCGGTGCGCGGCGCGTGGTCGTCTTGCGCGGCGTGCGTCGCGGCTCGATGCGCCGGGCCTTGCCCTCGATCACCTCACCCTCGGCCTGCTGCTTGTTGCGGTGACGATGGACCGCGAACCAGATCGCGCCGGCACCGACCGCTGCCGCGACGGCCACCGCCGGATTGCGGCGGATGAAGTTGCCCACCACGCGGCTGCCGGTCCTGGCCACGCCCAGCGCGGCCCCGGTCTGCAGCCACTTGCCGGTGGTGCCCGGCAGCGAGGTGCGGAGGCTGTCGCCGACCTGGCCGACCAGGTCCATCACCTTGCCGGAATACGAATCGAGTCTGCTCATGGGGTGATCCTGAAGGCGTGTCCAATGCGATCGTAGTCTGCGGCAGGCCGCGTCGCCGCGGCGTGAGCGCGCCGCGCGTACCTCCCGGGAGCGAGACTCTTGCACCGTCGCCACGGGCGATGCCAATGAAGCGACCGCCAGCATCGCTCAAGTCCCCCGCGGCTTCGCCCGATGCGTCGCCACCGCGTTCCAGGGGTCTTCCGGCCAAGGATGCCGCGGATACCGCCCCTTCATCTCCCTGCGCACTTCCGGATAGGTGCGTTCCCAGAATCCGCGCAGGTCCTGGGTGACCTGCAGCGGCCGCCCGGCGGGCGAGAGCAGGTGCAGGGTGAGCGGCACCCGGCCGTCAGCGATGCGCGGGGTTTCGGCCAGGCCGAACAGTTCCTGCAGCTTGACCGCGAGCACCGGCGCCTGCGGCGTGCCGTCCGCGGCCAGCGCGTAGTCGACCCGCCGCTCCTGCCCGGAGGGCACGGTGATGCGCACCGGGGCGAGCTGCTCGATGCGCTGGCGCAACGCCCAGTCGAGCCGCGCGCGCAGGGTCTCGGCGAACGTTTCGGCCGACAGCGCGTCGAGCCGGGTCGCGCCGGCGAACAGGGGCCGCAGCCAGTCGTCGCGGGTGGCCAGCAGCGCGTCCTCGGACAGGTCGGGCAGCCCCAGTTCCGGCATCCAGGCGCGCAGCGACTGCACCCGCGCGCGCCACTGCCGCAGGCCTTCGCTCCAGGGCAGGGCGTCGAGGCCGAGCGTGGCCACCGCGTCGCTCAGGGCCTGCGCCGCCAGCACCGGATCGACGCGCCCGGCGGGCCGCGCATCGAGCACGATGCCGTCGAAGCGGCGCACGCGCTCGGCCACCAGCGCGCGCCTGCCTGCATCCCAGCGCACCTCGTCGCATTCGACGAAGTGCGCGGCGAAGTCCTCGCGCAGCCGCGCCTCGTCGACCGGCGCGCCACGCAGCACCAGCGAATCCTTCGTCTCGAAGCGCAGCTCGCTGGCGACGATCCACGGCTCGCCGCGCAGCGTGCTGTCGTCGGCGAGCCGCGCCATCCGCCCGTTGCCGAGCTGGTAGCGCTGGGGATCGCGCGGGTGGACCCGGCCGATGCGATCGGGGAAGGCGTGCGCGAGCAGGTCGCCGAGCGCGTGCGCCGGCAGGTCGGCGCGCGGCGGTGCGGGCGCGCCGGCGCGGCGCCGCCACTGTTTCGCCGCGGCGTCCACCGTCGCCAGCGTGCCGCGATGGGCATCGTCGCCGCCGGCGCGGCCACCGCGGAACGCGGCCAGCGCCAGCCAGCGCTCGCGCCAGCCGTCGCTGCGCGCGCGCATCGGATCGCGCGCCTCCACCAGCGCAGCGAGGTCGCAGGCCAGCGCGCGCTCGCTGGCGTCGCGCGCCGCCAGCAGCATCGCCGCCAGCCGCGGATGGGTGCCGAACGCGAGCATGCGCCGCCCATGCGGGGTGATGCGCGCCTGCGCATCGAGCGCATCGAGCCGCTGCAGCAACTCGCGTGCCGCAGCCATCGCACCGGGCGGCGGCGGATCGACGAAGCGCAGGTCGGCATCGCCCCAGGCGGCGAGTTCCAGCGCCAGTCCTGCCAGTTCGACCTGCATGATTTCGGGCCGTCGCTGCGGCTCCAGCCGCTGCGACGCCGGCCACAGGCGGTAGGCGAAACCCTCCGCGACGCGACCGGCGCGGCCCGCGCGCTGGTCGGCCGAGGCCTGCGAGATCGGCACCGCGTCGAGCCGCGAGAAACCACTGTTGGGGTCGTAGCGCGGTTCGCGCGCCAACCCCGTATCGACCACCACGCACACGCCCGGCAGGGTGACGCTGGATTCGGCGACATTGGTCGCCAGCACCACGCGCCGACGGCCGTCGCCGGCCGCCTGCAGCACGCGCGCCTGCTGCTCGACCGGCAGGTCGCCATGCAGCGCCAGCACCTCGACCTCGGCCGCATGCGCGCCGGTCCCGGCCTGCGCGAGCGCCGCCTCGAGCTGGGCGATCTCGCGCCGTCCCGGCAGGAACACCAGCACGTCGCCAGGATGGCGCGCGAGCGCGTGTTCGACCGCGCGCCGCACCTGCACCGCGAGCGCCTCGTCGCGACGCGCGGGGACATGCTCGATCGCCACCGGGAAGCTGCGGCCCCGGCTGGACAGGCGCGGCGCATCCAGGCATTGCGCCAGGCGCTCGCCGTCGAGCGTGGCCGACATCGCCACGATCCGCAGGTCCTCGCGCAGGCCGGACTGCACGTCGAGCGCCAGCGCAAGGCCCAGGTCGCCGGCCAGGTGCCGTTCGTGGAATTCGTCGAACAGCAGCGCACCGATGCCCTCGAGCATAGGATCGTCCTGCAGCATCCGGGTGAGGATGCCTTCGGTGACCACCTCGATCCGGGTACGGGCGGACACCCGCGTCTCGAAGCGGATGCGGTAGCCGATCGTGTCGCCGACCTCCCCGCCCAGTTGCCGCGCCATGAACGTCGCGGCGCTGCGCGCGGCGACGCGGCGCGGCTCGAGCATCACGATCCTGCGGCCGGCGAGCCACGGCGCGTCGAGCAGCGCCAGCGGCACCTGCGTGGTCTTGCCGGCGCCGGGCGGCGCTTCCAGCACCAGCCGCGGATGCGCGCCGAGGCTGCGCACGATCTCCGGCAGCAGCGAGGCAATGGGAAACGTCATCCTCCTATTGTAGGAGCGCCTTCAGGCGCGACCCTGGCTGCGTCGACGACGCAGGCGGAACGAGGCGTCACGAGGAGGTCGCGGCAGGTCGCGCCTGAAGGCGCCCCTACAATAGGAGGATGCACACGCTCATCGACATCGGCGCCAACCTCACCCACGACAGCTTCGACCGCGACCGCGACGCGGTTCTCACGCGTGCCCGCGAGGCCGGCGTTGCGCGCATGGTAGTCACCGGCGCCAGCCGCGAACACTCGCCGCGGGCGCTGGCGCTCGCGCAGGCGCATCCGGGCGTGCTGTCCGCCACCGCGGGCGTGCACCCGCACCACGCGGTCGAGTACACCGACGAGTGCGATGCCGAACTGCGCGCGCTGCACGCGCACGCCGAAGTGGTCGCCGTGGGCGAGACCGGCCTCGACTACTTCCGCGATTTCTCCCCGCGCCCGGCGCAGCGCAAGGCCTTCGAACGCCAGCTGCAGATCGGCGTCGACACCGGCAAGCCGCTGTTCCTGCACCAGCGCGACGCGCATGCCGATTTCATGGCGATCATGCGCGGGTTCGACGGCAAGCTCGGTCCGGCGGTGGTGCACTGCTTCACCGGCACGCGCGAGGAGCTGTTCGACTACCTCGACCAGGACTGGCACATCGGCATCACCGGCTGGCTGTGCGACGAACGTCGCGGCGCGCACCTGCGCGAGATCGTGAAGAACATCCCGGCCCACCGGCTGATGGTGGAAACCGACGCGCCCTACCTGCTGCCGCGCACGCTCCGGCCGATGCCGAAGGAGCGCCGCAACGAACCGGCCTTCCTGCCGCACATCGTCGAGGAACTGGCGCGCGACCGCGGCGAGGACGTGACGACCACCGCCGCCGCCAGCGCCGCGACCGCGGCGGCGTTCTTCCGCCTGCCCCCGCCGGCCGCGGACTGATGCGGACGGGCGGCCCGGACCGGGGGCCGCCGCCTGCCGCGTCGGGCTACAGATCCACGCCGAAGCCGACGCCGCCCGAGCGTTCGCCGCCGCTGAAGGCCCCGCCCAGCGAGAACGAGGCGCGCTGCCCGACGCGCCTGCCGTAGCCGATCGACAGCGCCTGTTCGCCGCCGTGGAAGCCGGCGCCCACCGCGATACGGCCGCGCGGGCTGTTGCTGCCGGCGGCGTTGATGGCCATGTTGAGCATCGCCGCGCCCATCGCGCCTTGGCGGTCGATGCGGCGGTCCTGGCGATGCAGGTGCCCGTCGACGTCGGCGAAGCGGTCCTCGAGCGCGTCCATGCGGCCGTTGAGGGCACTGGGGTCGAAGCCGACGAGGTCGGCGATGCGGGTGTCGGTGTAGGTGTTGGCCGCACTGAGGGTGGCGGCATCGCCGGCGTCGAGGTCGGTGCGGATCGCGGTTTCGCGGTTGTCGGTGTAGGCATTGGCGGCAGTGCCGCCGGTGGCGACCGCCGTGTCGGTGTAGGCATTGGCCGTGGCCAGCGTGGCCTGCAGCTGATCGAGGTTGACCGCATCGGTGCCCTGGGTGCCGGCGGCGACGTTGACGATCTGGCGTTGGCTGACCGTGGTGCCGACCGAGACCGTGCCGTTGCGGTCCGCCACCGATCCATAGCCCAATGCGACGCTGCCGCTGGCGGTGGCCTGGCTGCTGTTGCCCAGGGCGGTGCTGCCGAAGCCGCTGGCCAGGCTGGTGTGGCCCAAGGCGGTGGCCGCATCGCCGCTGGCGCTGGAGACCGCGCCGATCGCGGTGCTCTGCGCACCTGCCGCCGAGCTGATCGCGCCGAATGCGGTGCCTTGGCTGCCGGTGGCGCTGCTGAAGTACCCGGCCGCCGTGGCGTTGGCACCGGAGGCCTCGGCCGCGAAGCCGATCGCCGTCGCCCCATCGCTGGTGGCCTGGCTGCTGGTGCCGATGGCCGTGCTCGACAGGCCGCTGGCCAGGGCGAACACGCCCAGCGCGTTCGCGCCGCCACCGGAGGCATGACTCTGGAAGCCGATCGCGGTGGCCGAGTCGCCGCTGGCGATGGCGTAGCCGCCGCTGGCCAGCGAATGGAAGCCGCTGCTCTGGCTGGCGAAGCCCAGCGCGGTGCCGCCGATGCCGGTGGCCGCGCTCTGCACGCCGAACGCACTGGCCGCTTCCTGGGTCGCCTGGCTGTTGGCGCCGCTGGCGACGCTCAGGTCGCCGCTGGCGATGCTGCCGTAGCCCAGCGCGGTGCTGTTCGCCCCCGAGGCGGCGCTGCCGACGCCACTGGCGAGGGAGGAGCCGCCGCTCGCCTGGCTGCGCGCGCCCAGCGCGGTGCTGTCGGTGCCGGTGGCCTGGGCGCGGTTGCCGACGGCGGTGGCGTCCCAACCGCTGGCCGTGGTGCGTTCGTCGATGTCGACGATGTTGTCGCCATTGGTGTCCACCCAGCCGCCGAGCGCGACCGCGCCGTTGCCGCTGGCGACCGAATAGCTGCCCGAGGCGACGCTGCCGGCGGTGCTCGCGGTGGAGCCGGCGCCCAGTGCGGTGCTCATGTAACCGTCGGCCACGGCCGATGTGCCGATCGCGGTAGACGCCTGCGCGGTCGCCTCGCTGGCGAGGCCGACGGCGACGGCGGCGAAGCCGGTGGCGGTGGCGTCCGCACCGACGGCAGTGGCGTTGGGGGCCGTGGCCTGCGCGCCCTGGCCGCAGGCGAAGGCATCGGCACTGGGGTCGGCAACGGCGCCGCCGGCGCCGCCGCCGCTCAGTTCGCAGGTTTCGCCCGCCGCCGCCGCGCCCGTCGCCAGGCCGAGGACGAGGAGCAGGGACGCGGTCAGCGGACGACGCGTGCAGGAGATCTTCATGTGCATGTTCCCGTATGCATGGGCCGGAAGCGGCCGGCCTGGCCCGTGGTGGCCGCGACGCGGCCGCGGTGCGATCGGCACCTGGGCAGGCATCCGTCAACGGGGGAGGCGAACTGCCATCGCGTGCCTGCCCGTTACCGGCTCCGGTCGACGGGTCGGGGCCGTGGCGCGTGCCGGCCCCGCGATTCCTGTCCGCGGCAAACGGCCGCGGAGCCGCCGGACGCTCAGGGAAAGGCTGGACACGCCCTCGGCACATCGCCGGCGTCGAGGCAGGGGCCCGCCGCCTCATCGGCCATGTGCGGCCGTAGCTGCGCGCGCAGCTGCGCCTCGAGCGGGGCATCACCGGTTTCCCGGGCGACGTGGACCGACAGCAGCCACGGGCGCAGCCAGCGCCGGGTCGGCTCGCCGGGCGGCAGGACTTCGCGCAGCGCGCGCAGGATCGGCGCGGCCAGGTCCGGACGGTCCTGCGCGATGTGGAGCTCGGCGTTCGCGAGCTCGAACAGCGGTATCGGGCCGCCATCGGCCGGCGCGTGCTGCGTGCGGCAGTCGTCGAGCGTCGCGGCGGCCGCGGCGCTCGTGCCCGCGGCGACCTGCAACAGCGCCTCCATGGCGCAATTGTTCATCCATTCGCCGGAGCGCTCCAGTTCCATGACCGACAGCATCGTGCGATCGCGGGCGAGGTCGTCGCGCGCGGCATCCGCCTGGCCGAGCGAGGCAAGGACGTAGGCGCGGCCGAACCGGCACGAGCGGGCGTGCAGGTCGTTGCGCTGCAGGGCTTCGTCGATCCCGATCGCGCGCGAGTAGTAGCCGGCCGCTTCCTGCATCCGCGCGCTCTGGGCGAGCAATGCGGCGAGGTTGCAGGTCGCCACCGCGGCGAACATGTGCGGCTCTTCGTAGATCCGCTCGGTGATCGCCACCGCCTCGCGCGCCATCTCCTCGGCCCGCGGCAGATGCGCGGGATCGCGGCGCAGGGTAGGAACCGCGTCCGCGAGCGTGTAGGCATACCAGCCGTTGTCGGCCCCGTACAGCAGGCGCCCGACTTCCGTCCTCTGCTCGTGCAGGGCAATCCGCTCCTCCAGCGGGCCGTTCCTGCGGGCGAGGATGGAGGTCAGCGCATTGAGTGCATCCATGTGCTCCTGGGTGCCTTCGATGCCGGCTTCGGGAATTCCGGCCAGCACCTCGCGCAGGCGTTGCTCGGCATCGGCCATCTGTCCGTACCGCGACCATGCGCTGGCCAGCGAGACCTCGGCCTTGACCCGCTCGGTCGCGGGCGCGTCCCACTTGCGCACCCACTCCACCGCGGCCAGATGGTGGTCGAGCGAGCGACGGGTCCCGCGCATCTTGTAGAGCACGCCCAGGCTCCAGTGCACGCGCGACAGTTCCGGCGGCGACGGCTGCGGCAGGCCTTCCAGGATCTCCAGCGCGTGCAGCAGGTCCGCCTCGGCGCCGTCGAGGTCGTTGAGCGCGTTGCGTGCGCTGCCGGTGATGGACAGCACGTCGGCAGCGGCCAGGGGGCTGGTCGTGCGCAGTTCCTCGCGCGCGCGCCGGGCGCCGGTCTCGAGGATGTCCAGCGCGTCCGGGATCTCGCCCTCGGACGGATCGCTCGAGGCCAGCACGTCGGCCAGGAAGTCGCGCACGATCGACGCGCGCGCGGCCTGCTCCTGGGCGCGATGCTGCTGCACGGCGATCTGCCCGGCGGCGACCGCCCCCAGGACCACGACCGCCAGCAAGGCGGCGGTGGCGGCGCGCCGCCGCGCGATCAGCCGGCCCAGCCGGTAGCCCAGGCTCGGTGCGCGTGCACGGATCGGTCGCCGCTCCCGCCAGCGCTGCAGGTCGTCGGCCATGGCCTCGATGCTGGCGTAGCGATCCTCGGGTCGCTCGGCCAGGGCCTTCATCGCGATGGTGTCGAGGTCGCCCTTCAGGCGCCGCGCCCAAGCCCGCGCCGCACCCTCGCGCCGATCCTCCATCCGCCGGGCACGCGATGGCGGCGGCGGACGTTCCGTGCCGCGCCCGCCTTCGCCATGCGGCGGCTGCCCGGCCAGCAGGCAGTAGGCGAGCGCGCCCAGGCCATACACGTCCATGGCGGTGCCGGGCGCATCGCCGGCGAACTGTTCCGGCGCGGCGTATTGCGGGGTCAGCGCGCGCAGCGCGGTGGCGGTGCGTTCGGGTTCCAGCTCGTCGGCCAGCCGCGCGATGCCGAAATCCAGCAGGCGCACGTGGCCATCCTCGTCGACCAGCACGTTGGACGGCTTGATGTCGCGGTGGATCACCAGGTTGCGGTGGGCATAGGCCAATGCGCCGGCGATCTGCAGCAGCAGGCCGACGCGCGTCTCCAGGTCCGCGCCGCGGTCGTTGCACCACGCGTCGATACGCTCGCCGTCGACCAGGGCCATGGCCAGCCAGGGGGTGCCGTCCTCCGCCACGCCGCCTTCGTAGAGCGGCACGATGCCGGGATGACGCAGGCGCGCGAGCAACTGCTGTTCGCGCAGGAACCGGTCGTGACCGCCGGCGGCCAGCGCCCCCAAAGTCAGCACCTTCACCGCGGCCAGCTGACCGACCGGCACCTCTTCCGACGTCGCGCGATACACCGCAGCCATGCCGCCCCGGCCGATCTCCTCCACCAGGCGCCAGCGACCCAGGCGCTTGCCGGCGAGGCTGCCGCCTTCGCGCGGATCGAGGGAGTCGAGGTTCGGCGCGCATTCGAGCGGACCCGTGGCGTTGCCATGCGCCGCCAACAGGCGCTCGACCATCGCGCGCAATGCGGGGTCCGGCGCGGTGGCTTCCAGCGCTGCCGCGCGATGCTCCGGGGCCAGGTCGAGCAGCTGGTCGAGGATCCGGTCCGCTTCACGCCAGGCCGCCTTGTCGCGCGCGTCCATGTCCCGATTGCCCCCTTGTGGCGCCCGCGTCGATCATCACCCGTTGCCGCCCGCGCGCGAAACCCCTCAGGGTGGGCCGAGCAGGTAGACGAACGCGCACTCGCCGCTGTCGATCACGTGTGGCGCGGCATCGACGTAGTCGGCACGACCGGTGACCCGAAGACGGCCGCCGCGTGCCGCCACGCCATCGATGGCCGCGCGTGCCCGCGCATCGAGCGTCCCGCCGCCGAATCCGCCGACGATCCCGGGAATGACGATCGGCCCGTCGCCGAAGCGTGCGCGAAGCCCCTCCAGGTCGCCCTGCAGGTCGAGGTAATCGTGCCAGGCGTCCAGGTCGAAATCGCCGTCGACCAGCAGATAGCCACCCTCGTCTTCGAGCGGGGTCCCGTCCAGGATCACCTCGGTGAACTGGTCTTCGGGCACTCCGCTCGCGTCACCGGCCGGAACGATCGTCAGCAGCGGCGGTTCGCCCTCGGCGGGGAACCGCTCCAGGCGCCGGTCGAGCGCCATGCCCGTCAACAGGCCCTCCAGCGCCCGCACGCGTCGGAGGTAGGCGCGCTCCAGGCAGGCCTCGGTGTCGCAGACGTCGCGCTGCGAGACCAGCCATGCGCGCTGGTCGGCGACCAGGCAGGCGCGCTGCCCACGCGGCAATGACCCCCGGGCCTGCGCGTAGTAGCGCCCGAGGATGCCGTCGAGCAGGGCCAGCTGCGGCGACGCGCAGATCGAGAGCTCGGTCGGCGTTCGCGCCTTGCTGCAGTCGAACGACGGGGCCGCCTGCGCCACCGCCAGCGTCGAACCCGCCATCCCGGCGAACAACAGCCAGGTCCGCAGCGCGGAGCGGACCGGCGCTGGGTGGATCGTCTTGGTCGTGGCCAGCATGCGAATGACTCCCCTACTGCCTGCGATAGCGCTGCACGATCGGATCGCCGTGCCCGGGCACCCGCATCCGGGTTTCCAGCTCGGCCCCCGCGCACCGGTATTCATGCGTGGTCGTCTGTGCCGTGGACTCGGGGAGGGCCATCGCGGCGGAGCGGCCGTTCGCGCCGATCTCGACCTTGCCGTCGGTGGCCGATGCGCTGGGCACAAGGCTCAGTTTGCCGTCGGCGCTGGTCCAGGTCCCACGGGCCGAGAAGGTGCCATGGCTCCGGGCGCTCTTGCCCTGGGCGCCCGCTTCGGCCTGCACCTGCGAGCGCAGGCTGTAGCGTCCATCCGCCTCCAGGCGCAGGAGGGCCGCCTGCTGGGTAACCGCCATCTTCATGCCCGGCGCCTGCCGCTGGATCCACTCGGCGGCGCCGTTGCCCACGGGACTCCAGCTGCCGACCAGGCAGGTATCGCGTGCAAGCGCCTGCGGAGACGACAGGCCGGCCGCCACCGCCACCAGCATTCCGAGCACCACCGCTTCACGTCCCATCGCTTTCTCCCGGTTTGTCGCGACCGGCGCACGTGACCGGTTTCCCGCCAGCATCCGCAATTCGCGACCCGCGACTGCCACCGGCCGGTCTGCGCGTCACCCACCCGCCTCCGGACCGGTCGCCGTCGCCCCTTCGCGTCCGGGGGCTGGAAAGTCGCCCTGTCCCGCGGCGGCCCGCGTCCTTCGACAGGGCCACTCCGGCAGGAGTGGAGATGGCGCCGCGGCCCGCCACGATTTACCCGGTCGGCGGATGGCCCTAGGCCAACTGGGCGTGGAGGAAAGCACGCGCCCGCTGCCACTGGCGGTAGACCGTGCGCTCGGACACCTCGAGCACGGCGGCGATTTCGGCGAATTCCAGGCCACCGAAGTAATGCAGTTCGACGATGTCGCGCTGCTGCGGGGCGATCTCGCCGAGCGACTCCAGCGCCTCGTGCACGCCGAGCACGTCGGGAGCCGGCGTGCCGGCCAGGGAGTCGGTCAGCGTGACTTCCAGCAGGTCGCCGCCGCGCTTGCCGGCCGCGCGGCGACGCGCGTGATCGACCAGGATCCAGCGCATCGCCTTGGCCGCGGTGGTGAAGAAGTGGCGCCGGCTGCTGGCGCTGAGCGGTTCGCCACTCGTCGCGCGCAGGTACAGCTCGTGCACCAGCATGGTCGGCGTCAGCGTGCGTTCGCCGGGGCGCAGGCGGGCGGCGGCGATCTGTCGCAACTCCGGGTAGAGCCGCTCGAAGACTTCGGACAGCTGCGCCGGTTCGCCGGCGCTCGCCCGCTCCAGCAACTGCGTGATCTCGTTCCCCATGCGCGGCCCCATGCCCGGGCGCAGGCCCGGACCACAGGGTAGCCAAATTCCCGCCGCGGCGCGGCGACCGGCCGCTCATCCGTTCACGGGGCGCGGGCCTGACGCAGGCGATACGTGATCGTGGTCGCGTCGCCGGGCTTGCGCGCGGGGATCACCATCGCGGCGACCTCGCGCCCTGGCTTGCGGAACACGCCCATGCCCGCGCCGTTGGCCGACTGCGACGCACTGGCCGTGGTCCAGCCCCGGCCCTGCATGGCCTGTTCGATCTCCTGGTGGATCGCGCTGCCGGGACGCGGCACGGTCACCACCAGCAGCTGGTCCGGCCCGCTGCGCACCACCTGGCGGATACGTGCTCCTGCGGCAGGTCGACGTCCGCGGGCCACCAGTCCGGGCGCAGCATGCCGTCGGGACCGCCGGACTGCATGCGCAGGCCGTCGTCCTCCACCAGCAGGGTGCCCTCGCCCGGGTCGAACCGGACCTTGCCGTCGCTGGCGGCGCCGACCGCAGCGGCCGCGGCCTGTTCGGCGGCCCGGTCGGCCCGCTTGTCGGCGGAAGGCCCGGAACAGGCGGCCAGCGCCAGCAGCAGGCACGATGCGGTGATCCGATACATCGGTCGTCCCTCCCGTGTGCCCCTGAATCGGGGTGGCTCGGAAGGCCATCCGCGCAATGCGGCACGCGACTGCCAGCGGGGACGTGGCAGTCGCCGGCCGCTACCTGCGGATGCGCTGGTGTCCTTCCTCTGCCGGAGCTTCCCATGCGCGTCCCGCCGCTGCATTCGTCCTGCCTGTCCCTCGCCCTGCTGCTGTGCCTGGCCGGGGGTGCGCCCGCGGTCGCCCAGGTCCAGGTGACGCCCCCTGCCGAACGGTCCGGGGTGCAGGTGACCCCACCGCCGGAGCGGACCGGCGTACAGGTCAAGCCGCCGGCGCGACGCCCCGGGGCGGAGGCCGCGCCGCAGCAGCGTTCCGGGACGCGGGCGGTGGTGCCTGCGCAGTCGGACCGCGGCGTGGTGGTTCCGATGCACACCCCGGTCGTGGTGCAGACGCCGGCACCGCGTGGCCATCTCGACTTGCACCGGGCCCAGATCCAGGGCCTGCGCGACAACGGTCCGGCGGCGCTCGACAGGCCGCTGCCGGGCGGCTGGGCGCTGGCGGGCTTCGAACTGGCGTTCCTCAACGGCGACCACAAGCTGCGCCGGATCGGGGTCCTGGGCGAGGAGCGGTTCGCGCGCCTGGCCCTGGCCGACCAGAATGGCGACGACCCGTTCCGGGGCCGGGTCCTGCTGACCTCGCTTCCCGGCGCGCAGGTGCAGCAGGTGACCGCCGACGGTGGCGGCAAGTTCGACATCCGCCTGCCCGAGCGGGCGCCGCCGGATTCGACCCTGGTGCTCTCGGGCTTCGAGTTCCGCCGCACCGACGGCACCGATGCCAACCTGCGCAATGTCGCGGTGTGGCTGGATCCGGAGCGCAACATCGCCCGGGTCTCGCTCACCGACGACCAGGGCCTGGACTTCCGCGGCCTAGAGGCCAGCCTCGGCGCGATGGCGGCGAGCATGCTGGTGCCGCTGCCGGGCCTGCTGGAAGTGGGCAGCGTGGTCGCCGGCACCCGTGCCTCGAGCCGGGCGATCCGGCAGAACTCGGGACAGTACCGCGGCTACCGGGTCACCGTGCAGTACGCCTGGATCCCCAACAGCCAGGTCGCGAGCCGGGGCGGGCTTGCCGGCACCGATCGCAGCCGCTCGAACCTGCCCGCCGGGGCCCGCATCGACGCCCTGCAGGGCTTCGAGTTCACCTTCACCAACAGCGACCATCACCTGCTGGGGCTGGGCCTCAACGGCGACGGCCGGGGCACGGCGTTGTTCCAGGACAACAACACCGACGATCCGATGCAGTGGTACGCGACCTACCTGACACTGAAGCGCTGAACCGCGACGCGGGGACTGGGCGCCGCGCGCCGCACGCGACGCGCGGCGGTCAGGCGCGCGCGTAGCACTGCAGGTGGACCCATGCGGCCTGCAGGCGCGGGGCGTCGAGGCCCGCATCGCGCGCCCGATGGAACATGTCGCCGACGATGTGTGCGGCTTCGACCCGGCCACCAGCCTCGAGATCGCGCAGCATCGATGCCTTCACGTCCGACGCGGGGTCGACCAGATGGGTTCGCGCGAACTCGCGCGCTTTCGCGGCGACCGGCCGGCCCGCGGCGGCGGCGACCGCGAGACATTCGTCGTGCAGCGCGGCCATGAACTCCGCGCCGTTCTCGCAGGCGACGATCCCGCCGACGCCGGCACGCATCAGGCAGGTGCCGGCGGCGAGCGCGGCGAGGAAGCTGAACTTGTTCCACTGCTCCTGCGCGATGTCGTCGCTCGCGCGGTGCTCGATGCCGGCTCTAGCGCACAGCGCCGCGAACGCGGCCACGCGCGCGCTGCCGCCGCCGTCGCGTTCGCCGAAGGTGATCGAGGCGGGGCGACCGAGGTGCGCGATCGCGCCATCGTCGGCGAGCGTGGCGCTGATGAAGCACAGCCCGCCCAGCACGCGTTCGCGGCCGAAACGCGCGTCGAGCGCGTCGTAGTGCAGCAGGCCGTTGAGGATCGGCAGCAGCGTGGTCGTCCCGGCCATCGCCGGCGCCACCGCATCGATCGCGGCCGCCAGGTCGTAGGCCTTGCACGCGAGCACGACCAGGTCGAACGGCCCGCGCGCGACGGCATCGGCCAGCGTGTCGGCGGTGAGCGTGCGCACGGCGACGTCGGCATCGCCCAGCGGGCTGCGGATGCGCAGGCCGTCGCGCTGCAGTGCGGTGGCGCGCGCGGGCCGCACCAGGAAGGTCACGTCCGCACCCGACTGCGCCAGGCGCCCGCCGAAGTAGCCGCCGGTGCCGCCGGCGCCGAGCACCAGCACGCACATCAGCTGCGCAGCCCGACGCCCTTGTGCAGCAGCCACAGGCCGAGCGTGCCGAGGGTGGCAACGAAGAACAGCATCAGCGCGAACGCGATCCACACCGGCACGTCGCTCACCCCGAGCAGGCCGTAGCGGAAGGCGTTGACCATGTAGAACACCGGGTTGAAGTGGGTGGCGGTCTCGGCCCACTGCGGCAACAGCTTCACCGAATAGAACACGCCGCCCAGGTAGGTCAGCGGGGTCAGGATGAAGGTCGGCACGATGGCGACGTCGTCGAACTTCTTCGCGTACACCGCGTTGACGAACCCGGCCAGCGAGAAGATGGTCGCGCCCAGCAGCACCGTCGCCAGGGTGATCAGCGGATGCGGAATGCGCACGGTGGTGAAGCACATCGCGATCAGCAGCACGATCACGCCGACCATCAGCCCGCGCAGTACCGCGCCGGCGACGTAGCCGCCCAGGATTACCCACGGCGGCATCGGGCTCACCAGCAGTTCCTCGACATGGCGCCCGAACTTGGCGCCGAAGAAGCTCGAGGAGATGTTGCCGTAGCTGTTCTGGATCACGCTCATCATCACCAGCCCGGGGACGATGAACTCCATGTAGCTGAAGCCGCCCATGTCGCCGATGCGCGAGCCGATCAGGCCGCCGAAGATCAGGAAGTACAGCGTCATCGTGATCGCCGGCGGCACCAGGGTCTGGCCCCAGATGCGCAGGATGCGCGCGACCTCGCGGCGCATGATGGTCAGCAGCGCGATCCAGTTGCTGCGCGCGACGGTGGGCGGTGCGGTGGCGATCGTGTTCATGCGGTCTGCTTTCATGGCCCAGCCCCGCGCGCGGCGCCAGGGAGGAAGGAGTTGCGTTCGGGATTGCGTCGGGCCCGGGGCGATGGCGCGTTCACGCCGCCTGCTGCGCGCCGTTGCCGGTCAGGCGCACGAACAGTTCCTCCAGCCGGTTCGACTTGGTGCGCATCGAGCGCACGCGGATGCCGGCGGCCTCGAACGCGGCGAACACGCGGTTGAGGTCCATCGCCCGCGGCATGTCGAGATCGAGCGTGTGCTCGTCCGTCACGTGCAGGGTCGCGCCTTCGATCTGCGGCAGTTCCTGCGGCAGCTCGCCGTCGATGTCGAACAGGAAGCCCTCGACGTCGAGCTTGGCCAGCAGTGCGCGCATCGGCCCCTGCTCGACGATCACGCCGTGGTCGATGATCGCCAGGTTGCGGCACAGGCTCTCGGCTTCCTCGAGGTAGTGGGTGGTGAGGATGATGGTGGTGCCCGCGGCGTTGATCTCCTTGAGGGTCTGCCACATGCCGCGGCGGATCTCGATGTCGACGCCGGCGGTGGGTTCATCGAGGATCAGCAGGCGCGGGCGCGTCATCATCGCGCGGGCGATCATCAGCCGCCGCTTCATCCCGCCCGAGAGCGTGCGCGCCATGGTCCGCGCCTTGTCCCACAGCAGCGCGCGCTTGAGTTCCTCCTCGGCGCGGACCAGCGCTTCGTTGCGCGGGATGCCGTAGAAGCCGGCGTAGTTGACCAGGATGTCGAGCGGCTTCTCGAAGAAGTTGAAGTTCAGTTCCTGTGGCACCAGCCCCATCAGCCGCATCGCCGCGGCGCGCTGCGCGTGCAGGTCGACGCCGAACAGCGACACCTCGCCGGCGGTCTTGTTGACCAGCGACGAGACGATGCCGATCAGCGTGCTCTTGCCGGCGCCGTTGGGGCCGAGCAGGGCGTAGAAGTCGCCCGGGAGCACGTCGAGCGACACGCCCTTGAGCGCCTGGACGCCGTTGTCGTAGGTCTTGCGGAGGTCGCGGATCCGCAGCGCGGGCGCGCCCGGAACCGTGTCGGAAGCAGGGATCATCGCGTGGGCCTCGGCCGCGTTTCGCGGCGAACCGCTAGTATAGGCGCCCCATCGGCCCGCTCCCGGGCCAGAGCGTCCCATTCCGGTCTTGGCCATCGTCCAGTTTCCGCTCAAGCTCGTCGGCAAGCGCATGCTCGCGCCGTCGGTGGCGCACCTGACGTTCACCCGCGACGACGGCCAGCCGCTGGACTTCGTCCCGGGGCAGTTCATCCAGGTGCACTTCCACTACGCCGACGGTACCGCGACCAAGCGCTCGTATTCGCTGGCGACCATCCACGACCACGCGCTCGCGCCGGGCGATGCAGTGGAGATCGCGGTGAGCTATGTCCCCGGTGGCGCGGCGACCGCGCTGTTCGAAGGTCTCGAAGCGGGCGGCACCGTGCAGGCGAGCGGTCCCTTCGGCCGCTTCTGCCTGATGCCGGCCGACGCCAACCGGCGCTACCTGCTGATCGGCACCGGCACCGGGGTCACCCCGTACCGGTCGATGCTGCCGCTGCTGTCGCAGGCGATGGCCGGGCGTGGCGCCGAGGTGGTACTGCTGTTCGGCGCGCGCACACCGGCCGAGCTGCTGTACGGCGACGAGTTCCGCGCGTTCGCCGATGCCCATCCGGGCTTCCGCTTCGTCCCCTGCTTCTCGCGCGAGCTGCCCGCGCCTGGATCGGCCCACGCCCACGCCGACGCGAGGCAGGGATACGTGCAGCAGTTCCTGCAGGAGTTCGCACCCGACCCGGCCACCGACATCGCCTACCTGTGCGGCAACCCGAACATGGTCGATGCCTGTTTCGAGGCGCTCAAGGCGGCGGGTCTGGGCGTGCCGCAGATTCGCCGCGAGAAGTACGTCAGCAGCAAGTAGGCCCAGCGGCGGATCTCCCGAGGTCGCGCGGCACGCGTGGCGCCCGCGCTCGCCGCGAGAATTCAGGTCGGCAGCCAAGTCGGCGCGCCGGTGGAGCCCCGCAGTGGCTGGCCCGGATTCCGGTCGTCGCGGTTCCCCCGAGGTCGCGCGGGCAGCCGGCTGCGGACCATGGCGAGGTCGTCGTCCGCAGGAGGCGTCCGCGGACACAGGTGTCAAGCTTGCTTGACACGCGCATCGGTTGCAGGCAACCTTGTGTCAAGCGACCTTGACACCTCCCGGCTTGAATCTCCATCCGACCTGCATGATTCCCTCACCGCCCCAGGAGCGGCCCTCATGCGCCTGACCGCATTGCGCATGCTCGCCGGCGTCGCCGTCCTGCTGGGCGCCGCCGCCGTGCTGCTGCCGCGCCTGGTGCCCGGCATGCCGCGGGACTTCGCCATCGTCCTGTTCGTCGGCGCCCTGATGCTGGCCGCGATGGCGATGGCGCACCGCGGCAGCCCCGACGATTGCGATACCGCACCGCCCGGACTCACCCGCCGCTACCTGCGCGAGCTGATGGCGTCGATGGCTGCGTACGTACTGGTGCTGTCGGCTTCGATCTGGCTGCTCAGGCGGGTGGAACCGCAGGCGCTGCGCCTGGTGATCGCGATCGCGCCGTTGCTGCCGATCGGTTTCGCGGTACGCGCGATCGTGCGCTACATGCGCGGCCTGGACGAGATGCAGCAGCGCATCGAACTCGAGTCGGTCGGCGTCGCCACCGTGTGCGTGTCGATGCTGTACATGACCGGAGGCCTGCTGCAGTCCGCGAGGCTGATGCATGTGCCCGGCGACGTCGCGATGATCTGGGTGTTCCCGCTGGTCTGCGCCGTCTACGGCGTCGCCAAGGCCTTCGTGGCGCGGCGCTACCGCTGAGGACCTGCCGATGAAGAGCCGTGTGCGCGAACTGCGCGAGGCGCATGGCTGGTCACAAGCGCAGCTCGCCGAGCGTCTGGAGGTCTCGAGGCAGACGGTCAACGCGATCGAAACCGGCAAGTACGATCCCAGCCTGCCGCTTGCGTTCCGGATCGCGGCACTGTTCGACACCGCCATCGAATCGATTTTCTTCCCGGAGGCATCTGCATGAAGTCCGCGCTGTTCCCCCTCTCCCTGCTCGCCGGCGCACTGCTGCTCGCCGGCTGCGACGGCACCGCGCGCCAACAGGCCGGCCCGCGCGCCGACGCCCAGGGCAAGCTGCGCTACGGCGAGATCGCGTTCGAGCCGTGCGCGCTGAGCGCGCCCGGCGGCGACGCGGTGGAGGCGCAATGCGCCACGCTCGCCGTGCCGGAGAACCACGATGCGCCGGACGGCCGCAGCATCGATCTGGCGATCGCGCTGGTGCCGGCCCGCGGCATGGCCGAGGCCGATCCGATCTACATGATCGCCGGCGGTCCCGGGCAGTCGGCGATCGAGAGCTTCCCGAGCGTCCGCGAAGCGTTCTCCGACGTGCGTCGCAACCGCCACGTCCTGCTGGTCGACGCGCGCGGCACCGGCGGCTCGCATCCGCTGCACTGTCCCGGCTTCGGCGACGAGCAGGCGCTGGCCGATCCCGAGAACGAGACGCCCGAGGCGATGGTGCGCCTCACCGAGGCCTGCCGCGACGAACTGCAGAAGACCGCGGACCTGCGCTACTACACCACCGGCGACCATATCCGCGACCTCGACCTGGTCCGGCGCAGGATCGGCGTCGAGCGCGTCAACCTGGTCGGCGTGTCCTACGGCACGCGCGTCGCGCAGCAGTACGCGGCCACCTATCCGCAACACACGCGCAGCGTGGTGCTCGATTCGGTGGTGCCCAACTCGCTGGTCCTCGGGCAGGACCACGCGCGCAACCTGGAGGATGCGCTGGAATCGCAGTTCCAGCGCTGCCGCGCCAGTGAGGCCTGCCTCACCAACCTCGGCGATCCGCGCCGGCAGCTGACGCTGGTGCGCGACCGGCTGCAGGCCGGCGGCATCGCGCCGGTGCGCTACCGCGACCCGGTGTCGGGCGAATGGCGCGAGGAAGTCCCGCGTTTCGGCCACCTGGCCGGGCTGCTGCGCATGTACGCCTATCAGCCTTCGATGGCGGCGACCTTGCCGCTGGTGCTGCACGAGGCTGCGCAGCAGCGCTACGAGAGCCTGCTCGCCCAGTCGCGCATGCTCTCGTCGCAGATGAGCGACATGATGGCGATCGGCATGGGTCTGTCGGTGAGCTGCAGCGAAGACGCGGCCGAGTTCGGCGAGCGCGACGCCGACGCGGATGCCGACACCGTGCTCGGCAACCTGCTGGTCGACATGCTCGCCGCCCAGTGCGCGGCCTGGCCCAAGGGCGCGCGCGCGGCGGATTTCCGCGCGCCGCTTTCGGGCGACGTGCCGGTGCTCGCGGTCAGCGGCGAACTCGACCCGGTCACGCCGCCGCGCTACGGCGACGAGGTGGTGCAGACCCTGCCCAACGGCCGTCATCTGGTGCTGCCCGGCCAGGGCCACAGCGTGCTCGGTACCGGCTGCATGCCCAAGCTGTTCGCGCAGTTTCTCGAGACCGCGGACGCGAAGTCTCTCGACGCCAAGTGCCTCGAGCGCCTGAGCGCGCAGCCGCCGTTCGCCGGCAACTACGGCTGGGAGCCGTAAGAGCGGCGATTTGTCATTCATGATTCGTGATTCGTGATTGGGAAAGGCAATCGCCGCCGCAATCCGGATCCGCTCTGTCGAATCACCAATCACCAATCACCAATCACCAATCCTCGAATCACGGAACTTCCATGATCCTTCTCGACAACCTGCACAAATCCTTCAAGGCCAAGACCGGCACCGTCCATGCGGTGAAGGGCGTCGGCTTCGAGGCGCGCGATGGCGAGATCACCGGGCTGCTCGGCCCCAACGGCGCCGGCAAGACCACCACGCTGCGCATGCTCTACACCCTGATGGCGCCCGACCAGGGCCATATCGAGGTCGACGGCATCGACGTGGCGAAGGACCCGACCGCCGTGCGCCGACGGCTGGGCGTGCTGCCCGATGCGCGCGGCGTCTACAAGCGGCTGACCGCGCGCGAGAACGTCGCCTACTTCGGGCGCCTGCACGGCCTCGACGAGGCGACCATCGACCGCCGCACCGCCGACCTGGCCAGGACCCTGGTGATGGAGGATTTCCTCGACCGCCGTACCGAGGGCTTCTCGCAGGGCCAGCGCACCAAGACCGCGATCGCGCGCGCGCTGGTGCACGACCCGCGCAATGTGATCCTCGACGAGCCGACCAACGGCCTGGACGTGATGACCACGCGCGGACTGCGCGGATTCCTGCGCGGACTGCGCGACGAAGGGCGCTGCGTGATCTTCTCCAGCCACATCATGCAGGAGGTCGCCGCGCTGTGCGACCGGATCGTGGTGATCGCGCACGGCGAAGTGCGCGCGATCGGTTCTCCCGAGGAGCTGCGCGAACAGACCGGACTGCCGGACCTCGAGGACGTGTTCGTGCGCCTCGCCGACCTCGAAGCCGAAGCGACCACGGGAGCACGCGCATGAAGGCGATCTGGACCGTCGCGAAGAAGGAACTGCTGGACCTGTTCCGCGACCGCAAGACCATGGCGCTGGGCCTGTTCCTCGGGCCGATCGTGATCCCGGCGCTGATCCTGGGCATGGGCGCGCTGGCCGAGAAGAAGATGCGCACCCAGCTCGAATCGACGCTGGAGCTGCCGGTGGTCGGCGCCGAGCACGCGCCGAACCTGGTCGCGTTCCTGAAGGGCCGCAACATCGAGGCGATGCCGGCACCGCCGGACCCGGACCAGGCGGTGCGCGAGCAGGCGTTCGACGTGGTGCTGAAGATCGACCCCGAGTTCGGCGAGCAGTGGCGCGCCAGCCGCAGCGCCAAGATCGAGCTGATCTACGACAGCTCGCGCCAGGATTCGCGGATCCCGGTCGACCGCCTGCGCGGCGTGCTGCTCGAGTACAGCCGCACCGTCGGCGTCCTGCGCGGAATCAACCGCGGGGTCAGCCCGGAGGCCGGATTCGCGGTACAGATCGGCCAGCGCGACGTCGCCACGCCCGAGGCGCGACGCGGCATGATGCTCGCGTTCCTGCCCTACCTGCTGATCCTGCTGAGCTTCCTCGGCGGCGCGGCGCTGGTGATCGACGTGACCGCCGGCGAGCGCGAGCGGCAGTCGCTGGAACCGCTGCTGGCCACGCCCGCCGCGCGCGCCGCGATCATGAGCGGCAAGATCCTCGCCGCCTGCCTGTTCGGCATGCTCTCTCTGCTGCTGATCGTGGTCTCGCTGAAGTTCTCGTTCCAGCTCGCACCGGGACCGATGCAGATGGTCGACGTCTCGCTGCCGGTGATGGCGCAGCTTCTGTTCGTGCTGTTGCCGATGGTGCTGATCGGCACCACCCTGCTGACCCTGATCGCGGCGAGCGTGAAGTCGGTGAAGGAGGCGCAGAGCTACATGAGCGTGCTGATGTTCCTGCCGATCATCCCGACGATCATGCTGATGGTGAACCCGATCAAGAACCAGCTCTGGCAGTTCGCCGTGCCGTTCCTGGCGCAGAACCAGATGATCCTCAAGCTGGTGCGCAGCGAGCCGATCGCGCTGCAGGAATGGGCGGTGTACCTCGGCGCGGGCTTCGGGCTGGGCCTGGTGCTGTGGCTGATGGCCGCACGCCTGTACCACCGCGAGAAGCTGGCGATCTCGGCCTGAGGCACGGCCTGCAGCGAAGAACGCGCAGCCGCTCGCACCCGAGCCCGGAGCGCTTCGCGCAGGAGCGTCTTCAGGCGCGACTGCCCGTACCGGAAAGCCGTCCCGCACGGCCCATCGCGAGACGCGACAGAAGAAAAAGCCCGGCTTCGCCGGGCTTTTTCCTTGCGTCATCGCGCGGTCTACTGCGACGGACTGAAGTTGATCGTGCGACGCGTGGTGACCGGGGCCGGCACCGGTTCGAAGCGCCAGCGACGGACCGCGTTGAGCGCTTCGCGATCGAAGGTGCGCGGCGGATCGGCACGCACCACGCGCGCCGAACTCACCGACCCGTCGACCGCCACCGTGAACTCCAGCTGCACTTCGCCCGCGGTGCCGGCGCGCAGGGCGTCGGGCGGGTAGCGCGGCGCCGGCGTGCTGATCGCGCGCAGATCCGAAGCGCTGGCGGCGGGACGGTTGGCGGCCGCCTGGCTCGCGGCTTCCTGGCGCGCCGCTTCCTGGCGGGCGGCCTCCTGCCGGGCGGCCTCCTGGCGCGCCGCTTCCTGGCGGGCGGCCTCCTGGCGGGCCGCTTCCTGGCTCGCCTGCTGCTGCTGCGCAGCCAGGTCGCGCGCCGCCTGTTCCTGGGCCAGCCGCTGCTGTTCCTGGCGCTCGCGCTCGAGCTGCTGCTGGCGCTGCGCCTCCTGTTCGGCGGTGAGCTGTTCCTGCGCGGCCCGACGCGCGGCCTCGGTCTCGGCGCTGGCGATCGTGGTCTTGAGACGCTCCACCGCGGGATAGGCCGAATCGGTCTTCTCGATCAGCGCCAGCAGGCGCCTGGCCTCGGCGAAGTCGCCGCGGTCGCGGCTCTGTTCGGTCGCGATCACGGTCATCGGCAGCAGGTCGACCAGGGCGCTCGACACGCCGGCGTCGGCCGGCTGCTTGTCGCGCAGGGCGAGGTAGTACTCCATCGCGTTGTCGCCGCCCGGCGCATACAGCCGGCTCTCCTGATAGGCCTTGGACGCGGCCTCGCGCAGTTGTTCGGCGCTCAGTGCGGCGACCTCGGCCGATACCGCCTCGGCGGGCGCCTGCGGGGTCGCGGCCTCGGGCTGGGCCGGTGTCGCCGCCGGAGGCGGGGCGCCGTCGGCGCTCGGCGCCTCCTGCTTGCATGACGCGAGCAACGCGCCCACGCCCAAGGCGAGCGCAATCCCGGTCGAGAGCCGACGCAGGCCCCTCCGGCCCGACGCGGTGGTGTTCGTGAACATCGATTTTCCCCTGTGATGACGGATCACTTGCGTCCCTAGGACGCGACAGCCCGCGGCGTTTGTCAACCTGCCGGGCCGTGGCGGGAAGTCTGAGCGCGGTCGCGCCCGGAAACTGTGACGCAGTTGGCGAAAATTTGCGGGTGGCAGGACTGGGGCTCCCGCTGCGAGGGATGCGCGGCCGCGCTACTTGCCGATGCAGAAGGTCGAGAAGATATGTCCCAGCAGATCGTCGGGCAGGGTGCGTCCGGTGATCTCGCCGAGCGCGTCGTGGGCGATGCGCAGGGCTTCGGCGGCCAGGTCCAGCTGCTCGCGTTCGAGCGCGGGCGCGGCCTCGGCACAGGCCGCCCGCGCGCGATGCAGGGCCTCGACGTGGCGCGCGCGCGCGGTGAACGCGCCTTCGCCGGATTCCTCGCCACCGGCCGCGGCGCGCAGGCGCGCATGCACCCGGTCCAGCCCGGCGCCGGTGCGCGCCGACGCGAGGATCGCGTCTTCCTGCGACGCGACGGCGTGCGCGGGCAGCAGGTCGCCCTTGTTGTGGACGACGATGCGCTGCGGCACGCTGTCGAGATCGCCTCCGAGCGCGCGCAGGCCGGCGTCGGGGTCGCGCGCGTCGAGCACCACCAGCGCGAGATCGGCGCGTCGCAGTTCCTCGCGCGCGCGGCGCATGCCTTCGCGCTCGATCGCATCGCCGTCCTCGCGCAGCCCGGCGGTGTCGACCAGGGTGAGCTCGACGCCGTAGATGCGCACGGTTTCGCGCAGCAGGTCGCGGGTGGTGCCGGCGAGCTCGGTGACGATCGCGCGATCGCTGCCGGCGAGCGCGTTGAGCAGCGAACTCTTGCCGGCGTTCGGCGGGCCGACGATCACCGCATGCAGGCCGTCGCGCAACTTGCGTCCGCGTTCGGCCGCTGCGAGCAAGGCATCGAGCTGGTCACGGGTGTCGACCAGCCTGGCGCGCAGCGCGTCGCCACCGAGGGTATCGAGCGGTTCGTCGGCGAAATCGATCGCGGCTTCGGCGTGTACACGGATCGCGAGCAGGGTCGCGGCAAGCGCCTCGACACGCGTCGAGAACTCGCCTTCGAACGCGCGGCGCGCGGCGCGTGCGGCGCGTATATCGGAGGCGGCGATCAGGTCGGCGACCGCCTCGGCCTGGGCGAGGTCGAGGCGGCCGTTGCGGCAGGCGCGCTCGCTGAATTCGCCCGGACGCGCCATCCGCGCGCCCAGCGCGCAACAACGCGCGACCAGCTGTCGGAGCAGCGGCGGACTCCCGTGCGCCTGCAGTTCGACCACGTCTTCGCCGGTGTAGCTGGCCGGTGCGACGAAGGCGAGCGCGATGCCGTCGTCGAGGATCGCGCCGTCGTCGTCGCGAAATCCGACGTGATGCGCGTGCCGCGGACGCAGGGCACGACCGCACAGGGTCGCGGCAATGGCGCGCGCGGCTGGGCCCGACAGCCGCACGATGCCGACGCCGCCCGCACCGGGCGCGGTGGCGATCGCAACGATGGTGTCGGTGGGGTTCGCGGTCACGGGAATCGGGAATCGGGAATCGGGAATCGGGAATCGGGAATCGGGAATCGGGAATCGGTAAGAGCGTACCGCGTTCGCCCTTCGTTCCGCGAAGCGCCTGCAGCAGGCGACACCGGTCGCGCCGCGAGATCTCATGGGCAGGAATTGAAGAGTCTGCTACCGACGATGGAAGCTCTGCGTGTGTTCGCGGACCGGGGGCGGGGTACGGATACCCTTGGGTACGAATGTCCCCCGGCGACGGCCTGTGGCCATCGCCTCCTCCTTGATTTCGCACCCAAGGGCATCCGCACCCTGCGTGCCGGACTGTTAGCGTTTTTCAAACTGCGCGAGTGCAGTGATCTGGCTGCGCATGGCGCACGCGTCCGCAAGCCGAGCCTCTTTGTCTTTGTCTTTGTCTTCGTCTTCACAGCAGCCGACCCCTTCCGAGCTGGGCGAAGAACCAGGAAAAAGCCCGCCTCTCGGCGGGCTTCGTGCGAATCGCGGCTCCGTCAGGCCTTGGCCGGCGCGGGATCGGCGTATTTCTTCAGCATGTACCACTGCTGCAGCAGGCCGAGGCCGCCGTTGGTGACCCAGTACAGCACCAGGCCGGCCGGGAAGAACACCATCATCACGCCGAACACCAGCGGCATCATCTGCATCATCCGCTGCTGCATCGGATCCATGCCGGTCATCGGCGAGAGCTTCTGCGTGGCCCACATCACCGCGATGTTGATCACCGGCAGGATGAACCACGGGTCGCGCGCGGTCAGGTCCTGGATCCAGCCGATCCACGGTGCATGGCGCAGCTCCACCGATTCGAGCAGCACCCAGTACAGCGCGAAGAAGATCGGCATCTGCAGCAGCACCGGCAGGCAGCCGCCGACCGGGTTGATCTTCTCCTTCTTGTACAGCTCCATCATCGCGACCTGGAACTTCTGCTTGTCGTCGCCGTAGCGCTCCTTGAGCTGCTGCACGCGCGGCTGGAACCGGCGCATCTTCGCCATCGACTTGTACTGCGCGGTCGCCAGCGGGAACAGCAGGATCTTCACCAGCACCACCAGGCCGACGATCGCCCAGCCCCAGTTGCCGAACACGCCGTGGAGCTTGGCCAGCACCCAGAACAGGCCCTCGCCCAGCCACGCCATGATCGAGAAGCGGCTGTAGTCGACGACGCGGTCGAGGCCGGGCACCTGCTGCGCCTGGATCTGGCCGACCAGCTTGGGGCCCACCCACAGCCGCGCCGAACTGGTGGCCTGCTGGCCGGGCGCGAGCACCACCGGCGCCCCCGACATTTCCCGGATCAGGTAGCGCGGGGCGCCGCTGCCGGTGTCGGTGTCGAGCGCGATCACGTTCTTCGCGCCACCGGGCCCGTCGGGCAGCCACGCGCTGAAGAAGTGGTGCTGCACGAACGCGATCCAGGTGTTGCTGTCCGTCGCGTTGACCGCGCCATCGTCGTAGTCGCTGAACCAGCGCCGCAGGTAACCCTGCGCGTCGCCGTACCAGGTCGCGCCGGTAAGGCTGAAGGATTCGGGATTGGTCATGCCGCGCTTGACGTTCGGCGTGCCGCGCAGCAGCTGGCGATAGACGAAGCCCTGCCAAGGCTGCGCGCCCGTGTTGCTGAGCTCGTCGCGCACGGTGATCGCGTAGTGGCCGCGGCGGAGCACGTAGCTGCGGTGGATGCTCACGCCATCCGGACCGCGCCAGACGAACGGCACCACCAGTTCGTCCTGCCCGGGCGCGAGCGCGAACGCGCGTTCGGCGGTGTCCGGGACAAAGCCCTGCTCGTGGTTCGGCGCCGCGCCTCCGGCGCTGACCCAACCGCTCTGCGCGGCGTAGAAGTGCGTGGGCTGGCTGTCGAACAGCACCACCGGCGGGCTGTCCTCGTCGCGGCTTTGCGGATACTGCAGCAGTTCGGCGCGCAGCACGCTGCCGCCGTCGATCACCAGCCGCAGCACGTCGGTCTCGACCTGGACGGCGCCGGCCCGGGCCGGGGCGGCGCTGCTCTCGACGCTCGCGCCCGGCGCCTGCGGCAGGGCCGGGGCCTCCGGGACCGCGGTCGGCAGGGCGGCGGACGAAGGCATCGACGGCACCGCTCCCGCGCCGTTCGCGGTCGACGCCGGCGCGCTCGCGGCATCGACCGGCGGCGCGGCCTGCTCCTTGTTCCATTCCATCCACAGCAACACCGCCACCATCAACCAGGCGAGGATCAGGAAGGTGCGGGTCTGGTTCATCGGACAGGCAGGCTCATTCGCCGTCGGTGCGCGGCGCAACAGGGGAAGGCGGGAATGCCGGGCGGGAATCCGCGGCCGGCATTGTGCCGTCCACGGCAGGGTGCGGCAACGCACCGGCGCGACGCAGCAGCGCGGTGAAGGCCTCGCGCAATGCCATCGGGGCGGCGCTCGCCGCCGGCGGACGGGCGACGATCACGTAGGCGCCGGCGGCGAGCGCGGGGCGCAGGTGGCGGAAATGGTCGCGCAGGATGCGCTTGATCCGGTTGCGGCCGACGGCATGCGGATCGACCTTGCGCGACACCGCGAGGCCCAGCCGGGCCGCGCTGTCCTCGGCCAGCCAATGCAGGGCGAGCGCGGGCAGCGCAACACGGCGCCCGTCGCGGAAGATGCGGTCGAAGTCGGCACGCGCGCGTACCCGCGCGGATCGCGGGAAGCGTGCATCGGTCATGGACGAACGGGGTTCCGGCCGGTGGCGAGGCCGGGGCGCGGCTTGGCCGCGGCTCAGGCCGACAGGCGCTTGCGGCCCTTGGCGCGGCGGCGGGCGAGGATCTTGCGGCCGTCGGCAGTCTTCATGCGGGCACGGAAGCCGTGGTCGCGCTTGCGCTTGAGGTTGCTGGGCTGGTAGGTGCGCTTGGTGGCCATGGCGGGTCTACGACAATGCAGCGGGCGGAAAGAACCGGAGATTCTAGCGGCCGCGCGCCGCGCCGGTCAAGCCGGGTGCGGTCGGCATTCGCCGGGCGGCCAGTGCGCACCCCGGATGCGGGTGGTAGTCTGCCCTCCCCTCGCCACCCCGACGACCGGCCCGCCAGCGCGCGCCGGCCGCTCCCGTTTTCGCCGTCAAGACCGCTATGGATGCCTGGCCCCGCTGCCTCGAACGCCTGGAAGCCGAACTGCCGGCCGAGGATGTGCACACCTGGCTCAAGCCGTTGCAGGCGCGCAGCCACGACAGCCGCACCGTGCTGTACGCGCCCAATGCGTTCGTGCGCGACGAAGTGCAGAGCCGTTACCTGGGGCGGATCCGCGAGCTACTCGCGCATTTCTCCGGCAGCGGCGACGTGGCGCTGGAGATCGGCTCGCTGCCGCGGGCAGCCGTCGTCGCGACCGCCGCCAGCATTTCGTCCACCGCCGGCGCCGTGCCGGTGGAAGCCTTCGCCGGCCACCTCGATGCGCACTACACCTTCGACAACTTCGTCGAGGGCCGCAGCAACCAGCTCGGGCGCGCCGCCGCCTGGCAGGCCGCGCTCCGGCCCGGCGACCGCGCGCACAACCCGCTGCTGCTCTACGGCGGCACAGGCCTGGGCAAGACCCACCTGATGTTCGCCGCCGGCAACGCCATGCGCCAGGCCAATCCGGCCGCGCGCGTGCTGTACCTGCGTTCGGAACAGTTCTACAGCGCGTTCTTCCGCTCGCTGCAGGAAAAGACCACCGACCGCTTCAAGCGCCAGTTCCAGCAGGTCGACGCGCTGCTGATCGACGACATCCAGTTCTTCGCCGGCAAGGACCGCACCCAGGAAGAGTTCTTCCACACCTTCAACGCGCTGTTCGAAAGCCGCCAGCAGATCATCATGACCTGCGACCGCTACCCGCGCGAGGTCGACGGCCTCGAGCCACGGCTGAAGTCGCGGCTGTCGTGGGGGCTGTCGGTGGCGATCGATCCGCCTGATTTCGAGACCCGCGCGGCGATCGTGCTGGCCAAGGCACAGGAGCGCGGCACCCGGGTACCGGAGGAAGTCGCCTTCCTGCTGGCCAAGAAGATGCACGGCAACGTGCGCGACCTGGAAGGCGCGCTCAACTCGCTGGCCGCGCGCGCCAATTTCACCGGCCGCACGATCACCGTGGAATTCGCGCAGGAGACGCTGCGCGACCTGCTGCGCGCGCAGCAGCAGTCGATCGGCATCCCCAACATCCAGAAGGTGGTGGCCGATTACTACGGCCTGCAGATCAAGGACCTGCTGTCCAAGCGTCGCACCCGCTCGCTGGCGCGCCCGCGGCAGATGGCGATGGCCCTGGCCAAGGAACTGACCGAGCACAGCCTGCCGGAGATCGGCGATGCCTTCGCCGGCCGCGATCACACCACGGTGCTCCACGCCTGCCGCCAGATCCGCAACCTGATGGAGACGGACGGCAAGCTGCGCGAGGACTGGGACAAACTCATTCGCAAGCTCAGCGAATAGGCGCGCAGGCAGGCCCGATGGCGACCTACCAGGCGTACCAAGTCTCCCGCGACGGGACGCCCGGCTTTCCCGCCGGCGGACGACACGTCGGGAGCGCGCAAAGCGGTCCCACGACACGTCCGCGCGCTGCAGCCCCGCGATCCGAAACCTTCGCTACACTAGATGTTGTGGTGTCCGTGGACAGTGCTCGCACAACCTGTGGACAACCTTGGGCGTCGTGAATGATCCACAGCTTGCCTGCCTTGGGCAGGCCGGTTTATCCACACGCCGGGGCACCTCAAAAGCTCAATAAAATCAATGTGTTGAGATACTTGCGCCCACTGTGCAGGCCCCCCAAGCACCACCGCCTTTGAAGTTCTTATCCATTCAAGAGCCTTGCTACAGGAACCCAACGCATGCGTTTCAGCCTGCAACGCGAAGCCCTCCTGAAACCGTTGGCCCAAGTGGTCAACGTCGTCGAACGGCGGCAGACCCTGCCCGTGCTCGCCAACCTGCTGACCCAAGTGACGGACGGCCTGCTCTCGCTGACCGGGACCGACCTGGAGGTCGAGATGGTGTCGCGCAGCGCGGTCGACGACGCCCAGGACGGTGAGACCACGATCCCGGCGCGCAAGCTGTTCGACATCGCCCGCGCCCTGCCCGACGGCAGCAAGATCACCCTGTCGCAGACGGGCGACAAGGTCACGGTGCAGGCGGGACGCAGCCGTTTCACCCTGTCGACACTGCCGGCCAACGATTTCCCGTCGGTCGACGAGGTCGAGGCCACCGAGCGCGTGAGCGTGCCGGAGGCCGCGCTCAAGGAACTGATCGAACGCACCGCGTTCGCGATGGCGCAGCAGGACGTGCGTTACTACCTCAACGGCCTGTTGTTCGACCTGGCCGACAAGCGCCTGCGTTGCGTCGCCACGGACGGGCATCGCCTGGCGCTGTGCGAAACCGGCCTGGACGAGGCGGTGGCCAACAAGCGCCAGATCATCGTCCCGCGCAAGGGCGTGCAGGAACTGCAGCGGTTGCTCGAGGGCGGCGACCGCGCGCTGGTGCTGGAGATGGGTCGCAACCACATCCGGGTCAAGCGCGACGATGTCACCTTCACCAGCAAGCTGATCGACGGCCGCTTCCCCGATTACGAGGCGGTGATCCCGATCGGCGCCGACCGCGAGGTGCGGATCGATCGCGAGGCGCTGCGCGCGTCGCTGCAGCGCGCGGCGATCCTGTCGAACGAGAAGTATCGTGGCGTGCGGCTGGAAGTTTCGCCTGGTCTGGTGCGCATCAATGCCCACAATCCCGAGCAGGAAGAGGCGCAGGAAGAGGTCGAGGCCGATACCAAGGTCGACGGGCTGGCCGTGGGCTTCAACGTCAACTACCTGCTCGACGCCCTGAGCGCGCTGCGCGACGAGCATGTGGTGCTTCAACTGCGCGACGCCAACTCCTCGGCGCTGGTCCGCGAGGCCGGGAGCGAGAAGTGCCGCCACGTGGTGATGCCGCTGCGCCTTTGACGACGGTCGTGTTCCACGTGGAACCGCCTGCTTCGCCCGGGTCACACCGGGCGAAGTCGTTTTCCGGTGCCGTGGGCCGGTCGTCCCGGCAACCGTTGCCGACCTTCCCGGGTGGGTGCGCGTGCGCCTGACCCGGCTGACGGCGAGTGGCGTGCGCAACCTCGCGCCGCTGGAACTGCGGCCCGGTCCGGCGCTCAACCTGGTCCTGGGGCCGAACGGCGCGGGCAAGACCAGCCTGCTCGAAGCGATCCACCTGCTCGCCTACGGCCGCAGTTTCCGTGGACGGGTGCGCGATGGCCTGATCCGGACCGGGAACGAGGTTCTGGAGGTGTTCGCCGAATGGGAAGAGCCCGACGGTGTCCACCGCAAGGCCGGCTTGCGTCACAGCGGCCAGGCCTGGACCGGCCGTCTCGACGGGGAAAGCGTGCAGCACCTGGGCGACCTTTGCGCCGCGTTGGCCGCGGTCAGTTTCGAGCCAGGCAGCCACACGCTGGTCACCGGAGGCGCCGAGGCGCGGCGGCGCTACCTGGACTGGGGTCTGTTCCACGTGGAACGTGGGGACAACCCGTTCCAGCCGGTATGGCGGCGGTATGCGCGGGCCCTGAAGCAGCGCAATGCCCTGCTCAAGCAACGAGCCGCGCATGGACAGCTGGAGGCCTGGGATGCCGAGCTTGCCGCCGCCGCGGAGCACCTCGACCTGCAGCGTCGGGCGTACGTCGAGCGGCTGCGGCCGCGTTTCCGGGCGATCTCCCGGGATCTGCTGCCGCAACTGGGCGAAGGAAACCTCCATTACCGGTCGGGCTGGCGGCGCGAGCAGCTGTCCCTGGCCGACGCGCTGCTGCTGGCCCGGGAGCGGGACCTGGCCACCGGCTTCACCTCGGTCGGGCCGCACCGCGCCGACTGGCGCGTCGAGCACGACACCCGGCCTGCGGGCGAGGCGCTGTCGCGGGGGCAGGCCAAGTTGACCGCGCTGGCCTGCCTGCTGGCGCAGGCGGAGGATTTTGCCGACCGCCGCCACCACTGGCCGGTGTTCCTGCTCGACGATCTGGCCTCGGAGCTCGACCGCCCGCATCAGCAACGGTTGCTGGAGCGCCTGCGCGAAAGTGGCGCACAGGTCTTCGTCACCGGGACCGAATCCCCACCGGCCCTGGCGGAGGCGGGTTGGACGCCCGTCATGTTCCACGTGGAACGCGGCGACGTCTCGCCCACAGCCGGCACGCCCGGCGCGCATGGGGGCTGAGCCGCGCGCCACGTGAAGGGAGCGGAAACCATGCGGACGTGCGCACCGCCGCCGCCCCCCTATCCGCCGCCCGCGAAGCTATAATTCGTGCCTCAGTCCCTATAACTAATGTGTCGTGGGGCGTGGCCGCATCCCGTGCGCCGCGCCGCCATGACGGTGGTGCGAATGACCGAACATCCCGAGCTTCCGGGCGACCCGTCCGCCCAGACCTACGACTCCAGCAAGATCACCGTGCTACGCGGCCTGGAGGCCGTACGCAAGCGGCCGGGCATGTACATCGGCGACGTGCACGATGGCACCGGCCTGCACCACATGGTGTTCGAGGTGGTCGACAACTCGATCGACGAGGCGCTCGCCGGCCACGCCAACGACATCCACGTGACCATCCACGAGGACGGCTCGGTGGCGGTGTCCGACAATGGCCGCGGCATCCCGGTCGACATCCACAAGGAAGAGAACCGTTCCGCGGCCGAGGTGATCCTCACCGTGCTGCACGCCGGCGGCAAGTTCGACGACAACAGCTACAAGGTCTCCGGCGGCCTGCACGGAGTCGGCGTGTCGGTGGTCAATGCGCTGTCGTCCAAGCTCACCCTGGACATCTGGCGCGACGGCTTCCACCACCAGCAGGAGTACGCGCTGGGCGAGCCGGTGTATCCGCTCAAGCGGCTGGATGCGTCCACCCGCCGCGGCACCACGCTGCGCTTCTGGCCGGCGACCTCGATCTTCACCGACACCGAATTCCACTACGACATCCTCGCCAAGCGCCTGCGCGAGCTGTCCTTCCTCAATTCCGGGGTGAAGATCACCCTGGTCGACGAGCGCGGGGAAGGGCGCCGCGACGTGTTCCAGTACGAAGGCGGCATCCGCAGCTTCGTCGAGCACCTCGCGCAGCTGAAGACGCCGCTGCACCCGAACGTGATCTCGGTGACCGGCGAGCAGAACGGCATCACCGTGGACGTGGCCCTGCAGTGGACCGACGCCTACCAGGAAACGATGTTCTGCTTCACCAACAACATCCCGCAGAAGGATGGCGGCACCCACCTGATCGGGTTCCGCTCCGCGCTCACGCGCACGCTCACCCACTACATCGAGCAGAGCGGGATCGCCAAGCAGGCCAAGGTCACGCTGTCGGGCGACGACATGCGCGAAGGCATGATCGCGGTGCTCTCGGTCAAGGTGCCGGACCCGAGCTTCTCCTCGCAGACCAAGGAAAAACTGGTCAGTTCCGACGTCAGGCCGGTCGTTGACAGCACGTTCGCGGCACGTTTGGAGGAGTTCCTGCAGGAACACCCCCACGAGGCGCGCGCCATCGCCGGCAAGATCGTCGACGCCGCCCGCGCCCGCGAGGCTGCCCGCAAGGCCCGCGACCTGACCCGCCGCAAGGGTGCGCTCGACATCGCCGGCCTGCCGGGCAAGCTGGCCGACTGTCAGGAGAAGGATCCGGCGCTGTCCGAACTGTTCATCGTCGAGGGCGACTCGGCCGGCGGCTCGGCCAAGCAGGGCCGCAACCGCAAGAACCAGGCGGTGCTGCCGCTGCGCGGCAAGATCCTCAACGTCGAGCGCGCGCGCTTCGACCGCATGCTCGCCAGCGCCGAGGTCGGCACCCTGATCACCGCGCTCGGCACCGGCATCGGCAAGGACGAGTACAACCCCGACAAGCTGCGCTACCACCGCATCATCATCATGACCGACGCCGACGTGGACGGCTCGCACATCCGCACCCTGCTGCTGACGTTCTTCTACCGGCAGATGCCGGAGCTGCTCGAGCGTGGCCACGTCTACATCGGCATGCCGCCGCTGTACAAGATCAAGCAGGGCAAGACCGAGCTGTACCTCAAGGACGATGCCGCGCTCGACGCCTACCTCGCCGGCAACGCGGTCGAGGGCGCGTCGCTGGTGCCGGCGACGGGCGAGCCGGCGATCGAGGGCGCGGCGCTCGAGAAGCTGCTGCTGGCCTACGCCGGCGCGCGCGACGCGATCGCGCGCAACGCGCACCGCTACGACCCGCTGCTGCTGGAAGCGCTGATCGACTTCACCCCGCTCGAGCCCGAGGCCCTGAGCGCCAACACCGACGAACGGCACGAACTCGAGGCGCTGGAAAAGCGCCTGAACCGCGAGGGCCTCGGCCGACCGCGCTATGCGCTGGAGTGGCAGTCGGCGCGCGAGGGCCATCCGGCGGCGCTGTTGTCACGCCGCCGCCACATGGGTGTGGAGATGATCCAGGTGTTGCCGCTGTCGGCATTCGAGGGCGGCGAACTGCGGGCGCTGCGCGAAGCGGCGGCGCTGCTGCACGGCCTGGTGCGCGAGGGCGCGCAGATCGTGCGCGGCAACCGCGCCCAGCCGGTCGCCAGCTTCGCCCAGGCGCAGGCCTGGCTGCTGGAGGAGGCCAAGAAGGGACGCCAGATCCAGCGCTTCAAGGGACTGGGCGAAATGAATCCCGAGCAGCTGTGGGACACCACGGTGAATCCGGAAACGCGCCGGCTGCTGCAGGTCAGGATCGAGGATGCAGTTGCCGCCGACCAGATCTTCAGTACCCTGATGGGCGACGTGGTGGAGCCACGCCGGGAGTTCATCGAGGACAACGCGCTCAAGGTGGCGAACCTCGACATCTAGCGCCGATGCCGCGCCCGGGGCCCACGCGGGCCGGGGGCGCGGATGGAGCCTGCACGCAGCGGACCCTGCACGCCCCCGCCCCCGCCGGCGCCTCGCGCCCGGTGCGAGGTTGACGAAAACTTAAGACACCCGCCGCCACACTCGCGGCGACTACGGAACAGGGTCCGGACCATGAGGCACGCCATCGCAATGCTGGTCATCGTCGCGCTGCTTGCGGCGTGCGCGACCACGACCTCGTCGACCGGCCGCACCCAGTATGTCGGCGCCGTCTCGCAGCAGCAGCTGAACCAGCTCGGTGCCCAGGCCTTCACGGACGCCAAGCGCAAGGGCCCGCTCAGCACTGATGCCGGACAGAACGCCTACGTGCGCTGCGTGGTCGACGCGCTGGTGCGGCAGCTGCCGACCGACCAGCGTTCGATGGCGTGGGAAAGCGCGGTGTTCGCCGAGAAGGAACCCAACGCCTATGCGTTGCCGGGCGGCAAGGTCGGCATCAACACCGGCCTGTTCGCCGTGGCGAAGAACCAGGACCAGCTCGCCGCGGTGGTGGCCCACGAGATCGGCCATGTGATCGAGCGCCACCATGACGAGCGCATCACCCGGCAGATGGGTGCCGCCGGGGCGGTGCAACTGCTGGGCGCGCTCGCCGGCGACTACGGCCAGCTCGCGACCCAGGGCGGCGGCATGCTGGCGCAGACCGGCTTCCTGTTGCCCGGCTCGCGCGCCCAGGAGAGCGAGGCCGATGTCGTCGGCCAGCGGCTGATGGCGCAGGCCGGTTTCGACCCGCGCGCCGCGGTCTCGCTGTGGCAGAACATGATCGCCGCCGGCGGCGAACGCCCGCCGCAATGGCTGTCCACCCATCCCGATCCGCAGAGCCGCATCGCCGAGCTGCAGGCCCGTGCCAACCAGCAACTGCCGACCTACGAACAGGCGCGCGCCGCCGGCCGCCGGCCCGCCTGTGGTTGACCTGCAACACCCCATCCTTACAACGCTTCGTTCCAACCTGCTGCGTAATCGCGGCACGACCCAAGGTGACCCCATGTCCAAGACCAACCTTCCCGCCCGCCTGCTCGCCGCGATGATGGCCACCGGGCTGATGCTGGCGACGACTGCCGCGCTGGCGCAAGGCGCCCCGACCCGGGCGGAAGAGCGACGCACCGATCGCGCGAACAAGGGAGCGAAGGGTGCGCGGGCCGAGCAGCAGGCCCGTTTCCCGGATGCCACGCGCGAACAGCCCGACACCAAGCCTGCTTCCCGGTCGAGCAGCACGCGCCTGGGCAAGCTCTCCGAGGCCTACGAGGCGCAGGACGAGGCCCAGACCCAGGCGATCGCGGACGAGATCATCGCGGACGAGAAGTCCAATGCATACGAGAAGTCCCTGGCCGCGCGCATCGCCGGGGCCCAGCTCCTCGGCAGCGACGACGCCAAGTCGCTCGGCTATCTGCAGCGGGCGCTCGAGTTCGATGGCCTCAAGAACGAAGAGCACTACGAGGTGATGTACATCATCGCCCAGCTCCATGCCCAGGACGACCGCCACGACGAGGCGCTGGCGACCATCGAACGCCTGCAATCGGAAACCCGCACCCAGGATCCGGACATCGCCGCGCTCAAGGGCAACGTCCTGCTGCGCATGGAGCGCTACCCCGAGGCGATCGCCACGCTCAAGCCGCTCGCCGAATCGGCGGAGGCCAAGCCCGAATGGCAGCAGTTGCTGATGGCCGCCTACGCCCAATCCGATCAGGGCGCCGAGGCGGCGAAGCTCGCCGAGCAGATTGCGGCGAACACGCCCGACGACAAGCGTTCGCAGCTCAACCTCGCCGCCACCTATCTGCAGACCGACCAGTACGACAAGGCCGCGGCCGTGTACGAGGCGTTGCGCGCCAAGGGCGAACTGACCGAGGAGCGCGAGTACCGCAACCTGATGGCCTCCTACCTCAACCTCGACGACGGCCAGCAGAAGGCGATCGAGATCATCAACGAGGGTCTGCAGAAGAACATCCTCAAGCCCGACTACCAGACCTACGTGGCGCTGGCGCAGGCCCACTATTTCGGCGAGCCGCAGCAGATCGACCAGGCGATCGCGGCCTACGAGAAAGCCGCGCCGCTGGCGCCCAACGGCGAGACCTATCTCAACCTGGCCAAGCTGCAGGCCAACGAGGGTCGCCTCGCGCAGGCCAAGCAGGCGGCCCAGCAGGCGCTCGACAAGGGCGTCAAGTCGCCCGAGGAAGCGCGCCGGATCCTAGCGCGCACCCAGTGATGCCATCGGGAAGGGAAACCGGTTGGTATCGCGCCAGCGGATTGGTATAAGCTTGGAAGTTCCCGTCGCCGAAAACCGGCGGCGGCACGACACGACCCCGGACGCCGCGGCGCCCGGCCCAGACTTGAGTTCAACGCATGACCGACCGCTTGCCGACGACCGACAAGAAAAACGAAGACGAAGGTCTGGACTGGGCGCGAATCACCGGATTCACCCTGGTGGTGGCCATCCACGCCGCAGCGCTGTTGCTGATGCTGGCCCCGGCCACGCCACCCCAGGCCGAAAAACAGGACGACGACGCCACCCGCGTGGTGATCATCGAACCGCCACCACCGCCGCCGCCGCCGCCGCCGCCGCCGCCCGAGCCGCCGAAGCCGACGCCGATCAAGGAGCTGGTGCCGCCGCAGCCGACCCCGCTGCCGCCGCCGCCGGAAGAGCCGCCGGTGGTGTTCGACGATCCGTCGCCGGTCGACACGCCCGCGCCGCCGCCGGCGCCGCCGGCGCCGCCCGCCGCGCAGCCCGACATCGGCGCGAGCGTCGACATCTCCTCCAAGAACATGAATCCGCCTCAATACCCGCCGGCCGCACTGCGCTCCGGCATCGAGGGCACGGTGATCCTGGTGATCGACGTCGACGCCAACGGCAACGTGACCAACGTTTCGGTCGAGCGCTCGAGCCGCAACCGCGACCTCGACCGTGCGGCGATGCAGGCCGCGCGCAGGTGGCGCTTCAACCCGTCGATCGTCAACGGCCAGCCGGCAGCCGGGCGCGTGCGCGTCCCCGTCGACTTCAATCTCGGCGGCTGATCGTTCTGCTACACAGTTTCCATCCGCTACAACCCGCTCCACTTCCTACACTCAACAACATCTAGAAGGTAAGCGTCATGCTGCAGGAAACCACCGCCGCCCCGGTGACCGGAGGCAACAACGCCGAAGCACTGACCCAGATGGGCTTCATGAACCTGATGGAGCACATGACGGTCGTCAACTGGATCGTGTTCCTGGTCCTGGTGCTGATGTCGGTCCTCTCGATCTACTGGATCATCTACAACTTCATCAAGAACATCCGGCTGAAGAAGAACTCCGATCGCGTGATCGCGACGTTCTGGGAAACCCCGAACGCCCAGGATGCGATCCGCTTCATGGAAGAGCAGCCGCGCAGCGAACCGTTCTCCAAGGTCGCGCTCGACGCCGCCCAGGCCGCCGCCCACCACCAGCGCCACGATGCGTCGCGCCTGGCCGAGACGCTGAGCCGCTCCGAGTTCGTCGACCGTGCGCTGCGCCAGGCCGTGACCCGCGAATCGCTGGGCCTCGAAGCCGGCCTGACCGTGCTCGCCACCGTCGGCGCGACCGCGCCGTTCGTAGGCCTGCTCGGCACGGTGTGGGGCATCTACAACGCGCTGATCGCCATCGGCATGAGTGGCCAGGCCGACATCGGCGCGGTCGCCGGTCCGGTGGGTGAGGCGCTGATCATGACGGCGATCGGTCTGGCGGTCGCGATCCCGGCGGTGTTGGGCTACAACTTCTTCGTGCGCCTGAACCGCAACACGAACAACAAGCTCGATACCTTCGCCCACGACCTGCACGACTTCTTCGCCACCGGCGCGCGCGTCGGCGACGCGGGTCGCTGAGCGTCGACGGCAGACTGACGGAGAACCGACATGGCCTTCAGTTCAGGCGGTAATGGCGGTCACGACAAGGTCAACGCCACGATCAACATCGTGCCGCTGGTCGACGTGATGCTGGTGCTGCTGATCATCTTCATGGTCACGGCACCGCTGATGGCGCACAAGGTCAAGGTCGAGCTGCCGCAGGCGAACCTCGACGAGCGTCCGGACCAGGCGCCGCCGGCGCCTCCCCTGACGATCGCGATCACGTCCAACGGCACGCTCTACCTCAACGACCAGCCGGTGACGATGGACCTGCTCGACAGCACGCTGGCGGTGGAAGCGCAGAAGACGCCGCAGCCACCGGTCAACGTGCGCGGCGACGCGACCACGCCCTATCGGATCGTCAACGAGGTGGTCAACCTCGCGCAGGCCAAGGGCATGCGCAAGGTCGGCTTCGTTTCGGCCCGCGAAAAGAACTGATCGGGAGAACGCACGATGGCCTTTTCATCCGGTGGTGGCGATGGCGCGCCGATGGCCGACATCAACATCATCCCGCTGTGCGACATCATGCTGGTGCTGCTGATCATCTTCATGGTCACCGCGCCGCAGGTGTCGTACCCGATCGACATCGACCTGCCGCAGCGCTCGCTGAACCCGCCGCAGAACCCGGTCGACCCGCCGGAACCGATCCGGTTGCGGATCGACGCGGGTGGCACGATCTACTGGAACGACAGCCCGACGCCGGTGACGGCGTTGCGACAGATGATGGACGCCGAGGTCCAGCGCGACGTCACCAACCAGCCGACGCTGGAGATCGACATGAGCGAGGACGCGGAGTACGGCATCCTGGCCAAGGTGCTGGCGTCGGCCAAGAACGCGCACATGCAGAAGATCGGTTTCGTCAAGAAGTAGCGCACCACCGCCCGGCATCGCCTGCAGCGTGCCGGACGCTTACCGCAGCAAAGCTTTCGACGCCGCCCACCGGGCGGCGTTTTTTTGTCCTCTCCCGGGCGCTCCGTGTCCGACCGCCGACCGGGGTGCGAATGTCCCCGGGCGATCGCCTTCGGCGGTCGCCTCCCCGATCTCGCATCCGGGGCGTCCGCATCCGACGGAGGCGGGAGGCCCGGCGAGCCGGCACGTGCAGAGCCGGGACTCCACGCTTGGTGCATGCGCCCGCTGGCCGGGTCCCGCCTTGGCCGGCGGGGGTTCGCGGCGGCGGCCCCGGGGCGGCAATGACGCGGAGCGACCGGACAACAGTCCCCAGCGCCTTCGCGCCCGCGCATCAGCCTGGAATCCGGGGCCGGGAGGAAAACCGTGTTCCGGCCTCGAGCCCGGGGCCCGGCCAGAACCACCCACCGGTCGTGGCGGCGTGGTGCCGCGCGGCCCGCCCCCTGCGACCTTGGTCGAGATTGCGCGATCCGTTCGCCGGGCGTAGCGTCGGGGCGTGTCCACCCACGCTGGAGGTGTGTCATGGCACTGCGACACCAGGCCGACCGGGCGTCTTCCCCGACGATGGCCGAGATCAACATCATCCCGCTGTGCGACGTGCTGCTGGTGCTGCTGATCATCTTCATGGTCACCGCGCCGGCACTGTCGCACCAGATCGACCTCGACCTGCCGCAGGCGTCGCCGCCGAAACCGGTCGATCCGCCGGCGCCGATCGACCTTGTGATCGATGCGTCCGGCCAGGTGTTCTGGAACGGCAGCGCCACCGACCGGGTCGCGCTGCGGACGCTGATGGCGACAGTCGCGGCTGACGCCGGCGCGCCGCAGCCGCTGCTGCGCATCGACGCCAGCGGCGATTGCGACTACCAGGCGGTGGCGCAGGTGCTGGCCACGGCGCGCAACGCCGGCCTGGACCACATCGGTTTCGTGCGCAAGTAGAGCGGCCGCTTCAGCGGCCGGAGACGATCGCCAGGTAGCGCGTCACCGTGCTCGCGAGGCCTGCGTACAGGGCCTCGCCGATCAGGGCGTGGCCGATCGACACCTCCCGCACGCCGGGCACCGCGTCGAGGAATGCACCGAGGTTGGCCTGGTTGAGATCATGCCCGGCGTTGACCGCGAGTCCCGCGGCCAGCGCATCGCGCGCGGTCGCGGCGAAGGCGGCGAGCGCCGCATCGGCGCGACCGGCGGCGAAGGCTTCGGCGTAGGGACCGGTGTACAACTCGACGCGGTCCGCGCCGACGGCGGCCGCCCGCGACACCTCGCTGCCGGCATCGGCGAACAGGCTGACCCGGCAGCCGAGCGCCTTGAGCTGCACGACCAGTGGCGCCAGCGCTGCGACTTCGCCGGCGAAATCGAAACCGTGGTCGGAGGTGAGCTGGGCATCGTCGTCGGGCACCAGGGTCGCCTGCGCGGGGCGCGCGAGTTCGCACAGGCGCAGGAACCCGGCGTAACCCTCGCGTGCGGGTGCGAAGGGATTGCCTTCGAGGTTGAACTCGACGCGGTACTCACGCGTCAGTTCGGCCAGCGCCAGCACGTCGTCGTGGCGGGTGTGGCGTGCGTCCGGACGCGGATGCACGGTGATGCCGTGCGCGCCGGCATCGAGGCAGGCGCGAGCGGCCCGCAGCATGTCGGGTTCGGCGCCACCGCGCGAGTTGCGCAGCGCCGCGATCTTGTTGAGGTTGACGCTGAGGCGACAGCTCATGCGGCCTCGCCGGTGGCGGCCAGCGCCACCGCTCAGGGCATCCGCGGTTCGTCCGCCGTCGGTGCGACGGAGGCGGCACCTGCGCGCCGTGCTTCGGCGATCTCGCGCAGCCGCTGCAGCTCGCGTGGATCGAGCATCTGGCTGTCGTCGCGGCTCTGGGTATCGATCCGTTGCGCCAGCAGGCCCAGGATCCACAGCCCCAGCAGGACCAGCGCCGCCAGCAGGGATACCACCACCACCGCGATCGAGGACGCCATGAAGGCGATCGCCAGTGCCGCGACTGCGAGCAACAGGAACAACCAGGGCATGGGCAGGCTCCGCTGCGTGGAATCGGGTCAAGTCTACCCGCAAGCATCGCGGGCGGGTGCCGTTCGCGACGCCGCCCGGCCCGCCGGTCGAGGGCGCGGACGTCCTCGCCCAGACGGGAGCAACGCGGGACCCGTCGCCCGAGCCGCACGCATCGGACTGGTCGGGCTGCGCGTCTGCGGATCCCCGAGGGCGAGGCGATCTCCCGGCTGGCAGGCGGATCGGGCGCCATCCGCCGGACGTGCGGAGGGCCGGCGATCCGCCTGCCACCGCACCTGCGGACGCGGCGGCATCCGCGTCGGCAACGTGCAGGTGTGAGTGCGTCCCTCTCCAGGGGCTGGTCCCGACGGGGCCTGCGAAGGACGCGCCTCGTGGAAGTCCACGAAGACTCCCGGTCGGCTTGTCCGCAACGGCCGCGTCAGAGCAACGGCGACATCAGCCGGGCCAGCGCCTCGGGCAGGCGCGCGCTCAGCAGTCCGCGCTGGCGGCCCTGGCGCACCCGGGGCGCATGCGCCAGCTCGCCCTCGATCAGTTGCGCCAGTGCGGCCGCGATTCCGGCGTCGTCGAACAGCATCGAGACCTCGAAATTGAGGCGGAAACTGCGATGGTCGAAGTTGGCGCTGCCGATCAGCACCACGCTGTCGTCGACCAGCAGCGATTTGCTGTGCAGCATGCGCGGCCCGTACTCGTAGATCTTGACCCCGGCCACCAGCAGCGGGCCGAAGTACGAACGCGCGGCCAGCGTCACCAGCCGCGAATCGCTCATGCGCGGCACCAGCAGGCGCACGTCCAGCCCAGCCAGCGCGGCCGAGGTGAGCGACATGACCGCCGCCTCGCCTGGGACGAAATAGGGCGTGGTCAACCACACGCGACGCTTCGCCGCATGGATCGCACCGACGTGGGCGCGATGGATCGCCTCCCACGACGAGTCCGGGCCGGAGGTGATCACCTGCGCGCGCACCGTGCCGCGCGCCAGCACCGGCGTCTGCCGGGTCACCTCGCCGATGAAATCGCGCTGTCCGGTGGCGTAGGCCCAGTCCTCGACGAACACCTGCTGCAGCTCGCGCACCACGTTGCCTTCCAGGCGCAGGTGCAGGTCGCGGTAGGCGGTGGCGGCGAGCGTCTCGTCCTGGTCGTCGCTGATGTTCATGCCGCCGGTGTAGCCGATGCGTCCGTCGATCACCACGATCTTGCGGTGGGTGCGCAGGTTGGTCCACGGCCGCTGCCAGACGCGGCCGAAACGGGTCGGGTGGAACCACGCGAGCTCGCCGCCGGCCGCGACCAGGTCGCCGAACAGGCGCTGCGCCCGGGCCGAGCCGAGTGCGTCGAGCAGCAGCCGCACGCGCACGCCCGCGCGCGCACGTTCGAGCAGCGCATCGCGCAACGCGACGCCGCTGCGGTCGGGGTCCCAGATGTAGTACTCCAGGTGCACGTGGTCGCGGGCGGCGGCGATGTCCGCGAGCAGTGCCCGATACTTCGCCGCGCCGTCCACCAGCAGGCGCACGTCGCTGGCGGTGGTCATCGGCAGGTCGGTGGCGGCACGCGCCATGCGCGCCAGCTCGGCGACCTCGTCGTCCTCGACGAAGGCCTGGGGCGGGACGTCGCCACGCGCGCGCGCGCGCCGCAGCCGCTGGCGGCGGATCTTCTGCGGACCGAACACGTGATAGACCAGGAAGCCGACATAGGGCAGAAGCGCCAGTCCCAGCAGCCAGCTCAGCGTGGCCACCGGCTCGCGCTTCTGCAGGGCGATCCAGCCGCCCAGCAGCAGCAGGTACAGCGCCCAGCCCAGGCTCAGGTACAGCCGCAGGTTGGGCACCGCGGCGAGCGCGTCCCAGCCCTGTCTGAGCACCTCGAGTATCGGCACGCCGGCTCCGTCGTCGTCGCGGCGGTTGCGACGACCCGGGCGTAGGCTATCCGGATGTCGATGTCGACGAAAGCGCAGGCACCGGTCGCCGCGCCGCTGAAGGGGCGCGGCGCGGCGTCGTACGTGCCCGGTCGCTACGAGGTCGCCACCACGCATGCCGAGGACGACGGCTGGGAGTCGTTGCGGACGCGCGACGACACCGATCCGGATCCGCATCCCGACACCCGCGTGCACGAGGAACGCGCGCGCGGCATCGTCAGCCGCAACGACTCGCCGGACATCGGCTTCGGGCAGTCGGTCAATCCCTACCGCGGCTGCGAGCACGGTTGCGTGTACTGCTTCGCGCGGCCCTCGCACGCCTACCTCAACCTGTCGCCGGGTCTGGATTTCGAAACCCGGCTGTTCGCCAAGACCAATGCCGCGGAACGGCTGCGCGCGGAATTCTCGCGCAAGGGCTACCGCTGCTCGCCGATCGCACTGGGCATCAACACCGACGCCTACCAGCCGATCGAACGCCGCTACCGGATCACGCGGTCGTTGATCGAGGTGATGGCGCAGTGCCACCATCCCTTCAGCCTGATCACCAAGAATGCGCTGGTCACCCGCGATCTCGACCTGCTCGCGCCGCTGGCGCAGCAACAGCTGGTGACGGTGTACTTCTCGGTGACCACGCTCGACAACCGGCTGTCGTCGAAGATGGAGCCGCGCGCCTCGGCGCCGCACGCGCGGCTCGAGGCGATGCGCGCGCTGGCCGAGGCCGGGGTGCCGGTGGGGGTGATGGTGGCGCCGGTGATCCCGATGATCAACGACCGCGAACTCGAGGCGATCCTGGAGGCCGCGCGCGAGGCCGGGGCAGGCGCCGCGGGGTATGTGCTGCTGCGGCTGCCGCACGAACTCAAGGACATCTGGCGCGAATGGTTGCAGCTGCATCATCCCGAACGCGCCGCGCACGTGATGAGCCTGGTGCGGCAGATGCGAGGTGGCCGCGACTACGACAGCCGCTTCGGCAAGCGCATGCGCGGCGAGGGGCCGTTCGCCGACCTGGTCGCGGCGCGTTTCGAGCGGGCCCGGCGCAAGCTCGGGTTCGGCCGGCTGCCGCCGCTCGATGCGACCCGGTTCCGCGCGCCGGCGGACGCGGGTCCGCAGGGCGAGCTGTTCTGAGCGAGGGCGCCCGGGTGCGACCCGGTCGCGGTTCACGTATCCTGCACCGGCCCTGCACATCGCGGTTCCGTAGACTGTCGACCGCGGGCCTGTTCCCCGCGACACCATGACCGATCGTGGAGGTTGATTCCATTTCCCTTTACCGCCAGGCGTTCGCGCAAGCCGACGCCGGCATGGCCGTGTTGTCGCCGCAGGGTGAGTGGCTCTTGGTCAATGCCGCGATGTGCCGGCTGCTGGACCGGCCCGCGGACGGGCTGCTCGGCACGCGAGCGCACGAGGGACTGTTCGACGAGGGTACCCGGCAGGGCGTCGCCGCCCTGCTTGCGGCGCCCGCCGCCGCGCGCGGGGCGCGCCAGGTGCACGAGGCCACGGACGAGGACGGGCGCGCCTGGCGGATCAGCCTCGTGGCGCTGGATGGAGAAGGCACGCATGCGGGCGCGATCCTGCTGCAGTGCGAGGACAACGGCGAGGCCCTGCGGAGGCGCCGGCACGAGGACGCGGCGGCGCAACTGCAGGACCAGCTCGTCCACGGCATTTCGCACGACCTGCGCGCGCCGCTGCGCGGCATCGCCGGCTTCGCGGCGAAACTCGACGAATCCGGTGCGGTCGGCGATGCCGGCCGCACCGACCTGGCGCGCATCCGCGCCGCGACGGTGCGCGCCGAGCGCCTCGTCGACGCATTGCTGCTGCTGCTGCGCGCGGCGCGGCAGCCGCTGCGCCAGGACGATGTCGACGTCGGCCTGTTGTGCGAATGGGTCGCGGCCGAACTGCAGGACGAGGATCCTGCACGTGCGGCCGACATCGAGGTGCCACCGGGCCTGTTCGCGCGCGGCGACGAACACTGGCTCAAGATCCTGCTGCGGCAGGTGCTGGACAACGCGTGGAAGTTCTCCGCCGGGCGCGAGCGGGTGGAGATCCTGGTCGAGGGCGCCGCCGACGGCGAGCGCCTGCAGCTGGCGATCCACGACCGCGGTTGCGGTTTCGACATGCGTTATGCTCACAAGCTGTTCCTGCCGTTCCAGCGCCTGCATGCCGCCGAACAGGGCGGCGGCAACGGGCTCGGCCTCGCGATCGCGCAGCAGGTGGCACAGCGCCACGGCGGCCGGTTGTGGGCGCGCTCGCAGCCGGGCGAGGGAAGCACCTTCTTCATCGAATTGCCGGCTGCTTCAGGGCCCGGCGAGAGCCTGATGCCATGAACCAGAACGACATCCTGCTGATCGAGGACAACCCGGACGATGCCGAACTGACGCGCATCGCCTTCGCCGAAGCGAGCATCGAACATCAGCTGGTGGTGGTGCGCGATGGTGCCGAGGCGCTCGACTACCTGTTCGCGCGCGGCTCGCACGCCGGTCGCGATCCGCACCGGTTGCCGGCGATCGTGCTGCTCGACCTCAACCTGCCCAAGCTCGATGGCCGCGAGGTGCTGCAGGCGATCCGCGGCGATGCGCGTACCCGCGCGCTGCCGGTGGTGGTGCTGACCACCAGCGACGAACCCTTCGATGTCGAGGCGACCTACGCGCTCGGCGTAAACAGCTACATCCGCAAGCCGGTCAACTTCGAGCAGTTCGTCGACGTGGTCAAGCAGATCGGCCTGTACTGGCTGGTGCTCAACCAGCCCCGCGTCGCCGGTTGACGCGGCGCCCCGGTCCCGCGCCCTACGCGGGGCCGGACCGGGCGGCGCCGTACAGCGCCTCGGCGCGCTGGAACAGGATCCAGCTGGTGGCGATGAACTTGTCGCCGCCCTCGGGCCGGTTGCCGCGGTGGGTATGGGTGAAGGCGGTAGGCGCGAGCAGCAGGTCGCCGGTGCGCGGGGCGATCCTGCGTTGCTGGAACAGGAACTCGGTCTCGCCCGCGCCGAAGCCGTCGTTGAGGTAGATCGTCCACAGCAGGTGGCGGTGCAGGGTCTCGCCGTCGGCCGCACGCGGGTACAGCTCGCAGTGCCAGTACGGATAACCGCCTTCCCCGGCGCGGTACCACTGCAGGTTGATCGCGCCGGGCCGCAGGCAGGTGCGCGCGAGCTGGCCCAGCGCGCGGTCGTCGAGCGCGGCGATGTCGTCCGCCGACAGCCGCCGCAGCCCGCCCTGGCCGTCGGGTTGCTGCAGCATCAGCGGCGCGATCAGCGCCTGCGGATACTTGCGCAGGTAGGCGATCAGGCCCCCGTAGACGGCGACGTTGAGCGCCTGCGCCACGTCCGCCCAGTCGCCGCGCTCGCTGATCGCCAGGTCGCGGCTGCGCTTGAGCTCTGGATACACGCCACCGCCGATCCGCCCGGGTTGCAGTGCGTCGCTCGTGCGCAAGCGCTCGACGATCGCGGCGCAGGCCTGCGGATCGAGCGCGCCGGGGGTGACCTCGATGAAATCGGCAGGCGTGTCCATGGGCCGATTCTAGCGGCGGTGCAGACCCGTCGCCCGACACCCGGTCCTGCGCCCCGCTAGGGAACCTCTGAACAGGTCTGGTTTGCCAGAGCGCAGCGAGAAATCTCGAACAATCAGCAGCATGGATTTCTCGCTGCGCGCGAAATGACACTCGTCCAGAGGATCCCTAGTCTGCGCCTGCCTGCCACTGCCAGCGCAGCCCCAGCAGCAGCCCGCGTCCGGGCGCGGGCTCGTAGTAGCGGCCATTGCCTTCGTTGACGATCACCGATCCGATATAGGCGTGGTCGAACAGGTTGTCGACGCGCGCGAACGCACGCAACTGGCCCTGGAACAGGCGCCACTCGCGCGCGGCCTCGAGGTTGGCGACGACGTAACCCGGCGCCTGCTCGCTGCCGGCGTCGTTGACGCCGACCGCGCCCGAACCGACCGCTTCCAGCGCCAGCCGCCACGCGCGCGGCTGCCATTGCAGTCGTGCCGATGCCTGTCGCCGCGCGGTGCCGGGAATCGTGCTGCCCGCCGGCACCAGCACCGAAGGATCGGTGCAGCCGGCGCCGGTGCAGATCGGGAAGCTGTCGCGGAAACGCGCATCGAGCCAGGTCCATGCCAGTTCCAGCGTCCAGGTCTCGTCCAGCGGCAACGCCGCCGACAACTCCGCGCCCTCGCGACGCGCGTGCCCGACGTTGCGGAAGCTGCTGCGCCCGCCGACGTTGCGCGCCACCGCCAGCTCGTCGTCGGTGTCGGCGCGGAACAGCGCGGCTTCGACCTGCATGCCGCGCGCGTTGCGCCATTTCGTGCCCAGCTCCACGTTGGTGCTGTTGGCGGGCGCAAGGTCGAAGGCCAGGCCGGCGCCGCCGTCGGCGCGATAGCTGAGTTCGTTGAAGGTCGGCGTCTCGAAACCGCGGCCGGCCGAAGCGTACAGGCGCCAGTCCTCGCGCGGCGCGAACACCAGGCCGAGCACCGGCGTGGTTTCGGAATAGTCGACGCGGCCGCTGTCGTCGGGGTTGGTGGCGGTGACGTAGCGGTCGCCGGAACGGAAGCGCACCTGGCTGTGGCGCGCACCGGCCAGCAGCGACCAGCGCTCGGCGAAACGCCACCAGGCCTGCGCGTACTGGTCGAGGTTCTCCACCCGGTTGCGCTCGTCGCGGCGCAGCCGGCCGCGCACGCCCAGTGCATCGCCGATGAAGTTCTCGTATCCGCGGCGATGCTGGCGCTGGCGGTCGGCGTTCGCGCCGGCGGTGACTTCGAACGCGCGCCCGGCGAGCGTGCCACTCCAGCGCCAGCGCAGGTCGAGCCCGCCGTACTCGTTGTCGAGGTCGATCACGCCGCCGGAATTGAGCGGATTGCCCTGCGCGCCGACCGGCAGCGCCAGGTACTGCTCGATCGCGCGCTGGCCGCCATAGGCCATCGCCTCGAACCGGTGGCTATCGCCGAAGGGCTGTTCGTAGCGCAGCCCCAGCTGCCCCTGGCGTGCCGACTTGCGGGTGTCGTACTGCATCGCCACGGCGGTGGCCTGGCGCGGATCGGCCTGCACCTGCGCCGCGGTCAGGCCCAGTGGATCCTGCGCGTCGGGCGCGTCGAAATGGTTGGCGACCAGCGACAGGCGGCCGTCGCCGGGCAGCTGCGCATGCAGCCTGGCATTGAACGAGGTGCGGCGCGCGGCGCTGTGGTCGCGCCAGCCATCGGTGTCGAAGCGGCTCGCGGCAAGCGCGTAGCCGACCCTGTCGCCTTCGCCGCCTGCGCCGCGTGCGCTGGCCGAGAGTACCCGGCTGTCGTCGCGCCCGAGGCCCGCCTGCAGGTGTCCGTTCGCCGGCGAAGTGCCCTGGGCGCTCCAGATCTGCACCACGCCGCCGGACGAATTTCCGTGCAGCGCCGAGAACGGTCCGCGCAGCACCTCGATGCGCTGCGCGCCGGCCAGGTTGAAGTGCGAGACCTGGCCCTGGCCATCGGGCATGGTGGCGGGAATGCCGTCGGCATACAGGCGCAGGCCGCGCACGCCGAAGGTGGAGCGCGCGCCGAAGCCGCGGATCGACAACTGCGTGTCCTGCGCATAGTTCTGGCGTTCTCGTGCCGCCAGTCCGGGCACGCCGCCCAAGGCTTCGGACACGCTCACGCCGGCGCGCGCGGCGGTGCCGTCGAGTTCGACGACGCTGAGCGACGCGGGCACGTCGAACGGTGCCACGCCCCGCAACCGCGCCGAGGTGACCTCGACGCGGTCGAGTGTCACCGCATCCGGAGCGTCGATGGCCGCCACCGGCCCCGCCGCCGTCGCCAGCGCGGCGAGGCAGGCGCTGACCAGTCCACCCCGCACGACGACACGCGAACCCGCCATCAACCCGTCATCCGCAGGAAGGGCCGTCGCGCAAGAAAGGCGCGGGCGGCGGTGCGCGCGCGGGGCGCGCGACACACCGCATCCCGACGCATGCGGCTCCACGGACCAGCCGCGTGGGGGCGCCCCAGGCGGGCCGCACCGCAGGCCCGCTCCGACGAGGGGAGGACGTCGAAGCAGGCCCGCGTGCGGACCCGGTCGTCGTGCCAGGCGTGGCGCGACATCGATCGCTGAGCCCCGCGTCGCCGATGCGCCAGCCGCCCGCGCGATGGGGGCCGGCAGCAGGCGTGCGCACACCGTGTGGCGGCGCTTGACGGCAAACGGTGGCGGGCAGCGGTCATGAAAGGCTTCCTGCTGGCTGGTGAAGGTAACCCGGCGCGCCGCGGGCCGGAAGCGACGCACGTACCGGATGCGCCGAACAGTGCCCGGATCGCGATGGCGCGTGTCGACCGTGCCGACCGCCGTGATCGCTCGATCGCGCTCCATGCCGCTCGGAGGGATTCCCGCCCGATCGCCGCAAAAGGCGACCGCCGCTTGCGACCCGCGCTTGCGACGAACGGACGGGACCCGCGGGAGAAGCGAACGCCCCGGGCGCAGTGGCCTGCCGCGGTTCAGCCGCGGCTGACCGCCGCCACCGCACGCGCCACGTAATCGAGGTTGCTCGCGCTCAGCGCCGCGACGCAGATGCGGCCGGTGCCGACGGCATAGATACCGAACTCCTCGCGCAGCCGTTCGACCTGCGCCCGCGACAGGCCCGAGTACGAGAACATGCCGGCCTGGCGCTGGATGAAGTCGTACTGCGGCGCCCCGTGCGCGGCGAGCTGCTCCACCAGCCCGCGGCGCAGCGCATGTATGCGGGTGCGCATCTGGCCCAGTTCCTCTTCCCACTGCGCGCGCAGCGCCGGATCGTTGAGCACGCCGGCCACCAGCGCCGCGCCGTGCGTCGAAGGACTCGAGTAGTTGGCGCGGATCAGGCGCTTGACCTGCGACTGCACGCGCCTGGCCTCGTCGGCGTCGTCGGCGACCACCGTCAGCGCGCCGACGCGCTCGCCGTAGAGCGAGAACGATTTCGAGTAGGAACTGGCGACGACGAAGTTGCGGATCGGCGAGGCGGCCAGCAGCCGGATCGCCAGCGCATCCTCGGCGATGCCGCGGTCGAAGCCCTGGTAGGCCATGTCGATGAAGGGGAACAGGTTGCGCTCGTGCAGCAGCGCGATCACGCGCTCCCACTGCGCGGGCGTGAGGTCGGCGCCGGTGGGGTTGTGGCAGCAGGCGTGCAGCAGCACCACGGTGCCGGCCTCGAGCGCGGCGAGGTCGGCGAGCATGCCGTCGAAATCCAGCCCGTGCGTGGACGCATCGAAGTAGGTGTAGTCGACGATCTCGAAGCCGACCGCGCCGAACACCGCGCGATGGTTCTCCCAGCTCGGGTTGCTGATGGCGATGCGCGCGGCCGGCAGCGACTTCTTCAGCAGCTCCGCGCCCGCGCGCAGCGCGCCGCTGCCGCCGATGGTCTGGGTGGTGGTGGCTCGGCCCTCGGCGATCAGTGCCGCGTCGGCGCCGAACAGCAGTTCGCGGGTGGCGCGAGTGTAGTCGGGCAGGCCGTCGATCGGCAGGTAGCCGCGCGGCTTGCTCTGCTCCGCCAGCCGGCGCTCGACCTGCTGCACCGCGCGCAGCACCGGGATGCGGCCGTCCTCGTCGTAGTAGATGCCCACGCCGAGGTTGACCCGGGTGGCGCGGCCATCGGCGTTGTAGGCCTCGGTCAGGCCGAGGATGGGGTCACCAGGAACCAGTTCCACGTTCGCGAAGAAGGACACGGCGGCAGTCGTCATCGAAGGGAGGGGAGGGCGGTTCGCCGGAAGCACACGCGGCGAAAAAGCCGCGCAACTCTAGCATTTCCGCGCACTGCGGCCGCGGTCGTTGCAGCGGGAACCTTCGACCTGCCCGTGCGCAGGCGCGGCTTCAGGCGCAACGGCCTGCCGACCGGGAAGACGGCCCGAAAAGCGTCGCGCCTGAAGGCGCTCCTACGTGGCGAAGCGTCACACGTCGCCGTCGCTGGCCCAGCCTTCGCCGCTGCCGCGCTGGAACACCAGGTCGCCGTCGAGCACCGTGCCCGCCGCGATCGACGGCTGTTCGGCCAGCCGCGCGTAGACCGGGGTGAAGTCGGGCGCGGTGGCGTCGATCAGCTGCTGGAAGCTGTCGATCACGAAATAGGTCTTCTGGTAGCTGTCGATGCGGTAGCGCGTGCGCATGATCCGCTCCAGGTCGAAGCCGATGCGGTTGGGCGCGGCGCTTTCCAGCGCGTGCAGCGACTCGCCCTTCGACGAGACGATGCCGCTGCCGTAGATGCGCAGGGCACCGGCCTCGCGGATCAGGCCGAACTCGACCGTATACCAGTACAGGCGGGTCAGGTTCTGCAGCGCCTCGGGGCCGATGCCATGCGCCTTCACGCCGCCGCGCCCGTAGGCCTGCATGTAGTCGGCGAACACCGGGTTCATCAGCAGCGGCACGTGGCCGAACAGGTCGTGGAACAGGTCGGGTTCCTCGATGTAGTCGATCTGTTCGGGCTTGCGGATCCACCAGGTCACCGGGAAGCGGCGGTTGGCGAGATGGTCGAAGAAATCGAGCTCCGGCAGCAGGCCCTCCACCCCGATCAGCTGCCAGCCGGTGGCCTCGCCCAGCACTGCGTTGAGATCGGCGTACTTCGGGATCGCGTGCGGGCTCATACCCATCGCGTCCTGTGCCTGCAGGAACTCCGTGCTGGCGCGGCCGACGAGCACCTCGCGCTGGCGCGCGAACAGGGTGGCCCAGGTGGCGTGGTCGGCGGCGTCGTACTCGTCCCAGGGCTGCTCGACGATGCCGGTGGCATAGACCGGGACCTTGCCCTTGTCGGTATGCAGATTCTCGACGCGGCGCGGGGGTGCGGACATGCGGGTCTCCGGGACGGGTTGCCCTGTTCGCCTCGCGGGTGGGGCGGCGGGATCCAAGCCAGAGTATCTGCCGATTGGCGCAACAGGCTTGCGAAGTTGCGCCATAGGCCCGCGATAGCGCAAGATCATTGCTCAAACTTGGCAGAGACGGCATGGAATGACCGAGATCGAGCTCGACCGCACCGATCTGCTGCTGCTCGCGCAACTCCAGCAGGCGGGCCGCCAGACCAATGCCGACCTGGCCGAACGCGTGCACCTGTCCGCCTCGGCCTGCCTGCGCCGGGTGCAGCGGCTGGAGCGCGAAGGCGTGATCGCCGGCTACCGCGCTGAGCTCGACGGCGACCGTCTCGGCCTGGGCCTGCAGGCCTTCGTGCGCGTGCAGCTGGCCCGGCACGACGCCGAATCCGTCGCCGCGTTCGCGACCCGGGTCAACGACTGGCCGGACGTGGTCGCCTGCCACGCCCTGACCGGCGACATGGACTACCTGCTGCACGTGGTCGTCGCCGACCTGGAGCACTTCTCGCGCTTCCTGCTCGACCGCCTGCTCGCCCAGGCCGGCGTGGCCGACGTCAACTCGAGCTTCGTGCTGCGCACGGTCAAGGCGTTCCGCGGATTGCCGTTGCCGGCGGGCTAATGATCGAGCGGACTGAGCACGCCGCGGCCGCCCCGGTTGAGCACGTGGGTGTAGATCTGCGTGGTGGCCACGTCCTTGTGGCCGAGCAGTTCCTGGATGGTGCGGATGTCGTAGCCGGCCTCCAGCAGGTGGGTGGCGAACGAGTGCCGCAGCGTGTGCGCAGACACCGGCTTGTCGATGCCTGCAAGCAGGCGCGCGCGGCGGATCGCGCGCGAGAGGGTGGCATCATCGAGGTGGTGGCGCCGGATGGTGCCGTCGTGCGGATCCACCGACAGGCGCAGGGCCGGGAACACGTACTGCCACCCGAACTCGGTCGGTGCGCCCGGGTACTTGCGCGCCAGCGCATGCGGCAGCCAGACCGCGCCGAAGCCGGCGGCCAGATCGCGCTGGTGGAGGACGCGCGCACGATCGACCTCCTCCTGCAGCGGCGCCGCCAGCGAAGCCGGCAGCAGCGTACGCCGATCGCGCCCGCCCTTGCCGTTGCGCACCACGATCTCGTTGCGACCGAAGTCGACATCCTTGACCCGCAGCCGCAGCGCCTCCATCAGGCGCAGGCCGGTGCCGTACAGCAGTTGCGCGATCAGCCCCGTGCGCCCGTCCATGCAGGCCAGCAGCGCCCGCACCTCTGCCTGCGACAGCACCACGGGCAGGCGCGCCGGGCGCTTCGCGCGGATGACGTCCTCCATCCACGGCAGGCGCACCCCGAGCACCTCGCGGTACAGGAACAGCAGCGCCGACAGCGCCTGGTTCTGCGTGCTCGCCGCCACCTTGCCCTGCACCGCCAGCCGGCTGAGGAACGCCTCGACCTCGCGCCCACCCAGCGTTCGCGGATGGCGCCGGCCATTGGCCAGGATGAACCGGCGGATCCACCCCAGGTACGCACGCTCCGTGCGCAAGCTGTAGTGATGTACCCGCAGCTTGCGACGAACTTCGTCGAACAACCGGGGAGCACGCGCTTCCTTGGCGTCCATGTTTATCAGACGGTTCCGTGTCGATAAAAAATATCCCCGCATACCCGGGGGCGGTTTACATAGGGTGTGTCCGGGCGCGCGGTGCGGGAATCCGGTAACTACCCGGTCCGGGGTAGGAATTCACCGAATTGACCGGCCGCGGGCGAGGCTGAATACTCGGCGCTATTCCCCGCTTTTGGGGTCTACTAGGCGTTAGGCGGCACGCTCCAATGTCGTGTCATTGAGTGTCGCCGCCATCGGATCGGCCAGAATGCTGCCGGCATCTTTGGCTTCGGCCAAGTACTCGCCAGCGCGCCGGGACAGTTCGTCGCGGCCGCCTTCGGTAGCTCGGACCAGGCGTGGCAACCGGACCGTCCATCGCCGGCTTCGGCCAAGTCCGGGGACAAGTTCCGGGCCGGCGCGCCCAGTCGGCACTGGCTCCGGCCACATCCCAAGCCAAGAGCTTGCCGCACCCCGATTTTCGTCGTAGCGTTCCGCCTAACAGTTCGTTCAAGCCGACGCCGCTTCGTTACACAAAGCACATGGCAGGTACAGCTTGCCATGTGCTTTGCTCCACTACGCGGCGCGGCTTAACTCAGGCGTTAGGCATTGCGGGGAGACTGTCTATGCTTATGAGAGCTGATGCGATAGCCGTACTCCTTCTCACCACAGCATTCGCAATCTTTGCTTTGCTGGTAGATAGACCCTTACTCAGGAGAGCGGCCGTCGCTTTAGTTGGGATCTGCATACTCTCCACTGCCGGCGGCGCTTGGGTCTTTGGTCCTCGCCTGGCCCTCAATCGCCTAGAGCGCGCCGGGGTCACAACCACGGAGGGCTGGGGGCCGGCTTGGTCGGTGCTCAGCGAGACAATTTTTCTGCCGTATCTGCTTGCTACAACTGTGTGGACAGTGCTACTTGTGCTTCTGGCTTTGCGCTCCAACGTCTCACGGCGCAATGCCTAACAATTCATTCAAGCCGACGCCGCTTCGCGGCGCGGCTTAATTCAGGCGTTAGGCCTGTGAGGAGAGATCATCGTGTCTAGGACAACGCTTGTCGCTTCTCTTGTTGCCCTTCTCGCCATGGCAGCGTCATCCGTCTATGCCACAACAACTCTTCGCATCACACCAACAACAGCACTTGAGATTGTTCTCGATGAGCACGCGGAAGAGATTTTTGCTGTCGACGACGCGGAAAGCATGGCGCATGACACAAAAGATCGATCTTGGTCAGTTCAACGGCCGGAGCGGTCTGATGGTGTAGATACAACGTGGCTTTTCATCGTTACATACAGAATTGATGGCACTATCGTTGGCAGGTGGCAAGTTGATACGCGTACTGGTAAATCAGTTGCCTTGCCACAGGCCTAACAATTCATTCAAGCCGACGCCGCTTCGCGGCGCGGCTTAACTCAGGCGTTAGGCGGCACGCTGCAGTGTCGTTCCGCCGCTCTTCTTCGCGACCCGATCGGCCAATGTGATTTCAGCATCCTTTAGCTTCGGGCAGTGGATCGCAAGCGCGCCGGGACAGTTCGTCGCGGCCGCCTTCGGATGGCTGGACTCAGGCGTTGCAAACGGACCGTCCATCGCCGGCTTCGGCCAGGTCCCAGGACAGATTCCTGACCGGCGCGCCCGGGTGCCACGGGCTCCGGCCCCATCCCAAGCCAAGAGCTTGTCGCACCCCGATTTTCGTCGTAGCGTTCCGCCTAACAATTCGTTCAAGCCGACGCCGCTTCGTTACACAAAGCACATGGCAGGTACAGCTTGCCATGTGCTTTGCTCCACTACGCGGCGCGGCTTAACTCAGGCGTTAGGTGGCTTTGGAGATTTCGATGGAGCTGACGTTTCTATTGGTTGCAGTCGTCGCGATCATCAACGTTTTCGCATCGGTTGAGGTTCTTCGTGTCTCCGTCTTTTCAACATCGCAACGCTGGCTACAGCTCGGACTCATTTGGCTAGTGCCAGTTATTGGGGCAGTTGTCTGTGTAGCATTTGCTTCTTCTCAAGCGCTTGGCCCCTCCTCACCCAGCACAGTCGACCCACTGTACTTCCCCTCGGATGGAGGCGCACCAGACGGGCCAGGCATCGGGCTCTGTGGTTGCAGCGGCGGTGATGGGGGTGGTGACAGCGGTGGAGCTGGTGGTGACTAGTGCGCCACCTAACAATTCATTCAAGCCGACGCCGCTTCGCGGCGCGGCTTAATTCAGGCGTTAGGCCGCTATGGCAACAGTGTCGCTACTGAAATGGTTATTTCGCTGGGCTGTTGCTGGCCTCGCCGCGGCTGTGGTTCTTCTAGCAATC
>NZ_JAETWA010000045.1 GCF_016774335.1 Luteimonas saliphila | reverse complement strand
ATCTCGACCGCAGGGAGAGATCTACTCCGCCTCCGGGATTTCTCCCTCCGGTCGAAATGACAGCAGGGGGCCCGACGGCGTGCCCGCTCTCCCGGGCGGCGGCGCAAACGGTTTCCCCGCGCCGCAGCCCATGCGTCCAGACCCCGATCGCGTTGCGCAGCGAACCCATGCGTTCGACCGCAGGAAGAGATTCGCCCCGCCCCCTGTCATCTCGACCGTAGGGAGAGATCTGCTCCGCCCCCCTGTCATCTCGACCGCAGGGAGAGATCCGCTCCGCTTCCGGGATTTCTCCCTCCGGTCGAAATGACAGCGGAGGGCCCGACGGCGTGCCCGCTCTCCCGGCCCGGCAGCGGCGCGGACGGATTCCCCGCGCCGCACCGCAGGCGTTCAGAACCCGATCGCGTAGCGCAGGGAACCCGTGCGTTCGTCGCCGCGCGGACCGAAACGCTGGTCGAGGCCGAGCGAGACGGACGCGCCCCGGCCCAGCGGGGCGTCCAGGCCGACGCCGAACAGTCCGCCCGACTTCGCGGCATCGGCCAGCGGCAGCGGCGACCAGCTGTCGATGTCGACGAAGCTCGCATCGACCTCGAACCCGGCTGCCGACAGCGTCTGCTGCCATTCGGAGTACGCGTGCAGGCGCGCACCACGCCAGTCGAACGCGCCGCGCACGCCCGCGGTCGCCTGCGTGCGCCGCAGCGTGGCCGCCCGCGCCTGCAAGGCGAACCCGCTGCCCCACTCGGCGAAGCCGTCGTTCTGGACGCGCACGTGGTCCGCGCCGAGGTACGGGGTGAGCCGCCAAGCCCCCAGCCGCAGGTGCCGCCCGGCTTCGGCACCGACGCTGGCGTAGCCACCGGAATACGCGCCGAACACGCCCGCACGCGCATCCGCGCCGGCGAACAGCCAGCGTTCGATATCGCGGTCGAAGCGACCGAACCCCGCGTGCGTCGCGACATAGCCGTCCGCGGACAGCCGGCCGAGGTAGAGGCTCGCCTGCGTCTGCCGGTCGCGGCTGCGGTCGCGGTTGCCGCCCACCCGGTCGTCGGCGCGGGTTTCGCCGAACGCGAAGCCGGCCACCAGGCCGTTGCCCAGCGACTGGTCCCGGCCCATCAGCCAGCCGTCGGGCTGGAAGCCGCCGCCGGCCAGGCCGACGCCGCCCCCCTGGCCGAGCGACCGCGTCCACGCCCCGGCGTACTCCGTGCCCGGCTGCAGTTCGCCCAGGCGCGAGGACAGCGCACGACGCCCCATGTCGACGGCATCGAAGGTGAGCGTGGTCGCGAGCGAATGCGATTCTCCGGACAGGCTGTCGAGGGCGGCGATGGCGGTGGCTTCGTCGCCGATGGCCTGGAAGTCGCCGGCCACGCGCAGGAATGCATCGCCTGGCGCGGCGTGTCCTCCGGCGACCGCTCGATCGAGTTGGTCGAAGGCGTTTTCCAGCCGTTGCGCGGCCGACAGGCTCGAGGCGCCAACGCCCCTGAACGCCTTGGCCGCAGCCGCGACGTCGAGCCTCGCGATATCAAGCCACGCGGCGAACTCGTCGTACCGCAGCATGGCCTCGAGGAACAGGGAATCGGTCCAGGTCATCGTGTCGAAGCGGCCTTCGAGGCCGAGGGTCGTGGAGAGCACCGGTTCGCGATCGCTGGAGGTATAGCCGTCCCTGATTCCGCGGACGTGGAGCGTGCCACCGTCGATCGATGCCGTCAGCGCGCCCAGGGACTGGCCGATGTCCAGGGCAAGGACTGCGTCGGCCGTCTGGCTGTAGTGGCCGCCGACATCGGACATCGCCAACCCCGCGCCCGAACCCTCCCGGCCCAGCAGGACCACCTCGCCGCCGTTGTGCAGGTCTCCGTCGACGGCGATGCCGATTCCGTAGCTGGCGTTGCGACTGACCGTCACGTCGCCATGCACGTAGAAATACGAATGGAGGCCGCCTTCCTCCACCCGGATTCCACCTGCATTGCCCGCCGATCCGTTCAACACCAGCGTGCCGCTGCCGCGCTTGACGAGGGCGCCCTCACCCGCCAGCGCGTTGCCCCAGTTCGAGGAGATGCCGTCGAAGTCGGCGACGAGATCGCCCCAGTCGAGTCGCGACGGCCCCAGGACCGCCCGCCCGATGTCCAGGCGACCGTAACCGAACACCGGATCCACACCCGCTTCGCCGATATCCGTCGCCGTCCCCAGCAGCGTCTGCCGCACCAGGTCGTTGTCGAAGTACGGAAACGCCTCCCACACCAGCGCGGCGGCGCCGGAGACGATCGGCGCGGCGAACGACGTGCCCCGCCAGCGCCAGTACTCCGGTTCGTCCGGCGCGTCGTCGGTGCCGGTCACGATCACCGTGCCCGGTGCGGCGAGGCAGTAGTGCATCGCCACGCCGCAGGCGTTGGAGTAGTCCGCCAGGCGCGTCGGATCGCTTTCGGACAACGCGGCCACGGCGAGCCAGCCGCGCTCCAGGTCGGCGGCCGGCCGGGTGCCGCCGGTGCCGGGCTGGCTCGGCAGCGCCGACATGTCGGAGGGGTCGTCGAAGCCGGCGTTGCCGGCGGAAAACACCACCAGGCCGCCGTGGTCGACGATGAAGGGGCGGTACTCGGCGGCAATCGGTGCGGTCGCGGCCGGGTTGGTCCAGTACAGGCCGCCCCAGGAGTTGTTCATGATGCGGACGTCGCGGTCGATCAGGTGCTGGTGGATCGGAGCGAGCCCGAGCGCGCCGTCGACCTCGTTGCCCTCGCCGCTGCCGTCGTCCTCGGGCGGCTCGTCGCTGATGATGCGCGCCGAGACGATCTCCGCACCCGGCGCGATGCCGCCCGGCCACTGCCCGAACCGCTGGCCGGCGATGATCTGCGCGACCGCGGTGCCGTGGCCGAGGAAGTCGTCGACCGAGAGATCGTTGGTATTGGGATTGATGTAGGTCAGGTTGGCCACGACCTGCCCCGCCAGCGCCGGGTGGTTGCGGTTGACGCCGCTGTCGACGACGCCGATCCGGATCCCGTCGCCGCTCAGTCCCGCCTCGTGCGCGCTGCCCGCTCCGGTCCACGACAGGTGGTTGGAATAGGCGGGATTGGGCGGTTGGACCACGGTCGGCGGCGGATCCGGCGGCGGGGGTGGCGGTGGCGTGGGTGGCGGCGCGGCGGGGGGCGGATCCGGGCGCGTGGCCCCGCCGCCGCCGCAGGCCGACAGCAGGGCCGCCAGCAACAGCCCCGCACCCGTCATCCAGTTCGACGGCTTCCGCTCATGCATCGCCCTTTCCCCTTCGCATCCGTGTCCGGCGCCGTGCCGTGCGGCTTCTATAACGCCATTCGCACGGGTTCGCCAGCATGCCGCGGTTTGCCCCGGGGGAGCGGGCGGCGCGATAATCGCGATCCCCACATCCGGTCCGGAGTTCCCATGAACGACGTCGTCATCGTCGGTGCCAAGCGCACCGCCATCGGTTCCATGCTCGGCCAGTTCACGGGCGTGCCGACGCCGACGCTCGGCGCGGCGGCGATCCGCGGCGCGATCGAGCAGGCCGGCGTGTCCGGCGACGAGGTGTCGGAAGTGATCATGGGCTGCGTGCTGCCGGCCAATCTCGGCCAGGCGCCGGCGCGCCAGGCCTCGCTCGCCGCCGGCCTGCCGAAGGCGACCGGCTGCACCACCATCAACAAGGTCTGCGGCTCGGGCATGAAGGCGATCATGCTCGGGCACGACCTGATCAGGGCCGGTTCGGCCAGCGTGGTCGTCGCCGGCGGCATGGAGTCGATGACCAATGCGCCGCACATGGTCAACGCCCGTCCGGGCCTGCGCTACGGCGAAGCGAAGCTGGTCGACCACATGGCCTGGGATGGCCTGACCAATCCCTACGACGGCCAGTCGATGGGCGTGTTCGCCGAGGCCACCGCCGACAAGTACGGCTTCACCCGCGAGGAACAGGACGCCTACACCATCGAGTCGGTCACGCGTGCGCAGGCGGCGATCGCCTCGGGTGCGTTCAAGGCCGAGATCGTCCCGGTCACGGTCGCCACCCGCAAGGGCGAGGTGGAGGTCGATACCGACGAGCAGCCGGGCAAGTCCGACATCGCCAAGATCCCGACCCTGCGCGGCGCGTTCCGCAAGGACGGCACGGTGACCGCCGCCAGCTCGTCGAGCATCTCCGACGGCGCCGCCGCGACCATCCTCACCAGCGCGGAGAACGCGTCCAGGCTCGGCCTGAAACCGATTGCACGCATCGTCGGCCACGCGACCTTTTCGCAGGAACCCGAGTGGTTCACGACCGCGCCGGTGAGCGCGATCCGCAACCTGCTCGACAAGGTCGGCTGGTCGGTCGAGGACGTCGACCTGTTCGAGGTCAACGAGGCGTTCTCGGTGGTGGCGATGGCGCCGATGCGCGAACTCGGCATCGCGCACGCGAAGATCAACGTCAACGGCGGCGCCACCGCGCTCGGCCACCCGATCGGCGCCAGCGGCGCGCGCCTGGTCGTGACCCTGCTGCACGCGTTGCAGGCGCGGGGCGGCAAGCGCGGGGTCGCTTCGCTGTGCATCGGCGGCGGCGAGGCCACCGCAATCGCCGTCGAGGTGGCGTGAAGGCGTCGACACCGTGCCTGGGTTAACGCGGTTTTGACAAAATCACCACACCTTCCCGCTTGACAGCGGTCAAGGGCTTGTCATCATGTTCGCGGCGCGCATTTTGCGCGTTGCCACCTTTCAGACGAGGAAGATCGATATGACCATCAACAAGGCACTGCTCGCGCTGGCGCTGGGCTTCGCCCTGGCCGCGTGCAGCAACCAGCAGCAGGCCGAGAACGCCGCTGCCGATGCGGCCGATTCCGCCGCCGATGCCGCGACCGAAGCCGCCGAAGCTGCGGGCACCGCGACCGAAGCGACCGCCCAGGCCGCTGCCGACGACGCCGCCGCTGCTGCTGATGCGGCTGCCGACGCCGCCGCCGACGCCGCCGCCGCGACCACGTCCGAAGCCGCCGATGCGGCTGCCGACATGGCCGAGAATGCGGAAGACGCTGCGAAGGACGCCGAAGACGCCGCCGAGGAAGCCAACCCGTAATTTGGGTTTGCCGACGCAATACAGGAAGCCGCCGGCCCCGCCGGCGGCTTTCCTTTTTTTGAACATCGCTGCCTGCACAATACCGGCGCGGCCACGGGGAGTTCCGGGGCCGGCGCCACGACACACCACCTTGCCCGTCATCTGCCTACCGGAGGCCCTCCCTTGAACACCAAACTCCTCGTCCTCGCCGCCGCCAGCGTGCTGGCTCTGGCCGCCTGCAAGAACACCGCCGAAGGCGCGAAGGAAGATGCCGCCGCCGCGGCCGCCGCCACCGAACAGGCTGCCGCCGATGCCGCCGCCGCGACCGAACAGGCGGCAGCCGATGCCGCTGCCGCCACCGAGCGGGCTGCCGACGAAGCCGCCGCCGCGACCGATGCCGCGATGGAGAACGCCGCCGACGCCTCCCGCGAAGCCGCCGCCGACGCCGCCGGTGCGGTCAAGGACGCCGCCGCGGAAGCCGAAGAAGAAGCCCGCAACTGATCCGGCTCCACAAGCGTTGACGAAAAGGCCCGCCTCGTGCGGGCCTTTTCGTTTTGCGCGGATCGCGCGCGGCGCGCCGCGGCGCACGCTCACGTATCCTCTGCCCTTTCCACGCTCGTCGATGCCCCGATGCCGGCCCTGAACTCGCAACTCGATCCCCGCTCCCAGGAATTCGTCGACAACGCCGGCTACCACCGCGCCCTGGTGGAGGAACTGGACCGGCGCCTGGCGCGCGCGGCCGACGGCGGCGGCGCGAAGGCGCACGAGCGCCATACCGAACGCGGCAAGCTGCCGGCGCGCGAGCGCATCACCGCCCTGCTCGACCCGGGTTCGCCGTTCCTCGAGATCGCCCCGCTCGCGGCCGAGGACATGTACGACGGCGCGGCGCCCGCGGCAGGCATGGTCTGCGGCATCGGCCGGGTGATGGGGCTCGAGGTGGTGGTGGTCGCCAACGACGCCACGGTCAAGGGCGGTACCTATTTTCCGATGACGGTGAAGAAGCACCTGCGCGCGCAGGAGATCGCGCGCGAGAACCGGCTGCCCTGCGTCTACCTGGTCGATTCGGGCGGCGCGTTCCTGCCGCTGCAGGACGAGGTGTTCCCGGACCGCGAACATTTCGGCCGCATCTTCTACAACCAGGCGCGACTGTCGGCGGAGAACATCCCGCAGATCGCGGTGGTGATGGGCAGCTGCACCGCAGGCGGCGCCTACGTGCCGGCGATGTGCGACGAGAGCGTGATCGTGAAGGAACAGGGCACGATCTTCCTCGGTGGCCCGCCGCTGGTGAAGGCGGCGACCGGCGAGGTGGTGGATGCCGAAGCGCTGGGCGGCGCGGAGGTGCACACCAGCATCTCCGGGGTCGCCGACCACTTCGCCGAGGACGATCGCCATGCGCTGGAAATCGCGCGCGGCATCGTCGGCCACCTCAACCGGCGCAAGGTGGTGCCGGTCGCGGCGCGCGAGGCGCGCGAGCCGCTGTATGCCGCGAGCGAGCTGTACGGCATCGTGCCGAAGGACACGCGGCGGCCGTTCGACATCCGCGAGGTGATCGCGCGCATCGTCGACGGCAGCGAGCTGGACGAGTTCAAGGCGCGCTACGGCAAGACCCTGGTGACCGGTTTCGCGCACCTGCACGGCTATCCGGTCGGCGTCATCGCCAACAACGGCATCCTGTTCGCCGAGAGCGCGCTCAAGGGCGCGCATTTCATCGAACTGTGCAACCAGCGCGGCATCCCGCTGGTGTTCCTGCAGAACATCACCGGCTTCATGGTCGGGCGCAAGTACGAGAACGCCGGCATCGCCAAGGACGGCGCGAAGATGGTCACGGCCGTTGCGTGCTCGAGCGTGCCCAAGTTCACCGTGGTGATCGGCGGCAGCTTCGGCGCCGGCAACTACGCGATGTGCGGCCGCGCCTACGGCGCGCGCTTCCTGTGGATGTGGCCCAACGCGCGGATCAGCGTGATGGGCGGCGAGCAGGCGGCGAGCGTGCTGGCGACGGTGCGCCGCGACGGCATCGAGGGCAAGGGCGGCCAGTGGAGCGCGGAGGACGAGGAGGCCTTCAAGGCGCCGATCCGCGAGCAGTACGAATCCCAGGGCAGCCCGTGGTACGCGACCGCGCGGTTGTGGGACGACGGCATCATCGATCCGGCCGATACCCGGCGCGTGCTGGGGCTCGGGATCTCCGCCTCGCTCAACGCGCCGATCGAGCCGGCGAAGTTCGGCGTCTTCCGCATGTGAGGCGCGTCGTCGCGGTGCCGCGGGACGGCTGGCGACAAGCCCGATGCGCTGGCATCGCGATGCTCCGGAACGGCTCGCAACAATCCCGATGTCATCCCGAGCGCAGCGAGGGATCCTGCTGCCGTGAGCAGATCCCTCGCTGCGCTCGGGATGACAGGGATGGTGTTCCCGTCCGCAGGCGCGCGGGGTTCTCGACCACGCCGCTGGGGGGCGTGGATCGCATTTGAGGCGCCAGCGTCGCGATCCCCCAGGATGGCCCACAGCAGTCCGGATGCACTGGTATCGCGATGCCGCGGGATGGCTCGCCACAAGCCCCATGCGCTGGTATCGCCATGCTCCGGGATGGCTCGCAACAAGCCCGATGCGCCGGCATCGCCATGCTCCGGAACGGCTCGCAACAATCCCGATGTCATCCCGAGCGCAGCGAGAGATCCTGCCGCCGTGAGCAGATCCCTCGCTGCGCTCGGGATGACAGGGATCGTGTTCCCGTCCGTAGGCGCGCGGGTCCTCGACCACGCCGCTGGGGGGCGTGGATCGCAGGAGATGCGCCAGCGTCGCGATCCCTCGGGGATGGCTACAACAATCCGGATGCACTGGTATCGCGTTGACGCGGGACGGCTCGCAGCAAGCCCGATGCGCCGGCATCGCCATGCTCCGGAACGACTCGCAACAATCCCGATGTCATCCCGAGCGCAGCGAGGGATCCCGCTGCCGTGGAGCAGATCCCTCGCTGCGCTCGGGATGACAGGGATCGTGTTCCGTCCGCCGGCGCGCGGCGTCGGCTTCGCGCACTTGGTCGGCCTCGGCCCGGTCGCCCGACGGCGTCCGGCATCTGCTAACGTCGCGGGCCGTCCCGAGCCGTCGACGATCCGATGTCGCTTCCCCGCCGCATCCTGTTCGCACTGATCGTCCTGTTCCTGGCGTCCTGCGATCGTGGCCGCGCCGATGCCGTCCCCGCCGCCGCGGTCGCGACCGAAACCCCTGCCGCACCGGTCGGCGCGGTCACCAGCGGCGCCTATCCCGACCTGTTCGCGGACGCGGGCTACGGCGCCGAGGAGATCCACGCCAAGGTCGCCGACGCGTTCGCGCAACTGTTCCATGGCGATCCGGAGGAGCAGGCGCTGTACTACGAGGTCGGCCGCAACGCGCACGGCCCGCTCGCCTACATCCTCGACGTCAACAACGACGACGTGCGCTCGGAGGGCATGTCCTACGGGATGATGATCGCGGTGCAACTGGACCGGAAGCGCGAGTTCGACGCGATCTGGAACTGGGCGATGAGCCACACGTATCGCGACGATCCCGCGCATCCCGCGCACGGCTACTTCGCCTGGTCGGTGAAGACCGACGGCACGCCGATCGACGAGATGCCCGCGCCCGACGGCGAGGAATACTTCATCACCGCGCTGTACTTCGCCTCGGCGCGCTGGGGCGACGGCGAAGGCCTCTACGACTACCGCGCGCAGGCCGACCGCCTGCTGCACGACGCGCTGCACCGGCAGCCGATCACCGGTCCGACCAATCGCGGCACGATGACCGCAACCAACCTGTTCGACCACGACGCCAAGATGGTGCGTTTCACGCCGGACGTGGTCAATGCGGCACGCACCGATGCGTCCTACCACCTGCCCGCGTTCTACGAGGTCTGGGCGCGCGTGGGGCCGGAAGCCGATCGCGCGTTCTGGCGCGATGCCGCGCGAGTCAGCCGCGACTACTTCGTGGCCGCCGCCCACCCGCGCACCGCGCTGACGCCCGACTACGGCAACTTCGACGGCACGCCGTGGGCGGCCTCGTGGCGGCCGGACTCGGCCGACTTCCGCTACGACGCCTGGCGCAGCGCGATGAACTGGTCGATGGACTGGTCGTGGTGGCGCGCCGATCCGCGCCAGGTGGAGCTGTCCAACCGCCTGCAGGCGTTCTTCGAAGCCCAGGGCATGGACGACTACGTCAGCCTCTACACGCTCGAGGGCAAACCGCTCGGCGGCGGCCAGACCACCGGCCTGGTAGCGATGAACGCCGTGGCCGGGCTCGCGGCCGACCATCCCCGACGGCTGGCCTTCGTGCGCGCGCTGTGGGAGCGGCCGGTGCCGACCGGCCACCATCGCTACTACGACGGCATGCTCTACCTGATGGCGCTGTTGCACGCCAGCGGCCGCTATCGCGCCTGGCTGCCGCCGGACGCGACGGGCTGATCCACCGCGTAAGGCCGCATTGAACAACACGCGCCAAGTCGTTGCCGGGGAACGGATTCGGTGAGCCGCGTCACAGTGTGAAGGTAGTGTGCACGTGCTAGGCTCCAAGGCTCATTCCCCCGTTAGGCCGGCGCGCGCCGGTCACTTCCTGCCCAGCCCCCGAGGAACCGCGACATGGCCATCTTCAGCCCGCAGAACAACGCCCCCGCCAAGAAGGACCAGCCGTCCTTCGCCTCCGACGCCCCGCCCGCGACCCCGCCTCGCGAGACGCCCGCCGTCGCCGACTTCAATCCGAGCCAGGTCGCGCCGCCCCGCCCCGCCGTGCAGGCCGATACCTCGGCCAAGGAATCGCTGATCGCCGCCGACCTGACCATCGAGGGCAAGATCGAGGGCAGCGGCCACGTCCGCATCGCCGGCAAGTTCAAGGGCGACGTCAACGTGCAGGGCAACCTGCGCATCGAAAACGGCGCCAAGCTCACCGGCGGGGTCAAGGCCAAGCAGGTGGTGGTGGCCGGCGAGCTCGACGGCAACATCGAATCCGCCGCGCGGGTCGAGCTGATGGATTCGGCGATCCTGACCGGCGACGTCAAGGCCGGCTCGCTGACCGTGGCCGCCGGCTCCAAGATCCGTGGCCATGTCGAATGCGGCTGGGATGCGTCCGAGACCGTGGCCCCGCGCAAGAACGGCAAGGCCGAGGCCACGGAGCTGCGCGAAGTCGCGTCCTGAGCGCGACGTGAGCACCCCGAAGCCGGGTACGGCAGGTGCCACGCGCACCTGCCCGCACTGCAAGACGACGATCCTCGAAAGCGCGAGCATCTGTCCCTCGTGCAAGCATTACCTACGCTTCGATGCCCCGCGCACGGGGCCCGGCGCGCCCCAGCCCAGCACCACCGCACTGCAGGTCGAGGGCATGATCCGGCATCCGTCCGAGGGCGGCGCCTGGGAATACTCGGTGCTGCTCACGGTACGCGACGACGAGGGCAACGAGCTCGCCCGGCACGTGGTCGGCGTCGGCGCGATGCTGGCGGGCGAGGAACGCACCTTCAACCTCTCGGTCCAGGTCACCCCGACCAGCGACATGCGCAAGCCCGGCAAGCGCGGCACGCGCCACTGAGCCGGGCTGCCCCTGTCCTGCCTGAAGGCACGGCGGCACGGGTCGAGTGCCGCCGGCTGGCGCCGAGCGCATCCCGAACGCTCGGCGGAAGACTGACGGAGCCAGCAGTCGCTCGTCCGACGACGAAGCCAACCGGCATCCGTACCGATCGACCCCGGTCCACGCCGGGATCGACGATGTCAGGAGGCCGCTTCCGCCCGGCGTCCCGACCGGCTGGCCAGCACGAACCCGATCGCCAGCACCAGGGCGATGACCGCCTGGGCCGCGAGGCCTTCGACCGTCGGCGAAATCCCCAGCCACGCCACCCGTGGCGCGCCGTCGATCCAGCTGACCGGCAGGGTTCCGGCCTCCTGCAGGGCCGAGACCGCCTTGCCGATCAGCACCACGGCCAATGCCGCGATCAGCAGCGCGCTGTAGCGGAAGAACCGGCCGATGGGCAGGGTGCGGCTGTAGCGCATCATCGCCCAGCCGATCGCCACCAGCACCAGCGACGCGACGACCGCGCCAGCGATCACGGCGCCCTGGTTGCCCTCGTTCCAGATCGCGGCGAAGAACAGGATCGTCTCGAAGACCTCGCGGTACACGACCACGAACACCAGCCCAAGCAGGAACAGTCCCGAGCCCATGCCGAGCGCGCGGCCGAGCCGGTCGCGCACATAGGCCTGCCAGGCCTCGGCGCGGCTCTTGCCGTGCATCCAGATGCCCACCCACACCAGCACGATCGCCGCGAGCAGCGAGCCGAAGCCTTCCGACAGTTCGCGACTGGCGCCGCTGATGGTGATGACCCAGGTGGCCAGCGCCCAGGTCAGCACGCCCGCACCCAGCGCCGATGCCCACCCGCCGTGGACCCAGGGCAGCATCTCGGTCCGCCCGGCCTTGCGCAGCAGCGCGATGATCGCCACCACGATCAGCAACGCCTCCAGGCCTTCGCGCAGCAGGATGGTGAACGCGGCGACGAATCCGGCGGCGGCAGAACTGCCCTGCCGCGCCAGTACCTGCTCGGCCTGGCCGAACAGGCCGTCCAGCGCGTCGACCTCGGCCTGCAGCGCGCCGGCCTCCGCGTTGGCGGCGATCCCCGAGCGCACGCGCGCCATCGCCGCCTCGATCTTCGCCATCAACGGCGTGTCGCGGGCCGCGAGCAGCGGCTCGACCGGCTCGAACCCGTCGAGATACGCGGACAGCGCCAGGTCCCTCGCCCGTTTCACGTCGCCCTCCCGGTAAGCGGCCATGGACTCGGCCAGCAGCCGGCGCGACGCGGCCAGCGATGAACCCGGCTCATGCGCCTGCGCCCCGCCCTGCACCGCATCCGGATGCCGCCGCAGGTAGGCCACGATCGCCGCGGCATCCTGCGCCGACCCCAGCTCCCTCGCCAGGTCCGCGGGCGTGGCGTTGATGTAGCGCTCGAAATCGAGGGTCGCCCGCAGCGCGGGGTCCCGCTCCAGCCGCTGCCGCCCGGCATCGGCAGCGGAGGCCGGGTACGCGATCGCCCCCACGTAGGTGGCCAGCGCCCAGCGGTCCTCGACCGGCAACCCGTTGTAGCTGACCATCGTGGTGCCTTCCAGGCCCTGGTCGATCACCTGGTAGAGCGCGAACACGCTGCGTTCGTCGGCCCGCGCGCGATCGGTGAAATCGATCGGCGGCGGGTCCATCCCCTGGCTCGCCGGACCGTCGCCGGCGCCGCCGGCGCCGTGGCAACTGGCGCACAGTTGCGCGTACAGGACCTCGCCGCGCGCATGTCGCGGCGCCTGCGCCGGCATCAGCGGGATCGGGTGCGCCTCCACCAGCAGGGCCGCCAGGGCGCGCGCGCGGGTCGCGACCTGGTCGGGCGGGGCCCTGGCCTCGATGGCCTGCTGCAGGGCCGCGGCCTCCTGCTGCAGCCGGCCTTCCGCGGGCGTGGCGGGAAGCGCGTCGATCGCCTCGGCCGCCGTGGCCGAGAATTCCAGCATCTCGTCGTACTCGAGCTTGTTGACGACTTCGCCGTCCGCCACGGCTTCACGATAGTCCACCGCGATGTAGTCGAGCAGCCGCCAGGTGGTGGCGACGGCGGCATCGGAGGCGAAGGCCGGCTGGAAAGCGTGGGCACAGGACAGGACGACGGCGAGCAGGGCCGCCAGCACGATTCGTGGGGACATGGATGCGCATGAGAATGTGTCTCATCCAGTTTAACGCACCCTGCGTGTCGTGCGCGCCTCCGGTCTCCGGACAGGAGCGCTGGGCGGGTCCGGCTGGCGGCATCCATGCGACATGCATGCCGCCGGGCCGGTACGAACCCGGCGTTGCTCTCGCGACGACCCGCGCCATTGCGCCCCTGCCGCTATCATGCGGCCCCTGCCAGGATTCGCGGATCACGCCATGCCGGAACCGCTGTCGACCCACCGCACCGGCGCCGTGCTGCGGCTGCGCCTGGAACGGCCCGAGCTCCACAACGCCTTCGACGCCGGCCTGATCGCGCTGCTCACCGACGCCTTGGCCGCTGCCGCCGCTGACGCCCAGGTCAGGGTCGTCGTGCTGGAAGGCGCTGGCGCGTCGTTCTCCGCCGGCGCCGACCTCAACTGGATGCGCGGCATGGCCGCCGCCAGCGAGGCGGCGAACCGCGAGGACGCCCTCGCCCTCGCCCGCCTGATGCGCACGCTGGACGAGTTGCCGAAGCCGACGATCGCCCGGGTGCATGGCGCCGCGTTCGGCGGCGGGGTCGGCCTAGTCGCCTGCTGCGACATCGCGATCGGCGTGCCGGAAGCGAAGTTCGGCCTGACCGAAAGCCGGCTGGGCCTGTTGCCGGCGGTGATCTCGCCCTACGTGGTCGCCGCGATCGGCCCGCGCCAGGCGCGGCGCTGGTTCGCCACCGCCGAGGTGTTCGACGCGGCGCAGGCGCTGCGGATCGGACTGCTGCACGAGGTGGTGCCCGCCGATGCGCTGGACGCCGCGGTCGAGCGCCAGCTGTCGCTGCTGCTCAAGGCCGGGCCGCTCGCCGCGGCCGCCGCCAAGTCGCTGGTGCGCGGCGTGCTGGCCACCGGCGACCGCGACGCGCTCGATGCCGCCAATGCCACGCTGATCGCGAAGCTGCGCGTGTCCCCGGAGGGACAGGAGGGCCTGTCCGCCTTCCTCGACAAACGCCCCCCGCACTGGACTGCCTGAGGCCTGCCCATGCTCGACCACGTCGGTGTCTCCGTGTCCGACTATGCCCGCAGCCTGGGGTTCTATCGCCAGGCGCTCGCCCCGTTGGACATCACGTTGCTGATGGAAATGACGCCGGAAGCGACCGGCGGCAACGGCGCCGCCGGGTTCGGCAGCGGCGACGAGCCGTTCTTCTGGTTCGGCGACGACGGCGCGCCCGGCGTGCATACGCATGTCGCCTTCCGCGCGCGGAGTCGCGCGCAGGTGGATGCGTTCCATGCGGCCGCACTCGCCGCCGGCGGCCGGGACAATGGCGCGCCGGGCCTGCGCCCGCACTACCATGAACACTACTACGGCGCGTTCGTGCTGGATCCGGACGGACACAACATCGAGGCCGTGTGCCACCGTCCGGAATGACATCCCGGCCCGAACCCGCAGGAACGTCACCAGGACCCCGCAGATGTTCTCGAAGATCCTGATCGCCAACCGCGGCGAAATCGCCTGCCGCGTGATCCGCACCGCGCGCAGGCTGGGCGTGCGCACCGTGGCCGTGTTCTCCGAGGCCGATGCCGACGCCCAGCACGTGCGCCTCGCCGACGAGGCCTGGCCGATCGGCGGTCCGCGGCCGGCGGAGAGCTACCTGCGCGCCGATGCGATCCTCGAGGCGGCGCGCCGAAGCGGCGCGCAGGCGATCCACCCGGGCTACGGCTTCCTCAGCGAGAACGCCGAGTTCGCCGATGCGGTGGAAGCGGCGGGCCTGGTCTTCATCGGCCCGAAGGCGTCGTCGATGCGGGCGATGGGCAGCAAGGCCGGCGCCAAGGACCTGATGCACGCCGCGGGCGTGCCGGTGGTGCCGGGCTACACCGGGCAGGACCAGTCGCCGGCCACGCTCGCCCGCGAGGCGGCGCGCATCGGCTTCCCGCTGATGATCAAGGCCGCGCACGGCGGCGGCGGCAAGGGCATGCGCATCGTGCGCGCGCTCGAGGAGTTCATCCCGAACCTGGAAAGCTGCCAGCGCGAAGCCGCCAATGCCTTCGGCCGCGACCGCGTGCTGCTGGAGCGCTACATCGAGTCGCCGCGCCACATCGAGATCCAGGTCTTCGGCGACGCCCATGGCAACGTGATCCATCTCAACGAGCGCGAATGCTCGGCGCAGCGGCGCTACCAGAAGGTGCTGGAGGAATCGCCCTCGCCGTTCCTGACGCCGGCACTGCGCGCCGCGATGGGCGAGGCCGCGGTACTGGCGGGGCGCGCGATCGGGTATGCGAACGCCGGCACCGTGGAGTTCATCGTCGACCCCGACGGCCACTTCTACTTCATGGAGATCAATACCCGCCTGCAGGTGGAACACCCCGTCACCGAGATGACCACGGGCCTGGACCTGGTCGAATGGCAACTGCGGGTGGCCGCGGGGGACCCGCTGCCGCTGGCGCAGGACGCGGTGCCGCAGCGCGGCCACGCCATCGAGGTGCGCCTGTACGCGGAGGATCCCGACGCCGGCTTCCTGCCCGGCTCGGGCCGGCTGGAGCGGTTGGAACTGCCGGCGTCGTCCGCGCACGTGCGCATCGACTCCGGCGTGGTCGAGGGCGATACGGTCACGATCTTCTACGACCCGATGATCGCCAAGCTGATCGTGCACGATCGCGACCGGCCCGCCGCCCTCGCCCGCCTGCGCGAGGCGCTCGCGGCCTGCGCGATCGAGGGGCCGAAATCCAACATTCCCTTCCTGGAAGCGCTGGTACGGCATCCGGCGGTGGTCGAGGGCCGGATCGATACCGGCTACCTCGACCGTCACCTCGACGAATTCATCGGCGTCCCCGCCGACGACGCGGCCGGCGGCGACCTGCTGCTCGCGGCCGCGACCGTGGCGTTGTTGCAGCAGGAACAGGTGCAGCGCGAAGGCGCAGCGCAGTCCGGCGATCCGACCTCGCCCTGGGCGATCGCCGACGGCTGGCGCCTCGGCCACGCCGGGCAACGGCCGCTGGCCTTCCAGCACCGCGACGAGCGGATCGAGCTGCTGGCGCAGGGCGATGGCGGCCGCTACCGCATCGCGCACGGCAGCCGCCTGGCGGACATCGCGGGCGCGCGCCTGTCCGAGCACGCGCTCTCCCTGCGTATTGACGGCAGGGGTCGTCGCTTCCGCGTGTCGCCGCAGCCCGGGCGGATCGACGTGCACGACGGGCAACGTCGGCTCTCGCTGCGCCCGCTGGCGATGTACCGCCACGAGGCGTCGGGCCAGGAGGCCGGCGACGACCGTGTGCGCGCGCCGATGCCCGGTCGCGTGGTCGCAATCCGCGTCGCCGCCGGCGACAAGGTCGAACAGGGGCAGGAACTGGCGGTGATCGAGGCGATGAAGATGGAGCTGGCGCTGAGGGCGCCGCGCGCCGGCACGGTCGGCGAACTGCGCGCGGCGGCCGGCGATTTCGTCGAGGCCGACAGCGTCCTGGTCGTGCTGGAGGACTGACATGGCCCTGCCCGCGCGCGTACGCATCGTCGAGGTCGGCCCGCGCGACGGCCTGCAGAACGAGCCCGCGCAGGTACCGACCGCGGCCAAGATCGAGCTGATCGACCGCCTGTCCGCGACCGGCCTGCAGACCATCGAGGCGACCAGCTTCGTCAGCCCGAAATGGGTGCCGCAGCTGGCCGACGCGGCCGAGGTGTTCGCCGGCATCGACCGCCGCCCCGGCATCGCCTATCCGGTGCTGGTGCCGAACCTGCGGGGCTACGAACGTGCGCGCGCCGCGGGCGCGAGCGAAGTCGCCGTGTTCACCGCCGCGTCGGAGGCGTTCAACCGCCGCAACACCAACGCCGGCATCGACGAATCGCTGCAGCGCTTCGTGCCGGTGCTCGAGCGCGCGCGCGACGACGGCGTGCGGGTGCGCGGCTATGTTTCGACCGTGCTCGGCTGTCCCTACCAGGGCGCGGTGCCGCTCGGCGACGTGGTGCGGGTGGCGAAGGCGCTGCACGCGATGGGCTGCTACGAGGTCTCGCTCGGCGACACCATCGGCGTGGGAACGCCCGGCAGTGCGCGCGCGATGCTGCGCACGGTCGCCGCGGAGGTGCCGATGGCGGCGCTGGCGGTACATTTCCACGACACCTGGGGTCAGGCCCTGGCCAACATCCTGGCCTGCCTGGAGGAAGGCGTGGCGGTGGTCGACAGCGCCGTCGCCGGCACCGGCGGCTGTCCCTACGCAAAGGGCGCATCCGGTAATGTCGCCAGCGAGGATGTCGTGTATATGCTCCATGGCATGGGCATCGAGACCGGCATCGACCTTCCGCAACTCGCCGACACCGGCCGCTGGCTGGCGGGACTGCTCGGCCGCGAGACCGGCAGCAAGGCCGGCCGGGCCCTGGCGGCGGCCGGATGACGTCTCGGCCGCTGCCGGACGAGGCCGCGATGCCCCCCGCCAACGACGGGACGGCGCAGATCGTGGCCTCGCTGGAGGCGGCCTGCCGCGACCTGGCGCTGCCGACCGCGGCCCGCGACCTGTTCGCGCGCGCCCGAGACGCCCTGCGCGCCGCCAGCAGCGACGCCGAGGCCGCGCGGCTGCGCTACCACGCCCTGTTCGACGCGGTCCCCGATCCGGTCAGCATCCTCGACGAAAGCGGCATCGTGCTCGACCTCAACAAGGCCGGCCTGGCCGCCTACCGTCGCCCGCGCGAGGAGATCGTCGGCCAGCCGATCGAAGTGCTCAACCCGGACCTGCCCAAGGACCACATGCGGCCGGTGCTGGAAACCCTCAACCGCGGCGAGACCTACGTGATCGAGGTCGCCAACATGCGCGGCGACGGCACCCGCTTCCCGGTGGAGGTGCATTCGGCCGGGTTCACCCACGACGGGCGCCGCTGCGTGGTGGCGGTGGCGCGCGACCTGAGCGCTCGGCGCGTGGCCGAACTGCGCTACGGCCAGTTGCTGGAGGTGATCGACAAGGGCGTGCTGGTGCTCGACGACCACGGCCGGCTGGTGCAGGCCAACGCCGCGGCCATGCGCATCCTCGGCGCCGACGAGCACCACGATTTCCAGGAGTACCTGCGCCCCTGCGACTGGGCGATGGTCGACGAGGGCGGCCGTCCGATCACGGTGGGCGACCTGCCGCCTGCGGACACCCTGCGCACCGGCAAGGCCACCGAAAGCCGGGTGCTGGGCCTCTACCATCGCCCCGAGCGGCGCCTGCGCTGGCTGTCGGTGAGCAGTGTGCCGCTGTTCGCGCCGGGCGGGCGCAAGCCGGTGCAGGTGCTGTCGTTCTTCAGCGACGTCACCCAGCTCAAGCGCGACAGCGCGCTGTTCGACCGCGCCCAGTCGCTGGCCCACATCGGCGGCTGGGAATGGGAGGTCGACCGCGACGCGCTGTACATGACCGACGAGGCGCTGCGGATCCTCGGCGGGCGCGAGATGCAGACGATCGGCGACCTGCTCGCAGCGCTCTCGCAGGCCGACTGCGTGCGCCTGGATGCGGCCCTGCAGCGCGCCATCTCCGCAAACCGCCCGATCGACCTCGAAGTGCAGGGCACGCACGCCGACGGCAGCCCGTTGTGGCTGCGGATCATCGGCGAGGCCGAGATCAACCGCTCCGAGGGCACCAGCATCACCGGCACCCTGCAGGACATCACCGAACGCAAGCAGGAGCAGGAAACCCTGCGCATCCGCGCGCGCACCGATCCGCTCACCGGCCTGCTCAACCGCGACGCGATGCTGCACGAACTCGACACCCGCATGCGCGACCCGCTGCACGGCGGCATCGCGGTGCTCTACATCGACCTCGACCGGTTCAAGATGGTCAACGATGTGCTCGGCCATGCCGCGGGCGACGAACTGCTCAACGCCGCGGCGCGGCGCATCACCCGCGCCGCCGGCACCGAAGGCCTGATCGCGCGCTTCGGCGGCGACGAGTTCCTGGTGATCTGCAATACCGCCGACGACGAGCCGCGGCCCGAGCGCATCGCCGACGCCATCCTCGGCGCGTTCTCCGAGAGCTTCCGCTTCGAGAAGGAGGAGTTCGCGATCACCGCCAGCATCGGCATCGCGCGCTCGCCGCGCGACGGCGAGCGGCCGCAGGTGCTGATCCAGAACGCCGACGCGGCGATGTACGACAGCAAGCGCCGGATCCGTAACGGTCGCCAGGCGTTCACCCCGGAGCTGGCGCAGTCGCAGCAGAACCGCCTGCGCATGGAAACCCACCTGCGCCGCGCCGCCGACAACGACGAGTTCCGGCTCGTCTACCAGCCGCAGGTCGACCTGCGCAACGGCGCCACGGTCGCCGCCGAGGCGCTGATCCGCTGGCAGAACCACCAGCTCGGCGAGATGCGGCCGGACCATTTCATCGGCCACGCCGAAACTACCGGCGACATCGTCCGCATCGGCGGCTGGGTGCTGCGCGAAGCCTGTCGCCAGGTGGCCGAGTGGCGCGATGCCGGGCTCGGCATCATCCGCGTCGCGGTCAACGTCTCGTATCGCCAGTTCCTGGTCGAGGACCTGGCCCACACCATCCGCGAGGCCCTCGACGAGCACGGCCTGCCCGGGTCGGCGCTGGAGCTCGAGTTCACCGAACGCGTGCTGATCGAGGATGCGCCCGACACCCTGCGCACCTTCGCCGCGCTGCGCGAGATGGGCATGATCCTGACCATCGACGATTTCGGCGAGGGTTACAGCGCGCTGAACTACCTGCGGCGGCTGCCGATCCACGGGCTCAAGCTCAGCCAGCTGTTCGTCGAGGGCGTGCCCGGCAACCATTCCGACGTGGCGGTCTGCCAGGCGGTGGCCGGCATCGCCCGCAGCCTGGGCCTGGGGCTCGTGGCCGAGGGCATCGAGTCGGAGGCGCAACGCCGCTTCATGCTGGAACTGGGCGTGCCCGTTGGCCAGGGCTTCCTGTTCGCGCCCGGGTTGCCGCCCGACGAATTCGCCCGCCGCGTCGCGCCGCCGCACTGAACCCGGCACGCGGCGTGACGGCCGGCGGCCATCCGCGTGGGCGGAACCGTGTGCCACCACGTTGCCGCGCGAAGGCCTGTCCGCGCGCCCATGGCGGAAGGCGCGGTAAAATGCGCGCTTTCCGACGCGGGAACCCGCCATGCACTCCGCTTCCGTCCGCGCCGTCGTCAGCGGCGGCGTCTCCGGCCTCGGCCTGGCCGTGGCCCAGCGCATCCTCGCCGACGGCGGCAAGGTCGCGCTGTTCGACGTCAACGACGACAAGGGCGCCGCCGCGGTGGCGAAGTTCGGCGCGGCGAACGCCCGGTACATCCGCACCGACGTCGCCAGCGAGGACGGCGTGGTCGCGAGCGTGGCCGCGGCGAAGGAGTTCCTCGGCGGACTGAACGTGGCGGTGAACTGCGCCGGTATCCTCGGCGCCGGGCGCGTGCTCGGCCGCGAGGCGCCGATGCCGTTGCAGCAGTTCTCGAACACGGTGATGGTCAACCTGGTCGGCAGCTTCAACCTGGCCAAGGCCGCGGCCACGGCCATGCAGCACAACGAGGCCGGCGACGACGGCGAACGCGGTGTGATCGTCAACACCGCGTCCGTCGCCGCGTACGAGGGCCAGATCGGACAGGCGGCGTATTCCGCGTCCAAGGGCGGCGTGGTCGCCATGACCCTGCCGATGGCGCGCGAGCTGGCGCGTTTCGGCATCCGCGTGAACACCATCGCGCCGGGCATCTTCTGGACGCCGATGGTCGACGGCATGCCGGACGAGGTGCAGCAGTCGCTCTCGGCCTCGATTCCCTTCCCCTCGCGCCTCGGCCGCCCGGAGGAGTTCGCCGACCTGGTCGCCTATATCGTCGGCAACCGCTACCTCAACGGCGAGACCATCCGCCTCGACGGCGCGGTGCGGCTGGCCCCAAAGTGACCGCCGCAGGCGGTCATCCCGAACGCAGCGAGGGATCCCGCGCCGCATCGACGCGCGCGCAGAAGATCTGAAGGAATTCGCGCGACGGTTTGCAGATTCCTCGCTACGCTCGGAATGACAACCTCTTCCTTTTTCGCCTCCCCAATCCCCAATCCCAGCCTCCCAATGAAAGCCTACGACATCAAGAAAGGTAACGTCGTCGAACACAACGGCACCGTCTACCAGGTGCGCGACATCGAACGCAGTTCGCCGCAGGGGCGCGGCGGCAACGTGCGCTTCCGCTTCATCATGTACAGCGTGCCGGGCGGCAACAAGCTCGATGCCAGCTTCGATGGCGACGACAGCCTGACCGAGGTCGAGCTGCAGCGCCGGCAGGCGACGTTCTCGTACAAGGATGGCGACGCCTTCGTGTTCCTCGACGACGAGGACTACACGCCCTACACGCTCGATGCGGAGGTCGTCGGCGACGATGCCGGCTACATCACCGAAGGGCTCAGCGGCAGCTACGTGCAGATCATCGACGAGCAGCCGGTCGCGCTGCAGTTGCCGCAGCACGTGACCCTGGAAGTGGTCGAGACGCCGCCGGAACTCAAGGGCGGCACCGCGACCAAGCGCCCCAAGCCGGCGACGCTCAACACCGGCCTGGAGATCATGGTGCCGGAGTACATCGTCACCGGCGAACGCGTGCTGGTGAACACCACCACCGGCGAATTCGGCGGCCGCGCGGACTGAAATCGCCCCCCCGGTCGATCGCCGGCCTCCACTGGCGCATCCGGCGCCCCGCCGCGCCAGGGTCTACGGCGACCCGGTCCCCGCCAGCCGGCGCAGATGCCCGCCGACCAGGGCGAGGTTCGCCTCGGTCCGTTCCAGCCTGCGGCGCTGCGGCGCCGGCAGCCACCTGCGTGCACGCGCCTGGAGGCCGTCGCGCAGGCTGCGCAACCGTGCATCGTCTTCGGCCACGGCGGTGGCCAGCACCGCGCGTTCGTCACGTTGCGGAAGCCCGTAACCTGCCGGCAACAGAGCCGCGGGCCGCCCGGCGTAGGCGCCGTCGCCCAGCAGTTCGCGCAATGCGTCGGTAGCGCCGGACAGGTCGCCGTCGCCACGCAGGAAGCGCTGCTTCAGCGCCTCGCGCCCCTGTGCCTCCTCGCGCCGCAGCGCCGCCTGCTCGAGCACCAGCAGCGCCGCGGCGGCGCGCAGATCGCCACGTTCGAGCCAGGGCGCGCGCGCGGCCGGGTCCAGCTCGAACCACGCCTGCGCATCACCGACCGGCAGGCCGATCCGCGCGTCGGCGACCGCGAACAGATCCGCGAAGTACCCCGCCAGCGACTCGAACCGGTAGCCGTCGCGCAGCGCCGCCGCGGAATCGTCCAGCACCGAGGCATCGGCGATGCCCTCGCGCCGCAGGCGCCGCAGCAGTCCGGTCGGCGTGATGCTGCGCAGCCGCGCCCGCGACAGCCGCGGCACGCCGTCGTTGAGCAGCTTCCAGGTCTCGACCGCGCAGTTGTTGCCGACGAAGAAGTAGCTTCCGTCGTAACTCCAGTGCACCTGCGCGGCGCGTTCGAGCAGGCCGGCGATCTCGCCCTCGTCCAGCCGCAGCGGGATCGACCGCAATCCGCGCAGCTCCACCTTGGTGTACTCGTCCACCACCTGCGCCAGCGGCAGCACGAACAGCCGCGACGGATATGAGCCGGTCAACCCCCGCCAGCTGGAAATCTGCACGTCGTCGACGAAGGCGCGGAACGAGAGCACGACGTGGTACTGGAGGTCGAACCGGCAGTCCGGGCCGCGCGGCCGCCCCGGCGCGCACACCACCAGCCTCAGCATGCTGTGGCCCCAGCGGCTCATCGGACGCTCGTTGGCTTCCGCGAACAGGTAGTCGATGGTGTGGATGCGCGACGGATCGATGTCGAGCAGCCGCAGTGCGGCGCCGTCGTCGGCCGCGGCGACGAACGGCGACGCCTGCGCGCATTCCTGCGCACCGACGTGCGCGCCAGAGGCGAAATGCGCGGCGAGATGCGCGTGCAATGCGGGCCGGCGACAGGCGTATCCGGGATCGAGCAGGAAATGCTCGAGGTTCACCGCGACGAACTCGGCCGGCGAATGCAGCTCGTAGCCATCGGGACTGCGGTCGCGCAGGTCGTTGCGCGACGCGCGCAGGCCCAGGCGCAGCGGTCGCACCGGCCAGCCGGCGAGGTCGAGCAGGCGCGGATCGCGCGACAGGCCGCCGCCCGGCGAACGGTCGTAGACGTGGGCGAGCTCGTGCACGAGCGCCGCGAGCGCCGCGCGCGCAGAAGGGTCCACGCGTCCGGCGGCGACGTCGCGCGCCATCCAGCCATCGAGCAGCGAACGCCGGAGGCCGACACGCCCGTTGCGCGTGCGCCCATGTACCCGTTGCGGCAGATCGTCGCGCCAGCGCAGGACGACGGTCCGGTCGAGACGCTGGTGGAACGCCGGCGGGAGCGCGTCGAGCGCCTGGTCGGCCAGTTCGCGTGTCGCACCCAGCTCGTCGACGGAAAGCCCGGCGGGATCGATCTCCAGGCGCAGCGACGCGGGCGCCTGCGCCGCGCAGGCCAGCAGGCCCGCCAGCAGGCAGCAGCGGACCCGGCCTCGCACGCAACCGCGATCAGTAGGCGAGGATCGCCAGCGCGAGCTGCAGGTCGCTGGCGGCACGGCTGCCGGGATCGCGCTCGCGCAGGTGGCGCAGCGCCGACTCGAGCCGCGCGCCACGGATCGCGCCGTCGCTGGCGACGAACATCGCCGCATCGTCGCGCGCGCCCAGCACCACCTTGTCGTTGCCGGACGTGCTGCCGGACGACGCGGACGACCCGGCCGACGACGCGCCACCGGTGGTTCCGGCGAAACTGCCGGCCAGGGCCGGTGCGGCGGACACCGTCAACAGCAACATCAGCAAACAGCGCTTCATCGTGGCTTACCGGGCGGGATTCCGGCCCGCAGAATATCGCGCCGACGCCGGCCGCGGCTGAACGCTTGCCGGGCCGCGACGGCGAAGGTCACTGCGTCTACGCGGCCGGCACCACCGTGCCCTGCGCGATCGCACACAGCACCAGCGCATCCTCGCGCAGCGCTTGCACCTCGCACCGGCACACCGCCTGCCGCTGTCAGGCCGCGACCGCCCCCGCGCGCGCGATCAGCATCGCGCCGGTGGCCGGTCGCAGGTAGTTGATCTTGAACTCGGAGGTCAGCGCATTGACGCCCAACGCCATGCCGCCGGCGAAGGTGATGGCGTTGTCCGCCAGGTAGGCCAGCACGCCGCCGTGCTGCTGCAGCAGCTCGTCGCGCAGCGGCAGCCGGATCTCGGTGTCTTCGGCCGAGGCCCGCACCAGGGTGGCGCCGAGCAGGCGGGTGAACGGTTGCGTCTCGAAGATCCCCCGCGCGAACGCGACCAGTTGCTCGGTGTCCCGGGTCACGGCTCGTCGAACAGCTTGCCGGGGTTCATCAGACCGTCGGGGTCGAGCACCCGCCGGATGCCGCGCATCAGCGCGATTTCCGCCGCGCTCCGAGTCGAGGACAGGTAGGGCTTCTTGACCAGGCCGATGCCGTGCTCAGCCGAAATGCTGCCGCCATGGCGCTGCAGGGCATCGGCCAGCAGCTTGGTCACCCGCTCGCACTCGGCCACGAAATCCGCCTGCGTCATCGCCTCGGGCTTGAGCACGTTGATGTGCAGGTTGCCGTCGCCGATGTGGCCGAACCAGACCACGTCGAAGTGCGGGTACTCGCGCCCCAGCAGCGCCTGGGTCTCGGCGAGGAAGGCCGGCATCGCCGAGATCCGCACCGAGACGTCGTTCTTGTAGGGCACGTGCTTCGCGAGCGCCTCGGTGATGCCCTCGCGCAGCCGCCACAGCTGGGCGGCCTGCGCGTCGCTCTGGCTGATCACACCGTCGAGCACCCAGCCCTCACCGAGGCAGTATTCGAACGCCGACAGTGCGGCCCCCTGCTCCGCCTCGCCGGCCGCGAACTCCACCACCACGTAATAGGCGTGCACCTCGTCGAACGGCTTCTGCGCGCCATGGGCCAGCACGTGGTGCAGGGCACGGTCGGTGAAGAACTCGAACGCCTCCAGGCGCAGCTTCGCGCGCAGGGTTTCGAACACCCGCATCAGCGCGTCGAAATCCGGCAGCGCCAGCAGCATCACGCTGGTCGGCGGCGGCGGATCGGTGAGCCGCAGGGTCGCTTCGACGATGATGCCGAGCGTGCCCTCCGAGGCCACGGCAAGGTGGCGCAGGTCGTAGCCGCTGGAGTTCTTGACCAGGCCGCGGCCGAGGTCGAGCAGTTCGCCGCGTCCATCGACCAGCTTCAGGCCCGCCACCCATTCGCGGGTGTTGCCGTAGCGGATCACGCGGATGCCGCCGGCATTGGTGGCGATGTTGCCGCCGATGGTGCACGAGCCGCGCGCGGCGAAATCGACCGGATACACCAGGCCGTGCTCCCGGGCCGCGTCGTGCACGGCCTGCAGCGGCATGCCGGCCTGGACCGTGAGTGTGCGATCGACCGGATCGAAGCCCAGCGCCCGGTTCATGCGCTCGAGGCTGAGCACGAGCTCGCCGTTGGCCGCCACCGCGCCACCGGACAGGCCGGTACGGCCGCCCGACGGCACGATCGCCACACCGGACCCGCGCGCCCAGCGCACGATCGACTGCACCTCCTCCACCGTCGACGGCAGCGCGATCGCCAGCGGCGCGGGCGTCCAGCGCCGGGTCCAGTCGCGACCGTAGTGTTCCAGGTCGGCGGCATCGGTGAGCAGGCGCAACTGCGGCAGCGACCGCGAGAGCGCGGCCAGGCGCGGGTCGGTCATCTTGGAGGAAGGCGACGAAGGGAACGCCAGCGTGCCAGCCGCGACCGGATGCGTCCAGCGCCAGGCATCGAGCGGTGCGTGCGACGGCGGGTTCGTTTCCTCCGCAACCTAAGCGATGTCGCCAGTGTTCCGTCCCATCGCCATCGCTGTTCCGCGCAGCACGGCAAAGCGCGCGCTCGCAGCGCAGTAAACGTCAGGCGCATCTGGGATAATGCAACGCTCGCCTCTCCACGACGCCCCGGATCCCCGCGCATGACGCCCCTGAAGACCTCGTTTCCGAAGCAGGACATCCGCGTGGTGCTGTTCGAAGGCATCAGCCGGAGCGCGGTCGAGGTGTTCCGGGCCGCGGGCTACGAGCAGGTGGAAGTGCTGCCGAAGTCGCTGGCCGGCGAAGAGCTGAAGCGGAAGATCGCCGGCGCGCACATCGTCGGCATCCGCTCGCGCACCCAGCTCACCGCCGAGGTGCTGGCCGAGGCGCGCAAGCTGCTCACGATCGGCTGCTTCTGCATCGGTACCAACCAGGTCGACCTGGACGCCGCGGAGCTGGCCGGGGTGCCGGTGTTCAACGCGCCCTATTCCAACACCCGCAGCGTCGCCGAACTGGTGGTGGCCGAAGCGATCATGCTGATGCGCGGCATCCCGCTCAAGAACGCCGAATGCCATCGCGGCGGCTGGAGCAAGTCGGCGTTGGGCAGCCACGAGGTGCGCGGCAAGACCCTGGGCATCGTCGGCTACGGCCACATCGGCACCCAGGTCGGCGTGCTGGCCGAATCGCTGGGCATGCAGGTGCTGTTCCACGACATCGAGGCCAAGCTCTCGCTCGGCAACGCGCGGGCGGCCGCGGGCCTGGACGACCTGCTGGAGCGTTCGGACATCGTGACCCTGCACGTGCCCGAAACCCCCTCCACGCAGATGATGTTCGGCGCCGCGCAGATCGCGCGGATGAAGCCGGGCGCGCACCTGATCAACGCCTCTCGCGGCACGGTGGTGGACATCGACGCGCTGGCCGCTGCACTGGAGTCGGGCCACGTCGGCGGCGCGGCGGTGGACGTGTTCCCGGTCGAGCCCAAGGGCAACGACGACCGCTTCGAATCGCCGCTGGTGAAGTTCGACAACGTGATCCTGACGCCGCACGTCGGCGGCAGCACGCTCGAGGCGCAGGACAACATCGGCACCGAGGTCGCCGCCAAGCTGGTGCGCTACAGCGACAACGGCAGCACCCTGTCGGCGGTCAACTTCCCCGAGGTCACCCTGCCCGAGCACGCCGGCAGCCACCGCATCCTGCACATCCATCGCAACGTGCCGGGCGTGCTGTCGCGGATCAACGAGCTGTTCTCGCGCGAGGGCGTGAACATCGACGGCCAGTTCCTGCGTACCGACGCCAAGGTCGGCTACGTGGTGATCGACATCGCCTCCACGCCGGAGATCACCTCGCGATTGCGTGCGGCGCTGAACGAGATCGAGGGCACGCTGCGCACGCGGGTGTTGTACTGACGCCTCACCCCTGTCATTCCGAACGCAGTCACTCCTGTCATTCTGAGCAGCCACCCCTGTCATTCCGAACGCAGTGAGGAATCTCGTGAATTTGCCGGAAAGGGCAGATTGACCGCCGTCGCCGTTGCGAAGCGCTTCCCGCTGCATTCGAATGACACCCTGATGCGTCATCGCACTGCCGGGGCGACAACCGGCGCACCATGACGCCTACGCCCGAGAGGACACCGTCATGCCCCGCAGCTCCACCGCCTTCCTGTTCGATCTCGACGGCACCCTCGTCGACAGCGTTTACCAGCACGTGCTGGCGTGGAAGGAAGCGCTCGACCGCGAGGGCGTCGACCTGTCGGTCTGGCGCATCCACCGCAAGATCGGCATGAGCGGCGGGCTGTTCACCAACATCCTGCTGCGCGAGACCGGCCTGGACATCACCGACGAGCGCCTGGAACGCCTGCGCGGCTGGCACGCGGAGGCCTACAACCGCCAGGCCGCCGCCGGTGCGATCCGGCCGCTGCCCGGCGCGACCGAGCTGCTCGCCTTCCTCACCGCCGAAGCCATTCCCTGGGCGATCGCGACCAGCGGCCGCATGGAAACCGCGGCGCCGAACATCGCCGCGCTGGGCGTGGATCCGGCCAAGGTGCCCGTGGTCACCCGCGACCAGGTGCGCTACGCCAAGCCCGATCCGGACCTGTTCCTCGCCGCGGCCGACCGGCTCGGTGTCGACATCGGGCACTCGCTCGTGATCGGCGACAGCATCTGGGACATGCTCGCCGCGCAGCGCGCCCGCGCGCTCGGCGTCGGCCTGCTCTCGGGCGGCTACGGCCGCGAGGAGCTGGAGCGCTCCGGCGCGTTCCGCGTCTACGACGACCCGGCCGACCTGCTGCGCCACGTCGACGAGGTCGCCGTGAGGCGCTGAAAGCCGGTCGTTCCCGTCGCCCGCAAACCACCCTCGATCGTTCGTAGGAGCGCCTTCAGGCGCGACCACCTTCCTGCGAGCGCCGGGCCGACCTGCCGCTGCCCCATGCACCGCAGGCGCCGGCACACGCCGGCCGCATCCGACGACGCGCCTGCCGCGGGTGGCCGGCGATCGCGCCTGAAGGCGCTCCTACGGCAATGCGAGCCACTTGCGCGCCATGCGGCGCAGGGAAGCATCCGCGTCGGCGTCGTCGGCGATTTCGTGGATCTCGCGCCACGCCAGCGCGTGCGACTCCGCGCTGACCACGAAATCCTCGCTTGGACCGGCGTGGACCACGTAGCGCACGTCGTAATGCCAGTGCCCCGGCACGTCGCCATGCGCGGGAATGTGGTGACGGTCCAGGTCGAAGATCCCCGGCTCCACCCGCAGCCCGCACAAACCCGACTCCTCCTCCGCCTCGCGCAGCGCGACGCGCGCCAGGTCGCGATCGCCGTCGGCATGGCCACCGAGCTGCAGCCACAGGCCGAGCTTGCGGTGATGGGTCAGCAGCACCCGCTGGCGCGAGCGGTCGACCAGCCAGGCGGACGCGGTGAAATGGCCGGCCAGGCGCGTGCGCTCGAAAGGATCGGCGGCATCTTCGAGCAGGGCCGCGAACCCCGCGGCGTCGGCCCGTTCCGCGGGCCAGGCGGCGGCGTAGCGCGCGAAGGCGGCGGCCAGCGCCGCGGTAGGGTCGGGTTCGGACATGCTGCGATGCGCCATGCTGGCCGGGCGGCGCAGTCTAGCGCGACCCGCGGCAGGCGCAGGCGCTGGCCGGCTTGTGATCCCCGGCCCGCTTTGGCAAGGTACGCCAGCCGTCCCGGGACGGCAGCCAGACCAGGGGAAGAGCATCCACGTGCGCCACAGCCGTTCCGAAGCCACCCGCAGCCGGGAGCTCCCGATCCTGCGTCCCGCGTCCCGCGGGCCGCGCGCATGAGGGTGGCAGGCCGCGCGTCCGCAGCCCTCGCCGGCACCCTGGTTCCCGCGGCCGCGGTGGCCGCCCCCGCCCCGTCGGGCGGCCTCGACCAGGCCATCAACGACGCTTTCGCGCCGGTCGCCGATGCGGTGTCCTGGCTGGTGTTCCACCCGGTCCCGATCGGCTTCGGCGCCAGTCTGCCGTTCGTGGTGCTGTGGCTGCTGGTCGCGGCGCTCGCCTTCACCCTGTACTTCCGCTTCATCAACCTGCGCGGCTTCGCGCAGGGCTTCCGGCTGGTCCGGGGCGACTTCTCGCGCCCCGACGATCCGGGCGAGGTCACCCACTTCCAGGCGCTGGCCACGGCGCTGTCGGGCACGGTCGGTCTGGGCAACATCGCCGGGGTCGCCATCGCCATCAGCATCGGCGGGCCGGGCGCGACGTTCTGGATGATCGTGGCCGGGCTGCTCGGCATGAGCTCGAAGTTCGCCGAATGCACGCTGGGCGTGAAGTACCGCCGCATCAACGCGGACGGCACCGTCTCCGGCGGGCCGATGTACTACCTCAGCCGCGGCATCGCCGAGCAGCATCCGTCGCTGGCCGGGCTGGGCAAGGCGCTGGCGGTGGTGTTCTCGATCTGCTGCATCGGCGGCTCGCTCGGCGCCGGCAACATGTTCCAGTCCAACCAGAGCTTCCAGCAGTTGCTCCAGGTCAGCGGCGGCGCCGACAGCTGGCTGGCCGACAAGGGCTGGCTGTTCGGCCTGGCGATGGCGGCGCTGGTGGCGGTGGTCATCATCGGCGGGCTGAAATCGATCGCCCGGGTGACCGGCAAGCTGGTGCCGGTGATGGCGCTCCTCTACTTCGCCTGCGGCGCGTACATCATCGTCGCCGACATCGGCAATGTCGGGCCGGCCCTCCGCGCGATCTTCGAAGGCGCGTTCACGCCCGAAGCCGGCTACGGCGGCTTCATCGGCGTGCTGATCCAGGGGTTCCGCCGCGCCGCGTTCTCCAACGAGGCGGGCGTCGGCTCGGCGGCGATCGCGCATTCGGCCTCGCGCACCAACGAGCCGGCCTCCGAGGGGCTGGTGGCGCTGTGGGAGCCGTTCATCGACACCGTGGTGATCTGCACCATGACCGCGCTGGTGATCGTGATCACCGGCATGTACCAGGTCGAGGGCGTCGGCGACGGCGTGCAGCTGACCTCGATGGCCTACGCCTCGGTGCTGTCGTGGTTCCCGTACCTGCTGGCCGTATCGGTGCTGATGTTCGCGTTCTCGACCATGCTGGCGTGGTCGTACTACGGCGAGAAGGCGACCTGTTACCTGTTCGGCGAGTCGCGCCCGGTGGCGCTGGCCTACAAGCTGCTGTTCTGCGCCTTCGTGGTGATCGGCGCCTCGGCCAACCTCGGCGTGGTGATGGATTTCTCCGATGCGATGATCCTGGTGATGTCGGTGCCCAACCTGATCGGCGTGTACCTGCTGGCGCCGGTGGTGCGGCGCGAGGTCGAACATTACCTTGCGCGGGTGCGCCGCGGCGAGGTCCGCAACTACCGGCGCATGCCGGAGGCCGCATGAACGCACGTCCCGTGCGCGAGCCGTCGCTGTTGCAGGCGCTGACGCCACTGCTGTTCCTGGCGGTCGCGCTCGGGCTGGCGGTGTACCTCTACGCCGACGACTCGTCCTACGGCGCCAACCAGATCTCGCTGCTGCTGGCGGCCGGCATCGCCGCGCTCATCGGACTGCGCAACGGCCTTGCGTGGGACCAGATCCAGGACGCGCTGGTGCATGGCGTTGCGATCGCCGTGGTGCCGATCTTCATCCTGCTGGCTGTGGGCGCGCTGATCGGCACCTGGGTGCTCAGCGGCACCGTGCCGACGATGATCGTCTACGGCATGAAGCTGCTGCATCCGGCATATTTCTACCCCGCGACCTGCCTGATCTGCGCGATCGTGGCCCTGACCATCGGCAGTTCGTGGACCGTGGCCGGCACCCTGGGCGTGGCGCTGATCGGCGTCGCGCAGGGCCTCGACATGTCGCTGCCGATCACCGCCGGTGCGATCATCTCGGGCGCCTACTTCGGCGACAAGATGTCGCCGCTGTCGGACACCACCAACATCGCCCCGGCCGCGGCCGGCAGCGAGCTGTTCGCGCACATCCGGCACATGGTGTGGACCACCGGGCCCAGCATCGCGATCGCGCTGGTGCTGTTCGCCCTGATCGGCCTCGGTAGCGGCGGTGCCGGGGAAGGCGCCGCGTTCGGCGACCTGCCGACGCTGCTGGAAGCGCAGTTCGCGCTGGGCTGGTACCTGCTGCTGCCGATGCTGGTGGTATTCGCGCTGGCGGTCCGCCGATTCCCGGCGTTCCCGACGATCATGATCGGCGCGCTGCTGGGCGCGGTGTTCGCGGTGGTGTTCCAGCCCGACGTGGTCGTCGCGCTGGCCGGCAACGAGAGCCTGTCGCGGCCGATGGCCCTGCTGTCTGGCGCATGGACCGCTCTGTTCAACGGCTACCAGGCCGACACCGGCAATGCCGCGCTCGACGACCTGCTCAGCCGCGGCGGCATGTCGAGCATGCTCAACACCGTGTGGCTGATCGTCTGCGCGATGGGGTTCGGCGCGGTGATGGAGCGCACCGGCCTGCTGGAACGGATGATCCGCAGCGTGCTCAAGGCCGCGCGTTCGACCGGCTCGCTGATCGCCTCGACCCTGGCCACCGCGTTCGGCGCGAACGTCGTCGCTGCCGACCAGTACATGTCGATCGTGCTCACCGGCCGCCTGTTCCAGCCCGAGTACCGCAGGCGCGGGCTGGACCCGGTGAACCTGTCGCGCGCACTCGAGGACGCCGGCACGATGACCTCGCCGCTGATCCCGTGGAACACCTGCGGCGCCTACATGGCGGCCACGCTCGGCGTGGCCACGCTGGATTACCTGCCCTACGCGTTCTTCAACCTGGTCAGCCCGCTGGTGGCGCTGGTGCTGGCCTATGCCGGGTTCAAGATCCTGCGGCTGCCGGCCGCCGACGCCACACCGCCGCTTCCCCAACCCGCGACGGACACGCCCGCGCCCCGCGGCTGATCCCGTCCGCGCCACCCGACACGACGCACTTTTTTCGGATCCGCACATGGACAAGACGACTTCCATCCACGGCATGTGGTCCTCACGCCTGATGTTCATCCTCGCCGCCACCGGCTCGGCGGTCGGCCTGGGCAACATCTGGCGCTTCCCGTACATGACCTCGGACAACGGCGGCGGCGCCTTCGTGCTGGTGTACCTGGGCTGCATCCTGTTGGTGGGCCTGCCGATCCTGATGGCCGAGATCCTGATCGGCCGTCACGGCCGGGTCAGCCCGATCAATACATTCCGCAAGCTGACGCGCGAGAGCGGGGTAAGTCGCCATTGGGTGGCGATCGGCTGGATCGGCATCGTCGCCGGCATCCTGATCCTGAGCTTCTACAGCGTGGTCGCCGGCTGGACCCTGCATTACGCCTTCCTGTACGTGAAGCAGCTGGCCGGCGGCGCCGCCATCACCGATCCCGGTGCCACGTTCGCCGCGCTGCTCGCCGATCCGCTGGAGCTGACCTTCTGGCACGCGCTGTTCATGCTGCTCACCGTGGCGGTGGTGGCGCTGGGCGTGGAGAAGGGCCTGGAGCGCGCGGTCCGGTTCCTGATGCCGGCGCTGTTCGTGCTGCTGCTGATGCTGGTGGTCTACGGCATGACCACCGGCTTCATGGGCCAGGCCGCGACGTTCCTGTTCAAGCCCGACTGGTCGGTGATCACGGGCGGCACCTTCCTCAGCGCGATGGGCCAGGCGTTCTTCACCCTGAGCCTGGGCATGTGCACGATGATGACCTACGGCGCCTACCTGCCGCGCGAGGGCGTGTCGATCGGCCGCGTCGGCATCGCGGTGGCGCTCACCGATACCAGCGTGGCGCTGCTGGCGGGGCTCGCGATCTTCCCGATCGTGCTGTCGTTCGGGATCGATCCCGCCGGCGGCGGGCCGGGGCTGATCTTCACTTCGCTGCCGCTGGCATTCGAGTCGATGCCGTTCGGGATCGTCTACGGGCTGGCGTTCTTCGGCCTGCTCGCGGTCGCCGCGTGGACCTCGTCGATCTCGCTGCTGGAGCCGGCCACCGCGTTCCTGGTGGAACGGTTCGGCGTCGCCAGCCGCAAGCGCGCTGCGCTCGGCATCGCCGGCCTCTCCTGGCTGCTGGGCCTGCTCTCGGTGCTGTCGCTGAACGTGTGGTCCGGCGTGCGCATCCTCGACCGCGACATCATGACCTTCGTCGAGTTCATCGCCAACGACCTGATGCTGCCGCTGGGCGGACTGCTGATCGCGCTGTTCGCCGGCTGGGCGCTCAATCGCACCATCCTGCGCGAGCAGCTGTCCGACATGCCGCCCGTGCTGTTCACGACTTGGCGCTGGCTGATGCGGGTGGTCGCGCCGGCGCTGGTGCTGATCGTGCTGGTGCGGGCGGTGCTGTAGGAGCGGTGATTGGTGATTGGTGATCGGTGCCGCCGCCGATCCGGACATGCCGATGCCGGCAATCGCTGGTACCGACCGAACCCTCTTCAGGCGGCGCGAAAGCCGTGCTCGTGCGAATCACCAATCACGAATCACCAATCACGAATCACCAATCCCTGCTTTCAAGCTAGACTTCCGCGCATGAGCGCCCTGCCCTACGACCCCCAGCGCCTGCACGAGCTCGCGGGCGAACTGATCGCGAACGTGCGCGAGCTCGCGCAGCTCGGCTGGACGCCGGCCACGAGCAGCAACTTCTCCTCGCGGCTGGACGAACGGCATGCGGCGATCACCGTGTCCGGCCGCGACAAGGGGCGCCTGACCGAGGACGACATCATGGTGGTCGACTTCGATGGCTTCGCCGTCGGCAGCGACCACCGGCCCTCCGCGGAGACGCTGCTGCACACGCAGCTGTACCGGCGCTTCCCGGACGTCGGCTGCATCCTGCACACCCATTCGCACAACCAGACGGTCGCCTCGCGCATCTTCCCGCGCAGCGTCCGGCTCGAGGGCTACGAGCTGCTCAAGGCGTTCCGCGGCAACGAAACCCACGAGGCCGCGATCGAGCTGCCGGTGCTGCCCAACAGCCAGGACATGCCGACCCTGGCCGCGAAGGTCGAGGCGCTGCTCGACCGCGGTCCGCTGTGGGGCTACCTGATCCAGGGGCATGGACTGTACGCCTGGGGCCGCGACATGGCCGAGGCGCGCAGGCACCTGGATGCCTTCGAGTTCCTGCTCGGCTGCGAGCTGGACCTGCGTCGGATCACCACCGTCCACTGACGGCGGCGTTGCCGCGACGGAACGCGGGCGTTCCGCCCGCGTCATTTCCTGTTCCCGACCCGGCTGCTAGCCTGATCGCCTCCCCGTCGTCCCGAGAGCCTGCCGCCATGAGCCGACTCCGCATCTTCTCCGAACACCAGCCCGACGCCCCGGAATTCAGCAGCCACGACGGCGACGAGATCGCGCGCGAGCTGGCGAAGATCGGCGTGCACTTCGAACGCTGGCAGGCCAGCCAGCCGGTGACGGCCGGTGCCACGCCGGAACAGGTGCTGGCCGCCTACAAGTCCGACATCGACCGCATCTCCGCCGAGCGTGGCTTCACCACGGTCGACGTGATCAGCATCGTCCCGGACAACCCGAAGAAGGAAGAACTGCGCGGCAAGTTCCTCGACGAGCACTACCACAACGAGGACGAAGTGCGCTTCTTCGTCGACGGCTCGGGCCTGTTCACCCTGCACGTGGGCGAGAAGGTCTACGAGATCGAATGCGTGAAGGACGACCTGATCGCGGTGCCCGACGGCACCACCCACTGGTTCGACATGGGCCCGGAGCCGCGCTTCGTCGCGATCCGCTTCTTCCAGCAGCCCGACGGCTGGATCGGCCATTTCACCGGCACCGACATCGCGCGCAGGTTCCCGCGCTACGACGTGCCGACGACGGGCTGACCCGTCCGCCGGGGCCGGATCGTGCACGCAACGCGCTACGCTATGGCGATGACGACGCCCGCGACCTCCCGCCCGCCGCTGATCCTGACCGACATCGAGGGCACCACGTCCTCGATCTCGTTCGTCAAGGACGTGCTGTTCCCGTATGCGCGCCGCGAACTTCCGCGCTTCGTGCGCGAGCACGGCCAGGATCCGGAGGTCCGTCGCTGGCTGGACATGGTCGCGCTCGAAGGCGGTGGCCTGTGCCAGGACGCGATGATCGTCGAGACCCTGCAGGGCTGGATCGACGAGGACCGCAAGCACACCGCACTCAAGGCCTTGCAGGGCATGGTCTGGGCAGCGGGTTACGAGAGCGCCGACTTCACCGCGCCGGTGTATCCGGATGCGGTAGCGGCGCTGCGACGCTGGCACGCCGACGGGCATGCGCTGGCCGTGTATTCGTCGGGCTCGGTGCCGGCGCAGAAGCTGCTGTTCGCGCATACCGATGCCGGCGACCTGAGCGGACTGTTCTGCGGCTGGTTCGATACGGGCGTGGGCGGCAAGCGCGAGGCCGGGAGCTATGCACGGATCGCGCGGGAGCTGGGTGTCGCGCCCGGGGACATCCTGTTCCTGTCCGACGTGGTCGCCGAACTCGATGCCGCGCGCGACGCGGGCATGCGCACCACCCTGATCGACCGGCTCCCGGACTACCCGCAGCCGCGCAGCGGCGACGGGACCGGCGGCCATCCGCGCGCCACCGGATTCGACGGCGTCACGCCGGGCGCGTGAGTTGCGTGGGGGCCGAGGCACTGCGATCCCGGCGCCCGCTTCGGGCGCCGCGCTTTCTGGCCTGCCTCCTTGCAGTCGCATGCCTCGCGGGCCATGCCACGGCGGCCGCCGACGAGGCCATCGATCCGGTGGCCCTGCGCGATCGTGCGCTGATCGAGGCCCGGCTTGCGCAGATGCCCGCGCAGCAGGCGGGGCGAGTCGACCTGTTCGCACTGTCGTTCGCCGGCGACGGCAACGAGGACGTGTTCCGCAACGAGGCCGCCTATTTCGAAACGCTGGCCACGGCGCGCTATGGCGCCGGCGGCCGCGCGCTCGCACTGGTCAACCATCCCGACAGCCTCGCGGCCGCGCCGCGCCCGCTGGCCACGCTCGACAACCTGCGCCATGCGCTGCAGGGCATCGCCGCCAGGATGGACCCGGAAGAGGACCTGCTGCTGCTCTTCGTCACCAGCCACGGCAGCCCCGGGCACGAGCTGACGGTCAGCCTCGCCGACCGGTTCGACACCACACTGTCGCCGCAGCAGCTGCGCGCCGCGCTCGACGACGCCGGCATCCGCCACCGGCTGCTGATCGTCTCGGCGTGCTATTCCGGCGGCTTCATCCCCGTGCTGGCCGCACCCGACACCCTCGTCGTCACCGCCGCGCGCCACGACCGGCCGTCCTTCGGCTGCGGCGACAGCACCAGCGCCACCTACTTCGGGCGCGCGCTGCTGGTCGAGGGCCTCAACCGCGACGGCGGCCTGCTCGACGCGTTCGACTACGCCCGCCGCCAGGTGTCGCGGCGCGAGACGATGGAGGGACACGAATCGTCGTATCCGCAGATCTGGATCGGCGAGGAGATCCGCGCGCGCCTGCACGCCTGGGAGGCGGGCCTGGTGCGCGGTCCCGTGCTGGCCTATCCGCATCCGCTCTAGCGGCGCGAGGCCCGGAGCCGCGGCTTCACGGCGACAGCTCGACCAGCCGGTAGACGATCGAGGCGCGGTGCTCGCCGCCGTGGTCGTCGAAGGCGCGCACCTCCACCCGGTGCGGGCCGGGCGCGAGGCGGGTCGGCAGCGCGCCACGCCACAGGTGCGGCGAGGGTTCCGCTTCGGGCGAACGGTCGAAGCTGCGCAGCGTGTCGGCGAGATCGTCGCGGACGTTCTCGACCAGCACTCGCGGGTCCGGCGCCTGCGTCCAGGCCATCGGCGACCACTCGCCTTCGTCGACGCGGTACTCGACCCGGGTCCCGGCGTGGCCCATGAAGACGTTGGCGTACACCCCCCAGGCGGGATAGGCGCCATGCCGCAGCAGCTTCGGCGCATGCAGGGCCATCGCGTCGGTCCGCGAAGGATCGTCCGCCGGGAGCGTCGTCGGATGCCAGGCCAGCCGGTAGCCGCCGTCGTCCGCGATGCGCAAGGTCGCGAAGCCGCGCGGCGTGCCGTCGGCCATGGTCGACAGCGGGATGCCATCGGTGTCGGCGACGCCGGACCAGTACGACCCGCTCATCGCGCCGACGTTGTACTCGCGCAACGGCGCATCGCCCTGCCAGCCCGTGCGTGCATCGTGGAAGAACTGCCGCTGGGCGTGGCGGTGACCGCTCAGCAACAGCAGCCTGGGGAACGATCGCAGCAGGGCGAACAGCCGTTCGCGGTCGGCCACGCGCACGCTGGCTGGACGATCGACCGCTGCGGTGTCGAACCAGGGGATGTGGGCCGCGATCACCAGCAGGCGCTCGCGATCGATGTGCTGTAGGTAGCGCTCGAGGAAACCGAACTGGTCCTCGCGCAGGCCGCCGACATAGGCGGGACGGCCGCCCGGCATCGCGACGACGTTGTCCAGCATCACGAACACCGCCTCGTGCTCCTCCCAGGCCCAGGTGTCCGGACCGAACACGCGCCGGAACGTGGCGAGCGAATCGTGGTCGTCCCGTGCGCCGGGGTCCAGGTCGTGGTTGCCGGCGACATGCACCCAGGGCACGCCGAGCGACGCGGTGGCGCGGTTGATCCCGTCGTACAGCGCCAGATCGTCGTTGGCGATGTCGCCCAGGGTCAGCCCGAGCGCCGCGTCGCGATGCGGCGCGAGCGCACGCGCCACCACACGGGCGTAGTAGTCGACCTCGCGCACCGTGCCGGCCTGGGGGTCGCTGGAGACGATCACCTTCAGTCCTTCGCCGCCACGTGCCGCCGGCTGCAGCGCGAAGTCGCAGGACGCGGCGCCTGGTCCGTGCCAGGAGGCGGGCAGCCCGCCCTCGGCGCTGGTGACGGTAAAGCCGGCAGGCTTGATCACGAACACCGGCATCGAGCCACCCCCGGGCAGGCGCCAGAAGCCACTGGTATCGCTGGAAACGATTTCCCGACCGTTCGACACGCGCACGCCCGCCAGGCCGCGCTCGCCGGACTGGCGGCGGCCGTCGCGATTGCCGTCCTCGAACACCGCGCCACTGGTGCACGCCCACGCGCTCGCCGCCATGACCGGCAACAGCAGCAGCGACAGCAAGCAGGTGCCTCGACCTTGACGCACGGTGTCTCCCCACATCGCCCGGTTTGTCCCATTATGGCGGGCATTGGCGTTACCCCTGTTGCCGACGGGAGCAATGGACGGAAACGCGCTGATGGAATCCGCGACAGGCCGGGGCAGACGATGACGATGGCGTTGCGTTGCATCCTCGCGTGGCTGGCCCTCGTGCTGAGCCTGCCCGTCGCGGCCGGCCCCGCCCTCGAGCTGGCCGCCGACACCACCAACGCCGGACTTTCGCCGCACCTCACCTACCGGCACGACGCCAGCCTCGCCGACCAGCCCGCCAATGCCTGGCGCCGCGTCGCCGACGGCGAGTTCGCGCCGCTGCCGGACGGCAAGGACGCCTTCGGCTTCCAGAGCGGCGCGTTCTGGTTCCACGCCACGATCGTCAACCGCAATGCCGGCGAGCAGCGCTGGCTGTTGGTGCAGGAGTATCCGCTCAGCGACCGGATCGAGATGTTCCTGCGCTACCCGGATGGCCGCGTCGTGCAGCATGTCGGCGGCGACCACGTGCCGTTCTCGGCCCGCAGCGTGCGCTACCGGCATCCCAACGTCCTGGTCGACCTGCCGGTCGACACGCCGGTGCAGCTCCTGGTCCGTGTCGAGAGCGAGAGCTCGATGCAGGTGCCGCTGCACCTGTACACGCAGGCCGCGTTCACCGAGGTTTCGCGCGACGCGCAGCTGGCGATCGGCCTGTACTACGGCATCCTGCTGGCGCTGTTCTTCTACAACCTGGTGCTGTGGCTCTCGCTGCGCGACGCCAGCTACTTCTGGTACCTGTGCCACATCACCGCGTTCGGGCTGGTGCTGTTCACGCTCAACGGGCTGGGTTTCGAGTACCTGTGGCCGGATTCGCCGTGGATGGCGGACCACATGGTGCCGATCTCGATCTGCCTGGCGCTGGTGGCGATGCTGCAATTCGCGCGCACCTTCCTCGAGCTTCCGCAGCGGGCGCCAAGACTCAACGCGGGCACGATCGCGCTGATCGTGTTCTTCCTGGTCTTCGGCCTCGCCTCGATCTGGCTGCCGTACCGCATCTCCACGCCGATCGCCTCGCGTGCGGTGCTGGTGGGCGTGATCTGGATCGTGCTCGCCACCATCCACGTGCTGCGTCGCGGCTACACGCCCGCGCGGCTGCTGCTGCTGGCCTGGTCGATGTTCCTGCTCGGCACCGCCATCTTCACCCTGCTCGCCTTCGGCGCCCTGCCCAAGAACTTCGCCACCGAGTACGGCGTGCAGATCGGCTCGGCGCTGGAGATGCTGCTGCTCTCGATCGCGCTGGGCTACCGCTATGCGCAACTGCGCAACGAGAACCAGCGCATCACCAACGAGGCCAACCGCGAGCTGGAGCGCAACGTGGCCCTGCGCACCCAGGAGCTGCAGCAGGCGCTGTCACAGCTCGAGGACGCGCACATGAAGCTGCAGGATTCCAGCCGCCGCGACGCGCTCACCGGCCTGTACAACCGCAGCTACTTCCACGAGGGCTTCGATCGTCTGCTGGCGGAATGCCGCGACTCGCGGCGGCCGCTGTCGCTGCTGATGGTCGATCTCGACCATTTCAAGTCGATCAACGACCGCCATGGGCACCTGGTGGGCGACGACTGCCTGCGCTGGGCGGCGCGCCGGATCGGGCGTGCCCTGCGCCCGCACGAGGCGCTGCTGGCGCGCTTCGGTGGCGAGGAATTCGTGGTGGTGCTTCCCGACCACGACCTGCGCGCCGCGGTGGCGGTGGCCGAAGAAGTGCGACAGGCGCTGGTCGCCGAGCACTGGGAGTCGCAGGGCACGCGGTTGCAGATCTCCGCCAGCATCGGAGTGCATACGATCGCCCCGGAAGCCTCCGACGACATCGACGACGCCTTGGATACCGCCGACAAGGCGCTGTACGCGGCCAAGGCCAACGGCCGCGACTGCGTGCGCACTTCGATCACCGCGGCCTAGCAGGCTGTCGCCGCGCGCGGCGTACGTCGCCTTGTCGTTTCGGGCACGGCGCCTTGTCATCCCGAGCGCAGCGAGGGATCTCGAGCTGGCGCCATTACCGGGAGAATCCCTCGCCTGTTCGGGATCCCGGGTCCGACCTCCTGCCGCCTCCGGCACGACGGAGGCGCGAAGCCCCTGCTACCACCTCAGCGGCGCCGCGTCGCGAGTTTCGCCTCCACGTCCGCAAGTCCGAGGCCCCGGGCGCGCAGCAACACCAGCAGGTGGAACAGCAGATCGGCGCCCTCGCCCAGCACCGCGTCGTCGTCCTCGGCGACCGCGGCGAGCGCGGTCTCCACGCCCTCTTCGCCCACCTTCTGCGCCATCCGGCGCACGCCAGCCTCGAACAGCTTCGTGGTGTAGCTGCCTTCCGGCCGCTCCGCCGCACGCCGTTCGACCAGGGCGGACAACTCGGCCAGCGTCGAACCCGGCGCCGACGCGAAGCAGCTCTCGCGCTGCAGGTGGCACGTCGGCCCCTGCGGATGGGCGAGCACCAGCAGCGTGTCGCCGTCGCAGTCCACGTCGACTGAAACCAGGTCCAGCACATGCCCCGACGACTCGCCCTTGGTCCATAACCGGCCCTTGCTGCGGCTGAAGAATGTCACCCGCCGCAACGACAGCGTCGCCTCCAACGCGGCGCGATCCATGTAGCCGAGCATCAGCACGCGCAAGGTGCGCGCGTCCTGGACGATCGCCGGCACCAGGCCACCGCCTTTGTCCCAGTCGAGGCTCTCCAGCGTGGCCCCGGTCGCGCCTGCCTCAGTCACTGCGCACCTCCACGCCGCGCGCGCGCAGCAGTCGTTTGAGCTCCGGGATGCGGATCGTGCCGCCATGGAACACGCTTGCGGCGAGCGCGCCGTCGACATCGGCCTCGCGGAACACCGCCTCGAAGTGCGCGGGCTCCCCTGCGCCGCCGGAGGCGACCAGCGGCACCGTGCACAGCTCGCGCACGACGCGCAATTGCCCGAGATCGTAGCCCCTGCGCACGCCGTCGCTGTCCATGCAGTTGAGCACGATCTCGCCGGCCCCCAGGCGCTGCGCCTCGACCACCCAGTCCAGTGTACGGACCGATGGCGCCCGCATGCGGTCCGGATCGCCGGTATGGGTGCGCACCCGCCACTCGCCGTCCGGCTCGCGGATCGAGTCGATGCCGACGACCACGCACTGCACGCCGAAGGCTTCGGCCAGCTCGGAGATCAGCGCCGGCCGTTCCAGCGCCGGCGAGTTGATCGAGATCTTGTCGGCGCCGGCGTGCAGCACCGCGCGCGCGGTTTCGACGTCGCGGATGCCACCGGCCACGCAGAACGGGATGTCGATCCGCGCCGAAACGCGTTCCACCCAGCCGCGGTCCACCGAGCGCTGCTGCGGCGTGGCGCTGATGTCGTAGAACACCAGCTCGTCCGCGCCCTCGTCGCGGTAGCGCAGGGCCAGTTCGACGATGTCGCCCATGTCGACGTGGTCGCGGAAACGCACGCCCTTGACCACGCGCCCGTCTCGCACGTCCAGGCAGGGAATGATGCGGCGCGCGAGCATCAGCGCGCTTCCGCGGCGGCCAGCGCCTGCGGCAGCTGCAACCTGCCTTCCAGCAGCGAGCGACCGAGCACCACGCCGGCGCAGCCCTGCGCGCGCGACTGCAGCACGTCGTCGAGGTCGCGCACGCCGCCGGAGGCCTGCAGGGCGAGGCCGGGCACCGCCTCGGCCAGCAGGCGATAGAGCATCAGGTTCGGCCCGGTCATCATCCCGTCGCGGGTGATGTCGGTGCACAGCAGATGACGCAGGCCACGCGCAGCGTAGCGCTGCGCCATCTCCTGCAGGGTGCCTGCGGCGGTTTCGGTCCAGCCGTGCACCGGCAGGCGCCAGATGCCTTCGCGGTCCTGGCGCGTGTCCAGGGCGATCGTCAGGCGTTCGCTGCCCAGCGCGTCGAGCCAGTCGCAGACATGGTCGGCCTCGCGGACCGCGAGCGAACCGATCACCACGCGCGCGGCGCCGGCGTCGAGGATGCGCTGCACGTCGTCGCGCGAACGCACGCCGCCACCCGTCTGCACCTGCAACCCGGTCGAGGACGTGATGTCGCGCACCAGCTGCAGCAGGGTATAGCCACCGGCGCGCGCGGCATCCAGGTCGACCAGGTGCAGCCACTGCGCCCCCTGCTCCGCGTAGGCCCGGGCCAGCGCCAGCGGATCGTCGCCGTACCGGGTTTCCTGGGCATAGTCGCCCTGCGCGAGCCGCACCACGCGGCCGTTGCGCACGTCGATCGCCGGATACAGGGTGAAGGTGGCGCTCATGCGGGCTCCATCGACAGGAAGTTGCGCAGCAGCCGTGCCCCGGCGGCGGCCGAGCGTTCGGGGTGGAACTGCGCGCCCATGACGTTGCCGCGACGGACCACCGCGGCGAACTCGACGCCGTGTGTGGTGGAGGCGACGCATTCGGCAGTGACCGGTGCGGCGTAGCCGTGCACGAAATAGGCGAACTCGCCCTCGGCGAAGTCGGCCAGTAGAGGATCGTCGCGTCGCGGCTGCAGACGATTCCAGCCCATGTGCGGGACGCGAATGCCTGGCGCGGTCTGCAGCCGGCGCACCCGTCCGCCCAAGATGCCGAGGCAGGGCGTGTCGTCCTCCTCGGAATGCTCGAACAGCAACTGCATTCCGACGCAGACGCCGAGCAGCGGCTGGCGCAACGCGCGCAGAGTTTCGATCAGGTCGAGCTCACGCAGGCGCCGCATCACCGTGGCAGCTGTGCTGACGCCGGGCAGGATCACGCGGTCGGCGTTGCGGATCGCTTCCGCATCCGACGTCAGCGTGGCCTCGACGTTGAGCCGCTCCAGCGCGTACCGTACCGAACCGATGTTCGCGCCGCCGGCGTCGACCAGGGCCAACCGGATCACAGCGTCCCCTTGGTGCTGGGCAGCTCGACGCCCTCGCGCCGGATCGCCATGCGCAATGCCCGCGCGAACGCCTTGAAGCAGGCTTCGATCTTGTGGTGGTCGTTCTCGCCGTCCACCTTGAGGTTGAGGTTGAGCGCGGCGGCATCGCAGACCGAACGGAAGAAATGTTCCACCAGTTCGGTCGGCATGTCGCCGACGCGCTCGCGCCGGAAGCTGCCTTCGAACACCAGGTACGGTCGGCCGCCGAAATCCAGCGCGGCACTCGCGAGGGTCTCGTCCATCGGCAGGGTGAAGCCGTAGCGCGCGATCCCGCGCTTGTCGCCCAGCGCCTCGCGCAAGGCCTGGCCCAGGGCGATGCCGGTGTCCTCGATGGTGTGGTGCTCGTCGATGTGCAGGTCGCCCTCGGCGGACACGTCCAGCGCGAAGCCGCCGTGCTTGCCGATCTGGTCGAGCATGTGGTCGAAGAACGGCAGCCCGGTGGTGACCCTCGCCTCCGCGGCGCGGTCGAGGTCGAGTTCGACGCGGATCCGCGTCTCCTTCGTGTTCCGCTGCACCACCGCGCGACGCGGCGCGTCGGCCAGCTCGTGCGCGATGCCGGCCCAGTCCCACTCGCCGCCGAACTGCGCGGTGCGCAGCTGGAAGCCGCGGATGCCGAGGTTGCGCGCGAACTGCAGGTCGGTCTCGCGGTCGCCGACCATCGCCGAACGGTCGAGGTCGATGCCGCGATCGCGCAGGTAGTGTTGCACCAGCCCCAGCCCCGGCTTGCGCGTGGGCGCGTTGTCGGCCGGCCAGGTGCCGTCCACCAGCACCTCGCGGAACACGATGCCCTGGCTTTCGAACACCTGCAGCATCAGGTCGTTCGGGCCGTCGAAGGCCGCACGCGGATAGGCCTCGCTGCCCAGTCCATCCTGGTTGCTGACGATCACGAACTCGAAGCCGGCGTCGCGCAGCCGCAGCATCGCCGGGATCACGTCCCTCACGAATCTCAGCTTCTCGAAGGCGTCGATCTGGAAGTCTTCGGGTTCCTCGATCAGGGTGCCGTCGCGGTCGACGAACAGGATCTTCGTGGCCATCAGGCGGCTCCCCGCCCGTTGGCCGCGATCCGGGCGGTCGCGGGTTCCAGCGCCGACAGCACCGCGAGTACGCGATCGTTCTGTTCCGGCGTGCCGATGGTGATCCGCAGCGCGTCGCCGAGGCCGCGCGCGGCCCGCTGGTCGCGCACCACGATGCCCGCCGCCAGCAGGGCGTGGAAGGCCGCTTCGGCGTCCCGGAACCGCACCAGCAGGAAGTTGGCCTGCGAGGGATACACGCGCAGCACGCCCGCGAGCGCCTGCAGGGACTGCCGCAGCCGTACACGTTCGCGGCGCACATTGCCAACACGCTGCGCCGTGGCCGCGCGGGCCTCGGGCGAGAGACCGGCGACCGCGAGCGCGGCGCACGGGGACGGCACCGGATAGGGCGCCTGGCAGCGGCGCAGCGCGGCGACCAGGCCCGGGTCGGCGATCGCCACGCCGATCCGCGCGGCCGCCAGGGCATGGGCCTTGGACAGCGTGCGCAGCACGACCAGGTTGGGAAGCGCGTCCAGCAGGGTGGTGGCGGACTGCGACTCCCCGAACTCGGCGTACGCTTCGTCGACCACGACCAGGGCGCGGCCCGCCAGCCGCCGTGCGAGCGCGGCAATATCGCCGAGGGCGATCGCACCACCACCCGGGTTGGACGGCGAGCACAGGAACACCAGCTTCGCGCCACGCACCGCGGCCACGTCGCCGATCGCCTCGAAATCGGGCACCAGGCCCGCCTGCGGGTCGTCCAGCAACGGCACGTCGATCAACACCGCGCCCTGCAGCCGCGCGCTGACGGCATACATGCCGAACACCGGCGAGGTCACCAGCACGCCATCGCGACCGGGCACGCAGGTGGCGCGCACCAGCAAGTCGATCGCCTCGTCGCTGCCCCGCCCGATCAGCAGGCGCTCGGGCGCGACGCCGTACAGGGCCGCCAGCGCGTCGCGCAACGCGGCCGGCTGCGGATCCGGGTAGCGTCGGCAGGCGCCATCGCCATCGGCCGGGTTGGGCCAGGCCGATTCGTTGGCGTTGAGCCAGACCTCTCCGCTCAGCGCCTCGCTGCGCGCCGAGCTGTAGCCGGCGAAGCCGCGCAGATCCTCTCGCAGCAGGTCGGTCACGGCGTTCACGCGGCCTCCTGGGCGGATCCCACGCGGCCCATGCGCAGGCGCACCGCGTTGGCATGCGCTTCGAGTCCCTCGGCCTCGGCCAGGGTCACCGCGCAGGCGCCGATGCCGGCGATGCCCGACGCGCTCGCGGCCTGCACGCTCACGAAGTTCTGGAAGCTCGCCACGGACACGCCGCTGCAGGCACGCGCCGCGCCATTGGTAGGCAGCACGTGGTTGGTGCCGCTGCAGTAATCGCCCAGCGCCTCGGGCGTGAAGTCGCCAAGGAAGACGGAACCCGCTGCATCGACACGGTCGAGCCAGGCACGCGGCTCGCGAAGCGCCAGGATCAGGTGTTCGGGTGCGTACGCATTGCTGATGTCGAACGCGTCCTCGAGTGCCGCGACCCGCACCAGCCGCGAGCCCGCCAGCGCCTGCCGGGCAATGTCCGCGCGCGGCAGCGTCGCCAGTTGGATGGCCACCTCGCCCTGCACCGCATCGAGCAGCGCTTCGCTGTCGCTGAGCAGCAGCACCTGCGAGTCGGGACCATGTTCGGCCTGCGACAGCAGGTCGGCGGCGACGAAGGCCGCATCCGCACCCGCGTCGGCGATCACCAGCACCTCCGAAGGCCCGGCCGGCATGTCGATCGCGGCCACCCCGCCCTGCGCCACCTGCTGCTTGGCCTCGGTGACGTAGCTGTTGCCGGGACCGAACAGCTTGGCGCAGCGCGGCACGCTGGCTGTGCCGAACGCCATCGCCGCGATCGCCTGCGCGCCGCCGAGCTTGAACACGCGGTGCACGCCGGTCAGGCGTGCGGCGAACAGCACCGCGGGATCGGCGCTGCCGTCGCGGCGCGGCGGCGTGCATAGCACGCGTTCGCGGCACCCGGCCAGGCGCGCGGGAATTCCCAGCATCAAGGCCGTGGACGGCAGCGGCGCGCTGCCGGCGGGCACGTACAGGCCCACCCGCGCGATCGCACGCACCATCCGCTCGCAGACCACCCCCGCCGCGGTCTCGACCGAATACGGCTGGACCATACCGGCGCGGTGGAAACGTTCGATCCGCTCCGCCGCATCCACGATCGCGGCCCTGAGCGTCGGCGACAACGAAGCCTCGGCGGTTTCGTACTCCGACTCGGCGACTTCGAAGGCATCCGGCGCCACCCCGTCCAAGCGGGCACTGATCTCGCGAAGCGCCTCGTCGCCCCGCTGGCGTACTTCGCCGATGATCGCAGCAACGGTGTCGCGCGTACGACCGGCGACCGACTGCGCCGGCCGCTGCAGCGCAGCCTCCCGCGCCGCGACATCGAGCGCCGGCCAGTCCAGCCGCTGCACGAGCTCCGCGCTCACGCCAGCATCCTCTCGACCGGCAGCACCATCAGCCCGCGCGCGCCGGCCCGCTTGAGGTCCTCCAGCCGCTGCCAAGTCATCGCGCCGTGGCACAGCGCCTGCAGCGCCAGGGTGTCGGCGCCATCGACCTGCAGGACGGTCGGCTGTTCCGCGTCGGGCAGCATTTCCAGCAGCCCCGGGACTTCGTCGCGCTGCGCCTGGAATAGCAGCAGGCGGCTGTCCTTGAGCCGCAGCACACCGTCCAGGCGGCGCAGCAGCATCTGCGCCAGTTCCCCGCGGATGTCCGCGAACGGCTGCACCGGGCCCGCCAGCACCGCCTCGCTGCGCATGATCGTCGCCACCGGCTTGAGCTGGTTGGCGAGCAGCGTCCCACCGCTGGAGACGAGGTCGCAGATCAGGTCCGCCTGCCCCAGCCGCGGCGCGATCTCGACCGAACCCGACAGCATCACCACGCTCGCCTCCACCCGGTTCTCCGCCAGCCATTTCGCCAGCAGGCCGGGATAGCTGGTCGCGATGCGCCGGCCCTGCAACTGCTGCGGGCCTTCCCAGTCCCAGGCCTCGGGCACGGCGATGTCGAGCCGGCAGCCACCGAACCCGAGCGAGCGCACCTCCTTCGAGACCTGCGACCTGCCCTCGCCCGCGCGCAGCGCCGCCTGTTCCTCCAGCACGTTGCGCCCGACGATGCCGTAGTCGCAGACGCCGTCGGCGAGCAGGCCGGGGATGTCGTCGTCGCGCACCAGCAGCAGGTCGACCGGCAGCGTTTCGCCGTAGCAGAACAGCTTGTCGCGGCTTTCGCGCCAGGACAGCCCGCACGAGGCGAGCAACGCACGCGCGGGATCGCTCAGGCGACCGGATTTCTGGATCGCGATGCGCAGGCGGTCGCGCGCCGCGGGAACGGCCGAAGGGCTCATCTCGGATCCTCAGTGGCTCTGGGCGAGCCGGGGGTGCTGGCGCTTCACCGCCGCGGCATAGCCGCCGGCGCCATGCTCGAGCGTGCGCGCGACGCGGCCGATGGTGGTCACGCTGACCAGGGTGCGCTCGTGGATCTCGCGGTACGGCACGCCCTGCAGCAGCATCGGCACCACCCGCCAGCGGTCGGCCATGGCCTCGAGCTCGGCCGGGGTGCACAGGTCGCGCAGGAACGCGGCTACGTCCTCGACCCGGTCCAGTGCGGCAAGCGCCTTCGCCAGCGCCCTGAACGAGGCGTCGGCGTCGGATTCGGGCAGGGGTTCGATGCGCTGCTTCATCCAGCTAATGTAATAGCGCGTTATTACATTAGTCAAGCGCGGCTGGTGCCGGGGTTTTCCGAGCTCGCGCCGGAAAACCTGCCTGACTTCCGAAGTCGCAGCTATGCAGGGGCCGCTCGGGCGCGGAGCCGTGCCCCGCTGCGCCGCCGCCACGTCAGCCTTCTTGGGCTGTCCAAGGTCGATCAACGCCCCCTCGCGCAGGGTAGCGGGCCGACCGGCATCTGCGGGATGCCCTGCCCGTCTGCATGGAAACAGGGCCATGCGGCGAACGCCATTCAGGAGGCGGCGGCATCCTGCGGGTCTGCGCGTCCGGTCAGCAGCCAGCCTGCGACCACGCCGCACAGCGCACCGGTCCATTCCATGAACACGCGCGTGCCGAGGGCATCGGCGTCGTGGATCTTCGACAGCGCGATCCTCGCGTAGACCGGCGATTCAAGACCCGCGACGCCCAGGTAGAACAGGTTCCAGCTGTCGATCCCGGCAGCGATCGCGATCGCGCTGACGCAGGCCCAGCCGATGGCACGGGCCTCGCCCCACCCGGCGCGCCTGCACAGCCAGCGCCAGAAGCCGAAGCACAGCACCCCGACGGCGAACGCGATCAGCGCCGCTTCCATCACCCCGAGCCAGCCGAAATGGAGAGGCAGGTTCATCGGCGCCCGCTGGCGATCAGCGCCCGATCGCTGCGAGCAGGCTGCCGTCCGCGACCAGCGCCACCGCCGCCGCCACCTCGCCGTCGAGCGCGCGGTCGCGGTCGAGGAAGGGGATGCGTTCGCGGATCGCCGCATGGGCCGCCGCGACCGCAGCCGCGGGGTGGAACGCGTCGGCCGCGGCCAGTTCGGTCCGCAGCGCCTCGACCTCGCGCAGGAAGTGCGCATGCCGCGGATCGCCCTCGCCCACACCATGCACCTTGCGCGCGAGCGCGGCGGCATCGGCGCGGCGCGCCAGGTCGCGCGCGGCGTTGATCATGTCCAGGCGCAGGTCCAGCGCCTGCGCCGCGGTGTACAGCTCCAGCGCCAGCACCTTGCCCAGGTCGTCGGCCATGGCCAGCACGTGCCGCGCCTCGTTGGTGCCCATCGACACGTGGTCCTCGGCATTGGCGCTGGTCGGGATCGAGTACACGCTGGCCGGATGCGCGCGCGTGGCGAGGTCGTTGACGATGGCCGCGGCCGTGTACTGCACGATCATGTAGCCCGACTCGGTGCCGTCCTCGTTGCCGATCAGGAAGGCCGGCAGGCCGTCGCTGGTGGCCGGATCGACCAGCTTGTTGAGCCGCCGCTCGCTGATCGAGGCCAGCACCGGGATCGCGGCCTTGACCCCGCTCATCGCCAGCGCCAGCGGCATGCCGTGGAAATGGCCGGCGGAGATGACCTGCTCCTCGACGTGTTCGGCCTGCTTGTCGGGGAAAACCAGGGGATTGTCGGTCACCGCGTTGAGCTCGATGTCGAACACCCGCTTGGCGTGTTCGACGCAATCGCGCACGGCCCCGTGTACCTGGGGGATGCAGCGCAGCGAATAGCTGTCCTGCGGCTGGTGCTTCTTGCCGCCGCGGAACGGCTTGAAGCGCGCGTAGAACTTTTCGCGGCCGTGACGCTGGTCGCTCGGCACCCAGTCCCAGCCGATGTCGAAGCTCAGGCGCTGCGCCTCTGGCGTGTCCCAGCTCGCCGGCAGCCACGGGCGGAAGCGTGGCACCAGGTGGTAGGGAATGTCGGCCAACGTGGAACCGTCCAGCAGCTCGCGCAGGTGCGCGGCGGTGCGCACCTGGCCCGGATGCGGACGCAGGGCGTGGACCTCTTCGGCGAACGCGCCGAGCCGGCCGGCGAAGGCGTCGATGGTCATCGCCGCGGCGAGGTCGGCGGTGTCGAGCAGGCGGTCGAGGCGGTACAGCGCCAGCACCCCGGTCGCGAGCATCTGCGCGGTGCCGTTGTTCAGCGCCAGCCCTTCCTTGTAAGACAGGCGGACCGGCTCGATGCCGGCGGCCTTCAGCGCCTCGCCGCCGGGGATGCGTTCCCCGCCGTAGAAGGCCTCGCCGCCGCCGAGCAGCACGATCGCCAGGTGCGACAGCGGCGCCAGGTCGCCGGACGCGCCAACCGATCCCAGCGCCGGCACCACGGGCACGATGCCCGCGTTGAGCAGCGCGGTCAGCGCCTGCAGGGTCGACACCCGGATACCGGAATGGCCGCGCAGCAGCGTGTTGATGCGGATGCACAGCATGGCGCGCACTAGGTCGGCCGACAGCGGCTCGCCGACGCACACCGCGTGGGTCACGATCAGGTTGTACTGCAGCTCCTCGTGCAGCGAGCGGCCGGACTTCCTGGCGCCGGGCAACTCGTCGCGCAACGGATGCGCGCCCAGCAGCTTGTCCGCGTTGCTGCCGAAGCCGGTGGAGACGCCGTAGATCGGCTCCTCGCGCGCCACCTGCGCGGCGAGGAAATCGGCGGCGCGCGCCACGTCGCGCAGCGCCGATTCGTCCAGCGCCACCTTGGCGCCGTGCGCGACCATCACCAGCTGGTCGCGGGTGAGCGACCTGCCGTCGAGCAGTACCGGTTTCATCGTTCGATCGCCATCGTCATCTTCCGGATTGCGGGGGCGCTGTCATTGCGGTTGCTGCGGGAATGGCTCTGCGACATCGAAGCTCATCGATCCGTGATCTGCCGGGTTGCGCCGAAGACAGATCCCTCGCTGCGCTCGGGATGACAACTTCCAGATGCTCCGCGGCTGGAAGAACCAGTGCCGATGTCCGCCTCAGCACGCGCCCTTGCCCAGCGCCCGCCACTGCTCGCGCTCGACCAGCAGCGTTCGCGCCAAGTCGGCATCCGCCACCTCGAACTGCTCGCCGCGGCGCAGATCCTTGACCGCCACCACGCCCTTCGCCGCCTCGTCCTCGCCGCGCACCACCACGAAGCGGATCCCGGCGCGATCGGCATACTGGAACTGGCGCGCCAGCTTGCGCGGTTCGAGCTGGGTCTCGACATTGAGCCCGGCGCCGCGCAACTGCTGGGACAGGCCCAGGGCGTGGTCGAGCCCGGCTTCGTCGAACAGCGTCACCAGCACGTCGACCGAGCTGTCCGCGGTTTCGATCAGGCCGGCTTCGCGTAACTGCCAGAACAGCCGGGTCAGGCCGATCGAGATGCCGACGCCCGGCAGCTTCGACTTCGTGTAGTGGCTGGCGAGGTTGTCGTAACGGCCGCCCGAACAGATCGACCCGATGTCCGGATGGGCGTCGAGCGTGGTCTCGTAGACGATGCCGGTGTAGTAATCCAGCCCCCGCGCGATCGACAGGTTGATCGCATAGCGCGACTCGGGCACGCCCAGCGCCTGCAGAAGGCGCAGCACCTCGCGCAGTTCGTCGCGTCCTTCCTCGAACAGCGGCGTGCCATCGCCCAGCGCGTCGAGCCTGGCCAGCGCATCGGCATGGCCGGACGAGCGTACGCGCGAGAACGCCATCAGCCGGTCGATCACCGCGGACGACAGGCCGAAGCCCTCGCCCGACAGCGTCGCGCGCACCGCGTCCTCGCCGCGCTTGTCGAGCTTGTCGATCTCGCGCAGTACCGGCACCTGCGCATCGGCGGCGATCCCCTGCCCCTCGAAGTACCCGCGCAGCAGCTTGCGATGGTTGAACTGGATGGTGAAATCGCCGATGTCCAGCGCCTCGAACACGGCGCTGACCACCGCCGGGATCTCGGCATCGTGGCGCGGCGACAGCGCGTCCTTGCCGATCACGTCGATGTCGCACTGGTAGAACTCGCGGAAGCGGCCGCGCTGGGCACGCTCGCCGCGGTACACGCGCTGCATCTGGTAGCGCCGGAACGGGAACGCCAGTTCGTGCTCGTGCTCGGCCACGTAGCGGGCCAGCGGCACCGTCAGGTCGAACCGCAGCGCCAGTTCCGGCAAGCCGTCGGATGCCTTCTCCAGCGCGCCCGTGGACTGGGCGAAGTACACCTGGCGCTCGGTTTCGCCGCCGGACTTGGTCAGCAGCACCTCCGACAGCTCGAACACCGGCGTCTCGATCGGCAGGAAGCCGAAGCCCTCGAAACTGCGCCGGATGGTGTGGAGCATGCGCTGGAACGCGATCTGGTCGCGCGGCAGCAGTTCCATGACGCCGGGCGGGGTACGGGGCTTGATCATGCCGGGGCGGTCGGAATCGAGGGGAAAGACGGCCATTCTACCCGCCCGCCGCACCGGCCGGCCGCCGTGGGCGCCTGTTCGGCGGCAATGACGCGGCGGGTCGCGCACCTGTCGCCGGCCGCCTCCTCCCCGGTATCCGGGGCCTGGGACATTTCATCCAGCGCACGCCGGCGCATGGGCCGCTATGATGGACTCCTGCGAAAGCCAGCCGCATGACCAGCCATACCCTCGCCCGCTGCAGACAACATTCCCGCGCCGTCGTTCCGCTCGACTGCGCGCGATGCGCCGTGCGCGACCTGGCCATCTGCGCGTCCCTGCCGCCGCCGGAGGTCGACTCGCTCGAGCGTTACGTCTCGTCGGTGGAACTACAGGCCAATGCCGAACTGGCCCGCGCCGGCCAGCCCTGCCGCCAGGCCTACAGCGTCACCAGCGGCATGCTGCGGCTGGTGCGCACGCTGGCCGATGCACGGCGCCAGGTGGTGGCCTTCGTCCTGCCCGGGCATTTCGTCGGCCTTTCGGAGCGTGCGGTCCATCGCCACAGCGTCGAAGCGGTGGTGCCGAGCCGGGTCTGCGCGTTCGAGCTCGACGGGATCCGCGACCTGCGCGAGCGCTTCCCGAGCTTCGAGCACACCCTGCTGCAACGGGCCTGTCGCGACCTCGACGACGCGCACGACGCGATGCTGCTGCTCGCGCGACTGTCGCCGCTGGAGCGGCTGGCGAGCTTCCTGCTGCGCCTGCGCGAACAGATGAAGATCCGCGACGACGACCCGCGCATGGCGCTGCCGATGGGTCGCAGCGACATCGCCGACCATCTGGGTCTCACTGTCGAAACCGTCAGCCGCAGCTTCACCCGGCTGCGCGAACAGGGCCTGATCGCGCTTCCGGACCCTCAGCACGTCGAAATCCTCGACGCCGAGGGCCTGTCCGAGCTCGCCTCGGCGCTGCACTGAACGCGCGCCGGGACCGGCGCGAGGCCGGTACCGGCGGCAAACCCCTTGCCTAGCGACCGGCCGGGTCACTAAAATACGCGGCTTGCCCAAGTCGGGGTGTAGCTCAGCCTGGTAGAGCGCTACGTTCGGGACGTAGAAGTCGCAGGTTCAAATCCTGTCTCCCCGACCAATCGGATCAAGCAGTTGCGAGAAGCCGGCCGTGTGCCGGCTTTTTCGTATCCGCCCGCACCCTACTCGCAACGCACGGCCTCGATGGTGTTGCCGGCATCGATATGGACGCGCAGGCGGTCGCAGCGGTGATCGGCGCGAGGACGGCGGTCGGGCCCGCACGGGCGACGACCTGGGTTCGGGATCGGTTTCATCGGGATTCCTCCGTGATCGCGGCGACCGGGAACGACCGAGGGGAGCATGGCCCGCCGGATGCGTCGTGTAGGAAAAATCCTACACGGCATCGAGGGCTCCGCCGACTGTGTCGCAGCCCCGCGCCGCCGACACTGGCGACGCCCCGGCAGCCCGGCCAATGCAACTGGCAACGGATGCCGCTCAGCAACGGAAACCAGAGCCGCGACCTTGAGCAAGTCGACCGCTGGGCCGGGGCGCCTTTTCTTCCGATGGAGCGGCCGATGTCCGGATCCACCCTACGACTGGTCCACAGCGGCGGCGGCTGGCAGTTGCTGGACGACGGCAGGCCGGTGTTCTGGTTCCCGGAGCGCAGCAAAGGGCTGGAGATCGCCCGGCTGATGGCCGACGCGCGCAATCTCAACGACGGCCGGCTGACCAGGGTAGAGGCGCAGAACGACGACGGCGAGCTCGAGACCATCGCCGCGTTCGGCTGAACGGCACTCGCGGAACAGGCACTTCATCGAGTACGCGGCAAGCACCGCGCACCCTTCTCCAGGCAACGATCATTCGTCTCGGGGCCGGCCGCCAGGCCGGTCCCTTCTTTTTGGCTCTTCTCCCATGTGAGGGAGAAATGGTCTGCGATGGGGAAGTCCCAGTCAGGACTTCGGATGGACGCCGCGCCCCGGCGCCCGGGGATCGCTTTCCGCTCGGTCAGGGCATCGTGCCCTGACTCGCGCGCAAAACATCCATGTTTTGCTTGCCGCGATCCCCGGGCGCCAGGACGCGGCTCACCGTTGTTGCCCTGGCCGCGGTGGCCCGGTGGCCAGCTCCTTCGAAGCCAGGCAGATGACTGGCCGATGGGCGTTCCGGGTCGGGGGTTGCGAAAAGCAGCGCATGGATGCGCTGCGGCGGCGAGTCAGCCATGGGCGAGCGCGGACGTCTTGCGCGGCACAGCCGCGCGTCCGCGTGAGCGCCCGGCGCGCTGCGCCGAGCCGGACCGCGCAGCGGGCTGACCGAGCCGGGTAGCAATCCCCGGCCCGGAACGACCCCCGGCCGCAAGCCCGGGTCCAATCTCCGACAACCGGGTCAGTATCCCTTACATTGGAGAAGATCCTTCTTTTTGCGGCGCTCAGAGTCAGGCGTGGATGTTGCGCGTCTGTCCCTCGCCCCGGACCACGAAGCGCTCCACCGTCAGCGCCTCCAGGCCCATCGGTCCGTAGGCATGCAGCCGGGTGGTGGAGATGCCGATCTCGGCGCCGAGGCCGAGCTCGCCGCCGTCGCTGAAACGCGACGAGGCATTGACCATCACCACCGCCGAGCGCAGCGCCTGCACGAATCTCTCCGCATTCCCGGCATTCCGCGTGGCGATCACCTCGGTGTGGTCCGAGCCGTGGCGGCGGATGTGGGCGAGCGCCGCGTCGAGCGAGTCGACCACCCGGATCGCGATCACCAGGTCGAGGTACTCGGCACCGTAGTCGTCTTCGGTCGCCTCGCCCACATCCGCGACGATCGTCCGCGTGGCGGCATCGCCGCGCAACTCGACGCCATGCCCGCGCAGGGCCGCGGCGGCACGCGGCAGGAAGGCCGCGGCGGCGTCGGCATGCACCAGCAGCGTCTCCAGCGCATTGCAGGCGCTGGGGCGGGAAACCTTGCCGTCGACCAGCAGCCGCAGGGCGAGATCCTGGTCCGCTTCGGCATCGACGTACAGGTGGCAGACGCCCTTGTAGTGCTTGATCACCGGCACCCGCGCGTGCTCGGCGACGAAGCGGATCAGCCCCTCGCCCCCGCGCGGGATCGCGAGATCGACGATATCGGTGAGCTGCAGCAGTTCGAGCATGGTCTCGCGACGAAGATCCTCGACGATCGTCAATGCGGCGGCCGGCACTCCGGCGGCGACCAGCGCCCGTTGCAGCGCGGCCGCGATCGCCTGGTTGGAACCGAGCGCCTCGCTGCCGCCGCGCAGGATCACGCCGTTGCCGGCCTTCAGGCACAGTGCCGCCGCGTCCGCAGTCACGTTGGGCCTGGCCTCGTAGATCATCGCGACCACGCCGAGCGGCGTGCGCACGCGCTCCACGGCGATGCCGTTGGGCCGGCTGTCGCGTCGCGTCACCTGTCCCACCGGATCGGGCAGCGCAGCGACCTCGCGCAAGGCCATCGCGATACCGTCGAGTCTGGCGTCGTCCAGTCGCAGGCGATCCAGCATCGCCGGTCCCACCCCCTTGGCCTGCGCAGCCTCCATGTCCTGCGCGTTCGCGGCGAGGATCGCCGCCGCGTCGGCCAACAGGGCGTCGGCCATCGCGTGCAGCATCGCGTCCTTGGCGTCGGTCGGCAACGCGGCGACCGCCTGGGCGGCGTCGCGGCATCGGAGGGCGATCTGGCGGATGTCGGTCATGGCGGGGTTGGAAGGAAGTGATCCAGGGTGCGTTGGCGGGTCGTGGGTGAAGCCCTTTCGATGCCGCGATGTTTCCCTACACCAGCATGAGGTCGTCGCGGTGGATGACGGTACCGCCGTAGCTGTAACCCAGTACCGCCTCGATCTCGCGCGAATGGCGGCGCGCCACGCGACGGATGTCGGCGGCGGAGTACTGGCTGACCCCGCGCGCGACGCGGCGGCTGCCGCGCTCGTCGCGCTGCACGATCTCGACCATGTCGCCGCGGCGGAAGTCGCCCTCGGCGGTGACCACTCCGCCCGGCAGCAACGAAGCCCCCTTCTCCACCAGCGCATTGGCCGCGCCCGCGTCGACGACGATGGCGCCGGGTTCGGCCGGTGCGTTCTGCAGCCAGTGCTTGCGCACCGCGACACGGCTGCGCAGGGCATGGATGCGGGTGCCGCGCAGGCGGTCGGTCGCAAGCCCCGCCAGCACGTCGGCCCGGGTGCCGTTGAACAGTACCGTGGCCACGCCCGCGGCCGAAGCCCGCTGCGCCGCCTCGAGCTTGGTACGCATCCCACCCGTGCCCGCCGCACTGCCGGTGCCACCCGCCGCCGACAGCAGCGCCGGGGTCAGTTGCGGCACCACTTCCACCGGACGCGCATCGGGATTGCGGCGCGGATCGGCGTCGTAGAGACCGTCGATGTCGGTGGCGATGAACAGCACGTCGGCGTCGACCAGCGCGGCGACGATCGCGGCCAGGTTGTCGTTGTCGCCGAGCTTGAGCTCGTCCACCGACACCGTGTCGTTCTCGTTCACCACCGGCACCGCGCGGTGGCGCAGCAGCGCCGACAGCGTGGCTCGCGCGTTGAGATAGCGGCGGCGGTTGCGCAGGTCGTCGTGGGTCAGCAGCACCTGCGCCACGTGGCGGTCGAGCAATCCCTGCCAGAAGCCGATCAGGCGCGCCTGGCCCAGCGCGGCGAGCGCCTGGCGTTCGGCCATCTCGGCGCCATCCTGCGGCTGCTCGCGCATGATCGCGCGCCCGGCCGCGACCGCGCCCGAGGACACCACCACCACCTCCCTGCCGATCGCGTGCGAGGCGACGACGAATCCCGCGATCGCCTGCGCGTACTCGGTCGACAGGCCACCCCCGTTCGCGGCCAGCAGGCTGCTGCCGACCTTGAGCACGGCGCGCCGCCAGGGCGGAAGAAGCTGTTCGGAGAAGGCGTGGGCGTCCATCGGCTCAGCGCGTGATCCATTCGTGCACGGTCACGTCCGAGGCGCCATGGATCGCCAGGGGATCGCGCGCGGCGATTGCCCCTGCCTCTTCGAGACTGGCGACCCCGATCAGCACATAGGCCCCGCCGCTGCCGTCGCCGAAACCGCCACTCGTCTCCAGCAGTCCCTGCCCGCGCAGCTCGTCGAGGAACGCCATGTGCGGCGCGACCAGCGCCTGGTCGAAGCCGGGTCGCCGCATCAGCACCACCAGGTAGCGCGTCACGGGCGTGCTCACAAGGCCTCCCAGCGTGCCTGCAACGCATCGAGCCGCAGGTCGCCGGCCGCGCCGGGCGAGACGCGCGCGGCCAGGCTGGCTTCCGGCGTGCGTCCCTCTCCGGCCGGACCGGCACCGGCGGCCGCGGCCCGATAGGCCTCGCGGAACGGCACGCCGGCCACCGCCGCCTCGACCGCCACGTCTGTGGCGTACATGCCCGGATCGATCGCGGCGCGCAGCCGGTCCTCGCGCCATTCGAGGTTGGCCAGCAGCGCCGGCAGCAGTTCCAGCGCGGCCAGACCGCGACCGAAGCCGTGGAAGATCGCGCCCTTGGAGCCCTGCAGATCGCGGTGGTAGCCCGACGGCAGCGATAGCAACTGCTCGATCTCGGTGCGCGCGGCGGCGACGCTGGCGTGGGTGGCTCGCATCAGCTCGATCACGTCGGGATTGCGCTTGTTGGGCATGATGGAGCTGCCGGTGGTGTACTGCGCCGGCAATGCCACGAAGCCGAACTCGGCGCTGGTGAACAGCGACAGGTCCCAGGCGATGCGGCGCAGGTCGAGCGTGGCGCTGCCGAGCGCCTCCAGCGCGGCCAGCTCGAACTTGCCGCGCGAGAGCTGGGCGTAGACCGGCGAAACCTGCATGCGCCCGAAACCGAGCGCCGTGGTGGTGTGGTCGCGGTCGAGCGCCAGGTTGACCCCGTAGCCGGCGGCGGTGCCGAGCGGATTGCAGTCGACCAGCGCGAGCGTGTCGGCCGCGCGCACCGCATCGTCGATGAAGGCCTCGGCCCAGCCGGCCCACCACATGCCGGCCGAGGACACCACGGCCCTTTGCACATGGGTGTAGCCCGGGATCGGCAGGTCGCGTTCGGCCTGCGCGCGGTCCAGCGCCACTTTCGCGATCTCGCGCGAGAGCGACGACACCCGCGCCAGCTTCTCCTTCAGCCACAGGCGCGTGGCCACCAGCACCTGGTCGTTGCGGCTGCGGCCGGCGTGGATCTTGCGGCCGGTGTCGCCCAGGCGCTCGGTGAGCCGCGCCTCGATCGCGGAGTGGCCGTCCTCGTAACGCTCGTCGAGCACGAAGGCGCCGGAACGGAAATCGTCGCCGAGCTGCGCGAGTTCGCGCTCGAGGCCGGCCAGTTCCCCGCTCGACAGGATACCGATGCGTTGCAGGCCCTGCGCGTGCGCGGCGCTGGCGCGGATGTCGTGCAGGAAGAACTCGCGGTCGAGCACCACGTCGTCGCCGGCGAGGAAGTGCTGGATCCGCGCGTCCACTTCGACGCCAGGCTTCTGCCACAACAGGTCGGACATCTTGTTCTCCGTGGGGCGGGGTCGCGCTCCGCCACATTGTGTTCCAACAACCAGGTGATCGTGGAGCGCGGCGGGCAAGCGTCGCGGCGCGCCTCCGATGCCGGCCAGTACCCGTCCTATCCGGGAATCGCAGTCATCTCGTCGAAGCCGAAGGCGAGGTTGAGGTTCTGCATCGCCTGCGTCGCGGCGCCCTTGAGCAGGTTGTCGAGCGTGGCCACCACCACCAGTCGCCGGCCGTCCGCGCCCACCGCGAAGCCACCGATCTCGACGCCGTGCCGGCCGGCGATCCGGCTGACCCACGGCGCCTCGTCGACGATGCGCACCAGCGGCTCGCCGGCATAGCGCTCGCGGTACAGCGCGCGCACCGTCGCGAGCTCCACCGGCTCCGACAGGTGCAGGTTCACGGTCATGGTGATGCCGCGGAAGTGCGGCGCGACATGCGGCATGAAGTCCACCGGCCTGCCCAGCTGGCGCGATACTTCGCGCTCGTGCATGTGCCCGACCAGCGCGTAGGGCATCAGGTTGTCGCGAAGCAGCTCGATATTGTTCTTGTCGGACGGCGTCGTGCCCGCGCCCGAGTAGCCGGACACGCCGAAGCACTGGGGCGGACCGGCCAGCCGATCGAGCACCGGTGCGATCGCCAGCTGCATCGCGGTCGCGTAGCAGCCCGGGTTGCTGATCCGTTTCCGGCCCGCATGGCGGCCGCGTGTGAGTTCCGGCAGGCCGTAATGCCAGCTTTCGTCGAAGCGGTAGTCGGCGGACAGGTCGACGATCACCGTCTCCGGCCTCGCCGCGTCCAGTGCGGCGACGAAGGGCGCGGCCTTGCCATTGGGCAGCGCCAGCACGACGGCGTCGGCCGCCTTGGCCGCGACCGCATCGGCGGCCAGCGATTCGAAGCGCAGGTCGCCGGTGTAACCGTCGTCGTGCGCATCGACGCGCTGCCCGTCGAGTTCGCGCGACGACACGAACGCCAGCGCGAAGCGCGGATGCGCGGCCACCAGCCGGATCAGCTCGCGGCCGGTGTGGCCGCGCGCGCCGACGATGCCGAGGGAAACGGGTGCGTGGCTCATGCGTGGGATTCCAGGCGGAAACGCAGGTGCCGGCGCACGGCCGGCCATTCGCCGTCGAGGATCGAGAACACCACGGTGTCGCGCAGCGAACCGTCGACGTGGCGCTTGGCGTTGCGCAGCACGCCGTCCTGTTTCGCGCCGAGCCGGGCGATCGCCGCGCGCGAGGCATGGTTGAACCAGCTGGTCTCGAAACTCACGTTCACGCAGCCCAGGGTCTCGAAAGCATGTTCGAGCAGCATCAGCTTGCATTCGCTGTTCACGCCGGTGCGCTGCACGCGCGTTGCGTACCAGGTGTAGCCGATCAGCAGCTTCGGGACCTCGGGCTCCAGGCCATAGAAGCGCGTGCTGCCGACGATGTCGCCGTGGGCATCGCGCACCGTGAACGGCAGGACGCGCCCGGCCTGGCGTGCGGCCAGCACCTGGTCGACATAGCCGGCGACCTGCGCCGGCGCCGGCACGTGGGTGTACCAGAGCCGATCGAGGCCGCTTCCTTCCACTGCCGCGCGCAGGCCCGCGACGTGCCCCGTGTCCATCGGTTCGAGCACGGCATGGCGCCCGACCAGCCTCGGCACGCTGCGCCATGCGGAAGGATGTTCGTTGCCGGCCATCGCTCAGTCCAGCAGCGTCGGCTGGCGCGTCGCGCAATGCGCCACGCAGCGCTCGATGTCGGGGAAGGCGTCGATGCCGTACCAGAACACTTTCCATTTCTCCTGCTTGTAGCAGCCGTCGGACTCGGCGTAGTAGAAGATGTTGATCTGGTTGTTGTGGCGCGAACGCCAGAACAGCTGCGGCGTCTCGTCGCGCATCACGTTCCAGACCGCGCGACCCAGCCCCTCGCCCTGGGCATCGTCGAGCACCGCGAACTTGTCGAGATAGACCATGCCGTCGCCATCGGTGAGGATCACCGCGGCGCGATAGTTCTCGCTGACGTAGGCGCGCAGCAGCGTCGTGCGCTCGAAGTAATCGGGCGCCAGGCGCCGGCCGAAACTGCGCTCGATCAGGCCGCGCAGCCGGTCGCGGTCGAACGCGTCCCAGTGCGCGCCGCGCAGCACCTTCTCGCCGCGCCGGACCAGCGTGCCCGAGCCCTTGTGCGTGAACAGCTCCTTGGCCAGGTCGGCCGGGCGGGTGATGGAGACCGAGGATTCCAGCGGCAGGTGGTCGAGCAGGTCCTTGATCTGCTCGATCTTCACCTTCATCCCGCCGTTGATCCACGGCTGCTGCATCAGGTGCTCGTATTCGCTTGACAGGTTGATCGAGTCGATCACCTGTCCGTCCGCATCCAGCAGACCGCCGGTGCCGGTGAGGAAGATGATCTTGTACGGCTGCAGCACGCGCACCAGCTCGTTGGCGGCGAAATCGGCGTTGATGTTGAGGATCTGCCCGCCTGGCGTCTCGCCCAGGCTGGCGATGACCGGGATCGAGCTGGCCTGCAGGCTGGCCTCGATCGGCGCCAGGTTCACCGTCTTCACCTCGCCCACCAGGCCGTAGGTGTCGCGGTCGAGGTAGTCGGCCTCGAACACGCCGCCGGTGATCGAGGTCGCGCGCGCGCCGCCCTGCTGCAACGCCTCGACCAGCGCGAGATTGGAAGCCTGGAACACGCGGCGAACGATCGCCAGGGCCTCGGGCGAGGTCACGCGCAGGCCGTTGACGGTCTGCTTGCCGATCTCTGCAGCCGCCAGTTCCGTGTCGAGCTGCGGCCCGGCGCCGTGCAGGACGATCGGCGTCAGGCCGACCTCCTGCAGGAACGTCAGCGACGAGGTCAGCGCTTCGAGGTCGTCGCGCAACACCGCGCCGCCGACCTTGACGACGGCGAAGCGCTTGGCGTCGACCTGCGAGAAGCGCTTGAGGTACTGGCTGATCTCCTTCGCGCTGGCCATGCTCGAGAGCAGGCGCACGATGGTCTGCCGGGTCTGCCGGTTGGCGTCGATGTTCATGCGGATCCGAGGATGCGGCCGACGATGCCGGCGTAGCGTTGCAGTTGTTCGAGCGAGACCCATTCGTCGGCCGTATGCGCCTGGGCGATGTCGCCCGGACCGAAGACGAGGGCGTTGAGCCCGGCACGGGAGAACAGCGAGGCCTCGGTCCAGAAGTCCACGGCGTTGCCGACCGGCAGGCCGAGCTCATCGGCGAGGTCGCGCGCGGCGAGCCGGCGATCCTCCGCTACGGCGACATCGCCCGAGGGCAGCGACGGGCCGCGGAAGGTCTCCTCGTAGGCTTCGAGCGCATCCGGCGCGGCGAAACCGCGGAACGCCGCGTGCAGCTGCTCGATGTCGTGCGAGGGCAGCGGCCGGAAGCCGAAACGCAGCTCGGCCGCGGGCGCGATCACGTTGGCCTTGATGCCTCCTTCGATCCGGCCGATGTTGAAGCGCAGCCCGGTCAGTCCGCCGAAGCGTCGGTGCGATTCGAGCCCGACGAAGTCGAGCGCACGGCTGCTCCAGCGCACCGCGTGATGCAGCGCGCTGGCGTCGAGCGCCCCCGGACCCGATGCGTGCCCCGCCCTGCCCGTGAACGCCATGCGCACGGCGCTGATGCCGCGATGGGCGAGTACCGCCTCGCAGGAGGTCGGTTCGGCGACCACCACATCGCGGAAGCCATGGTCGCGCGCCAGGAAGCCGGCGATGCATCGCGCATCGTTGGCTTCCTCGTCGCTGGTGAACAGGAAAGCGGCATCGCCTTGCGTGGCCTGCGCGGCCGCGATCAGCCCGGCGGCCGCGCCCTTGATGTCGCAGGCGCCGAGCCCGACCGCGCGATCGTTCCCGATCCGCAGCACGTGGGGATCCGCACTCCAGTGCGGCGAGGACGGCACCGTGTCCAGGTGCACGTTGAACAGGCACTTCGGCTGGCCACGAACGGCGAACAGCGACACCGCGCCAGCGCCGTGGTCGTCGACTTCGATCCGGAAATCTGGCAGCTGCGCGCGGATGTAGTCGAAGATGCCGCCGCTGTCGATCGCCCGCGGCGGATTACGGGTGTCGAAGGACACCAGGGCTTCGAGGTGCTTGAGGATGCTGTCGAGCATGGTCTTCTTTCGTCCTGCAGGCGGACTCTAGCTTGTCATCTCGAACGCAGTGAGAGATCTCCTCCCGCGGGACCGGCGCAAAGCAGATCCCCCACTACGTTCGGGACGACGGAAAGCCGGCGCCTCAGCGATTGACCTCCGCCCAGAGCGTGCTGCTCATGCCGAACAGCTTGATGAAGCCCTCCGCCTCTTCCACGCCCCAGTCGGCCGACTGCGCGTAGGTGGCACCCGTGGAATGCAGCAGGTGCGGCGACTTGACCGCCACCGCGTCCACGCGCCCGCCGCGGGTCTCCAGCACCACCTCGCCCGTGACCTGCTGCTGCGACGAGGCCAGGAACGCCTCGAGGTCGGTCTTCAGCGGATCGTGGAAGAAGCCCTCGTAGACCAGTTCGACCCACTTGCGCGCCACCTCCGGCTTGAAGCGGTTCTGCTGCTTACTCAGCACCGCCTCTTCGAGCGCGCGATGCGCGGTGAGCAATGCCACCAGACCCGGCGCTTCGTAGACGATGCGGCCCTTCAGGCCGATCACGGTGTCGCCGGTGTACATGCCGCGGCCCACGCCGTACGAGGCGAAGAGGCGATTGAGCTTCGCCAGGATCTGTTCGCCCGGCAGGATCTTGCCGTCGAGTTCCACCGCCTCGCCGCGCTCGAAGCGCAGGCTCACCGTCAGCGGCTCGACCGGCCAGGCGCCGCGTGGCGCGCACCAGCCGCGCGCGCCCTCGCCCGGTGCCTCCCACTGGTCGATCTCGCCGCCGGACATGGTCACGCCCAGCAGGTTCTCGTTGATCGTGTAGGCCTTCTGCTTGGCGCGCACGCCGAAACCGCGCTGCTCCAGGTAGGCCTGCTCGTAGACGCGGGTCTGGGTGTGCTCCTTCTGGATCTCGCGGATCGGCGCCAGGATGCGGTAATCGCCGCTGGCCTTGATCGCCAGGTCGAAACGCACCTGGTCGTTGCCCATGCCGGTGCAGCCATGCGCGATCGCGTTGGTGCCGAGCTCGGCGGCGCGCGCGAGCGACGCGTCCACGATCAGGTAACGGTCCGACACCAGCAGCGGGTACTGGCCCTGGTAGCCCTCGCCGGCCCAGACGAACGGCTTGACGAAGCCGCTCCAGATCGCAGGCCCGCCGTCGACGGTGACGTGGCTGGCCACGCCCAGCTCGGCCGCACGCTTCTCGATGAACTCGCGTTCGTCCGCATCGACCCCGCCGGTGTCGGCGAACACGGTGTGCACGTTCCAGCCGCGTTCCTGCAGGTAGGGCACGCAGAAGCTGGTGTCCAGTCCGCCGGAGAAGGCGAGGACGATGTCGCGGGACTCGTGATTGGTGATTCGTGATCCGTGATTCGATGAAGCGGACTGCTGCATGGGGAAGATCTCTGGAAATGAAACATGTGGAACGGGGACGTCGTCCCGGCCTTTGCCCTTACCAATCACCAATCACGAATCACCGCCGCGCACCAGCGCGGCCATCACGGCCTTCTGCACGTGCAGCCGGTTCTCGGCCTCGTCGATGGCGATGCAGTTGGGCGAATCCATCACCGCGTCGGTGGCCTTGACGTTGCGGCGCAGCGGCAGGCAGTGGCTGAACACGCCGTTGCGGGTCAGCGCCATCTTGGCCTCGTCGACGATGAAGTGCCGGTACTGGTCGCGGATCGGCTTCTCCGGCGCCCAGTTGCCGAAGTACGGCAGCGCGCCCCAGCTCTTGGCGTAGACCACGTCGGCGCCGGCGTAGGCGCTGTCGATGTCGTGGCTGACCGTCAGCGAGCCGCCGCTTCCGGACACGTTCTCGCGGGCCCAGCCCATGTAGCGCTCGTCCAGGATGTACTCCGGCGTCGGGCACAGCAGGGTCACGTCCATCCCGAGGCGGGTGGCGATGGTGAGAGCAGAGTTCGCGACCGCCGTGTTCAGCGGCTTGGGATGGTAGGTCCAGGTGAGGACGTACTTCTTCCCGCGCAGGTCGGAGGTGCCGAAATGCTCCTGCAGCGCCAGCGCATGCGCCAGCTCCTGGCAGGGGTGGGTGATCGTTTCCATGTTGATCACCGGCACCGGCGAGTACTTCGCGAACGAACGCAGCACGATGTCCTGACGGTCGTAGGCCCAGTCGACGAACTTCGGGAAGGCGCGCACGCCGATCAGGTCGACATAGCGCCCCAGCACCCGCGCCACTTCCGCGATGTGCTCCTCGGTGTCTCCGTCCATCACCGTGCCCAGGTCGAACTCGACCGGCCACGCGTCCTTGCCCGGTTGCAGCACTACGGCGTGGCCGCCGAGCTGGAACGCACCCAGCTCGAAACTGGTGCGCGTGCGCATCGACGGGTTGAAGAACACCAGCGCGATCGAGCGGCCCTTCAGCGCATCGCCGAGCTTCTCGCGCTTGTACGCGGCGGCCTGCACGAGCAGCGCGTCGAGGTCGGCGCGGCTCCAGTCCTGCGTGTTGAGGAAATGCTTCATTGGCGGCATCCAGGTCTCGGGTAGATGGCGATTGCGTGCTTCAGAAACGAAAAAACCCAGCCTCTGGCTGGGTTCCGGCATGACGGCGAAAACGTCCGGTCGACCCAGCTCAGGCGCAGGGATCCGGTCGGCGCGCACGCGAGGTCATGCCGGCCGCCATGCGGGCGGAGGTCAGGACGTCGGCGTGGGCAAGGGCATGTTTCACGGCGCGCATCCTCGCACGGCGCGGCACGCACTGCAACAAATACCGCGGACTCAAGGGGTTTCCTGTGAAACCAGCGGCGTCACCGAAACCCGTACCCGCAGCCGGTTGCCAGGGTCTGCCGGCAGCCGCGAGCGGTACTTCACGCCGCGATGCACGTAGTCCACGTCGTAGGCGATGGGACGCCGGAACTCGCGCTCCACCGGGACCATCCGGCATTGCCCGCCGGCGGAAGGCGCGACTTCCTCGACCTTGGGGTCGGGCGTCAGCGCGCCCCTGACCGCCCCGATCACGCGAGCGAAGCCGGTCTTGTCCTCCGTGTCCCCGACCGGCGTCGAGGCCTCGCAACGCTCGACCATGCTGGTGGCATGCAGCGTCTGGTACACCGGCTCGGCGCGCAGCACCTGGGCGTATTCCACCCTCACGTTCTCCGGCTGCTGCGCCGGAGCCGCCTCCGCTTCGGTCTGTGCGGCCGCGGGCAGCGCCAGGCACAGGACCAGCGCGACGAGCGGCGCGAGGCACGGCCTGGGGAGGGTGGACTTCAAGACTCGGACCATTGCCGCCAGTGTAGGCCCCCGCGGCCCGCCCTCGGCTGAACCCGGACGGGTACTGATCGACGCCGCGATGCGCCTCCATCCGGGTCAGCCTGCCCGCAGCCCGCGACACGCTCTAGAATCGATGGTTTCCCGCCGCCGCGTGCCGATGCCTCTGCGCCTGTTCAACAGCCTCACCCGCCGCCTCGAGGCCTTCGTGCCGCTCGATCCGGCCTGCCCGACGATGTACCTGTGCGGGCCGACGGTCTACAACTACGTCCACATCGGCAACGCACGCGGACCGGTGGTGTTCGGCGTGCTGGCCGCGCTGCTGCGCAGGCGCCACGGCGACCTGCGCTATGCGCGCAACATCACCGACGTCGACGACAAGATCAACGCCGCGGCGCGCGCCGCCGGCGTGCCGATCGCCACGATCACCGACCGCTTCGCCGCCGCCTACCGCGAGGACATGGCCGCGCTGGGCGTGGACGGCGCGTTCAAGCCCGACCTCGAACCCGCCGCGACCGCGCACATCGCGCAGATGACCGCCATGATCGAGCGCCTGGTCGCGAGCGGCCACGCCTACGAGGCCGATGGCCACGTGCTGTTCGCGGTCGACACCTTCGAGGGCTACGGCAAGCTGTCGCGGCGCGATCCGGACGAGATGCTGGCCGGCGCCCGGGTCGAAGTGGCGCCGTACAAGCGCAACTCCGGCGACTTCGTGCTCTGGAAGCCCTCCGGCGACGACCTCCCCGGCTGGGCGTCGCCCTGGGGCCGTGGCCGCCCGGGCTGGCACATCGAGTGCTCGGCGATGGCCGCCGCGCACCTGGGCGAGACCATCGACATCCACGCCGGCGGCGTCGACCTGCAGTTCCCGCATCACGAGAACGAGGTCGCGCAGAGCGAGTGCGCCCACGGCGGGCGGATCTTCGCCCGGACCTGGCTGCACAACGGCATGCTGACGCTGTCGGGCACGAAGATGTCGAAGTCGCTCGGCAACATCGAGAAGGTCCACGACCTGGTGCGCGCGCACCCGCCCGAGGCCCTGCGCTACGCGCTGCTGTCGGCGCATTACCGGCAGCCGCTGGACTGGTCGGACGCGCTGATCGAGCAGAGCGTACGGACCCTGGATCGGTTGTACGGCACCTTGCGCGACCTGGCCGATGTCGAGGCTGACGTGGTGATTCCCGCGGAGGTGGACGCCGCGCTCGACGACGACCTCAACACGCCCGCGGCGCTGGCGGAGGTCGCGCGGATCGCGGGTGAGGCGCGCCGGGCGGAATCGGCCGGCGAGCGGCAACAGTTGAAGTCGGAGCTGCTCGGTGCGGGACTGGCGCTGGGGCTGCTGCAGCAATCACCACAGGCCTGGTTCGCGCGCGGCGCTTCCGGCGAGGGCGACGAGCGCATCCAGGCATTGATCGACGAACGCGCGGCGGCGAAGCAAGCACGGGATTTCGCGCGGGCGGATGCGATCCGCGACCAGCTGGCCGCGGAAGGCATCCTGCTGGAGGACACGGCGCAGGGGGTGCGGTGGAAGCGGGCTTGAAGAGTGCTGCAGCTCGCTGGTCCACCCGGTCTCTAAATAGTGCAACAGCTTCCGCTCGCCGTCGGCGAGCGGGTTCATTTCTCTTGGAAAGCGCCAAAAGAAACGAACCAAAGAAAAACGCTTTCCCCGCAACGGCACAAGCTCGAGGCTGATAGCGAATCGGGATTTTCCGACTCGCCATCCATGGCTCGGTCGGAAAACGCCGCACATCCTGTGCGGCGCCCTCCGGGTCTGGAATTCACGCGGTGGTTTGAGAAAGTGCGCGAAAGTCTGTTCTTTGTCCTGCCTCCCGTCGATCATCCTTGCGCGACGCTGTTCCCAAAAAAAGTTGGACTCACTGGGTCCGCTTCTGCCCTTGGTGATGCGACGTCGGAACGAGAGACCCGGAGGGCGGCGCGCAGGACGCGCGCCGTTTTTCGCCACGGCATGGATGCCGTGTCGAAAAATCCCGTTCCCGCCTCCGGTCGCGAGCTTGTGCACTTGCGGGAAAGCGCCTTTTCTTTGGTTCGTTTCTTTTGGCGCCATCAAAAGAAATGAACCCGGCCGCCGCAGGCGGACGGAACGCTCTTGACTTCACAGGCAACAAGGTCGGATTGGCACTTCCGATGCGTGACGACGAAAACCTGACATGTGTCCTGGCGCGCCAGAGAGGTCACACGCAACTCCCTCCGGCATGGAAGGGGGAGCCGGTGGCCACCCTCCTCACCACACCCCATCTGCGACAATATCGTCTCCACATCAATCAACGCCCACGCTCGCTGCGGCGCCACGCGAATCCCAAGTGACCACCCCCACCCCCTTCCCCCTCGAACCCACCCCCGCCGCCGCCCAGGCCGCGATCAAGGAAGAATTCGCCTTCTTCAGCGACTGGTCCGAGCGTTACCAGTACCTGATCGACCTCGGCCGCAAGCTGCCGCCGTTCCCGGAGGAGTGGAAGTCCGAGGAACACCGCCTGCTCGGCTGCCAGTCGATGGTCTGGATCGTGCCCGAGGGCGATGCGGCGCGGCTGGATTTCCGCGCGACGAGCGATTCGGCCATCGTCTCGGGCCTGATCTATCTCGCGCTGCGCGTGTACTCGGGCCGCAGCACGCGCGAGATCGTCGAGACCGAGGCCGACTACATCGCCGACATCGGCCTGGCCAAACACCTCTCGCCGACCCGCAACAACGGGCTGGCGGCATTGCTGGGCTTCATCCGAGAGTCCGCCAAGCGCACGCTGGCGTGAGCCCGGGCGGGCCGAAGCGGCCGGAGGACAGCCGCGCGGCGCCGCTGCGCAACCGGGACTTCCGCCTGCTGATGGGGTTCCGGATCTTCACGATCCTGTCCTACCAGGGCGTGGCGGTGACCGTCGGCTGGCATGTCTACGAACTCACGCGCGACCCCTGGATGCTGGGCCTGATCGGGCTGGCCGAAGTGGTGCCCTACTTCTGCGTCGCGCCGTTCGCCGGCCATCTGGTCGATGTGCTGCCGCGGCGCAGGCTCGGCGCGTTCGCGGCCGCATGCCTTGCGATCACGCCGCTGCTGCTGGTGGCGATCGCGGCCGGCTGGTGGACCGCCGGCGGGCTCGTGGCGATCTACGCGGCGATCGCCCTGACCGGCTGCGTGCGCGCCTTCCTCGGTCCGGTCTACAACGCGGTATTCGCCCGGGTGCTGCCGCGCGAACAGTACGTGCGCGGGGCCAGCCTGGGCAGCATCGTGTTCCAGTCCGGACTGGTGACGGGGCCGGCGATCGGCGGCTTCCTGGTCGGCTGGGCCGGCAAGCCCGTCGCCTACGGCGTGGCCGCGGTGTTCGCGGCGCTCGCGGCGATGGCCATGCTTCTGCTGCGGGTCAGCGAACCGGCGCCGCGACCGCAGCGCGCGCCGATCTTCGCCAGCATCGCCGAAGGCGCGCGCTTCGTGTTCGGGCACCAGATCCTGCTGGGGGCGCTGGCGCTGGACATGTTCGCGGTGCTGTTCGGCGGCGCGATCTCGCTGGCGCCCGCGTTCATCACCGAGATCCTGCACTACGGGCCGGAGGGCCTGGGCATCCTGCGCGCGGCGCCCGCGCTGGGCGCGGTGGCGGTCGGCGTGTGGCTGGCGCGCCATCCGCTGGATCGCGACGCCGGGCGCATCCTGCTGTGGGCGGTGGCGGGTTCGGGGCGTGCATGGTCGGTTTCGGGCTGTCCGGGGCCTTCTGGCTGTCGGCGGCGTTCCTGCTGCTGTCGGGCGTCTGCGACGGCGTTTCCGTGGTCACCCGTTCGACGATCATGCAACTGGCGACGCCCGACGAGATGCGCGGGCGGGTCTCTTCGATCAACGGCCTGTTCGTGGGCTCCTCGAACGAGATCGGCGCCTTCTATGCCGGCTCGATGGCGCGACTGCTCGGCCTGGTGCCGGCGGTGGTCCTCGGCGGATGCGTCACGATCGGCATCGCCGCCGCGACCGCCTGGCGCTCGCCGAAGCTGCGCCGGCTGCATTTCAGCGACCTGAAGTGACCCGCCTGGGCGGGCGTCCTGCGTCAGCCCGCCGACAATGTCCACGCATGGGAAGCCGCCCGCGTCGAGGCGGACTTCCGCCTGGCGGCCAGGCAGACCCGGTGCATTTCGCCGGCCTCCGGCCCCGGGAAGAGAAAAACCCCGCCGAAGCGGGGTTCTCTGGATCGAAGATGCACGGGCCGCTCAATCGCCCATCTGCTTCTGCATGTGCTCCCAGCGTTCCTGGGCATCGATGGTGCGTTCGGCCTGCGGCCTGGCTTCGAGCCGGTCGAGTCCGATTTCCTCGCCGGTGTCGACGCAGTAGCCGTAGTCGCCCTCGTCGACGCGACGGATGATGCTCTCGATCTTGTTGATCAGCTTGCGGTAGCGGTCGCGGGTGCGCAGCTCCAGCGCGTTCTCGGTCTCGCGGCTGGCGCGCTCGGCCTCGTCGCCGACGTCGCGCACTTCGTCCTTGAGGTTCTCGATGGTCTGCCGCGACTCGTCGACCAGTTCCTCGCGGCGTGCGAGCAGCTTCTGCCGGAAGTACTCGAGCTGAAGCGGGTTCATGTACTCCTCGTCCGCGGCCGGCCTGTAGCCCGCGGGCAGGATCGGGCGGCCCGACTCGGGGTCGGTCTCGTAGGGAACGACCTTGAACTTCGGCTTCACCGCCGGCGTCGAGGACTTGGTGGTCACCGCGACGGCGACCTTGCCCTGCACACGCGGGGTGGCCGGCCTGGGCGCGGGCGACGGCGGCGCCTTGGCGGGCGTGGCGTCCTTCGCCTTCTTGGCGGCGGGAGGTGCGGACGCCGCCTTCACCGGGGCCGGCGCCTTGTTCGGTGCGGGCGCGGACTTGGCGGGCGCCGTCTTGGTGGCGTGCGCCGCAGCCTTCTTCGCCACCGGCTTGGCGGCCTTCTTCGCAGGCGCCGCAGCAGGCCTGGCGGCGGCGACCTTCTTCGCCGGCGCCTTGGCCGCCTTCTTCGCGACCGGCGTCTTCTTCGCCGGCGCCTTGCGCGCGGCGACCGGCTTGGCGGCGGCCTTCTTCGCAGGCGCCTTCTTCACCGCCTTGGCGGCGGACTTGGCCGCCTTGCGGGCGGCAGGCTTGGCCGCTTTCGCGGGCTTGGCGGTTTTCTTCGCAGACTTCTTGACGACCACTTGCTGCAATTCCTCTTGGTTTCCCTTGGACGGGAAAAGCGGGCTGTTATACCCTGCCCCGGCGGCAGCGGCAACCGCGCCGAACCCGACCGAAGCCGTGATCGACCGATTCCTCATCGCCCTGCTGCGGGGCTACAAGCGCTTCATCAGCCCGTTGCTGGGCCCGCGCTGCCGGTTCGTGCCCAGTTGCTCCGAATACGCGATGGAGGCGATCGGTCGCTTCGGTGCGCTCCGCGGCGGCTGGCTGGCGCTGCGCCGGCTCGGTCGCTGCCACCCCCTCCACCCGGGCGGCCTGGATCCGGTGCCCCCCAAGACCGACGGAACCCGCTGAATGGCCGACACCCTGATCGTCAATGCCCGCCTGGTGAACGAGGGCCGCGAGTTCGACGGCGACCTGCGCATCGAAGGCGACCGCATCGCCGCCATCGGCAGCGGGCTGGCGGCCCGGACGGGCGAGACGGTGGTCGATGCCGGCGGCCGCCGCCTGTTGCCCGGCATGATCGACGACCAGGTGCACTTCCGCGAGCCTGGCATGGAATACAAGGCCGACATCGGCAGCGAGTCGGCCGCCGCGGTCGCCGGCGGCCTGACCAGCTTCATGGACATGCCCAATACCAGCCCGCCGACGCTGAACAACGCCGCGCTGGAGGACAAGTACGCACGGGCCGCGGGTCGCGCCCGCGCCAACTACGGCTTCTACTTCGGCGCCAGCAACGACAATCTCGAGGACGTGCGCGGCATCGACCCGAAGGCCACGCCCGGCCTGAAGGTGTTCATGGGCGCGTCCACCGGCAACATGCTGGTCGACGACCCGGAGACACTGGACGCCATCTTCCGCGACACCCCGGTGCCGATCATCACCCACTGCGAGGACACGCCGACGATCGATGCGATCCTCGCCGAGTACCGGGCGAAGTACGGCGACGACATCCCGGCGCAGTGCCACCCCGACATCCGCTCGCGCGAGGCCTGCATCAAGTCCACGCGCCTGGCGCTGGAGCTGGCGCGCCGCCACGACACCCGCCTGCACGTGCTACACATCTCCACCGCGGACGAGCTGGCGCTGTTCGAGCGCGGGCCGATGATCCGCGCCGACGGCAGCCGCAAGCGGATCACCGCCGAGACCTGCATCCACTTCCTGCGCTTCGACCGCGCCGACTATGCGCGCCTTGGCCACCAGATCAAGTGCAATCCGGCGATCAAGGACGCCTCCGACCGCGCAGCGCTGCTGCAGGCGCTGGCCGACGACGTGATCGACGTGCTCGCCACCGACCACGCGCCGCACACCTGGGAAGAGAAGCACAATCCCTACGTGCGCGCGCCCAGCGGCCTGCCGCTGGTGCAGTTCGCGCTGGTCGCGGCGCTGGAGTGCGTGCACGAGGGCCACTTCTCCACGGCGCAGTTGGTGCAGAAGTTCGCCCACGCGCCGGCGCAACTGTTCGACGTGCACGAGCGCGGTTACCTGCGCGAAGGCTGTTTCGCCGACCTGGTGCTGGTGGACGACACCCCGTTCACGGTCCGCCGCGAGGACGTCCTGTCGAAGTGCGGCTGGTCGCCGTTCGAAGGCACGCGCTTCCGCTCGCGGATCGCCTCGACCTGGGTGAACGGCGAGCTTGCCTGGGACGGCAGCTCGCTGGTCGGACCGGCGCGCGGGCGGCGCCTGGAGTTCGCCCGATGACGTGGCGTCCGCGACCGCCGGCGGGCGGTCGGGTGGCGATCGCGTTGCACGGGAAGCTGGCGGACCAGGGAAGGTGGTGGCATCGCGCCGGCTTCGCGCTCGTGCCGACGCTGTTCGCGCTGTCCGCTGCGGTCTTGCCGTCGCCGGCTGTCGCCGACGACAAGGCGGCGGCGCCCGCCACGTCGGACGACCGGCTGGTGTTTCCCGCCAGCGTGCAGCAGGGTGCGATGGTCCTGGGCAAGGTGCCGCCGGGCAGCACCGTGACCCACGCCGGACGCACGCTGCGCACCACCGGCTACGGCACCGTGGTGTTCGGCGTGGGTCGCGATGCGGTCGGTCCGCTGGTCGTGTCGGTGGTACGCCCCGATGGCAGCCGCGAGGAGGCGGGCATCGCGGTAGCCGCGCGCGACTGGCCGTTGCAACGCGTGAACGGGGTACCGGCGAAAACCGTCGACCCGCCGCCGGCCATCGCCGAACGCATCCGCCGCGAGCAGGCGCGGGTCGCAGCTGCGCGCGTCCGCGACGATGCCCGCGCCGATTTCACCCAGGCCTTCGTGCGCCCGGTCGAGGGACGCATCAGCGGCCGTTTCGGTCGCGCCCGCGTCTACAACGGCAAGCCCGGTGCGCCGCATTCGGGCATGGACATCGCGGCCGCCAGCGGCACGCCGGTGCTCGCGCCCGCCGCGGGCGTCGTGACCTTCGCCGACAAGGACCTGTACCTGACCGGCGGCACCCTGCTGGTCGACCACGGCCATGGCATCAGCAGCAACTTCCTGCATCTGTCGCGGATCGACGTGAAGGTCGGCGATCGGGTGGAACAGGGCCAGGTGATCGCGGCCGTGGGCTCGACCGGGCGGTCGACGGGGCCGCATCTGCATTGGGGCATGAGCTGGTTCGACGTGCGCATCGATCCCCAGTTGGTGCTTGAACGCACGCCGTAGCCCGGATAAGGCCGAAGGCCGCATCCGGGGCGCCGCGCAGGCTCCCGGCGCGCCAGCCGCCCCATCCCGGGTGCGCTTCGCTTACCCGGGCTACGCGGTGTGGCGGCCGTAGCCCGGATAAGGCCGAAGGCCGCATCCGGGGCGCCTGCGCAGATTCGCGGTGCGCCCGCATCCTCCCACCCGGGTGCGCTGCGCTTACCCGGGCTACGTGGTGTGGCGGCCGTAGCCCGGATAAGGCCGAAGGCCGCATCCGGGGCGCCTGCGCCGTTCCCGGCACGCCTGCCGTCCCATCCCGGGTGCGCTTCGCTTACCCGGGCTACGTGCTTGTGTCGCGCGTGGCGACGCGTTCAGCCATATCGCAGGACTGGAGTCGACGGCGCGGATCGGCGGAGGTGCTCAAGCGGCGGATGCTCGCTGCATCAGGCGGCCCAGCCGGGCGACGCTCGGCGAGTCCGCCAGATCCTCGGGCGATACCAGCCGCGGGTTCGGCTTCGGGTCCACCGGCCCGGCGCCGGTGCGCAGCAATGCATCCGCGCCCTCGTTCGCCACCACGTGCGCCGACTGCGCCAGCACCGCCTGCCGTGCCAGCTCCAGTTCGTCGTCCGAGACCGGGCGCAGCGATCCGTCCGCCTCGCCCAGCCCTGCAAGGTCGACGCTCTTCATCGCGTTGAGCTGGTTGCGCGGCGCCTGCAGCGACTGCCGCCCGCCGGGCCGGAGCAGCGGCCAGATCTCGTCGAACAGCGCCTTCCAGTCGATGTCGGGAAAGGGCGCCGTGCCGCGCGCGCCGACCACGATCTCCGGTGCCAGTCGCCCGGGCGGGGTCGCCGCGCATTCGGCATAGGCGCGATACACCACCTCGCTGCAGACCATGCCCCCGGTGGAGTCCGGCAGCGCGTGGTCAAGGGCCACGCGCACCAGCAGCCGCGCCCACGGGTGCACCGGCCATTTGCCGCGCACCGCCATGATCGCGCCGAGCAGCGCCAACTGGTCGATCGGGTACGGGATCCCGAGCAGCGACTCGGCCTTGGCCAGGATGTCGGCGAGGTCGGCAGGTTCGAGCGGACCGCCGCCGTCTCCGAGCATGCGGTAGGCGTCGATGAAATGGTAGTTCGCCTGGTCGGCGATCCGCTGCGCCAGCGGATAGCGCCTCACGCCGGAGGCCGCCGCCTCGATCAGGTCGCCGCCGTCCGCGACCACCGCCGCATGGCTGTAGGCGCCGTCGCTGGCCCAGGCGATCAGCTCCGACAGCGGACCTTCGCCGAGCATCAGCAGGATGTCGCCGGTCTGCAGGTCCGCCAGCGGCAGCGGTGGCGCGTCGGGCGTGGTGTTGGTGTCCATTTCGCTCTCCTCGGTTCAGACGGTCCACAATCCTTCCTGCGGGGCCGCCGCGCTGGCGCGGTCGCGTCCCGCCGACTTGCTGGCATACAGCGCGGCATCGGCGCGCTCGAACAGGCTGGCCATCGATTCGCCCGGTTCGAGTTCCGCCACGCCGATGCTGAGCGTGGCGAGGAGTTCCAGCTCCGCCATCGACAGCGGGCGGCAGTTCACCGAGATGCGCATGCGCTCGGCGATCGACAGCGCCTCGTCCTGGCGCCGGCCCGGCAGCACGACCAGGAACTCGTCGCCGCCGTAGCGGCCGATGGCCTCGTTGCGGCGCAACTGGTTGCGCAGCCGCCAGGACACGATGCGCAGGCACTGGTCGCCGACGCTGTGGCCGTGGCGGTCGTTGATCTCCTTGAACCGGTCGACGTCGATGAAGGCGATCGACAGCGGCGCGCCCTGTTCGCGTGCATCCTCCACCTCGCGGTACAGCCGCTCCTCGATGCCCTGCCGGTTCATCGCCTTGGTGACCGGATCGATCACCGCCTGGCGGTTGGCGTGGTCCCGGTCGCGGCGCAACTGCAGCAGCTTGTCGAGCAGACCGATGGCCAGCAGCAGGCTGGCGATCACGAAGCTGCCCGCCAGACCCTGCCCCAGCCACGCCGGCCCGGACCACAGGCCCAGCATCTGCGCCGCGGCCATGAACGAGAAGGCGCACAACCAGATCCAGGACGCCAGCACCACGCGGGCCACCCGATCGCCTCCGATCGACAGCACGCCACTCGCCACCACCAGGACCACCGCCGAATACAGCAGTGCGAAGTTGCCCGCCATCGAAAACACCGGCCAGTCGCCGAACAGCGTGCAGACGGCCGAAACCGCCGCCACCGCGGTGCCCACGCCCAGCAACCGGTCCAACCACGGCAGCTTGCGCGGCAGGTCGAGGTAACTGCGCTGGAACAGGTTGCTGAACACGATGCCGGTGCAGCCGAACAGGCGGTTCGTCTGCGCGCTGGTGCCGAACACCATGTCGGCCCAGGGCAGCCAGCGCAGGTCGCCTCCGATCGCCGCCAGGTAGCCGACCGCGCACAGCAGCATCGCGCCGAAGTAACCATAGCTGCGTTCGCCGGTACCGCCCCAGAACGCCAGCGCCAGGATCACCAGCACCGCCAGGCTGGTGAGCACGAGGGAGCGCCATGCGACGTGGCCGAGGTCCTGGCGATGGACGTCGTCGAGCGTTTCCACCGAGACCGCCGTGAGCATGGTCGAGCGGTGCTCGATCCGCAGCCAGACCGGGTCGCCGGCCGGGATCCCCGCCGGCAGATCGACCACCAGGGCACGGGCGGAGTAGCGGTCGTCGGCATGTGCGCCGTACAGCGCGTGCCGCGTCGGCGCATCGGCGCCGGGCACCCAGGCCTCGACCCGATACAGGAACGGCGAGCGCAGCACCAGCTTCGGTGAGGTGTCGGCCGCGACCGGGGCGGCGGCATCGATCCGCCACCACTGCGTCTCGCGCGCGGTCTGCTGGATCGTCGCCCGCTCCCGGGGCGGCTGCAGATTCGCATCATGCTGCCCGCCCAGTACCTCGGCGGCGGGAGGGTCGTCGCGCAACTCGCGCACGGTCAGCTCGACCGCCCCCAAGGCAGTCGACCAAAGCAGCAGGAAGCACAGTCCAAGACTGCGCCGCCACCTCGGGCGCCACGGATCCCCCATGGGCGCGATCGTAGCCGATCGGGATCACGCGGGGATCGTGCCCCCGTCACCTTTCAGCGTGGGGAGGAACTCACCCTTGCGACCGCGTCGTGCGCGTGCAGGCTCTCGAAATGGGACACGGTGGCATCGAAGCGCTCGATCCGCGCGTCCCCGGCCAGTGCCGCCGCCACCCGCCGCGCGGCGTCCTCGCAGAACATCAGGTTGGCGGCGTTGAGCGCGGCGAAGGCCTGCTCGTCCTCGCGCTTGACCGCGGTCTGCACCGGGGTGCCGAGCGCGGCCTCGATCGCGTCCACCAGCTCGGCCAGCGGCAACTGGTCGAAGGCGGGACGCAGGCGCACGCTGACGTCGGCGCGGCTGCGCTGCGCGTGCGGGGTCGCGGCCAGGCCGCGCGGCGAGGCCAGCCAGTCGCGCACCACCCCCGTGGACAGCGGCGTGGCGGCGGAGAAGTCCGCGGCGAAGCGCTGCGCGTTCATCTGCCGCGACAACGCGGCGGACGCGGGACAGGTGCTCGAATACTCCACGGAGAACGCCAGGTCCAGCGCGAAATGTCCATCGGCCAGCTCCGCTCGCACCTCCACCGGGTAGTTCTTCCAGCCGCTGTGGTCGCTGGCCAGCGCCGGGCGCCGCAGCAGGTGCCCGTAGCGGATGGCAATCCGGGCGCGCGTGGACAGGCCCTGCTGCGAATCGATGCAGTCCTGCAGCACGCGCCGCAGGGCGGCGTGACCCGCCGGCTCCGCGCTGAGCGCGTCCTGCAGCCGCAGGTACAGGCGCGACATGTGGATACCACGGGCATCGGGATCGCGCAGGTCGACGGCCACGTCGACCGAGGCGGGGGCCAGCAGCGGCGCCGCACCGTCGGCCACTGCGATCCGCAGCGGTAGCGCGATCCGGTCCATCCCAACCCAGTCGAGCGCGCGCGCGGCGCTGGCGGCATCGCCGGCGACGTCGGGCAGGCTGTGGGCTGGGGTCTGGGTCACGGGATACCGTTCGGGGAAGGAGGCGCCTAGTTTACCGGCTCCCTGCGGATCGCCCACGCAACGCAGCGTTGCCTCAGCCGCGGGCGGCGCGCCAGCCCGCCAACAGCATGCGCAAGGACGCCGGACGCGCACTGGGACCGCCCCCTTCCATCAGGCGCAGGCGCTCCCGCACCACCACCTGCTGCAGACGCCGTGGCCGGGACGGTGCGCAAGGCCGCAACCCGGGGCGCAGGCCCGTGGCCATCCCGGGATCGCCCTGCACCAGCGACCGCTCGGCGCGCAGCCCCGCGACTACATCCACGACCACGTGGTCGTCCGGCCCGCGCCCTCCGAACATCGCCGCCTCGCACGCCAGCAACTGGACGGCGAACGCGCGCAACGCGTCGACATCCCCTTCGGCGGATTCCGGCGAGCGCGTTGCCGGCAGCACCGTCAGCGCCCGTCCCAGGGCCTCCCACGGCGCCTGCTGCTTCTGCAGGGCATCGCCCAGTGGATGACGACGCGCGCCGCGCGCCCAGCCGCGCAGTTCCTCCTGCCACCAGGCGAGCTTGGCGAGGCCCGGCGTGGGATCGCCGCCGCCCCAGGCCGCATCCGCAAGCTCCTGCAGCAGGCAATACCAGGCTGCCGCCGCCACCCGCTGCCCGCGCGGCACGAAGACCAGCAGCACGCCCCACTCCGGCCAGCGCGCGCGCCACTTGTCGAGGAAGCTCTCCAGCGATGCGGATTCCGCCATCTGCGCGAACGCCCCTAGCGGCCGGGCCAGACCGCCGGATCGAGCAGATCCGCAGCCGCCTCGATCATGGCATCGCCCTGCCAGGCGGCGGGATCGTCGTCGTCCAGCCGGTAGCCCCACAGCGCCACCACCGAGGCCATCCCGGCGGCGCGCGCGGCATCGATGTCGCGGCGGTCGTCGCCGACGTACACGCAGCTCCCCGGATCGAGTCCGAGCGCCTGCGCCGCATGCAGCAGCGGCAGCGGATGCGGCTTGCGCTCCGCCAGGGTGTCGCCGCCGACCAGCACGCCGCAGCGCGATGCCCAGCCCAGGCCGGGCAACAGGTCGCGGGCGAGGGTTTCGGGCTTGTTGGTGACGATGCCCCAGCGCGTGCCGTCGCCCTCGAGTTCCGCCAGCAGCGCCTCGACGCCTTCGAACGGCCGGCCGTGGAGGCCCAGTTCCTCGCGGTAGACGGCGAGGAACTCGGGCACCAGCTCCGGTACCTGTTCGGGCGGCACGTCGGGGAACGCGGCCGATGCCATCGCCCGCGCACCGCGCGAGACGTGGGGGCGCAACGCTTCGAGCACCATCGGCGCACGACCGCGCACCGCGCGCATGCGGTTGACCGTGGCCAGCATGTCCGGCGCGCTGTCGAGCAGGGTCCCGTCGAGGTCGAACAGCACGCCGCGGGGGTAAGACCGTGATTGGTGATTCGTGATTCGTGATCCGGTCATTGCCATGCCGCTTCCCGGCTTTTCCCTTGTTCGCATTGCGCTTCAGCGAGCGCCGTGAAGACGTCGAGCCAGGACTCGATCGAATTCGTTCGTGATCCCATCAAAGCGCCCCGCCGCAGCCTGGCCGGACCGGATTGTGCATCCCAATCACCAACCACCAATCACGGCTTCACCGCTTCACCGCACACGCGAGGTAGTTCACGTCCGTGCGCGAGACGATCCGCGCTGCGTTGCGCCAGGGCTCGTACATCATGCCGCTGACGTCCTCGAGCTCGAGTCCGGCCTCGCGCAACCACGCGGCCAGTTCCGAGGGCCTGATGAACTCGCTGTAGCGGTGGGTGCCGGTGGGCAGCAGGCGCGCGATGTACTCGGCGCCGACGATCGCCAGCGCGAACGCGGTCGGGGTGCGGTTGAGGGTGGACACGAACAGGTGTCCACCGGGCCGCAGCAGGGCGGCGCAGGCGCGCAGGATCGCCGCCGGATCGGGCACGTGCTCGAGCATCTCCATGCAGGTCACGGCATCGAATGCCTCCGGGCGCTCGGCGGAGAGGTCCTCGACCGACTGCACGCGGTAGTCCACCTTCACCCCGGATTCCAGCCCGTGCAGGCGCGCGACCTTGACCAGCTCCGGGGCGAGGTCGATCGCGGTGACCTGCGCGCCCTGCTTCGCCATCGCCTCGCTCAGCAGGCCGCCGCCGCAGCCGACGTCGAGCACGCTGGCGCCCTGCAGCGGCCTGCGTCGCGCCACGTAGTCCAGCCGCACCGGGTTCAGCGCATGCAGCGGCTTCTGCGGGCCATCGGGGTCCCACCAGCGGTTGGCGATGGCGCCGAACTTGTCGAGTTCCTGTTGGTGGAAGTTGGCGCCCGCGGCGCTGCCTGGCGAGGTCGTCATCGAAATGGGATCCTGTACGTGCCTGCGCATTGTAGGCCGCCCTTCCCCTGCCCCCGTGATCGCCGCCTCGGCTGGCGACGCCGCTACGGCAGCACGACCGCGGCGATGCGCTCGCGCCACTGGCGCGCGTTGGCGACGATGCGGGTCGCATCCATGTCGACCAGCCAGCGATCGCGCAGCTTCGGCTTGCCGGCGATCCAGACGTCGCCCACCTGCTGCCGGCCGGTGGCGTAGACCAGTTGCGACACGACATGGTGCAGCGGCTGGGTCTCCAGCGCGGAGAGGTCGACGCAGGCCAGGTCGGCCTGCTTGCCCGGCTCGATCGAGCCGACCAGGTGGTCGAAGCCGATCGCCTTCGCGCCGCCCAGCGTCGCCGCGCGCAGCGCGGTGAACGCATCCAGTGCGGCGGCATCGCCGGCGACCGCCTTGGCCAGCATCGCCGCCGTGCGCGTTTCGCCGAACATGTCGAGGTCGTTGTTGCTGGCCGCGCCGTCGGTGCCGATCGCGAGCGTGACCCCGGCGCGTGCCAGGGCGCAGGCCGGGCAGAAGCCCGAGGCCAGCTTCAGGTTCGATTCGGGGCAGTGCACCACGCTGACGCCGCGCTCCGCGCACAGGTGGATCTCGGCCTCGGTCAGTTGCGTCATGTGCACCGCGATCAGGCGGTCGTTGACCAGGCCCAGCCGGTCCAGGCGCGCGATCGGGCGCTGGCCGTGCTCGTCGATCGACTGCGCCACTTCCTGCGCGGTCTCGTGCAGGTGCAGGTGCACCGGCAGGTCGAGCTGGTCGGCCAGCATCCGGATGCGTTCGAAGTTGGCGTCGTTGACGGTGTACGGCGCGTGCGGCGCGAACGCGGTGGCCACCAGCGGATCGTCGCGCCACTGGTCGTGCACCGCGCCGGCCTTGTCGAAGTACTCGTCGTCGCTCGCGGCCCAGGCGGTGGGGAAGTCGATCACCGGCAGGCCGATGCGCGCGCGGAAGCCATGGCGCCGGTAGGTAGCCGCCTGCACGTCGGGGAAGAAGTAGTTCTCGTTGACGCAGGTCACGCCGCCGCGCAGCAGTTCGGCGATCGCCAGGGTCACGCCATCCTCGACGAAGGCCGGGCTGATCACGGCGCCCTCGATCGGCCAGATGTGGCCCTGCAGCCAGACCTTGAGCGGCAGGTCGTCGGCGACGCCGCGCAGCAGGGTCATGGGATTGTGGGTGTGGGCGTTGACCAGGCCGGGGATCAGCGCCGCGTCCGGGCGCGCGACCGTTTCGGCCGGGCTGAAGCGCTGGCGTGCCTCCGGGGTGGGCAGGAGCGCGACGATCGTGCCATCGTGGATCGCCACGGCATGGTCCTCGAGCACCACGCCATGCGGCTGGACCGGGACCACGAAACCGGCTTCGATCAGGAGGTCGCAGGGATCGGGGGTTTGGTTGTTCGTCATCGCGCCATTCTGTCATCCCGTAGGCGCCAAGCGGATGACGGATCGCCCGGCATCGCTGTCCGGAACCGGACCTGCGCGAAGAGCCGGGTCGCGGTATCCGTCAGTCTGGGCCCGCACAGCGGGTGAGGAATCCGCCTGCGGCGACCCGCGTCGGCCGCCCGGCAAGATCCCTCGCCTACGGCTCGGGATGACAAAACGCCGCGGCCGGCGGGAGCAGGTGCCAGCGATGCTGCCAGCCGGTCCTCCCCACTAGCTGTCATTCCGAATCCGTGCAGCGGGTGAGGAATCGGGCTGCGGCGACCCGCGTCGGCCTGACAAGATCCCTCGCCTACGGCTCGGGATGACGCAACGGCAGCCACGCGCGGTGCGCGTGGGCCCGGTGTATCGCATCGCTCGTGAGAAGATCCCTCGCCTGCGGCTCGGGATGACGCAACGGCAGCCACGCGCGGGGCGCGTGGGCCGTTGCGTCACTTCACGCGGCTGACGTAGTCGCCGGAGCGGGTGTCGACCTTGATCACCTCGTCCTGGCCGACGAACAGCGGCACGCGCACCACCGCGCCGGTTTCGAGCTTGGCCGGCTTGCCGCCGCCGCCCGAGGTATCGCCGCGCACGCCGGGGTCGGTCTCGACGATCTTCAGTTCGACGAAGTTCGGCGGGGTCACCATGATCGGGGTGCCGTTCCACAGGGTGACCACGCAGGTTTCCTCGCCCTTGAGCCACTTCTCCGCGCCACCCATGCCGGCCTCGTCGGACTGCACCTGCTCGAAGCTCTCCGGGTTCATGAAGTGCCAGTACTCGCCGTCGCTGTACAGGTACTGCATGTCGGTATCGACCACATCGGCGGCTTCGACCGAATCGGTGGACTTCATGGTGATTTCCTGCACCCGGCCGGACTTGATCAGGCGGTAGCGCACGCGGGTGAACGCCTGGCCCTTGCCCGGCTTGACGTAGTCGGTCTCGGTGATGATCGCCGGTTCGTTGTTGACCAGGATCTTCTGGCCGTTCTTGACGTCGTTCATGCCCAAACTGGCCATGGGGTCTCCTGCTGGACCGCCCGCGGGCGGCTAGAATGTGGGAATCGGTAGGTCCGGCGCGCCGGGCGAAGACATGCAAACCACCATGATACCTGCTGCCCCCGCCCGGCTGCAGCCGAGAGGCTGGCAGCAGCACTGGCGCGAAGCCATCCGCGACCCGCGCGAACTGCTGTCGCTGCTGGGCCTGGACGGCCTGGCGGGTGTGTCCGATGCCGCGGCCGCCCAATTCCCGTTGCGCGTGCCGCGCGGCTTCGCGGCCCGGATGCGCCCGGGCGATCCGAACGACCCGTTGCTGCGCCAGGTGCTGCCACTCGATGCCGAGTTGCGCCTGGTCCCCGGCTTCTCGCTGGACGCGGTGGGCGACGCCGCCGCCCGCGCCGGCCACGGCGTGATCCACAAGTACGCCGGACGCGCCCTGCTGGTCGCCACCGGCAGTTGCGCGGTCCATTGCCGGTACTGCTTCCGCCGGCACTTCCCCTATGCCGAGCAGACCGCGGCGGCGGCGGGCTGGCGCGCGGCACTGGACACCCTGCGCGGCGACGACTCGCTGCAGGAGGTGATCCTGTCCGGCGGCGATCCGCTGTCGCTGGCGACGTCCAAGCTCGCCGAGCTGACCGGGGCGCTGTCCGCCATCCCCCACGTCCGCCGCCTGCGCATCCACACCCGGCTGCCGGTGGTGCTGCCGGAACGGGTCGACGACGTCCTCCTCGCCTGGCTGTCGGCGCTGCCCTGGCCGGTGGTGGTGGTGCTCCATGCCAACCACGCCAACGAGTTCGATGCGCAGGTCGATGCGGCGATCGCGGCGCTGCGCACCTGCGGCGCGACCCTGCTCAACCAGGCCGTGCTGTTGCGCGGGGTCAACGATACGGTCGACGCCCAGGCCGCGCTCCATGAACGCGGCTTCGCCGCCGGGGTGCTGCCCTATTACCTGCACCAGCTCGACCGGGTCGCCGGCGCCGCGCATTTCGAGGTCCCCGACCACGAGGCGCTGGCCCTGCACGCCGCCCTGCGCACGCGCCTGCCCGGCTACCTGCTGCCGCGACTGGTGCGCGAGGTGGCCGGGGATGGGTCCAAGCGCCCACTGTGAACCCACTGCAATGGACGCGACCCGCGGCGCCATGGCATAACCCCGCTTCCACCGGAGGACCGCATGCCGAAGAAGCCTGACAACGCCCTGCGCCTGCTGATCGTCGACGAGCGCGTCGAGGACGCCGAGGCGCTGGTCAGCGGCCTGCGCAATGCCGGGATCGCGGTCCGCCCGGTGCGGGCCGCCACCGCGGAGGAACTCACCACCGCGCTGGCGGGACCCGCCGACCTCGTGCTGGCGGCGCTGGCGGCGCAGTCGCTGACGTTCGAGGACGCCATGAGCTTGGTCACGGGCACCGGCAAGGACCTGCCGGTGATCGCGATCGCGGAACGCCTCGACGAGGCGCAATACGACGCGGTCCTGAGCGCCGGGGCCCGTGCCGTCGCGCTCCGCCACCGGCCGCAGCAGGTCCTCTCCCAGGTCCGCAACGAATGGGACGACCTCGAGGCACGTCGCGCCCAGCGCCGCCTGGAGGCGCGCCTGCGCGAGACCGAACGCCGCTGCGACGCACTGATCGAGTCCTCGCGCGACCCCATCGCCTACGTGCACGAAGGCATGCACATCCGCGCCAACAGCGCCTATCTGGAGATGTTCGGCTACGACAGCTTCGAGGACATCGAGGGGATGTCGCTGCTGGACATGGTCGGCTCGCAGCACGTCGAGGATTTCAAGCAGTTGCTCAGGTCGCTCGCCAAGGGCGAACCGCCGCCGCCGCGCTACGAACTCGAGGCACGCGACCTCGAGGGCAACGGGTTCCCGGCCTCGATGGAATTCACCCAGGCCCAGTACGAGGGCGAACCCTGCCTGCAGGTGGTGCTCCGCCGCCAGGAATTCGATCCCGAACTGGCCCAGGAACTGGAGGAACTGCGCCAGCGCGACCAGGTGACCGGCCTGCTCAACCGTCCGACCTTCCTGCGGTCGCTCGAGGACGCGGTCGACGACGCCGGCCAGAACAACGGCCAGCACGGCCTGCTGCTGATCGAGCCCGACCACTACCACCGGCTGCTGCAGGACATCGGCCTGGATTCGGCGGACTCGCTGCTGGCCGCGATCGGCGAGCGGCTGCAGGCGCTGCTGCGCGACGCGGAGTTCGGCGGACGCGCGATCGGCGCGCGCTTCTCCGAGCACACGCTGGCGGTATTGCTCCGCGGCAGCGACTACGCGGGCACCTCGGCGCTGGCCGAACGTATCCTCGCGGCCTTCTCCGCGGACGTATTCTCGATCGGCACCCGCTCGAGCGTGATCACCGCCAGCATCGGCGGCGTGCAGATCGGCGAGAAGATCGCCAGCGTCTCCCAGGTGCTGGCCAAGGCGACCCAGGGCGCCGAATCGTCCAGCGGCGTGGGCGGCAACCGCTACGAGATCTTCGACCCCGCCGCGATGGACCGCGCCGAGGAGGAGCACGTGCGCGCCTGGGTGTCGCGCCTGCGCGACGCCCTCGACAACCAGCGCTTCGTGCTGCACTACCAGCCGATCATCAACCTGCAGGGCGACACCGGCGCGACCTACGAGACGCTGCTGCGCCTGGACCCGGGCGACGGCCAGCTGATCTCGCCCGGCAACTTCATGCAGATCGCCGAGGAGCACGGCCTGCTCGGCGAAATCGACCGGGCGGTGATCGGCCAGGCGATCTCGGTGCTCGGCCAGCGCATCGCGTCCAATCGCCCGACGACGCTGCTGGTCAAGGTGACCCAGGCCGCGCTCGACGACACGGGGCTGGCCGCGTTCATCGGCGAGCAGTTGCTGGCGCACGGGGTCCCGGGCGAGTACCTGGTCCTGCAATTGCCCGAGGCCAAGGTGTTCACCCACCTGAAGGCGACACAGTCCTTCGCCGATGCGATCGGCCGCTTCGACTGCCGGCTCGCGCTGGAGCAGTTCGGCGTCGGCCTGGATTCGTTCCAGCTGCTGGCGCACCTGAAACCGAACATCCTCAAGATGGACCGCAGCTTCATCGAGGACCTGCCGCGCAACGAGGAGAACCAGGCGCGGGTGCGCGACATCGCCAAGCGCGCGCGGGAACTGGGCATCCGCACCATCGCCGAATACGTGCAGGACGCGGCCAGCATGTCGATCCTGTTCTCGTCGGGCGTGGACTACGTCGAGGGCCACTTCCTGGCCACTGCCAGCCCGGTGATGAATTACGATTTCGAGTGATGGACGTGTGGTGATTCGTGATTCGTGATTCGTGATTGGTGATTGGTGACTGGTGACTGGTGATTCGTGATTGGTGATTCGAGAAAAGCGAAAGGCGCGGAAGTCCGCGCCTTTCTGCGTTTTCGTCGATGACGGATTGACAGGGCCCGGAGGGCGCCCAATCACCAGTCACCAATCACGGCTCCTCACACCAGCACGCCCTCGCGCAGTGCCTCGGGCGGCGCGGCGCGCAGGGCGGCGATGCGCTCTTCCAGCGGCGGATGGCTCATCAGCAGGCGCTTGAGGCCGTGGCCGATGCCGCCGCTGATGCCGAACGCGGCGATCTGCTTGGGCAGCGTGTTCTGGCCGTGGTTCTGCGCCAGCCGCTCGAGCGCGGCGATCATCTTGTGCCTGCCGGCCAGGGCCGCACCGCCGGCGTCGGCGCGGAATTCGCGATGGCGCGAGAACCACATCGCGATCATGCTCGCGAACAGGCCGAAGATCATGTCGAGGGCGAACACCACGGCGAAATACGCCATCCCGCCCATGTCGCGGCCCATGTACTGGCTGAGCGCACGCGCCACCACCCGCGCGAGCACGATCACGAAGGTGTTGAGCACACCCTGCAGCAGCGCCATCGTCACCATGTCGCCGTTGGCGACGTGCGCGACCTCGTGCCCCAGCACCGCCTCGGCCTCGTCGCGGTCCATCGAGCGCAGCAGGCCGGTCGAGACCGCGACCAGCGCGTTGTTGCGGTTGGCACCGGTGGCGAAGGCGTTGATTTCCGGTGCGTCGTAGACCGCCACCTCGGGCATGCCGATGCCCGCGGCCTGCGCCTGGCGCCGCACCGTCTCGACCAGCCAGCGCTCGGTCTCGTTGCGCGGCTGCGCGATCACCAGCGCGCCGCTGAAACGCTTGGCGGTCCATTTCGACAGGAACAGCGACAGCAGCGAACCGCCGAAACCGAACAGCGCGGCGAACACCAGCAGGCCGGCGAAGGTCGAGGGGTTCACGCCGAAGATCGCCATGACGATGCTGACCAGAGCCAGCACCGCGAGGTTGGTCAGCAGGAACAGGGTGATGCGTTTGAACATGGTCGGGTCTCTTCGGGAGTCGGGTGTCGTGATTGCCCGTCGTCTGCAACGATTATGGTTGCCGGAGGTGAAATTCAAGTCGCGCGCGGCGATCATCGTGCCGGGCGGCGTCCGCCCGCCGAACCATTCAGCCGCCGTCCATGCCCGCCTCCATCGCCTATCGCGGCCGCTTCGCGCCCTCGCCCACCGGACCCCTGCACTTCGGTTCGCTGGTCGCCGCGCTCGGCAGCTGGCTGCTGGCACGGCGTGCGGACGGCGAATGGCTGGTGCGGGTCGAGGACCTCGATCCACCGCGCGAGGTGCCGGGCGCGGCGCAGGCGCAACTGCAGACGCTGGCCGCCTTCGGCCTGCATGGCGACGGCCCCGTGCTCTGGCAGGGCACCCGCGGCGCGGCCTATCTGCAAGCGCTGGAACGGCTGCTGGACAGCGGCGACGCGTTCGTCTGCCACTGCAGCCGCACCGCACTGGCCCGCAGCGGCGGCATCCACCGGCGCTGCATCGCCGGCGCGCGGCGTCCGGATCCGGCCATCCGCCTGCGCGTCCCCGCCGGCACGGCCATCGAATTCGTCGACGCGATCCACGGCCGTATGCGCCAGGACGTGTCCTCCACGGTCGGCGACTTCGTCCTGCGCCGCGCCGACGGCCTGTGGGCCTACCAGCTGGCGGTGGTCGTCGACGACGCCGCGCAGGGCGTCACCGACGTGGCCCGTGGCGCAGACCTGCTCGATTCCACCCCGCGCCAGATCCTGCTGCAGCGGCGCCTCGGGCTGCCGACGCCGCGCTACGCGCACCTGCCGCTGGTGCTCGACGAGGCCGGGCGCAAGCTGTCGAAGTCGCAGGCCGCCTTGCCCCTGGACGAGCGCGCGCCATTGCCTGCGTTGCGCGTGGCCTGGCGGGTACTCGGCCAGAACCCGGGCGCGGTCGGCGCCGCCGGTTCGCCGGAAGTCTTCCTCGCGGCCGCGATCGCCGCCTTCGAGCCGGCGCGGATCCCGCACGCACCGGTCGCGTTCCGCGCCGCGATGCACAACACGACTGTCGCCCTCGGCGACTAGACTGTCCCCGGTGCCGCGGCGGCGGCGAAAACGGGAAGGAAGCAGGACATGACGACACGGGTGGCTCTGGTGACCGGTGGTACCGGCGGAATCGGCACGGCGATCTGCAAGAAGCTTGCGGATCAGGGCCACAAGGTCGCGACCAACTACCGCAGCGAGGAAAAGGCCCGGGCCTGGCAGTCGCAGATGAAGGCCGACGGCTACGACTTCACCCTGGTCAAGGGCGACGTGACCTCGCCGGCGGAGGCCGAGGCGATGGTGCGCGAGGTCGAACGGCTCCTCGGCCCGATCGACATCCTGGTCAACAACGCCGGCATCACCCGCGACGGCACCTTCCACAAGATGAAGGCCGAGCAGTGGAACGACGTGATCAACACCAACCTCAACTCGGTGTTCAACGTCACCCGTCCGATCATCGAGGGCATGCGCGAGCGCAAATGGGGCCGGATCATCCAGATCAGCTCGATCAACGGCCTCAAGGGCCAGTACGGCCAGGCCAACTACGCCGCGGCGAAGGCCGGCATGCACGGCTTCACCATCTCCCTGGCGCGCGAGAACGCCAAGCTGGGCATCACCGTCAACACCGTCTCGCCCGGCTACGTCGCCACCGACATGGTGATGGCGGTGCCCGAGGAAGTGCGCGCCAAGATCGCCGCCGACATCCCCACCGGGCGCCTGGGCAAGCCCGAGGAGATCGCCTACGCGGTGGCCTTCCTGGTGGACGAACAGGCCGCGTGGATCACCGGCTCCAACCTCGACATCAACGGCGGCCACCACATGGGCTGGTAGCGGAAACCCGGGCCGCTGCTGCGACAGCGAAAAGGCCGGCGATGCCGGCCTTCTTGCTGCCCACTTCCGCACCGGACGCGCCCGTATGTTGCGCAGCACGCGGTCCCGCCCGCCGGCACGGCGGCATCCGCGCCGAGAGGCCTGAACGCGTCGGCTTGCAAGCCGTGCTGCGCTGCGCCATGCTGCGCGGCACCATCCTTCGGGCATCCGTTCCAATGGCTTCGACCCGGATCATCAAGAAGTACCCCAACCGCCGCCTGTACGACACCGAGATCTCGAGCTACATCACGATCGAGGACGTGCGCCAGCTGATCGTCGACGGCGAGGAGTTCGAGGTCCGCGACGCCAAGTCCGGCGACGACCTCACCCGCTCGGTCCTGCTGCAGATCATCGCCGAGCACGAGTCCGACGGCGAGCCGGTGCTCTCGACCCAGTTGCTCAGCCAGATCATCCGCTTCTACGGCGATTCGCTGCAGGGGTTCATGGGCAGCTACCTGGAACGCTCGATGCAGGTGTTCCTCGACCAGCAGCAGCAGTTCCGCCAGCAGATGGGCGGTGTGCTCGGGCAGACGCCGTGGGCGATGATGAACCAGCTCACCGAGCGCAACATGGAGCTGTGGAAGGAGTTCCAGAAGAACCTGACCGGCAGCGTCGGCCAGAAGCCGGACCCGGACCGGCGCCCGCCGGACAACAAGCGCGGCCGCTGATCGTCCGCGACACGCGGCCGGCGACGGCCGTTCGACTTTTCTTCCCCTCTCCACAGCATCCCCATGAGCAAACGACTGGCCGTCGTCACCGGCGGCATCGGCGGACTCGGCACGCCCATCTGTATCGCGCTGGCGCGCGCCGGTCGCCGCGTCGTCGCCGCCGACCTCGGCGGCAACCCCGAGCGGATCGCGCGTTTCGAGCACGAGGTCGACGGCCTCGATATCCACTTCGCGGCGCTGGACGTGTCCGATTTCGATGCCTGCGAGGCCTTCGTGCGCGACGTGGAGGCCGCGCACGGCCCGCTCGACATCCTGGTCAACGCCGCGGGCATCACCCGCGACACCACCTTGCGCAAGATGGAGCGCGCGCAATGGGACGCGGTGCTGTCGGTCAACCTCGACAGCGTGTTCAACCTGTGCCGGCACGCGATCGGCGGCATGGTCGAACGCGGCTTCGGCCGCATCGTCAACATCAGTTCGGTCAACGGCCAGACCGGCCAGTTCGGCCAGACCAACTATTCCGCCGCCAAGGCCGGCATGCACGGCTTCACCATGGCGCTCGCGCGCGAGGTGGCGCGCAAGGGCGTGACCGTCAATTCGATCTCGCCGGGCTACTGCGAGACCGCGCTGGTGGCGGCGATTCCAGACGAGATCCGCCAGGGCATCGTGGACAAGGTCCCGGTCGGCCGCCTCGGCCATCCGGACGAGATCGCGCGCACCGTCGAGTTCCTGAGCGACGACGGGGCCGGCTACATCACCGGCGCCAACATCCCGGTCAACGGCGGCCTGTACATGGCGTTCTGAGCCGGCAGGCTCCATCCGGCCGCGACTGGCCGGGCAATCCCCAGGCGATCGACACCCGGGCGCTAGCGAGCGGCGCCGGCTGCCTCCGTGCAGAAGCGCTTGCGGTAATCCAGCGCCTTGGGCATCAGCGACTGCAGGTTGGCGATGCGGGTGCCGGGGTTGGGGTGGGTGGAGGAGAACTCGGGCGGCGCCTGGCCGCCGCTGGCTTCGCCCATCCGCTCCCACAGCGGCACCGCCTCCTGGGGATCGAAGCAGGCGGCCGCGGCGAGCATCAGCCCCACCTCGTCGGCCTGGATCTCGTGCTTGCGCGCGTACGGCAACAGGTAGCCATAGCCCATCGCGGCCATGATCATCTGCTGCTGTTGCGGGTCCATGCCGCTCATCGCGCCGGCCATCTGCCCGACCTGCGTGAGCTTCTGCTGGGCCATGCGCTGGGCGCCGTGGCGCAGCAGCGCATGCGCGATCTCGTGCCCCATCACCACCGCCATCGCATTCTCGTTCTGCGCCACCGGCACCAGTCCGGTGTACACCGCCATCTTGCCGCCGGGAAGGCAGAAGGCGTTGGCCTGCTCGGACTGGATGACGTTGACCTCCCATTCGAAGCCGCGCGAGAACGTCGGCGCCGGCAGGTCGTGTTCGGCCGCGAGCGCAGCCTCGACCTCCGGCACCTTGGCGACCAGGCGCTCGGCGATGCTGCGCACCTGGCGCGCGATCTGGGAATTGGGATCGACCGGCTGCTCCTGCGACAGGATCTCCTGGTAGGCCTGCAGGCCGAGCGCCTTCTCGTCCTCGATCGACAGGCCCTTGTCGATCAGCACCGACTCGCCGGTGACCGCATCGACCGCCTGGTTGGAAAACCAGTAGTAGACGCCGTAGCCGGCGAACAGCAGCAGGATGATGAAGCGCGGGTTGATGCCGCGCTTGCGCCCTGCGGACTGTCGTCCGTGGCGGCCACCGAACGGGTCACGTCGCATCGCCCTGCCTCCGCTGCATCACAAGTCGCGCACGACGCGGAAGCCGAGCCGGGCATTGGTGGTGTCCACGTTCGCCGGCGCGCGCCACGCCGAGCGCGTCTGCGCCGGCGAGCTCGCCCAGGAACCGCCGCGGATGACCTGGTCGCGACAGCCCGGGTTGATCCAGGCCGAGCCGTCCTTCGGCGCCCGCCGGTATCCATCATGCCAGCAGTCGGCCACCCACTCGCTGACGTTGCCAGCCAGGTCGTGAAGGCCCCATGCATTCGGTTCCATGCGACCCACCGGCGCCGGCCCCCAGTATCCGTCGCCGAAGCCGGTGAACGCGTTCGTCCAGGTCCTGCCTGCCGGCGACCGGTCGAGCGAGCCGGTGGTGTTCGCCGCGCGCGCCGGCGGATCCCCATCGCCCCAGGGATAGCGCCCTTCGCCCCCGGCGCGCAGCGCGTACTCGAACTCCGCCTCGCTCGGCAGCCGGTAGCGCTTGCCGGTCTGCGCCGACAGCCATTCCGCGTAGGCCTGCGCATCGCGCGCGCTGACGTGGATCACGGGCAGGCCGTCGTCGGCGGGTCGGCCCAGGTAATCGGAGTGCCAGTCGACCCCGCTGCGCCGCACGAAGTTGCCGCTGCGTTCGTCGTACACCATCGAGAAGCCGCGGCGCGCGGCGCGGGTGCGGTGCCCGGTCGCGGCGATGAATCGCCGGAACTGGCCCACGGTGACCTCCCGGATCGACATGCCGAAGCCGCGCTCGAAGCGGATCGGGTGCGCCGGACGCTCGTAGTCGCTGGCGCCGGCTTCGCCGTCGCGTGCGCCCATCGTGAACGCACCGTGCGGCACCACCGCCATCTGCGGGCCGCGCCCGCCGGTGCCGAGCGCATCGGTGAACACCTGCCCCGGCGCGTACATCCCGTAATGTACGGCGAGGGTGATGCGCTCGCGCAATTCGGAGGCCGCCGGATCGCCCGGGCGGGCGATGCGGAGCATCTCGGCCAGGTGCCGCCGGGCGACGTCCACGCCGCCGAACTTGGGCAGGGCCGCGATGCCGAGGTCGCGCAGGCGGGCGATGCGCGTGGCGCGCATGCCGGCGATGCGGGCGTGCGCATCGACGACCGTTTCCAGGCCGGCATCGGGACGCACCTCGGCCGCGTGCGCCAGCCAGCGCAGCGCCGCATCGAAGTCCGCGGATTCCGCAGCCGCCTCGGCGCGCCGGATCAGGGCGCTTTCGACGGCGGCCAGCCCCTGCATGGCGCGCGGCTGCGCAGGCTGCAGCTCGAGCGCCTCGCGGAACGCGGCCAGCGCGCCGCCGCCCTCCTCCCCCAGCCGGCCCTGCGCGAGCGCGCGTTCTCCGGCCTCGTCGAGCGCACGCACGCGTTCGGCCACGTCGATGCGCTGCAGGAAATCGAGTACCGCCTCGTCGTCGCCGTCGACGGTGCGTGCCACCGCGGCCGCGCGTCTGGCGCGATCGAGCGCATCCGGCTCGCCGGCGTCGGCCCCGGCGAGCGCGGCATCGCCCTCTTCGAGCACGCTTCGCAGTGCGCGCCGCAGGCCCGCCTCGGCGAAACGGCTGTGCTCGGGCCGTGTCGACAACGCCAGGTAGATCGGAATCGCAGCGTCGGCGTCCTCGTACAGCCGCCCCTCCGTGAGCGCGGCGGTGGCCCGTCGCCGGAGGTCGCCCACGTTTGCCTCGGCCAGGTCGACCGCCGGCACCCGCCAGGTCAGGCTCCCGGCCACGCTGTCGTCGCCGCTGATGGTGACGCTGCCTGTGCCGGCCGCGGGGACCTCGTCGACTGTGGCGGCCGCTTCCACAGCCGCATCCTCCGCATCCGCGGGATCGCGCGCGCAACCCGCGAAGCACACGGCGCACACCGCCAGCGCGATCCAGGCCACACGCAAAGAACCGGACTTCCTCGACGGCATCCGCACCAGATTAAGCCATCGCGACGAGCGGCGCGCAGCGGGCGCCCTTCTCCGGTCCGGCCGGTTTCAGGATTGCCATCCCGCCCCGCCCGCCGTTAGGCTGCCGCCCCATGTCGTCATCGCCAGTGATCTGGGTCGCAGACCCCGCCGTCCTCCATTCGCAGCTCGCCGAGGCGACCACGCGGGTGGCGATCGATACCGAATTCATCCGCGAGCGGACCTACTGGCCGCAGCTGTCGCTGGTGCAGGTCGCCATCGAGGCGCCCGCACCCGGCGCGCCGACGATCCTGCTGGTCGACATGCTCGTGGGCGGCATGGCCCAAGCGCTCGCACCGCTGCTGGCGAACCGGTCCATCGTCAAGATCATGCACAGCGCAAGCGAGGACCTGGTGGCGTTGCGCCAGACCTGCGGCGTCGTACCCGACCCTCTGTTCGATACCCAGATCGCATCGGGGCTGGCCGGCGTGGGCGCCGGCCTGGGCTACCAGCGGCTGGTGCAGGACCTGCTCGGGATCGCGGTCGACAAGGGCGAAACCCGCTCGGACTGGATGAAGCGCCCGCTTTCGCCGGCGCAGCTCGACTACGCCGCCGAGGACGTGCGCCACCTGTTCGCGCTGCACGACGCGCTGTCGGCGAAGCTGCGCGCACTCGGTCGCGATGACTGGTTCGCCGAGGACTGCGCACGGCTGCTGGACGGCGCTCGCAACGACGAGGGCGAGCGCTGGCCGCACCTGTCCCTGCGCAGCGCGCAGTTCCTCGACGTTGCGGCCCGCCGCCGCCTGCTGCGGCTGCTGCGCTGGCGCGATGCGCAGGCGCGGCGCAGCGACCGGCCGCGCAACTGGGTGCTGGACAACGAGCTGGCGACCACCCTGGCGCGCGAGGCGCCGGCCGACCGCGCTGCGCTCGAGCGCCTGTTCGACGCGCACCCCAAGGCCCCGCGCAAGCTAGCCGGTTCGGTGTGGAGCGCATTGGAGACGCCGCTGCCCGACGAGGACGAGGCCCCGGAGCCACGCACCAGCGAGCGCGACCGCAAGGCCCTGCGGCGCCTCCAGGACGCGGTCTCCGCGCGCAGCATCGAACTGGGGCTGCCCGATGGCGTGCTGGCGTCGCGGCGCTGGCTGGAATCGCTGCTCGACGGCGAGGACTGGCCCGGCGTGCTCTCGGGCTGGCGCCGCGCCCAGCTCGAACCGTCGCTGTCGCCGCTGCTGGAGGCGGCTGGCGACACCGCCCCCACATCCGTATAATCGCGTCCGCCGTGGGGCCATAGCTCAGCTGGGAGAGCGCGTCGTTCGCAATGACGAGGTCGGGAGTTCGATCCTCCCTGGCTCCACCAATCGACATGCGATGAACAAGGCCGGGAAACCGGCCTTTTTCATGCCTGCGCGCCGGCCGGGGCTCATCGCCCGTCGCCGCTTCAGCTGGCGACAGGCCCATGGACGCTATCCTCGCCGCGCTCCCCGACGATGATCCGCATGCGCCCGACCTCGCCCGCGCCCTCCCCGTTTTGGCTCGCGCCGCTGCTGCTCCTGCTGCTGGCGGCCTGTGCCGGTCGCGATGCGCCGCGCGCGGAAATGCCGCCGGCGCCCGTCCCGGTCGCACCCGCGGCACCGGCGCCGCCCCCGCGCATCGGGCTGGCGCTCGGTGGCGGCGCGGCCAAGGGTTTCGCCCATATCGGCGCGATCAAGATGCTGGAAGCCAACGGCATCCGCGCCGACGTGGTCGCCGGCACCAGCGCCGGCAGCGTGGTCGGCGCGCTCTACGCCAGCGGCATGGACCCGTTCCGCATCCAGGAGCGGGCGGTGGCGCTGGACGAATCGACCCTGCGCGACGTGCGCCTGTTCTCCGGCGGCCTGGTGCAGGGCCAGGCGCTGCAGGACTACGTGAACGCGGAGGTCGGCAGGCTCCCGATCGAACGCATGAAGAAGCCGTTCGCAGCGGTCGCGACACGACTGGACACCGGCGACCGCGTGGTGTTCGTGCGCGGCAACACCGGCCAGGCGGTGCGCGCCTCGAGCAGCGTGCCGGGCGTGTTCGAGCCGACCCGCATCGGCGAGCGCAGCTACGTCGACGGCGGCGTGGTCAGCCCGGTGCCGGTGGATGCGGCGCGCCAGCTCGGCGCCGACATCGTCATCGCCATCGACATCTCCAGCAAGGCCGGCGGCAGCACGCCGACCGGCATGGCCGGCATTGTCAACCAGTCGATCACGATCATGGGCCAGACCCTCGGCCGGCAGGAGCTCGCGCGCGCCGACGTGGTCATCCGGCCGCAGGTCAACGAGATCGGTCCGGTGAGCTTCGAGCAGCGCAACGCCGCGATCCTCGAAGGCGAGCGCGCGGCGGTGGCGGCCCTGCCGCAGATCCGTGCCCGGATCACCGCCGTCGAACAGGCGCGTCGCGACGGGGAAGCGCGCCGCGCCGCGGCGCGAGCCGCGGAGATCGCGCCGGTCGACATCGACTGCGGCGACAGCTGGGTGCGGCGGCTCAACCCGTTCGCGAAGGACAAGCCCTGCGGCTGATCCCGCCGGCTTGATCCACGTCAAGCCGGCCGCAACTGCGGCGCATGCAGCACGCGGTGCGGGCTCCTGCTTGACGCGGATCAAGTGCTTCCCGGCGCCCCGGCCCCACGATGCCTCCAGACACCCGAGGACATCGAGGAGAGCCTCATGAAACTGCTGCAGACGACCCTACTGGCATCGGCACTGGCCCTCGCGGCCGCCGGCGCGCCTTCGCCCGCCCATGCGGTCGACGCGCTGGAGCTGGTCAACCGCACGCTCGACCAGGCATCCGACCTGGCGGCCCTGCCGCGCCAGCAGGTCCAGCTCAAGCGCCCCCCGCTGGTGCATGAACACGACCAGGTCGCCAAGGGCGGCCCGAAGGTCGTGCAGTTCACCCTGCCCATCGTCGAGAAGGAGATCACCATCGACGGCGAGGGCACGAAGATGCATGCGATGACCTTCGGCGGCTCGATCCCCGGTCCGCTGATGGTGGTCCACGAGGGCGACTACGTCGAAGTCACGCTGGTCAACCTGGCCAGCAACACGATGCCCCACAACATCGACTTCCACGCCGCGACCGGTGCGATGGGCGGCGGCGACCTGACCGTGGTCCAGCCCGGCGAGGAAGTCACCCTGCGCTGGAAGGCCACGCGCCCCGGCACCTTCGTCTACCACTGCGCCCCGGGCGGCCCGATGATCCCTTGGCACGTGGTAGCGGGTATGCACGGCACGATCATGGTGCTGCCGCGCGACGGGCTGAAGGACGGCGACGGGAAGGCGTTGCGCTACGACCGCGCCTACTACATCGGCGAGACCGAGTTCTACATCCCACGCGATGCCGACGGCAACTTCAAGGCCTACAGTTCGCATGCCGAATCGCTGCCGGACACGCTTGCGGCGATGCGCGGCCTGGTGCCCTCGCACGTGGTCTTCAACGGTGCCGCCGGCGCCCTGACGGGCGAGAACGCGATGAAGAGCAAGGTCGGCGAGACCGTGCTGATGGTGCATTCGCAGGCCAACCGCGACACCCGTCCGCACCTGATCGGCGGGCATGGCGACTACGTCTGGGAGGAAGGCAAGTTCAACAACGCCCCGCTCAAGGACCTGGAGACCTGGTTCATCCGCGGCGGTTCGGCGGGCGCGGCGCTGTACACCTTCCGCCAGCCCGGCATGTACGCCTACGTCAACCACAACCTGATCGAGGCGGTGCTGCTCGGTGCGGCGGCCCACTTCAAGGTCGAGGGCGACAAGTGGAACCACGACCTGATGACCACCCCCTCGGCGGTCGGCGCGATCGCGCCGGATACGGATCTTTCCCTGCCGTCCAGCAACTGATCCGGCGTCTCCCCGTCGTCGGAAGCCCCCGCGCAAGCGGGGGCTTTTTTGTTCTTCTCCCCAAACGAGGGAGAAATGGGCGCGCGATGGAACACTCTCTTTTCGGGGCTCCGGATGGACGCCGCGCCCTGGCGCCCGGGGATCGCTTTCCGCTCGGTCAGGGCATCCTGCCCTCACTCGCGCGCAAGACATCCATGTCTTGCTTGCCGCGATCCCCGGGCGCCAGGGCACGGCTCATCGCTGCTCGTGCTGCGATCTCCGAAAGCAGCAGTTCCAGAACGGCAAAGCGATGTGCCGGTGCCGCGAAGCATCGGACCCCGGGCGCCCCCCGCGCCTACGCTGCTCCGCGCAACGGCAGCCCCTATCGAAAGTCTTCGACCGCGGTTGGACACCTGGAAGACATCGCCGCACCCGCCCCCGAAGGCGCGGAACGGACGCCGACGCGCCGCAGTGTTCCGGGCAGGGGTTGCGCAAGCGGCACAGGGATGTGCCGCGGCCGCGAGTGCGGACAGGGACGTCTGCCCGAGCGGTGCGCGACCCCTGCCCGGGGCACTGCGGCCCCTCCGAAGTCGCACGCGACCGGGAGCCGGCCTCCCATCAGCCATCAGAATGATGGCCCGATCCCGTTGTCCAGGAGAACAATGCTCCCGGCAAACAAGGCGCTTCCCCGGGGCACGCTGACCGCCTACCCTCCCCCGCGCACCTCGGGCGAACGGATCATGACCTCCACCTTCATCGCGATCATCGATTTCGTCGGCACCTTCGCGTTCGCGATCAGCGGCGCGCTGGTGGCGGTGCGCCATCGCCTCGACCTGTTCGGCGTGCTGGTGCTGGCGTTCGCTGCGGCCACCGCCGGCGGCATCGTCCGCGACGTGCTGCTGGGCGCGACGCCGCCGGTCTCAGTGCTCGACTGGCGCTATCTCGCGATCTCCAGCGCCGCAGGCCTGCTGACCTTCTACCGCCACGAACGGGTCGAGCGGATGCGCAACCCGGTGCAGCTGTCCGATGCCGTCGGGCTGTCGCTGTTCGCGGTGCTCGGCGCGGACAAGGCGCTCGAGGCCGGCCTCGGCCCGACCGGCGCGATCATGCTCGGCATCCTGTCGGGCGTCGGCGGCGGGATCGTGCGCGACGTGCTGGTCGCGCAGGTCCCGAGCGTGCTGCAGCGCGAGTTGTACGCGATCGCGGCCTTCGTCGGCGCGACGGTGGTGGTCGCCGGCGATGCGCTGGGCCTGCCGCCCGCGCCCGTCACCGTCGGCGGCGCCGCGGCCTGCTTCGTGCTGCGCTGGCTGGCCATCCGGCGCGGCTGGCGGCTTCCGGTGTCGCGCGGGGGCGGTCCCGGGTAGACGCGACCGATGCGAACACGCGGCGGGTCGCCGCACGTCGTCCGCCCAGTGTATCCAACCGAGTGCGCGTCTGCCCGCCGACCACGGCGTCCGCGTGGTCGAGGCGCTACGCACTCATGGCTGAGCCGCTGTCTTCGCGGTGGCTGCCACCGGCGGCAATGCGCGCACGATCAGCGCCGCCAACGCGATGAACACGCCCGAGATCACCAGGCACGCGCCGATCCCCGCCACCTGGAACACCCAGCCCGACAGCACCGTGCCCAGCAGGCGTCCCATCGCATTGGCCATGTAGTAGAAACCCACGTCCAGCGAAACGCCGTCGCGCGCGGCGTGGCCGACGATCAGGTAGCTGTGGAGCGACGAGTTGACCGCGAACAGCACACCGAACACCGTCAGGCCGCCCAACAGCACCGGCTGTGGCGACAGGCCCGCCGCGAGCATCCCCGCCATCGCCAGCGGCACCACCGCCAGCGCCGCACCCCACGCGAACGCGGCACCGCCGCCCGGCATGCGCGCGTCCTGGCGACCGGTGACGTAAGGCGCCAGCGACTGCACGACCCCGTAGCCGATGATCCATGCCGCCATGAACCCGCCCACGCGCCAGAAGTCCCAGCCGAGCGTGGTCGCCAGGAACACCGGCAGCGCCACCACGAACCACACGTCGCGCGCCCCGAACAGGAACATCCGCGCTGCCGACAACAGGTTGATCGCACGGCTCTTGGAGATGAGGTCGCGGAACTTCGGCCGCGCGCCGGCCTTGCCCAGGTCGCCCCTGAGCAGTGCCAGGCTCGCCAGCCACACCAGCAGCAGCGCAGCGGCCATGATCGCCACCGCGGGCGCGAAACCGACCGTGGTCAGCAGCACGCCGCCCAGGAAGAAGCCGACGCCCTTGAGCGCGTTCTTCGACCCGGTGAGCGCCGCCACCCAGCGATACAGCGTGCCCGGCCGATCGTCCGCCACCAGCAGCTTGATGCTGCTCTTGGCGCTCATCTTGTTGAGGTCCTTGGCGATGCCCGACAGCGCCTGCGCCGCCATCACCCACACCACGGTCAGCCAGGCCGCCGGCACCAGCAGCATGCCCAGCGCCAGCACCTGCAGCGCCAGCCCGATGTGCATGGTGCGATCGAGCCCGATGCGCGCGCCCAGCCAGCCGCCGACGAGGTTGGTGACCACGCCGAAGACCTCGTAGAACAGGAACAGCATTGCGATCTGCAGCGGGCTGTAGCCCAACTGGTGGAAATGCAGCACCACCAGCATCCGCAGTGCGCCGTCGGTGAGGGTGAACGCCCAGTAGTTGCCGGTGACCAGCAGGTACCGGCGGACGTCGGGCGACAGGCGCGCGAGCATCGTTCAACCCGCCTGGCCGACCAGCCGCACCAGTTCCACCGTGCGGTTCACATAGCCCCACTCGTTGTCGTACCAGGCGTAGATCTTCACCTGGGTGCCGTTGACCACCAGGGTCGACAGCGCATCGACGATCGCCGAGCGCGGGTCGTGCAGGAAGTCGATCGACACCAGCGGCCGCGTCTCGTAGCCGAGGATCCCGGCCAGTTCGCCTTCCGCCGCGGTGCGCAGCAGTCCGTTGACTTCTTCCACCGTGGTGGCGCGCTCGACCTCGAACACGCAGTCGGTGAGCGAGGCATTGGTCAGCGGCACGCGCACCGCGTGGCCGTCGAGGCGTCCGCGCAGCTCGGGGAAGATCTCGGCGATCGCGGTCGCCGAGCCGGTGGACGTGGGGATCAGGCTGCTGCCGCAGGCGCGCGCGCGGCGCAGGTCCTTGTGCGGTGCATCGACGATCACCTGGGTGTTGGTGAGGCTGTGGATCGTGGTCAGGCTGCCGTGGCGGATGCCGATGCCTTCGTGGATCGCCTTGACCACCGGCGCGAGGCAGTTGGTCGTGCAGGAGGCGGCAGAAACGATCCGGTGCCGCGCGGCATCGAAACGCTGGTGGTTCACGCCCATCACGATGTCCAGCGTGCCGGCGGCCTTGATCGGCGCGGTCACCACCACCCGCTTCACGCCCTGGTCGAGGTAGGGCTGCAGCACGTCTGGCTTGCGGAACCTGCCCGAGGCCTCGATCACCACGTCGCAGGCCGTCCAGTCGCTGGCGGCGATGTCGTGGTTGCGGCTGACGGGGATGCGGGCGCCGTCGATCACCAGCGCGTCGTCCACTACGTGTATGTCGCGGTCCCAGCGTCCATGCACCGAATCGAACTGCAGCAGGTGCGCCAGCGTGGCCGGGTCGCCGGCCGGGTCGTTGATGTGGATGAAGGAAAATTCGGGACTGCCCCAGGCCGCGCGCAGGGCCAGTCGCCCCATCCGGCCGAAGCCGTTGATACCGATGCGAATGCTCATGTTTCCCCAGTTGGACAACGAACGAAAGTGTGGACTCGACGCTCAGCCGTGGCCGATCTCGCGGACCTGGCGCTCCAGCACCAGCCGGTCCAGCGCCTCGATCCTCAGCGCCGCCAGCAGGTGGATGCGCTGCTGCAACGCCATCAGCGCCTGCGCGAACGCCTTGCGCACGACCTCGTCGCTGCCGGTCGCCGCGACCGGATCGGGGATGCTCCAATGCGCCGTGGCCGGTTGCCCGGGCCACACCGGGCACGATTCACCGGCCGCGCTGTCGCAGACGGTGATCACCAGGTCCATCTCCGGCGCGCCGGGTTGCGCGAACTCGCTCCAGGACTTGCTGCGCAGGCCCTGCGTGGAGAACCCTGCCTCCTGCAGCACCTGCAATGCCACCGGGTCGACCTGTCCGCGCGGACGGCTGCCCGCGCTCCAGGCGGTGAAGCGCCCATGGCCCAACTCGTTGGCCAGCACCTCGGCCATGATGCTGCGCGCCGAATTGCCGGTGCACAGGAACAACAGGTTGTAGTGACCCTGCATGGCGAACTCCATCGGGAGGGGAAACCGGACTAGCCTCGCGCCTCGTACCAGCCGCGGGATGTATTGACAACGCGTACCAGCGACAGCATCACCGGCACCTCGACCAGCACCCCCACCACTGTCGCCAGCGCCGCGCCCGAATCGACGCCGAACAGCACGATGGCGGTGGCCACGGCGAGCTCGAAGAAGTTGCTGGCGCCGATCAGCGCCGACGGACCGCCGACGCAGTGCGGCGTACCCAACCGGCGGTTGAGCCAGTAGCCCACGCCGAAGGTGAGCCAGGCCTGGACCAGGATCGGCACGGCCAGCAGCGCGATGACCAGCGGCTGGCGCAGGATCTGCCCGCCCTGGAAACCGAACAGCAGCACCAGCGTCGCCAGCAGCGCGGCGATCGACCAGGGACCGAGCCGCGCCAGCGCACGCGCCAGCGCGGGCGTGCCACCGCGGCGCAACAGCGCGCGGCGCAGCAGCACGGCCACCGCGAGCGGGATCAGGATGTAGATCGCCACCGACAGCAGCAGCGTGTCCCACGGCACCCGGATCGCGGACATCCCCAGCAGCAGCGCGACCACCGGCGCGAACGCGAACACCATCACCGCGTCGTTGAGCGCCACCTGCGACAGCGTGAACTCCGGATCGCCGCCCGACAGGTGGCTCCACACGAACACCATCGCCGTGCACGGCGCGGCGCCGAGCAGGATCAACCCGGCCACGTATTCGTCGACCTGTTCCGCCGGCAGCCAGCGCGCGAACAGCACCCGCAGGAACAGCCAGGCCAGCAGCGCCATCAGGAACGGCTTGAACAGCCAGTTGACCCCGAGCGTGACGCCGATGCCGCGCCATTGCCGGCCCACCGCCCGCATCGCCGCGAAGTCGATCTTCAGCAGCATCGGCACGATCATCAGCCACACCAGTACCGCGACCGGCAGGTTCACGCTCGCCAGTTCCATTCCGCCCAGCGTCGTGAAGGCGCCGGGCAGCAGCCATCCGGCCGTGGTGCCGACCACGATGCACGCCATCACCCACAGGCTCAGGCGCCGCTCGAACGGTCCCATGCCCTGCGCCGGCGTCGCCGCGCGATCCGACCGGGTCATGCTGCCGATGCCTTGCGCCGGGTGCCGCTGCGCGACGCCACTGCCGGCCGGCAGGCTTCGGCATTGCCGCCGCAGCAGTTGTGGGTGAGGAACCCGATCAGTGCGTCCATCGCCTCGAAGTCGGCGCGATAGCGGATCGAACGCCCCTGCGGCATCGCGACTACGAGGCCTGCCGCGCCGAGCTCCTTGAGGTGGAACGAGAGCGTCGCCGGCGGCACCGACAGCGCTTCGGCGATCGCACCTGCCGCCAATCCCTCGGGACCGGCCTCGACCAGCAGGCGGAACACCGCCAGCCGGGTGTCCTGGCCGAGCGCGGCGAGCGCGATGGTTGCGTCTTTCATTTCCATGTTTCTAGAATAATCGAACAATATTGCACGGACAAGACAGCCATGACCCATCCCGATCTGCCCAACCTCCTCACCGGCGCGCTCGAGCTGCCCGACCCCGCCCGCCTGGATCCGGTGGGCCCACGCCACCCGCCCCGCATCCTCCTGCTCTACGGCTCGCTGCGGCCCGCGTCCTTCAGCCGCAAGCTCGCGCTGGAAGCGCAGCGCCTGCTGCGCGCGATGGGCGCCGAGACCCGCGTGTTCGATCCGCACGACCTGCCTTTGCTGGACAGCACGGCGGCCGACCACCCGAAGGTGCAGGAACTGCGCCGCCTGTCGCTGTGGTCGGAAGGCCAGGTGTGGGTCAGCCCGGAGCGCCACGGCAGCCCCACGGCGGTGTTCAAGAACCAGATCGACTGGCTGCCGCTGGAGGAAGGCGGCGTGCGTCCCACCCAGGGACGTACGCTCGCGGTGATGCAGGTCTGCGGCGGGTCGCAGTCGTTCAACGTGGTCAACGCGCTGCGCGTGCTCGGCCGCTGGATGCGCATGGTCACCATCCCCAACCAGTCGTCGGTGCCCAGGGCCTGGCAGGAATTCGACGCGAGCGGGCGGATGAAACCTTCGCCGTACTACGATCGCGTGGTCGACGTGATGGAAGAGCTGATGAAGTTCACCCTGATGGTTCGCGACCGCAGCGGTTACCTCACCAGCCGCTACAGCGAGCGCAAGGGCGACCTGGCGGCGGCCACGCTGGCACAGGCGTCGGGCGCGGTCGAAACCGCCGCGCCGGTACCGCTCCCCGTGCCCGCCGCGCCATTGGCGGCGGCCGGCCCCGCCTGCTGTCGCTGAGGACCAGGCCTTGCTCGCCACGATCCTTCACAACCCGGGCTGCGGCACCTCGCGCAACACGCTGGCGCTGATCCGCCACGCCGGCATCGAGCCGCGGATCATCGAATACCTGCGCGAGCCGCCCACGCGCCAGCGCCTGGCCGAACTCATCGCCGGCGCCGGCCTGTCCGTGCGCGAGGCGTTGCGCCGCAAGGACACGCCCTGGCGGGAGATGGGCCTGGACGATCCCGCACTCGACGACGACGCCCTGCTCGACGCGATGCTCGCCGAACCTGTTCTGATCAACCGGCCCTTCGTCGAGACCGACCGCGGCATCCGGCTGTGCCGCCCGTCGGAGGTGGTGCTCGACCTGCTGCCACCGGTCACCCGCCCCTTCGCGAAGGAAGACGGCGAAGTGGTGATCGATGCGCAGGGGCGGCGGGTGCGTTGAGCGACCACGCGCCCCCTCCGGACATCGCGTCGACAACGGCGGGTTCCGCGCGCGAGGTGTTCGCCACCTTCCTGCGGCTGGGCCTGACTTCGTTCGGCGGGCCGATCGCCCACATCGGCTACCTGCATCGCGAATGCGTGGCGCGCCGCGGCTGGCTCGACGAGGCGCGGTTCGCGCAACTGGTGGCGGTGTGCCAGTTCCTGCCGGGGCCGGCCAGCAGCCAGCTCGGCTTCGCGCTCGGGCTGCAGCGGGCGGGATGGCGCGGCGCCTTCGCCGCGTTCGTGGCCTTCACCCTGCCCTCGGCGCTGTGCCTGTTCGTGCTGGCGCTGCTGCTGCCCGATCTCGCGGACGATGCCTGGATGCCGGCCGTGGTGCGGGGACTGAAGCTGCTGGCCGTGGCCGTCGTCGCGCACGGGCTGGCCGGGATGGCCCGGCGCCTGACACCGGACCTGCCGCGCATCGGCATCGCCCTCGCCGCCGCCGCGCTGGTGCTGGCGACTGCCGGCGCCGGGCCGCAACTGGTCGCGATCGTGCTGGGCGGCGGCGCCGGGCTCGTACTGTGCCGCGGCGTCGCGTCGCAGGACTTCGAGCCCCTCCCCCTGCCGCACGGGCGTCGCACGGGTGCGATGTTGCTGGCCGTGTGGCTGGCGCTGCTGCTGATCGCGCTCGCGTTGCCGGCGACGTCGGCGCCCGATGCGGGCGGCGTGTTCGCGGCGTTCTATCGTGCAGGCGCGCTCGTGTTCGGCGGCGGGCACGTGGTGTTGCCGCTGCTGCAGGAGGCGGTGGTCGCGCCGGGCTGGGTCGACGGCGACACGTTCCTGGCAGGCTACGGCGCCGCCCAGGCGGTGCCCGGGCCGATGTTCACCCTGGCCGCGTTCCTCGGCGCGGATATCCCCCTGGGCCTCCCGGCTGCGGCCTCCTCCGCCATCGCGCTGGTCGCCATTTTCCTGCCGGGCCTGATGCTGCTCGCGGCCGTGCTGCCGTTCTGGGCGGCGCTGGCGCGCCGGCCGCTCGCCGCCCGCGCCGTGGCGGGCATCAATGCCGCCGTGGTCGGACTCCTTGCGGCCGCCTTCTACGATCCGGTATGGCGCGAAGGCATCCGCGGTCCGACCGACCTGCTGGTCGCAGCGGTGGCCCTGGGTCTGCTCGCCAGCGGACGCGTACCGGTGCTCGCCGTGGTCGCCTGGTGCGTGGGTGCGTCGTGTGCGGTCGCCACCGGCTGAAGGCGTTTTCCTTTGAGGAATCCCGCCGTCACCCCAGCAGGTACAACACGCCCAGCGGGTGATGCGTGCGCGCGACGAAATAGACCTTTGCGAACAGCAGCAGGGCGACGACGAAACAGGCGGCGCGCACGCGGGCGGTGCGGCCGCGGCGCAGGGCGAACACACCCACCACCACGTAGGCCACGATCAGCGCGACCTTCACCGCCAGCCAGCCGTTGGCGTAGAGCGCGCCGGGCAGGATCGTGAGCAGCATCATCGCCGCGGTGAGCAGCGCGGTGTCCACGGTGTAGCTGAACCAGCGCACGGGTGCAGCGTTCGGCCAGCGCATGCCGGCGAACAGCGCCAGGCCGCGCAACGCGAACAGCCCGCCGCTGAGCAAGGCCAGACCGATGTGGGCGTGCTTGATCTGCGGGTAGAACTCGATCATCGGAAAGCAACCTCGAACAGAAGGCCGACGGTCGGCCGCCTCCCACCTGCGGGAAGGGCGCCGTCCACCTCGCGGACGGCATGATACGGATCATCGACGCCGGGAGACCCGGACCTGCCCCGTGCGTTGCATGTGCGCGCGAGGATCCCGGCATTCGCTTCAGCAATCGCTGACGCGCCGCCGACAGCAGCCGCGCGGACGCCTGTCGCCACCTTCATCCGGGCTCGCCGTCCGCGCGCGGCGACAGGTAGATCAGGCCGATGCGCAGCACCCAGGGCGACAGCACCAGCAGCCAGCCCAGCGCCGCCAGCGCCTGCCACAGCAGCGCATCCGGCATCAGCTCGGCGGCGATGCGCATCGCCGCCACCGCCTGGATGCCGACGAAGGCGAACCACGCCAGGCCGTACATCGCCAGCGGTCGCCCGGAGTGCCCCTGGGTGACGCGGCTCACCATCGCCACCAGCACGCTGCCGAACAGGCCGATGAACAGCGCATGCGCCGGCGCGCGCCCGAGCACGAAGACGTCGGTCGCCAAGTACGCCAGGCTCTGCAGCGAGAACAGCGCGAAGGTCAGCGGCCACCACAGCAGGCCGACGAACAGCACCGACAACAGGCCCGGGGCATTGCCGCGTGGCCACCAGCGCCACAGCACGAACAGCGCCAGCGCCAGCATCGGCACGTCGACCAGCCACAGCCACGCGTAGGCATGCAGCAGCTCCAGCACGAGATGCGCCATCGCCAATGCCCAGATCGCGACAAGCAGCCACATCGGCCGCCAGACGACGTAGCCGGGCACGGCGTTGCCGGCGAAGAACGGGAACATCCGGTGGGCGACGGTCAGGTACACCGGCAGCAGCAGGCCGAAGGTGCCGAGCTTGATGGCGAACAACACCCACCATGGCGAGCCCGTGGCCAGGAAACCGCCGAAGCAGGCCACGCCGACCAGTCCGAGCAGCATCGCCGCGAAGCACGAGCGCGCATGCCAGGTGCGCCCGCGCTCGGCCAGCAGCAGCCGGCCCAGGATCCACACGCCCGCGCCCCAGCCCGCCAGCGTCATCAGCAGGCCCACCAACAGGGCAACCTCCAGCCCGAGCGCGCCCAGAAGCATCGCCAGTTGCCCGCCGAACAGGCCCACGCCCACCGGCGCATAGCGCCAGCGCACGATGTCCGGCAGCCCCATCCAGCGCGGGAACACCGTCAGCAGGAAGCCGAAGAAGAAACTGGGCAGCACCTGGAACTGCATCACGAACGCATGCAGCCAGCCGGCGTATGTCGCCGCCTGCGGCGCCTGCAGCAACCCCGGCCAGCGCTGTGCGGCGAGCCAGGCGGCCCACCATGCCATCGCCAGCAGCAGGTTGCCGGCGCCGATGAAGAACATCAGCCGGTGCGGGGCCGCGGCGAGCAGCCGTGGCGATGGCCTGGAAACGGAAGTGGTCATGCCGAACATGTTGGGCGAGGCGGCGGAAGGCGACGTTGACACAGGTCAAGACGCCGGCAGCGCGGGATTCATGCGCGCGCGGGCCGATCCGCGCCCGTTGCCGCCCCTCCTCGCGAGGGCATTTCGGCGACTTCGTAGCCACCCGGAACCAGCGTCCCGTCCGGCTCCACCACCATGCGCACGCGGGTCGCGCCACGGTAGAAGCTGGCGCGCCAGCGACCGGCGTCCTCGCCGGTGCCGCGCTCGCACAGCACCGCGATCCGCCGCTCGTCCATGAGCTGGCGGAACACGTCCACGTCCAGGCCGAAGCCGCCGGCGACCAGCGCCGCGTCGATCTCCACTTCCGGCCTGTCGACCAGGTCCAACGCGATCGTGCGGCCCGTCGATCCTTCCATCGTTGCATCCTCCATCACAGGCTCATGCGCCCGCCGCCGCCTCGCGCAGCGGCAAGGCGCGCCGCTTCGGCACGATCCACAGCCGCAGCATGAACCACGCCAGCGCCAGCGCACCGATGCTGAAGATCGTGTCGCCCGGCACCCGCATCCACACCAGCAGGTCGATCAGCGGCTGCTGCATGAACTCCGCCGAGCGTGCGTACCAGTAGCCGTGCTCCAGCGCCGCATTGAGCTGCAGCACGCCGATCGGCAGCAGGGTCAGCAGCGCCATCCCGGCAAGGCCGATGTTGAAGGCCCAGAACGAGACGGAGAGCGCGCGCTCGTTCCATTCGACGTCGGGCTTGAGCCCGCGCAGGCAGAACAGCATCAGCCCCACGCCGAGCATGCCGTAGACCCCGAACAGCGCGGTGTGCCCGTGCAGCGGCGTCAGGTTCAGGCCCTGCATGTAGTACAGCGGCAGCGGCGGGTTGATCAGGAACCCGAACAGGCCCGCGCCCACCAGGTTCCAGAACGCGACCGCGATGAAGAACATGATCGGCCACTTGTAGCGGGCCATCCACGGCGTCGCCTTGCCGAGCCTGTAGCTGTGGTAGGCCTCGAAGCCGACGTAGGCCAGCGGCACCACCTCCAGCGCGGAGAAGCTCGCGCCCAGCGCGATGACCGCGGTCGGCGTGCCGGTGAAGTACAGGTGGTGCAGCGTCCCCAGCACGCCGCCGGCGAGGAACACGATGGTGGCGAACAGCACCGCGATCGTCGCCGTCTTCACCTGCAGCAGGCCCAGGCGGGTGAACAGGAAGGCGATCACCGCCACCGCGAACACCTCGAAGAAGCCCTCCACCCACAGGTGCACCACCCACCAGCGCCAGTACTCCACCATCGACAGGTGGGTGTGCTCGCCCCACATCAGCCCGGCGGCGTAGAACACGCCGATCGCCACCACCGACAGGAACAGCAGCAGCACGATCGACTTCGATTCGCCGCCGCCGACGATCGCCGGCCACAGCGCGCGCCCCACCAGCAGCAGCCACAGGCCGAGGCCGACGAACAGGAACCATTGCCAGAAGCGGCCGATGTCGACGTACTCCCAGCCCTGGTGGCCGAACCAGAAGTTGTGCGCCAGGCCCAGCTTCTGCATCACCGCGAACCACTGCCCGGCGAACGAGCCGACCACGATCACGATCAGGCACACCCACAGCACGTTGACCCCCAGCCGCTGGAACTTCGGCTCGTGACCCGAGATCGCCGGGCCGATGTACAGGCCCATGCCCAGCCACGCGGTCGCGATCCACAGGACCGCCAGCTGCGTGTGCCAGGTGCGCGTGAGCGAATACGGCAGGATCTCCGACAGCGCGAAGCCGTAGGCCTGCTGGCCTTCGATCTGGTAGTGCGCGGTGGTGGCGCCGAGCAGGATCTGCACCAGGAACAGCGCCATCACTACCCAGAAGTACTTGGCGGTGGCGCGCATCGACGGCGTGAGCCTGATGTCGGCCAGCGGATCGGAGGCCGGCAGCACCGGCGCCATCTCCTCGCCGTGGTTGACCGCGTAGTGCCAGCCCAGCAGGCCGACGCCCGCGATCAGGAACAGCACGCTGAACACCGTCCACAGCAGCGCGCTGGGCGGCGGCGTGTTGCCGACAAGCTTGTCGGCCGGCCAGTTCGCGGTATAGCTGATCTCCTGCCCCGGCCGTTGCGTCACCTGCGACCAGGACACCCACCAGAAGAACGCGGTCATCGCCTGGCGGTTTTCCGCGCCATCCACGGTGTCGTTGCGCATGGCGTAGGCCTCGCGCAGCACCGCGGTCTCCGGTTCGTTGCCGAACAGGCTGACGTAGTGCGCGGCGACCTGCGCCATCGCCGCGGCGCGGTCGGGGTCGACCGTAATCGTGGCCGTGTCCGCGTCCCAGGTATTGGGCCGCAACAGGCCCTGTACGCGTGCCGCGTACGCGGCCTGGGTCGGGACGTCGAGTGCCTTGTAGCTGGCGAGCCCGTGCTCGCGCGCCGCCCAGCGGTCGAGGATGGCCTCGGCTTCGCGATGCAGCCAGTCCGCGCCCCAGTCCGGCGCGACGTAGGCGCCATGGCCCCAGATCGAGCCGAGCTGCTGTCCCCCGATCGACTGCCAGACCTGGCGGCCGCGCTCGATGTCGGCGCGGGTATAGAGCACCTCGCCGTCGCTGGACACCACCCGTTCGGGCATCGGCGGCGCCTGGCGGTGCACCTCGCTGCCGACCCAGAGCAGGACGGCGAAGGAACTGATCAACAGGACCGCCAGTCCTGTCCAGAGCTTGCGTGTGGAATCCATGTCGCGGCCTCTACGGAGTTCGCGGCATGGTCTTGCGACCGCGCTTGGGCCACCTTGACCTGCGTCAAGCGTGCACGAGCCGGTGCCTTCGCGGCTCGCACTCCGGGCCCGACCCGGGCACCACCCTCGCCCCGACCCTCTCCCGGCAGTGGAAAAGGGGTGGGATACCGTTATGCGTCCGCGGCTGTTTCCGCACCCCGGATGCGGCCTTTGGCCTTATCCGGGCTACGCTCCTGCCTGGGCGGGACTGCGCGCGGGCCGGGGCGCCCCGCAATCCGGACGCGCCTTGCGACGGGTCCGTGGCGAGGCGGTCGCGCCTGAAGGCGCTCCTACATGGGTCGACGGCCGGATCGGGCCTGAGGGCGCTCGCGTGGCTCGACGGCCGCGTCGCGCCTGGAGGCATTCCTGCAGAGCAGGTGGGTAGGAGCGCCTTCAGGCGCAACCGGCACGCAACCTGCGCTCGCCTCAGTCGCGCAGGACGTGGTGCGCCAGTTCTTCGAGCACCGCGGGCTTGAGCAGCTCCATGTCGCGCCGGTCCACCTTCAGCACGCCCTCGTCCTGCAGCTTGCGCAGCACCCGGCTGACCGTCTCCGGCGCCAGCCGCAGGTAGTTGGCGATGTCGGTGCGGGCCATGGTCAGGCGCATGCGCGTGGGCGAGAAGCCGCGCTCGGCGAAGCGCCGCGACAGCAGGACGATGAACGCGGCCAGCCGCTCGTCGGCGGTGAAATTGCCCGACAGCAACGAGGCCTTGCCGATGTCCTGGCTGAGCAGGTTGAACAGGTGGCGTTGCAGGCCCGGCATGCGCCCGGCGAGCGTGGCCATCATCGGGAACGAGAACCGGCACAGCATCACCGTGTCCAGCGCCACGGCATTGCAGGGGTAGCGCGAGGTCGCGATCGCGTTGAGACCGATCACCTCGCCCGGCAGGAAGAACCCCAGCACCTGTTCGCGGCCGTTGGCGTCGTTCACATAGGTCTTGACCGTGCCCGCACGCACCGCGGCGATGGCATTGAACGGATCGCCCTCGCGGAAGATGTGATCGCCCTCACGGAACGGGCCGACATGCTCGACCAGCACATGCAGGTCGCGCAGCAGGCTCTTGTCGTAGCCCTCGGCCAGGCAGGCCGCGGAAAAGGCGCAGGTACTGCAGAAGTTGAACTCGTCGCCATCGTCGGCGATCGGTGTCCCGGGCAACACCTTCAGTGGGGATTCCTGCACGCTCGCTGCCTTGATGCGGTCGCCTCAGATGGTCCGGGAATAGCGCACTCCCTCGCTCTGGGCGCCCAGGTACCGGTCGAAACACATGGCAATGATACGCAACAGCGCCCTTCCACGGGGCGTGGCGCGGATCGTGCCCGGCGGGCACTGCACCAGGCCGTCCTCCTGCAGCGGGCGCAGGGCGGCCAGCGCATCGCTGAAATACTCCCCGAAGCGGATCCCGTAGGCCTTCTCCACCTTGCGCGTGTCGATCTCGCCCTGACACATCAGCTGCTGGATCAGATCCGCGCGCAGCACGTCGTCGTTGCCCAGCATCAGCCCGCGCCAGATCGGCAGCCGGCCCTCGTCCACCGCCGCTTCCCAGGACGGCAGGTCGCGGTGGTTCTGGGTGAAGCTGTCGCCGACGTGGCTGATCGCGCTCACGCCGAAGCCGACCAGGTCGGTCTGCGCATGGGTGGTGTAGCCCATGAAGTTGCGGTGCAGGCCGCCTTCGCGCTGCGCGCGCGCCAGTTCGTCCTCGGGCAGCGCGAAGTGGTCCATGCCGATGTAGGCATAGCCGGCCGCGCCGAGCCGCTCCACAGCCAGTTCCAGCAGCGCCAGCTTGCCTTGCGCGCTGGGCAGGTCGTCGTCGCGGATCTGCCGCTGCGCCTTGAACAGCCGCGGCATGTGCGCATAGCCGTAGACCGCCAGCCGGTCGGGACGCGCGGCGATCACCGTGTCGAGGGTCCGCGCGAAACCTTCCGGGGTCTGCTTCGGCAGGCCGTAGATCAGGTCGACGTTGATCGAGCGCATGCCGAAGCGGCGGCAGGCGTCGATGATCGCCAGGGTCTCGTCGATCCCCTGCTCGCGGTTGATCGCCTTCTGCACCTCGGGGTCGAAGTCCTGGACGCCCAGGCTGGTGCGGTTGAAGCCGATCGCCGAGAGCACCTCGATGTCCTCGGGAGCGACGAAGCGCGGGTCCAGCTCGATCGAGAAGTCGCGGTCGAGCGCGTTGCTGAAGCTGAACTGCCGACCGAGGCTGCTCACCAGCTCGCCAAGCAGGCGCGGCGCGAGGAAGTTGGGGGTGCCGCCACCCAGGTGCAGCTGGACCACCTCGCGGTCGCGGTCGAACAGCGGCGCGACCAGCGCCATCTCGCGCTGCAGCCGGTCCAGGTAGATCCGCCCCTTCGCCTCGTCCCGGGTGATCACCCGGTTGCAGCCGCAGTAGAAGCACGGGCTCTGGCAATACGGGATGTGGACGTAGAGCGAGAGCTGGCGCGGGATCGGATCGTCGTTGCTGCGGCGGGCGATGTCGCAGAAATCCGCCTCGCCGAAGCCCTCGGTGAAGTTCGGCGCGGTCGGGTACGACGTGTAGCGCGGTCCCGGCCGGTCGTAGCGGCGCAGCAGGTCGGCGTCGAAACGCCAGCTCGGCTGGGTGGAAACAGGGGATGGGGTCGTCTGCATGGTCGGAAGTATCCGCAGGCGCCGGCACTTTCGCCTTGACCCGGATCAAGCCGTGCGGGCCGGCCGTCCGTCGACGCAACCTTCCATGATTCCGGCCGGCACGCTTTGATCTGGATCAACGACGGTTTCGCGCCGCGTGCATAATCTGCGCAACGTTCGGACCCCGGGAAGGCCCCATGCAACAGGCCGCGACAACGACTTACAACGACAAGGTGGTACGCCAGTTCGCGGTGATGACCGTGGTCTGGGGCATCGTCGGCATGCTGGTGGGGGTGATCATCGCCGCCCAGCTGTACTGGCCCGACCTCACCCACGGCATCGAGTGGCTCGGCTACGGACGGCTGCGTCCGTTGCACACCAACGCGGTGATCTTCGCCTTCGGCGGCTGCGCGCTGTTCGCCACCAGTCTGCACGTCGTCCAGCGCACCTGCCACGTGCGGCTGCTGTCGGACAAGCTGGCGGCGTTCGTGTTCTGGGGCTGGCAACTGGTGATCGTGCTGGCCGCGGTCACCCTGCCGCTGGGCTGGACCCAGGGCAAGGAATACGCCGAGCTGGAATGGCCGATCGACATCCTGATCGCGGTGGTCTGGGTCGCGTACGCGGTGCTGTTCCTAGGCACCATCGCGATCCGCAAGGTCAAGCACATCTACGTGGCGAACTGGTTCTACGCCTCGTTCATAATCGCCGTGGCGCTGCTGCACATCGTCAACAACATTTCGCTCCCGGTCGGGATCGGCAAGTCCTACAGCATCTACACCGGCGCGGTCGACGCCATGGTGCAGTGGTGGTACGGCCACAACGCGGTCGGCTTCTTCCTGACCGCCGGCTTCCTGGGAATGATGTACTACTTCGTGCCCAAGCAGGCCGGGCGGCCGGTGTACTCGTACCGGTTGTCGATCGTGCACTTCTGGGCGCTGATCGCGGTCTACATGTGGGCCGGTCCGCACCACCTGCACTACACCGCCCTGCCCGACTGGGCGCAGAGCCTGGGCATGGTGTTCTCGCTGATCCTGCTGGCGCCCAGCTGGGGCGGGGCGATCAACGGCATCATGACCCTGTCGGGGGTGTGGCACAAACTGCGCACCGACCCGATCCTGAAGTTCCTGATCGTCGCGATCAGCTTCTACATGATCGCCACCTTCGAGGGGCCGATGATGTCGATCAAGACGGTCAACTCGCTCTCCCACTACACCGACTGGACCGTCGGCCACGTCCACGCCGGCGCGCTGGGCTGGGTGGCGATGATCTCGATCGGCTCGATCTACGCGCTGCTGCCGCGGCTGCTGGGCCTGCGCGAGATGTACTCGATCAAGTGGATCGACCTGCACTTCTGGATGCACACGGTCGGCGTGGTGCTGTACATCGCCTCGATGTGGATCGCCGGCGTGATGCAGGGCCTGATGTGGCGCGCCACCAACGACGACGGCACCCTGACCTACAGCTTCGTCGAGGCGCTCAACGCCACCTACCCGTACTACCTGGTGCGCCTGCTCGGCGGCGTGGTGGTGCTGGCGGGCATGCTGCTGATGGCCTTCAACGTGTGGAAGACCTACCGCGAGGGACAGGCGGTCGCCGCCGACCAGCCGGTGCTGCCGCCCGATCCGACCCAAGCCCTGGCGCCGCAGGCGCAGGCACGCGCAGGAGCGCAGGCATGAGCGAGAACCACAATGCCCACGAGAAGGTCGAGAAGAACATCGGCCTGATGGCGGTGCTGATCGCGGTGGCGGTCTCGTTCGGCGGCCTGGCCGAGATCGTGCCGCTGATGTACCAGGCCGAGGCGATCGAACCGCTCCCGGGCGTCGAGCCCTACCCCGCGCTGGAGCTGGCCGGCCGCGATGTCTACGTGCGCGAGGGCTGCTACAACTGCCATTCGCAGATGGTGCGCACGCTGCGCTTCGAATCCGAGCGCTACGGCCACTACTCGCTGGCCGGCGAATCGGTCTACGACCGGCCGTTCCAGTGGGGCAGCAAGCGCACCGGGCCCGACCTCGCCCGGGTCGGCGGTCGCTACTCCGACGACTGGCACCGGGTGCACCTGATCAACCCGCGCGACGTGGTGCCCGAGTCGAACATGCCGGCCTACCCGTGGCTGGCCACCCGCAACGTCGACCGCGACCAGGTCGCGTATCGCATGCGCGCGCTGCAGGGCATCGGCGATCCCTATACCGACGAGGACATCGCCCAGGCGCCGGAGGCGGTCGCCGGCAAGACCGAGCTCGATGCCGTGGTCGCCTACCTGCAGGGCCTCGGTCGAAACGCACCCAGGACGGGAGACGCGCCATGATCTCCGGCATCGTCACCGCCGTGTTGCTGGTGTGCTTCGTGGGCGGATGGATCTGGGCCTGGAGCCCGAAGCGCAAGCGCGAGTTCGAAGACGCGGCGCAACTGCCGCTGGACGATGAGCAGGAGTCCCCCCGATGAGCAGCGCGTGGTCGTGGTACGTCATCGTCCTGGTGGTGCTGAACATCGGCGGCTGCGTCTGGCTGCTGTGGTGGACCGCGCGCCGGCGCCCGGGCGACCCGAAGCCGGAAGACACCAGTCACGTCTGGGACGGCGACATCACCGAGTACAACAAGCCGCTGCCGAAGTGGTGGATCAACCTGTTCTACATCACCATCGTCTTCAGCATCGGCTACCTGGTCTGGTTCCCCGGCTTCGGCAGCTTCGCCGGCACCAGCGGCTGGACCTCCGCCGGCGCGCACGACGCCGAGAAGGCGCGCCGCGACCGCCAGCTCGAGGAAACCTTCGGCGTCTACGCCGACCAGCCGTTCGAGCGCCTGGCGCAGGATCCGGCGGCGATGGAACTGGGCCGCTCGATCTTCGCCAACACCTGCGCGGCCTGCCACGGCTCCTCGGCGCAGGGTGCGCCGGGTTATCCCAACCTGACCGACGCCACCTGGAACTGGGGCGGCGATCCGGAGCGGATCCTGCAGTCGGTGCTCGACGGCCGACAGGGCGTCATGCCCCCGCTCGGCACCGTGCTCGAGGGCATCGGCGGAGAAGTCGCGATCACCCAGGCCGCGACCTACGTGCGCGCACTACGCTCGGACGACATCGAGGCCACGCTGCGCAGCGACTACATGGCCGCGCGCGGCAAGAAGTACTACGACAGCCTGTGCGTGGCCTGCCACGGCCCCGATGGCAAGGGCAACCAGGACCTCGGCGCGCCGGACCTGACCGTGCGCAACACGCTCTATCCCAACACGCTCGACAGCATCCGCACGACGATCATCGACGGCCGCCACGGGGTGATGCCCGCGCATCGCGACCTGCTTGGCGAAACCCGCGCACGCCTGGTGGCGGCCTACGTCTGGTCGCTGTCACAATCGGCAACCGCACAGGCTCCGCCGGAACGGCAATGACCGACTACACCGAGCCGCGTTTCGACCACCCGCCGCGCCCCATGGCGCAGCGGGTGGGCGCGATCCTGTGGCCGAGCTTCTTCGCCGCGGGCGTGTGCACGATGGTGTTCTTCGCCTTCATCGACCCGATCGAGCTGCGCGACATGACCTTCCCCGACCTGCCGGTCACGCGCGAGTTGGGCTACACCCTCGGGTTCTTCATGTTCTGGCTGGCGACGGCGGCGTCCAGCCTGTTCACCTGGATCCTGCTGCGGCCGGCGAGCCGTTTCAACCGGGCCCTGCCGCCCGGTTGATGCCGACGATGGCGAGGCGCCCCCGGGCCCGACGCGTGCTGGGACATTCTGTCGCTTTTGCCGCGCTGGGCGAACCCCATACTGGGACGGTCCGCACGGCGGGCCGCCGTCCCCAGCCACACCGGGCCACGACCGGTGGAGCCATGCACATGAACATCCTGCCCCCCAACCCGAACGCGCGCTCCGTCCCGACCGGACCCACGGGACCGTCGCGATGAGCCGCAACATCCCCATCGATGTGGTCGACGAGGGCGACAGCTCGCTCTACGTGAAGGAACGCAAGGTCTATCCGCGCGACGTCTCCGGGCCGCTCAACCGCCTGCGCGTGGCGGCCGTGGTCTGGCTGCTGGGCATGTTCTACGTGTTTCCGTGGCTGCGCTGGGACGGCCGCCAGGCGGTGCTGTTCGACCTGCCCGCGCGCAAGTTCCACGTCTTCGGGCTGACCTTCTGGCCGCAGGACTTCCTGTTCCTGGCCCTGCTGCTGATCATCGCCGCGCTGGCGCTGTTCTTCTTCACCGCGCTGGCCGGCCGGCTGTTCTGCGGCTACGCCTGCCCGCAGACGGTGTGGACCGAGGTGTTCCTGTGGATGGAGCGCTGGACCGAGGGCGACCGGCCGAAGCGGATGAAGCTCGATGCCGCGCCGTGGACCCGCGAGAAGGTCCTGCGCAAGGGCGCCAAGCACGCGCTGTGGATGCTGTTCGCATTGTGGACCGGCTTCACCTTCGTCGGCTTCTTCACGCCGATCACCGATCTCGGCGCGCGCCTGGGCACCCTGTCCTGGGGCGGCTGGGAGACCTTCTGGGTGCTGTTCTACGCACTGGCCACCTGGGGCAACGCCGGCTTCCTGCGCGAGCAGGTGTGCAAGTACATGTGTCCCTATGCCCGCTTCCAGAGCGCGATGTTCGACCGCAACACCCTGATCATCGCCTACGACCCGCTGCGCGGCGAGCCGCGCGGTCCGCGCAAGCGCGGCCTGGGCAGCGTGCTCGAGCGCGTCCGCGGCCTGCTCGACAAGACCACCGCCTACGACTACGTGTTCCGCGCCGGCCGGCACCCTTCCGCGGCCTCCCAACTGGTGCACGCCAAGGGCACGATCACCTGGGACGGCGACCTGGGCGAGGTGGCGCCGCTGCCGAAGTTCGCGCCCGAGCAACTGGGCGACTGCGTCGACTGCACGATCTGCGTGCAGGTCTGCCCGACCGGCATCGACATCCGCAACGGGCTGCAGTACGAGTGCATCGCCTGCGGCGCCTGCATCGACGCCTGCGACGAGGTGATGGACAAGATGGGCTACCCGCATGGCCTGATCCGCTACTCGACGCAGAACGCGATCGACGGCAAGTCGACCCGCGTGCTGCGCCCGCGGATCGTCGTCTACGGCCTGCTGCTGCTAGGTTTCATGGTCGCCTGGGCAGTGGGCGTGAGTACCCGCAGCGACCTGATCGTCGAAGCGCTGCGCGACCGCAATGCGCTCTACCGCGAGACCGCGGATGGCGTCGTCGAGAACGACTACACGCTCAAGCTGGTGAACAAGTCCGACCGCGACCGCACGTTCCGCATCTCGGTCGAGGCGGCGCCGGGCATCGAACTGCGCGACAATGGCGGCGCCGTGCGCGCCAGGGCCGGGGCGGTGGCGTCGGTGCCGGTGGTGGTGGTCTCGCGCGACGGGACGGCCGGGCGCAACGACATCCGCTTCATCGTCGAGGAAGACGACGGCGCCAGCCGCAAAGTGGTCGACAGCAGCTTCTTCGGACCGGTGCGATGAACGAGAGCGAGAAAAAACCCTTCTGGAAGCTGCCGATCATGTGGCTGGTGATCGGTCTGCCGCTGGCGTCTGTCGTGGCCGGGATCTCGCTGCTGGTCATCGCCACCCGCAGCGGCGGCAGCGACTCGGTGCGCGACGACGTGCAACGCGTTTCGCAGATCCAGACCGCCAATCTCGGGCCCGACGAGAATGCGCGCGCGCTCGGCCTGAGCGCCGTGCTGCGTGCGGACGAAGGCGTGCTGGAGGTCATTCCCGCCACCGGCGAGTTCGCGCGCAGGGCCACGCTGCGGCTGGTACTGCAGCACCCCAGCCGCAGCGCCGAAGACCTCGAAGCCGATCTCCCGCCCAGCGCCACCGGCTGGCGCACCGAGCAGGCGATCGACGACGGCCACGACTGGATCGTCGAACTCTCCGCCGCCGACGGCAGCTGGCGCCTGCGCGGCCGCCTGCCCAAACAGCAGCACGCGGCGCGTCTGGCCCCGTCGTTGACGCGTTAGGCGTCCGCATGGACGCCGTACCGGCGCCCGCCTGCCACCACTGCGGCGAGCCGTTGCCGCGTGGCGCGGTGCATCGCGTCGTCGATGCCGAGAGCCGCGATTACTGCTGCGACGGCTGCGCGGCGGCGGCGCGCTGGATCCGCGACGCCGACCTCGGCGACTACTACCGCCTGCGCACCGTCGCCGCCGGCCGCGTCGGCAACGAACGCGTGGACCTGTCCGCCTGGGACCGCGAAGACCTGCTGCGCGAACACGCGCACGCGATCGACGGCGGCCATCGCATCACCCTGCTCACCGACGGCATGCGCTGCGCCGCCTGCGCCTGGCTGATCCAGAAGGCGCTGGCACGCGAGCCGGGCGTGCACGACATCACCGCCAACGCCGTCACCGGACGCATCCGCATCGACTGGGACCCGGCGCTCACGCCGCTGTCGCGGGTGCTGCACCGGCTCGCCGCACTCGGCTACCGGCCCTACCTGGCCGGCGGCGACGCGCGCGAGCGCGCCCGCATCGCCGAGCGCAACCGCTGGCTGCTGCGCCTGGGTGTAGCGGGGCTGGGCACGCTGCAGGCGATGATGCTGGCCGAGGCGCTGTACCTGGATTTCGACAACCAGATGCCGGCCGCCACCCGCGACTTCTTCCGCTGGATCGCGTTCCTGCTGTCCACGCCGGTGGTGTTCTATTCCGGCTGGCCGTTCCTGTCGGGCATGTGGCGGGAACTGCGCGCGCGCCATGTCGGCATGGACACGCTGATCGCCACCTCCACCCTGCTCGCCTACTTCGCCAGCCTGGTCGAGACGCTGCGCGGCGGCGCGCACGTGTGGTTCGACGCCGCGGTGATGTTCGTGTTCCTGCTGCTGGCCGCGCGCATGCTGGAGCAACGCGCGCGCAACGTCGCCAGCGCCCAGGTCGACGCGCTGGCGCGCGCACGGCCCGCGTTCGCGACCCGCGAAGCCGCCGACGGCGGCCGCGAGTCGGTGGCGCTGTCCGACCTGCGTCCCGGCGACGTGGCCTGCATCGCGGTGGGCGAACCGGTGCCCGCCGACGGCGTGCTGCTCGACGCGGAGACCTGGCTCGAGGAATCGCTGCTGACCGGCGAACCCGGTGCGGTGCGCAAGGCGCCGGGAGCACCGGTCTACGCCGGCACGGTCAATCGCGAGGCGCCCGCGCGTATCCGCGTCACCTGCACCGGCCAGCAGACGCGGCTCTCGCAGCTGACCCGCATGGTCGAGGACGCGCAGTCGCACCGCCCTCGGCTGGCGCGCATGGCCGACCGTGTCGGCAGCCGCTTCGTGGTCGGCCTGCTGTTCGTCGCCGTGCTGGTCTACGCCGGCTGGCGCCTGCACGATCCCTCGCGCGCGTTCGAGGTGACGCTGGCGCTGCTGGTGATCAGCTGCCCCTGCGCGCTGTCGCTGGCGGTGCCGACCGCGCTCGCGGCCGCGCACGGCGCGCTGGCGCGCGTGGGCGTGCTGGCCACGCGCGCCGACGCGATGGAAACGCTGGCCGGCGCGACCGACATCGTGTTCGACAAGACCGGCACGCTCAGCGACGACCGTCCGGTCCTGGCGGACGTCGAGACGTTCGACGGATTCGCCGCGGGCGACGCCTTGGCCATCGCCGCGGCGCTGGAACGCGATGCCAACCACCCGCTCGCTGCCGCGTTCGCGCATGCCGATGCCGGACTGCCTGTGGCTGGGGTACGTGCGGTCGCCGGCCACGGCATCGAGGGCGCGATCGCCGGGCGCGGCTGGAAGCTCGGCCGTGCCGAGTTCGCGTGTGGCGGCGAAGACGACGGCGCGCTCTGGCTCGGCGACGGCGGGAACGCGGCGGCACGCTTCGCCCTGCGCGAATCGATCCGCGGCGACGCGCCGACGGCGCTGGAGGCGTTGCGCGGGCTCGGCCTGCGCATCCACCTCTCCAGTGGCGATGCCGCGGCGCCAGTGTCATCGCTGGCGCAAGCGCTCGGCATCGACGGAGCCCATGCCCGCCAGCGCCCCGAAGACAAGCTCGCTCTGGTCCGGCGGCTGCAGTCGGACGGCCGGATCGTGGCGATGGTCGGCGACGGCCTCAACGACGCGCCGGTGCTGGCCGGCGCCGACGTGTCGCTGGCGATGGACACGGGCGCGGCGCTGGCGCAACGCGCGGCGGACCTGGTGATGACCGGGCCGACGCTGCTGCGTATTCCCGCCGCGGTGCGACTGGCGCGCAGGATGCGCTGCGTGATCGGCCAGAACTTCGCCTGGGCGCTGGGCTACAACCTGCTGGCGGTGCCGCTGGCGGCCGCGGGCCTGGTGACGCCGTGGATCGCGGCGCTGGGCATGGCGGGATCGTCGCTGGTGGTCACACTGAACGCCTTGCGCCTGACCCGGAGTCCGCAATGAGGATTCTGCTGCTGCTCGTGCCGATCAGCCTGGTGCTGCTGGGCCTGGCGGTCTGGGCGTTCGTCTGGGCGGTGCGGCGTGGCCAGTTCGACGACCTGGACACACCCGGCCTCGACATCCTCGCCGAGGACGAGGACGAACTGCGCGAAACCCGCGCCGCGCGCGAACGCAATCGCGCACCGGGGACGCCTGATGCCGATTGACTGGCTGGTACTGCTGGCCGCGCTGACCAGCGGCCTGCTCGGCGGCCTGCACTGCGCCGCCATGTGCGGCGGCATCGCCACCGGCCTGTCCGCGACCGCTCCCGGCGGCGGCTGGTCTGGCGCCCTGCAGCTCAACCTCGGGCGCGTCGGCGGCTACGTGCTGGCGGGGCTGATCGTGGGCACGTTCGGACACGGGCTGGTCACGGTGCTGCGCGATCCCTGGATCGGCATCGTGCTGCGGGCGCTGGCTGGCGCGGCCCTGGTGGTGGTGGCGCTGCGCCTGCTGGGCGTACGGGCGCTGCCCGGCTTCCTGTCCCGGCCCGGCGCGCGCGCCTGGTCGTGGCTGCAGCCGCTGCAGCGGCGCCTGCTGCCGGCGGACACGCCGCCCCGGCGGCTCGGCATCGGCGCACTCTGGGGCTGGCTGCCGTGCGGCCTGAGCTTCAGCCTGTTGACGGTGGCCTGGCTGCAGGCGCACCCACGCAACAGCGCGCTGACGATGCTCGCCTTCGGCTTGGGCACCCTGCCGGTGATGCTGCCGCTGACCTGGTCGGGCCAGCGCATGGGACGCTGGCTGCAGCGTCCCGGGCTGCGGACGGGCGCCGCGCTGGTGGTGCTGGCGATGGGACTGCTGACGATCGCCGCGCCCTGGCTGATGCGGGTGCCGGCGCTGCACGACCTGCTGTCGGCCCTGGGCTGCCAGCCCCTGCCCTAGGACCCGTCCCGCCGTCATCGCGTGACCGGGACCACCTTGCCGTCGAGCCCCAACGCGCAGGAACGACTCCATCCCACCCGCCCCAGGCCCGCCCGCCTCGATATTGCGTCCCTCACCGCCCAGGCCGACTGCGATGGAGTCCGCTTGCGTCCGCGGCCCCGTCCTCCGGCCGATAGCGCGCCTGCAGGTTCGCCGCCACCCGCTGCGCCATCTCGTCGGCGAGTCGCTGCATCGCTTGGTTGCCGAGGCCGGCCGTGGTCTCCGCGAATAGCGCCAGCCAACGCTCGAACATCGCTGCATCCAGCCCCGGCAGCGCGTTGTGGCGCTGCACCGGGGCCCCGCTGAAGCGGCGCGTGCCGCGCAGCATCGCCGACCAGAAGTCCACCAGATGCGCCAGGTGGCCGGCCAGTCGGCGACATGCGTTGCGAATACCGGCCCCAGCAGCGGGTCGGCGCGCACCCGGGCATAGAACGCGTGCACCAGACGCGCCACCTCCTCCTCGGTACAGAGGTCCGGGCCGGGCAAGGGCGATGGCGGTTCAAAGGTCGACATTGATCGGCAAGCGGTGACGGGAGTGAAGACGCCCGAGCGGAGGCGTCGATGCACTGCGGACGGGCCGCGGCGCACCCTCGCGATCGCGCAGGCGATGCCCAACCGGCATTCAGCCCCGGGATAGCGGCTGGGCGCCGTGCAACGCTAGTCTCACATGCGGCGCATCCGCATCGGCTGATCCAGATCAAGGCACCGCGCCCTGCAAAGCGCGACCATGGCGTCAACCGGAATCGACACCCGACCCTACGGAGTACCACCCCATGAACATCCGCAAATCCCTCCTCGCCCTGGCCCTGCTCGGCTGCGCCGGTGTGGTCCAGGCCGCCCCCAATTGCACGATCAAGCTCAAGGGCGGCGACAACATGCAGTTCGACCAGAAGAGCGTCAGCGTCTCGGCCGCCTGCAAGAGCGTCTCCATCGAGCTGCAGCACACCGGCAAGCTGCCGGTCGCGGCGATGGGTCACAACGTGGTGGTCACGGCCACCGCCGACGCGGACGCCGTGGCCAAGGACGGGCTCAAGGCCGGTGCCGCGGGCGGCTACCTGCCGGCGGGCGATGCGCGCGTCCTGGCGGCGACGAAGTTGATCGGCGGCGGTGAGACCACGAGCGCCTCGCTTCCCGGCAGCAAGCTCAAGGCCGGGGGCGCCTACACCTTCTTCTGCTCGTTCCCCGGCCACTCCTCGCTGATGCGTGGCACGGTGACCGTCACGCCCTGAGACGCGGCGACCCGCCGCACATCGCCCCACCCACGACGAGGCCCGCGGATCCACCGCGGGCCTCGCTTCGTTTTGGCTTGTTCGTTCCGGGCATGCGAAAATCCACCCACTTGGCCCCCGTAGCTCAGCTGGATAGAGCGTCCCCCTCCTAAAGCCCAGCCGTTCGTCTGAAGCTATGTCAAACAACGACTTAGAGGACCGGCGTGGTGTACAATTGGGCTTTCTGACGCATCGGTTAGCACAGTGAGCACAAACCGAATCCGTGGTGCCGCTCTGCCCATGTCTCGCTATGAGAAAGCAAGGTCGCTGCGCCTTCGTCAGATTGCCATGATCGAAGGCGCTGGCCTGTCGGCGGAAGGTCTGACCGCAGCCAAGCGGGCCAAGCTGTGCAAGCTGTTATGCGAACCCGCCCAGCGCGAACGGCGCGCGAAGCAGGCCCATGTAAAGCACCTGCACCATGCCAGATTGCGCGAGGCCATGCCGCCGTGGGCTGACGTGGCGGCTATTCAGGCCATCTATGCCGAAGCGCGGCGACTCACAAGCGAGACCGGAATTCCCCACGAGGTTGACCACATAGAGCCGCTACTGGGGAAAAACTTCAGCGGGCTTCACTGGGATGGCAATCTTCGGGTCATCACCAGGGCGGAGAATCGGCGCAAGGGGAACCGGCGTGTCTAGTCCAACTTCGGGCGCCATGAATTCAACGGGTTGCGTGAGTTTCTCCGAGCCTCGTTGTCCACTATTTCCGCAACTGTCCACTACTTTGGCGTAGCGGTGGCGTAATCGCGGCGCTTTGGCCGCGAGGTGTGCCAGCGACCCCGCAATCCCTTACGGGGTCCGCACGGCTGGATGGCTCCGCCATGGTCGCGTCGGTGCGCCGTGCGTTGCTGGCAGGGTCAGGGTGCCCGTGGGGCCGGGACCAAGCAATCGGGCCGCAGCGTGCTGGCGTGTCGGGGAATTCCTACGCCGAGCATGCTCCCCTTTTCACAGGCCGGCGCTACCATCCCGCCCATGTGCTACTCCGCCCAGATCCACTCCGACTACCGCAAAATGGTCCGCGAAGTCGGCGCCATCATGGACCTGAAGGCCTTCGCCAAGCTCTGGCTGCAGCAGAACGGCCTCGAACGGAAGAAGATCCCCAAGGCGCTGATCGACACCCTCCGGCCTGATCTGCCACCCGAGGTCGCGCAGGCCATGGACGCCATGCTGGCCCAGGACGAACAGGACTGGCAGCAGGAGCTGTTCAAGCAGTCCAAGCGCAAGGCCGACAATGAGCGGAAGCTGGCGGCCAAGCACACCAAGACCGCGGAGACCGAGGTTGGCCGCGCCTCGCGGAAGGTCGACCAGCTGAAGGGCTGGATCGCGGACCTGCACCGCACCGAGCTCAAGCCCCGGGACTGGCAGTTCTACCCGCAGTGGTGGGTGCCGGTGCTGATCCGCGAGGGCGACGGGTACGTGGTCCGCCCCATGAGGTACCAGCTCCGCCAACCCGGCAAGCCGGCATCGAGCGACTTCACCCGCACCGGCCAGATGAGTGGCACCTACAACGCCCGTCGGGACAACCTGGAGCGCTACTGGCGCCACCAGTTCGGCTACACGCACGGGCTCATGGTGGTGAACACGTTCTTCGAGAACGTCGAGGGCCCGGACCGCAAGAATGTCCGCCTGCAGTTCCGCCCCAAGACCGGCGAGCCCATGCTGGTGGCCTGCCTCTGGGCCAACTGGACGGATCCCGAAGGCAAAGAGCCCGACATGCCCTGCTTCGCCGCTATCACCGACGAGCCCGAGCCGGAGGTGGCCGCCGCCGGCCACGATCGCACCATCATCAACATCAAGCCCGAGCACCTGGAGGCCTGGCTCAACCCGGATCCACAGCGCCTCGACGCGCTCTACGCCATCTTCGACGACAAGCGCCACCCCTACTACGAACACCGCAAGGCTGCGTAACCATGCCCCACCAGGACCGTGCCACCCTTGATCGCCGCCTCGACGAGCTCGCCGCCCACATGCCGCAACTGCTGGCCGAGACGCAGGCCTCGGACCAGATGGACGCCTTCGCCGGCATCGCCGACGAGATCCGCGAGAGCGCCGCGCCAGCGGACCTGCCTCACGTCGATTCGCGACTGAGCTGCATCCTGCACGAGGCCGGGCTGATCCCCGGCGACGACGGAGAGCCCTGCGATGACGCCTGACGAGGTCGAGGCCGCGCTGCAGCGCCTGGCGATCGACGTGGCCATCTGGTCCAACGAGCGCGCTGGCCGTACCCCTGCCGACTTCATTGCCTGGTTCTGGGAGCGGGCCGACGAGATCAAGGCGCAGGCTCCGGTGGAACTGCGTGAGCTGGCTACGGTACGGATCGACGACATCGTCGACGGCGCCCTCGACGCCGCCCTGTTCGGCAGCGAAGGCGACGAGGACACGCCATTCCCGGAGTAGCCTGCCCCTACTGCCGCGAACCGGCCGTGTTGCTGGCGCCGGCGGACCCGGGCTACCCCTACCCCGCCGACTGGGGCCCCGCCTGGAAGTGCACCCCCTGCGACGCATATATCCGCTGCTACGCCGGCACTACGCGTCCGCTGGGGTCCTTGGCCGACGCGCATACCCGGGAGTGGCGTCGCCGCGCACACGCCGCCCTGGACGGCCTATGGCAGGGCGGTGGCATGAGCCGGTCGGCCGCGTACCTCTGGATGGCCGAGGCCATGGGCCTGGCAGAGCACGAGGCCCACATCGGGCGCATGGGCCCGGACGATTGTGGGCGCTTGATCGAGCTGATTTCACGCCGCCAGCACTGACTCTGCCCTTCAGGTGCCGGCCCTGTTGCGCAGTCTGTCGCGCATCTCCCGCTCCCGCGCGCGCAGCGGCGCCCCGTTGGCGGCGATCCACCGCTCCACGAAGCGCTTCCCCTGCGCCAGGCTGGCCGCAGGGCCCTCGATGCGCTTGCCGCCGATCAGGGTCACCCGGCCGTCGACGGTGACCTTCGCCACGGCGCCGTAGCGCTGGAACAGGACGGCGCCGGTGTCGGAATCGGCCCAGCGGTAGCTGTCGGGGAGCATGGGCGCAGGGTACGCCCATGCGTCGCGTGGGGCGCGACGGACGGCCCACAAAGGTCACCCGGCTATCGTCGGAGCCATATCCCGCTCCGAGGTAGGATAGGCCACCTGCCACAGGGGGCGGAGGGGCATGCAGCGCAACGTCGCAATTCTCATCGTGTTGACGGCAGCGGCCGGCGCGACGTGGGCTTGGCGCTTGTCGCAGGAAAAGCCCGTGGTGACCGCCCCGCCGCCGCCGGAGCTGGCGATCCCGGACTTCGAGGCGGAAACGCAGGTGCGCACCGTCGAGGACGTGCACCGCCTCCGGGCGCAGTTGATCCGGGAGGTGTTCGGTGGCGAACTGCCCACGGGCCGCGAGTTGGTGAGGGCTTCGATCCTGCCCGCCGACAAGCCGTCGCGCTCGCTCGCGATCTACCATGGCGGCCACAAGCAGGTTGCCGAGGAAGCGTTCGGCGCGCGGGCGCTGCAATCGGCCGGCTATGACGTGCTCGCGATCAGCATGCTGCCGGGCGTTTATCACGAACGGATCGATGGCGAGCCGTACCCCTTGCGTCGTTTCCTAGAGCCGGTGGCCCTTGGGCTGAACTATGCCCTGGAGCAGAAGGCTTACGACGAGGTGATCATGGTCGGGCTGTCCGGCGGCGGCTGGACAACGGTTGTCTACGCCGCGATGGACCCGCGCATCCAGCGCAGCTACCAGATTGCTGGCTCGCTTCCGGAATACCTGCGCCAATTCGTCCCGCACTCGATCGGCGACCACGAGCAGTCGCTGCCAGGATTGAGCATGGGTTACATCGACCTGTACCTTATGGCCGCTTCCGAGGGCCGCGAGCAGTTCCAGGTACTGGTGCGGCATGACCCCTGCTGCTTCCCAGGCGATCTTGCCCACACCTACCGGCCGTTCGTGGAGAAGCGCGCGGCAGAGCTTGGCGGGCAGTTCGGACTTGTGGTCGATGAACTCGACCAGCACGACATATCGCCAACGATGGCCCGGCTGCTGTGGGGGGCGTCAGCCCCACATCGAGAAGCCACCGGGGATCGTTAGCAGGTTCTGGCCTGGATGGTTACGCAGCAGGCAGGACTGCGGGTTGCTGAACAGGCCGAGCATGAGCTTACGGGCGGTGCCTGCTGCAAACGTGTATTGCGGCCCCGTCCCAGCGGCGGGGTCGCCCGCATAGCAGCCGCTAATGCTATCGCCGAACCAGATATGGCCGGGGCCGAAGTTAACCGCTACCCAACTCACTCCGCCGATTCCTATCGTAGCGCCAGCGCGACCCGTTGGGATTCCGTTGGTATATGTTCGCTTCCCTCCCGGGTCGTTCGCTTGCACCCCGTAGCTGCTGTTTGACTGCCCCGGGTAGATCGTCAGCGCGTCGATTGGATCGCCAATTCCAAATATCGCAGAGCCGTTGCTCGCGCCGTTCGCCAAGTTCTCACACTCGGCGTACCACTTCCCTGAGTTGTGCGACGTGATGCTGCGGACAGAGCGCCAAGCCGCTGCTGCAGTGGTCCGCGTGGCGATGGTGTTGGCGGAGGACAGCGCGATGCTGGAGTGGCAGTCGGCGGGATTCCAGGCCGGCGCGTATACGTCGCCGCTGGCCATCATCATTGCGTGCGCGGCGAGTAGGCTCATACGCCGCGCGCCTTGATTGTTGCGTCGATGCTGGTGCCGTTGTTATCGCTGGTGTAGTGGACCAGCGTCACGACGCCGGCGCCCGACTGAATCGCCAGGTCGCTGCCATCGGTGAGCTTCACGGCGGCCGGCTGGGTCAGCGAACGCCCGCCGGTGCCATCCTGCGTAACGCGCAGGCGGACAGAAAAGCCCTTGCCGCTCCCCGGAGGGTTCGAGAAAGCGACGGTCGCGTTGTGCGCCAGCGTCAAGGTGAAGTAGTCGCCCTGCGACAGGTCGATCGTTACCGTCGTGCCAGACGTAATCGCAGTCGTGGTGTTGCGCAGATCGCCACCGGAGCCCGCCCAGACGGTCCACCCGCTGCCGGTGCTGTAGGTGAGCCAGACATCGGCGTCTAGATCGCGGACGAAGTACCCCTCGCCCGGCACGAAGAACTTCCACTGGAAGCCGTCCCAGTACGCGATGTTGTCGTCCTGCCCCGCCCACGCGCCGGTGCCCGTCTGGACCAGATACGTGTCGCCAGGATCAGGCGAGCCTGGTGGGTCGTTCTCCTGGGAGAGCACCACGCCCTGCGCCCACACGGCGAGCCAGAAGATCATGGCGTTGAACACAAGGTCCGGCTGCATCGCACCGGGCGGCCAGAAGGACAGATTGGTTCTCGGCTCAACGGACATCAGATCGTTCCTGTAAGTGCCGGGCCGGGGCCCGTGATGCGGTTCAATGCGGAGATCGACACCGACAGCGGATCGAGGCTGCCGAAGTCCGCGGTGCGCTGAGCGTCGCTGTAGTCGAAGCTCGTCGCGGCGGTATCGAAGGTCACCGTCGTGGCGCCATCCGTGAGTGTGATCCGGTAACCGTCGAAGTAGCTGGAATGGAACGGGGTGGCGGTGGTGCCAAGCCGGCCGCGGCCGTTCCAGCTGACATGCGTGCTGCTGCCGTCGTGCTCGTGCTGGAACTGGAACGGCTGCCACTCGGTCTGCGCGTTGGCCGGCTGCCAGACAAAGGTTTCGGTGTAGCCGGTGCCGGCCGGCGTGCCGATGCTCTGCACGTGCAGGGTGATCGTGCGCCCGATCCACGACGCCTGCAGCTCCACGAAGTTCAGCGATCCCCCCAGCAGCACGAACCGGCTGTGCACGCCATGCGCCTGCATCGTGGTGCCGTGGCGAGCGCGGGTCAGGCCGGTCAACTCGTAGACGTATTCGTCCAACTCCACGGCCTGGGAAAACTGGATCGCCTCGTCGCCGATCACGCAGGCGTTCGCCTCGTTGAGCAACTGCAGGAACGTGGCCGATTCCAACTCTCCGCCGTGCACCTTGACCGTCACGGTGGCGGCGGGATCGTAGACCCATGGACTGGCCTCGCCCAGCGCCGTGGTGGAGTGCCCCATGACCGACCCGTCACGCCAGGTGCCGAGCGTGGTGTACGTGGCGCCGCCGTCGATGGAGGCGCTGACCATGCCACCGCGCCAGCCCTCAAGGATGCCACACACGCCGAAGTAGAGGCCCAGCCGATCCTGCGAATCGAGCAGCGGCGACAGGTTGATCGTCTCCAGTCGCGTAGGGCCGCGAAGGCCGGAAGTCTGCTCGCCGGGCGGCCGCGCATCCTTGCCCGTGGCGATGGACAGGTAGTTCGAGGCGCGGTCGTAGCGGGCCTCCAGCGCGATGGTGGCGTAGCTGTCGTAGTTGGCGCTGAAGATCTCCCAGCGCTTGCCGTTGTAGTTGAAGCAGTCGGCCGGGGTCCACAGCGTGAATTCGCGCGGCAGCGTGCACTTCATCCTGCCTTCGGCAGAAGCCCACGCCACCTTGCCCATGATGTCGACGATCTTGGCAGCCTGGTCACCGCTGAATGGAATCGTGGTGCTCACGATCTGCTCGTCCACGCTGACCACGCTCGCCGCCTCGCGCGAGAACGTCTGCTTCGTGACGGCGTAGTTCAGCTCCGGGTCCGGATAGGCCAGGTGGATCTTCTTCGGGAACTCGATCTGCTGGCTGCGGATGTCCTCGTCGTCGGTCTCGATCGAGACGAAGTCGTCGTCGGTGAGCGTGCCGACTGCGGCCTTGCCGCGCACCACGCAACGGATCTTGCCGTCGACCTCCGGCATGTCGTAGAAGAACATCGGCTGCAGCCCGCGGCTGGCATTCGCGCCCGTGGCCGGGGTGGCCACCATGTAGCCAGGGATCGGGATGGCCGCCAGCTCGCTCGCGTCGATGCGCGACGCGGGCACGTCGCAGCGGTAGGCCAGATCCTCCTGAACCTCCTGCAGGAACACCTCGTCCGGTTCGATGGTGGTGGTGCTATAGGTGTAGATGTAGACCGGATTGGTGGCGGTGCTCGATGCCTGCGGATAGTCGACGCCGTACGTCAGACCCGCTGGAATCCGACCGGCGAGCACGGCCTGGTTGTAGGCGTTTTCCCAGAAGACCTGGCTGCTGTAGTTGGGGTCGTCGTTGCGCAGGACGGGACCGACCGGGTACGCCGTGACCTGGAGGCGTCCGTCGATCGTCTGCAACTGAAGCAGCCTCAAGTGACGGAAGATCCCGGTAGCGGTCGATATCTCCGGGGAACCGTCGATCACGCCATCGCAGTCGATGTGGTAGGCCGGCGCATCCGGCAGCTTGACCGGCATCCGTTCGTCGCACGGATCTCCGAACTCGTAGTCCGGAATTCGCCGCTTGCGGCTGACCCTGATGTAGAGCGCCGGCAGCCCGGCCACGATGTAGGGCGCACCTGGCGGGATGCAGTAGCCCGCCATGATGAAGGCGCCCGGGTAGCTCCCTGGCACCTGCATCACCTGCATTCCGGACTCGTTGAACGTGTTCGGCGGCGCGCCGAGCGGCACCGTCGTGCAGTCGATCGTGCTGAGGATGTTCTCTGGCTGCGTGTCCGCAAAGACGAGCCAGAGCAGCGCGTTGTCCGTCACATCGGGTTGCGTCTGCAGCCCGGTGTAACCGAAAGACCCCAACGGCCCGGATGCGACGCCGCCGGGCTCGACGGCCGTGGAGGCTGACCACCCCAGAAACGCGGTGAAGGAACGGTTGCCGCCGAGGTGGTCGGCGAAGTGGCTCTTGATGTCCTGAATGGACGAGCCGGTGTAGGAGGACAGATATGCGCCGCCGTCCCCGTTGTAGTTGTGCATGTAGCCCGTCAGGTCGTACTCGATCTCGGAGTCGACCAGCGGCCAGTCGGCATTCTGGAATCTGGACAGCGGCGGGGTCGCGTACTCGGACACCGTGACCGTGTTGGTCTGCCCGCTCTTGACCACGCCGAAGGCGTACTGCGCGATCCGGCCAGCGGTGTCGGTGACGTCGTCGTCGACGATGACGAAGTAGGCGCGGCCGCGGTAGTAGGGCGTGTTGCCCACGCCGTGAATCGCTTCGAGCGCCGGGTCCGGGTTCTGGTCTTCGGTGCCCAGGTAGATGCGGATCTTGCTCGCGAACTTGGCGGTTTCGGCCGCTGGGATCTTCGGGTTGTCGCGCCAGTCGGCCACCAGCACGCCGTTGCGCACGATGAAGGCCAGACCGTCGATCGGTCCCTCGCAGATCAGGATGGCACCGGTCCACAGGTAACTGTCCGGCTCCTGCACGCGCGGGCCGCCCTTGCCGGACTGGTATTTGCCCTTGATCCGGCGGGCCTTGCGCTCGCCATCCAGCACGGTGCCCATGAACGGCGACGGCGAGCCATAGACGACGGGGATCGGGATGCCGTCGGTGGTGGTCTGCTCCTGGGCGTCGCGGCCGTCGGGCGCAGCGATGCGCTCGGGGTCGATGATCGACCCGGCCATCGAGCCCAGCATGACGCCCCATTGCGCGCCCGCAGGGTTGAAGCCGGTGACGACGAAGCCGATGACGCCGCCGACTACCCCACCAATGGTGCTGCCGCTCATAGCGCCCAGACCTCCACGATGCGGCGCCGCTCTTTCGCGTCGATGCCGTGCTCGATCACCTTGCCGCCGCTGCCGCCCGCGGTGCGGGCATAGCAGTGGATCAGGCCGATGCCGTAGTCGCGGTGGTCGGTGATCAGGCCGACATGGTTTTCCTCGCCGGCGAGCGTCCACGACACCACGTCGCCCGGGCGGGGCTCGCGCTGCACGGGGTCGCCCAGCCACTGGCACATGCGCGACCGCAGCGTGCCGCCGTAGGGCGTGCGGCCGTAGTCGGTCGGCAGGGCCGGAATGGCGGGGCGCACGGCGCAGGCAGCGGCGTGGACCATGCCCAGGCAGTCCAGGCGCCTGCCGCGCCCATGGTGGCCCCAGCGCACGCCCAGCAGCGCACGCGCGGCGGCGATGGCCGCCAGCCGTTCCTCGTCGGTGAACGGCGCGCCCAGCAGCCTCATGCCGATTCACCGGTGCCGTCGATGCTGCCACCGCCGGCCACGCCCGGCACGTTCAGCGCCAGGGCATCGCCGATCATCAGGTTCGGCTCGCCGCGGAACCACTCCCGGTTGTCGTAGGTCTCGCAGCTGTTGTGCCCGGTCCAGTGCTTCGTGCACGAGCGCCGCAGCCGGCCGGCATCGCCCACCTGCACCGGGTTGCGCGCGGCGATCATCAGGCTCACGGCGCCGTCGTCGTAGGCCTCGATCTCCAGCCGCTGGCCCGCGTTGTTGCCCGACTCCCACACCATCAGGCCGGGCGCGTAGTAGTCGGCCGCCGGGTTCAGCGTGTCGCCGCCATCGGCCTCCACGGTGAACTCGCGCACCGTCTCGGTGCCGACGTCCGTCACCACCACCTGCACCCACTCGTCGGTGGTGTCGTAGTTGCAGGGGAACCGCTCATCGATCATCCCGCCACCGGTACCGATGGGCATCGAGCCGAAGTCCGCGCGGCAGGTGACCGACGTGTACTGCACCACCGACCGCTGCTTCATCAGCTGCGACCAGCTGCGCAGCTCCAGCCTCACGATGCCGTCGCGCGTAACGATCTGCTCGCCCAGCGGGCCCGAGGCCCAGTAGATGTGCCCCATCGACAGGTCGCGGTAGTTCACGACCAGGATGTCGTACGGGATGCCGTCGAGGTCGCCTCGGTCGATCATCTCAACGGTGACGCCGTTGGTATTCGGGAACACTGGCTGAAGGGTCTCGGCTTCTGCGTTGTCGACGCCGAGGTCGTGCGTGGCCGAATAGGCGGAGTCCTGGAAGCCGGTGGATGCGTGGTAGGTCTGCTCGCCGCCGGTCACGGCCGGGTCCCATGCGGTGGCGTCGTAGGTGAGGTCCCGGTCTAGCGAGGTCATGCACAGATAGCTGCCGTCTGCGAGCGGGCCGATCTTCAGCAGACCGCACATGGTGGTGGAGGAACCGCGCAGATGCTGCAGTAGCGCTTCCGAACAGGCGCGCATCAGGATTCAACCTCTTCCGGCGGGTCTTCCTCGATCAGATCTATCGTCCCGTTATTGACATACTCGGCGCCCGACCTGTTGTCGATCGAGAACGGAAGCCAGTCCTGCGCGAAGCTGACCCAATGCGCGAAATCACCAGACCATCGAAGGATCGCGCCGAGTTCGGGGGGAGAGTCGAACGCAACAAGCCCCCGCTCGTAATCGACGGTCGCCATCGCGGGCACAGTGTCCTCGGTGACCTCGATGGATGCCTGGACTGCAGAACCGTTATCGCCTGGCACGAAGAGCGCAGTCACGTCCCGCTGCATAAACACTCCGTCGACATTGCTAACCTTCTTGAGCTGAAAGACGGTGGTCGTTCCGTCACCAACGGCGAATGCTTCATCGTTCGCCGCAGAGTCGAGCGGGTTCCGATAGAGGAACGTGTGCAGCTGCCCGTGGCATGCGAGAAAGTGATTGAGAATTCCGAGGTACATCCCCTGGCTGATATTGTTGAACGGAAGCGTGAAACGATAGATGGGTTGACTCCACTCTCCGTTCTTCCGCTTCTTCCCATTCCGAAGCTGCAGCACCTCAGTCTTGAACTCAGGGCCGCCGACCCAGCCATACGCCGCGCAGGCCGGAATGAATGCTTCAAGATGTGCCATCAGCTATCCCTTACCGTTGCCATTCGAGTCTTCTGAGCGATCTCAAGCGAGATCTGTTGCCCGGTGCTGCGCGTTACAGGGCGGTTGAAGTTGTTGGTGTTGTTGAACACCACACCACCACCGCCTCTCGCCATTTGCTGATTAGAGGTGACGGTTCCCGAGCTGGCGGGCAGCAGATAGTTCCGTCCCCGGACGGTCAACATTTCGTCTCCGAACTCGGTAACCGGATAGATCATCCCGGCCTTGACGCCGCCGCCATTGGCCCTGCCGCTACCGAACAGGCTGCCAAATAGCTGAAGCCACCCGCCAGACGATCCTGTCTGCGTAGTCCCCATTTGCCCGAACAGTTGCTCGACCCAGTTCTCGTTGATACGCCGCAGGATCATCCGGTTGATGTTGTCCAGCATGTCGCGGAAAGCGTCCTTGATGGACTTGGTTCCAGTCAGCACGTCCTCGAAAAAGTCGGCGAACTCCGAACGGAAGTCGTCCACCACATCGATCTGCCTGAGCTGTTCTTCAATGTCGCGGTTAGCCTGGATGATGGCCTCCCCGTACTTGGCGACCGCCTCAGATTCCATGCCGTAAAGCTGGATGGCAGCGGCGCGCTCGGCGTTGCCCATCCTCATCAGCTCAAGCTCGAACCGGAGATGGTCAAGCACTTCCTCGCCATATTTCAGACCGTCCTTGATCCGCTTCTGGGTTTCTTCTCGCTCCTTGTTCTCTTTCTCGATTTCCTCGCGCAGCATCTTCTTGGCGTCGAATTCCTCCGCCAGCGTCAGCAGTGCTTGCTTGCGCGTGTCGTCCAGCGCCTTCAGGTCGCCGTTCGTGACGCGGTACAGCATTTGCGAGACTTCGGACTCGACGCCCATCAGGTCGATGCGTTCGCGCATCGTCTCCATCAGGGAGTCGTAGGAACGCTGTAGCTGTTCGGCTTGCTTCTGCGCTTCGGACTTGCCGCCGCGCTTGGGAGCATCCCCCAGCGCCAACCCAAGAGCTGAGAGGTTGTCAGGGCCGGAGCCGCCCGGAGTGACCGTGGACGAGCCCGAACGGACGTTGCGCCACGGGCTGTTCTGGCGCTCGATCAGGTTGTCTAGTTGCTTCTGCCCGTCCTCGAATGCCTTGGCGACCTTCGCCATTCCGTCTCGGACGGAACCTTCATTCAGCAGCCCTCCGACGCCGACGTTGCGCATGATCTCCGCAAGCCCGCTCGCGGAGTTGGCGACCGTCTCGATGGCGATCGAGGTCCGGGCAACGGCGTTGTTGTACTGCTCAATGATCCAGACGCCGGACTTCATCGCCGCCGAAATAACAGAGACCGCGTTGGACGCGAGGTCGCCATCCCTCGCCAACTGTTGCAGCCGGTCCGTCGTCTCGGAAAGCTGCGGCAGAAGCTGCTGAGCAATCTCGACCCACACGCCACGAAGCGCGCCACGCAGGCGGGTCAGGTCGTCGTTAAACTTCTCGGCATTGGCCCCAGCCTCGGCGCTGAACACCAGCCCCAGGCGCTCCGCTTCGTCGCCAGCATCGCGAAGCCCCTGCGACCCTTCCTTCAGCAGTGGGACAAGGTTCTGGAACGACCGGCCAAACAGCAGTAGGCCAGCCGCCATGATCTCCGGGGACCCTTGGTTGCGCTTGAACGCATCCGCGAAGTCAAGGAACACTTCATAGGTCGAACGCAGGTTCCCTCCTGCGTCCTTGACCGCGATTCCTAGCGCTTCAAAGATGCGACCCTGCTGCGACGTTTCCTTGAGCGCGTCTCCCTGCGCCTTGGCGAGCCGGCCCATGCTCGATTGCAGGTCTTGGATCTGAACGTCGGCCAAGCTGGCGGCATGGGCAAGCTTGGTGAATTCCTCGACCGGAACATTCGCACGCTGCGCCGCCTTCGTCAGCTCGTCCATGCTGTTGATGGCTTTGCGAAGTTCGTTGGCAACGATCCCCGCGCCGGCCACCAGTGCAACGCCCACAGCCACGCCGAACTTCTTAGCCCGCGCCTCGATCTGCTTCATGCGCTGGTCAGCGACACGGGCAGCCTTGTCCATGCCCTGCTCGAAGCCGCCGATCTTGGCAATGATGTCCAACGTCAACGCGCCGAGGCTGCGGGTTGCCATATCAGTCCTTCTTGTTCTTTCGGGCGGCATCCATCAGGACGCCGAACACTTCGTCAGGGGTTGCGGGCTTGGGCGCTTCCTTGGGCCACGCCATCAGGTCGCGCGGGGTCACGTCTTTCAGGAATGGCGCGACGGCGCGGGCAATCGCCCACTCCACGCGGACATGCCCGTTAAGCGGTCCCATCTCTTCCGTGTAGGCCATCCAATCCAACAGCTCCCCGTAAGACACCCGCTCGCGCACATCGGCCACGGTCATGCCGAGGGCCATGGCCAGGTCGTGCAGGAACTTGTCGCGAGCGGTTAGGGCTTTTTTGCGCCGTTGACCTCGTTGAAGGCGGCGAGCATTGCGCCAGCCAGCGCCGGATGCAGCTGGTACGCATCCTTGAAGGTGATTTTCTCTTTGCCGTCGTTGCCCAGCGTGATCGTCTCGGCGATCAGCTTGCAGGTCCGGTTCTTGTCGTCGGTGCCGGTGAGAAACAGGTTCTCGTGGTCGCCGACCGACAGCTTCTTCACATGGATCACGGCGGTGATGTCATCGCTGCCGTCCAGCTTGAAGGTGATTTCCTTGCGGACAGGAACGTCCGACACCAGCGCGCCCTTGGCGCGCAGTTCTTTCATCGTGGTCATTTCGTCTCGCCTGAATAGGTGGAGGGGCGCGGTAGCACGGCGAGGAAACCCCGCTGACCCCCTCCGAAGGTAGTGCTACGCCGTTAGGTGGTCGCGCGGACCAGGAGCGGGAAGTCCGACACCTGCACAGAGATGTTGTTGGTCACCTTCTGCCCGGTAGCGAACGACCACGGGAAGTCGGACAGGTAGCCCTCGAACGTGATGAAGCTGCGGTCGGTCGGCAGGATGAACCCGTCGGAATCGACGCCGGTCGGCGGAGTGTCCGGGTTGTCGGCCAAGCCGAGCGCCCACTCCAAGGTCGTGCCGGCACGGTAGAGTTCATGCATCCGCGCATGAGACTCGTCGGACAGGTCGAACAGGATGGTGAACGTCGCCGCGCCGGGCGTCAGCAGACCAGCCTCGAACCTGCGCGCCTCGTCGGAGATGCAGGTCACGTCAAGCTGGTCGCGGGAGGCCGTCAGGCCGTCAAGGGTGGTCACGCACCCGACTTCAACAACCTCCGGTCCGCCGCTGGCGTCCGGGTCGATGAAGTACAGGTTGGAACCCTGCACATTCAGAGCTGGCATTTTTCTTTCCTTCCATCGATGGGAAACAGCGCCTCACGGCGCGGTGAACCGGCAGCCTCACGGCTGGCGGCTTCGGGTTCTAGACCCCGAACTAGCTGCCTCTATCCGTCCAGAACTCGACGGTGAAGCCGGCGCGGTACAGGCCCGTTGCGGTGTCCCTGTCCTCGCCGTTGTATGCGGTGACGTAGCCGTGCGGCTCGAATGCGTCGCGCAGGGCGATCAGCACGGAGCGCGCACCTGTTGCGGTGGTGGCGTAACAGTCCACCTGGATTCCGGTGTTATCCGAATCGGGCAGTCCGCCGATGTAGTTTGCGGGCGAGCCGTAGACCAACTGCCATACGGAATAGGGCGCAGCCGCGATGGCGTCATCCTTGGCGTGCGGCGCTTGGTTGAACGACCAGAACCGGGTCGGGTTCGTGCCAAGCAGCGTCGTCACTGTGACGGACTGCGCGGCGTAGGTGAAGATGGTCGGGATCATCAGAGCTTCGCCAGTTCCTTATCAAGTTCGACCTTTGCCGCGTCCACTACGGCGTTGGTCACGGCCGCCACGTTGTTAGCCAGCGCGGGCCGCATGAACGGCTGCGCGGCTGCGAGACTTGTCCCCAGCTCAATGAACCGCCAGTGGGTCGTGTTACCGCCGGGCTGGCCGTTGTCGCCGCTCGTTGGCTTGGCGCCACCACGCACGCCAATCCGCATCATCGGGCCGCCTTCCTGCCGCTCCCGCCGCGCTCCACCACCTGCAACAACGGTGTTCTTCCAGATTTGCTCGCGGGTTGCTGGGTCATCGATCCGCTTGGCGTTGTTGCGCGCCGCGTTGCGCACGATGTTGGCGCCCTTGCGAAGTGCCCGTCGCATCCCGCGCTTGGCGAACTTCTCCGGCAGGGCCTTCAGCTTGCGCTTGACTTCCTCAAGGCCCTCGATTCGGAACTCGAAGTCAGCCACTCAATTCCCCTTCCAAACGACCACCCGGTATTCGGGCTTGCTTGCGATCCCCTCGTGTTCCTCAAGCCGGCCATACGCGGACAGCTTGCCCCGCCAGAACTCTACGGGGTGGACGTTCCGATGCGCGGGCTTGCCGTCCCCAAGGATTCGATTGCCCTCGGCGCAGCAGATCGTGAAGATGGCCGCCTTGCCTGCCATACTCGCCACGTCGGCCAAGACGGCATCAGTAAACTGTTCCTCCACGTGCTCCATCACGTCGCCGCAATACACCACGTCAGCGGGCGCAGGGGGCCCGTCCAGACCCGGCAAGGCGGGGTCGTATCCCCGATACTCGACGCCACTCAAAGCGCCGCTTAGTGTCTGCTTGCCGCACCCGTAGTCCAGCAGGGCCCGCGCCCCGGATCGGTCGATGACGGACTGCACCAGATCGGCGTGCATTTGCCCCGCCGTCCCATACCTTGGATCTTCGTGCGCTTCCCGGTTAAGCCTGCGGTATTCCTCGGTAATCAATGCCACGCGCTCTGCACCCACGGAACACGCGATGTCCACGGCTTCGTGGTCCCGTTGTGCTGGATAAGCACCGCATCCGACGGCGGCTTCACCGCACCATTTCGCAGGTCGCGGATGCTGTAGATTCCGGCCGACTTCGGGAACAGTGGGCATCCCCAAAGCTTGTGGCTCAGCCACGCTTGATCGCTGCCACGGTATCCCTTGGCGCGGGCTTCGCGGATTGACTCGGCGCCCTTGAAGTCCGTCCAGACTTCGGTGCGGGCTCCCGGCGTCAACAGGTAGATTCCCCCGCCGATCCGGTTGTTGTTGTGTCCCCACGATGCGCTCGGCTTCCAGCCAACGAACTCGTCTTGCGGTGCGAACAGCTTGGACGCATCCCCGACCAGCAGAAGGTCAATGTCCACCAGCAGGACGCGCTCACCTAGGCAGCGAGCCTCGTCCGAAAACATCCACAGCCGCCGGTAGCAGCTCGGGAACCGTGAACCCTCCGGAGTTTTCAGGTTCGCCAGCGCGCGGGCGTCCGCAGGCGTTGGCATAATCTCGACCCCCTCGTCAAACTGCCCCGCATCGTCCGTGATGCAGATGAACCGATGCGGCTCCGGAAGGTGGCGCTTGAACATCCGGTGCAGGACGTTGACGTGCTCGGGCTTGTACCCGCGTCCACCGTCATTCCACAGCCATGTGACAATCGACTTCATCTAGCCTCGCCATGGGAAAGCACGTCAGGGCTGACCCTTCGGTGCAGTTGGTGACCTCAATGCCGGGGTTCCGCCGCCGCCATTGCTTGAACTGCGCGACGTGAATCCGGCGCTTGGCTTCGGTCGTGTTCGTGCAGCCGTTCTTGTACGGACCGAAGAAATGCGTGCCGTGCATGTCCAGCCCCAGCAGGATCACGCGCTTGGCCCCAAGGTTGCGCACCACGTCCAGCGCCAGGACACCGCTATTCCCCCGGCTGCCGAAGGTGCAGGGCTTGGCCCGCTCGACTCCCTTGATCTCGTTGGCGCTGAACTTGCGCCCTGAGAACTGGTGCGCCTCGGGATGCTTGCGCCACCACGCATGGTCATTGGCGACCAGCACGTCAGCCCACGGGGCCAGCGTGTAGGTGTTGCTGACCACGCAACAATTGTTGCCCCGGACGCGCTCGGCCAGCCCGGCCGACATGCTCGGGCCGGGGGCGAGGACGTACCAAAGCATTACGCGACCTTGACGCCCTCGCTCACCGGAAGCGTCTGATACTCCAACCCACTCACCGGGTCGGCCAGCACGCCGAGAATGTCGTACGCCATCCCGCGATGCACCGCGCGGTGCGATGCGTTCACGTCAGCCCGGCGGCGTATCGTGATGCGGCCCCGGACTTCGGATTGCTCGGCGGATGCGGCGATGAACTCGCGCGCGGACAGTGGAACGATCTCAGCCCACACGCGGGCGTAGGTCTGCCACGTCGTCTCCATCTCGCCCGTGATCGGATCTTGCGTCGTCACCGGAGCCTGTAGCTCGATGCGGTGGCGCAGGCGGCCGGATGCGAGGCTCACTTAGGCCACCGTCGGCCGACGCAGCCCGGTCAGCAGCGCCGTGCTCGCCTTGTTGAGCGTGTAGCCATAGCCCGCATCGGGTGTGACCACGTTGTCCTTCCCCTCGCCCTCGCGGAACCGGAACTGCGAGGCCAGCTCGATCAGCACCGCCGCGCGCACGGTCGGGTGAACGATGGGGGCGCCGCTGCTATCGAGCGCGGGGATCGGGTCGTCGTTGCTGTCCAGCACGGGGACACCGACTGAATCCAGCTCCGGCAGGTACACCCGCCACTCGTCTTTCAGCCACAGCGCGACCGCAGCCGACACGGCCGGGATGAAGATCGCCAGCCACCCGTCATCCGCCCCGCCGTCGCTGTCCGGGTCGTCCAGCCGAAGCTGATAGCGGGCGTCCTCGACGCTGACAAGCTCAAGCATCGCCGCCGACCTTCACCGGCTTGGTCCGGTCGATACCGTTCCGCCCGTCCTTCCCATCGCGGCCCTTGCGCGCCAGGATGCGCCAGTCCTCGCCATTCTCCCGGCACGGCTTGGCCTTCGTCTCGCGTAGGGCGATGAACGCGGTGCCATCATGCGTGTACACGTCGCCCTGTTCGGCGCCCTTGCCCTCGGACCAATACCCCCGGTCAATCGGGATCGGCAGCCGCTTGACGATCTCACCACCCCGACCACGAATGGTCAGGGTGCGCTCGCCGTCATAGTCGAATTCAACGTCGGTGAAGTCGGCGCCGTCCCTGCCGTCGCGCCCCGGCGTGCCGTCCTTGCCGATCACTGTGCCCAGCGACTTGGTGCGGCCGTCCGTCAGGGTCACCACCAGCGATCCCTCGCGGTCGATCAGCAGGTCAGCCACTCCAGCCCCGTCCTTGCCGTCTGCGCCCTTCTCGCCGCGCGGGCCTTCCGGTCCTGGCGCGCCATCCTTACCGGCAGGCGGGGGGTTGTAGCCCAAGTGCTTGGCGACCGCATCAGCAGTGCGGGTGGCGATGACGTGATCGATGACTGGGCTATTGACCAGCTCGGACGCAACATCGGCCGCCGACACAGTATCGCCGGGAGGTCCGCGATCACCGTCCCTGCCATCCTTTGGGGGGTTGGCCTTGATGTATTCTGCAAGTGATTCCGCTACCTGCAAGTCAATCAGCGTCTTGAGCGCGTCAGTTTTGACAAGTTCGTCAACAACGTCAGGCACTGCCACCGGATCGGCGTCGCGGCCCGGATCACCGGGGGCGCCCTTCTCGCCGCGCTCTGGCTGCCGGGCTTCCAGTTCCTCGATCCGCTTCAGCAGCGGGGCTACGGCATCCCGGACGATCCCGCCCATGTGCTTGCCGAACTCAATCGGGTCAATCATCGCGTAGCCTCGATACGGGCGGCGTCAAACGCCTTGAGTGTGTAAAGCTCCGCAGCCATGCGGCGCGTCTCGTCGCGCTCGGCTTCCGCTTCCGGGTCAGGCTCGGGTTCTGGGGCGGGTGGTGGTGCGGGGTTCTGCTCCGCTTCCACGATCTTGTTCTTGCGCACCTGATCCAGCGGGAAGTCCTGCTGCTGCATGTAAACGGTGTCGCCGCCGGACAAGGGCGCATAACCGAATTCCTTGCGACCTTCGTTCGGAGTGGCGATCCCGCCGCCAGTCAGCTTGACCATCACGTCAGCCTGTTTGCCAAGGTCCATGCGCAGCAGAGGCCACAGGTCCAACTCCACGCCTTCCGGCCGGCTGATCCGCAACCCCTCGTCCAGCAGGTTTTCCATCGACTCGATGTGCCCCTGCAGGGCGTCGGCGTAGTAGAGCTGATTGATCGCGTCCACCCCCAGGCCGGCGGGGATCGCCCCAATGCCGATCTTGAACGGCGGCACGCCGAACGGCTGGCAAATCTGCTCGTCGGAGTAGCGCATCTGCTCGACCAGCTGCGAGTCTGCGGACTTCATCGCAAACGCGGTGAACTTCATGTCCGCGCCGATTACCGCGATCTTGCCGGCGTTGGCTCCGGTGTAGTTCTCGGCCCAGTAGGCTTTGATCGCTTCGGCGTCCTCCGGCCCCATCCCCGCAGGCGCCGTCAGAATGCCGCCCGGCTGCGCGTTGTTGCCGAAGAACTCAGCCGATGACTTCAGAATCTTCAGGTTCTTCACCGCTGGCCAGTACGCGGCACACAGCGGCGGAACCCCGATCAGGTGGTGGTGAAAGCAATTGATCCGGTCGTGGATGATCTCCGAAGCCGGGACCGTCAGCTGTTCAGCCGGGTACGATTGCGGCAGCAGGTTCTGCGCCGACGGATAGTTGATCTGATAGAACACATTGCCGGCGTCCGACACCATCGGGATCACGCGGCACGGGTCCAGCACGTACAGGGACGTGACCACGCCCCGATTGTCCCTTTGCTTCAGGACGTAGGTGTTCCCATGAATCAGCTTCGACAGAATCCACGACTCGCGGAACTGCTGCGCGGTCTGGTATCCGTTCGGCTTGCGCAGGACGGGGCTATAGGCCGTGTTCTCGACCGTTTGCCAGATTCCGTTGTCATCCTCCCGCTTCAGCAGGAACGGCAGCTTGCCAATGTCCTGCGAAATTCGGTTCAGGCACGCATACAGCGCCGGGTAGCACGTCAGGTCGCCGACCTTCAGCTCATCGTTACGCTGCCACGCGCCAGCGAACGGTTCGTGGATCGTCCGCCAGCCTCCGCGCCAGTTGGAGACAGGGGTTAGCGCCTTTTGGCTGGTCGCCGCATTGCGCAGCGCCCCAAAGATGGTCAACTCAGCCATTAGGCGTCAGCCCCTTTGTAATGTAGCCCGCCGCTGCCAGCAGGAACGCGCCAGAGGCCACCAGCGCCCACCCGGCACCAGCCAGCAAGGCCACACCGGAAACAACGCTCACGGCGCCGCACAGCGCGAATCCGAGGACATAGGTCATCGGGTTGGCGGCGAATGCCGCGAGCTTGCCTTTCATTCTTCGGCCTTCATGTCCCGGCGCTTGTACTGCCGCTTCGGCTTGCCGGTGAGCGGGGAAATCTCCAGCTCCGGCTCAACGTGCCGGGTGTCATAGACGGGCCGCGCGATCTTGCGGGCGATAAGAACCTCGCCGATGCTGTCCCGCACTTCCCGCCGAGATCCGTTCGCCACGTATTCGATCAACATTGGTCCTCGCCTATGAAAAGGAGGGGCCGGTTTCCCAGCCCCTCCGAACTACCGCTTACGACGCGCACGCATTCCAGTTGACATGCGCCCAAACCACCGACTGGGCACGACGCTTCGCCCAGTTCAGATACCGCTCCACTCGGAAGCCGATGGAGTTGGTCTGCCACAGCGACACCAAGGACGTTGCCGTCGGGGTGATGCTGTTGTTTGTCGGCGCGGTGTCGAGCTGGATGGACGCCTGATCCGAAACCGAGACCTGAATACCACCCTCGTCGCCGAGGAAGATCTCGTCACCCTTCACCAGCATCACGACCGGGCCTTCCGTCTCGTCCAGCACGTACTGAGACGTATAAACAGGCAGGCCGGCCAGAGTGCCGCCGGTCGGGGTCACGCCGGGGAAGGCAGTCGCGCCAACCTCGTTCGTCGCCATCGACAAGTCAATTGCGGTGGTTTCCGACATGACCCAGAAAGCGCCAGCCACGGAAAGATTCTCCGTAACCAGCTCCTTCAGGAACTGCGCGATGTCGCAGCGGATGCCCGCCACGCTGCCGTCGCCGGTCAGGGTCAGTGGAGTCACGTTGTTGCGCAGACCGGCCGGAGACTCGTCCGGAACCGCCGCGTCCTCCGACACCAAGGTGGTGTCGATACGGGCATTCACCGCGCGGGCCAGCTCGTCACGAATCAGCGTGTCAGCGGCTACAGAAGCCCGCATCAGCATTTCCTGAGTCGCTGCCGCGATGGTGGCGACCTTAAGCGGGGACAGGCGCGTCTTGGTGTAGCCCCAAGAGGTTGCGCCCTTGCCTGCACCCTCCGGGGTCCAGTAGCCCATCGCGCCCGAAGTCTGAATCAGGACGGGCGTATCGAACGGCAGGGTACGGAAGCGGCTTGCGATCTGACCGAACAGGCCGCGTGCACGCAGGTACTCCACGAAGTCCGCGAACGCAGATCCCCGGTCGTTGATCAGCGGGCTTGCCCACGTCTCGGATTGCGTGTTGGCCGCCGACACTGGAGCCTTTTGCACCAGATTAGTGACCAGCTTTTCATCGCCCGGGTACACGTTCTTGGCAATATCCAGCTCATTGCGGGTGCCGGCCTGCCCGGTGAACGCCAGCGCCTTGACGCGGGCAATGCGCGCGAACGCCATTCCCGGCTCAAGCTTCGTGGTGTCTTTGACCTCGACATGCGAACGGGCGGTTGAAACCGTCGCGTTGCGGTTGGCGCTGTCGTTGATCGGCGCGGCGGTCGCAGCATCGGCCTTGTCCATCGCTTCCAGCGTGCGCAGGTTGCCCACGTTCTTGTCGATGGTGCCAAGCTCGGCCTGCAGGGTGTCGAACTCTTCCTGCTCGCCAGTGTCCAGCGTGCGGGCCTCGTCGGAAGCCTTGGCCTGGATCGCCTTCATGCGCTCGGCCTTGGCCTTGCGCGTCGCCTGCAGATCCTCGATCTGCTTCTTGTAATCGCTCATTGTCTTTTCCAGCAAAGGGATTGCTTCGCCTCGCGGCGATGCGGTCGGCTGCCTCACGGCAGTCGGTGGCGCAGCCCTACGGCTCCCGTTCCACGGGGAGCACTGCCTGCGTGAATGTGGCGGGCGGTTAAGGAGTCGAACCCTTACCCATCTCTGGGCACCACGGTTTTCGAGACCGCTTGCCGTCCAGCACAGCGGAACCGCCCGTTTGAACCTGGCGGGAGCGGCAGGATTCGAACCTGCGGGCCACAACGGACCTACGGCTTAGCAAGCCGCTGCCTTCGGCCTCTCGGCCACGCTCCCAAATAGGGCCGGGAATCCCACCCGGCTGTCCTGTCAGGACTTGCGCTGTCTCACGACAGTGCGGCGATTCGTCTCACGACGAAACGGGAATCTCTGCGAAATTTCCGCGTTCCCACGTCAACTCAAACTCGACGCCGGGCCCGTACTTTTCCTCAATGATGTCAGAAACCGTGGACCGCATAACTTGACGAAACTGCTCATCAGACACGTTCGCAAGAAACTCTTCCGTGACAAACACAATGTTTGAGGCAGTCTCTCCGTGAATACGTCCCTTGACCAAGTATGGAAGGCCTTTCATCACAACCTCGCCGTTGCTTGAGTTAACGGAGCGGAACCGCCCCGTTCTTGATGTGCATGTCGCGGGCTGAAAGCAGCTTCACGACTGACTCGACATGTTCCGGCTCGGCACGCTCAATGCCCAGCGCCGAACGGATCACACGGGAGTCGGCGGACTTGAACGCCGTGACCACCGCGTCAGGGTTGGCCGGGACTCCGACCAAAGACAATTCCAGCATCTCCCACTTCGTGAAGCGGTAGCCGCCCGACCTCATCAGCTCGACGCCATCCTCCAGCACGCCGAAGCCAATCGACACCGCATCCAGCAACTTGTACTTGACCGAATGCCACGCCTCGTTCACGCGCTCGCGGACGGTGCCGGCTTCCTTCACGTCGGGGATGTGCGCCTCGAACGGAATGCCGGCCTTCGTCGGGCGCCCGAACTTGACTTGGCCAACGGGCAGATCGTGCTTGTGGTACAGGTGAAGTTTTACTGGGCCGCGAAACACAACCCCTTCAGGCTCCACCACGTCGCCCACACGGTCAACGGTCGGGGTCGTCGCCATGCCGCGCACGATGCGCTGGTCATCCTCGACGGACTTCACTTCCAGCAGGCTCCAGGCCTTCTTCATCTCGACTCACCCTCGATTTTCGCCGTCAACTTGGCCAGCGCCTCGCGGGCCTTCCGGCACAGCGCGCTATCTGGCTTCCTGCAAAACAATTTCACCGCACGCTTCCGCGCGGCAAGGCATCGCGCACAAGCCATTCAGCCCACCATGAACATCTGGAGGGGCTTCTTTTCTTCTTGAACGTGCATCGTTGCCGTCCCCATCGCCATTGCCAGCGCCTGCATTCCGTCCATGCGGCCGGTGGACTTGCTCTTGTCCAGCTTCCGACCGCCGGCCGGGTCGCGGACGACGACGGAGTTACTGGCGCACATGGTCAGGACCGGGTGTTTTCCGTGGGCCACGCGGCCGTTCAACAACTCCGCTTCCAGCGCGTCAACGGCGGGACTCATGTCCTTGAAGCCCTGCCCCCACTCCTTCAGAGGTAGCCGCAAGCCGATGCGGTCGAACTCTTTCTGGAGGATCGAAACCCGCCAGCGGTCATACGCGACCTCAACAACGTTCAGCCCTCGGCAGATTTCCGCAATGTCCTTGGCGACATCCTCATAGTCCACCGTGGCGCCCGGCGTCGTGCGGATGTATCCCTGATTCACCCAAACGTCATACGGTGCGCGGTCACGCTTCGACCGATCGATCACACCATCGCCCGGCGTCCAGAAATACGGACGAACCTGCCACACGCCCTTGACGCGGCCGACCAGCACAAGCGCCGTCAGGTCGGTTCGCATGGACAGGTCAAGCCCGCCATACACCGGACCGTCGAACGGACAAGGCTCAGCGCCGCACGAATCCCATACATCGCGGGAGATGAAGGGCGACACCGTGGTCACCCGCTGATTCAGCAGCAGGTTCCGGTGCCCGTTCTCGACGCTGGGCATCCGCTGCGCCTGCACCATCTGCTCGCGCAAATCGTCTTCCGACCGGAACAGGCCAAGCGCCGGGTTCGACGCCCGCCAGGCCGACTCGTCCAGCAGGTCGCAGCCTTCCGGCGCGGCGTACAAGTGACACACGATGCGCGGGTCGCGGGACTCCTGAGCGTCGTCAAGCCAGATCGATAGCAGGTCGCCGTCGTTGGCGGCCTGCGTGGAGATTGCCACCAGCAGCGGGTCTGAGTGCGCGCCCTGAGACGTTGTAATCGCGTCGATGAAGTCGGACTGCGGACCCCGCACCTGCCCCACTTCGTCCAGAATCGCCAGGACCGGGGAAAGCCCGTGCGCCGTCTTGCCCTCAGCCGCCAGAGCCCGGTACTCAACATTCATCGGCAGCCCGATCAGCCGCTTGCCGCTTGGCACGATCCGGACGACCTCCGACAGTGCCGGCGATAGCTGCACCATCTTCGACGCAAGGTTGAACACCAGCGCCGCCTGATCCCGGCTCATCGCGCCAGAAACGATCTGGCTGTTCAGCCGGGCCTCCGGGCCGACAAGGTGCGCCAGCAGCAGGCCGGCGATCAGCCCGGACTTTCCGTTCTTGCGCGCAATGGAGAGGTAGGCCCGCCGCGTGCCGGCCGGGTTGTCGTATACCGCCTTGATGAACTCCTTCTGGAACTCAGCCAGCCGGATCGGCTTCCCGACAGAATCACCCTCTGGAACCGGGCACAAATCCTCAATGAACCGGATAACGTCTCCGGCCCGGCTCATGACACCCGGCGGATCAGCGGATGCACGTTGTCGGCAGCCGCAGCAGAAGCACGCTCCACCTTCAGCGCGTTGCCCGCGTCCCGGCTCCGGCCCTCGGTCGCCTCCGGGTGGATATGCAGCAGGCGCGACAACGCGATCACGCGGCGGCTTGCGTCGGAGATGACCTTGAACAACGGGTGTGCCTTCCTGTCCTGACCCAAGTCGCCGTCCAAGGCAACCCGTGCCCTCATGCGGGCAATGTCCGCGTAAAGGGTGGCCAACTCAGCCGCGTTCGCCAGGTCAATCGGAAGCCACCGATCCCGCGCCCGCGCCGTCATGATCCAGTCCCAATACGGCCTCGCGGCCTCGGGGAACTCCATGTGTTCCGGCGGACTATGTGGCCCCAGCGATGCGTTCTGCGCAGCCTGCACGGCGGCCGCTGCGCTATCGGAACGACGGTTCCTGTTTTTCTTGTCTCGTTCCATAATTGGGATTCTTTGGACTTAGCGGTAAAAGAGCGATTCGGGCGGCGGTCAGGAGCCGAACGGGGGTTTCTCGGATACCTCCCCCCGCCGGCCTACGCTGCCAGCTCCAGCCCCAGCTGCCCTAGCGGCCTGTCCGACTTCCTGCCATTGCACTCGCGGCAAGCACACTTCACGTTTCCCCACGTATGGGTTCCGCCTGCCGCCAGCGGTAGAACGTGGTCAATCTCTGGGGCCCTCGGGTCACACGAGCCCCTGAGCCTCGCAGGCGTCTTTCTCCCGCACAGGTGGCAGGCCCACTTGTCCCGCTCGAACACAAGTAATGGGTCTATGCTGTCTGCCATCGCGCCGCGCTCTAGCGCCCTACGCTTGGACTTGTATACCCGCTTTCCCTTCCGCCTGGACGGGGACGCCTTACGCCATTCCCGTATTCTTTCCTGCCGGCACTCAGCGCACAGGCGGGCGCGCCCATGGCAATCGCCCATACGCCCATTACACCTAGCGCACAGGCGAGGCTCTGGCCTCTTCCTTTCGACGTACTTCGCCATCCTTCTCAGGGCGGCTGCCTCTGCCCGAACAATGGCCGCCTTGGCCGCGCGCTCTAAGCCGACCCTCTTGCGAACATCGTGGGCGCACTGCTGGGTGCAGTACAGCATCCGGTCCACACTGGAAGACCTTTGCCGGGAGAAGCTCCCGCCGCAACCCTCACACACGGCGGTCAGCACTGGGCCTCTACCCGTGCTGCCGCATCTCTCGTCTTTCCTCTTCCGGGCGCGAGGCTTCTGCTTCTCCCTCTGGCGGGAGGCCTGCACCAGACAGGTGCGGCTACAGTAGCGCCTGGGCATCCGACTCGGCAGGCCGCTCCCCTTGTTGATCCTAGGGGCAATCCTCTCTCCACAGTGGGCGCAGCAACGGATAGAATCCGCCTCAGCCATACAGCCTCCAACTAGGTTGCGTGGTTAGGGCCGGCAGGTGTTGGTAGCACCTGTACGGCCCGCCTATCTTAGCAGCCCTAGCTGTTAACCGGCCATCCGTCAACACCGATGGCGCAAACTCCAGACTTTTCCTCAGCCTGCTTGGCGCTGTCATGACACGCCTTGCACAGGGGTTGCCAATTTGACCGTTGCCAGAACAGCCTCTGGTCGCCCTTGTGCGGCTGTATGTGGTCCACCACGTTAGCGGGGGTGATCCGGCCCTGCCTCTCGCAGTAGCGGCACAGGACGTTCTCAGGGCGCGACAGGAACGCCGCCCTAGCCTGCTGCCACTTCCACCCGTATCCCCTCTCGCTTGTCTTGCGCCTGTCCGTGCGCCAACTGTGCGTCATATGCCCTTACCCCACTTGCTGGGCATGTGGGCTGGCCAGTTCACAGGTGCCTGAAAGGCCACCAGTCCTCGTAGATGATGGCGCCAGTGGCCCATATAGCGACGAAGGAGCCGGATAGTGCGGTGGCCCACACGGCCACAGCGGCAAGCCAACCGAGGCTTACCCCAGTCGCCGCAAACAGGGCTGCCCAAAACAACACGAACACCTCATAGCCCGCGATCTTGGCGCTCATCGTATCGGCCTCCCAGCCATGTCCACCTGACGCTCTACCTCAGCGCCCGTGTCCTCTGCCAGCAACTCATTCTCTGTGTGCTTGGCGTCCGCGATCCGGTGCAGGCCGTCGCCGATGTGGCCTAGTACGCCTATCAGCGCGGCCTTGAATTCGTCGTCAGTCATGAGATTCTCCGCGGATGCGGGCCATGATCCTTTCTTCGGCCATCCGGACTATTTCAGAATCTAGGATGCGCTCGGCATCGGCCAGGTACTGCCCCTCAGACTGGAACTCAACGTTGACCCTGTACCTGTTCTGGCCATGGCGTGACAGCCGGAAGCCTTCGTTGTGATCCTTATCCCGCAACACGCGGGCGATCAGCTGAATCGACTCATCCCTTGCGCTGAAGCCTGCCCTGATCCCAACGTCAATCATGTCTAGCTCTCCAGCGCAGTAGAGAAACGCTGTCCGTGTAGCCAATCCCAATAGAAATCGGCTCAGGGCACCGCCACGAAATGCACTTGCTGGGAACCCAATCACCCGGCAAGCCTTGAATGAAATCAACCAGGTCCTGTTTCGTCTTGACCTTCATGTCCTACCTCGCCGTAGGTTCCTGCATCCATTTCGGATAGGGCCGATCCCTACCCAATAGCTTGTTCGTGGCGTCCCATGCCTTGCGGGCCTTGCGTCTCATTGCCTCCCTGCGACGACGGCACCCTTCGCATCCGCGCATCACATGTGCCTGAAAGGCCACCAGTCCTCAAAGATGATGGCCCCGATGGCCCATACGACAGTCGCAGAAACTGCCAACGTCCCGGTAACCAGCAAAAGCACAGCGGCCACCCCTTTGATGCTGGCGGCAAGGATGACCACGGCCGCAAAAAGGGCCAGAATCACCGCATACCCCGCAAATCTTGCGCTCATCCGCCACCTCGCCGTGGTGTGTGATATAACGCGGCCATGAAGGCCGCCCTCGCCCTGCTTCTGATCGCCAGCCAGGCCTATGCCTGCGACTGGAAGCTCACCGAGTCCGTGGACCCGATGGATGACACCCGCAGCTGCCAGATTTCCTCCGGCGCCGCTGGCATCTCACTGTTCGTCACCCCTGACCATGTGACGTTCGGGACGCCATCGGTCTATCGCAACGGCACGCTGCGCATCCGTGTGGACGACAACGAGTCCATCGTGTTCGGCCGGCACCGCTCTACCGGCGCCTACTTCTCCGGGGATGCCGAACCCGCCGTGACCGCACTGAGCCAGATCATGACCGGCCAGCGAATCCGGACCGTGTACACCGATTACCCCAAGACGTTCGAGGGCGACGCCCCGATCTGCAACCTACCCGAGCTTATCCGGTCCTGTCAGGCGCCCTAGTTCAGGGTTTCGGGCTCGACGTTTGCCTCGTAGGCGTCGGCCGCAGTCCTCAGCATGTCGGCAACTGTCTTGCGCGGCAGGGATAACCCGATCAGCCGCAAGTCGCCTGAATCCAGCAGACGAAGCGCAAAGCCGATCTGCCCGTCCTCTTGGCACGCTTGGGCGAAGGCGATGCCCATGTCATCTAGGGTCACGAGACCTCCGTACTGCGTACCTTCTCGGCGTATGCCTCGATCCTGGCGTCCACGTCCGGCACTCCCAGCAGCTGCAGGGCTTCCCGGTTGCGCTCGATGTCGTGCTCGTCGCACAGCCAGAAGGTGTGCTCCTGCCTGTCCAGCGCGCATGGGGCGGTTGTCCACTCCCACAGCTTCCCAGTGGCGCCGCACTTGGCGCAGTGGGTCATTGCTTGGCCTTGAATGACTCGATTGCTTCCATGTCTGGATAGCGGTACGCCACCCAGTCCGGCATTGCCGTGAACTTGCCGTCTTTCTTTACCTGCACGACAACCGAGTGGCCCGGAAGGTTTCGATACGTTTGGTCGTATTCGTGGAGAAGCTCGGCCATGCTCGCCTGCCAGTCGTCCGGCATCTCGTGCATCAGGACGCGGGGCAGCGTCAGCCACGACGCCCGGGACAGGCCGAACCAACCCCACAGCGCTTGGTAGCCCGGCAGTTCCCGCCACACGCCATCGCCGCCCCTGACCATCTTCACGGCCTCAGTGCCTCGTATGCCTCGATCAGTCCGTCCCGCTGGGCCTGCAGCCGTCCGACGAGTCGAAGAACCTCTCGCAGATCGGCTCGACGTAGTCCGTCCTGTCGCTCAAGTTCGGCGGCAGTGGCGGCGTCGCGGGACACGAGGTCGGTGGCGCAACCTGCCCAGTGCTTACGCAGCTCGTTGCCAGCAGAGACAGCACGATCAGCCCTAGCTTCCGCATCTTGTGCCCTCTGTTCGGCTTGCTTGGCGGCTTGGGCGACTGCCTCGACCCTTGCCCGTTCCTCGCCTCGAGCCTTCTCGGCGGCGATGACTTCCCGCTGTGCTGCGTCCCGCTGTACGTGGCTCAGGGCAAGCTCGGCCCTAGCTGCCCTACGGTCGCCACTTGCCTGCCCCATGGCGAAGGCCACGTAGGCGATGAGGGCGGCGGCCAGGAAGTGCGGCCAGTAGCGCAGGAGAATGGTCACGGGAAGCTCAGCGCGAACTGGCAGTGCTGGTCCGCCGTCATGGCAGACACGACCCCCACCACCTCACCCCGCTCATTGAACAGGCCGGCGCCCGAGTCGCCCTTGCAGATTTGGGCAGCGATCACGATGGCGTTCTCGTCCACGCGGGCCACGTAGCCCTCGCGGTACACGTCGGTTTCGCCGACCGGATTACCCCACCACCGCAGCCGGTCACCCTGCCTCGGCAGATCGCCGCGCCTGGCCCAGCGCTTGAACTCCAGGCCCTTGACCCGGAGCAGCACGAAGTCGCGCTTACCCGTCTCGACCGTCTCGACCTCGACCGGCACGCCGCTGACCTGCACCACCTTGCCGCAGTGCAGCGCCGTCACCAGCAGGTCAGGCCCGACGGCCGTTCCGCTGCAGATGCCGCTTGCCGTCGTCAGCCGGTGATTCACGCTCCGCAGGTCCGTGTGCGTGGGAATGGACGCGCAGCCGCCACACCCCGCCAGCAGCACCAGCAGGGCGGCGAGGGTGTGTTTCACGGGGAACGCCTCCAATGCGGCCGCACGATCGCGACCAGCAAGCCCACAATCGCCAGCGCCACTAGCCAGTGGGCGGCGATCAGGGCGGGGATCACGGTTACTTTTTCTCGTTGCGTGCCCGGAAGGCAGCCGCGCGGCAACTCCCTTGCATCCGGTCAACCTCTAGGCGCCCGAAGGCCCCGTAGAGCACCAGCCCGGTGAGGCCCAGCAGCGACAGGAACAGCAGCACGTCAAGCGCGAACATGGCAACGGCCATCACGCGCCCGCCTCGTCCGTGTCGTCCGGCTTGCCGCGACTCTGGAACCACGCCCACGCCGCGCGCAGCCAGCCCGAGGGCACGACCGCCAGCGTGGGGAAGAAGGTGTACAGCGCGGCGGCACCGATGGCGCCCAGTGCGAATTCGATCATCAGCCGTCTCCGTAGCCAGTTTCGATCACGGCGAATCCCCCTTGTTGAGTGCGCGGAAGGCGGCGGCTCGGGAACTGCCCTGCATCCGGTCAACCTCTAGCCGCCCGAAGGCCGCGTAGAGCACCAAGCCGAGAAAGCCCAGCAGCGACAGGAACAGAAGCGCATCCGGCAAGAACATGGCAACGGCCATTACAGGCCGCCGTCCGTGTCGATTTCCTCGGGCCCGGTAATGCAGCCGTCGTCGCGGTCGTGGGCGCGGCTGCTCACTCCGGCATGCGTAGCGCCCAGGTACTGCGCCAACTCCGTCACGCGCAGGAACTCACGCCTAGACTCGGCGGCCTCCAATGCACTCACACCCATCTCAGCCTCCAAACGCCGCGCCGAACAGCGCGGACAGCAGTTGAACGGTCTCCGGCGGTGCCAGCACACCAGCGACGGACAGCAGGACGATGGCGCCCAGGCCCCATGCCAGCGCCTTGCGGACCTTGGGGTTGGTTAGGTCAAGCACCGGCCCCAGCCTTCCGCCTCGCGGCCAACGCCGCGTCCGCGGCCGCCCCGGCTTTCTCGGTATTCGCCGTCCGCTCGAACACCAGCGAGAAAACGTAGTCCCAAAAATTCGCTTCCGATTCAGTCATCGCAGACACACCTCGAATTCAGCCTTCCGCCTGTTCGTCAGGCCCCGGACCTCTCGACCGCCCGCGCGATTCCACCGCAGCAGCTGCCGGCACCATGTCGATGCAGGCTGGCCGGCGTTGATCTGGCGGACCAGGGTGGAGTTGCAGGCCGCCTTGGCGCCCACGTTGTAGGTCCACGAACCGATGGCCGCCCACTGATTCACGGTCAGCGGCCGATTGATGCACTTCGCCACGCCTTCCACGTAGCGCCCGACGCTCTCGCCCAGCATCGCCTCGCACTCGGCGGGCGTGTAGCGGCGCATCTCGACGTTCGTCTCGCCGTAGCAGACCGTCCAGACGCCCACAATGTCCTGATACGGATCGGTCCGCAGCCCCTCCCACGGGGCGATCAGCGCGATTGCGGCCAGCAGCACCGCAGCGGCACCCCCTCCCACGACCTTCGCTTTCACTTGCCGATCCCGTACGTCCGCATCCGGGCGGCGTGTTCCGCCTGCTCCCGGCGATCACGGCGGCGGTTGAACACCCACTGCACCGCCAAGCCGATCACGGCCACCACGGCGCCGACTATCGCGGCGAACTCGCTGGCGGACAGCCCGAAGAAAATCGCGCTCGCGCCGCCGCCGTAGGCGCTCAGCTTGCCGACTACGACGCCCGTGGCGTCGATCTGGTCCCTCATCACATGCCGCCCCCTGTTAACCCACGTCACGCAGCCCGACGCGCAGCCTGCTTAATCCTGTAAACCGTGGTCTGCGTAATGCCGTACTCGTCGGCGATCTCGCGATGCGGCCTCTCGTCCACAGCAATACGGTGGCGGGTCTCGCCCGAGAGAGACCCGTTGCGGGCACGCCCCTTCGCCACCATGTCGGCAGAGTTTTCTTGCGGCGTGCCGATGAAAAGGTGGCTCACCCGGCAACACAACGGGTTGTCGCAACGGTGCAACACCCATTTGCCGGCAGGGATCGGCCCGTTCGCGTCTTCCCATGCCGCACGATGCGCGGCAACCGTTCTGCCGTACCACTTCCCTTTCCCGTACCCGCCAATCGATGTAGCGCCCTGCCATTCGAGGCAAGCGCTCTCCATTCCGGGCCGGCGTGGGATAACGAGAATCGACCTGTCAGACAACCAGTCCGCCAAGGATCGCAGTTCGCCCTGTCTCAATGTCACCACCCTGTTGGCCCCGGTTTTACCGGCGTCGTGGTATAGCTAGTTCTGCCTGCGCGGCCCCGCCGGAACCGATGCCGACAGCCACACCCTCGACGCACCGTCCAGATACTCAACGTCCAAGTCATGCGTGATCCGGATCGCCAGCACGCCCTCCGCGCCAGATTCCCGGCAAAGCAGGTCGGGGTCAGGGATCGCCACGTCCTCAGCCCCGAGGATCACCGGGACAGTCGGGCCGTAGTCGAATTCGGCGTCGTCCTCGATTTCCTCGGGCTCGGTCATGCGGTCCTCGTGGAGTCGCCACGGATGGCGAGTAGCCGCCAAAACCCCCGGCTATTCGTCAGGGGTGGCGAGTTGTAGGTGCCCGGTTACGCGATCCGGGGTCGCTTGGACGACCGGTTGTGCAGCAGGGCTATGGCCTTAGCCCACGTCCTCGCGGGTGACTGCCACGAGACAGCGACCGGTTCTTGCCGGCCCAACTGACGCTTGCTGCAATAGGTTCCCGGCGAGCTTGCGCTGCTACAACGGCGGTCGCGGCTGCTCGTCAGCGCGCAGCGTGAGTGTTGCCGTGGCCGGGCGGGTGCAATGACCCCAAGCCTCTACCATGGCATAAATGCCCGATAACCCATCCTAGATAAGCGCGTGCCGGAAATCCGCACCGGTCGCCGCTTCCCACCGCAGGATCATGTGCTGCGTCCATCGGCCCTGCGCCAAGCAGCCAAGGTCGAACATGTACTCCACGAACCCATCGAGCGCCCGGCTCTGCACCTCGTCGCGAACGCGCTGGTAGGCTTGATTGCCCACGCCGAACCGGGCCGCCTGCTTGTTCACGCCCGGCATGTACTCGACCTCCGAAGGCCAAAGCGCGCGGGCCAGCCCATCACGGGCCGCCTGATGCCCCCAGTCGGTCCTGTACGACTCCACAAGGCTGCGCCGACGCTGCGCGCTACCCTTGGCCCCGGCGTACTCCACGGCCACGCCATAGGCCCAATCCTTGAGCTGGCGGTACTTGCTCGTGTCGTCCGCCACGCGGGCGAGGTAAATCGCCTCGTGGATCGGGTCGCGGGCAATGATCCTGGCCGCAGACAGGTGGCTGGCGATGTCCTCGTCGCCACCGCCCCACCACCACGACGCAACGCGCTTCGCCACCTCGTCGTGAACGTCCGGTTCCTCGTGGCCGCGCACCTTGGGGGTCAGGATGGTCATGCGGCCTCCCGAAACGTTTCCGCGTGGATCCACACGCCGCCAGCGCGCAGGTAGGTAATCGCCCGCAGGAGGAATTGCTCGCTGTCCCGGAAGCTGCCTAGGCCCACATTGCACGATCCACAGAGGACCCCGCGAAGTGTCCCGCTTGCGTGGCAGTGATCTACGTGCACAGACTGGGGAGACAGGTCAGCAAGCCCGCACTGACAGATGGCGCACTTGCCGCCTTGGCCGGCAATCTGCCGCTTGTGCTGCTCAGGAGTGATGCCATAGTTCTTTCGCAGCTTCATGCGCCTACGATTCTCCTTCAGCCTGTCGGGCAGCCGCTTGTCACGCTCCGTCTGAATCCGAACGCGACACGGCTTGCAGTAGGACTGTCGGCGTTGGACGCGCCCCTGCGCTAGTTGCCTTGTGGTCATACCAAACGCGTCGAGGGGCTTGATGCAGTCGCATTGGGGGCATCGCTTCTCGTTCATGCCGCCACCGGTTTCACTTTGGCGCTACCGGGCTCTGAGTGCGTGGCTTGGGACCACGATCCGCAGTCTCGACACTGAAAGCGGGCGTACCGGCGCGTCTTGGTCACCGAGTAGCCGCGCCGCTGCAGGCGGTCGCTGCCGCAAGTCGGGTTGCTGCAGCACGTGCCGCCCTCGACCGCCGCATTGGGCAGTCCCAGCACCCACCCGCGTGCGTTGAGCCGGTCGAACACCTGTTCCGTCAGCTTCACGTCGCCGATGTTGTACCGGCGCATAAGGGCCTGAGCCTTGGGGTCGCCGGCCAGCACGTCGGTCCACAGGTCGAAACCGCCCGTGCGGACCTTCTTGCCGATACCCAGCCACCGGGCCACGAAGTCCAGCTTGTAGCTCGGCAGGTAGACCTGTCGCTTGACGGACTTCATCAGGTCCACCTTCACGAACGACGAAGGCTTCGTCATGCCGTGCTGCAGAAATTGGGCCTGAATCCACCGAACGTCAAACTTGTCCGAGTTCCAGCCGGCCACCGCATCCGCCTCGTCCAGCAGCTTGTGCAGGCGGCGGGCCATGCCCTTCTCACCGTCCTCCCATGCGGAGTGAAAGTGCATCTTCCGTTCGCCGTGGAACTTGGCCGCGAAGCACAGCAGGCCGCCGGAGTCCACGATCTGATTGATTCCGATGTTCTGGCCCCACAGGCCCCAGGTCCGGGCGACAAGCGGCCGCGTCTCGATGTCTATCGTCAGGAGCTTCATTCCTCGTCTCCCGACGGGTACACAGGGATTCGGTCGCTGTCCTGCCCGCCCAGCACTTCCAGCGCCTTCTGCACCAGCTCGAACGCGGGGCCGTCGTTGACCAGTTCGGCGTCTACCAGCTCCGCCGGGATCGGCGTTTCGCTGACGTGTCGGTCGTGCGACAGGAATCCCGGGCGCACCAGCCGGATCACCCGGCCGCCGCTGTTGCGGATCGCCTCGGCTTCGTTGGCGAAGCGCACGTCGGACACCACCGCGCCCTCACCCGCCACACGCTGGATCAGCGCCTTGACCCAAATGTCGGGGTCGATCATCTCCCGTCCCCACTCGGTCCCGAAGGTCTGCATCAGGTAGCGCGGCGTCTTGCCGCCCAGCCACGGCACCGGGGTTTCCTTGCGGACCTCCAGCGCGTCCACGGAGATCCCGAGAATGCGCGCCACCGCCTCACGGATCGGCGCGGCGAAGCTGTCGTGCGTCAGGTTGAGCCGGCGGGCCAGCATCTCGGCAAGCATCGTCTTGCCTGCCTGCTTGTGCCCCGCGATTCCGATCAGGGCGGCCATGTCAGCGGCCAGCTAGGGCGGCGATGCCGATGATCAGCGCCACGATAGCCAGCCAGAACGCGAAGCCGATCCACAGAGGCGAAAGCACCCAAAGCCACGACCACGAAATGACGCCCGTCAGCTTGAGCGTGATGAAAACGATTGTGAGCAGCCCGACGAACCCGATCCCGCCGCTGCTTGTCTGCTGTGCCATCGTTGCCGCTCCTTTGCGGACCTTCGATGACTGCCATCTTCAAGCCCGAGTGTCTAGCCTTGAACAGCGATTCTGGACAGTTTGTTAAGCGCACGATCCCGCAGGACGTACACCTGCGCGCGACTTACCCCGCGCTGTTTCGCAAGCTCCGTCGCGCCACGATCGCGCAGCTCCAGCAGCAGTTGTCGCTCTGCCCGCTGGCTGGCAAGTAGCGCCTGCATCAGTTCTTCCTCGGCGCGGATCAGCACCTCCGCCGCCTTGGCCGCCGGAATCCCGGCAAGCGCCGCTGCCCGCTCGGCGTCGCGTATCAAGTCCCTCACCGCGTCGAATGACATGTCAGCCCCCTAGCTGCCTGTAACCCCAAAGCCCGATCAGCAGAGCATCGGCCCGACCGCAATCCATCTTTCGTGCCAGTGGCGCGGTAGGCATCAGCTCCTGCGCTACCGTCCTGGCCATGTCCTTGTCCTTGCCGATCAGATTGAAATACCGCTTCCACTTGACCGGCGTGACGTGAGTCACCGGAAACTGCAGGGCCGCCAGCGCGCCGAGACACGCCCCCGTCGCCTTGCCGAAGTTGAACATTGACGACACGCCCTGCCCCGGCATCGCGCCCACTTGCTCGATGAAGCTCGGGCACGGCGGCCACTCGCGCAGCAGCTTGCCGATCTCGGCGGCGTTGACCTGCTGCTTATTGCCCGTCCCGCGCGCCATCGTGGGCATGTCGCGGACCTCGGCGAACTCGCCGTCACGGATCAGGGCAATGGCGCCGGAAAGGCCGGGGTCGATACCGATGGCGAAGCGGACGCCGCTCACTCGCCCAACTCCACAGCCGCAGCCAGCAGCATTTCCGCCACGCACCGCGCCTGCCATTCCGTCATGTCGTCGGGAAGCTGGTCCGCGTTCATCGTGATCACGTCCTCAGAAACGCAGACCTCGAACCGGTCAAGGCCGACGCTGTCGCGTTCGCGGAACACGACGCCACGGATGATGTTCGGCTTGTCCATCAGCCCTGCTCCTTTGTGGCGGCGTCGATTGCAACGCCCATTAGCCGCCACTCCAGTCGCGCACGCTCGGGTTGGCATCCGAATCGATTCTGCCAAGCAGTTCTGCCCGGCCAATCGTCGAGGGCGACGCCTCCACATAAGACCGGCATTCGGCCAGGATGTCCCTTACCGATGCCGCTACATTCTTGTGAAAGCTGACCACCTTCCGCAGCGCATCGGCCTCGGCTTCGGCGCGCTCTACTCGTACTTGCATTACGTCGTGCGCCTCGCCCGGCGAGTAGCAATCCACGGTTCGATCCAGATATGCCTCGCGGACCTGCGCAATCTCAGCCCGCAGGGTGTCGATGGTGTCGGCCGCGCTGTTCAGCGCCACGAAAACCTCCGTCATGCTGAACATGTCACTTTCCGCCAACTCGCGCAGCGCAACCGGCTCAATCTTCATCACGCAATCCTCGCTGTCAGGTTTCCGGGCGTCGCGCCATATGCGCGCTTGACGTGTGCTTGCAGTTGCAGAATTTCGTCGTCCGCAGGCGACGGCACAGGCCACCCCGGCGGCTCCACGGTCGGCGGCTTCTTCGCGCTAGGCACGCACGCCTAGACGCGATGCGCGGGCTTGTATCGCGGCCGTGGTGCGGTCGGGATACAGCGCCTGCACAGCACGCCAGCCGCCCATCGGGTACAGGTCGCGGACCACCGCATCCTCCGCGTCCGTCCACTTCGGTCCTGCCATGTTCGCGATCATGCCGCCCACGGCTTTGTTCCCCTGTGCCATTTCTCGATCCTCTCGTTTTGGAAGGCCAGCAACGCGTCGCCGTCGCCGAATGTCTGGATGAACTCGCGCTTGTGGTGCCGCCAGCTCGGGCCATACGTCACGTAGCAGCGCGGGCAGTTCTTGATCGCCCCAGTGCAATGACATCGGCCAACGTGGTGCCACTGGCACAGGCCGACCGTGTACGCCTCGCCGCGGCGCTTGCGTCCCGGCTGGTCGCCTTCGTTTAGATGGTGCTTCTCGCACGGCACGCGGCTTTGCCCGAACAACGAACATGCTGTGCAGCCCAAGTCGCGGATCGCGTAGTCGCGCAGGTCGGGTTTCATGCGGCGAGCCCTTTGGGGTTGGCGTGGAACTGCACGCCTAGCTCGGTCTGCGCGTATGCCTCCACCTGTTTCAGGTACAGGGCGAACCCCCGGATGGTCAGCTTCGTGGTCGACCCCACCAGGACACGCTCGCCGGCAGGCGTGTAGTCCCACTTCCGGTAACCCTCCTTGCACAGCTCCGGGTCGAATTCCTCCGGCAGGTATTCGCGCTTGAAGTGCTCGTGCCACACCTCGGCGGTGAATGTGCGTCCGGCGACGTAGCCCTGTTCTGCGATGTCCGCGAGCGGACCCACCCACATCAGCGCGTTCTGGTCAGGCTTGCGGGCCTTGACTTCCTCGCGCAGCACGAATTCAAGCGGGCGCGAATCATCAAGCGGCGCATTGCGCACGGCAGCCGCCGCCATGTCGCGCTGGATTTCCGTCCGCAGAAGGATTTTCCGCGTCTGATAGTCAGTTCTGCTCACGTCTCTCCGCCTCCGCCTTCGCCTCTGCGCCAGTGGCGTACCAGCCCACCAGCTTGTTGACATCCGTCAGGCTGAACTTCCAGCCGTCAGGCCCCTTCACCGCCGCGAGGTAGTACCTCGGCGGGTCGCTTTCTTCGTGGTACTTGGATTTGCGTAGCCACTTCACGCCGCCTCCCGCATCCGCAGCACCGGCTTGGCTTCCGGGCGCGGTACGGCCTCGTGCATCAGCCCCAGCGCCACCACCAGCGAAACCCCGCCGGCCGCAGCGATCTCGTGCGCGTTGCACCCGGCCTGCATCAGCGTCCACACGCATTCGCGGGTCAGCGGGCGGTCGCAGGTTGCGTCCCAGTCGAAATCATTCACGGCCAAACTCCTTCCCCAAGTCAGCGAGCAAGTCCTTCACGCGAGCGGGATCGGCGACCGTCGCCGGGCGGTGTCGCGCCATCACCTCGGCCGCTGGCGGCTGACGCGGGCTCACCGCAGCCGGGGGCGAGAAGCCCGCAGCCCGCTTCTCGTTGCGAATCCAGTTGCGCCATGTGGCGAGCCAGTCGGTCTTGCGCCCCTTCACCCCGGGCTGCGACCGCCAGAAATCGGCGAACTTCTCGCCCTGCTCTGTCAGGTCCAGGTCCGGGCGCTTGGCAGCAGCCCATGCCCGCCAGTCGTCAGGGAGCGTCCAGTCGCCCGGCAGCCGTGCCGCCGTTGGCTGTTTCTCCGCAGGTTCAGCGGGGGGCGGAGCCGCAGGCGAGGCGCCCTGCTCTTCAACGTCTACGTCTCCGTCTACGTCTCCGCACATTGGCGGGGTAATGGGTGCTATGGGATCGGCATCCCTTACGGATGGGATAGACATGCCTACGGATGAGGCAACGAAGTCTTTCTCTCCGTCCCTCGTCTCCCTCTTGACGTAGGCAAAACGAAACGACCCATCCCGCCAGGGGAACTTGGAAGTCACGCAAGGCGAACACCGCTGCCATTTCGTGATTTGCAGGAACCGCTGCCCCCGCCATTCGTACGGGGTAACCAAGCCGCGGGAGACGCATTCCGAAAGTGTCTTTTCAACGTCACTGGCTCGGCGGCTGAGATCGAGCGGGAACAGGCGGGCGCGCAGAATCTCTACGCGGCCATCCATACGTCCGGCATCGTCAGCGGCTAGCATCAGACGGTGAAAGAAGCACTCGGCAGCGTCGCTCAGGGCGTGGATCGCCTCAGAGTCGAGGAAGCCTTCACGAACAAGCCTATTTGGCATTCTTTGCCCTCCACTCGTGGAACGACGGACCGTCGTAAGGGTTCATGTAGCGAGTGGCTAGGCGATATCCATTTCTCAGGTGGTGCATTTCCTTGTCCGCCTCGTACAGGGCTGACAGCTCATGATTCGACCGGCCGAGCTTGTTTCCCTTGCGTCTGTGGCACTGGAAGCAAAGCGGCTGCAGGTTCTCGCGGTCGTTCGTTCCCCCTTTGGCGATAGGCACGATGTGGTCAATCTCGATGTCGTCCTTGTCACCGCAAATGGCGCACGGCATCCGCCATATCTCGAACCTGAGCGATGACGGAATGCTGCGTCGCTTAGTCATTTGCCACCCCCTGCCACTGCCATCACTTCCGCGTCCGTGTCCCGGTCGATCCCGGCGACGATCCACTGCGCGATGACCAGCTGAATGGCGCGCTCAGTCGCACGCGTCCCGCTCACGTCACCCGTGGCACGGTATGGGTGGGGGATGGATTGCGCGGGTTTCGAGTTCATGCGGAAACGCCCTCCCGCTCCAGCAGCTCGTCCATCGAGCGCTTGAAGTCCTCGTCGCAGGCTTCGTGCTTCTGGTCGAGGATGGGTTCCCAGTCATCAGGGTGGGTTGCGGCCACCTCCCCCGCCGCGTAATCCCCATGCGTGCCCAAACCCGCCTGATCTAATTTCACTCTCAGGGTTGCGAGGGGATCAATCGGATGCTCGACCCAAGCGCTAACCACTACTCCGGTAAGGCCAATATTCGCTTCCCCTCGAACTTTCTTTACCCGCTGCCCCACGTAGAACGTAGTCATGCCGCAGCCCTCAGTTGTTCGGCCAGCCGCGTGACCTCGCAGGCGCCTTCCAGCGCTCGCTGTAGGTCGATGTACTGGCGCAGTAGGTTCGATCCGGTGGCGCCGCACAGCGGGCCGACCAGGCGGTGTGGGATGGGCCGTAGCCCCTTGCGCATACGCGAGACGTATCCCTCGGACTTGCCGATGGCCGCCGCGACGCTTGCCAGCTTGTGACCGCCGGCCTTCATCGAAACAGCCAGCGCCATTGCCTCAGACTCGATCTGCCGCAGCACCTTGGCGGGAGCGTCAACGGGTGCGCGGTGGACGCCGAACGCGAGCCTCAGTTCCTGTTGCGTGCCATTACTTGCCTTCACTTGCCTATCCTTGCCAATGGGTTTTGAGCGAAAAAAAGCGCCTATGCAGAACGCACAAGCGCTACTTGATTCAGTCCGAAACGCCCCGCCGAACGTCTACGTGATCGTTCGGCTGCCGAGCGGTGTGTTCGCCTTTTGCTGGCGAGAGGGGAAGCTGCGATACCGGTTGGTGCGGCGTGCGATCCCACTGACGGAGCGCTAGACTGTGGGCGACTGCAGACAGCGCCATTGCCCCGATCATGGTGAGCAAGGCCCACTCGGGAAGCGGCAGGATGGAGCCCAACAGCGCAGCCCAAAGGACGAGTTCGCTGGAGACCAAGGCCCTGTTCGCGGCGCTCTCGGTGATCGTCGCAGTGGCGGTGCTGTTCTTCATCGACCGCCCGCCAACGGTTCGGCCTGGGATATGGGCGCTCGCCCGCTTTGTGGCGGTCGGCATCGCAGTCGCCAAGACTGTGGAAGCGCTGCACTACCTGAGTGCGCACAGGAGGCGTATGAGGGGGCGCTAGGCATCCCGGGCCTCCGGGGTGCCGAAGATGTCAGGCCGTAGAGCACGGGCTTGCCACTGACGGCCCGGCGGGATCGCGTTGTCCTCACCCCACTGGCCAACCGCCTGCTTGGTGGTCCCGAAAAAATAGGCCACGTCAACGTCGGTTTTTAGCCCAAGGCCGTCTTTGATCTGGCGTTTGGTGATGCTCATACCCCCAGTAAATCATCGTTTACCGGCGGGGTCAACCACTATTTACACAGGGGAGTCAACTATACTTGACATGATCGGAACTCGCCTCAAGGAACTCAGGAAAGGTGCCGGCCTCAATCAGGAGGCGTTTGGCGCTATCGCGGGAACGACCAAGCAGTACGTTTCTCAGCTCGAAAGTGGGGTCAATAAAACCCCTAACGGCGACTTTCTTGAGAGCTGGGCCCGGCACTTCGGTGTCCGGATGCAATGGCTGACCAAAGGGAAAGGTCCCAAGCTGGAGGACCAGACTTCAAGCAACGAGGACTGGCGGGATATCAGGGCCACAATTCAAGGCGCATCCATGGGGGCCGGCATGTCGCCAGACGACTACGCGGAGACCCATCACCTGAAATTTCGCGCCTCTAGCCTGCAGCGAAAAGGGCTGCGCCCGCCCTCGCTTGAGGTCTACTATGGCCGTGGCGATTCAATGGAACCGCGCATCAAGGATGGCGATGCCGTGTTGGTTGACAAAACCGACACCCGCATCGTGGACGACCGTATCTACTTCATTCGACACGAGCACCACTACTTCGTCAAAAGACTGCAGAAACACGGGGATTTGACACTGATTCTCAGCGACAACAAGGACGATCCTCAGTGGAGAAAGCCCGTGCTTGTGAAGGATTCCGACGACTTCGAAGTACTAGGGAGAGTGAGATGGATAGGAAGCTGGGAGGATTGATGCTCTGCGTGGCATTGGCGAGCTTTGGCGTGCCAGCCGACGCGGAAGCTTGGACTACGAAGAAGAAGTATGAGGAGTACCTGCAGTCGCTCCCGGCTGAAGGGCCGCGCCCCAGCATGGAGTACGCACAAGCCGCCGCGCTCGAATATTTTCGACTCATCCTGAAAGACGCCGAGTCGGCGCGCTACGAATGGGGCGGCATTGAACAGGGAGTTTTTCGGGGTGGGCTTGAACGCTTCGGAACGCCTGGATGGATCCTGAGCGTCTCCGTGAACGGGAAGAACAGTTATGGCGGATACACCGGGTTTTCTCCCTACAAGCTGATCTTTCGCTCGGGATTCATCGTTGAGGTATACGGATACCACGAGCGCTCCAAAACCTGGATCGCGTACATCGGGGTCAAAAGGCGGCCGATCCCTCCCCTGCCAAGCTACGGCGAACCACAAAGGGCTGATCAAGAGCCTGCGCCCGAAATGAATTACCGGCCAAGCCTGCCGAACTGACTCTTACGCTGCAGCGCACAATAAATTCTCACGCCTGAAAAGTAAATACTTGTTGACATTGATAGTCAACGATGATTTACTACTCCCATGCCCCACGACACCCTCATCCGAGGACGGGGCGGGAGACCGAGATGGGCGAGAAGATCGAAATCCGGCAACGCTACACGGCCGCCGTGCTGTTCACCTGGGAAGCCGATTCCGACGTTACCGGCTTGACCGTCAGCGAGAAGCTGGGGCGCGCGGTGCGGGAGGCAGTGAAGGCTGGCGCCAACCTGAGCAACGCCAACCTGAGCGACGCCAACCTGCGCGGCGCCAACCTGAGCAACGCCAACCTGAGCGACGCCAACCTGAGCAACGCCAACCTGAGCGACGCCAACCTGCGCGGCGCCAACCTGAGCGACGCCAACCTGCGCGGCGCCAACCTGAGCAACGCCAACCTGAGCGACGCCAACCTGCGCGGCGCCAACCTGAGCAACGCCAACCTGATCGACGCCAACCTGCGCGGCGCCAACCTGCGCGGCGCCAAGGGTGCCGACCTTGCCATCGCCCGAACCCGCATCCTTCCCGAAGGCGACCTGATCGGCTGGAAGAAGTGTCAGGACAGCGTGATCGTCAAGCTGCGCATTCCCGCCGACGCCAATCGCTCGCACGCATTCGGCCGCAAGTGTCGCGCCGAGTTCGCCGACGTGCTGGAAGTGTTCGGCGCCGAGGTCGGAATCAGCAGACACGACGGCAAGACCGAATACCGCGTAGGCCAGCGCGTCACGCCCGATTCGTTCGATGACAACTGGCAGGACGAGTGCAGCAACGGGGTGCATTTCTTTATCACGCGCCTGGAAGCTGAGGCGTATTGACATGCACACCCGCTGGCAGCCGGTCGTGCAGCAGGACGAGCCTAGCGACGCGCTGGAGTTCGTGCTGACGCCGCAGGAGCGCACCGACGCCGCCAAGGCGTACTGCGCGATCAAGGCCCACGTCAATCGACTCAACCGTCTGGACGCCGCGCAGGCCGTGGCAGACGAACTTGTCCGGAGGGAAATGCAATGAACCGTCGCAAGGGATACGAGAGCAACGCGCACCGTCGCGATGTGCAGGCCGTGGTGGCGTGCGTGATCGTGGTGGTCGCGCTGGCGGTGTACGGGCTGGCTGACTTGCTGGCCGAGCGTGCGGCGCTGGCTGTGGGGGCGCTGTCGTGAGCGGGCCGGTAGATGTGCTGGCGGTGATCGAGCGCGGAGCCGCCTTGATCGTGGATATGTCGCCAGCGAACACGAACAGCCCGATGGCCCGCGAACTGCGCGAAACCCGCGCCGCCGTGGCCGAGCTGATCGAGGCGGCGAGTATTTACCGCAAGGGCCAGTATCACGACCCGGAAGTCGAGTCGTCGGACGCCTACCGTTCGCGCCGTCTCGCAGAAATCCGTCGACTTGACGCCGCCCTCGCCCGCGTCACCGGGAGCACGCCATGACCCGCCAAACCCAGGCCGGCAGCGTCCTGCGCGCGATCGTGCGCCGCTTCCGCCGCGACATGAAGCACGCAGCCGAGTCCGTGCAGCCTGATCCGCCGAGCCTCGCCGAGACGCTGGTGATGCTGGACGCGATGAACGCGCAGGCGCAGGCAATGCTGAGACAGGTAGCGCCGCGCAGCCCGTATGCGCGGACAAGATTGGGAGACGTGGAATGAGCACCTTTGCGATTCTGGACGGACTGATAGTTGATGCGATCAAGTCCGGGCGCACGAAGTTCAACGACATCTTCAGCGACGAAGTGTCAAAGCGGGCGTACTACGACAGGCCGAGAGACGGCTACCGCCTAGTTGACCGCCGCCTGCAAGCGTTGCGCAAGCGTGGCGCTATCGCCTTCAACAAAGGCGAATGGACCGTATGCGCGCACGAGGCTGGGAGAGTGACATGACCACGACACGCGATCCGCTGGCGGTGCTGCGCCAGATGCAGGTCAATTCCTGCCATTTCCGTAATGGACTCCCGGTGCTTGCCGCTCACCATGACGGGGAGTATCTCCGCGAACTCGAAGCCATCGCGCAGGTCGAGGCGCTGGTGGAGGCCGCAAGGGACAGTCTCGAAACGGGCTTCTACGTCGCATCGACGCCGACCCGCTCGCGCCTGTCTGCTGCGCTGAAAGCCTTCACCCCCGGCCAGGATTCGGAGGGCGGCGGGAATGGGTAAGGCATTGGGTCCGCGCACGAACTTCCGCGTCGTGATTGAGCCGCGCCGGCTCGGAAACTTCGGGTCGATCAGCGTTAGTGACTCGTTCTTCTATCGGGGGCCGTTGGCGGACGAGAGGATCGCGCAAGAGTACGACGACCGCTGCCGGGAGATTGCCGAACAGGTGCGCAGGCATGTGGACAACGTGAGTCATACGTCGGTCGAGTTCGATCAGGAGCCGGTTTGCCAGCACTGCGGTTCGACTTGGACAGAGAGCAGCGACGACTACAACGGCGGCTGCTGTGCCGCTGACGAGGACGCCCAGCTTGCGCGAGAGGCACTCACCACCCAACACCCGGAGGGCGGGGATGGACAGTGACTCCAAGGGTTTCGCGATCTTCGTTACTGCCGTTTTCCTCGGCTTCCTTGGCTCCGTCGTCGTGGGTTGGCCTGCAGCAGTTGCCGCCGGTATCGCAATCGCATTCATCGCTGGGTCAAAGACGGAGGACGGAGACCAATGAACGCTCAGCCGAAGTACACGACGAAGGGTCCGGGGGATTTGACCGGCCCAGGCGATCCGCAGAACGAACCCGAGTCCACCGGCTCAGTGCTGGAGTGCCGGAACGAAACCGGCACATGGCTGGCCGAGAACATGGCCGAGGAACTCCTATCCAGCGCGGCCGAGATCCTCGGCGACTACATCACCGGCTATCAGGACATCTACGCCCGCAACAAGCTGCAACGGGAAATGGTGGAGCTGGCGCAGCGGTGCGAGGACGCGATCCGGAAGGCGGAGCAAGCCGACGACGAAATGCGGGGCTGGCATGGGAGGAAGCGGGCGTGAGAATCGAAAGCTCCACGCGGCGTAGGCCCGACAAATGCGAATGCACGTTCCGCCAGTTCATGGTCGGCGACGGCTGCCAATACTGCAATCCGGGCTATGCCGCGCAATTCCCCGATGACTACAAGCCGGTTCCGGATGCTCCGGTGCCGATGGAACAGGAGAAACACAATGGCGAAGGGTGACGCATTCTGGACGGCACAGGAACGCAAGGCTTCGTTGAAGGAGGCCGAAGCGGCTGGGCAAGTGGCCGACAGCATGGATGTGCGCAAGACGCTAATGCAGCGCGTGCATTCTGGCGAGATCACGCTGGAGCACGCTCAGGCAGAGCTTCGCAAGATCAAGCGCAACGCGAAGGCAAGCGGCAAGGTCACGCGCAACCAAGCCTTCCTTGGGCGGATTCCGTGAGCCTGTTCGCCGCGACCAACGGGTTCGCAGAGTACGCAGACAGCGCCCACAAGCTGCTGTCCTGCAACCGCGAGTTCTACATCGCGCAGTCCCGCCTAACCGTGAACGGCCGAGTGCCGACAGCAGACGAAGTGCGCGCCCGTTTCAACCCCCGCCGCCAGTCAGAAGCAGCCGCATCCCGTAGCGCGCTGGCGGATGGGGTTTCTTATGACCCGTTCGACGCTTACACGGACACGCCGATCCCGCTCTACAGGGACGGTGCCGAGTATGAGCGCGACGAGATGCAAGACGGCCGAGTCGCAGCGGCCCGCTAAGGCTGCGACCTGTCCCGGCAGGTTCCGGGCATATCTCTGAATGAAGGTGATGAAATGGCTTTGACACTCCCTGTTGGCGGCTCCGGTGGCGGCGACTTCAAGCGCGCACCGGCAGGCTCCCATATCGCCGTGTGCAACCTTGTGGCCGACTGCGGCCTGCAACCCGGCTCCCAGGCATTCCCGGCGCCGAAGCGGAAGATTTACGTGCGCTTCGAGATTCCCGCCGAGCGAGTCGAGTACGAAAAGGACGGCAAGCAAGTCGAGGGGCCGCTGACCATCGGTAGCTTTTATACGGCATCCATGAACGAGAAAGCGACGCTGCGCAAGCACCTGGAAGGCTGGCGCGGCAAGGCGTTCACCGACGATGAGGCTGCGGCGTTCGACGTGTCGGCCCTGCTGGGCAAGGCGGCCATGCTGTCCGTCATCGAGTCCGAGAGCGGCGGCAAGACGTACAGCAACATCGCCGGCATCGGCAAGATGCCCAAGGGCATGGACCCGCCGGAAGCTGAGAACCCGCTGTTGTACTTCGATGACAGTTGCGGATCGAAGGAACTGGAAGCGTTGCCCAAGTGGCTGCGCGAGAAGATCGAGGGACAGTTGCGACCGAGCAAGCCGGGCGGCAGCGAATCCCACGCCGGAAGCGATGACTTCCGCGACGACGATATTCCGTTCTGACATGCCTACGCCACGGCAAGGCTACCGCGCGGCGGACGGGGTTCGCATCCCGTCCGTCACCACCATCCTCTCCCGGTTCAAGGATTCGGGGGCGCTGATGAAGTGGGCCTATTCGCAGGGGCGCGAACACGGACGGATGGAGGCGCTGGGGCAGGAAGCCCCGGCCAGCCTCTACGCCGAAACCTCCAAGGCCGCAGATATCGGCACAGCAGCGCACGCCATGGTCGAGGTCAGCATTAACGGCGGGAAGCCGGAAATGGTGGCGTCATACCTCGAACTCCCCGACGACCAGCGGGCGAAGGCTCGATCATCGTTCGACAACTATCAGCGCTGGGCGCGCATGTCCAAGCTGGAAATCCTGCACCAGGAACTCCCGCTGATCAGCGAGGAATACAGGTTCGCGGGAACTCCGGACGCCATCGGGATCGTTGACGGCCAACTGTGTCTGGTGGACTGGAAGACCAGCAACGCGGTGTATTCCGACTACCTGCTGCAACTGGCGGCCTACCGCCACCTGTGGGAAGTGAACCACCCGGATCAGGTGTTGGTCGGCGGCTTCCACCTGTGCCGGTTCAGCAAGGATCACGGGGACTTTGCCCACCACCATTACGCCGAACTAGACGACGCTTGGGAGATGTTCAAGCACCTGCGGGCGGCCTACGGATTCGACTACGGAATCAAGCGGAGAGCAGCATGACCACAGACAACGAAGCGGCAGCGGCGGAGGCTGCGTTTTCCGAGTGGTACGCGGTATATGACGGCTGCGGAGGCCCCAAAGACCCCGAGCAGCTTGCGAAAGACGCATGGCGCGCCGCCATCGCCGCCCACACCGCAGCCAGCGCGGGGGAGGTTGTTGCGGAGCTGACCTTGACCGAAGCAAGCGAAGGGATGGAGTGGCCTGACGCGCCGCTGCGATTAACCGAGACGGGTCGCTTCCGGCTCTGTGCAGGCAGGCATCAACTCTACACCCGCCCACCCGCCGCCGTGCCCGCCGATGCGCTGGAACGGTTGGTGGAGGAAATGGAGGGTGCGGCAGCAGATTGGGACAGCGACGCGCAGCTGGGTTGCGCGCGAGACGCCAAGCGATGGGCCGACGAACTCGCCGCTCTGATCCCGAAAGGAGCCGACCATGAATGACCGTGATCCGGACAAGCCGAACACCGAGCAGGGCCTGTATCGCAAGTTTGACGTGATCCGAACGGACGGCAGCGACCAGCCCGGTGGCAAGCACGAAGGCTGCGAGTACTTCGTGCTGGACGTGACGCACGATCCGCACGCTCGCGCGGCGATCATCGGATATGCCAGAAGTCTGCGCGACGCGGGAACCCATCCGGAACTGCTCCAAGACATCGTGGATCGATGGGTCAGCATCGACATAGCCGGACTTACTCCCGGCAAGGAAGGATCAGACCATGGGCAGCGTTGATCGCAAGACCTACATTGCAAAACTGCGGCTGGACGAGATGCTATCGGACCATGATGTATCGCTTCCGGCAGACCTTTACGACGAGATCGTCGCAGCCCTGCGCGAGCAGCCCGAGGCGCGGGGCGTGGTGGATGTGATTCCGGAAGCCGTGCGCCGGCTGTTGCACGCGACCGAGCATTGCCTATCAGCCGCAGACGAGGGGGTGGACTGCGGTGTAGGGCGTCCGATGCTCGATGCCATGACCACGCTTGGCCTGCTGGAAAAGACAGGACGCGGCAGATGGGCGCCAACAGGTGCAGCGGAGCAATTCGTCTTCGCCCTCACCGCCGCGCAGCCTCCCGTTACTCAGCCGGGCGTGGGCGGTGTAAGTAACGGTGGCGTGCAGCAGCCCGTGCAGGAGGGTGGCGGGGAGGTGTGGCGCTGCTTCCACTGCGACGAGGCATTCACCGACCAGGAAGCCGCAGCGGGTCACTTCGGCACGAAGTTGCATCACCTGCCAGCGTGCCAGATCGACCCGGCAGAGTACCGCCGCATGGAGGCAAAGGAAGCGGACTACGCGGAAGAAGATGCCGCGTGCCACCGCGCGATGCGAGGCATGGAGACGCAGCATCGCCTGGCGTTGGAGCGCGAGGAAATCAAGGGCTACGAACGCGGCCTACGCGACTCTGGCAAATGCCCGTGTGCCGCACCCCCGAGCGCGCCGGTGGGGGTGGAGGCATTGGAAGCAAGACTGCGTGCACGCTATCGTGATTGGCCTACACACAATTCTGATGCTGAGGATGCCGTTGAGGCCGTGTATTGGGCCATCGGGGAATACCTCAATCGCCTGCGGCTCAGCCTCACCCAGCAGCCCGCCCAAGCCGCGCCGGGGGATGGGTTTCCTAGAGTGACAGAAGCGATGGCCCGTCGTTTAGACGACTATCTTGGCGGCGAGTTCGACATCCGCATCGGAAAGCAGGCCGCACACGCAGCGTTGTTCAACGCCCTATCTGCACCGGGGGATGGGTTGAAGCTGGTGCCGGTTGAGCCGACGCGGGAAATGATTGAAGCCGGAATCATGTTTGGCAACTCACCGAACAAGGTTGCGATCATTTATCAGAGCATGATCCACGCAGCCACCCCGCCCGGCGACGATGCGGCGGGAGGCAAGCCATGAAGATCAAGTATTTTGGCTACATGGAAGGAAAGGGCATGGGCAACCTGGCATGGGAAGGTGCGTTCCCCATGAACGGTGGCAAGTTCCCAGCCGCCCATCCAGTTGGCGGCGGGGTTCATTTCAAGTCCGGCCAATACGGAAATTCCGAGGCGATGGACGCCTTCCGGCAGAGGGGCTATTGGGCCTCGTGCTTCCCCGAAGGCGACGGGATCACATTCAAGCCCGTCAACGGACAAACGACCGAACAGGCGCAGCAGGACGTGCGGGAATGTTTCGGCTGGGACGTGAAGGTAATGCGGCCATGACCGCCCGCCCGCAGGATGTCGCGCTGCTGCCGTTGCCGCAGGAATTGATCGACGCGCTCGGGGAGTACGGGTGCGCTCGGTTGGACGGAGTTTCCGAACCTGTCCGCCTGCATCGTTGGCAGCTTGTGTTCGAGCGCATCAAGGAATACGCCCGCGCCAACGTCACCGCCGCCCTCGCATCCGCGCAGGCACGGGAGGATGAGTTGCGGGCGGATGTGGCGTTCCTTCGAGGCGTGGTGGATTCCGGGCGCGAACAGCAGTCGGAACTACTGCAACGCAACGAGCGGCTGGCGGAGGCGTTGCGGGAGTGCCGTAGCGATTACGAACATGCGCTCGGCTTGTCCGAGGATGCATATCGGGAGTGGTGCCGAACTGGGGCGCACGGTCCGCAGCCAAACGATACGTGGCCGCGACATTGCCAGCGGCGCGCTGAGCAGATCGACGAACTCCTATCCACCAACGCCGCGCAACCGGGAGAGACGACGTGACAGAAGACCCGTATTCCAGCAGCGTCGATCTGACCTCCGACGTAGGCGCAACCGTGACCGTTCCGTTCTACGCGAGTGATTCGATTCACTTGTCTGCAGGCGGCGACCTTTCGGTAAGCATCGGGTACATCTCCCCAGCTAATGCGAGAGCGCTCGCCAAAGCGTTGAACGATGCGGCCGACATCGCGGACATGACCCAGGCCCTCGTCCCGCTGGATGCCGCCGGCAGCGCGGAGGGGAGGTCGCGTGGATAACGTCCCTGGCGCCGGCCCGTGCACGCCGGCCGAGATGCGAGTGGTCATTGGCAACATGACCGAACCGGAGCTGATGGCAGCGCTCGAACAGGTGGTCATGCACTGGCAACAGCCGTGGATGCTGACGGGCGATTACCAAGGCGCAGTCGGCCGCTCTGTGCGGTGGCTGCACGACAAGTACGGCCGGGAAGCCCGCCAGGCCCTGACGGGGGAGGCGGGCGGTGGGTGAGAGGTTTTCGGACTGGCTGACGGAGCCCGAGGCGGCCGAGTACGCCAAATGCAGCCTGTGGGCGTTCCGCAAGATGGGGCTGCCGGCCAGCAACTCCGGCGGCCGGAAGGTCTATCATCGCCCCACCATCGACGCGGCCCTACTCTCCCGACCGTGGCAACCCTCTACAAGCGCGGCGACGCCTACTATCTCAATTGGCGGTCTGACGGCCGGCAGCACCGGGTCTCTCTCGGACAAATTGAGAGACGGCAGGCGGAGGCCCTTCGTGCCGAGAAAGAGGCCCAGCTCCACGGGCTAATCACACCCACCCGTGGCGTCGCCGTGGGGGTCGTGCTGGACGGCTACCTCGACTGGTACAGGGACGCCCGCCCCACGACGTACAGGCGCGCCCTGAGCGCCCTCAAGCCCTTCCGTGCACAGTTCGACCGACTCCCCGCCGAGGGGCTGCCCGCCGCCATGATCGAGGCGTGGGCGCACAGACAGACCGCCAAGGGCCAAGCCGAGAAAGCCCTCAAGCTGGCACGCGCCGCGTTCCGGCGTGCCGTGAAGCAGCGCACGCTGGCCCTGAGCCCAATGGAGGGGGTTAACATCCCCAAGAGCCTCACGAGTCGAGCGCCGCCCTACTTTCGGCCCGAACAACTACGCAAGCTGGCGGGCACGCGCCACGGCGCGGCCTGGGTGTTCATGGCGGCAACGGGGGTCAGACGGGGGGAGATGGTGAAAGCTAGACGCGAGGACTGCCGCGATGGCGTCCTGCTGGTGGAGTCGTCGGCCGAGGGCCGTACGAAGTCGGGCAAGTGGCGGGCGATCCCGCTTAACCCCTACGCCAAGCGCGCTCTGCGGGCGCTAGGCGGCGACCTACTGGTCGAGTGTCACAAGGACACGTTGGGCGACTGGTTCCGTGCAGACGCCGATTACGTGGGCGTGGGCGGCTCCCTGCACTGGCTCCGGCACACCTTCTGTACGTCACTGGCGCAGTCGGGGGTCAGCCTGCACGAAATCAAGCGGCTGGCCGGGCATTCGTCCATCACGGTCACGGAGCAATACGCCCACCACGCCCCGGACTACGGACGGGCTGCGGTCAATTCGATGGCTGGCTGGGGGCGGGCGGCAAAAGCCCGCGGTTCCGGCAGTAGGCAATAGCAAGCTCGGCGAAAGCCGCCTCACCGTAATGAAGCATGCCGGTATTGGTGATGAGACACACGATCCGAACGTTCCCGGGGACGTACCCAAGCTCGGGGACTATTCGGTCTAGGGACGGGCGGAATGGGCCAGAATCCTCCAGCGCATGGCCGGTTACCTCGCAGTGGCCCTTGCATCTTCCGGCAATCTCGCGAAGCAGGCCAATGGTCAAACCGAACGGAGTTGCCTTATTCCGATGCTTGTATCTAGCGCGTTCGATCATCCGGTAAAGGTGCTTGTCGTCAACCGGTCGCGCATCTTTAACGGGGGCGGCGCGGAAAGTCTCCACAAGTGCGCGAGCTTCCTCGTATGCGTTTCGCCCTGTCGATAGCCTGACCTGCCTCCCGCCCGCGCGAAAGTTTACGTACCATGTGCCGTTGGCGCGCTGGTACATCGTGTAGCTCTTTGCTGAGGCGATCAGCCTCATGCCGTCGTCCGGCTCTGAAAGGTGCTGAAGGTATAGGCCCATTGCTAAACGATAGCACAGTAAAAAAGCACAGCCAAACGTAACAGGTTGATTTTAAACAAGCCCCCGTAGCTCAGCTGGATAGAGCGTCCCCCTCCTAAGGGGAAGGTCGTGCGTTCGAATCGCGCCGGGGGCGCCACCCTTCACACGAGCCGACCGTGCCGCCCCGCGGCCCCGCGGCGCACAGGAGTTCCCATCGCCATGACCCACCCCGTCCTCACCGCGCTCGGCCTCGGCGCCGACGAATCCGGCACCTACCTCGGCAACGGCGAGTGGTCGAAGACCGCCGACGCCGGCGTGCTCGAGCCGGTCAACCCCACCACCGGCGAGGTGCTGGGCCGGGTGCGGGCCTCGTCGCAAGCCGACTACGCGCTGATCGTCGAACGCGCGCAGGCCGCGTTCAAGGTCTGGCGCACCACCCCGGCACCGCGCCGCGGCGAGGCGATCCGCCTGTGCGCGGATGCGTTGCGCGCACACAAGGACGCGCTCGGTTCGCTGGTCGCGCTGGAGATGGGCAAGTCCAAGCCCGAGGGCGACGGCGAGGTGCAGGAGATGATCGACATCGGCGAGTTCGCCGTCGGCCTGTCGCGCCAGCTCTACGGCCTGACCATGCACAGCGAGCGCCCCGGCCACCGCATGTACGAGCAGTGGCACCCGATCGGCCTGGTCGGGATCATCAGCGCGTTCAACTTCCCGGTCGCGGTGTGGGCGTGGAATGCGTTCGTCGCCGGCGTGTGCGGCGACATCTGCATCTGGAAGCCGTCGCCGAAGACGCCGCTGTCGGCGATCGCGTCGATGAAGATCTGCAACGAGGCGCTGCGCAAGGGCGGCTTCCCGGACATCTTCTTCCTGTTCAACGACGGCGGCACCGAGCTCGCGCGGCAGTTCGTCGACGACAGGCGCATCGCGCTGGTCAGCTTCACCGGTTCCACGAAGGTCGGCCGCCAGGTCGGCGAGCGCGTCGCGCGCCGCATGGGCCGCAGCCTGCTGGAACTGGGCGGCAACAACGCGATCATCGTCGACGAGACCGCCGACCTGAAGCTCGCGATCCCGGCCATCGTGTTCGGCGCGGTCGGCACCGCCGGCCAGCGCTGCACCAGCACGCGCCGCCTGTTCGTCCACGAGTCCATCTACGACGACGTGCTGGCCAGGCTGGTCGCCGCCTACGAACAGGTCGGCAAGAAGATCGGCGACCCGACCGATCCGGCCAACCTGATGGGTCCGCTCAACAGCAGCGATGCGGTCGAGGCCTACCTCGACGCCGTGGAGAAGGCCAGGGCGGCCGGCGGCACCATCGAGACCGGCGGCGCCGCGCTGACCGACCGCAAGGGCTACTTCGTGCTGCCGACCCTGGTCACCGGCCTGTCGAACGACGCCGACATCGTCCAGCACGAAACCTTCGCCCCGATCCTGTACGTGATGAAGTACCGCGAGCTCGACGACGCCATCGACATGCAGAACGCGGTGCCGCAGGGCCTGTCGTCGGCGATCTTCACCACCAACCTCAAGCGCACCGAGGCCTTTCTCGCCGCCTCGGGCTCGGATTGCGGCATCGCCAACGTCAACATCGGCACCTCGGGCGCGGAGATCGGCGGCGCCTTCGGCGGCGAGAAGGAGACCGGCGGCGGCCGCGAGTCGGGTTCGGACGCATGGAAGGCCTACATGCGGCGCCAGACCAACACCATCAACTACTCCGACGCGCTGCCGCTCGCCCAGGGCATCAAGTTCGACCTCTGACCCCGCAGGCGCACGCACCATGCGCATCGCCGCGATCTCGGACGTCCACGGCAACCTGCACGCGCTGCAGGCCGTGCTGGCCGACATCCGCCGACGCGGTTGCGACGCGATCGTCAACCTCGGCGACCTCGCTTCCGGCCCGCTGTGGCCGGCGGAGACGGTGGCCCTGCTGATGGCCACGCCGGCGCTGACCATCGGCGGCAACCACGAGCGCCAGCTGCTGGGCGATGACGTCGCCGCGATGGGCGAATCCGACCGCCTGGCACGCGCGGCGCTGGCGCCGGAACAGCTGGCATGGATCGCCGCCCTGCCCGCGCAGGCGCGGCTGGACGGGGTGTACCTGCTGCACGGCACGCCGGAGAGCGACCTGGGCTATCTGCTGGAACGGGTCGACCCCGACGGCGCACGCGCCGCGCGCCCGGATGAAGTCGCCGCCGCGCTCGGCGATATCGACGCGTCCGTGGTCCTGTGCGGGCATACCCACGTGCCGCGTGCGCTCCGGCTGGACGACGGCCGCCTGTGTGTCAATCCCGGCAGCGTCGGCCTGCAGGCGTTCCGCGGCCGCCAGCCATGGCCGCACGTGATGCAGAGCGGGACTCCCGCGGCGCGATATGCGATGCTGCAGCGCGACAGCGGCAGCTGGCGCGCGGAACTGCTCGCCGTCGACTACGATCCTGCCCCGGCCGCCGGCCTGGCGCGGGCGCGTGGCTGCGACGAGTGGGTGGAAGCGCTGCGCTGCGGCTGCCTGTCGCCCTGACTTCCCCCCACCGGTTCGGCCATGCGCCGGGAGTACCGCCCCATGAATACCACCGCCCGCCAGACCAGCGCCCTCGCCATCACCAGCCTGATCTCCGGCATCCTCGGCTGGACCCTGGTGCCGTGGATCGGCAGCATCGTCGCGATCGTCACCGGCCACCTGGCACGCGGCGAGATCCGACGCGAGCCCGAGCGGATGGAAGGCGACGGCCTCGCGATCGCCGGCCTGGTCCTGGGCTACGCGATGCTCGCCTTCAGCGTGATCGGCATCTTCGTGCTGCTCGTGTTCTTCGGCGGCCTGGTCTGGCTGGGGTTCAACACCTGAGATGTACGGCCTGGTGCGACCGCTGCTGTTCGGGCTGGAAGCCGAGCGCGCGCACGCGTTCGGGCTGCGCTCGCTGGACACGCTGCATGGCCTCGGCCTGTCGCGCCTGCTCGGCCCGCGGCCGCGCCCGTTCCCGACGAACGCATTCGGACTGACTTTTCCCAATCCGGTCGGTCTCGCCGCCGGACTCGACAAGAACGGCGCGCACGTCGACGCGCTGTTCGCGCTCGGCTTCGGCTTCGTCGAGATCGGCACGGTCACGCCGCGCCCGCAGCCGGGCAACCCGCAGCCGCGCCTGTTCCGGCTGCCGCGCTACCGCGCCCTGATCAACCGGCTCGGCTTCAACAACGACGGCGTCGATGCGCTGGTGCGCAACGTCGAGCGCGTGCGCGTGCGCGGCGGTCCGCTCGGCATCAACATCGGCAAGAACAAGGACACGCCCAACGAGTCGGCCGACCGCGACTACCTGCACTGCCTGGAGCGGGTGTACCCGCTGGCGGACTACGTGACCGTCAACATCTCCTCGCCCAACACCGCCGGCCTGCGCGAGCTGCAGGAGGAACAGGCGCTGCGGCGCCTGGTCGGCACCCTGCGCGAGGCGCAGGAACGGCTCGGCGCGAAGCACGGCAAGCGGGTGCCGATGCTGGTCAAGATCGCGCCGGACATGTCCGACGACGACGTGCACGCGGCCGCGCGGGTACTGGCCGACCTGCAGGTCGACGGCGTGATCGCCACCAACACCACCGTGTCGCGCATCTCGGTGCAGGACGATCCGCAATCGCGCGAGACCGGCGGCCTGTCCGGCGAGCCGCTGATGAACAAGTCCACCGCGGTCCTGCGCATGCTGCGCACGCGCATGCCCGAGGCGATCCCGCTGGTGGGCGTCGGCGGCATCCTCTCCGGCGCGGACGCGGTCAAGAAGATGGCCGCGGGCGCATCGCTGGTGCAGGTGTACACCGGGCTGGTCTACCGCGGATCCGGACTGATCGGGGAATGCGTGGAGGCCATCCGCCGGCGCAAGGAAGCCCCGAGCCGCGGCAACCTGCCGAACCTGTGAGCCGGCGATGAGCGACGCCTGGCGCGTGACCCGTGGCGCCGACCTGCGCGCGCGCAACACCTTCGGCGTTTCCGCGCGCGCGCCGCTGCTGCTGGAGCTCGACGAAGCGGCCCGGCTCGCCGATGCGCTCGCCGCCCTGCCCGCCGGTCCCCTGCTGGTGCTCGGCGGCGGCAGCAACCTGCTGTTCGCCGGCGATCCCGAAGGCGCGGTGCTGTCGCTGCGCGCCGCCAGCCTGCGCATCCTCGCCGAGGATGGCGCGTACGCGATCGTCCGCGCCGACGCCGGCGCGGACTGGCACGGATTCGTGCGCTGGACCCTCGACCATGGCCTGTACGGCATGGAGAACCTCGCGCTGATCCCGGGCACCGTCGGCGCGGCGCCGATCCAGAACATCGGCGCCTACGGCGTCGAGGTGCGCGAATTCGTGCACGCGGTCGAGGCCCTCGAACCCGCCACAGGACGCAGCCGGCGCCTGTCCCGCGACGAATGCGCGCTCGGCTACCGCGACAGCCTGTTCAAGCGCGAGCGCGACCGCTTCATCGTCACCGCCGTTGAGTTCAGGCTGTCGCGCACGCCGGCGGTGCGCATCGACTACGCCGGCGTGCGCGAGGCACTGGCCGCGGACGGCCTCGCCGCGCCCACCCCTGCACGAGTGTTCGACGCGGTCTGCGCCCTGCGCCGGAGCAAGTTGCCCGATCCTGCCGCGATCGGCAATGCGGGCAGCTTCTTCAAGAACCCGATCGTGCCGCTGGCGCAAGCGCAGGCGCTCGCCGACGCGCATCCCCGGCTGCCGGTGTTCCCGGGTGTCGACGAGCGCAGCCGCAAGCTGTCGGCCGCGTGGCTGATCGACGCCTGCGGCTGGAAAGGCCATCGCGACGGCGACGCCGGCGTGTCCACGCAGCACGCGCTGGTGCTGGTCAACCATGGCGCGGCCACCGGCGCGCAGCTGCTCGCACTGGCGCGGTGGATCGCGGCCTCGGTGTCGGAACGCTTCGGCGTGGCGCTCGAGCCCGAGCCGCGCATCGTCGGCGACCACTGGTGAACGGCGTGCTCTCCCGCTGGTGGCCGTCCTCGGTGTACGGCCGCGCCGCGCTGCTGATGCTGGGCAGCACGCTGTCGTTCGCGATGATGGCGCTGGCGATCCGTTACGCCACGGCGACGGTGCCGACCACCGAGATCGCGTTCTTCCGCAACCTGTTCGGCCTCGCTGCGCTGATGCCGCTGATCCTGCGGCGCGGCCGCGCGCTGCCCCGCACCCGCCACGTCGGACGCTATCTGGTGCGCACCAGCATCGGGCTGGCGGCGATGCTGTGCGGCTTCTGGGCGGTGGGGCACCTGCCGCTGGCGCAGGCGGTGTCGCTGTCGTACGCGACGCCGCTGTTCGTCACCATCGGCGCCGCGTTGTGGTTGAACGAGAACGTCCGCATCCGCCGCTGGCTGGCGGTGGCGGCCGGCTTCCTCGGGGTGATGGTGATCCTGCGGCCGGGCACCGGCTTCACGCCGGGCATGATCGTCGCGCTGCTCGGCGCGTTCTTCAGCGGCATCGTCGCGCTGCAGATCAAGCAGCTTTCGCGCTTCGACGCGCCGGACACGGTGGTGTTCTACACCTACGTGTTCTGGGTGCCGATGTCGCTGGTGCCCGCGCTGTTCCAGTGGGTGTGGCCCGGGCCGACGGCCTGGTTGTGGCTGGGGGCGACCGGCGTGATGGGCACGTTCGGGCAACTGCTGTGGACGCGCGCGATCGCGCTGGGCGAGGTCTCGGCGCTGCAGCCGATCAGCTTCGTGCAGTTGCCGGTGCTGGTGGTGTTCGGCTGGTGGCTGTTCGGCGAGACGATCGATGCCTGGACCTTGGCCGGCGCGGCGATCGTGCTCGGCGCCAACGGCTATATCGCCCACCGCGAGACGATGCTGCTGCGCCGTTCGGCGACGCAGGCCCCGGTGGAGGCGGCGAAACCCGGCGAGTGACGCCGAAGCGGACTAACGCAGTGCCGCCGGCGCGTCCGCCTGCGCGGTGCCGCGGAGTTCCGCCGCGAGGCTCGCGGCCTGGTCCGCGAAACGCAGCGCCGGACCGCCCGCGGCGCGCGCCTGCCGCTGCAGCGCCTCCAGCAGCGCCAGCGCCTGCCCGGTGCGTGCGGTCGCGGCGAACAGGTCGGCGAGCCGGATACGGGCCGCCAGCGTGTCGGGATGGTCCGCGCCGAGCACGCGCGTGCGCGCGTCGATGAGGTCGCGGAATGCCCGCTCGGCTTCCGCGCTGCGCCCCATCTTCGCCAGCAGCGAGGCACGGGCCAGTTGCGAACGCAGGGTCTGCGGATGGTCGGGCCCCAGCACCCGCGCGCGCGCGTCCACCACCGCGTTGAGCTCCGGCCAGGCCTCGTCGAGGCGGCCGAGGTCGGAGAGGTCGGTGGCGAGGTTGGAGCGGTTGCTGAGCGTGGTCGGATGGTTGGCGCCGAGCAGGCGGGTGTTGATCCCCACCAGCCGCCGGTTGAGTTCGCTCGCGGCCTGGAAATCGCCGGCATCGGCGTGGAACGCGGCGAGGTTGCCCATCGCCCGCCGGGTCTCGTCGTGGTCCTCGCCGTGCCTTTCGAGCTGCAGCGCCAGGATCCGCTGGAATTGCGCCACCGCACGCTCCGGATTCCCGGTCGCGCCTTCGTTGATCGCGACGTTGGTGGCCACCCGCAGGGTGAGCGGATGGCCCGGGCCGAGGCTCCCTTCCAGGCGATCGAGCAGCGGTCGCTGCAAGGTCAGCGCACGCTCCCGGTCACCCAGCGCGGCGATCGCCTCGCTCTCCGCCAGTTCCAGCTGTACGCCCAGCTCGTCGGTCCCGGACCAGTCGGCAGGCAGCGGCAGCACGGGGCGCAGCAGGTCCTGCGCCTGCTGCGCCTGCCCGGCCCGCAGCAGCGCCAGGGCCTGGCCCTCGACCGCCTGCAGCGTGCGGCGGTGCCCCGGGCCGAGCGCGCGGCCGCGATGTCCGGCCACCTGCGCGAACCCGGCCGCCGCGCCCTCGTACATGCCCAACGCCAGGCGCACCCTGGCCACCGACTCGCGCAGGTCCGCCGCCAGCCCGGGTTCCGCGCCGAAGTCGCGTTCGATCGCGCGCTCGGCTCCGGCGAGCACGTTGCCATCCAGCAACTGGCGGGCGATGTCGGTGGTGCTGGCGCGATCCAGCTCACGGGTGAACGCCTGCGCATCGCCGGGGTTCGCACGCGCGACCTGCGCGCGCAGCGCCTCGTCCATGCCGCGTCCCATCGCCTCGATGTCGATCCCCTCCAGCGTCGCCTGCTGGAACGCGACCACCTTCTCCAGCTCCGCGCTGCGCTGTTCGGCGATGGCCCGTTGCGCCCGCGCCTGCATCAGTCCGTGCAGCGACAGGGCCAGTCCGCCCAGCAGCGCGGCCAGCGCGACCACCGCGGCGGCGATGCCGGGGCGGTGGCGTCGCGCGAACTTGCGCCACGCATACAGGCGCGAGGCCGGCACCGCCTGCACCGGCCGCCCCGACAGGAAGCGGCGCAGGTCGTCGGCCAGTGCCGCGGCGGAGGCATAGCGATCGCCGCGATCGTGCTGCATCGCCTTGGCGACCACCCAGTCGAGCTCGCCGCGCAGCAGGCGACGCATCGTCCCGAGCCGCTGCCCGCGCGCCTGCGCGATGCGCGCGGCATCCGAAGGCCGCAGTGTCGCGAGCTGCGCGGAAGGCAGGCGCAGCGTGCGGCTGCGGTCTGTCACCGTCTCCCCCGCCACGGTGGGGCGTTGGCCGGTGAGCAGTTCGCACAGCACCACGCCCAGCGAATAGACGTCGCTGCGGGTGTCGAGCAACGCGGGATCGCCGGCGGCCTGCTCCGGACTCATGTAGTCCGGGGTGCCCGCGACCTCGTGCGTACCTGCCAGGCTGGACGCGGTGGCGATGCCGAAATCGATGATCTTCGGATGCGCGCGGCCGTCCACCTCGTCGACCAGCAGGTTGCCCGGCTTGAGGTCGCGATGGATCACGCCCTTCTGGTGCGCGTGCTGCACGCCTTCGCAGACTTCGATGAACAGTTCCAGCCTGCGCGCCAGCGGCAGTGCCCTCGCCTCGCAGTAGGCGACGATCGGCTGCCCGTCGATGAACTCCATCGCGAAGAACGGATGTCCGTCGGCGGTGGTGTCGGCGTCGTAGATCTGCGCGATCGCCGGATGCCGCATCTGCGCCAGCACCTGACGTTCGATCTCGAAATGCGCCTTGCGCCGCGCATCGAGCGTGCGCCCGCGCAGCAGCTTCAGCGCCACCGTCCGGCGCACCGGCTCGAGCTGCTCGGCGCGATAGACCTCGCCCATGCCGCCGCGGCCGAGCAGCACGTCGACGCGGTAACGGCCCAGGCGGGTGCCGCGCGCGAGGCTGTCGCCGCTGGCGACCGCGCCGGCCGGCGCACGCGTTTCCAGCAGTTCGGTCCGGTCCGGATCCCGCTCGTCGATCGTCATGGCGCCCCCTGTCGGCCCCGTGGCATCGCCCATGGTAGCGGAAAGGGCTGGCGGCTCCGGTACACTGGCAGGCCACCTGCTGTCGCCGCCATGTCCGCCTCCGACGATCCGGCCAACACCACGCAGCGCACGTTGCTCAGCGGCGGTCCGCACCGGCCGGGACCGCGTACGGCGTGCATCGTGGTGATCCTCGGCGAAGGCCTGGGCCGGCGCATCGACCTGGGCGACGCGCCGCTGCTGGTGGGCCGCTCGCAGGAAGCCGACCTCGTCATCAGCCACAAGAGCGTTTCGCGCGAGCACTGCCGGATCTGGTTCGACGGCGGGGCGTATCGCATCCGCGACCTCGGCGCGACCAACAAGACCCGGGTCAACGATCTGCCTGTCGAAGAGGCGACGCTGGTCGACGGCGACCACATCGTGATCGGCGAGAGCCTGCTCAAGTTCATCGGCCAGAGCAACGTCGAGGCGCGCTACCACGAAGAGATCTACCAGCTCGCCACCCACGACGCGCTGACCGACCTGTGCAACCGTCGCCACTTCATGGAGATCCTCGACAAGGAGATCGCCCGCGCGCTGCGCCACGACCGCGCGCTGGCGCTGTGCATCGTCGATGTCGACCTGTTCAAGCCGGTGAACGACACCTACGGCCACATCGCCGGCGACGAGGTGCTGCGCCACATCGCCGCGATCGTGCGGCAGCACGTGCGTGGCGAGGACATCGCCGCGCGCATCGGGGGCGAGGAGTTCGCGGTGCTCCTGCCCGAGGGCGGGTCCGCCGCCGCGCAGGCGCTGGCCGAGCGGTTGCGGGCCGCGGTCGCGGAGGCGACATTCTCGGCGGGCGGGGTGCCGCAGCGGATCACGGTCAGCGTCGGGGTCGCCTCCCTGGCGCTCCCGGGCGGCACCCGCTCGCTGCTGCTGGCGGCCGCGGACGCGGCGCTGTACCGCGCCAAGCACGAAGGCCGCAACCGGGTCTGCATCACCGACTGAGCGGCTGCGCCGGATGGCCCTGCGCGCTGTGCGACCGGCGGAAGCGCGAAGAGCCGGTTGCCCGGCCCCTCGCGATGCGTTTCAGACCGTGCTGCCGGGCATCACGGCGTCACCGTCAACCGGATCGCACCGGCCACTTTCGGCTTGACCGGATCGTTGCTGCCGACGCAGTAGAACGCATCATGCGCGCCCACCGGCAGGCCCGCGCTGGCCACCGCCATGCTCGACGCGCGCGCAGCGCCCGCCGCCAGCGTGCCCATCGGCGGATTCACCGCGCCGATCCACGGCGCGCCGCAGGCCACTTCGCCTACGATCCGCATCGACAGGCCCGGGAACGCGGTGTTCGCCGCCCAGCTGCCGACGCCTGCGGTGCTCACGTTGAGCCCGGCGAAACCGCCGCTGCCCAGCGACGCGGACGCGTACCAGGCCCAGCGGTTGGCGAACGTCGAGTTGGTGTGCACCAGCAGCCAGTAGCGTCCCGGGGCGAGATCGACGGACTGGCCAGCGGCGGCGAGGTCGAGCGTGATCGCCGCGCCGGTGGTATCCACGCCCGGTGCATTCGTCGCCGCCGTGTAGGTCCAGGCCGCCGCGCCGGGCGAGCGCAGCGGATCGCCCGACGGCAGCCCGCCCGCATCCGGGTAGATCGCCCAGGTGAGGGTCGGCGAGACCGCCGCCAGCGCCGAACCGCTCACCACGAAGCCTTCCGCGCGCAGCGACAGGATCCGCGTCGGTGCCGTCAGGCTGAAGTCGTCGGCGTTGAACTGGGCCGCGAACCCGGCGACCGCGGGATCGGCATAGCGCGTACCGCGAAAACCAGAGGTCGAGTTCTGTCCCAGCGCATCGGCGAGCACGGCCATGCCCGTGCCGCTATTGTCGAAGCCGTAGCTCAGCGGCGAACCGCCGGCATTGGTCACCGTGGTCGTGGCCCGCCCAGAACGCCCCGACTGCAGCGCCAGGGACACCAGGTCGGGCAACTGGATCACCGGCGGCGGCACGATCACCGCGATCGGCAGGTGCAGCGCGGGCGGCGCGGACTGCGCATTGCCGGCGACCGGCGACAACACCAGCTGGCCGAAGTTCCAGCTGCCATCGGCCGGCAGCGCGCTGCCGTCGACCACCACCCGCACCGACACCGTGCCACCCGCCGGCACCTTGAGGTTGGCCGGGGTCACCCGCGCCGGCAGGCCTTCGACCTGCGCGCGGTAGCCCTGCGCCTTGCCCAGCGTGTTGCGGAAGGTACGCACGAACACGCACTGCGGCGTGCAGTTGCGCCGGATCATGTTGGGCTGGTTGAGCGTGGCCGGATCGCCGCCGGTGGCCGGATTGGCCGCCAGGTAGTTCGCCGCCGACTCGTGCAGCACCAGCCCCGCCGCGACCGCGCGATCGACGCGGATGCGGCCGGAGCCGCCGGCATGCGGATCCGCGGGCGTGACACCGTCCTCCAGCAGCACCGTGCGGTCGGCGGTCATCGCCAGGGCCGACTTGATCTCAGGCGGCGTCCACGCGGGTCGTGCCTGCCGGATCAGCCCCGCCGAACCGGCCTGGTGCGGCGACGCCATCGAAGTGCCGTTGTACAGGCCCACGTCGTTCTCGAACCCGGTGATGGTGGTCCCGGCCACCGCGGCCAGGATCCGCACGCCCGGCGCGGTCACGTCGGGCTTGAGCAGGTCCAACGTGCCGGCCGGACCGCGCGAACTCGAGGTCGCCAGCACGTCGGGCTGGTTGGCGAGGATGATCGCCGGATACGGAATGCCTGCGGTCACGGCCGGATTGGCGGCGGCGAAATCGCGCAGCGCATCGCCATCGGCCTGCAGGATGCCGAAGGCCGGGATCGTCGTCCCGGGCACCGAGGGAATGATCCCGCCCGCGGCATTGTTGGCGACGACCGTCGCCACCGCCCCGGCCGCGGCGGCATTGTCGACCTTGATCGAGAACGAGCACGTGCCGCGGCGCACGAGCGCGATCGCGCCGGCGAAGGTGTCGACCGGGAATGCGGCGCAACCGTCGTCGACCGTATCGATGCCGGGGCTGACCACCAGCGGCGTAGTGCCTGGGATCGCAGCGGTCTGCTGCACCCCGCTGCCGCCGGGATTCATCTCGATCGCGGCCAGCGCCTCGGGCACCGGCTGCGGGCCGGTGACTTCCAGGACCACGACGAAATCGCCGCGTCCGTGCTGGGCCGACGCGGTCGAGGACACCCATGGTTCGACATGGCCCAGCGTGTTCGGCGCCGGACCGCTGTTGCCCGCCGAGGCGGCGATGTAGATGCCGGCATCGACCGCGCCGAGGAAGGCCTGCGAGACCGCTTCGCTCCACGGCGACGAACCGCCGCCGATCGAATAGTTGATCACGTCGACGACGCCGTCGGCGATCGCCTGGTTCACCGCCGCCACCGCCGACACGTTCGGGCACAGGCCCTGTCCGGTCGCGGTGTTGGTGTAGCAGATGTCGAAGGCCACGATGTTGGCCCGCGGCGCAACGCCGGAAATGCGGCGGACGTTGCCCAGCATGTCCACGTCGCGGCGATTGCCGGCCGCGGTCGAGGCGACGTGGCTGCCGTGCCCGTTGCTGTCGCCGAAGCCGGGCTCCTCGCGGATGTTGGCCGCGCCGCAGGTGTTGCCCGGGACGCCGCAGACGAAATCGTAGCCGCCGATCAGCTTGTCGTTGCAGCGACCCTCGTCGATGCCGCCGGCCGCGCAGGTGCCCAGATGGTTTCCGGTGCCGAGCGGATTGACGTGCACGTAGCCGTCGACCGGATCGACCGCGTCGAACGACGGACTGCCGAAGTTGATGCCGGAATCGAGGATGCCGAACACCATGCCCTCGCCCTGGTGCCCGGTACTGCCGCCGGTCGCGGCCCCGTCCCACACCGCGGGCGCACCGATCAGCGCCGGCCCGGTATCGGTATCGAGCGGGTACTCGCGATACTCGTCCACCAGCGCCACGTCGGCCAGCCTGCGGATGCGGTCGGCCTCGGCCTCGCCGAGCTCGACCACGACGCCGTTGATCGCGTGCTGGAAGCGCTGGCTCACCTGCGGCTGCCGGCCGATCGCGCGTCCCATGTCGCGTTCGATCTGCGCCTGGCGATCCTGCAGGTAGCGCACATAGGCGCGCGCCTGCGCGCTGCGCATGTCGGGCCGCGCGGCGCCGGTGGCGCCCTTGCGGCTGGCGGGCGCCGCCAGCCCCGCGATGCCGCCGCGGTAGGCGGCCGCGGCCGGCTCGCGGAACATGACGATATAGGTGCCGCGGCCGGGAGCCTGGTCGCTCCCGGATCGCGAGGCCGTCGCCGCGCTGGCCGCCGCCGACGACGCAAGCGTGTTGCCGCCCGCAGACGCTGCCCCCTGGGACTGCACCGCCGCCGCCAGCGCGCGACCCGTGCCGCTCCCGTTCGATACCGCGACCGCGGCCAATGCCGCTGCGCCGGCCAGCAACAGCCCGATCGCCACACCCCAGCGCGTCTTCCCGTCCATGCCGCCTCCGGAAACATCGATTCCCGCGGAAATCGACGACCGGTCCGCCCGACCCACCAGGACCGTTCGCCGAAGCTGTTGCGAAGACGCAGGGGAGCGTGCGGGGCGGAGCACCCGGAGTCCGGGTTCCCGCCGCACAACCGCCCCTGTCCGATTGCGCATCCCTGTGTCCAGCAATCCGCACTCTACGCCTGTCGCCGCGCGTTGCAACGGTGCCGGCGGCGGGGCACAGCGATCCGCGGGAAACGGCCTCACCGGCCTCGCCAGCGGGATGCGAGCCGGTCAGTCGCTCGCGCGGGTGGCGCGCGGGCGTCGATCGACCAGCAGATAGGTGCCGACCGTCCAGAGTGCGGCGGCAGACCACCCGGCGAGGATGTCGGAGGGGTAATGCACCCCCAGGTACACGCGCGACAGGCCCACCATCGGCACGAACACGGCCATCGCCGCCACCGCCCACCAGCGTGCCCGCGTATGCCAGGCCAGCAGCACCAGCACCAGCGCCAGCGTCATCGAGCCCATCGCATGGCCGCTGGGGAAGCTGTAGCTCGTCTCCGGCGCGATCGATTCCCACAGGCTCGGCCGGTCGCGTGCGAACAACTGCTTGGTGGCGATGTTGAGCAGCGCCGAGCCGCCGGTCGCCACCGCCGCGAACACCGCGTGCCGCCAGCGCCGCAGCGCGAGCAGCACCAGCACCAGGCCGATGTCGACCGGCACCACCCCGCTGCCGTAGCCGATGCGGGAAAAGAACAGGAACACGCCATCGAAGCCGTCGCTGGCCATCTCGCGCGCGAACAGCAGCACCGGTTCGTCGAACGGGATCGCCTCGGCCTCGTGGACCTCGTCGGCCAGTTCCATGAACGCCCACATCGGCAGCAGCACGCCGACGAACAGCAGCACCAGCTTCCAGCCGTAGCGGCGCGCGAGCGCGGCGACGACATCGGCGGCTTCGCGCCGCCAGCTCGGCTCAGGCATCCACGACGCGGCCGTAGGTGCGGTGCACGTAGTCGTCGACCAGACCCACGAACTCGCGGGCGATGTTGTCGCCACGCAGGGTCACCGCCTTCTCGCCGTCGATGAACACCGGCGCGGAGGGCGCCTCGCCGGTCCCGGGCAGCGAGATGCCGATATTGGCGTGGCGCGACTCGCCCGGCCCGTTGACCACGCATCCCATCACCGCCAGGGTCATGTTCTCCGCGCCAGGATGGCTGATCTTCCACTCGGGCATCTTCGCGCGCACGTGCTCCTGCACCACCTGCGCCAGCTCCTGGAAGAACTCGGAGGTGGTGCGGCCGCAACCCGGGCAGGCGGTGACCATCGGCGTGAATGCACGCAGGCCCATGGTCTGTAGCAGTTCCTGCGCCACCACCACTTCCTGCGTGCGCGAGGCGCCGGGCTCGGGCGTGAGCGAGATGCGGATGGTGTCGCCGATGCCTTCCTGCAGCAGCACCGCCAGCGCCGCGCTTGAGGCGACGATGCCCTTGCTGCCGATGCCGGCCTCGGTCAGCCCCAGGTGCAGGGCGAAGTCGCAGCGGCGGGCCAGGTCGCGATACACCGCCACCAGCTCCTGCACCCCGCTGACCTTGGCGCTGAGCACGATCCGGTCGCGGCCCAGGCCGAGTTCCACCGCGCGCTCGGCCGAATCGATCGCCGAGCGGATCAGGGCCTCGCGCAGCACGCGCCCGGCATCCCAGGGCTCGGCGCGCTGCGCGTTCTCGTCCATCAGCGCGGCGGCCAGCGCCTGGTCGAGCGATCCCCAGTTGACGCCGATGCGCACCGGCTTGTCGTAACGGATCGCGAACTCGATCAGTTGCGCGAACTGCAGGTCCTTCTTCCTGCCGAAGCCGACGTTGCCCGGATTGATCCGGTACTTGGCCAGGGCCTGCGCGCAGGCCGGCTCGCGCTGGAGCAGCTGGTGGCCGTTGTAGTGGAAGTCGCCGATGACCGGCACCTCGATCCCCTGCATCGCCAGCCGCTCGACGATGCGCGGCACCGCGGCCGCGGATTCCGGATTGTTGACCGTGATCCGCACCAGCTCCGAACCGGCGCGCCAGAGTTCGGCCACCTGCTTCGCGGTCGACGCCACGTCGGCGGTGTCGGTATTGGTCATCGACTGCACCACCACCGGCGCGTCGCCACCGACGGCCACGCCGCCGACCACCACCTGGCGCGCGGCCCGGCGCGGCATCGGGCCGAACGCGGGAGCCGCCGGATCGACGTGGCAGGGCGGCAACGGTTGCGGCAGCGCGGACATGCGGCCATTTTAGCCGCGAAGGCATGACGCCCGCCTGCATGTCCTGCATCCGCTGGCTGGGACGGCCCGACCGCCGACCGATGCCGGTCGCCCGCGTAAGGCCCGGCGGGCCAACGCCGGTCCCGGGCACGCGCCTACCCGCCCAGGGCCGCTCGCCACGTGCACAGGGAACCGGCGGCCGCGTTGCGCATGAGGACGGCAGCCGTCGCCACCAGCCACCCTGGGTCACACCGCGGGATGGGCCTGCGCGGCCCGCGCGGCTATCCTGCCCGCATGAACGACGCGGTCACCGGTGAAATCCTCAGTCCCAGCCAGCTCAACACGCTGGCGCGCAGTCTGCTGGAAGACGCGTTCCCGCTGGTGTTCGTCGAGGGCGAGCTCGGCAATGTGTCGCGGCCTGCCTCCGGACACCTGTACTTCACCCTCAAGGATGCGCGCGCGCAGGTGCGCTGCGCCCTGTTCAAGCCCAAGAGCCAGTGGCTGGGCTTCCAGCCGCGCGAGGGCATGAAGGTGCTCGCCCGCGGCCGGCTGACGCTGTACGAGGCGCGCGGCGACTACCAGCTGATCCTGGACTCGCTGGAGGAAGCCGGCGAAGGCGCGTTGCGCCGCGCCTTCGAGCAACTGAAGGCGAAGCTGCAGGCCGAAGGCCTGTTCGATGCCGCGCGCAAGCGCCCGCTGCCGACTTACGTGCGCCGCCTCGCGGTGATCACGTCGCCGTCGGGCGCGGCGGTTCGCGACGTGCTCAGCGTGCTGGCACGGCGCTTCCCGCTGATCGAGGTGGAGATCCTGCCGGTGCCCGTGCAGGGCGAAGGCGCGGCCGCGCAGATCGCGACGGTGCTGCGACGCGCAGCTGCCGCCGGCCGCCACGACGTGGTCCTGCTGGCGCGCGGCGGCGGCTCGCTGGAGGACCTGTGGGCGTTCAACGACGAAGCGCTGGCGCGCGCGATCGCCGCATCGCCGGTGCCGGTGGTCTCGGCCATCGGCCACGAGACCGACTTCAGCCTCTCCGACTTCGCCGCCGACCTGCGCGCGCCCACGCCCTCGGCCGCGGCCGAACTGCTGGTGCCCGACCGAGCCGGCCTCGGCCTGCGCCTGGATGGCCTGCGGCGGCGCATCGCGGCCCTGCAGGGCAACCACCTGCGCCAGCTCGCCCAGCGCAGCGACCGCGCCGCGCTGCGCCTCAATGCGCTGCGTCCGCAGGCGCGCCTGCAGGCCGGCATGCAGCGCCGCGACGAGGCGCTGCGCCGCCTGCGGGCGGCGTGGCTGCAGCGCCTGCAACGGCACGCCTCCACCCTGCGCCACGCGCGCGCGGTGCTGCAGGCCACGCGCCCGCAGCGACGCCTGCAGGCGTTGCACGATCGCCTCGCCGGCCTGAGCGCGCGCCCGCAGGCGGCGATCGCGCGACGGCTGCAGCGCGATGCCCTGCACCTGCGCGGGCTCGCGCGTTCGCTGGAGGTGGTGAGCCCGCTGGCGACCATCGCCCGCGGCTACAGCATCCTGCAGCAGGACGACGGCCGCGTCGTGCGCGTCACGCGCGACGTGGCCACCGGCGACCCGCTCTCCGCGCGCCTCGTCGACGGACGGTTGCGGTTGCGCGTCGAAGCGGTCGCGCCTGCGACGGGGCCGAAGACGGACGAGTGAATCCGGTGGCGATCGTCGCCCCGGGTTCGCGCCTTCCCTGCGCTCGAAGCAATCCCGCCCGGTCGCTCGCGACCCTGCGCGTGGCGCGACGGGGAATGCAGCGTTCCGCGCGATGTACATGCCTGTCACGCGCGCCGTGCGAGACTGCGACGCGATGACCAAGGCTTCCGATCTTTTCGTCCAGGCGCTCGAAGCCGAAGGTGTCGACCACGTGTTCGGCATCCCCGGCGAGGAAACCCTGGCCCTGCTCGAATCCCTGCGCACCTCGGGCATCCGTCTGGTGCTGACCCGGCACGAGCAGGCCGCCGGCTTCATGGCCGCGACCTGGGGCCGGCTCACCGGCAGCACCGGCGTGTGCCTGGCCACCCTCGGGCCCGGCGCGACCAATCTCGTCACCGCCGCGGCGTACGCCCAGCTCGGGGCGATGCCGATGCTGATGATCACCGGCCAGAAGCCGATCCGCAGCGGCAAGCAGGGCCACTTCCAGATCGTCGACGTGGTCGACATGATGCGGCCGCTGACCAAGTACACGCGACAGCTGGTCTCGGCCGGCGGCATTCCCGCGCAGGTGCGCGAGGCCGTGCGCCGCTCGCAGGAGGAGCGCCCCGGCGCGACCCATCTCGAACTGCCCCAGGACGTCGCCAGCGAGGACACCGACGCCATCGTCCTGCCGCCGGTCCACAGCCGCCGCCCGATCGCCGAGGACAAGGCGCTGGACGTCGCCGCCGACGCGATCCGCAACGCACGCCATCCGCTGCTGATGATCGGCGCCGGCGCCAACCGCAAGACCACGGCGAAGATGCTGCGCGCCTTCGTCGAGAAACTCGGCATCCCATTCTTCAGCACCCAGATGGGCAAGGGCGTGCTCGACGAGACCGGGCCCTTGTGGCTCGGCACCGCGGCGCTGTCGGAGGGCGATTTCGTGCACCGCGCGATCGACCTCGCCGACTGCATAGTCAACGTCGGCCACGACGTGATCGAGAAGCCGCCGTTCTGGATGAAGCGCGGCCGGCGCACGGTGATCCACGTCAACTACTCGCCCGCGGTGGCCGACGAAGTGTATTTCCCCCAGGTCGAGGTGGTCGGCGACATCGCCAACTCGGTCTGGCAGCTGGCCGAGCGCCTGGCGCCGCAGCCGCACTGGGATTTCGCGTTCTTCGACCGCGTGCGCGACGCGCTGTGCGCCGACATCGCCGAACTCGCCACCGACGGGCGCTTCCCGATGTCGGCGCCGCGGCTGGTTTCGGAACTCGGCCTGTTGTTGAATCCGGACGGCATCACCTGCCTCGACAACGGCCTGTTCAAATTGTGGTTCGCCCGCCATGCCCGCTGCCGCCTGCCCAATACCCTGCTGCTGGACAACGCGCTGGCGACGATGGGCGCCGGCCTGCCGTCGGCGATGGCCGCGGCGATGGTGCATCCCGACCGCAAGGTGGTCGCGGTTTGCGGCGACGGCGGCTTCATGATGAATTCCCAGGAACTCGAGACCGCGATCCGCCTGCGGCTCGACCTCGTGGTCCTGGTGCTGCGCGACGATGCCTACGGCATGATCAAGTGGAAGCAGGCGCACGACGGCTACGCGTCGTTCGGCATGGACTACGGCAATCCCGACTTCGTGCGCTATGCGCAGAGCTACGGCGCACGCGGCCACCGCGCAGGGTCGATCGCCGAATTTTCCGCGCTGCTGCGCGAGGCGCTCGCCGCGCCGGGCGTGGACCTGATCGAGGTCCCGGTCGACTACGGCCGCGACGACGACCTGCTCAATCGCAGGATCCCGGAACACGCGGCCGCCGTGCGCTGAGGCCCGCGATCCGGATCCCGGTCCTTCCTTCGTTTCGACAGGAGTCCACATGGCACGCAGCAGCAAATCCCGCAACAAGGCGGGTCTTGCCAGGCGCTATCCCTGCTACCTCGCCAACGTCGCGGTGCAGCCGAACGCCGACCTCGAGGTGCTCGACAAGTACACCGGCAAGGTCGCCACCCGTACCGCGTTCGTCGGGCCGGGCATGGTGCGCAAGGCGATCGTCGCCGCGCACAAGGCGCGTGGGCCGATGGCGGAGTTCACGCCCGACCGGCGTCGCGACGTGCTGGAACACTGCGTGCGCCGTTTCGGCGAGCGATCCGAGGAACTGGCGCTGGCGCTGTGCATCGAAGCCGGCAAGCCGATCCGGGACGCGCGCGGCGAGGTCGAGCGGCTGATCGACACCTTCCGCATCGCCGCCGCGGAAGCCACGCGCATCGAGGGCGAAACGATCGAACTGCAGCTCTCCGAACGCACGCGCGGCTACCGCGGCCTCGTCAAGCGCGTGCCGATCGGCGTGTGCAGCTTCATCACCCCGTTCAACTTCCCGCTCAACCTGGTGGCGCACAAGGTCGCGCCCGCAATCGCGGCCGGCTGCCCGTTCGTGCTCAAGCCGGCGGCGAAGACCCCGGTCGGCGCGCTGATCATCGGCGAGATCCTCGCCGAGACCGACCTGCCCAAAGGCGCGTTCTCGATCCTGGCCTGCAGCAACGAGGACGCCGCCGCTCTGACCGAGGACGAGCGCATCGCCCTGCTCAGCTTCACCGGTGGCCTGGTCGGCTGGGAGCTCAAGGCCCGCGCCGGTCGCAAGAAGGTCACCCTCGAACTCGGTGGCAACGCCGCCTGCATCGTCGACGCCGATCCAGGCGCCCCGCTCGACCACGTCGTCGACCGGCTGGTGTTCGGCGCCTATTACCAGTCGGGCCAGAGCTGCATCAGCGTCCAGCACATCCTCGTCCACCGCGACCTGTACGAAAGACTGCGCAAGAAACTGCGCGCACGCGTGGGCGCGCTGGCGATGGGCGATCCGCGCGACGAGAAGACCTTCATCGGTCCGGTGATCGACGAGGCCGCGGCGAAGCGGATCGAATCCTGGGTCGAGTCCGCACGCAAGGCGGGCGCCAGGCGCCTGGCCGGCGGCGAACGCAAGGGCAACATGCTGCCCGCGACGCTGATGGAGAAGGTGCCGCGCGAGAGCGACCTCTACCGTCAGGAAGTCTTCGGGCCGGTCGCCTGCCTGCAGCCGTTCGACGATTTCGAATCGGCACTGGACACGGTCAACGCCAGCGAGTTCGGCCTGCAGGCAGGCGTGTTCACCGGCAACCTGGCGCATGCGATGCGCGCCTGGGACCGGCTCGAGGTCGGCGGCGTGATCGTCGGCGACGTGCCCAGCTTCCGGGTCGACAACATGCCCTACGGCGGGGTCAAGCAGTCGGGCCTGGGCCGCGAGGGCGTGAAGTACGCGATCGAGGACATGACCGAGCCGCGCCTGCTCGTGATCCGCGACCGGCCGGCCTGAGCGCATGTGCCTGGTCGCCGTGGCGTGGCGCACGCATCCACGCTGGCCGCTGGCGTTGATCGCCAATCGCGACGAGCTGCATGACCGGCCCAGCGCCGCCGCGGCGCTCGATCCGGACGCCCCGCATGTGTACGGCGGACGCGACCTGGTCCAGGGTGGCGGCTGGTTGCAGGCCTCGACCCGCGGCAGGATCGCTGCGGTGACGAACGTCCGCACGGGATTGGCGGCGGACGCCGCGCCGCGCTCGCGCGGCTGGCTGGTGCGGGATTTCGTGCGCGGCGATGCCGCTGCGACCGGCTTCACCGACGCCCTGTCGCGGACTGCAGGCGACTACGGACGCTTCAACCTGCTGGCGTGGGATGGCGATGCGCTCGCGTTCGCGAGCAACCACCCGGCGCACGCGGCGTACGCGGTCGCGCCCGGACTGCACGCGATGTCGAACGGTGCCTTCGATGCCGCCTGGCCGAAAAGCACGTTCGCGACGCGGGCGCTTGCCGCCTGGCTGCAATCGCCGCTGGCCGGGGCCGCGGACGAGGCCCTGCCGGCCGCGGTCGAACCGCTGTTCGCCGCCCTGCGCGACACCACGCGCGCGGTCGACGCCGACCTGCCCGACACCGGCGTCGGGGTGACCCTGGAACGGGCACTGTCGCCACCGTTCGTGCTCGACGCACGCTACGGCACCCGCTGCAGCAGCGTGGTGCTCGCCGGTGCCGGCAACCTCTGGTTCGCCGAGCGCCGGTTCGATGCCGCGGGCAACGCACAGGGCACGTCCTGCACGCACCTGCCGCAGCCGGGCGCCGCGGCCTGAATCGTGCCGGCGCTAGGGGACGGTCGACTGCTCGGTGCACGGCACCGGCGCATCGTTCTCGATCCGCTGCTGCCAGCCGTTCTCGTCGCGCAGCGCGATGGTGCCGTTGATGCAGGCTTCCGGTGCGCCATCGCGACGGGCGACGATCGCGCCGGGGAGTTCCGGGACAGCGGTGTCCGCGTCTGGCTCGCGCGCCTGCATCGGGGCAGGCACCTCGGGCGGCACGGCGGCCGGGGCTTCGGCCGCGCGCGGAACTGCGGGCGCTGCGCCGGATCGGGGGGCTTGTCCTTCGTCCGTCGTGCCGGACGAAGGCACCGGCGATGCCGGGCCGGTGGCCTGGGCCGGAACGGCCGACGGCGACGCCACGGCGGCTTCGTCATTGTCGAACACGACGTCGATGCCGCGCTGGATCAGCCCGGCCGCCACCACCCCGACGATCACCGCCAGCGTCACCGGGAGGAAGAACGACCAGGGGGCCGCGTCGTCACGGATTCCGCTCTCGCGCATGGTTCCTCCCTGGGTCCGGATCGCGAATTGCCTTGCGCCGAGGGTCGCCGACGCGCCGCCCCGACCGGCAGAGAGTACGCCATGACGGCGCCGCAGATCGCCGGCAAGGCAACGGCTGCCTGGCGCAACGGTCTGCTGCCTGGTGCACGCCACGGACGCTGGTGGATACCCAACGAAGCTGCGCCGCCACGAGCAGGCTCCATCTCAATGGGTTACGGACCGGCCTGCGCGAACCACATGCAGTGCGGACGATATCCGATTGCTGCGCCATACGGCACACCGCAGATTGCGGTGCACGAAAAGCAGAAGGCCCAGTCTTCCGGTTTGACCCGGTCGGCTGAGCCTTCCTTGTCGAAGCGATTGCTTCCGGCTTTCGCCTTCCGCTTTTTCTTCGACGTTCGCAGGCTATCGCAACCCCCGTTATGGCGACGTAAAAAACCTCGACCGTTCGTCGGCGCGATGGGAACGACGAGAGCCGATGCGCAACCTCAGCGATGTCCATCGAATCGCGATCACGCCGGCCAAGGCCACCATCCACGACCGGTGTGCGCATACCGGTCCGCCGCTCGTTCGAACCGGTTGCGCACGCTGATGCCGCCGCACAGCAGGTACAACGGCAGGAACAGCGGGCCCAGCACCATGTACTGGTAGACGTGCGCGCGCTCGTGGTCGCCGAGCGCGACACTCGGCTCTTCGACCAGTCCGGCGCGATGCGCGTAGGTCATGCAGGGCGAATCGAGCGAGTCGCCGGTGTGCAGGATCACGTTGCCCAGGGTCATCGCGCCGCCCGGCCCCCAGGGCCAGCGATGGAACACGAGCGCACGGTCACGACGCTCGAACCGCGCGTGCGCCCCGAACGCCAGGCCCGCCGCGCCGGCGAGCAGCCCGAGCACCGTATTGGGCAGGGTCCAGGCGATCCCGATGGTCATCAGCGCCATCGCCGGCACGCGTCGCCGGCGTTTCCCGCGCGCCGCCGACGGGTCGATCAATCGTTGCCTTCCGGGATCAGCAGCCACAGCACCAGGTAGACGAGGATGCCGGGAAACGCCGCCGACAATACCGATCCGACGACGTACAGGATCCGCAGCAGCGTCGGGCTCCAGCCATAGCGGTGCGCGATGCCGCCGACGACGCCTGCCAGCACGCGGTCGTGGATCGAGCGCGTCAACCCGGCGGACTTGGTGGTGGTCTGGTTCATGGCGGCGCTCCCCAAGGTGCCGACGAAGTCTAGCGCCCGGTTCGTGAAGAATTCGCTGCGCGCAGGCGCTCGAGTTCGGCCGCGAACCAGTCCGCGGCGAGCAGCTCGACGCCATCGCAGCGCACCCGGTACGGCCGCCCGCCCACGCTGCTGCGGCTGGCCATGCGCCCGATGAAGTCCTCGGCCGTGCCGGCGAAGCCGCGATCGCGGGCCCATTCCAACTTGCGCTGCAGGTGCGCCTGGGCCGCGTCCGCGCCATGCCAGCGGCCATTGCGCTGGAATTCGCAACCCGAGGTGCCGATCGCCGCCACTAGGTCCGCGATCTCGCGCAGCGCAACCGCCTCGTCGCCGGCTTCGGCCGCCGGCCCCGGGACGGCCGCCAGCGACAGCACGAATGCCAGTACCCGGGCTGCCACGCCCACGCCGGCCACACGTGACCTCAGCGCGCCCGCTTCGCCAGCCAGTCGTGGATCGCGGTCGGCACTTCCTTCTGCGCGCGGCCGGACACGTAGATGCCGATATGGCCACCCCGGAAGGACAGCTCGGAATAATCGGTCGTGCCGACCAGGCCCTTCAGCGCCCGCGACGCGTCGGGCGGCACCAGGTGGTCCTGCTCGGCGTAGATGTTCAGCACCGGCATGTCGACGAAGCCGAGTTCGACATCGCGCCCGCCGATGCTGATCCCGCCGTTGACGAACCCGTTGCCCTGGTAGAACTGCTTGATGAACTGGCGGAACGCCTCGCCTGCCTGGTCAGGCGAATCGAAGATCCACTTCTCCATGCGCAGGAAGTCCTCGAGCGCCTTGCGGTCGTCGAGGATGTCGACCAGGCCGACGTACTTCTGCACGAACAGCCGCCAGGGCTTGAGGGTGAGGTAGCAGAAATTCATCATGTCCGCAGGCACGTTGCCCAGCGTGTCCACGAACAGGTCCACGTCCATGTCGCGGGTCCAGTTCGAGAGCATGTTGTCGTCGGTGTGGAAATCCACCGGCGTGACCATGGTGACCAGGTTCTTCACCTTGTCCGGGTGCAGTGCCGCGTAGCACAGGGAGAACGCGCCGCCCTGGCAGATGCCCAGCAGGTTGATCGAATCCAGGCCCTGCGCGGCACGCAGGTGATCGACCGCGCCGCCGAGGAATCGCTCGATGTAGTCCTCGAGGGTCAGGTAACGATCGGAACGGTCGGGATAGCCCCAGTCGATGATGTAGACGTCCTCGCCGCGCTCGAGCAGCCCCTTGACCAGCGAGCGGTCCGACTGCAGGTCGACCATGTAGGGCCGGTTGACCAGCGCGTAGCAGATGACGATCGGCACCTTCGCGGTCGGCGCCTTCGGACCGAGGAAGCGGTACAGCACCACCTTGCCGTCGCGCCAGACCTCCTCCTTCGCGCTCGCACCATAGTCGTAGTCGCCGACCTCGCGCAGCGTCTGCAGGCCGGCACCGAGCTTTTGCTGGAAGCGCAGCGCCTCTTCGGCCAGCCGGTCCGGGCTGAAGTTCAGGGGTCCGTGCATGTCAGCGCCCTCCCCGCTTCGACGCCGGCCCGCGATCCAGCGGCTCGGGCGCGACCGGCATCGGGATAGCGCTGGAGAAACCGTTGGTCGGTGCCCGGCGGGCCGTCACCGTCGGGCGCGGCGCGAGCTTGCGCGCGACCCGCTTGCGACCGGCCTTGGTGGCGGACGCCCGGCTCGCGCCCTGGGGGGCAGCGGACTGCGCTGCAGGCCTTGCACCGGCCCCCGCCTTCCGTCCCTTGGTGGCGGTCTTCGCCGGCCTGGCGGTCTGTGCCGCGGCGGCGGGCCGGCCGTCGTCACCGGGCCTCGTCGCCGAGGATCCCTCGATCGCGTCGCGCAAGCGCCGCAGCGTGCGTTCCAGGTCCACGATCTTGCGATGCGCGGCATCGATCTCGGTGCGCGTGGGCATCCCGAGCATCGCGCTGGCCTGCTCCACCTGCCGCTGCACGCCGCCGCGCACGCGCATCTGCGCATCGACCAGCCTGGCGTACACCTCGCGGAATTCCGGGGACAGCGCGATCTCCGCGTAGGCCTCCTCGGCAGAGTCGATCCACAGGTCGAACAGGGCGCGCGGCGACTCGATCTGGCGGCCCGGTTCCTCGTGCTCCACCAGCCTGTCCTCGAATCGCTCGAACGCCAGTTGCGAGGCCTTGAGCATCAGCGCGCCGTAGGCGCTGTTGCTTTCGTCGTACTCCGCCAGCGCCTGCGCCAGCTGTTGCAACCGTTCCTGCTGTTCGCGCCCGGCCCCGAACGCCGGCAGCCGCAGCCAGAACATGCCTTCGCCGCGCATCGCATCGAGCCACGGCGAAGCGTCCTCGACCCACTGGTCCAGCCCGCGCATGCCCTGGCCGCGCATGGAGCGGAACATTTCCGGAAACGGGTTCATCCCCGACGCCCCGAGCGCCTGTTTCCATGCCGCGGCGACGTCGCGCGCGCTCGAGTCGCGTCCCGCGAACTGCGCCGCCACCTGCTGCATCCGTCCGTACCAGTCGCGCGCCTGGACGTTGAAGCGCTCGAGCGCGTCGTTCATCCCGCTGCGGCCGCCGTGCGCATAGCGCGTCCACCAGTCGATCGCGTCCTGCCAGGCATGCGCGCCCGACTGGCCGCTGCCGGGCGCTGCGCTGCGCAGGGCATCGCCCCACGCCCCCCAGTACTGGCGGGCGAGCCGCTCGAACTCATCCGTCGAAGCGGGACCCGCGCCAAAGCCGAAACCGCCGTTCGCCATGCCGTCCTCCTGTGCCGCCCCGATCATAGCAACGGCAGGCGCGAATCCGCGCGCGGCCTCCGCCTCGAACCGCTGCAGGCCGGCCGGTATCGTCCGTTCACATCTTCGGGATGCGGATCGTCTTGCTGATCATCAGCGAGCCCGACAGTGCGAACACCAGCACCAGCGGGTGCAGCTGCCAGGGGCCGAGCTGCCATTGGCCGAACCAGATCGCATCGCCGATGGCGCCCTGCCAGGCCGCCACCGCGAGCAGGGCCACGATCAGCACGCTGCTCGGGATCGGCGTGCCCTCGAAATACTTCACCTTGTCGCCGCCGTCGGCGAGTGTCTCGGCGGTGACGTTGTAGCGCGCCAGGCGGCTGACGCCGCAGGCGACGAAATAGCTCAGCACGACCCAGTCCCAGCCGCCCTGCATCCCGCAGGCGTAGGCCAGCGCCGCCGGCGCCAGGCCGAAGGAGATCACGTCGGCCAGCGAGTCCAGCTCGCGCCCCAGGGTGGAGGCAACCTTGCGCCAGCGCGCCACGCGGCCATCGAGCGCGTCGAATACGAACGCCAGCGGGATCAGGGCCATGCCGACCATCAGGTCGCGCACGATGCCGTCCTGCAGGAACCGCATCGCCGCGAACACCGCACCAGTGCCGCAGAAGGCATTGGCCAGGGTGAACCAGTCGGCCAGCTGGAAGTCGCGCAGCATCGAGAAGTGGCGGGGTCTGGACATGGCGGGCCTGCGGAAACGGCGGCATTCCAGAGTGCCAAACCCGGCGTGAGGATGGGGCAAGCGGCGGCGATGCACCGGCCCGGCTCATGGATCCCGCGCCTGCGCGCCTGCTGCCCCGGCGGGCAGTCACGTAGCCCGGATAAGCGCAGCGCATCCGAGTCCGTGGACCCTCAATGCGGCGTCGCGTTTCCGATCGACGGTCCCATTTTCGTCTGCCGGGGAAACGGATGGGGGCGCGAAGCCCCGGATGCGCTGCGCTTATCCGGGCTACGGGCGCGGCGCTAGTCCGGCATCGCGAGGTGGTCGGCCGCCAGGGGCGTACCCGGGCCGCGAGGACGGGTCTGGATCACGGCGTCCGACGGCAGCTGGCCGTGGCCGTCCAGGTGCGCTTCAACCCGGTCCAGTGCGGCGTACACGTAAGGCAGCAGCGGCAGGTAACGCGCGGCATAGTCCGGCAGGCCGAGGAAGCCGTCGAAATGCTGGGCGTTGCGCACCTGCCAGTAGCGCACGTCGCGGCCGGCCGCGCGCGACGCGGCGACGTACGGCGTACTGCTGAAGGCCATCGGCACCAGCCCGTCGTCGCTACCGTGCACCACCACCACCGGCAGGCCGACGCGCGGCGGCGCGGCGCGGGTGGCGCCGATGCCCGCTCGCACGCGTCCGGCGTTCGCGTCGTCGCCGTCGTGCAGCGCACGCAGGCAGCGCAGGCCCGGCAGCGTGGCGTCCGGCAAGGCGACCGGCATCTCCGTCAGGCCCACGCCGGCGCCCGGCGGGATACCGCTGGCATCGCTCCACCACGCGGCCTGTTCGGCGGGTGTCGCCGCGCGCACGGAGACATCCGGGTTCTGCGCGGAGAACGCGAAGCCGCAGGGGTGTTCGCCGACGCCGTAGCGGCCGTAGGCCGAGGCATAGGTGGCCGCCACCGCGCGCCACAGGTCGAAGCCGGTGGAGAGCACGCCGGCGCGGATCGCGCCTTCGCTCCAGCCGCCCGCGATCATGCGCTCGTACGCCGACCTGGACTGCGCGGCCGGATCGGCGCCTTCGACCAGCCCGGCGGCCTGCAGCGATCCGCAGCGCAGCAGCCACGACGCGCCGGCCTGGGCACGCAGCGGCGGTTGCGGCAGACCGTCGAGATGCAGTTGCGCGCACGGCATCAGCAGCGCCGCCTCGGTGGTGTAGTCGTACAGCGAGCGCCCGCCATGGCCCTCGACGAACACGTTGGGTTCGCCCGCGACCACCGCGTCGAGCCAGTCGCCCTCGAGTTCCGCCGCGCGCAGCACCGCGCCGCCGCCGTTGGACAGGCCGACCGCGATGACGCGCGTGTTGTCGAACGTGAAGGGCGCGGCGGCCGGCAGTGCCTGGTCCAGGGTCCGCAGCGCGAACTCGGCCGCCTGCCGCACGTGCCGGCCCCAGTCCGCTTCCGGGTTGTCCTTCGAGTGCGCGTGCTTGACCGCGATACCGGACGCGCCGACCGGTGCATCCGGAATGAAGGCCAGCTCGCCGGCGGCGAGCGCGCCGCGGGTTCCGTCGGCGTGGACGCCCGTGTGGTCGTCGAGATCGAAGTAGTCGGTGCCGGCGCCCTTGTCGGTATACGCCACCGCGCAGCCCTTCGGCAGCCCCCAGGCGCCGGCGACCGCGATCGCGCCATAGATGCCGCGCGAACCGGAAGACGCGGTCACCACCACGCAGCGCCTGCCCGCATCGAAAGCGTCGGGCAACTGCAGCATCACCCGGTGCGGCTGCGACGCGCCGGGCAGCCGGGCATAGCCGTGGAACTCCCGACCGGGTACCGCCGCGAGGCTGCCGAACAGTTCGCCGTAGCCACCGCCCGGCGCGAGGTCGGCGATGCCGCGCCAGTTGCTCCAGACCGCGCGTCGCCGCAGTTCGGCCGCGGTCGGCTGCGCCGGATCGGCGAACGCGGGTGGCGTCATCGCGCGCAGGCCGTCGAGGCCTAGGCCGGCGGTGAGCAGGTCGTCCTGGCCACGATGTTCGCTGCTGCGCTGCGCGGTGAACACGGCTGCCTCCGGTGATGCGTTGCGCGGCGCGCCGGCGCAGGCCACGAGCCCCACCGCGAGCGCGGCCGTGCACAGCGTCCCGATGATCGATGTGGTCGTCATGCCGGCACGGTAGCACCCGCGCGATGCGCCTCCATCGTACTTTGGTACCACGCCAAAGGCGCATGCCCCTGATAGCGTGGCCGCCGCATGCCTCCCCGCCGGGCACGAACGGCCGGCCCGCCCTGCACCACCGGGCGGGGGCACGTCGCCGATCGCTCACCGGCCCTGGGCGCCTGCCGGCACGAAGCGCGACACCATCGATGCGCGATGCGCATCGACGACGGAGGCACGGCACAATGCCCGCCAAGACCTCATGCGTGGCTGCGTGCGGGGGCATAGCGGAGCATGGCGGCACGCGCGCGTCGTCACATCCATCCGCCACTCGTCTTCTTTTCGCGCGGGAAGCGCATACGGACGTTCCAGGCATGCAGATCCGACCCGCCGACCTCGACGACCCCGCCTTCGCCGCACTCATGGAGGAACATCGCGCGGCCATGCAGGCCACCGCGCCGCCGGAGAGCCAGCACGCGCTCGACCTATCCGGCCTGCGCCGGACGACGGTGCGGGTCTGGACGGTCCACGACGGCGGGAGCCTGATCGGCTGCGGTGCGCTGCAACACCTCGCCCCCGGGCACGCCGAGATCAAGGCGATGCGTACCGCGCGCGCCTGGCTTCGCCGCGGCGTCGCCAGGACGATGCTCGACCACCTGCTGGCCGAGGCGCGCCGCTCCGGCTACGCGCGAGTGAGCCTGGAAACCGGCTCGATGGCCTACTTCGCGCCGGCGCGGCGGATGTACGCGGCGGCCGGTTTCGTCGAGTGCGGGCCCTTCGGCGACTACATCGACGATCCCAACAGCACCTACATGACCCGCGCGCTGTAGGCTTCGCGCATGCCCACCCTGCTGATCGCCGACGACCACCCGCTGTTCCGCGCGGCGCTGCGCGGCGCTGCCGCTGAAGCCGCCAGCGACGTCACGACCTGCGAGGCCGAATCCCTCGATGGCGTGCTGGGGCTGCTCGAGTCGCGCGGCGACATCGACCTGGTCCTGCTCGACCTGCACATGCCCGGCAACCACGGCCTGGCCGGGCTGGCCGCGATCCGCGCACAGTACCCCGCGGTCGCGGTGGTGCTGGTTTCGGCCAACGAGGATCCGCAGACCGTGCGCCGCGCGCTCGACCACGGCGCCGCCGGCTACATCCCCAAGAGCGCCGGGCTCGACGAACTGCGCGAGGCCATCCGCACCGTACTGGACTGCGAACAGTGGCTGCCGCCGGCGCTGCGCGGCGCGGTCACCCGCACCCGCTCCTCCCCGGCGGATGCCGACCTCGCCGCACGCCTGGCCAGCCTCACGCCGCAGCAGTTCCGCGTGCTCACCCTGGTGGCGCAGGGCCTGCTCAACAAGCAGATCGCCGACCGACTCGACATCCAGGAGCGCACCGTCAAGGCGCACCTGTCGGTGATCTTCGAGAAACTCGGCGCGCGCAACCGGACCCAGGCCAGCGTGATCCTGCGCGAACTGGAAATCGGCGATCCGAGCCGGCAGGCCGCGGGCTGATTCCCGCCGGACAGCGCCCGTCCCGGTGACGGAGTGTTCCATCGCGTCGATGATGGCCACCCGCCTTGCGGGGAAACGCCGGTTCGACCGGGGAACTTGTCGCACGCCGCACGCTCCCATGGCAGTGGACCCGCACCGGAGCCGCCGATGACGCCGCGACGTTCCCCACTGCCGCTCTGGCTGGCCGCGAGCCTGCTGCTCGGCCTGCTGCATGCCGCCCCCCTGCCCGCCCGCGAACCCGCTGGCCCGATCCACCAGCTGCGGGTCTACGCGATCTTCGACGAGACCCGCGCGGCCTTCCACGACCGCTTCCGCGACCACGCCGCACGGATCATGGCCCGCCACGGCTTCCACATCGTCTCGACGTGGGAGAGCCGCGGCGAGGACGGCAGGCCGCCGCGCTTCGTCTACCTGCTGCAGTGGCCGGACGAGACGACGATGCGCGAACGCTGGGCCGCGTTCATGGCCGACGAGGAATGGGCGCGGATCAAGCGCGAGACTGCCAGCGAGCACGGCCGCTTCGTCGGCGACATCGAGGAACACGTGCTGCGGCCGACGGACTACTCGCCGCGGGCGTCGTTCAGCGGGGAGTGAGCGGGTACGCCGGTCGCACGATCGCCGCGGCCGTTTCCATGCGCCCCGAGCGGCGGCGCGCGACGAACCGTGTCCCATCCGCGCCGGGGCGAGCCCTGCCGGCCCGCGACGGCGGTAGGATGCCGACGTTGCGCCCGGAAGCCCGCCGATGTCCATCGCCCTGTCCCGTCCGCTGGAGCTTCCGCGCCAGCAGTTGTTCTGGCTGCTGCACCTCGGCGGCTGGTCGGCGTACTTCGCCCTGGGCTACCTCGCGGCCATCGCCCACGACAAGCCGCCGGGCTACTGGGTGGTGCCGCTGACGGCGGCCACGACCGGCGCGATCGCCACCCTGGGCCTGCGGGTCCTGCTGCGACTGTTCTGGCATCTGCCGCCCAGGCGACTGGCGCTGGCGATGGTGCTGCCGGTGCTCGCCACCTCGGCGCTGATGGACACCACCACGCGCGCGGTGCTGGTGGAGTTCTGCGAGACCTGCAAGCCGGCCAACCGCATCGCCTTCGTCGCCTACTCGCTCGGGTACATCTACGTGCTGCTGGCCTGGGTCGGCCTGTACCTGGGCATCCGCTATTACCGCCAGTTGCAGAACGAGACCGAGCGCACGCTGGCCGCGCGCAGCATCGCCCACCAGGCGCAGCTGAAGATGCTGCGCTACCAGCTCAACCCGCACTTCCTGTTCAACACCCTCAACGCGATCTCCACCCTGATCCTCGACCGCGACAACGGCACCGCCAACCGCATGGTCCAGGGCCTGTCGGCGTTCCTGCGGCACTCGCTGGACAACGACCCGATGCAGCGCGTCACCCTGCGCCAGGAACTCGATGCGCTGACGCTCTATCTCGACATCGAGAAGATCCGCTTCGCCGAGCGCCTGCGGGTGGAAACCGACATCGACGAAGACTGCTGGCGCGCACTGCTGCCCAGCCTGCTGCTGCAGCCGCTGGTGGAGAACGCGATCAAGTACGCCGTCGCCCGCCAGGTCGCGGGCGGCGTGCTGCGCATCGGCGCGCACCGCGAAGGCGCGCAACTGGTGCTGAGGGTGGCCGACGACGGTCCCGGCTGCTCCAGCCTGGAGGGCGGCCAGGTGCCGCCCGGCAAGGGCGTCGGCCTGCGCAACACGCGCGAGCGGCTTTCGGTGCTGTACGGCGACGCCGGATCGTTCTCGATCCGCAACCTCGATCCCGGCATCGAGGTCACGTTGCGCCTGCCGTTCGAAACCTCGCAGACCATCAGGGACTGAAGGCAGTGGATTGCGCGCCGTCGAACCCCATCCCCGCGTCGCAGCGCCTGCGCACGATGATCGTCGACGATGAACCGCTGGCGCGGCGCGGGCTCGAGATCCGCCTGCAGGCGCATGCGGACGTCGACATCGTCGGCCAGTACGGCGATGGCGCATCGGCCCTGGCCGCCCTGCGCGAAGATCAGCCGGACCTGGTGTTCCTGGACGTGCAGATGCCGGGCGTGGACGGCTTCGAGACGCTGCGCCGCATCCCCGCCAGCGAGATGCCGCTGGTCGTGTTCGTGACCGCGTTCGACCACTATGCGATCCGCGCCTTCGAGGCTTCCGCGGCCGACTACCTGCTCAAGCCGGTCGAGGACAGCCGCCTGGCGCAGGCGCTCGCGCGCGTACGCGAGGTCCGCGCCCAGCGCGAGGCCGGCGCCCATTGCGGCCAGTTGCTGGAACTGCTGGGCGAGCTGAGCGGGCGGGCGCCGCTACGGCTCGAGCAGGCGCTGCTGCCCGACGCGATCGATCGCCTGCGGCGCGAGGAAAGGCTGGCCGTGCGCGATGGTCACCGTACCGTCCGGGTGGACCTGCGCGGCATCCGCTGGATCGATGCCGCGGGCGACTACATGTGCCTGCACGTCGACGGCAAGGACGGCGCCGGCGAAACCCTGGTGCTGCGCGCGACGATGCGCGAGCTGGAACGCCAGCTCGATTCGCAGCGCTTCCCGCGCATCCACCGCTCGACCATCGTCAACGCCAGCCGCGTCGTCGAGTTGCGCCCGCACAGCAACGGCGAGAGCTTCCTGCGGCTCGACTGCGGCCAGGAACTCAAGCTCTCGCGCAGCCATCGCGACAAGCTCTCGATCCTGCTCTGATCGCCCGATCGCCGCGCCTCGTCGCGGGATCGCAACGCCTCGTCGCAGAACCGGCGGCCGCATGACTTCCGGGCCATCGCCGGCGGCCGATGCGGGCGCATCTTGCGCTCCGCCGATCCTCGCGTGGAGCGCCGATGAAACTCACCGAAGCCTCGCTGCGCAACCCGGCCGCCGTCGCGGTGGTCGTGGCGCTGGTCTGCGCCTTCGGCCTGCTCAGCCTCGGCAAGCTGCCGCTGCAGCTGTTCCCGGACATCGAGCGGCCGCAGATGTCGATCCAGACGCTCTGGCGCGCGGCGTCGCCGCAGGAGATGGAGTCCGAGATCGTCGAACCCATCGAAACCGTGCTGCAGGGACTCCCCGGCCTGGAGGAGATCGCCTCCAACGTCGGCACCGGTTTCAGCGCGATCAACCTGACCTTCGCGATCGGCAGCGACATGGACGCGATGCTGGTGGACGTGCTGGCACGCATGAACCGGCTACCGCCGCTGCCGCGCGACGCGACCCCGCCGGTGGTCCAGGCCGGGGCCGACAACGCCAACGATTCGCTCACCTACTTCTTCGTGCAGAAGCTGCCGGGCACGCCGGGCGACATCCGCGACTACCGGCAGATGATCGAGGACCGCATCGTCCCGCGCCTGACCTCGGTGGAGGGCGTGGCCGGGGTGGCGATCAACGGCGGCGCGCCGGAGGAGCTCACCATCACCCTCGACCTGGCGCGCGCGGCCGCGATGGACATCCGGGTGCCGGACGTGGCCGCGGTCGCGGCGCGCGCCACCGATGTCTCGGGCGGCGTGGTCGAGGCCGGGCGCCGCGAATACGTGCTGCGCTTCGCCGGCCGCTATTCGCCGGACGCGATGGGCGAACTGATCCTGGCCTGGCGAGACGGACGCCCGGTGCGCCTGGCCGATGTCGCGACGGTCGAGGTGAAGCGTCCCGAACAGCGCTTCTTCGCCTATCAGAACGGCAATCCGGCGATCGGACTGCGCATCCTGCGCACCCACGACGCCAACGTGCTGGCGACGCTGGACGAGGTCAAGCGCGTGGTCGCCGGGCTGCGCGAGGACGAGCTGCTGCCGCTGGGCCTGGACATCGCGCAGAGTTTCGACGCCTCGGTGTTCATCCACCGCGCCATCGGCCTGCTCTCGGGCAGCCTGCTGGCCGGCATGCTGCTGGCGGTCGGTTGCCTGTGGTGGTTCCTGCGCGACGCGCGTGCCACCGGGCTGATCGCCTGTGCGATCCCGATTTGCCTGCTGGCGACCTTCATCGTGCTGCAGCTCACCGGGCGCAGCCTCAACGTGATCTCGCTCGCCGGCCTCGCGTTCGCAGTGGGCATGGTGATGGATGCCGCGGTGGTGGTCGCCGAGAACATCGTGCGCCTGCGCGAGCAGGGCGTGCCGGCGCCGCGCGCGGCGCTCGAGGGGACGCACCAGGTCGGCGGCGCGCTGGTCGCTTCCACGCTGACCACGGTGGCGGTGTTCCTGCCGGTGATCTTCATGCAGGACGTGGAAGGGCAGCTGTTCGCGGACCTGGCGCTGACGATCTCGATCGCGGTGGGTCTCTCGCTGCTGGTCGCGGTGACGGTGCTGCCGGCAGCGGCCGGGACCTGGCTGCGCACGCGCCCGCGCGACCGGCAACGCCAGGGCTGGAGCCGGATCGGCGACTGGGCGCTGCGCACCACCGCCACCCGCCGCCGGCAATGGGCGTGGGTGATGGCGCTGGTGCCGGCGCCGTTGCTGCTGGCGGTATTGCTGATGCCCCAGATCGACTACCTGCCGCCGGTCAAGCGCGCCGCGGTCGATGCCTTCTTCACCTTCCCGCCCGGTATGAGTCCGGCACGCGTCGACCGGGAAATCGCGCCGGTGCTGCTGCAGCGCATGCGCCCCTATCTGGACGGCGAGCGAAGTCCGCAGCTCAGCAACTGGTACCTGAACCTGTGGCCCGGCGGCGGCACGCTGGGCGCGCGGGTGGTCGATCCCGCGGACATCGGCGAACTCGAGCGCATCGTCCGCGACGAGATCGTCACCGGCTTTCCCGACACCCGCGCCTTCGCCAGCGAGGGCGAACTGTTCGGTGGCTTCGGCGGCTCGGCGCGGGCCATCGCGATCCACCTGCAGCACGGCGATGGCGAAGCCCTGGCCCGTGCCGCGGAAGCGTGCCGGCGCGCGCTGGGCGACCGCTTCCCTGGCGCCAACGTCCAGTCCTTCCCCAACGTGGACGCGGGCACGCCGGAGCTGCGGATCAGCCCGGACGACCGGCGCCTGGCCGAATCCGGATGGCAGCGCAGCGAACTGGCCACGATCGTCCGCGCGCTCGGCGAGGGCCAGTGGCTGGGCGAGCACTTCGACGGCGAGCGGCGCCTGGCGATCATCCTGCGCGGCGAGCAGGCAGATGCCGGCCGTTTCGATGCCGCACCGCTGGCCACGCCTCTCGGTGGAGTACTCGCGCTGGGCGAACTGGCGCGCGTGGACACGGTGATCGCACCCAACCAATTGCGCCGCATCGACCGTCGCCGCACCGTCACCCTCACCGTCGATCCGCCGCAGGCGATGTCGCTGGAACAGGCGCTGCGCATCGTCGACGACGAGATCGTGCCGGCGCTGCGCGGAGCGCTGCCCGCGGACGCCACCGTGCGCGTGTCGGGCAGCGCCGATCGTCTGGACCAGGTGGTCGGCAACATGGCGACCAATTTCGCCATCGCCCTGCTGGTGCTGTTCATGCTGATGACGGCGATGTTCCGCTCGCTGCGCGACAGCGCGGTGGTGATGGCGACCCTGCCGCTGGCGCTGCTCGGCGGCGTCGCCGGCCTGCGGATGCTGGACCTGGCGGCAGGGCAGACGCTCGACCTGCTGTCGATGATCGGTTTCATCCTGCTGCTGGGCATGGTGATCAACAACGCCATCCTGCTGGTGGCGCAGGCACGCGAGGCGCAGGCCACCGGCGCGTCGCTCGAAGACGCCCTGCGCCAGGCGCTCGACCAGCGCCTGCGTCCGATCCTGATCGCCGCACTCACCGGCGTACTCGGCGCACTGCCGATGGCCGTCAACCCCGGACCCGGCGCGGTGATCTACCGCGGCCTGGCCGCAGTGTCCGTCGGCGGCGTGGCCTTGAGCCTGCTGTTCACGGTGGTGCTGGTGCCCGCCCTGATGCGCCTGGCCGCGGCGCGCGCGCCACGCCGTTCCGCCGCCGATGCCGCCCTCGTCCAGGCACCCGCCTGAGCACTTTCCCCGGAGATTCCCATGCGTCCCGTGCATGCCGCCCTGCTCGCCAGCCTCCTCGCCGGCACACTCCTCCTCTCCCTGCGTCAGGGCTTCGCCGACGACGAGCCGACGCCCACGCGCAAAACGCCGCCCGCCGTCGTCAGCGTCGCGCCCGCGGTGCGCGCCGAGTTCCGTCCGTACCACTGGACCCCGGGCAGCGTGGTCAGCCGCAACGATGCGCGGGTGGCGGCGGACGTGGCCGGTCGCGTACTGAGCAGTGTCGAAGTGGGCGCGCGCGTACGCGCCGGGCAGTCGCTCGCCGCGCTCGACGATGCCGCGCTGCGGCTGGAGGAGCGCGAAAGCGCATCATTGGTCGCCCGCGTACAGGCGCAGCTGGATCTGGCGCAGGCACAGGAACGGCGTTTCGCCACGCTGGCTGGACTACGCAGCGTGGCGCAAGCGCAATACGAGCAGCAGCGCGCCGATCGCGACGTGCTGGTGCAGGACCTGGCGCGCGCACGGGCCCAGCTGGAGCGCATCCGCCACCAGCGCTCGCGGATGCAGGTGCGCGCGCCGTTCGACGGCGTGGTCGCGCAACGCCTGGCGCAGCCGGGCGAATACCTGCAGCCGGGCGCGCCGGTCGCGCGCGTGGTCGACACCGGGGCACTGGAAGTGCGGACCCACGCGCCCGTGGCGCTGGTTCGCCACCTCGCACCGGGCGCGGCGGTACGCCTGCGCGATGGAGACGCGGAACGCGAGGCGCGCGTCAGCGCGCTGGTGCCGGTCGGCGACGAGGCTTCGCGCCAGGTGGAGCTGCGGATCGCGATCGACGCGGATGTATTGCCCGTGGGCAGCGCGTTGACCGTGGGCCTGCCGAGCGCACAACCGCGCAGCGTGGTGGCGGTGCCGCGCGATGCGCTCGTGCTGCGGCGCGAAGGCGACTTCGTGGTGCGCGCCAACGCGGCCAACAGAGCCGAACGCCTGCCGGTGCTGGCCGGCGACGAAATCGACGGCATGATCGAGGTCAGCGGGGACATCGCGCCCGGCGACCGCCTGGTGGTCCGCGGCGCGGAACGGATCGAGCCTGGCCAGGCGTTGAGCATCCAGCCGCTGGCGGACGCCGTCGCGCTGCGCTGACGCCGAGCGTGGATGACTCAGATCCTGGACACCTGCCACGACACCATCCTGCCGTCGCGGTACGGCATCACCCCGTGGAAGGCGCGCGGATCGTCGTCGAACACCAGTGGCAGGAAGTGGCGGTCGCCCTCCCACAGCGGCAGCTCCAGGATCCGCGCCACCTCCACCCATTCCAGTGTGCCTTCCGGGTTCGACGCGAACGGCTCGCCGCGGTAGCCCGTGATCACGAACACGAAGCCCAGCCAGTCCTCGCCATGCCTGCCGAAACCCGGCCAGCTGATCGTGCCGCGCAGCGACATCGCCTCGCAGTCGATTCCCGCTTCCTCGCAGATCTCCCGGCGCATGCCCGCGACCACGTCCTCGTCGGCTTCGAGCTTGCCGCCCAGGCCGTTGTACTTGCCGAGCTGGTGGTCGTCCGGGCGCGCGTTGCGATGGACCATCAGCACCTTGCGGCGATCCGCCGAGAGCACGTATCCCAGGGTGGCGACGATCGGGGTATAGGGCATGCGCGACGATCCTGCGGAGCACGAACCGCGCATGGTAACGGCGCGGGGCCTGCGCGGCGAACGGGACCGCGGACTCCATATTCAACGCGTCTACGAACCACGGGGGGGCAGGTCGCGTTTCACGCGTCGTCCCGATCCCACCGTCCCACGGACGCGTCATCCGGGGCGACGCTCCGGGAGTTCGCCCGATCAGAAGGAAGATATCGCACCCGCACGTACTCCCATACGAGCCGGCCCCTGCAGCAGCGTCTTCAGGCACGACCGGGAAACTCGGCGCACCCGGAAACGGCACGTTGTGAAAGACACGGCCCGGCAACTTCCGTCGCGGCTGAAGCCGCTCCTACAAGGGTGGCCTGCCGCGCTTGGCGCGGAAGTAGTTGCTCAGTCGGCGCCCGGCCTCGTCGCCCAACACCCCGCCCCGAACGGCGATGCGATGGTTGTGGCGCGGGTCCGCGATGAGGTCGAACACGCTGCCGCAGGCGCCGGTCTTGGGATCGGCGGCACCATAGACCAGGCGCGCGACCCGCGCGTGCACCAGCGCCATCGCGCACATCGCGCAGGGTTCGAGGCTCACGTACAGCGTACTTCCCACCAGCCGGTGATTGCCCAGTGCGATTCCTGCCGCGCGCATCGCGACGATCTCCGCGTGCGCCGTCGGATCATGGTCGGCGAGATTGCGGTTCCAGCCCTCGCCGAGCAGGCGGCCGTCCGCACCCACGAGCACAGCGCCGACGGGAATCTCGTCGAACTCGCGCTCGGCGCGCTCGGCCAGCGCGAACGCATGGCGCATCCAGCGCTCGTCGAGGCTGGCCCCGGCATCGTCCGGAGCGGAAGGACCGTCAGGCGATCCGTTCATGGTAGGCGTGCCCGTCACCAGCGCTGGTGGACGTGGGGCCGGATGTCCTCATCGTAGATGCGCGCGATCTCCTTCATCGTCGCATCGGCCAGCGCCGGGAGCTCCGCGGCGGCCAGATTGCCCAGGGCCTGCCGGGGATTGCGCGCGCCGGGGATGACCACGGTCACCGCTTCGTCCATCAGGATCCAGCGCAGCGCGAGCTGCGCCATGGTGGCGCCTTCCGGCACCAGCGGCCGCAGCTTCTCTACCGCGGCCAGACCGATCTCGTACGGCACGCCGGCGAAAGTCTCGCCGACGTCGAAGGCTTCGCCGTGGCGGTTGAAGCGGCGATGGTCGTCGGCCTCGAACTGCGTCTGCGCGTCGAACTTGCCGCTGAGCAGGCCGCTGGCCAGCGGCACGCGCACGACCACCGCCACGCCGCGGCGCTTCGCTTCGCGGAAGAACAGGTCGGCGGGCCGCTGACGGAACATGTTGTAGATGATCTGCACGCTCTGCACGCCCGGATATTCGATCGCCTTCAGCGCCTCTTCCACGCGCTCGACGCTCACGCCGTAGTGGCGCAGCTTGCCGCGCTCGACCAGCCGGTCCATGCGCTCGAAGATCTCCGGATGGTAGTAGGCGTCGGTCGGCGGGCAGTGCAACTGGACCAGGTCGAGGCAGTCGGTGCCGAGGTTCTGCAGGTTGCGGTCGACCCACGCTTCGAGGTTCGCCGCGCTGTATCCCTCCACGGCCTGGGTCGGCAGCCGCCGCCCCACCTTGGTGGCGATGAACGGGCGTTCGCCACCGCGCTCCTTCAGCACCCGCGCGATCAGGCGCTCGGAATGGCCGTCGCCGTAGACGTCGGCGGTATCGATGAAGTCGAGCCCGGCGTCGAGCGCCGCGTGCAGCGCGGCAACCGACTCGGCATCGTCCACCTTGCCCCAGGCCGCGCCGATGGCCCAGGCGCCGAAGCCGATCTCGCCGACGTGGCGGTCGGTGCGGCCGAAAGGTCTGGAGCGCATGCTGTTGTTCTCCGGTGCTGTCGCTGACGTGCTGCCAGACATGTCCCGCTCAGTCCGTGATCGGCCATCGGGGGATCGGTTCGGGTCCATTCCCATGGATTCTATCGTCTGCGGCGCAATCCGGACCTGCGCAAGCCCGAAATGAATCGCGATCGGCTGCCAGCACTTCGTTCCATGCGATTGCGGACACGAGAGGACTCGTCGTCTTGGGGATGGCACGCTACAGGCTAGGAAGCCCGGCGCTCTGCCCCATGCTGCCGCACCCTGATCGGCAGCATGCAGGTCGCTCCCGGTGTCGCGGCCGCTTCGCAGCGCGCCGCGGGCCGCGGGCCGTGGTGCGAGATCGCGTCATCGCGTTTCGTCGAACTTCACCGCAACCGCAGCCGGGTCAGCGACCGTAGGACCAGACCTGCGCTTCTCCGCCATGGCTCCTGACGCGCCAGAACGAACGCGAGAGCTGCTCGCGGCCGCGGGTACGACCGATCAGCATGTCGCCGAGCTTGGCCGTGCTCGTCGCCTCCACGGTCGCACTGCGGCCGTCGGCGGCGATCACGATCGACCTGATGTCGTAGCTGATATCGATGGTGACCAGGCCCCCGGTCTGTCCGGACATCTGCTCCATGAACCTCAGCATCTTCCGGCTCAGTTCACAGGACGCATGCCCGTCCAGCGTCGCTTTCCCCGGCTGTCCTTCGGAGCGGTCGACCACCTCGAGGTTGTAATCGTCGGCGATGCCCGCGCAGACGGCCTCCTCGTCGAAAGCACGCAAAGCCTCGAGCTGGCTCCGGTAATACTCCCGGACATGGGCCTCCTCGATCGTCCGCCCATTCTCGTGAGCCACCAGCGCAGCGATCGCCACCACGACCACGACCAACAGTTTCCCTACCATCCGCACTCCTCCCCTTGCACCCGATTCCGCTTCGCCCACCCCCGGGCGCGAGGCGATCCTACTCCCACTCGATCGTCGCGGGCGGCTTGCCCGAGATGTCGTAGACCACGCGCGAGATGCCGCGCAATTCGTTGATGATGCGGTTGGACACGGTGCCGAGGAAGTCGTAAGGCAGATGCGCCCAGTGCGCGGTCATGAAGTCGATGGTCTCCACCGCACGCAGCGCGATCACCCACTCGTAGGCGCGTGCGTCGCCGACCACGCCGACGGACTTCACCGGCAGGAACACCGCGAAGGCCTGGCTGGTCCTGTCGTACAGGTCGGCCTTGCGCAGTTCCTCGATGAAGATCGCGTCGGCCTTCGCCAGCAGCTCGGCGTACTCGCGCCGCACCTCGCCGAGGATACGCACGCCCAGGCCAGGGCCCGGGAACGGATGGCGGTAGACCATGGTGCGCGGCAGGCCGAGTTCGACCCCCAACCGACGCACCTCGTCCTTGAACAGCTCGCGCAGCGGCTCCACCAGGCCGAGCTTCATGTGCGCGGGCAGGCCGCCGACGTTGTGGTGGCTCTTGATCACGTGGGCCTTGCCGGTGCGGCTGCCGGCCGATTCGATCACATCGGGGTAGATCGTGCCCTGCGCCAGCCATTTCGCGTTGGCCAGCTTCGCCGATTCCTCCTCGAAGATCTCGACGAACAGGTTGCCGATGATCTTGCGCTTGGCCTCCGGATCGGCCACGCCCGCGAGCGCTTCGAAGTAACGGTCGGCGGCGTCCACGCGCACCACCCTGACGCCCATGTGCTCGGCGAACATCGCCATCACCTGGTCGCCTTCCTGCCAGCGCAGCAGGCCGGTGTCGACGAACACGCAGGTCAGCTGGTCGCCGATCGCCTTGTGCAACAGCGCGGCCACCACGGACGAGTCCACGCCGCCGGACAGGCCCAGCACCACCTCGTCCGAACCGACCTGCTCGCGGACGCGCGCGATCTGGTCGTCGATGATGTGGGCCGCGGTCCACAGCGTGGCGCAGCCGCACACGTCCACCGCGAAACGCCGCAGCAGCGTCTGCCCCTGCAGGGTGTGCGTGACTTCGGGATGGAACTGCACGCCGTACCAGCGCCGGTCCTCGTTCGCCATCGCGGCGACCGGGATGCGATCGGTGGCGGCGGTGATGGTGAATCCGGGCGGCACCTGCGAGACGTGGTCGCCATGGCTCATCCAGACGTTGAGCCGCGCCTTGCCCGGATGGTCGGTCAACCCCGAGAACAGCGCGTCCGGCGAGACGATCTCGACTTCGGCATGGCCGAACTCGCGCTGGTCCGCGGCCTCGGTGGCGCCGCCCAGCTGCGCCGCCATCGTCTGCATGCCGTAGCAGATGCCGAGCAGCGGCAGGCCGCAGTCGAACACTTCCCGGGGCGCGGCGGGCGCGCCCGGCAGCGTGGTCGATTCCGGGCCGCCGGAGAGGATGATGCCCTTCGGCGCGAACGTCGCGATCTCCGCCGGATCATGGTCCCAGGCCCAAATCTCGCAGTAGACCCCGAGTTCGCGGATGCGGCGCGCGATCAGTTGCGTGTACTGCGCGCCGAAGTCGAGGATCAGGATCTTGTCGCTGTGGATGTCGGTCATGCGGCGGGTTCGGATGGAATCGCGGGAGAAGTGGGGATCAACGTCTTGCCTCGGTCGCCATCCTGACCGCCAGGCCCGCCAGCACGGTGGCCATCAGCCAGCGCTGCATGCGGGCCCACGTCGGATGGCCCGCCAGCAGCGCCGCGACCGCACCGGCGCAGCACACGATGGCGGCGTTCACGGCGACGCTGATGGCGATCTGCGCCGTACCCAGCGCCAGCGTCTGGCCGAACACGTCGCCCTGCGCGGGATCGATGAACTGCGGCAGCAGCGACAGGTACATCACCGCGATCTTCGGATTGAGCAGGTTGGTGAGAAAGCCCATGGCGAACAGCCTGCGCGGGCTGTCGGCCCGCAGCGCCCTGACCTCGAACGGCGAACGCCCGCCCGGGCGGATCGCCTGCCAGGCCAGCCACAGCAGGTAGAGCGCACCCGCCAGCCTCAACGTGTCGTAGGCATACGGAACCGCCATGACCAGCGCGGTGATGCCGACCGCGGCGCACAGCATGTAGAACACGAACCCGAGCGCGACGCCAGCGAGCGACACCAGGCCGGCGTTGCGCCCCTGGCAGATCGATCGCGAGACCAGGTAGACCATGTTCGGACCGGGCGTCAGCACCATGCCCAACGCGATCAGGGAGAACGCGATCAGGCTCGACAGCTCTGGCATGGAGTCCCCTTCCCGGTATGGATCTGCCCGCGTCGACGGGCAGTGATCGATGGCGACGACGTGATGCTGCTGCGTGATGCTGCCGGATGGGCCGGTCTTCGCAGGCCGGGCGGTGCGCGCGAGCGAGCGCCTAGCTCATCCGGTAGTTCGGCGGCTCCTTGGTGATCTGCACATCATGGACGTGGCTTTCGCGCTGCCCGGCGCCGGAGACCTTCACGAATTGCGGCTTCCTGCGCATCTCCTCGATGCTCGCGCAGCCGACGTAGCCCATCGTCGCACGCAGGCCGCCGGCGAGCTGGTGCACCACGCCGCTGAGCGGCCCGCGGTACGGCACCCGGCCCTCGATGCCTTCGGGCACCAGCTTGTCGGCCTCGCTGGCATCCTGGAAATAGCGGTCCTTGCTGCCCTTCTCCATCGCCCCCAGCGAGCCCATGCCGCGGTAGCTCTTGTAGCTGCGGCCCTGGAACAGCTCGGTCTCGCCCGGCGATTCCTCGGTGCCGGCGAACAGGCCGCCGATCATGATCGTGGATGCGCCGGCCGCCAACGCCTTGCCCAGGTCGCCGGAATAGCGGATGCCGCCGTCGGCGATCAGCGGGATGCGGTCCTGCAGCGCCTCGGCCACCATCGACACCGCGGTCACCTGCGGCACACCGACGCCGGCGACCATGCGCGTGGTGCAGATCGAACCCGGTCCCACGCCGACCTTCACCGCGTCGGCACCGGCATCCATCAACGCCAGCGCGGCATCGCCGCTGACGATGTTGCCGGCGACCACCTGCAGATCCGGGAACGTCTTCTTGACCCAGGCCACGCGGTCGAGCACGCCCTGCGAATGGCCGTGCGCCGTGTCCACGACCACCACGTCCACCCCGGCGGCGACCAGCAGCTCGATGCGGTGTTCGGTGTCGCCGCCCACGCCGACCGCGGCGCCGACCAGCAGTTGCTCGTCGGCGTCGTAGGCGGCGTTGGGGTTGTCGGACTTCTTCTGGATGTCCTTGACCGTGATCAGTCCACGCAGCTCGAAGGCATCGTTGACCACCAGCACCTTCTCGATGCGGTGCCTGTGCAGCAGGCCGATGACCTCGTCGTCGCTGGCGCCTTCGCGCACCGTGACCAGGCGGTCCTTCTTGGTCATGATGTTGCGGACCGGATCGTCGAGCTTCTTCTCGAAGCGCATGTCGCGGCCGGTGACGATGCCGACCAGGCGGCCTTCGTCGACCACCGGCACGCCGGAGATGCGGCGCGCACGGGTGAGCTTGAGCACCTCGCCGATGGTGGTCTCGGGGCTGACCGTGAACGGCTCGCGGATCACCCCGGCCTCGAAGTTCTTGACCTGCTGCACCTCGGCGGCCTGGCGTTCGGCGGACAGGTTCTTGTGGACGATGCCGATGCCGCCGAGCTGGGCCATGGCGATGGCCAGCCGGGCTTCGGTCACGGTGTCCATCGCCGCCGAGACGATCGGCAGGTTCAGGCGCAGGGATTTCGTGAGCCGGGTGGCGAGCGAGACGTCCTTGGGCAGGACGGTGGAATGCGCGGGGACGAGGGAAACGTCGTCGTACGTCAGTGCTTCAGCCTGGATGCGGAGCATCGGCAGTCCCGGGATCGGTGGGGAAGCGCGGCATTATACCGCGCCGCCACGGCAACCGGATGCCCGGATCAGCCCTCTCCCGCCCCGGCCGGCACCAGCCGCAGCAGGCGGCCGGCATCCTCGTCGGTGACCAGGTACACCGCACCGTCGGGCCCCACGCGCACGTCGCGCATGCGCTGGCCCAGTTCCGCGAGCAGCACCTCCTGCCGCCCCGGAACGCCGTCGACCAGCTCCACCCGGCGCAGGCTCTCCTCCGCCAGCGCGGCCACCAGCAGGCTGCCGCGCCACTGCGGGAACAGCCCGGCGTCGTAGAACGCGAGCCCGGCGGGCGCGATCGACGGCGTCCACTGCCACAGCGGCTGTTCCATGCCCTCGCGCTCGGTGAACGGCGAGATCAGGGCGCGGCTGTAGTCGCGGCCGTAGGTGATCACCGGCCAGCCGTAGTTGCGGCCGGGCCGGATCAGGTTGATCTCGTCTCCGCCGCGCGGGCCGTGCTCGTGCGCGTAGAGCTGGCCGTCGACCAGCACAAGTCCCTGCACGTGGCGATGCCCATAGCTGTAGATCTCGGGAAGCGCGCCGTCGCGGCCGACGAACGGGTTGTCCTGCGGCACGCTGCCGTCGGCATTGATGCGCACGATGCTGCCCATGTGGCTGTCGAGCTTCTGCGGCTCCTCGCGGAAGAAGAACCCGTCGCCCAGGCTGAGCAGCAGGGTCCCGTCCGGCATCCACAGCATCCGCCCGCCGGCATGCGCGTCGCCCGATTTCGCCGGCGTGGTGGTGAAGACCGGCTCGACCTCGCTCAGGCTGCGTCCATCGAACACGGCGCGCACGATCCGGGTGTGGTTGGCGTCGTCGGTGCCGTGCGCGAACGACAGGTAGAGCACGCCGCTGTCGGCGAAATCCTGCGCCGGCAGCACTTCGAACAGGCCGGCCTGCCCCGAGTTGAACACCGGCGGCACGCCGGCGACAGGTTCGTCGACGAGCCTGCCGTTCTCGATCACGCGCAGGCGTCCGGGATGTTCCGTCACCAGCATCCGACCATCGGGCAGGAACGCGATCGACCACGGCTTCTCCAGGCCGGTGGCGACGGTTTCGACGCGGTAGTCCTGCGCCATCGCGGGTGCCGGGAAAAGGATTGCGAGGGCCAGCACTGCGCACAACGGAAACAAGAGCCATTGCCTCGCGAAGTTTCCTCCCTCCGCGGCGCCAGGGATCTTCGCGGATTCACTCGCATTCGTGCGTACTGCAATCGGGTTTGTCATCACCGGACCTCCACCGTGTCCGCGGGAGAATGGTCGAGCGGGATACGTTGCGTGCGAACTCGCTTCGACTCCGCAATTTCCTCACAATGCCGGAGACGCCACCGTGAAGAACAACGGCAACCAGTGGCTTCGCGCACTGCCGGCTTTCGTGGTCGCGATCATCTCCGCGACGGTGTGGGCGTCGCTGGTGCAGTCGCACTACAACCTGCAGGCGCTGGCGTCGCTCGGCGTCGATGTGAACCAGGTGCGTGCGTCCACCATGGCGCGCGACGTCTTCAGCGGTTTCACCCCGACCTATGGCGGTTACATCGCGGCGCCCGCACTGCTGGTGGCCTTCGCGGTGGCGTGGTTCGTTGCGCGCAGCGTCCCTGCCGCGCGGCTGGCGCTGTTCGTCGTGGGCGGGTATCTGGCGATCCTCGCCGCGATTCCGCTGGTCAACCACCTCTCGCCGGTGGCCTTGCTGGTCGGCGCGAGCCGGGATGCCAGCGCCAACTTCTGGATGGCGGGGGGCGGCGCGCTCGCCGGACTGCTGTTCGCGCTGATGACCCGCAACCTCGCGTCACCTGCCGGATCGCGCATCGATCCCCATGCACCCCTTCGGGAGAAGGACGTGCGGGCGGGCCGGGTTGCAGGCGGTTGACGCGCGCCCGGTCCGGCCTCGAGGCGGCCTGCGCTCAGCGCACCCGCCTGCCGGGCCTGCGCAGTTCCCGCGCAAGCAGCCATAGCGCGCCCGCCAGGTACGGCAGGCTCGCCGGCACCCACATCACGAGTCCGGCGAGCTGTTGGTCGACCAGCGCGTCGATGCCCACCTGCGGCGCACGTTCGGCGTAGAACGGATACAGGACCCGGCCCGAGAAGGTCAACAGAGCGCCGACGAAGCCCATCTGCATCATGACCACCACGACCGCCACGGTACCCGCCAGCGCGCCACGCGCATCGTCGCGCAGGCGCTGCCACAGCAGCGTCCAGAGCCAGAGGCCGGCGAGCAGGAAGCTGGCATGCATCATCCAGTGCACGGCCTCGCTGCGCAGCGCGAGCGAGAGCGCCGCCGGCACGTGCCAGCCCGCCATGACCGCGACGTTCGCGGCCGTGGCCGCCGCCAGCGACTGTACGACGCGAGTCCGCCCGGCCATCGACAGCCGATGCAACGCGCGCGACCACCGCGGCGGCAGCGCGGCGGCCAGGGCGGCCCACGGTCGTGCGGCCAGCAGCAGTGGCGGCGCCACCGCCAGCAGCAGCATGTGCTGGGCCATGTGCGCCGCCAGCGACCATTCCCCGAGCGCATCGAAGGGCCAGACCGTCGCCAGCAGCAGTGCAAGCAGCCCGGCAAGGGACGCGCCGACTTCCACCCGGCTTATCCCCCGTCCTGCGTGGCCACCCCGCCACAGCCGCCAGACGCCAGTCGCGTACGCAGTGGCGAAGACCAGCAGCGGCACCAGGCCCCACGGCGACAGCGTCCAGGCGGAATGCCACTCCGGTGGTCCGTCCGTCACGCTGTGCGCGGCCGCCGACGCCGGCGCCAGCGAGGCGGACGCGACGATCGCGGCGACGCGCGTGCGTGCGGGCATTCGCGTACCCGGCATGGAGGCGGTCGCGTGCTGTTCTGGCTGAAGGTCGCCCACATCGCCGCGATGGCGGTCTGGTTCACCGGGCTGTTCCTGCTCGCACGCCTGTTCTCGGCGCGCGTGCGCGGCACGCGCGACGGGCGCGCGGACTTCTTCAATCCCGTGGCCAATCGCCTCTTTTTCCGGATCGCCACGCCGGCGGGCGTGCTCACGATCGCGTTCGGCATGGGCCTGATCCCGTGGATCGAGCCCAGCGGATGGCTGGTGGCCAAGCTCGGGCTGGTGACCGGGCTGGTACTGCTGCACCTGTGGCTGGGCGTGCACCTTTACGCACTGGGGCGCGGCCGCCGCGCACGCGGCGCCTTCCTGCTGCCCCGGTTGCTGGGCTGGGCACCGCTGGTGCTGCTGCTCGCGATCGCCGCGCTCACCGGGGCCAAGCCGCGCAGCGTCGGCGACCTGCCGCCGCCGGGCACGGCGACCGCTACCGGCGAGCCTCATTCCTCGAGCGCCTCGTCGTCGGCGTCCGACGGATCCGAGCGCGGGCGGTGGCCGTAGACGCCGATGCCGTGGCCGAAGGTCAACGTGCCGCCGAGCCAGCCCACCACCACCACCATCAGCAGCGTCAACGCCGACTGCAACAGCGCCCAGGGCCAGACCGCGGCCGGATCCGCGGCACGCAGCCACACGCCCAGCGCCGCGAGCGCCAGCAGCATGACCCCCGCGACGAAGTGGTTCCAGACCGAGACGTGCCGCCGCGCCACGCGGATCAGGAACATGTCGCAGATGCCCACCGCGGCCGCCAGCAGGCCCATGCCGAGCCCGACGACGTTGAGCCACCAGGCCGCCTGCGCCCAGAACCCGTCGTCGCTCCACAGGTATGCCACGTCCGCGGGCAGGATCAGGCTCAGGCAGGTCACCGGGTACACGACGAGGATCGGATGCAGCGGATGGCGCTTGATCGCCATGCGGCTGGCCACCGTCGGACTGCGTTGCTCGGGCACCGGTTGTTGGAGCGTCTTGCGCATGGATCAGCCCCGGTCGCAGGGAAGCAGGAGGAACATCGGAAGCGAGGTGAATGCGATCGCCAGCGCCGCCAGCAGCGACAGGATCGCCACCAGCCGGGCCACGAAGCGCGTCTCGCCGGCATCGCCCGCCGCGCGCAGCCGCCGCCAGGCGTGCGTGCCGATCCAAGCCACGGCGGCGAACGCCAGCGCGGTCGACGCGCCCATGGCGATCCGGGTCGAGCCGTCCGCCCAGCCGCGTGCGCAGCCCAGGCCCTGGAGGATGTAGACCGCTGCGAAATGCAGCGCCCATGCCGCCATCGGCGCGGCGATCCAGCTGAAACGACGCGGCCGCGGGGTCGTCGGAGTCATTGCAGCACCGGGAACAGGTGGACCACGCCCCATCCGATCGCCGCCTGCGCCAGCGCGTAGCGCAGGAATGCATGCGCGACCCGCCATTCGAGGTCGCGCTCGACGTCCACATGGCCCCGCGCCACCCGCGCGGCGACGTGCCCGCACAGCAGCGACGCGACCGCCATGTGCGCGGCGCAGTAACCTGCCAGCGTCCACGCCACCGCCGCGTACGCATGAGACTGCGGCGCGCCCACCACGCCGGCCAGCGCGGCCGGGTGCAGGCACGCGAACGCAGCCGCCGCCGTCGCGGCCAGGCCCATGGCCACGACGGCGTGTCGCACGCGACCCGCGTGCACGGCGCGCGTCGCGCGCCATCCCGCCAGCCCTGCCACGGCCAGCAGCGCCAGCGGCCAGGCCTGCGCAACGCCCAGAACGGCCGACCCCTGCCCGGGCGGCGGCCAGGTTTCCGACCCGAGCCACAGGTAGAAGTAGGCGAACACCAGCGACGCGAACAGCGAACCGACGATCAGCAGCGTCGCCACCACCGCCCACCAGCCCGGCGCGTTGCGGCTGGCGTACTGCGAGGCCAGCCGGGTGCCCTGCCCCGCGTCCGCGCGCGCCGGTGCGTGGCGATGGCCCGTGGTCCATGCCCATGCGACGAACAGCGCCAGCAGCGGTGGCAGGCAGGCGGCAGAGAGCAGGTAGTGTCCCGAAATGAACAACGCCAGCAGCAGCGTGATCACCAGCGCGCAGGCCAGCGGCAGCCATGACGACCCCGACAGGAATACCACCTGCTCCGGACGCGCCGACACCAGCCCCGTGCCGAGCAGCTCGCGGCGCCCGCTCGCGGGGTTGCCCAGCCAGCCGTCGGTACGCGCGCAGCGCGCCGCAAGCCCGCGGTCGCCCCAGAGCGGATACAGGTCCGTCACCACCGGGATCGATGCGAAGTTGTAGTTCGGCACCGGCACCGGCAAGGCCCATTCGAGCGTGCCGGCGCGCCAGGGGTTGGCGCGGCCGCGACGTCCGTGCACGAAGCACAGCGCGGCATCCACCAGGATCGCCACGATGCCCACCGCCAGCACGAACCCCGCCGCCGTCGACAGCAGGTTGAGCCACTCCACGCCCAGCTCCGGCGAGTAGGTGTAGACGCGCCGCGGCATCCCCAGCAGCCCGGTCAGGTGCATCGGCAGGAAGGTCAGGTTGAAGCCGATGAACACCAGCCAGAACGCCATGCGGCTGGTGCTCTCCGACGGCATCCGCCCGCTCGCCAGCGGCAGCCAGTAGTACAGGCCCGCGAACAGCGGGAACATCATCCCGCCGATCAGCACGTAGTGCAGGTGCGCGACCACGAAGTGGGTGTCGTGCGCCTGCCAGTCGAACGGCACGAAGGCCAGCATCACCCCGGTCAGCCCGCCGAGCACGAACACCACGAAGAAGCCGAAGATGTGCAGCATCGGCAGCCGCAGCCAGGGCCGCCCCGACCACAGCGTCGCGATCCAGGCGAATACCTGGATCGCGGTGGGGATCGCCACCGCCATGCTCGCCGCGCTGAAGAACCCCAGCGCCAGCAGCGGGATGCCGACCGCGAACATGTGGTGCACCCACAACCCGAAGCTGAGGAAGCCGGTGGCCACCAGCGCCAGCACGATCCACGAATAGCCCACCACCGGGCGCCGCGCGAAGGTCGGGACCACCATCGACACCATGCCCGCCGCCGGCAGGAAGATGATGTACACCTCGGGATGCCCGAACAGCCAGAACAGGTGCTGCCACAGCAACGGGTCGCCACCGAGCGCGGGGTCGAAGAACACGAAGCCGAACGCCCGCTGCAGTTCGAGCAGGATGCTGGCCATGATCAGCGGCGGGAACCCGAGCGCGATCATGAAGGCCGTCACCAGGATCGCCCAGGCGAACAGCGGCATCTTCCGGATGTCCATGCCTGGCGCCCGAGTGACCAGCACCGCCACGATCAGTTCCACCGCCGCCGTCACCGCCGCGATCTCGGCGAAGGTCACGCCGATCAGCCAGAAATCGGGGCCCTTGCCGGGCGAGAACGTGGCGTCGGTCAACGGCACGTACATGAACCAGCCGCCATCGGGCGCCGCGTCGAACAGCAGGCTCGAATACAGGAACAGCCCACCGAACAGATAGCACCACCAGCCGAACGCGCTCAGCCGCGGGAACGGCAGGTCGCGCGCGCCGATCATCTTCGGCAGCAGGTACATCGCGAAGCCTTCCATGATCGGCACCGCGAACAGGAACATCATGGTCGTGCCGTGCAGGGTCACGAACTGGGCGTAGCGCGCCGGGTCGAGCACCTCCGCATCGAACCAGGCCAGCTGCAGGCGGATGAACATCGACAGCAGGCCGCCCACCAGCAGGAAGGCGAAGCCGGTGACGATGAAGCGCACCGCGATCGTGCCGTGGTTGACCGCGGTCAGCTGGCCGGCGAGCCCGGGACCGTTGGCCCAGATGCGCGCCAGCGCATCGAGGCGCCGCGCATTCTCTCCGGCGTCGATCGGCCGCGCGTCGCTCGGCTTGCGGCTCACCGCGCCGCCCCGCCATCGGCTGCGACCGCGTTCTCACGCAGCCAGGCCCGGTATGCGCGCGCGTCCAGCACGTCGACGCGGAACGCCATCCGCGCGTGCTCCAGCCCGCAGAATTCGGCGCACTGCCCGCGCATCGGGACGGCGCGGTCCGCGCGCAGGCGCAGCAGGTTGGTGCGGCCGGGGATCGCATCGACCTTGCCGCCCAGGCGCGGGATCCAGAAGCTGTGGATCACGTCTATGCTCTCGATGTGGAACTCGACCATCTCGCCCAGCGGCAAGGCCAGCCGGTCGACCGACGCCGCGCGCGCGATGCCGTCGCGGTCGAGGTACTCGAATTCCCAATGCCACTGGCGCGCGGTGACGCGCACCACGTGGGCGGCATCCTCGCCACGCCCGGTCACCCGGTCGCTCGCCAGCGTGCCGTACACCAGCAATGCCGCCAGCAGCACGGTCGGCAGCACCACGCCGCCGCCGACGATCAGCTGCGTGCCCGCGCGCGGTGTCAACGCGCGTCCGGGTCGCATCGCCAGCAGCGCCAGCACCACCACCATGGCCCAGGCGGCGCTCCCGGCGCCGAACATCAACCACCAGCTGGTGGCGATGGCGTCCGCCGCGGGTCCGGCCGGGTCGAGCGCGGACTGCGGCCCGCGGCAGGCGGTCGCCAGGGGTGCGGCGGGTGCCGCGCAGGCCGGCCAGCGGATTGCGCGCCAGTGAGCGACGATGATTCCTGTCCTCCGGGGTAGCGGCGTGGCTGCGGACATGCGCAGGAAGCGCCAGTCTGGCGCGGCCGTCGTGAAATCCCTGCGAGCCTGCCGACGCGTCGGCGCCGACATCAGCCTTCGGCGGCCTCGGCAGCCTCGAGCGTGTTCTGCATCAGCGTCGCCACCGTCATCGGCCCCACCCCGCCCGGCACCGGCGTGATCCAGCTGGCGCGTCCGGCCGCGGCGGCGAATCCGACGTCGCCGGTCAGGCGGCCGTCGTCGAGGCGATTGATGCCCACGTCGATCACCACCGCGCCCGGCTTCACCCACTCGCCCGGGACCAGGCCCGGCCGGCCGACCGCAACCACCAGGATGTCGGCCTCGCCCACGTGCCGACGCAGCACGTCGTGCGGGGTGAACTTGTGGCAGCTGGTGACCGTGCAACCGGCGATCAGCAGCTCCAGCGCCATCGGCCGCCCGACATGGTTGCTGACCCCTACGATGGTCGCACTGCAACCCCGCACCGGGCGGTCGGTGTAGGCCAGCAATGTGGTGATTCCGCGCGGCGTGCACGGCCGCAGGCCGAACTGGCGCAGCGCCAGGTGGCCGACGTTCTCGGGGTGGAAGCCGTCGACGTCCTTGTGCGGATCGATGCGGTGGATCAGCCGGGTCGCATCGGCGACGCCCGGCAGCGGCAACTGCACCAGGATGCCGTGCACCGCCGGATCGGCATTGAGCCGGTCGATCAGGTCGAGCAGCTCGGCCTCGCCGGTGCCGGCCGGCAGGTCGAAATCGAACGCCTGGATGCCGACCTTCTCGGCCGCGCGGCGCTTGTTGCGCACGTACGACTGCGAGGCCGGATCGCTGCCCACCAGCACCACCGCCAGGCCCGGTCGCGCCCGCCCCGCCGCGACCCGTGCGTCGACCCGCAGGCGCAGCTCGTCGAGCAGGGAATCGGCGATGCGCTTGCCGTCGAGGATGCGTGCGGTCATGCGGCGTGGAAGGCGGAATCGGGAGCGCGTATTGTCTCACGGACCCCGTCGCAGCCAAGGAGCGAGCCATGGACACCGATGCCGACACCGTGCACATCGAGGCCGCCGTGTTCCGCCGCTTGCGCCGGCACCTGCTGGAGGCGCGGCCGGACGTGCAGAACATCGACCTGATGATACTCGCCGGTTTCTGCCGCAACTGCCTGGCCGACTGGTACCGCGACGCCGCGCAGGCGCACGGCATCGCCATGACCCGCGACGAGGCGCGCGAGGCGGTCTACGGCGAACCGTTCGCCGACTGGAAGGCCAGGCACCAGCGCGAGGCGACGCCCGGGCAGCTCGCCGCGTTCGAGGCCGCGCGCCAGCGCCACGGCTGAGGATCCATGCGCCGGATGCTGGTGACCCTGCTGCTGGTGCCGGTGCTGGCCTACGTCGCGCTGTGCGCGATGCTGTTCCTTGCGCAGCGCAAGCTGGTCTACCTGCCGGATGACACGCACGCTCCGCGCGCCGGCACCGATTACGCGCTCGACCGCGACGACGTCACCCTGCGCGGCTGGATCGTCAATCCGGGCCAACCGGCGGCCATCGTCTATTTCGGCGGCAACGCCGAGGCGGTGCAGGCCAACGCCGGGGATTTCGCGCGCTGGTTCCCGGGCCACAGTGTGTACCTGCTCGCCTACCGGGGTTATGGCGCCAGCGACGGTACGCCCGCGGCTTCCGAGCTGCTGGACGATGCGCTCGCCTTCTTCGACGACGTGCAGGCGCGTCATCCGGGGCGGCCGGTTTCCGCGATCGGCCGCAGCCTCGGCAGCGGCATCGCCGCCCATGTCGCCGCGCGCCGCCCGGTCGACCGGCTGGTGCTGGTCACGCCCTTCGACAGCCTCGCCCGGGTCGCGCAGGCGCACTACCCTTGGCTGCCGGTGCGCTGGCTCATGCGCGAGCGCTACCCGGCCGGCGACGAGCTGCGGGGCTACCGGCGGCCGGCGCTGGTGGTGCGCGCCGGCCGCGACGAGGTGATCCCGGCGGCGAACACGGATGCGCTGCTGCACGTGCTGCCCCAAGCCCGCGTGGTGTCGATCGAGGCGGCCGGGCACAACGACCTGCAGACGTTCCCGGCGTATGGCGAGGCCCTGGTGGCGTTCATCCGCTGAGCGTTGACGATGCCCGCCCCGCTGCCAACGCCAGCACCGATGCTCGCGAAGCAGCGCCCTGGCGCCGTGAACACGGATTCCCGCCGGAGCCTCAGGGGCGGACGGGAGCCACCGGGCAGCGCGGCAGCCCGACTTCCGGGTCGCAATGATTGCAGCACCTGGGTTGCGGCGCGGCGTCCACGGAGGGCAGCGCCCGTCCCGCGGCCGGCACGGCCGTCCGCGACAGCGGCGCGCGGAACGTCGAGGGCACCGGCATCGACGGCGCCGCAGGCAGCGCCGTCAGTTCCTCCGCCGGGCGCAGCTGCAGCAGGACAGACCAGTCCTGCCGGTTGAGGTCGCAGGCGTAGGCGCTCTCGGGAGAGCATTCCGGATCGCTCGCCAGCCGCATCGGCAACCGGTCGAAGCGGTCGCCCGGGGTCAGCCGCAGCCGGCGCATGGCCACGGCGTCGTAGACATTCCCGCCGACCAGGTACGCGCTGCGCGCATGGTCGGCGCCGACGCCGATGCCTACCACCACGTCGCAATGCATGGCCAGGCCCGGTTCGTTACCGCTGAGCAGGGTCGCCAGCTCGCCGAAGCCGTAGGTGCGCGCGGTGCCGCGCACGTAGCAGAGCATGTCGCCCGTCCGCACCTGGGCGGCGAGCGGGTTGGCCACCCGGTAGGGACTGAGGAACGGTTCGCGATAGGCGCGGCGGACATAGTTCAGGTGGCTGGCCGAGCCGTCGAAACCGGGCACCGTGGCCCGCCGCATCACCCAGGAGACGAATGCCGCCGACCATGGGGTGTCGACCACGAACGCGCGACACGACGGCGTCGGCATGTCGCCGTAGGCGCAGTCGCCCGCCCCCGCCTGCCAGAGCAGGCCGCTGCCGCGCCAGTACTCGATCACGCGCTGCCAGGCCGGCTCGCCACCCGCCAGCCGCGCGCGCTCGGCCTCACGGACCTTCATCGACCCGATCCGGCCATCGATGTCGATCAGGGGGCGGTACCACTGCCTGTGTTCCTCGCAGGCCGCCGCCGCGATGCGCGCAGAAACCTCGATGCCCTGGATCGCCTGCGCAGGCAGGTTCAGGCAGGGGTCGGCGGCCGCGGCCGGGACCGGCAACATCCACGCGCACAGCAGCAACACGACGATGGGCAAGCAGGGAAACCGCGCGGGCATAAGGCAACCGGTCAGGCGACGGCGAGACGACGACACGCATCGTGCAGCAACCGGCGTGAAACGCGCGGGATGCGGCGCACCGGCGCCTGGCCTCGTCGTGCGGCGCCCGGCCGTTCGCACGCGGGCGAGCGTCATCCGGCGCAGAACGCGGCGTAGTCGATGTACCCCGGGAACGGGATCCCTGGTGCGCACAGCGGACAGTCCGGATCCGGCGCCAGCCGCGTCTCGCGGAAGCGCATCGCCAGCGCATCGAAATGCAGCAGGCGCCCGGCCAGCGGTTCGCCGATGTGCAGCAGCAGCTTGAGCGCCTCGGTCGCCTGCAGCGTGCCGATCACGCCCGGCAGCACGCCGAGCACGCCGACCTCGCTGCAGTTGGGCGCGGCCTCGGGCGGCGGCGGCGCCGGGAACAGGCAGCGATAGCACGGCGCACGGCCGCGCTGGCGCCCGGCGTCGAACACGCCGACCTGCCCTTCGAACCGATGTACCGCGCCGTAGACCAGCGGCTTGCCCAGGTGTACGCAGGCGTCGTTGAGCAGGTAGCGCACCGGGAAGTTGTCGCCGCCATCGATCACCACGTCCGCATCGGCGATCAGCCGCTCGACATTGGCCGAATCCAGGCGCTCGGCGACGGGGTCGATGGCCACCCGCGGATTGAGCGCCGACAGCCGCGTGTGCGCCGATTCCACCTTGGACACGCCGGTGTCGGCGTCGACGTGCAGGATCTGGCGCTGCAGGTTGCTGCGGTCGACCACGTCGTCGTCCACCAGCCGCAGGTGCCCGACCCCGGCCGCGGCCAGGTAGAACGCCGTCGGCGACCCCAGGCCGCCGGCGCCCACGACCACCACGCTGGCCGCCTCCAGCCGGCGCTGGCCGCGCGCCCCGATCTCGGACAGGCGCAGGTGGCGCGAGTAGCGCTCGTGGAAATCCTCGTCGACCAGCTCCTCCGGCCGGGTCATCGGAAAGCCCTCGGCCTGCCACATCAGGGTGCCGCCGCGCACCGAGGTGACGCGCTGGTAGCCCAGCCGCTGCAACTGCTCGGCCGCCAGCATCGAACGGCCGCCGCTCTGGCAGATCAGCAGCACCTCGAGGTCCGGGCGCGTGATGAACCGGTGCGGCGCCTGCTCGAGTTCGCTGCGTGCGACGCCGACCGCGCCCTGCGCCATGCCCAGTTCGCGCTCGTGGTCCTCGCGCACGTCCACCAGCAGCGCGCCCTGCGCGATCCGGTAGTTCGCTTCCCGCGGCGTGATCTCCTTGCCCATGCCGCCGATTATGGCGCCGCCGGCCGCCGCTGGGGAACTCAGTACGGCAACACGTCGACCACGCTGCCCCGCGGGTAGTCGCGCTCGCCCTCTTCGAGCACGATCAGGGCGTCGGCGTCGGCGGCCGAGCGCATCCGGTGGGAACCGTCGGCGGGATCGGGCTCGACCTCGAGCGTGCCGTCATCGGCGCTGGCGAGCCGGCCGCGCAGGAATTCGAGCCGCTCATGGCGCTTGCGCCATGGCGCCGCCAGGCGCGCGCGCCAGGCCTTGCGCGGCGCCCGCCCCTGCAACCCGTCCAGCAGCGGCCGTGCCAGCGCGAACCAGGTGGCGAGCACCGACACCGGGTTGCCCGGCAGTGCGAGGAACAACGCCGGCCCGAGCGTGCCGCCGTCGGCGAACAGCACCGGCATTCCCGGGCGCATCCGCACCTTCCAGAAATGCACGCGGCCGCGCCGCTGCAGCAGCGCCGGCAGGTGATCCTTCTCTCCGGCCGACACGCCGCCGCAGGTCAGCACCAGGTCGAAGGCCTCGCCCGCGTGACGCAGCGCCGACTCGATCGTGGCGGGATCGTCGGGCAGCGTCGGCCAGGCCACCGGTTCCAGCCCCTCGGCGCGGAGCAGGCCCATCAACAGTTCGCGGTTGGAGTCGTAGACCTGGCCATGCGCCAGCGGCAGGCCCGGCTCGACCAGTTCGTCACCGGTGGAGAACACCGCCACCGTGGGGCGCCGCGCCACGTCGATTCCGGAGATGCCCTGCCCTGCGAGCAGCGCGACCCGCGCCGAGGCCAGCGCCTCGCCGGCCGCCGCCAGCAGGTCGCCCTGGCGCACGTCCTCGCCGCGATGGCGGACGTGGCTGCCAGCGGCGGGCGCCTGCAGCACGCGTACGTTCCCGCCTTCGATGCGGGTGTGTTCCTTGATCACCACCGTGTCGCTGCCTGCGGGCAGTGGCGCGCCGGTGGTGATGCGCACGCATTCGCCGGCACCCACCACCGGTGCGGCAGGACCGCCCGCGAACTGTTCGCCGCGCAGCGCCAGGAGCGTTTCGCCGGGCAGCAGGTCGGCATGGCGCAGCGCGAAGCCGTCCATCGCCGAATTGTCGAAGGCCGGCATCGCGATCCGCGCGCTCGCATCGGTGGCCAGCACCCGGCCATGCGCCCGCGCGAGCGCGATGTGTTCGACGGCGAGCCGTCGCTCGCGCGCGACGCGCGACACGATCGCGAGCGCCTCGGCGTAGGCGATCCTGGTCGGGAAGGCGTCGCTGGCCATGCCTCAGTGGTTCCCGATGCCGGCTGCACGCAGGTCGTCGGGCGTGTTGAGGTTGCCGAAGCGGACCCCCGCCAGGGGGACCTCGGCGAGGTCGAGCCGCGCCTGCAGCGCATGCACGGCGAACTCCCCCGCCGCAAGCGCGGCGATCGCGGCCTCGCGCAACGCGGCGACGCGCCATAGCGCCACCAATGGCTGCGGACCGTCGTCGTCCCGGGCGCGGGCGCCGTCCGCATGGCGCCCCGCCGCGAGCGTCCGCGGCAGGTTATCGCCGGCATCGACGAGGTCGACCGGGAGCGTGAGCAGCCACGGCGTGCGACAGGCCGCGGCGAGCGCGTCGAGGCCGGAGAGCGGCCCGGCACCGGCGCTGCGGTCGCGCACGGCAGCCAGGCCCGCATCCGCGTAACGATCCAGCCCCGCGTTCGCGCTGACCAGAACCGCCGCCGTTCCATCCTCGAACCGTTTCGCGATACGCAGCACCTGTGGCTCCCCGTCGCGCATCAGCCATGCCTTGTCGCGACCTCCCAGGCGCAGCGCACTCCCGCCGGCGAGGATGCCCAGGGTGATCCCGCTGCGCGCGATAGCGGCGGAACTGTCCATCGAGTCCCCGATCCTAGCGGCCGCGCTTGACGTGGCGGATCAGCCGCTTCTTCTTCGCCACCTGGCGCTCGGTCAGCACGTTCTTCTTGTCCTTGTAAGGATTCTCGCCTTCCTTGAACACGAACTTCACCGGCGTGCCGACCAGCTTGAAGCGCTTGCGGAAGAAATTCTCGAGGTAGCGCGTGTAGGTCGCCGACAGCGTGCGCAGGCGCGTACCGTGGACGACGAAGGTCGGCGGGTTCTCGCCGCCCGGATGGGCGAAGCGCAGCTTGGCCACGTGCCCGCGCACCACCGGCGGCGGACTGGCCTCGTAGGCGATCTCGAGCGCGCGGGTGACCTCGGCGGTGCTGAACTGCCGCGTCGCCGACGCATGCGCGCGGTGGATCGCCTTGAACAGCTCGCGCAGCCCCGAGCCGTGCGCGGCGCTGATCCGCACCGCCTCGGCCCACTGCACGAAGGCGAGTTTGCGCGACAGCAGCGCCTCGGTCTGCTCGCGCTGGTAGCTGCTCAGGCCGTCCCACTTGTTGATCGCCACCACCAGCGCGCGGCCGGCGTCGAGCACCGCCCCGAGCACACTCGCGTCCTGCTCGGTCACGCCCTCGGTGGCGTCGATCATGATCACCGCGACCTGGCAGTGCTCGATCGCCTGCAGGGTCTTGATGATCGAGAACTTCTCCACCGCCGCCTCGACCTTGCCCTTGCGGCGCAGGCCTGCGGTATCGATCAGGGTGTACTTGCGACCGTCGCGCTCGAGGTCGACCGCGATCGAGTCGCGGGTGGTGCCCGGCACGTCGGAGGCGATCATCCGTTCCTCGCCGAGGATGCGGTTGACCAGGGTCGACTTGCCCACGTTCGGGCGGCCGACGAAGGCGATGCGCACGCGCTCGGGATCGACTTCCGGCACATCGGCGTCGCTGTCGGCGGGCAGGCGCTCGAGGATCGTGTCGAACAGCTCGTCGATGCCCTGGCGGTGCGCGGACGACACCGCCAGGGTGTCGGCGAACCCGTAGCGCGCGAACTCGGCGAGCGCGGCGCGCGCGTCGAGGCCGTCGGTCTTGTTGACCACCAGCAGGACCGGTCGCCCCGCCTTGCGCAGCCAGCGCAGGATCTCGTCGTCGAGCGAGGAGGCGCCTTCGCGGCCGTCGACCACGAACAGGACCAGGTCGGACTCTTCCGCGGCGGCGCGCGACTGCCGCGCGGTGGCCCCGGCCAGCCCCTCCTCGTCGCCGGCGATGCCGCCGGTGTCCACGACCACGAACGGCCGCTGCCCCTCGAGGCGGCAGACGCCGTAATGGCGGTCGCGGGTGACCCCCGGCTCGTCGTGCACCAGCGCGTCGCGGGTGCGGGTCAACGCGTTGAACAGCGTCGACTTGCCGACGTTGGGACGGCCCACGAGGGCGACGGAAGGAAGCATGGCGACCGGGTACGGACTCGGGAAAGGAAGCGTAACGCGTGCGGGCGCGTCGTTCGCGGAAACGGCGCACGCGCGGGCGCGAGGCCGGGAGATTGGCTCACAGGCAAGCTACGCCGCCACCGCTGCGTCCGCAACGTAAGGGCCGCAGCCGTCCACAACCGCATCAGGCGCATGCTCGCCGCCGGACCGTTCGGTGCGGCAGCGCCCTGAACGGCGCCGACACCGGCGCCGGATGGACCGCCTCCGGCTGCCGCCAGCGGTTACTGCACCCGCCAGGCCGTCAGGTCGCCGTCCACGTTCTGCACGACTAGCACGCCATCGGCCACCACCGGCGCGCCCTTGATCGCGTCACGGCCGGCGCGTTCGCGCGCGGCGAACTCGCCGTTGTCCAGGCGCAGCCAGTGCAGATAGCCCTCGAAGTCGCCGACCACCGCGTAATCGCCATGGATCGCCACGCCGCCCAGGCCGCGGCGCGCCAGTGCCGGCTGCTCCCAGCTGGCACTGCCCGAACTGCGGTCCAGTCCCCACACCGAGCCATTGCGGTCGGACACCACCAGCTTGTCGATCGCCAGGCCCGGACGGGAGGAGCCGCCGCGGTCGCTGCCCCAGATCGGGCGGCCGCTGGGCGCATCGATGGCCAGGGTCGCCTGCTTGTAGCTGCTCGCATACAGCACCGTGCCATCGAGCACCGGCGTGCCATCGACGTCGGCCATCCGGTCGAGTTCGGTACGCCCGTCCGGCTGTGCCACCGGCACGTCCCACAACTGGCGACCATCGGCGATCGCCAACGCGGCCAGGGTGCCGTCGTCATTGCCGACGAACACGAAGCCCGGGCCAAGCACGGGACTGTCGTTTCCACGCACGGTCAGCGTCGGCAATTCCTTGGTCCAGAACCATCGCCGCTCGCCGCTGGTGGCGTCGAACGCAGTCACGCGTCCGTCGTTGGAGCGCACGAACACCAGGCCCTGCCCGATCGCAGGCGCGGAGATGACCTCGTTGGGAACCTTCGCCTGCCAGCGTTCGGCGCCGGTGGCCGCGTCGAGCGCGACCACTTCGCCCTGCAGGCTGCCGACCACCACCAGGCCATCGCCGACGCCAGGGCCGCCACTGAGCCTCAGGTCGGACGCGTACTGCCACACCGTGGCACCCGACTGCAGGTCGAACGCACGCACCCCGCCGTCCACGGCCGCCGCGTAGACGCGACCATCGGCGATCGCCGGCGACTGGCGCACGCCCAGGCGATTCTCGCCCTTGCCGGCCTTGGCCGACCACAGTCGGGACACGGTCGCCGAAGGCGCGAATTCGACCAGTTCGGCAGGTTCGGACGCCTTCTTCGCCGCGGCCTTCTCGCCGTCGCCACCGAACCAGCCCCGGACGGTGCTGCAGCCGGCCAGCGCGAACACGCAGGCGAGCACGACGAGGGTGCGGCCGGCGCGGATCCGCCTGCCGGGTTGTGCTGCGCCCGGCGCGATGCTGTCGAGCTTCATCAGGATTCGGTTCCCGTCGTTTCCGGCGTGCCGCCGGTTTGGGCCAGTTTCAGTTCGAGCAACCGGCGCTGCGGCGCGGCGACATCGAGCTTTCGCAGCGCTTCCTCGTAATCCTTGCGGGCTTCGTCGGACCGTCCGAGCGCGAAGCGCGCGTCACCGCGCGTTTCGATCGAAGCGGCATCGTCGACCCCCGCGAGGAGCGTCAACGCTTGCTCGCCCTGCCCAGCGTCCACCAGCAGGCGCGCGAGGCGCTGCCGGATCACCGCCGCCAGGCCCGGGTCCTCGCTGCCGGCGGCGCGAAGCGTAGCGATCGCCCCGTCGCGATCGCCGGCGTCGAGCTGGGCCTTGGCCAGGTCGAGCGCGACCAGCCCGGCATAGGCGGTTCCCGCCAGCGATGCTGCGTCGGCCCTGGCCTTCTCGACCTCACCCGCTTCCAGGGTTCTCTGCACCGCGTCGTAGGCTTCGCCGGTCGCGACCCGCTCCCGGTGCGCCTGCTGCATCCACCACTTGCCGCCGCCGATCAGGGCCAGTCCCAGCGCGAGCCCACCCACCAGGCCGAGGCTGTTCTGCTTCAGCCAGTCGCGGACCTTCTCGCCTTGTTCGTGCTCGTCGAGCAGTTCATCCAACGCCATCGTCTAGTGCCAGTGTGTCCTGCCCGCGGCCGATGGCGGGACAAGCGGAGCGATCGGGAACGCCCGGCATCGGGGCCGGGCGCGCATTCCATCGGGTGGTCGCGGCGCTACTGGCCGGCCGGTGCGATGGAGCCGTCAGAGGATACCGTAAAGCGCGCGACGTTCGCTCGCTGGAAGGCAGACAGATCCTGAACGCTGTCGTTGCCCCGCACCTCCACCGCATCGGCGTTGCCGATCACCACGCGACCGACTTCGCCCCTGCCGAAATCGCGGCGTTCGCCTGCCTTGAGCAGGCCGCGTTCGAGCACGTCGCCGTCGGCGTCGAAGATCTCGACCCAGCTGTCGCCCGAAAACCGCAACGACAGCGCCGGCACGGGTTCGCCCTGCTTCGCCGCCCGCTGCGGCAGCGAAGCCATCGAGGCCACCAGCGGACGCGGGCCGCGGTCGACAGCCGGGGCCGGCTGAGCCTGCTGCGCGTTCGCCTCCGGACTGGAGGGCAGGTCGAGCGAGGCATCGACCCTGATCTGCGAATCCAGGTGCGAGCGCGTGGCCATCCACACGGGCACCGCGATCAGCGCGGTGATCACGATGTAGACCATGCGCCCCATCATCCTGTCGGCGACGCGGCGCAGTGGCGGCGTATAGGTCCGCGGCTCGAGACGCGCCGGCTCGATCGGCACCGACGCCGACGCAATGGGCAGATCCTGCTCGATCCGCACGCCCAGCAGGCGCGCATAGCTGCGCAACTGGCCGCGGACGAACACGGGGGCATCGAGCCGGTCCCAGGCATCGGCCTCGAGCGATTCGATCACCCTGACCGGCATCTTCAGGCGTCGTGCCACCTCCGCGATCTCGAGGCCCGCGGCCTCGCGCGCCAGGCGCAGGCGTTCGCCGTCGCCACGGCCGTTCAGGCCAGCCATCTGGTCGGAAGACGTCATGGTGTGGTGCTTTCCCCTGGAAGCGCGTTCCCCGCCTGCGGAAACTCCATCCTCAGGCGGCGAACATAACGGGCCGCGGCGACGCTGTCGCCGAGTTTATCCTCGATTCGTGACGCCAATTCGAGTGCGGCGGGCGTCGCCTGTGCCGCCGCGAGCCGGCGCTCGGAAAACGCGCGGGCTTCGAGGAAGCGTCCGCGACGGAAGGCATCCTCTGCCATCGCGCCCAGCGCCACCGCGTTGGTGGGCTCGACTTCGAGCGCCGCGCGCAGGTCGCGCTCGACCCGATCGAACTGCCCCGCCTTCGCCGCACAGGCGCCGGCATTGGCCATCGCGCCGGCGCGGTCGCCATAGCGCGGGTCGCCCAGGGCATTGTCGAACCACTGCAGGGCCTCGCCAGGCCGGCCGTTGCCGCACAGCCATGCGCCGTAGTTGTTGTAGGTGGCCCCGGAGGGCGCCACGCGCGCAGCCTCCGCGTGATGCTGGCCGGCCAGCTCATGCCGGCCCTGGCGGCCGGCCACCAGCGCCATCATGGTGTGCGCTTCCGGCAGGGAGGGATCGGCCTTGAGCGCCGCCCGGGCCTCGGCGGCAGCTCCGTCCAGGTCGCCCGCACGGAGCTTCTGGTCCGCGGCCGAGATCCGCCGACGCGCCTGCATGCGGGCCTTCCCGCTGGCGGATTCCTGGAAGGTGTACTCGGGCGCCACCTGGTCCATGCCCTTGCGTTCCGCACTCGGCTTGACGAACGTCAGCCGCGAGCAGCCCGTCGCCAGCAGGGCGAGGCCCGCCGCCAGCAGCAGCAGTTCAAGCGGCCGCATCCACGCCTCCGGCCTGCAGGCGCTTGCGGAATTCCGCTTGGCGCCGGGTGCGGTCCATCACCTGGCCCTTGAGCTGGCCGCAGGCGGCGTCGATGTCGTCGCCACGGGTCCGGCGCACCGGCGCGATCCGCCCGGCCTCGTTGAGCAGCTTCTGGAAGCGGCGGATCGCGGCATCGTCCGGGCGCTCGAAACGCGTGCCCGGGAACGGATTGAACGGGATCAGGTTGACCTTGGCCGCGTCCTTCATCTGCAGCCGGTTGTCGAAATCGCGCATCAGCCGGATCAAGCCCAGCGCATGCTGCGGCTGGTCGTTGACGTCCTTCATCAGCGTGTATTCGAAGGTCACCGATGCGCCGCGCTTGCGCTGCGCGTAGCGCACGCACGATTCCATCAGTTCGCCGATCGGGTACTTCCGGTTGAGCGGCACCAGCTCGCTGCGCAGTTCGTCGTCGGGCGCGTGCAGCGACACCGCCAGCGACACGTCGCTCACCTCGCCGAGCCTGTCGATCATGGGCACCAGGCCGGCGGTCGAGAGCGTCACGCGCTTGTTGGCCAGGCCGTAGCCGAGGTCGTCACGCATCACGCTCATCGCGCGCACGACGTTGTCGAAGTTCATGAGCGGCTCGCCCATGCCCATCATCACCACGTTGGTGAGCTTGCGCTGCTTGTGCGGCACATTGCCCAGGTGGCGCGCCGCCACCCACACCTGGCCGATGATCTCGGCGGTGGACAGGTTGCGGTTGAAGCCCTGGGTGGCGGTGGAGCAGAACTGGCAGTTGAGCGCGCATCCCACCTGCGAGGACACGCACAGCGTTCCGCGCCCCTTGTCGGGGATGTAGACGGTTTCGATGGCATTGCTGCCGTCCATCGCCAGCAGCCACTTGTGGGTGCCGTCGGCGGAGGGCTTCTCGAACTGGACCTGCGGCACGCGGATCTCGGCGTTCGCCTCGAGCTTGGCGCGCAGCGCCTTGCCCAGGTCGGTCATCTGTTCGAACCCGGTGACGTGGCGGTGATGGATCCACTTCATCACCTGGTGGGCGCGGAAACGCTTCTCGCCGAGGGTGTCGGCGAAGAAGCGCTCCAGTCCCTCGCGATCGAGGTCGAGCAGGTTGCGTTTCGTGCTGGCTGCGACTTCGGTCACTTCAACGGGTCGGATCAACGGGGATTCAACGGGGAAACACTTCGGTACTGGCGAAGAAGTACGCGATCTCGATCGCGGCGTTCTCCGACGAGTCGGACCCGTGCACAGCATTGGCATCGATGCTGTCGGCGAAGTCCGCGCGGATCGTGCCGGCCGCCGCTTCCTTCGGATTGGTCGCGCCCATCAGTTCGCGGTTCTTCAGCACCGCGCCCTCGCCCTCGAGCACCTGGACCATCACCGGGCCGCTGATCATGAACTCGACCAGCGCGTTGAAGAACGGACGTTCGCGGTGCACCGCGTAGAAGCCTTCGGCTTCCTTGCGCGAGAGATGCTTCATCTTCGAGGCGACGACCTTCAGGCCGCCCTTCTCGAAACGGGAATAGATCTCGCCGATCACGTTCTTCGCGACCGCGTCGGGCTTGATGATGGAAAGGGTGCGCTCCAGCGCCATGGACGTTCTCCGGGCAGGGCCGCTCGCTCAGGAGACGGCCAGATTAACATGGAAAAACCCGCGTGTGGACGCGGGTTTAGCCGATATGGCTGCGGTAATTCTATCGGATTGTGCGGCAAAGCAGCAGCCCGGATTTGCACCCTCGCGCCACTCCGCCTAAGATCAAACAAGCGTTTGATTGAGCGACCGGAGGCAGGATGGCGGTGACCGCGCAGCAGTTCTCGACCAAGGACCGGATCCTCGGTGCCGCAGAGGAGCTGTTCGCCCTGCACGGGTTCTCCGGGACGTCGTTGCGGCAGGTCACCGCGCGCGCCGCCGTCAACATCGCCGCGGTCAACTACCACTTCGGCAGCAAGGAAAACCTGGTCAACGAGGTCTTCCGCCGGCGCATGGACGTGATGAGCGGGCAGCGGCTCGAGCGGCTGCAGGCAGCGCTGGCCGAGCGCCCGGGAGAACTCGAGCCGATCCTCGCCGCCTTCGTCGAACCGGCGCTGGACATGGCGCAGGATCGCCACGGCGGCGCCTTCATCCGCGTGATCGCGCGTGCCTATGCCGAGAAGAACGACAGCCTGCGCAAGTTCCTGTCCGACCAGTACGGCCATGTGCAGCGCGAGTTCGCGCGCGCGATCGCCGGCTGCCTGCCCGCCCTGGGCAAGGAACAGCTGTACTGGCGACTCGACTTCCTGGGCGGCGCGCTGACCTATGCCATGGCCGATTTCGGGCTGATCAAGCGGCCCCAGGGTGCGAGCGAGGCCGCCCATCGGACGCGCGCGGCACAGGAGCTGATCCGCTTCGCCGCAGCGGGATTCCAGGTTTGATTTTCTTTTTTGAACAAGTGGATGAACAACATGTCTGAGAAACTGCTTGTACGGCGTGCCGCGGTCCTGGGCGCTGGCGTGATGGGGGCGCAGATCGCCGCGCATCTCACCAATGCCGGTGTCGATACGGTCCTGTTCGACCTCCCCGCCAAGGAGGGCGATCCGAACGGCGTGGTCACCAAGGCGCTCGCCGGCCTGGCCAGGCTCAGCCCGGCCCCGCTCGCCGGCAAGTCGCTGGCCGAGGCGATCGTGCCGGCCAATTACGACACCGGGCTGGAACTGCTCCGCGACTGCGACCTCATCATCGAGGCGATCGCCGAGCGGATGGACTGGAAGCAGGACCTGTACCGCAGGATCGTCCCATTCGTGCCCGCCCACGCGGTCCTCGCCAGCAATACCTCCGGCTTGGGAATCAACGCCTTGGCGGATGTTCTTCCCGAGGAACTTCGCCACCGGTTCTGCGGCGTGCACTTCTTCAATCCGCCCCGCTACATGCACCTGGCCGAACTGATCCCGGCGAGGACCACCGACCAGGCCGTGCTGGAAGGACTCGAGGCGTTCCTCACCACCACCCTGGGCAAGGGCGTGGTCTACGCCAGGGACACGCCGAACTTCATCGGCAACCGCATCGGCGTGTTCTCGATCCTCGCCACCGCACACCACACCGCCGAATTCGGGCTGGGCTTCGACGAGGTCGATGCCCTGACCGGGCCGCTGATCGGCCGGCCGAAGTCGGCCACCTATCGCACCTCCGACGTGGTCGGCCTCGACACCATGGCCCATGTCATCAAGACCATGGCCGACACCCTGCCGGACGATCCTTGGCATGACCACTTCCGGTCGCCGAAATGGCTCGAGGCGCTGGTGGCCAAGGGCGCGCTGGGCCAGAAGACCGGTGCCGGCGTCTTCCGCAAGGTCGGCAAGGACATCGTGGTCTTGGATACGGAAAAGCAGGACTATCGCCCGGCCGACCGCAAGGCCGCCGACGAGGTGGTCGAGATCCTCAAGACGAAGAATCCCGCGGAGAAGTTCCAGAAGCTGCGCGAAAGCGAGCACCCGCAGGCGCAGTTCCTGTGGGCGGTGTTCCGCGATCTGTTCCATTACAGCGCCTACCACCTGGCGGACATCGCCGAGACCGCGCGCGATGTCGATCTCGCCATCCGCTGGGGCTACGGCTGGTCGCTGGGCCCGTTCGAGACCTGGCAGGCGGCCGGATGGAAGCAGGTGGCGCAGTGGATCGCCGACGACATCGTCGCCGGCAAGACCATGAGCAGCGCCCCCCTGCCCGACTGGGTGTTCGACGGCCGCGAGGGCGTGCATGCCGGCGAGGGCAGCTACAGCCCGAAGCAGGACGCCAAGCTGCCGCGCTCGTCGCTGACCGTCTACAAGCGCCAGCGCTTCCCCGATCCGCTGCTGGGCGAGTCGTTCCCGCAGGGCGAGACGGTGTTCGAGAACGACGGCGTGCGCCTGTGGACCGACGGCGACGACATCGGCGTGGTCTCGTTCAAGACCAAGATGCATACCGTCTCCGACCAGGTGCTCGACGGCCTGCAGGAGGCGATCGGCATCGCCGAGCGGAGATTCGCCGGCCTGGTGATCTGGCAGCCGAAGGAGCCGTTCTCGGCAGGCGCCGACCTCGCCGGCGCGCTGGGCCTGCTGCAGGCCGGCAAGGTCGACGCGTTCGAGGCGATGGTGGCCAACTTCCAGGCCACCAGCCAGCGCATCAAGTATTCGCTGGTGCCGGTGGTCGCCGCGGTGCGTGGCCTGGCGCTCGGCGGAGGCTGCGAGTTCCAGATGCACAGCGCCCGCACCGTTGCGCACCTCGAGAGCTACATCGGACTGGTGGAGGCCGGCGTCGGCCTGCTGCCGGCCGGGGGCGGGCTGAAGGAGATCGCGGTACGCGCCTCGCAGGCGGCAGGTCCGGGCGGCGACGTGTTCGCGGAGCTGAAGAAGACCTTCGAAACCGTCGCCATGGCCAAGGTCTCGAGTTCGGCGGTCGAGGCCCGCGAACTGGGCCTGATGCGGACCAGCGACAAGGTCGTCTTCAACGCCCATGAACTGCTGCATATCGCCAGGGCCGAAGCGCGCGGCCTGGCGGAGACCGGATACCGCCCACCCCTGCCCGCCCGAAACATCCGCGTCGCCGGCGACGTCGGCATCGCCACCTTCCGCATGCTGCTGGTGAACATGCTCGAAGGCCGGTTCATCAGCGCCTACGACGACGAGGTCGCCACCCGCATCGCCACCGTGCTGTGCGGCGGCGAGGTCGACCGCGGCGCGCTGGTGGACGAGGACTGGCTGATTCGCCTGGAGCGCAAGCACTTCGTCGAACTGGCGCAGCAGGAGAAGACGCAGGCGCGCATCGGCCACATGCTCAAGACCGGCAAGCCTCTGCGCAACTGACAGAGCCGTGGTTCGTGATTCGGGATTCGTGATTGGAAAGGCGAAAAAGCCAACACTGTCGTTGCCAGACCCCCCGCGTTTCGAATCACCAATCACCAATCACGAATGACGCATTCGGAGAATGCAAGATGACCAGACAGATCCAGGACGCCTACATCGTCGCCGCCACCCGCACCCCTGTCGGCAAGGCGCCCAAGGGCGTGTTCCGCAATACCCGGCCCGACGACATGCTGGCGCACGTGCTCCGTGCCGTCGTCGCCCAGGCGCCGGGCATCGACCTCGGCCGCATCGACGACGCGATCATCGGCTGCGCGATGCCCGAGGGCGAACAAGGCATGAACGTGGCGCGCATCGGCGTGCTGCTGGCCGGCCTGCCCGACACCATCGCCGCGCAGACGATCAACCGCTTCTGCTCGTCCGGCCTGCAGGCGGTGGCGCTGGCGGCCGACCAGATCCGGCTCGGCAACGCCGAGCTGATGCTGGCCGGCGGCACCGAATCGATGTCGATGGTGCCGATGATGGGCAACAAGGTGGCGCTGTCGCCCTCCGTGTTCAAGGACGACCATGTCGCCATCGCCTACGGCATGGGCATCACCGCCGAGAAGGTCGCCGAGGAGTGGAAGGTCTCGCGCGAGGACCAGGATGCGTTCGCCCTCGCCTCGCACCGGAAAGCGCTGGCGGCGCAGGCGGCGGGCGAATTCAAGGACGAGATCACGCCGTTCGAAGTGGTCTCGCACCAGCCCGACGTGGCGGGCAACACGATCCGGCTGAGGAAGCTGCTGATCGAACAGGACGAAGGGCCGCGCGCCGATACCTCGATCGAAGGTCTGGCGAAGCTGCGCACGGTGTTCCGCAACGGCCAGTTCGGCGGATCGGTGACCGCCGGCAACTCCTCGCAGATGAGCGACGGCGCCGGCGCGGTGCTGCTGGCCTCGGAACAGGCGATCAAGGACTACGGCCTCACGCCGCTTGCCCGCTTCGTCAGCTTCTCGGTCGCGGGCGTGCGCCCGGAAGTGATGGGCATCGGCCCGATCGCCGCGATCCCGAAGGCGCTGAAGCAGGCGGGCCTGTCGAAGGACCAGCTCGACTGGATCGAGCTCAACGAGGCCTTCGCCGCGCAGGCGCTGGCGGTGATCCGCGATTCGGAGCTCGATCCGTCCAGGGTCAACCCGCTCGGCGGCGCGATCGCGCTGGGCCATCCGCTCGGTGCGACCGGCGCGGTGCGCACCGCGACCATCGTCCATGGCCTGCGCCGGCGCCAGCAGAAGTACGGCATGGTGACGATGTGCATCGGCACCGGCATGGGGGCGGCGGGGATCTTCGAAGCGCTCTAGCCACCGGGTCGCGAACCCCGCCATGATCGGCAACGGCGCCTCACGGCGCCGTTGCCCGTTGCACCGCCGCGCAACGGTTCAGGCGGTTTCGATGACCCCCAGCTCCTGCAGCGCGCGCGCCATGCTGTCGCGTGCTGCATCGCTGATCTTCTCGTGATCGAGCGCGAACCGGATGGTGGCCTCGACCAGGCCGATGTGGGTGCCGCAGTCGAAGCGGGTGCCGCGGAAGCGGTAGGCGTCGATCTGCTTGTCGCCGATCAGGCTGGCGATCGCGTCGGTCAGCTGGATTTCGCCGCCGGCGCCTCGGCCGGTGCGTTCGAGATGGTCGAATATCTCCCCGGGTAGCACGTACCGGCCGACCACCGCGAGCGTACTTGGGGCCTCCTCGGGGGAAGGCTTCTCGACGATGCGCCGGATCGAACCGCTGCGGTCGCGGAATTCCCCGGTCTCGACGATCCCGTAGCTGGCGGTCTGCTCGCGCGGCACGTCCTGCACCGCGATCGCGCCGACGCCGTGGGCGGCGGCGTGGTCGGCCATCTGCTTGAGCGCGCCGTCGCCGTTGCGGTTCCAGATCAGGTCGTCGGGCAGCAGCACCGCGAAGGGCTCGTTGCCGACCACCGGCCTGGCACAGAGCACCGCGTGTCCCAGGCCCAGCGCCTCGGCCTGGGTGACGAACACCGCCTGCACGCCCTTGGGCAGCACGTTGCGGACCAGCTCGAGTTGTTCGAGCTTGCCCGCCTTCTCGAGTTTCTGTTCGAGCTCGTAGGCCTTGTCGAAGTAATCGGCCACCGCATGCTTGTAGCGGTTGGTCACGAACACCAGCGTGTCGCAGCCGGCCTCGATCGCCTCGTCCACGGCATACTGGATCAACGGCCGATCGACGATCGGCAGCATCTCCTTGGGAACGGTCTTGGTCGCAGGCAGGAACCGCGTCCCCAGGCCGGCGACCGGGAACACGGCCTTGCGAATGCGTCGGGTCATGTCTTGCGTGCCTGTCTTGCGGGAAATGCGACGACCGTGCCTTCGCCCTCGCGGCTGGGCGAGCCGATGGCGGGCCGGAACTCGGGCAGCGTGTCCCGAAGCAGCAGTGCGAGGGCCTGGGTGTCGAATGCGACTACCGCCTCGCGCAGACGCACCAGCGCCTGCTGGATCTTCTCCCCGGACACGGAGCGCGCCTCGGCCTGCAGGATCTTCGGATGCACGGTCGGACGGTAGCGTTCGTCCGCGTGGAACAGCGTTTCGTGCAGCTTCTCGCCGGCGCGCAGGCCGGTGTAGACGATCGCGATGTCGCGCTCGGGCTGCTTGCCCGCGAGCCGGATCATCTGCTCGGCGAGCAACCGGATCGGGATCGGCTCGCCCATGTCGAGGGTATAGATCGCCTGGCGCGAGCCGATCGCGACGGACTGCATGATCAGCTGGCAGGCCTCCGGGATCGTCATGAAGTAGCGCGTGACCTCCGGATCGGTGACGGTCACCGGGCCGCCGTTGCGGATCTGCTCGCGGAACAGCGGCACCACGCTGCCTGCCGAGTCGAGCACGTTGCCGAACCGCACGGTCACGAAATGGGTGCCTTCCGGCTCGGCCAGCGACTGGCAGACCATCTCCGCCAGCCGCTTGGTCGCACCGAGCACGTTGACCGGATCGACCGCCTTGTCGGTGGAGATCAGTACGAAGGTGCCGACCTTCGCCGCGGCCGCGGCCCGCGCCACGACCTCGGTTGCGAGCACGTTGTTGCGCACCGCCTCGCGCAACTGGCCCTCCAGCATGGGCACCTGCTTGTACGCGGCCGCGTGGAACACCGCATCGGGACTGGACAGGCCCAGCGCATGCCGCATCACCGCCGGGTCGCCGCAGTCGCCCAGCACCGGGATGCACTGGATCTGCGGGAAATCGCGCCGCAACTCGGACTCGGCCTTGATCAGCGCGAGCTCGTCGATCTCCACCAGCGCGATCCTGCCGGCACCATGACGCGCGCACTGGCGGCAGAGTTCGCCACCGATCGATCCGCCGGCGCCGGTGATCAGCACGCTGCGCCCGCCGAGCCAGCCGCGGATCGCCTTCCAGTCGGGCGTTACCGGCTTGCGGCCAAGCAGATCCTCGATCGCGACTTCCTTGAGCTCGCCCGGCAGTGACCGGCCCTCGAGCATGTCGTCGAGCCGCGGCACCGTCCGGAACGGCAGGCCGGTCCGCTCGCAGGCGGCGACGATCCGCCGCATGGTCGCCGCGTCGACCGAAGGCATCGCGATCACCAGCAAATGCGCCGCGGTCTCCGGGGCGATCCGGGCAAGGTCTTCCACTCGCCCCAGCACCGGCACGCCCTGCAGACGGCTGCCGCGCAACTTGGCTGCATCATCCAGGAAGCCGACGGGCACGTAGGCACCGGCGCGCCGCAGGTCGCGCACCAGGGTCTCGCCCGCCTGTCCGGCACCCAGGATCAGTACCCGCAGCGCAGCCTTGTCGGTGCGCGCGATGCTGTGATCCTTCCATGCGCGATACAGCAGCCGCGGCATGCCGAGCAGTGCCGTGAGCAGCAACGGATAGAGCAGCAGGACCGAGCGCGGGACCTGGTCCAGCCGGTTGTAGACGAACAACGCCAGCATGATCGCCAGCAGGCCGATCATGGCCGCCTTGAGGATGTTGATCAGGTCGGGCAGGCTCGCGAACCGCCACACGCCGCGGTACAGGCCCACCTGCCAGAACACCGCCCCCTGCGCGCCCAGGACCAGCAGGAGTTCGGTCGACGACAGCGGCGGTACCGGCAACAGCGGCAGCATGGCGTAGCGGAAATGATGCAGGCCCGACCAGCACAGCCAGACCATGAACAGGTCGTGGGCGACCACTGCCATCCTCGGCACCGTGGTGGTGGCCCGATCCTTCCAACTGACCATGTTCAGGGCTTCCTGTCTCTGAGACTGTTAGGTCCTTTCCCCGCGGTGAACCCGCGAAGCCGCTTCCATGCCAGCCCCCCCGCCAACAGGAACGTCAAGTACGTTGCCATGATAACCGTCGAACTCCATGAACGCATTGCAAACATGGCCAGCACGGTGGCCAGCGCCGCGCCGGCATAGGCCAGCGTGACTCCTGCGTGCCCGCCTCTCGCGCGTGCCCATGCCTGGTAGGCGTGCTGTATATGCGGCAACCACCAAGCCTCGCCACGCACGATGCGCGCAAGCAACGTCAAGGTCGTGTCAAGAAGGAATGGCAGCAGCGGAAACAGCAGCAGGATGCGGGTTCCCCACTCCTGCTGCAGCGATCCCAGCGCCAGCAGCCCCGCCAACGCATATCCGAGCGTGCCGCTACCCACGTCGCCGAGGAAGATCCGGGCCCTGGGAAAATTGAACGGCAGGAAGCCGCAGCTCGCGGCGACGAGCGCCAGACCGAGCCAGAACACCGGGCCCTGCCCGGCGAACAGCGCGTAGGCCAGGGCGACGACAGTCGCCTGAGCGGCGGCGATGCCGTCGATGCCGTCCATGAAGTTCCAGACATTGGTCAGGACGACGGCCGCGAAGAAGGCGGTGGCGGCATCCAGCCCGCTGCCGCCTGCGATCAGGAGCGCCCAGGCCAGCAGCGCCGCCGCGAGCACGTGCGTACCCAGGCGCGGCAGCGCCGGCAGCGGTCGATGATCGTCGACCCAGCCGATGCCCGCCACCAGCAGCAGCCCGGCGCCCGCCAGACCCGCGGCGCCGGCGTGGCCCGGGACCGCCGACATGCTGACGGCCAGGGCCGCCAGCAGCACGACGACGATCGAGACGCCGCCCCCCCTCGGCGTGGCGCTGGTATGGCTCCGGCGCTCGCCCGGGTGGTCGATCAGCTGTCGCCGCAGCGCATACGTACGCGCCAGCGCGGTCGCCGCGGCGCCGAGGACGAGGCCGCCGAGCACCCAGAGTCCGACCGTGGCGAATGCCGGCATCAGACGACGGCGTAGTTCAGCAATGGCTTGATCGTGCCCCAGTCCTTGCAGCTCGGGCATTGCCAGTGATGGCTCCTGGCGCCAAACCCGCAGCGGGTGCAACGATAGCTCGGGTTGCGCACCAGCAACTGCTCGGTGATGAGTCGCAGGTCCTGCAGGGTTGCGGCGAGGTCGGTGTTGTCGGCCAGCGTGAGGTCGATCAGGGCGGCCTCGCCCCGCACCGAGGGACGATCCTTCAGCTGCTGCGCGAGATAGCCGCGCGCGGCGTGGACGCCGTCCTGCACCTCGACCAGCCGCGTGAGCGCCAGCACCGGCGCGATGCCGCGGTAGTGTTCGCTCATCTCGGCCAGGAACTTGCGCGCGCCCGATGCGTCGCCCACCCGGTCGTAGGCCGCCAGCAGCGCCGGCAGCACCTCGGGCAGGAAGTCGGTGTCGTGCCGCGCCGCGCGCTCGTAGGCGCGGATCGCGGCGGCGTCGTTGCCGGCATCGGTTTCCAGCCGTCCCTCGAGGATGCCCGCGCGCACCGATTTCGAATCGGCCGCATACGCGCGCGCAACCGCGTCCCGCGCCCCGTCGGCGTCGCCGGCCAGGCGCAGGCGATCGGCGAGCTCGCACTCGAACTGCGCCACCAGCTTGCCCATGGGCTCGCCGGTGGCGGCCTCGAAGCGGGTGGCGTTCTCGATCGCCTTGGCCCAGTCGCGCTCGGCCTCGTAGATGCCGATCAGGTGCCGCAGCGCCTGCGGCGCGCGCTGGTCGATCCTGGCCAGGTCGGTGAACACCACTTCGGCGCGGTCGAGCAGGCCCGACTTCATGTAGTCCTCGCCCAGCGCCAGCAGCGCCTGGACCTTCTGCGGATCGCTGAGGTCCGGGCGTTGCGCCAGCCCCTGGTGGAGCCGGATCGCGCGGTCGACCTCGCCGCGGCGGCGGAACAGGTGGCCGAGCGCGAGCTGGGTCTCGAAGGTTTCCTTGTCCAGCTCGGCGATGTGCAGGAACAGCTCGATCGCCTTGTCCGGCTGCTCGTTGAGCAGGTAGTTCAGGCCGCGGAAGTAGGTGGTCGACAGGCGGCTGACCTGGGTGTCGCTATGGCGCTCGCCCCCGCGGCGACCGATGACCCAGCCGCTGAGCGCGGCGATCGGCAGCAGCAGGAAGAACCAGAACCATTCGGTGACGAATGCCATGCGGTCAGACTCCCGTGTCGTAGGGGGGGCGCGCCGGATCCTCGCCCGCGCGATCGCGCTGCAGCCGCCTCCGCAGCGGGACGATCACACCCAACGCCAGCGCCAGTCCACCGCACACCGCACCCGCCAGCAGCGCCGCCAGCAGCATCACCCCGAGGCCGGCGTCGAGGCCGGCGAAGCCGAGGTCCAGGGTCACGCGCTGCGGGTTCAGCGCGCCGACGGCGATGCCGAGCAGGGCGAACAGGAGAGCGATAAGGATTCGAAGCAGTCGCATCGCGCGGGGGGCCTGACGCGGTTGCGCGGCCTACTCCTCGGACGGCAGCGGAATGACGGCGGTGACCCGCTCGCGCAACTCCTTGCCGGGCTTGAAATGGGGGACGTGCTTGCCGGGCAGCGCCACGGCATCGCCGGTCTTGGGATTGCGCCCGGTGCGCGGCGGACGGAAATGCAACGAGAAGCTGCCGAAACCACGGATCTCGATCCGCTCGCCGTGCGCGAGCGAACCGGCCATCATCTCCAGCAGCGACTTCACCGCCAGGTCGACGTCGTCGGCCTTGAGGTGCGCCTGGCGCTGGGTCAGGATCTCGATCAGTTCCGATTTGGTCATCGTCGACGCGCCCGTGGAAGTCCGGAAGGACGGCCCGGATTCACTCCGGGCCATCCGTCTTGCAACCGCCCGGCCGCGAAGGCCGGGCGTCTGCGGCTTGCGCCGCGAGTCCACTTATTCGGACTTGTTTTCCAGCTGCTCGCGCAGCAGCGCACCCAGCTTGGTGGTGCCGCTCGAGGCTTCCGCCGCGCTCTTGTTGTACTCGGCCAGGCTCTCGGCGGCCTCGGCTTCGTCCTTGGCGCGGATCGAGAGCTGCAGGGTCCGGCTCTTGCGGTCCTGGCCGACGTACTTGGCCTCGACCGTCTCGCCCACCTTGAGATGCTGGCTGGCGTCGTCGACGCGGGTGTCGGCCACGTCGCGAGCGGCCACGTAACCCTCCACGCCCTCGCCCAGGTCGATGACCGCACCCTTGGCGTCCACTTCCTTGACCGTACCGGTGACCTTCGAGCCGCGCGGATGGTTGGCCAGGAACTGGCCGTAGGGATCCTGCTCGAGCTGCTTGACGCCCAGCGAGATGCGCTCGCGCTCGGGATCAACCGCCAGCACCACCGCTTCCATCGTGTCGCCCTTCTTGAAGTTGCGCGCGACTTCCTCGCCAGTCGAATTCCAGGTGATGTCCGACAGGTGGATCAGGCCGTCGATGCCGCCGTCCAGGCCGATGAAGATGCCGAAGTCGGTGATCGACTTGATCTGGCCCGACACCTTGTCGCCCTTCTTGTGGATCGCGGCGAAGGTTTCCCACGGGTTGCTGGTGACCTGCTTGATGCCGAGCGAGATGCGACGACGCTCCTCGTCGACGTCGAGCACCATGACCTCGAGTTCGTCGCCGACCTGCACCACCTTGGACGGGTTGACGTTCTTGTTGGTCCAGTCCATCTCCGAGACGTGCACCAGGCCCTCGACGCCCGGCTCGATCTCGACGAACGCGCCGTAATCGGTGACGTTGGAGACCTTGCCGAACACGCGGGTGTTGGACGGGTAGCGGCGGGCGATGTTGTCCCAAGGATCCTCGCCCAGCTGCTTGAGGCCGAGGCTGACGCGGTTGCGCTCGCGGTCGTACTTGAGCACGCGCACGTCGAGCTCTGCGCCCACTTCCACCACCTCGGACGGATGGCGCACGCGCTTCCAGGCCATGTCGGTGATGTGCAGCAGGCCGTCGATGCCGCCGAGGTCGACGAACGCGCCGTAATCGGTGAGGTTCTTGACCACGCCCTTGAGCACCGCGCCCTCGACCAGCTTCTCCATCAGCTGCTCGCGCTCTTCCGAATGCTCGCTCTCGACCACCGCGCGGCGGGAGACGACCACATTGTTGCGCTTGCGGTCGAGCTTGATGAGCTTGAACTCGAGTTCCTTGCCTTCCAGGTACACCGGGTCGCGGACCGGGCGCACGTCGACCAGGGAACCGGGCAGGAACGCACGGACGTCCTTGATGTCGACGGTGAAGCCGCCCTTGACCTTGCCGCTGATGCGGCCGGTGATGGTCTCGTTCTTCTCGAGCGCTTCCTCGAGTTCGTCCCACACCATGGCGCGCTTGGCCTTCTCGCGCGACAGCACGGTCTCGCCGAAGCCGTTTTCCAGGGAGTCCAGCGCGACCTTGACGACGTCGCCGACGGCGATGTCGATCTCGCCGGCGTCGTTACGGAACTGCTCGATCGGCACGATGCCTTCGGACTTGAGACCGGCGTTGATGACGACCACGTCGGTACGTACGTCGACGACGGTGCCGGTGACGATCGCGCCGGGCTTGAGCTTGGCCAGGTTGGCCTGGCTGGCTTCGAACAGTTCTGCGAATGATTCGGTCATTTTGAAGATTACTCGGTTGATGACACAGACCGAGCGCCCGACTGAGACGCCGCGGTCCACCCGTTGTCGACCTGCGCGGGATTGCGTATGGCCGTGAGTGTTGTGTTGGACGGAACCGCGCGGGAACTTCCCGCGCGGGGCTGGTGTCTGCCTTGTTCGATCCGGCGGGCTCCCGCGCCCCGGACCGGGACGCTGGAACCGGGCGGCGGCCCTCAGGCCACGGATGTCCGCGGTCGTGGGACCACCGCGGCCAGCACGCGCTCGACGACCGCGTCGATGTCCAGGCCGGTGGTATCGATGTGGACGGCTCCCTCGGCCGGCCGCAGCGGCGCCACCGTGCGACTGGCGTCACGGGCGTCGCGCGCGAGGATCTCGCGCAGCAGACCGTCCATTGTGACCGAAACCCCCTTGTCCTTCAACTGTTTATAGCGTCTTTCCGCGCGTTCCGCAGCGCTGGCGGTCAGGAACACCTTGTAGGGGGCGTCCGGAAAGATCACCGTGCCCATGTCGCGGCCGTCCGTCACCAGCCCCGGGGGTCGGCGGAACGCCCGCTGGCGGTCCTTGAGCGCGGCCCGGACTTCCGGGATCGCGGCGATCGCGGAGGCCGCGGCGCCGGCGGTCTCGGTGCGCAACTCGTCGGTGGCGTCGTGCCCGTTGACCAACACCCGCAATTCCCCGGCATCGGACTCCCGGAAGCCGATTTCGGTGTCGAACGTGCACCGCACCAGCGCCCCCGCATCGTCGAGGTCCAGATCGGCCCAGCCGGCGGCGACGCCGACGGCCCGGTACAGCGCCCCGGAATCGAGGTAGTGCCAGCCGAGCCGCTGAGCCACCAGGCGACTGATGGTGCCCTTGCCGGAGCCGGAGGGGCCGTCGATGGTGAGCACGGGGATCGGGTCGGACATGCGGGCTACCTGAGGGGGAGGCGTGCGATTATCCTGCAGCGCACGTCGCGCCGCCCGCTTTCGCAATGATCCGGACAAGCGCTTGAATCTCCGGGGAAAAGTCCGCTATAATGCGCGGCTACGTTTTCCGCCTGCCCGTTTCCGAACCGTTTCCGAGGTCTGTCATGAAGGTCCTGTCCTCCCTGAAGTCGGCGAAGGCCCGTCACCGCGACTGCAAGGTCGTTCGTCGCCGTGGCAAGGTCTTCGTGATCTGCAAGTCGAACCCGCGTTTCAAGGCGCGCCAGCGCTGACCGTTACGATCCGCCGCCCGGGACCCGGGCGCCGCGGATCCCGAGCCGTAACGCGAAGGGCCGCAGCGATGCGGCCTTTTTGCGTGCGTGCGTGCGGTGTGCGGCCGCGGACGGCCCGGAGCCGACGGAGGCCTTGTCCCCCGTCCGCACCAAACCCGGCAACCGACACAGCGCCCCGCTGCCGAATCTGCTACAACGCCGGGGCCAACCGCCCTGAATCCCGACGGAGCCCGACCATGCGCCTGATCCCGTGCCTCGCCCTGTCCGCGCTGCTGTGCGCCGCGGGCGCCGCATCCGCCGACACCCTGCTGGTCGACCGCGCGCAGCACAAGGCGCATGTCGCCCTGCCCGAGCGTGGACTCAGCGCCGCCCAGGTGCAGGCCCGCTTCGGCGCCCCCACCGAGAAGCTCGATCCGCGCGGCGGCCAGAAGCGGCAGTGGCCGACGATCAACCGCTGGGTGTACCCGGCCTTCACCGTGTATTTCGAACGCGACCGCGTGATCGACGCCGTGCTCAACCAGGCGCACGCCTCAGAAGTCGGGCCGAAGCCCGCGATCCGGTAATCCGCCGGACGATGACCGCAGCGACATCGCGCTTCCCCGCGGAGTGGGAACCCCAGTCCGCGGTCCTGCTCGCGTGGCCGACCGCCGACACCGACTGGGCCGCGCGCCTGGCCGAGGTCGAGGACACCTATATCGCGCTGGTCGCGGCGATCACCCGTTTCGAGCCGGCGATCGTGTGCGTGGCCGATGCCGACGTGGAGGCCTACGCGCGCGCCCGGCTGTCGTCGGCGCGGGTCGACATGGACCGGGTGCGCTTCGTCGAGGTGCCCTACGACGACACATGGCTGCGCGATTCCGGCCCGATCAGCCTGCGCGGGGCCGACGGCTTCCGGTTGCTCGATTTCCGCTTTACCGGCTGGGGCGGCAAGTTCGACGCGAGCCGGGACGACCTGCTGGTCGAGCGGCTCCACGACCTGGGAATCCTCGCGAACAGTACGCGCCAACCGATTGATTTCGCTCTCGAAGGCGGCGCGATCGAAACCGACGGCGCCGGTACCCTGCTGACCACCTGGCAGTGCCTGCACGAGCGCCACCCCGACGCCAGCCGCGGCGAACTCGACAGCCGGCTTGCGGGCTGGCTGGCGCAGGACCGGGTGCTCTGGCTCGAGCACGGCGCGCTGGAGGGCGACGACACCGATGCCCACATCGACACCCTCGCCCGCTTCGCCGCGCCGGATGCAATCGTCTACCAGGCCTGCGACGATCCCGCCGACAGCCATTACCCCGGCCTTCAGGCCATGGCCTCGGAACTCGCCGCGCTGCGCACCCGCGACGGCAAGCCCTATCGCCTGTTCGCCCTGCCGTGGCCGGCGCCGATCCTGGACCAGGATCGGCGCCTGGCGGCGTCGTACGCCAACTTCCTGATCGTCAATGGCGCCGTGCTGATGCCGGCCTACGGCGATCCGGCCGACGCCGCGGCCGCGGCGGTGCTGGCGCATGCGTTCCCCGGACGCGAAATCGTGCAGGTGCCGTGCCGGCCGCTGATCTGGCAGAACGGAAGCCTGCATTGCGTGACCATGCAACTGCCCGAAGGGCTGGTTTAGGAAGCCGTTCTGGGTTCCAGGGGCGTCTGCACCGCGAGGGAACATCGCTGCGAGGGGCCGGCGCAGGTCCTTGAACAGGGCGGAGCGACGTAGCTGCCGGCGGGCGAGGCCGCGCCCTACAATGTGCCGATGAAGACCAGGACCCTGCCCGTCGCGCTGATCCAGGAGCGCAACCACGGCGATGCCGACGCCAACCTCTCCGTGATCGAAGCCCGCGTCGCCGAGGCCGCGAGGTCCGGCGCGCAGTTGGTCCTGCTGCAGGAACTGCACAACGGCTGCTACTTCTGCCAGCACGAGTCGGTGGCCGAGTTCGACCTCGCCGAGCCGGTACCCGGCCCCAGCACCGAGCGCCTCGGCAGGCTGGCGAAACGGCATGGCGTGGTGCTGGTCGCCTCGTTGTTCGAACGGCGCGCCGCGGGCCTATACCACAACACCGCGGTGGTGCTGGAACGCGACGGCAGCGTCGCCGGCAGGTACCGCAAGATGCACATCCCGGACGATCCGGGGTTCTACGAGAAGTTCTACTTCACCCCCGGGGACCTCGGCTTCCAGCCGATCGACACCTCGGTCGGCCGCCTGGGCGTACTGGTGTGCTGGGACCAGTGGTATCCGGAAGGCGCGCGGCTGATGGCGCTGGCCGGTGCGGAGCTGCTGCTCTATCCCACGGCGATCGGCTGGGACCCGGACGACGACCCGGCCGAGAAGACCCGCCAGCGCGATGCCTGGGTGTTGAGCCATCGCGGCCACGCGGTCGCCAACGGCCTGCCCGTGCTCTCCTGCAACCGCGTCGGCCACGAACCTTCGCCGATCGGCGCGAGCGGGATCGATTTCTGGGGCAACAGCCACGTGCTGGGGCCGCAGGGCGAGTTCATCGCCGAGGCCGGGGCGGAAGCTACCGTGCTCCTGGCCGAGGTCGACCTCGCCCGCAGCGAGCATGTGCGGAGGATCTGGCCGTTCCTGCGCGACCGCCGCATCGATGCCTACGACGGCCTGCTCAAACGCTATCTGGACTGACTCCTGTGCCATCGATGATCCGAGCGGCGACCGACGCCGACATTCCCGCGATCGCCGTCATCTACGCAGACGAAGTCCGCGAACGCGTCAACACCTACGAATACGACGTGCCCGACGAGGCGGAGATGGGTCGCCGCATGCGGGCGATCGTGGAGGGCGGTTTCCCCTATCTCGTTGCGGAGCTGGACGGCAGGGTCGCCGGCTACGCGTATGCGGGCAGCTTCCGCGCGCGGCTGGGGTACCGGTTCACGGTGGAGAATTCGGTCTACGTCGCGACCGGTGCGCAGGGGCGCGGCATCGGCGCAGCCCTGCTCGCGGCACTGATCGAGGCCTGTCAGGCGCGCGGCTACCGGCAGATGATCGCGGTTATCGGCGAACCGACCAACACCGCCTCGATCCGGCTGCACGAGCGCTACGGCTTCGTGCACACCGGGACCATGCCGGGGATCGCCTGGAAGCACGGGCGCTGGCTCGACACCGTGTTCATGCAGCGCCCGCTGGGCCCGGGCGCGTCGACGGCGGCCGGAGAAGACCCGGGGTCCGGCACTTGATCGATACGAACGGTCGTGCTTTTATAGGGGCGTGCTCATGACGCCCTCCCCCACGAAGGGTGCCACCACGCGCGAGGCCATCCTCGCGCGTTCCTACGCGCTGGCCTGCGTCAACGGCCTCGAAGGCCTCACCATCGGTGGGGTCGCCGAGCAGGTCGGCATGTCCAAGAGCGGGGTGTTCGCCCACTTCGGCTCGCGCGAGGAACTGCAGCTCGCCACGCTCGACCTCGGCGGCGAACTGTTCATCCGCGACGTGCTGGTCCCGGCGCTGCGCGAGAAGCGCGGCCTGCCGCGACTGCGCGCGATCTTCGCCAACTGGGCCGAATGGGTCCGCCACGAGGACGATGGCGGCTGCCTGTTCCTGGCCGCCGCCAGCGAATACGACGACCGCCCCGGCCCGATCCGCGACCGCGTGCTGCAGCAGGAATCGGACTGGCGCGACCAGCTGGCCAGGGCCGTGCAGCTGGCGATCGACAGCGGCGAGCTCGCCGCCGACACCGAGCCGGGCCAGGTCGCCTTCGAGATCTACGCGATCGCGCTCGCGGTCCATCACGACGCCGGGCTCACCGGCTACACCGAAGCGGCCGCACGCGGGTTCCGCGCGTTCGAACGGCTGCTTCGCAGCTACGCCCCCACCGCCTGATCGCCGAACCCGAGAGGACCCTGGCATGGATGTTCTGGACACACAAAATAGCACGATCGTTCGTTCCGAAAATTTGGACGGCACCCTTGATCCGATCGACACCGCCGGGCTGGCCACGCCGGTCGCCGACACCCCGACCACCCAGGCGTCATGGCTAGGGAGCAGCTGGCGCATGTCCGCCCTGCGCGGCGCCATGCGCGTGCTCTCCCGGGTGTCGCCGGAACGCGCGGCCGCGCTGTTCGACCGGATCTGGTTCTCGGCGCCCAGGACGAAGCCTCGACCCGATGCCAACGCCTGCCTCGCCCATGGCGAGGCGCTCGCGTTCCGCGTGCATGGCCGGCGTGTCGAGGCCTGGTCGTGGGGACGAGCTCCGACGGTGCTGCTGGTCCACGGCTGGGGCGGCCATGCCGGGCAGATGCACGCGCTGGTCGAACCCCTGCTCGCGCGCGGCTTGCGGGTGGTCGCCTTCGACGCGCCGGCGCATGGCCGCTCCGATCCCAGCCGTCTCGGGGGCCACCGGGTGAGCATGCTGGAGATCGCCGACGCGCTGAGGGTGGTCGCCGCCGGGGTCGGACCGCTGGCAGGCGTGGTCGCGCATTCGGGTGGCTGCACTGCCACCGCACTGGCCCTGCGCGACGGCTGGACGGGTCCGGGACGGATCGCGTTCGTCGCGCCGTTCGCCCTGCCCTCCGCCGCGATCGAGCCGTTCGGCCGCGCGATCGGGGCCAGCCCGGCGGTGACCGCACGTTTCCGTGCGAGCGTCGAAGCCCGATTCGCCCGTCCATGGACCGATTTCGACATGCCCGGTCTCGCGCGCCTGCGCGCGCTGCCGCCGCTGCTGGTCGTGCACGACCGTGGGGACCGCGACGTGCCCTTCTTCCACGGGCGCGCGGTGGCGCAGGCCTGGCCCGACGCACAACTGGTCGGCACCGACGGGCTCGGACATCGGCGGCTGCTGCGCGATCCATCGGTGGTGTCGGACATCGCCCGGTTCATGTCGCAAGGCCATTCCGCGGCGCGGCCCGCCACACCTGCGGACGCGCGCAGCGAACTCGACCGGGACTACGCGTCCGCGGGCGTCTGCCGGCGGACTCCACGACCTGGGTGAACACGGTCCTCGGGCGCGCCGACCCTGCTTTCCCTGCCGCGCGCAAGGCACTACCCTGTCCCCAGTACCGAAGACGGCGCCGCAAGGCGCCGTCTTGTTGTCGGTACCGACCCCCTCCATGCGGACCCTTCCGTTGAGCGAACACGAAGCCCCCGCCGCCGAAGCCGACTGGCGCGCGCAACCTCACGCCATCGTCGAGCGCGATGGCGTGCGCTACACCCTGCTGGGCACCGCGCACGTCTCCCGTGCCAGCGTCGACGCGGTACGCGCCGCGATCGCCGAGGGCGGCTTCGACGCGGTGGGCGTCGAGCTGGACGAGCAGCGCCTGGACGCGATCAGCGATCCCGAAGCGCTCGCCAGGCTCGACCTGGTCAAGGTGCTGCGCGAGGGCAAGACCCCGCTGTTCGCCGCCAACCTCGCGATGGCCAGCTACCAACGCCGGCTCGCCGAGCAACTCGGCATCGAGCCTGGCGCGGAACTGAAGGCCGCGGTGGAGGATGCGCGCGCACGCGGCCTGCCGACGCACCTGATCGACCGCGACGTCGGCCTGACCTTCCGCCGCGCGCTGCAGCGGCTCGGCTGGTGGCAGCGCGCCAAGCTCGGCGGCGGTCTGGTCGCCGGCCTGATCGTCGACGACGAGGTCGCCGAGCACGACATCGAGAAGCTCAAGCAGGGCGACATGCTGCAGGCCAGCTTCAGCGAGTTCGCCGAACAGACGCCCGAGCTGTACGACGCGCTGATCGCCGAACGCGACCGCTACATGGCCGCGCGCCTGCGTGCGACCGCAGGGAATGCGCGCGAGGTGCTCGCCGTGGTCGGCGCCGGTCACCTCGACGGACTGGCGCGGCACCTGCGCGAGGACGACGCGACGCCCGACGCGGTCACCGCGGCGCTCGAGGCGGTGAAGCCCAAGTCGAAGCTGCCGGTGCTGGAAATCTGCATCGGCGTGTTCCTGCTCGCCGGATTCGCCTGGGGCTTCGCCACCGGCGGTTTCGACGTCGGCGCCGACCTGCTGCTGTACTGGGTGTTGTGGACCGGTGGGCTCGGCGCGCTCGGTTGCCTCGTCGCCGGCGGCCATCCGCTCAGCATCCTCGGCGCGTTCGTGTCCTCGCCGTTCACGCCGCTGCATCCGGCGCTGGCCTCCGGCACCGTCAGCGCCGTGATCGAGGCCTGGGTGCGCAAGCCGACCTACGCCGACTTCATGGCCCTGCGCCAGGACGTGAACACGGTGCGCGGCTGGTGGCGCAACCGGGTCGCGCGCGTGCTGGTGAACTTCTTCCTGACCTCGCTCGGCACCGCGATCGGCGTGTGGACCGGCGGCGCGCGCATGCTGGCGCGCCTGTTCGGCTGACCGTCCCTCCCCGTTCGGTACGCCACCGGGTTCGGGCATGGCGCCTTGGCCCGGCGCACGCCCGGCCCGCTGGCACGAGTCACAGCACGGTGAACGCGCCGTTGGCGACGTTGTGCGCCAGCACCGGCAGCAGCAGGCTGCCCGTCCGCACCCGGAACCAGACCAGCAGCAGCGCGGGCACTGCGGTCATGGCGAATGCCATCGCATCGAAGGACAGGCCTCCGGCGCGGTAGAACAGCGCGTGTCCGAGGCCGAAGGCGATGGTGGCGAGCACACCGCCGATGCCGATGCCGGCGAAGCGCCGCCTGTCGCCGGCATCCAGCGCCTCATCGAGGGCCAGCAGCAGCACGCCGCGGTAGAACAGCTCTTCCTCGAGGCCGGGCATGGTCCACTGGAAAAGGATGGTGTCGAGTCCGTCGGGCCCGTCCCGATAGTGGAACGCGAGCGCGAAGATCGCGACCGCCAGCACCGCGAACGCGATCCATGCCGGCGCCGAGCCCGGTGCCTGCCGCAGGGTCGCGCCACAGCGCCGCAGGCCGAACCACGGCAGTGCGGCCACGCCCAGCAGGACCGCGGTGGCGAGCAGCTTGCCGGTCCAGTTCCAGTCGCTGCCGGGCAGCAGGTCGGGCACCAGGCCGTAGCCGCGCAGCACCATCGCATCGCGCAGCAGCATCAGCACCAGTGCGAGCGCCAGCCAGCCGGGGCGTAACCGCACCCCTGGCGCCAGCGCGGCGACACCGGCGAGCAGGCCGATCACGGCGAGGTGGACAGCGATCTCGATGAGCGCGTACTGCATGTTGCGACTCCCTGGAAGCGGACATCGCGCTGCCGCCGACAGCGGCGGAACGACCGCGGGACGCGCGCCGGGCTATTCGGCGCGAAGCCCCGCCACCGCCGGCGCCGTGCGCGCGGCCTTGCGGCCGCGCGCACGACGGACCACCCGCGCGGTGCCCGTGCGCAGGTCGTCGAGCAGCGCGTAGATCGTGGGCAGGAACAGCAGGCTGACCACGGTCGAGAACGCCAGGCCGCCGGCGATCGCGCGCGCCATCGGGTAGTACGGCGGCATGCCGTCGGCGGTATCGGTGTTGAGTCCGATCGGGATCATCGCCAGGATCGCGGTGCCCATCGTCATCAGGATCGGACGCAAGCGCTCGCGACTGCCTTCGACCAGCGCCTCTGTGCGCGGCAGGCCGCGCCGACGCAGGTTGTTGATGTGCTCGATCATCACGATGCCGTTGTTCACCACCACGCCCATCAGCACCAGGATGCCGATCACCGCCATGATGTTCATCTCGGTGCCGGTGATCCAGAACAGCCAGTACACCCCGAAGATCGAGAACAGCACGCAGGACATGATCGCGGTCGGGAACAGCAGCGATTCGAACACCGCGGCCATGATCACCAGCATCAGCACCAGCGCGATCATGATCGCGCGCAACATCTGGTCCATGCCGTCGAAATTGATGTTGAAGCCCATCCCGGAGAAGGTGTAGCCGTAGCCGGGCGGGAACTCCATGCCGTCCAGCGCGGCTTCGATCGCCTTGCGCGCCTCGTCCATCGGGACGTCCTTGGCGATGCCGGCCTCGATGCTCAGCATCGTCTGGCGGTTCAGCCGCTGGATCGAGGTCGACGCCGGATTGAGCCCGACATCCACCATCGCCAGCAGCGGCACCTGGGTGCCGTTGGGGGCGCGCACCATGAAGCCCGACAGGTCCTCGATGCCGTAGTCGTCGGAACCGGCGAAGCGGACGTTGACCGGGATCTCGACGTCCCCCCGGTGGAAGTCGCGAAGCGACGATCCGCGCAGCGCCATGCCGACGAACTGCGCCACCTCCTGTGCGCTGAAGCCGTAGGCCGCAGCGCGCTCGCGGTCCACGCGCACCGACAGCTCGGTGTTGGCGTCGCCGGTGTCCACGCGCACGTCGCGCAGTTTCTCGTTGCGCCCGAGCATCGGCACGATGTCGGCCGCCAGTTCCATCAGCACCTGGGTGGAATCGCCGATCAGGCTGAAGCGGATCCCCTCGCCCTCGTTGCCCATGCCGCCCGGCCAGCCGAGGCCGATCTTGGCGCGCGCCGACTGCGGCAGGCCCTCGCGGATCTTCTCCTGGATCTGCAGGCTCAATGCGCGGTCCTCGACGTCGAGGAACAGTCGCGTCGAGGCCCAGCCCTGTTCGCTGTAGCGGCTGTAGACCTTCTCGATCCGGAACTCCTCGCGGTTGGCGTTGACGTACCGCTCGACCCGCGCGACCTCCCTGCCCATCTCCTCCTTCGAATAGGCGCCCTTCCACTGGTAGAAGATGTTGACCTGGCTCGGGTCGCCGTCGTCGCCGCCGCCCTTGGTGTTCATCATCGGGTAGACGCTCAGCAGCGAGATCGCGAGGATGCCGGCGACGCTCCAGCCGCGGTGATCGAGCGTCCAGCGCAGGACGCGGGCATAGCGGTTCTGCATGCGGGTGATGAACGGCGACTTCACCGCCGGCGGCGTCTTCATCCGCGCGCACAGCATCGGGATCAGGCTCACCGCGACCAGCCACGAGGCCAGCAGGGAAACCGAGATGGTCAGGGCCAGCTGGGTGAGGTAAATGGTGATGATGTTGCGCTCGCCGAACATCATCGGCAGGAACACGACGCAGTGGCACAGGGTGCCGGCCGAAAGCGCGATGGCGACGTGGCGGGTGCCGATGATCGAGGCGAGCCAGGGCTTGTCGGGGTATTTCTCGCGTTCCTGGTAGATGCTCTCGACCACCACCACGGCATTGTCGACCAGCATGCCCACCGCCAGCAGCAGGCCCATCATCGAGATGATGTTGAGCGAGATGCCGGCGAAGTACATGAAGCCCAGGGTCATGATGAAGCAGATCGGGATCGCGGTCGTGACCATCAGCGTGGACGGCCAGTGGCGCAGGAACGCGTACAGCACGATGATCGACAGCGCCAGGCCGATGCCGCCCGCCTCGGCCAGCGCCAGCAGCGAGCCGGTCACCGCCTCGCCCTGGTCGTCGGTGATCTCGATGCCGACGCCGCGCATCGCCGGATCGTCCTCCAGCACGGCGATCTCGGCGCGCACCGCGCGCGAGAGGTCCACCAGGTTCGCGGCGCGTTCCTTGTAGACGTCGACCCCGACGCTGGGCCTGCCCTCCATCTGCCGCACGTAGCTCATGCGCTGCGGTTGCAGGCTGACCCCGGCGATGTCGGACAGGCGCGTGCCGCGCTCGTCGACCCGCAGGTCGCGCAACGCCTGCAGTTCCTGCAGCTCGCCCCGCGGCTGTACGCGCAGGCGCCGGCCGGATTCGGTGATCTGCCCCGCGGAGACCGAGAAGTTCGCCGCCTGCAGGCGCTGCACCAGTTCGTTCAGGGCCACGCCATGCGCGCTGAGCCGGTCCTTGTCGAGCGCGATCAGCACCTCCTGCCGGGCCACGCCCTCCACTTCGACGCGCGCCACCCCGGGCAGGCGCTCGAGCCGCTGCTTGATGCTGCGCTCGATCAGGTCGGCGCGCGCGGTCAGGTCCTCGTCGCTGGTCAGGCGCAGGCTCAGCGCCTCCCGATCGCTGGTGCTCCAGCGCTGCACGTAGTAACGGCGGAAGTCGTCCGGCAACTGGTCCCGGACCGCGTCGATGCGCTCGCGCGCCTCGGAGGCGGCGATGGCGATGTCGCGTCCCCAGTCGCTGAACTCGACCTGGATCTGTCCGCCCTCGGCATTGGCGCGCGAACGCATCGTCTTGATGCCGGACATCGTCGCCAGCGCCTCCTCCACCGGCCGCAGGATGTTGCGTTCCACCTCTTCCGGGGTGGAGCCCGCATACGGCAGCGACACGAAGAAGAACGGGATCGTGGCTTCGGGCTCGGCTTCGAGCGGAAGCCGGAACGAGGCGATCAGGCCGATCGCCACCATCGACACGAACAGCATGATCGTGGTGACCGGCCGGCGGATGGAGATCTCGGTGATGTTCATCGCCTCAGCCCCTCGCGCCCGGGCCGTCCAGCGCGTCCTGTTCGTGCGACAGTACCTCGGCGACCTGCGCGGCGGTGTTGCGCGCGCGGCGGCCGCGCTCGGCGTAATGCTCGTCTGGCTTGCGGTCCAGCAGGTCGTAGACCACCGGAATCACCAGCAGGGTGAGCAGGGTCGACACCAGCAGGCCGCCGATCACCGTGATCGCCATGGGCGAGCGCACCTCGGCACCTTCGCCGAAGGCCAGCGCCAACGGCATGAAGCCGAACACCGCGGTCAGCGTGGTCATCATGATCGGCCGCAGGCGCGAGCGTGCGCCCTCCACCAGGGCCTCGCGCTTGGCGATGCCGGCCTCCCGCAACTGGTTGACCTTGTCGATCAGGATGATGGCGTTCTTCACCACCAGCCCGACCAGCAGGATCAGACCGATGAACACGACGACCGAGATCGGCGAACCGGTGAGCATGAGCGCCGCGACCGCGCCGACCATCGCCAGCGGGATGGTGAACAGGATCACGAACGGATGCAGCAGCGATTCGAACTGCGAGGCCATCACCAGGTACACAAGGAACACCGCCAGCGCGAACGCGAACAGCAGCGAACGCACCGAGTCGCCCAGCTCCTGGCCCTGGCCGCCCATGCGCACGACCACGTCGGTGCCGAGCGGGTTGTCGGCCACCATCTTCTCCACGTCGGCGATCGCGGTGCCCAGGTCGATGTCGCGCAGGTTGGCCGACACGATCGCCACCCGGCGCTGGTCGGCGCGATGGATTTCGCTGGGGCCAGTGGTCGAGACCACCTCGGCGACCGAGGCCAGCTCCACCGGGCTGCCCCCGGCCGGGTTCACGATCAGGCGGCGGATGTCGTCCACCGACGAGCGCTCGGATTCCTGCACCCGCACCAGCACGTCGATCTTGCGATCGCGGAAGCTGTAGCGGGTGGCGACGTTGCCGCGCACCTTGTTGACCACCGCATCGGCGATCTGGCGCGTGGTCAGGCCCAGCGCCGCGGCGCGGTCCTGGTCGAACACGACCTGGATCTCGGGGAATCCCTGCTCCACCGTCGAGGTCACGTCGGCGTAGTTGGGGTTGGCGCGCATCAGGCCGGCCAGGCGCACGCCGGCGACGCGGATCGCCTCCAGGTCGCTGCCCTCGATCTCGATCTCCAGCGGCGGCGACAGCGAGAACAGTTCCGGCCGCGCGAAATCCACCTGCGCCGACGGGTAGGCCTGCATGGTGCCGCGCAAACGCTCGACCAGCGCCGCCTCGCGCGCAGTGTCGTCCATCACCACCGACAGCTTGCCGATGTTCTCGCCGCTCTCGGTGGGACTGGCATCGAGCCGGGTGCCGGTGCCGGAGACGCCGTACAGCAGGCGCACGCCTTCCTCGTCGGCATGCCTGCGCTGGACGTCGCGCACCAGCGCATCGGTCTGCGCGAGCGGCGTGCCCGGCGGCAGCTTGACGGTCATCTCGAACCGGTCCTGCGCCAGTTGCGGGATCAGGTCCAGGCCCAGGAACGGCAACGCCGCGACGGTCAGCGCGAACGCCAGCGCCGCGCCGACCAGCACCGGCCAGGGCCGCGCCAGCGCCGCCGGCAGCATCCGCAGGTAGCGCGCCTCTGCGCGGTTGTAGGGCGCCATCGCCAGGTCGCTGGCCTTGCGCATGACCGGCCCGACCACGGCCACCAGTCCACGCCACAGGCGCACCAGGGCCCAGACGACCGCGAAGAACAGCCAACGGATGGTGGCGCCGACGCCGCGCCCGGTCGCGGCGACCGGCTTCTTCCAGCGGCTCGCCGGCCGCCACTGCGGATGCGGCTCCTCCTCGGGGAACGCCATCGGCGGACGTCCCTTGAGCGAGCTGAGCATCGGGACCAGGGTCATCGACACCACCAGCGAGACCGCGATCGCGATCGACACGGTCAGCGCCTGGTCGCGGAACAGCTGGCCGGCGATGCCCTCGACGAAGACCAGCGGCAGGAACACCGCGATCGTGGTCAGGGTCGAGGCCACGACCGCCATGAACACCTCGCGCGTGCCCGAGATCGCCGCCTCCAGGATGCCCAGCCCGCGCTCGCGCGCCTTGGCGACCGATTCGAGCACGACGATCGAGTCGTCGACCACCAGTCCCGTCGCCAGCGCCAGGCCGCCGAGCGACATCAGGTTGAGGCTCAGGCCCAGCTGGCCCATGAAGAAGAACGTGGTGATGATCGAGACCGGCAGCGACAGCGAGATCACGAACGTGCTCCAGCCATCGCGCAGGAACAGGAAGATGATCAGGATCGCGAGCATGCCGCCGATCACCGCGTCGACCTTGACGTCGCGGATCGCGTGCCGGATGAAGACCGACTGGTCCTCGACCACGGTCATCTCGATGTCGCGCGGCAGTTGCTCGCGGACCAGCTTCAGCCGCGTCTCGAGCGCGTCGGCGGTGGCCACGGTGTTGGCGTCGCCTTCCTTGTAGATCGCCAGCTCGACCGCCTCGTGGCCGGCGCTGCGGATCACCGCCTCGCGCTCCTTGTAGCCCTGGCGCACCTCGGCCACGTCGCGCAGCCGCACCGGCGAGCTTCCGCCACCGCTGCCGTCGCTGCGCAGGGCGGCGATCACGTTCGGATCGCGGCTGCCCAGGATCGCGGTCATCAGCTGCCGGTTCTCGCCGGTGGAGGCTGCGCCCGACGCGCCGCCCGCGGTGGTCAGCAGCATCTCGCGCATCTGCTCGACCGTGGCGAACTGGTTGACCGTGCGCACCAGGTAGCGCTGCGAGCCCTCTTCCAGGCGGCCGCCGGAGAGGTTCACGTTCTCCTGCTGCAGGCGCTGGATCACGTTGTCCAGCGACAGTCCGAGCTGGGCCAGCCTGCGCTGGTCGATGTCGACCTGGATCTCGTCCTCGAGCCCACCCCCGACCTTGACCGCCGCGACGCCCGCCACCGGCTCGAGCTTGCGCTTGAGGTCGTCGTCGGCATAGCGCCGCAGTTCCATCAGACGGCGCACGGCGTCCGCCTCGCTGCCGCCTTCCTGGGTCGAGGACAGCGCCAGGCGCATGATCGGCTGGGTCGAGGGATTGAAGCGCAGCAGCACCGGCGGCCTGGCCTCCAGCGGCAACTGCAGCGTCTCCATCTTGTCGCGCACGTCGAGCCCGGCCTGCTCCATGTCGGTGCCCCAGGCGAACTCGAGCACGACGTCGCTCTGTCCCGTGCGCGAGATCGACTTGAGCTTGCGCAATCCCTTGACCACGCCCAGCGCCTCCTCGGCCGGCTGCGAGATCAGGGTCTCGACTTCCGCCGGCGCGGCGCCTTCGTAGTCGGTGCGCACGGTCAGCGTGGGATAACTCAGGTCGGGCAGCAGCTCGACCTTCAGGCCCGACAGCGAGATCAGGCCGAACAGCACCAGGGTCAGCGTCATCATCGCGATGGTGACGCGGCGCCGCGTGGCGAACTCGACCAGGTCGAAGCCGCCTCCGGGCGGCGGATCGTGCGGACCCATCAGTTGCCCGCCTGCGCCGCCGCGGCCGGTTCCGGCTTCGCCTTGTCGGCCGCGGCTTCGCCCAGCACCTGTACGGCGCTGCCTTCGCGCAGCGCGGCCTTGCCGGCGACGACCACCGCGTCGCCCTCCTCCAGTCCCTCGCGCACCTCGATCCAGCCGCCGTCGGCATAGCCCAGCGTCACCCCGATGCGCGAGGCCTTGCCGTCGCGGACCGCATACACGGCCGGCGCGCCGCCATCCTCGAGCAACGCGACGCGCGGCACCACCAGCGCATCGGCACGCTGGTCGTAATTGATCGACAGGCGGCTGAACATGCCCGGCTGCAGCCCGCCGTCGCCGGCGAACGCGGCGACCACGCGGAAGGTGCCGGTGCCGGTGTCCACCACCGGCGACACCCGGTCCACGGTGCCGGTGAAGCGCTTGCCCGGCAGCGCGTCGGCGATCAGTTCGACCGCCTGCCCCGGCTTGAGCTTGGCGATCTCGCGCTCGGGTACGTTGAGCGTGGCCTCGAGCCGGCTGCTGTCGACGATGCGGAAGATCGGCGAGTTGATCTGCACGAAGTTGCCCGGCTTGATGTCGCGCGAGGCGATCACGCCCGAGATCGGCGCGACCACGTGGGTGTAGGACAGTTCGAGATCGGCGAGGCGGTTCACCGCGCGCGCGTTCTCGAGGTCGTAGCGCAACTGGTCGAGGTCGTTGGCGCTGACCATCTGCTGCGATTCCAGTTGCTGGGCACGCTTGAAGTTGGCCTCGAGCTTGCGCAACTGGGCGGAACTCTGCGCGGCCTGCAGGCGCGCGCGGTCGGCGTCCAGCCGCACCAGTGGCTGCCCGGCCCGAACCGCCTGACCCTCCTCCACCAGCACCTGCAGCGCCACGCCCGAGGTCTTGGCCACCACCTGCGATTCGGCGAGGGGCTCGAGGGTCGCGGTGTTGGCGTAGCTGGCCGCGATCGCACGCCGCGCCACCTTCTCGACTTCGACCGGGATCGCGTCCGGACCCTTGTTTTCCGCGTCCTTCGCGTTGGCGTCGCCGCCGCCACCGCAGCCAGCCAGCAGCAGCGCGGCCGACAGCATGCCGATGACCAGGACCGGGCGGAACCCGGGGAAAATTCGGTTCGTGTACATGGATTTGGCGAGGCCCCTATGGTGTTGTAGCAAGGTATATCACCCGGACTGCGGGCGGTATCCGCCGAAGGTCATGGTGACTCCCGGCGGCAGGTCGTGGACGCAGGCAGGGATGCGGACGTGACCGGGCCGGTTGCAGCCATTGCGGCTCGCGCGACTGCCCGCAAGCGGGATCGCGCGACTCGCCGATCCGTTAACAGTCGGTGGAGCGCAAGCTATACTGGCCCGATTGCGCGCCGATGCACGTCGTCGCCGATGCCGATACCTCGAGCCATACAGCCACCAGGACTGCGGACACACTTCATGACGCGACCGTTGACGATCGCCGCCAGCCTCGCCGTTGCGCTGCTCGCGCTGGCTTCCCTGCCGCGCACTGCGCCGGCCCAGGATGCCGAAACACCCGCGGCCGAAGCCGCACCAGCCGAAGCAGCGCCGGCCGAAACCACCGCAGCGCGAGCCGCCGCCACGCCGGCGCCCGCGCCCGCGGCCACCCCGGCGGTGCTGACCGGCGATGCGGACACCGGGCGCCTGCTGACCTACACCTGCCAGGGCTGCCACGGCATCGTCGGCTACAAGAACGTCTATCCGACCTACCACGTGCCGCGGATCGGCGGACAGTCGGCGCTCTACCTCACCAATGCGCTGAGCGAATACAGGAAGGGCACCCGCACCCACCCGACCATGGAAGCGCAGGCGCAGAGCTTTTCCGACCAGGACATCGCCGATATCGCCGCCTTCCTGTCGGAGCTGAAGCCATGAGCCGCACCACCGCCCGTCCCGCCCGCGTCGGCCCGCTGGCCGCCGCGCTGCTGTTCGCATTCGCCCTTGCCGCCTGCGGCGGCGACCCGGGCGCCGGGAATGCCGCAGGCGCGAAGTCGTCCTCCGCCGGCCTGCCCACCGGCCGGCTTGCCGAGGGCGAGACGCTGGCCAATGCCAAGGGCCAGGCCACCGGCCAGTCCTGCATCGACTGTCACGGCGCCGACGGCAATGCGCCGCTGGACGACAGCTACCCCAAGCTCGGCGGCCAGTACTACGACTATCTCGAGCACGCGATCGTGCAGTACCGCGACGGCAAGCGCGAGCACGCGCTGATGTCGCAGCAGGCGGCCAACCTCAGCGACCAGCAGATCGCCGACCTGGCCGCGTACTTCGCCTCGCGTCCCTCGCAGTTGCGGGACCTGCACGGCGCGCACTGACCCCGGCGCCCGGCGGCGGCCTCGAAACAGGCCCGCGCATCGCGGGTCTTTTTCATGGGCGCGATCGCGTGGCGTTGCCGGCCGCGGCGTGTCGAGGCCGGGGGCCCTACCCGGGGCGCCGGTCGCGCCTGAAGGCGCTCCTACGGAGGCCTGCTTCAGCCCATATTGCCGCAGGGGCCTTGTGCTGCTGCGCCGCGCACGATCCCGCTGCCCGATCTCGGGCGCGACCGCACGTCCGCGGCAATGGCGCGCACGCCCTCAGCGTGTGGCCGGCGCCGGTCCGAGGCTGTCCTGGTCTTCCTGCAGCTCGCGCTTGAACGGCACGTCCGGCGGCTTGCGCGCCTCGGCCTCGATATCGAGCATGTTCGGATCGCTGATCCCGCAGGCGCCGCCCAGCATGAGCATCGCCACCGTGCAGCGGATCCGCTTGCCGGTGCCGGGAATCGGGATCAACACTTCCTTGATGCTGCGCCGGACCCATTCCTCGAGCAGGGTCTCGTGCGGCACCCAGAAACGATCGAAGCTGCTCGGCTCGTAGCCGATCGGCGGGCGCTTGAGCCAGGTCCCCATGCGGTCGATCTTTTCGAAGTCCTCGGTGATGGTCCCGGGCGGCAGGCCACCGCCGACGTTGCCGGTGTTGCCCGCCAGGCGTGGACTGCCGTCCGCGTTGAACAGCCCCGATGGACTTCCCGACTGCCCGCCGGGCACGTTGCGGTCGGAATCGCCCCAGTCGTCGCCGCGCCTTGGCGAAGGCAGCGCGCCCGGTGCCGGGCTCGATGCCGGTCCCGCGCCGGCCGTCGATGCCGACGGCGTGGCGCCCTGCCCGGCCTCGCGTCGCCCGCCTGCTTCGGTGGAGGACGAAGACGCGGTGCCGGCGGCCGCGGGCGTGCCCTGCGCGGTGCTGTCCGTCGCGCGATCGGCGGAGCCGGCCCCGGGGCTTGGCGCGCGAAGTTCGATGTCGCGCTGGGCGATCGCCGGTCCGTCGCGACGCAGTTCGGGCGCCGCCGGCGCGGTGGTGCGGGGAACCCGTAGTGCGATCTCCGGCGCGGGAGCGGGCACGGCACGTTCGACGATCTCGACCTCCGGCTGCCGCACGTCGGGCACGTTGACGTCGCGACGCGGCAACGGCCGGATCTGCGGCGGCGGCGTCACCATCGGCACTTCGACCACGCGCACCTCGGGCGTCGGCGCGCTCAGCTCCGGCGTGGCCAGCACCGGCGGCTGCGGAACGTCGAGGGTCGGCGGCACCAGCACGAAGTCGCTGTCGGGCTGCGGCGTATCGGTCACCTCCAGCGGCTGCGCGGCGATCGGCGGCGGCTGTTCCTGCGGCAGTTCGACGTCGGCCACGGAAGGCGGCGGAGGCGGTGGCGACGCCTCCGGCACGCTCGCGGCCGGTGCCGTGGCGGCCGGTGCCGGGCTGGCCGCCACCTGCGGCACCATCAGTTCGGCCTGCTGCGTGCCGCCACCCTCGTCCTGCGGGGTGCCCTCGCCGATGAACTCCACCTGGGTGACGTTCTCGCCCAGCCGCTCGGCCTCGGCTTCCTCGTTCGGGAAACGCCCGACCATGAACATGATCATCAGCTGCAACCACAACAGGTGCAGCAGCAGGGACGTGCCGATCGCGAACATCCGCGTGCGGCGATCGGGCGCCGGACGCTCGCGCCAGTCCGCCCGCCACAGCCGCACGAACGCCTGCAGGCCGTTGAGCCGTCGGTAGCCGCGCGCGTAGACCGGCGCGCGGGCAAGGAACACCGACACCAGTGCTCCGGCCTCCACCGCGATGCGACGGGCCTCCAGTCGCGAAGTCGCGAACCACTCGTCCCAGCCCGGGGGGAACTCCCCGACGGGCCGCGGCGGGCGGATCGAACGTCCCTTGCGCAGCGAGCGCCGGACCGCTTCGATCAGTTCGCTGGACGAGAACACCCGGCCCGCGTTCCGTCAGTCCGCGCCGCGTGGCATGTAGGGCGCCGTCCCGGTCTCGTGGTCGGTCGCGTCGCGCACCGCGGTCACGCCCGGCACCTTGTCCATCAGCGTGCGCTCGATGCCCTGCTTCAGGGTGACGTCGACCATGCCGCAGCCGTGGCAACCGCCGCCGAAGCGCAGCACCACCACGCCGTCGGCGGTGATTTCCTGCAGCGCGACGTGGCCGCGGTGCATGGCCAGCTGCGGGTTGATCTCGGACTCGATCAGCCAGCGCACCCGTTCGACCATCGACGCCGATTCCGGTGGCGCCTCGCCCTTGATCTTGGGCGCCCGGATCTGCAATTGCCCGCCTGTCGCGCGCGACTCGTAATCGATCTGCGCACCGTCGAGGAACGGTGCGCTCACCGGGTCCAGCCAGAGCGTGAAGCCCTCGCAGTCGATCGCCCATTCATCGCCCTGCAGGTCGGCGGGCTCGGTGAACTCGAGCCGCACGTCGGCCCGCGCCGTGCCCGGGTGCACCGCGGCCAGGCGCACGCCGAGGCCGGGCAGCGCTTCGCGCTCGATCAGCTTGCGGAAATGCGCCTGCGCGTTGTCGGAAATCTGGATCATGGTCGGGTCCGTGTTTCGACGTATTCTAGGGCCAGCCCCGCGCGATGCCCGCACCCCGCGCGGCGGCAGGCGCCCCCGCACACGATCCGTTCATTCGTGGCGCCAACAGCCACAGGAGATTGCGCCATGTCGGACCTGATCCCCCTCGTCCAGGCCCACTGCCTCCCGCGCCGCGGCGGCGAGCACCGGCTTGGAGAAGCCCGCATCCGCGAACTTCTGCCCGAGATCCCGGGCTGGGAGCTCGCCGAGAACGGCCGCGCGCTGACGAAGACCTTCCCGTTCGAGGACTACTACCGGACGATGGCTTTCGTGAATGCGCTGGCCTACCTCGCCCATCGCGAGGACCATCATCCCGACCTGGGCGTGCACTACGACCGCTGCGTGGTGCGCTTCTCCACGCACGATGTCGGCGGCCTGAGCGAGAACGACTTCATCTGCGCAGCCAAGGCGGACGCGCTGGCGTCGTGAGGCGCGCCGCCTGGCTGCTGCTGGCGGTCGCACCCAGTTGGACGCAACCCCCCTCCTTCATGGCGGGGTCGGAAGCTTACGAGGCGGGCGACTACGCGCGATGCGCCGACGTGCTTCTGGCCGTGGAGGCATCGGGCGTGCCGGTCGCGATCGGCGGCGAACTGCTTGCGGCCGAGTGCCTTTCGCGGGCGGGGCGCTTCGAGGAAGCCCTCGCGTACCTGCGGCGACAGTTGCCCGCCGGACGGGTTCCACCGCAAGAGTTGCGCGAGAGCTCGCGGCCCGGACTGGAAGCGCTGCGCGCACAGCCGGGTTGGCAGGCACTGCTCCCGGAGGTGGAGGAACTGGAGGCGCAGCGCGTGGCGCGCATCGATGCCCCACTGCGCGAGCAGCTGTTGCGGCGCGCGGCGCGAGACCAGGAAGCCCGGGCGGCCGCGCTGGACAAGCAGGGAGACTCGGCGGCTGACGAGGCATGGCGGACGGTCGCAGCGGTCGATGCGGACAACACCCGCTGGCTCGGGCAGATCATCGCGGAAACCGGATGGCCGGACAGCGACCTCGTGGGTCGCGACGGCGCGCGCGCGGCCTGGATGATCGCGCAGCATGCCGGCCACGACCCGGCCTTCCAGGCATCCGTCCTGCCGTTGCTGGAGGCCGCGGTCGCGAAAGGGTCGGCGGCCCCGCAGGATCTCGCGCTGCTCACCGACCGCGTGCTGGTCGCGCAGGGCAAGCGGCAACGCTACGGCACGCAGTTCCACACCGGCGACGACGGCATGATGCGCATGCGGCCGGCCGAGGACGAGGCCGGGCTCGACGCCCGCCGTCGTTCGGCCGGCCTGCCACCGATGGACGACTACAGGAAAATGATGGCCGAGACCTACGGCCGGCCGGTGGAATGACGCGCGCGGAAGCTACCCCAGCCGGTCCAGCACCTCGACCAGCTCCCGCGCCAGCGGCGCGCCGAGCACGTAGGGAGCCTTGCCGCCGTCGAGCGCGAATTCGAGCGAGGCGGCGTGCAGGAAGAGCCGCTTCAGGCCCGCCTGGTCGCGCAGGCGCTGGTTGACCTCGACTGTGCCGTACTTGTCGTCGCCGGCCACCGGATGGCCGATGTGTTGCGCATGCACGCGGATCTGGTGGGTGCGGCCGGTCTCGATCCGCACCTCGCAGTAGGAATGCCCGCCGCGGCGCTCGAGCACGCGGAAGTGGCTCAGCGAAGGCTTGCCGTCCGCATGCACCTGCACGTGGCGTTCGCCGCCCTGGCGCAGGCCGATGTGCAGCGGCGCGTCCACGCTCATCGCCCCGTCGGGCATCCTGCCGGCCAGCAGGGCGAGGTAGCGCTTGGCGATGCCGCCCTCCTCCCGCATCAGCGCCTGCAGTTCGCGCAGCGCCGAACGCTTCTTCGCGACCACCATCAGCCCGGAGGTGTCCCGGTCCAGCCGGTGCACGAGTTCCAGCGGCTCGCCCGGGCGCAGCGCGCGCAGGGTCTCGATCACGCCGAAGCTGATCCCGCTGCCGCCGTGGCTGGCGATCCCGGACGGCTTGCTGATCGCCAGCAGGCGCGCGTCCTCGTACACGATGCTGGCCGCCATCGCCGCCAGCAGCCCCTTCGCCGGCACACCCCGGTCTCCGGCTTCGGCGAGACGCACCGGCGGGATCCGCACCTGATCGCCGTCCTGCAGCCGTGTCTCCGGCTTGGCCCGGCCACCGTTCACCCGCACCTGTCCGCTGCGCACGATCTTGTAGACCAGCGACTTCGGCGCCCCCTTGAGCTGGGACAGGAGGAAATTGTCGAGCCGCTGTCCGGCACGCTCTGCATCCACCTGGACGGTGCGGACGCCGCCGGCCGGGGCGGGTTGGGACCGGGTCTCGTTCATTGTCCTGCTTTATCTGATACACTCGGCGGGCGAGATAAGGTGCTGATTTCGCTGGAAGATTCCCGGGCCGAAAGCCCGCCTTCCGCGAGACCCGTCGAGTGCGCGACCACCGCCCCCGGGGCGGCCATGTTAGCGGCTGGGCGGCAGTCCCGGACATCGCCCGGTGCGAAGGCAGCGGTGCTGAACATGTCCCGCGCGGCGCGAGAGCCGGCCCGAAAGGCCGTCCCGAGTTAGCCGCCGGCCCTGCAACACTTTTTTGAATTGAAGCGCTCCCGCGGTCCGCCGTGGTGTCGTAGCGCTGGAAACCCGGGATCGCCGCTGCGCTTGCGCGGCTGGCGGCCAACCGAAGCTCCAGGCGAAACGCCCCGGCGTTCCGCGCGTCTGCTCCCGCTTGCCTGAACAAGGCACGGGACAGCGGGCAGCGCAAGGAATGCAACCATGAAGCGAATGCTCATCAACGCCACGCAGGCCGAAGAACTGCGCGTGGCCATCGTCGACGGCCAGTCCCTGTACGACATCGACATCGAACAGCCGTCCCGCGAACAGAAGAAGTCCAACATCTACAAGGGCCGCATCACCCGGCTCGAACCGTCCCTCGAGGCGGCCTTCGTCGAATACGGCTCGGAGCGCCACGGCTTCCTGCCGCTGAAGGAAATCTCCCGCGACTACTTCCAGGCCGGCGCCGACCACCGCTCCGGCAACATCAAGGAACTCCTGCGCGAAGGCCAGGAGGTCGTGGTCCAGGTCGACAAGGAAGAGCGCGGCAACAAGGGCGCCGCCCTGACCACGTTCATCTCGCTGGCCGGCCGCTACATGGTGCTGATGCCGAACTCGCCCACAGCAGGCGGCGTCTCGCGCCGGATCGAGGGCGACGACCGCGCCGAGCTGAAGAAGGCGATGGACGCGCTGCAGATCCCCGACGAGATGGGCGTGATCATCCGCACCGCCGGCGTCGGCCGCGACGCCGAAGAGCTGCAGTGGGACCTGGACTACCTGCTCTCGATCTGGCGCGCGATCGCCGAGGCCGCGCTGAGCAAGCCCTCGCCGTTCCTGATCTACCAGGAATCGCGCCTGATCACCCGCGCGCTGCGCGACTACATGCGCGCCGACATCGGCGAGATCCTGGTCGACACCCCGGAGATGTACGCAGAGGCGCGCGACTTCGTCGAGCAGGTGATGCCGCACAACCTGCGCAAGCTCAAGCACTACACCGACGACGTCCCGCTGTTCAACCGCTACCAGATCGAATCGCAGATCGAGGCGGCCTACGAGCGCACCGTGCGCCTGCCCTCCGGCGGCGCCCTGGTGATCGACCAGACCGAAGCCCTGACCGCGATCGACGTCAACTCCGCGCGCGCCACCAAGGGCGGCGACATCGAGGAGACGGCGTTCAACACCAACCTCGAGGCGGCCGAGGAAGTCGCGCGGCAGATGCGCCTGCGCGACCTCGGCGGACTGGTGGTGATCGACTTCATCGACATGGACTCGGGCAAGCACCAGCGCGAAGTCGAGAACAAGCTGCAGAACGCGCTCAAGTACGACCGCGCGCGTGTGCAGCTGGGCCGGATCTCCAAGTTCGGCCTGCTGGAGATGAGCCGCCAGCGCCTGCGCGCGAGCCTGGGCGAATCCAGCCAGATCGTCTGCCCGCGCTGCGAGGGCCACGGCCGCATGCGCAGCGTCGAGTCGCTGAGCCTGTCGATCATCCGCGTCGCCGAAGAGCACGCGATGAAGGACAACACCGGCCAGGTGCTGGTGCAGGCGCCGGTGGAGATCGCCAACTTCCTGCTCAACGAGAAGCGCGGCGCGCTGGCCGAGATCGAGAAGCGCCACGACGCGCCGATCGTGATCGTCGCCGACGAACAACTGCACACGCCGCACTACGAAGTCACGCGCCTGCGCGAGAACGAGCTGGGCGAAGAGTCCAGCCGCCCGAGCTACCAGCGCGGCACGCCACGCCGGGTGGCGACGATCGCGCTGACCAAGAACAACCTCAACGTGCCCCCGCCCGCGGTCACCAACGTGCGGCCGGCGCAACCCGCGCCGATCCGCGAAGCGCAGCCGGAACCCGTCGCGCCGCCGCCCGCCCCTGTGCCGGTGCCGGTAGCCGCGCCCGTCGCCGCCGGCGGTGGGCTGTTCGGCTGGGTCAGGCGGATTCTCGGTGGCGAGCCGGCGAGCACTCCCGCCCCGGCCCCGCAAACCACCCCGCAACAGCGCGGCGAGCGCACTGCCCGTGGCGAACGCAATGAACGCAGCGATCGCAGTGATCGCAGCGGCGGCGCACGCCGCGAGCGCAACGGCAAGCCCTCCCGACGCGACGGCGCGGCGCAGCCGGCCGCGCAGGCACAGAAGGAGCCGCGCCAGGGCCAGCAGGCGCGCGGCCAGCAGGCCCGGCAGCCGACATCGCAGCCCGGACAGCAGACCGCTCAGCCGCCGCCGCAGAAGAAACCCAGGCAGGCACAGAAGGCGACCCAGCCCAAGCCATCCGAACCGGAAGAGACGACGGTGCAGACGCAGGCGCCCGTGGCCGAAACCGAGGTCGCGAAAGTACCCGCCATCGCCGCCGCCGCGGTCCAGGCGCCCCTCTCCGTCGCGGAGGCGACACAGGACGACGCGCTCGCCACGCACCCGACGACTGCCGGCGCTGGCGCCGACGAGGCCTCCGGCGCCACCGCAGGCGGAGACGACGCCGCGGCCGGTGGTCGCCGCCGCCGCGGTCGCCGTGGCGGACGCCGTCGCCGTCGCGGTGCCGGCGAGACGTCTGCGGGCCTTTCCGCCGACGGCCTGGACGACTCCGACATGGACGCCGAGGACGACAACGACGAGGGCGATGCCGTCGCGAAGGTTCTCGCGCAGCGCACCCAGCCCGAGTTCGAGTTCGACGAACCGGCCACGGCCGCGCCCGCACCGGTGGCGCCCGGGCGCGTCCGCGAACCTGCCGCGGCGTCGACCGGCGCGGGGCACGTGGCCAGCTCCGCGACGACAGGCGTGACCGACCGGACAGCCGAACGCCCGCAGGCGGTCTTCGCCGAAGCGGAGCCGGCCGACAACGCGGTGGATGCCGCGGCGCGGGCGGTGACGGATGTCGCAACCGGGCCGGCTCCGGTAGAGGCGTCCGCGAACCCGGGGCCGCCCGATCACGTGGAGGCCGGAGCCGCACCCCCCGTCGACGAGGCAATCCCGGACGCAGCCGCGCCGCAACCGGTATCAGCGGATCCCGTGATCGCCGAAACGCGTGCTGCGGCCGAAACCGTCGCACACGTCGAACCCGCAGCGCCGGAAGCCGTGGACGCCGCGGCGACCGCGCCGCAACCACCCGCCGATGTCGCGCCCGGCTTGTTCGATCCGCCTGCGTCGGCACCGCAGGTGGCGCAACAGGACGCCTCGCCCGCTGCCGTGGCAGCGGACGCGGTGGAAGCGGTCGACGTGGTGGACAGCGCCAACGATGAGCGGGACGACACCGGCGACGAAGGCGCCACGACCCGCAGCGCCTGACGCAGCACAGGGCCGGGTTCCGCCGATGGCGGTGGACCCGGCCCGATCACGCTGCGATCGACACGCCTGCGCGCCCGCAACCGCACACTGCGCCGGGCTCCCGTGACGGGCGTCCGGTATCGCGGCCCGGCGTTTCAGGGCCTTCCGCGCGTCGCTTGACCCGCGAGCTGGGAACCACCCGCCATCGCGCATCGCCGCATCTGCCTTCGCGAGCTCCGCCGTGGCATCGCGCCTGCGCCGTCGCCACGCTCGCACAGCGCCGCGCCCGCAGCTGCGACGGCAGCGCCTACAGCACCTGCGACGGATCGATCAGCCCGTACTGGCTGGCCAGTCGCGCCAGCGCGATGTTGTCCTCGATCTGCAGCTTCAGGAACAAGCGCGACTTGTGCGTATTGACCGTCTTCGGGCTGAGGCTGAGCTTCTTCGCGATCTCCTCCTGGCGCAACCCCTGCACCAGCAGCATCGCGATCTCCAGCTCGCGCGGCGACAGTTCGTCGAACGGTGAACCACCCCCGAGCAATCCGGACAGCGCCAGCTTCTGCGCGATGCCACTGGCCAGGTAGCGCTTGCCGCGGGCGACGTCGCGAACCGCGCGCAACAGCTCGGCCGAATCGCCGCCCTTGCCGACGTAGCCCGATGCGCCGGCCTCGATCAGCTTTCGCGGCATCGGCCCGTCTTCCAGCACCGAGACTACGATCACCTTCGCGTGCCGGCCCTTGACCACGCGTTCGGTCACTTCCAGGCCGCTCACGCCCGGAAGGTGCAGGTCGCACAGCACCACGTCCGGTTTGAGCTTGCGGATCTGCGGCAGTGCGCTCTCGCCGCTCTCCGCTTCGCCCACCACCTCGATGTCGGTTTCACCCGAAAGTATCATGCGCATTCCCGCGCGGACCAGCGCATGGTCGTCGACCATGAACACCCGGATCGTCATCCCTGTTTTCCTCGTGGTACGTCCCCTGACCCGGAGGCTAGCGCCATGCGCCGTGCATGTGCAAGCCGATGCCCGCGCCGCACGGGGGCGCAGGTGCGCGCAGCTGTGCGTGGCGGACCCGATGAACGACACTTCGGCCACATCCACGTCCGCATCCCGCAAGCTCGGACAGAACCGATGACAACGCACGAACCATTCCGCATCCGGCGCCTGGGCGGAGACGACGTCGCCACGCTTCGCGAGACGACGGCGATGATGGGCGAGGCCTTCGAGGATCGCGCCACCTACACTACCGCGCAGCCCGACGACGCCTATCTGCGCTCGCTGCTGGAGGGTCGCCAGTTCGTCGCGATCGCGGCCGTCGCGGGCGGCGAGGTGGTCGGCGGACTGGCGGCCTACGAACTGCCGAAGTTCGAACAGGCGCGCAGCGAGATCTACATCTACGACCTGGCGGTCGATGCCGCGCATCGCCGCCGCGGCATCGCCACCGCGTTGATCGCCGAGCTGCGCGAGGTCGCGCGCGAACGCGGCGCCTGGATGATCTACGTGCAGGCCGATCCGCCGGATGCGCCCGCGGTTGCGCTGTACACGAAACTCGGCGTGCGCGAGGACGTGCTCCACTTCGACATCGACGTGGACTGAGCGGGCCGCACGGCCTTCCCGGCCCGTCCTGCGACAGAACGCCCGTCGGGCCGGTCGCGGCGTCCTCAGGCGAACAGCAGCTTGGCGCCGGCGATCGCCAGCACCACCGCCAGCAGGCGCTTGATCGCGATGTGCGGCAACCGGTGGCTGCCCAGGTGCGAGCCGACGTAGCCGCCGATGAGCACCGCCGGCACCAGCGGCAGGACGAAGCCCGGCAGCGACTGCGTGGCGCTGAGGTTGCCGCCCAGCCCCGCGACCGAGTTGAGCAGGATGAAGGGTGCCGACACGCCCGCTGCGGTGCCCGCGCGCGCCCAGCGCATGAAGATCAGCAGCGGGGTGAGGAAGATCCCGCCACCGGTGCCGGTCAGGCCCGCCAGCAGCCCGAGTCCCGCGCCCGCTGCGAGCGCGACCGGCTTTCCGGGCACGCCGGTGGCGCCCTCGCGCGGTGGCCGCAAGAGCAATTGTGCGGCCGAGGCCAGCAGCACCACGCCGACCAGGAGGCTGAACAGCCTTGTCGGCAGATCGAGGGAACCGCCGACGAAGGCCAGCGGCACCGCCAGTAGCGCGAACGGCCAGAACAGCAGCCAGGAAAAATGCCCGGCACGACGGAACTGCCAGGTCGCGATCGACGCGACCAGGATATTGAGCACGAGGGCGGCGGGCCGGATCTGTTCCGGTGCCAGCCCCAGCAGCGACATCACCGCGATGTAGCCGGAAGCGCCCGCATGGCCTACCGACGAATAGAGCAGCGCGACCAGCGCGACCCCGGCGATCAGCCACCAGGCGGCGTCCGCCGCGATCATCGCGGCTGGAACATGATGATGCCCATGCCCAGCAGCGCCACCGCCACTCCGGCGACATCCCAGGGCGTGGGGCGGATCCCGTCCACCGCCCACAGCCACGCGAGCGCGGCGGCGACGTACACGCCACCGTAGGCGGCGTAGACCCGCCCGGCGGCGGTGCCGTGGAGCGTGAGCAGCCACACGAACGCCGCCAGGCACAGCGCCGCCGGCAACAGCAGCCAGGCCGACCGTCCCTGCTTCAGCCACAGGTACGGCAGATAGCAGCCGATGATCTCGGCCAGCGCGGTGATGAGGAACAGGCCGAATGTCTTCACGTGGAGTCGCCTTGCGCCGGATTGTGCGGTTCGTCCGACGGCGGCGATCACGCCGGAGGTCGCCGGCGAATCGATCGGAACGGGCTTCCTGCAGGCCTCGGGGTCCGTTCGGAAGAGCCCTCAGAATGCTATATCCGGGCCGTCATCGCGACACGGTGCGCGATCCCGGCGGATCCACGGGCCGGGACCATGACGCGACCGGCGCTCATCGCGGCGAACGCCGGGGACCCGCTCCGGGCCGGGGCCGACCCTTCGACACGTGCGGGTTCGCGGGCACCGACCAGCGCCATGGCAACTCGACGGCTTGGCTGATACCCACGCGGGGGCCGACCACGGGGAACTCCGGTGGCGGTACGCCATCGGACACGATCCACAGCCCCGCTTCCCCGGTCACGAGATCGGCGCCATCGAGCGCCCGGGTGATGCCCATCGCCTGACCGAGCCGGCCCGGGCCGGACCCGATATCCCGGTCCCTGGCCGGCTTCCCCCGCGCATGCCGCATCAGGTGGAGCCCGGCGAGAGGTTCGATCGCCCGCAGCAGGATCCCGTGGCCTTCGCCCGCCTCGCCGCAGACCGCGTTCGCGCACCAGTGGATGCCGTAGTTCAGGTACACATACAGATGCCCGCCCGGCCCGAACATGCTGGCGTTGCGCGCGGTCGGGCCGCGATGCGAGTGCGCCGCCGGGTCCTCGCTGCCGGCGTAGGCCTCGACCTCCACGATGCGACCGGCGCGACCGTCCGCACGCACGAGGATCTTGTTCAGCAGCTCCGGCGCGACGATCGCCGGATGGCGCAGGTAGAAGCTGCGCGGCAACGGCTCGCGATCAGCCATCGCGATCGCGATCCGCCATCCGGGCGCTGCCCAGACCCCGCTCGGACGCCGGCGAGCCGTCAGCGACGCGCCCTTCTGCCGCCATGCCTGCGACCGCCTGCAAGCGCAGTGCGGCGGCTTGCGCGCCCCGTTCCTGCACATCCCGATTGCCGATGCGTCGGCGCGCCGGTAGCGCTGTCCTTCGGTCCGTCATGGCCATTCTGCAGATCTGCACGGGGCGAACGGTACGCCAGGCGTGGGAAGATGGCGTCAGCGGTGCGGCTGCCAGGGGTTGGCGGCTGGCCGAAGACGCCTCCATCACGCCTGTCTGTCTAGCGTGTTTCCAGGCTGGGAGCGACCGACATGCACGTGACCTTCTTGGGCGGACCGTGGCACGGGGTCACCAGGGATTGCCCTGGTCCCCTGCCCCCGCGCATCGGCGCGTCGGACCTCAGCGTCTACGTGCCCCTGAGCGACCATCCGGCGACCGGCGGGGTCCTCACCGACCCGCTCGAATTCTCAGATGCCTATGCGCTGTTCGAGCTGGGTCCGCGCGAACTGCTGGAGCGGCTCGAGGATGTCATGCAGGTCCAGTGAGGCGCGCCGGGCGCGGCCTTCCTGACGGAGGCCAGCGCACCTCGGGACACCGGCACACCGCCCGCTCCGCGCGCACGCGCATTGCGCCGCCCGGACCGGACGCTGGAACGATCTGGCGGAAGGGGTGGGATTCGAACCCACGGATGGTTTCCCATCGGCGGTTTTCAAGACCGCTGCAATCGACCACTCTGCCACCCTTCCGGCTATGCCCATTGTCGCCGGTTTGGGCCCTCGCTGCGCTGGCGCGGCCGCCGCTTCACGTCGGACGCGCACAGCGTCAACGCACGCTCGCATGCGCGGGCGCCGCCTCCGGCTTGCGACGGGAACCGGCCATCCGCGCCGTGTCCACGCTCGCATCGCCGTCCTTGCCGCAGTGCCGGCAGTTGAGGCTGGATTCCTCGATCAGCGTCGGCAGGCGCTCGGCAAGGAAATCGATGAACACGCGTACCGCCGGCAGCATGCCGCGTCGCGATGCGAACACCGCGTGGGCGACGCCCTGCGGCAGTCGCCAGTCGGGCAGCACCACTTCCAGTTCGCCGTTGCGCACCGCGTCGGCGCACAAGGTCTCGGGCAGCATGGTGATGCCCAGGCCCTGCTTGGCCAGGTCCATCAGCATCGGGAAATCGAAGCCCGAAACCCGCGGCTTGAGTTCGATCCGGCGCACCTCGCCATCGCGCCCCTGCAACTCCCAGCGCTGCCGGCCCTCGTCCTCGCCCATGCTCATCGAGGTGTGGCCTTCGAGGTCCTCGGGGGTCTTCGGACGACCGGCCCGGTCGAGGTAGCGCGGGCTTGCGACCAGCAGTTCCTGGATCATGCCGAAGCTGCGCATCACCAGGCTGCCATCGTCGTCGAACTTGGTGCGCACGCGGATCGCCACGTCGAAGCCTTCGTTGATCACGTCCACGCGGCGGTTGCTGACGTGCAACTGCACGCGAACGTCCGGGAACCGCGCCAGGAAATCCGGCAGCAGCTTGGGCATCAACTGTTGCGCCACGCCCACCGGCACGCTGGCCTTCACCACCCCGCGCGGCTCCGCGCTGAGCCGGTCGACGACCTCGCGCGCGGCGGTCGCCTCGGCCAGCATCGACTGGGCGTGGCGGTGCACGCTCTGGCCGACGTCGGTGACGGCGAAGCGGCGCGTGGAACGCTGCAGCAGCCGCACCCCGAGCTCGTTCTCGAGCTGGCTGATGCGGCGGCTCAGGCGCGACTTCGGAATCCCGAGCGCACGCTCGGCAGCGGCGAAGCCGCCGTGGTCGACCACCATCGCGAAGTAGTACAGATCGTTGAGGTCCTGCACGTTAACCTCCTGAATAGAACGATGCGTGGCATTTGACCACGTTTATCCTATTGATGCAACGAACTAATGTGTCTCCCCGTCGGCGCCCGCCGAACGAACCCGAGGAGACAGGCCCATGAAACTGCTGCAGATCGATTCGAGCGTCCTGGGCGACCAGTCGGTCACCCGCGAACTCACCGCCGCCATCGTCGCACGCTGGCGCACCCGGGTGAGTGGGCTGGAAGTCCAGTCCCGCGATCTCGCCCGCGACCCCCTGCCGCACCTGTCCGCGGCTACCCTGCCCGGCAGCGACGCGCTCGAAGCCGCGCGCGGCGAGGCCACCCTGCGCGAGTTCCTGGAAGCCGACGTCGTGGTGATCGGCGCGCCGATGTACAACTTCGGCATCCCGTCCACGCTCAAGGCCTGGATCGACCGCATCGCCGTGCGCGGACGCACCTTCCGCTACACCGCCAACGGTCCCGAGGGCCTGGCGGGCGGCAAGCGGGTGATCGTCGCCACCGCGTCCGGGGGCCTGCACGACGGCCAGCCGTCCGACTTCGTCGAACCCTACCTGCGACATGCGCTGGGCTTCCTCGGCGTGGAGGACATCGAGCTCGTGCGCGCGGACGGCATCGGGCTGTCCCCGGAACACCGCGCCGCGTCGATCGCCAATGCCCTCGGCGCCCTGCCCGCGCCGGAACGCAAGGCAGCCTGAAACGGCACCCAGGCCGCGCCCGCCACGGGCGCGGTCGCGTGGCGGGTTTCTCCCGTCGATCCCGACTGCAGGAACAGGTGGCCGTCGGCCACCGGTTCCCGTTCCCAGGAGATCGACATGAAACGCACCCGCCCCACCCTGTTCCTGCTGGCGCTCGCCCTGGCGCTGGCGCTGCCCGCCATGGCGCAGCCACCGGCCGACGAGTCGGACACCGAGACCGGATACGGCCTACAGGGCGAGTTCGAGGAAGCCGGAGCAGACCCGTTCGACGATCCGTCCGCCGGAGCCGATGCCGGGTCCGAAGCGGATGCCGGACCGGGCGCCGGATCCGGGGAGCCGTTCGACTCCCTTTCGCAATCTCAGGACGACGCCTTTGCGGCAGATCCCGCCGATCCACTGGACGCGGCCGATACCGCGTCCGAACCCACGGACACCGGGGCCTCCACCAGCGGGGAACTGAAGGACGGGCTCAAGCGGATGTTCGTCGGGGTGCTGATGCCGGCGGTGGAGCGCCGCGTGCGCAAGGCCGTCGAAGGGGACGACGCGCCGCGGTCCGATCCCGTGCCGCAGGCCGACCCCTAGCCCATCGCCCGGGAGCGTGGCGGGTTTTCGCCGCGTTCCGCGACTGCCTTCGTGCGTGCGATGCGACATGGCGACGCCCCGCCGCTCGCGCGACATCCGACACAACCTCCAGGAGCCACCATGGACACGATCCACCCTCCCGCGCCGCGCCAGCGAGCGCGCATCGCCGCCGCACTGGTCGCCACCACGCTGGCCCTGCTGGCGGCGCTGCCGGCCGACGCGGCCACGTGGGCCGCACGCCACGGCATGACCGCGGCGCAATACCAGCAGGCCTTCGACGACTTCGGCAAGAAGGGGTACCGGCTGACCTCGATCGCCGGCTACGACAGCGGTGGCGCGCGTTACGCCGCGCTGTGGAAGAAGACCGGCGGTCCCGCGTGGGCCGCACGCCACGGGCTCGACCCCGAGCAATACCAGGCGGCCGTCGGCGACTACGTCAAACAGGGCTACCGGCTGACCTGGGTCAACGGCTACGCGGTCGGCGGCAAGCCCCATTACGCCGCGATCTGGGAAAAGAAGGGCGGTCCGGCCTGGCAGGCCCGCCACGGCCTGACCGCCGAGCAGTACCAGACCGTGGTCGGCGACCTGTCGAAGCAGGGCTACGGCCTGTCGCACGTCAGCGCCTTCGACCTCGGCGGCTCGCCGCGCTTCGCCGCGATCTTCGAGAAGGGCGGCCCGGCCTGGGTGGCTCGCCACGGCCTGTCGGCGGTCGACTACCAGAAGGCCTTCGACGATTTCGGCAAGCAGGGCTACCGGCTGAAGGTGGTCAGCGGCTACCGCCAGGGCAACACAGACCGCTACGCCGCGATCTGGACCAGGGCGTCCGGACCGCAGTGGTCGGCGCGGCACGGCATCCCCGCCGCGCACTACCAGGCGGTGTTCGACAACTACCGCTACCAGAGCTGGGAGCCTCGCTATATCGAGGCCTTCAACGCCGGCAATGGCGTGCGCTTCAATGGGGTCTGGGAGAACTCGACCTTCCGTGCGAAGGACCTGGCGCTGATCGAGCGCAAGGTGAAGGCGTACATGCGCGCCAACGGCATCCCGGGCATGTCGATCGCGATCAGCCGCAACAAGAAGCTGGTGTTCGCCTCGGGCTACGGCCTGGCGGACAAGGAGCGTGGCCAACCGGTCGGACCGGCGCACCGCTTTCGCATCGCCAGTGTCTCCAAGCCGATCACCCGCGTCGCGGTGGCCAGGCTGATCCAGGACACCAGCCTCGACTCGAGCTCGAAAGTGTTCGGCAGCAACAGCGTGCTCGGCGGGCAATACCCGACGCCGTCAGGCAACAGGAAGATCGAGGACATCACCGTCGACCACCTGGTGCGCCACCGCAGCGGATTCGTCAATGTCAACAAGGACGGCGCCAAGAGCGATCCGATGTTCGCCTACAACGGCACCGGTCACAAGGGCCTGATCGAGTGGACGCTCGCCAACTATCCGCTCGGCTACGATCCGGGCACCGCGAACTACGACCCGGACAACGACCCGGAGACCAACGACATGTACTCCAACTTCGGCTATTCGTTGCTCGGTCGCGTGATCGAGGCCAGGTCCCGCAAGTCCTACGAAGCGTACGTGCGCGACGCCATCCTCAAGCCTGCCGGCGCAAGCGGCATGGTCATCGGCGGCGACAAGGAGGCCGACCGCAAGCCCGACGAAGTGAAGTACTACGGCGGTGGCGCCTATTCCAGCGTCAAGCCACAGCGCTTCGACTCGCACGGCGGCTGGATCGCGACCTCGATCGACCTGCTGCGCTTCATGCGCCACGAAACCGTACTTCCCACGTCCTACGCGCACTACGGCGAGATGAGCGCCACGATGTCGGTCTATCGCCGCCGCAACGACGGCTTCGGTTTCGCCGCGAGCACCAACTCCTCGAACGACAGCACGGAGGCGATGAACGCGATGCTGCAGGAGATCGTCGACGAGGTTTCGCTCTGGCCGGACGTCAACCTGTTCTGAGCGACCGTCCTCCATCGACCGCATGGTACGACGGCGTCCTCCGGGGCGCCGTCGTTCTTCCACGCCAGGATCGGCTTGCGGACCTCAGGCGATCCGCTCGATCCCGCCCATGTACGGCCGCAAGGCCTCGGGCACGTCGATCGAACCGTCCGCCTGCTGGCAGTTCTCCATCACCGCGATCAGGGCGCGGCCGACCGCGACCCCCGAACCGTTGAGCGTATGCACCGGTTCGGGCTTGCCGGTGGCCGGGTTGCGCCAGCGCGCCTGCATGCGCCGCGCCTGGAAGTCGCCGCAGTTCGAGCACGACGAGATCTCGCGGTATGCCTGCTGCGAAGGCAGCCAGACCTCCAGGTCATAGGTCCTGCGCGCGGAAAACCCCATGTCGCCCGAGCACAGCAGCATCCGGCGATACGGAAGCCCGAGCTTCTCGAGCACGACCTCGGCGCAGCGGGTCATCCGCTCGTGCTCGGCATCGCTTTCTTCCGGACGGGTGATCGACACCAGCTCGACTTTCTCGAACTGGTGCTGGCGGATCATGCCGCGCACGTCGCGGCCGCCGCTACCGGCCTCGGAGCGGAAGCACAGCGAATGCGCGGTCATGCGTAGCGGCAGGCGTTCGGCTTCGAGGATCTCGTCGCGGGCGAGGTTGGTGAGCGAGATCTCGGCGGTGGAAATCAGGTAACGGCGGTGCTCGCCCAGTTGCGTGGCGAACATGTCTTCCTCGAACTTCGGCAACTGGCCGGTGCCGTACAGGCTGTCGGGGTTGACGACGACCGGGACGTTGCATTCCTCGTAACCGTGCTCGTGCGCATGCAGGTCGAGCATGAACTGCGCCAGTGCCCGATGCAGCCGGGCCAGTTGCCCGCGCAGCACGGTGAAGCGCGCGCCCGAAAGCTTCGCCCCGGCATCGCCGTCGAGCCAGCCGTGGCGGGCGCCGAGCTCGACATGGTCCTTCACCTCGAACTCGAACTCGCGCGGCGCGCCACGCCTGTGCTGCTCGACGTTCTGCGTTTCATCCGCGCCTTCGGGCACCGACGGATCCGGCAGGTTCGGCACGTCCAGCGCGAGCGCCTCGATCTCGGCGCGGATCGCGTCGAGCCGGCTCTCGCTGGCCTTCAGTTCGTCGCCCAGGCCGGCCACTTCGGCCAGCAGGGGCGCCACGTCCTCGCCCTTCGCCTTGGCCTGCCCGATCGCCTTGCTGCGGGTATTGCGCAGGTTCTGCAGTTCCTGGGTACGCACCTGGATCTGCTTGCGTTCGGCTTCCAGCGCCTGCAGGCGGTCCACCGGAAGCGCGAACCCGCGCGCGGCCTGCAGGCGCGCGGCGGTGTCGGCGAGGTGCTGGCGGAGCAGGTTCGGTTCGAGCATGACGGAGGAATGCGGCGGGAAGGCACGGATTATCGCCGAGAAGCACGGGTGCTGCCGCATCGGGCCATGGCGCGGCGCTTGTGCCAGAATCCGGGCACCGTTTTTTTTCCGCATCGTCGCCGCATGTCCACGCCGCCCGCGTCCACGCCTCCTGCGTCATCTCCCTTCTCGCGCCGGTTCGCCCGCTTCCTGCCCGCCGGGCGCGCGTGGTGGCTGGTGGCCGGTGCGGTCGTGGCCGGGCTGCTGCTGTTCGCGCTGGTGCTGTCGAACAAGCGCGACGAATTCGAGTTCCATCGCGCCGGACCGGATGGCCCGACCGGCGTGCCCGGCCAGGTGTTCGATCCGCTGCCGACGCCGCTGCCTGCCGGGGAGTCGGCGGCGAGCGGCATGGACGACCGGCCACCGGAGCGTGCCGAAGCGCCGCGCATCGACCAGCACGCCACCCTGCCGGCGCATGCGCAGACGACGCTCTCCGACGCGCCTGGAGGACAGGCGACGCCAGCCGCCGCCGGTGCGATCGCCGATGCGGCGATGCCGCGCCCGCTGTCCGCACCGCCGCCCGACTATCCCAGCTCCGCGCTGCGCGCGGGTGCGTCCGGCGACGTGGTGTTGCGCATCGAAGTCGGCGCCGACGGCCGCCCGGGATCGGTCACGGTGGTCGGCAGCAGCCGATACCGCGAGCTGGACCGGGCCGCGATCCGCGCGGTACGTCGCTGGCGCTTCCAGCCGGCGATGCGCGACGGCATCGCCGTGCCCGGGACCGTCGAACAGGTCATCAGCTTCGACGCACCGCGCTGACGCCGTCACCTGCCGTTGACGCCGCGGCGACGCGCCCTGCACGGCTGGCATGGAATGGTCCATTCATCCCCGAAGGCAGAGGCCAACGCCATGTCCGACCCGACGAACCCGGAACGCCGTCCTCCGCGCGACCCCGATCCGCGCCCCGATGTCCGCAGCGATGACGTCCCGCCGCGCCGCGGCGGCGGCGCCAGCATGGTGCTGTGGATCCTGCTGCTGCTGGCGATCATCGCCACCGCCTGGTACTTCCTCGGCCGCGACGATGCCGGGACGGTGCCGGAACCGACCCCCATCGGCGAAACCGTCCCCGAACCGTCGCAATCCCCCGTCTCCACCGCGCCTGCGCCACGGGACACCACGCCCGAACGCGCCCGACCGGCGGCACCGATCGACCGCGACGCCCGCCCGCTCACGCAGACCCCGCCCGAGTACCCGGCGACCGCCCTGCGCTCCGGGATCGAGGGCACGGTGCTGGTCCTGGTCGAGGTAGGCGCGGACGGCGTGCCCACCGATGTCTCCGTGGCCCGTCGCAGCAGCTCGCGCGACCTCGATCGCGCGGCACTGCAGGCCGTGCGTGGCTGGAGGTTCGAGCCGGCCATGCGCGACGGCAAGGCGGTCGAATCGAGCGTCCAGGTGCCCGTCGACTTCCGGCTGGAAACACGGTAAGCGGCGCCGTCGCGCTGCAATCGCCGTGCTGCAGCCGGGGTTCCTCGCGTGCCGGAGGCGTGCATCGCATGTGAGGCGCCAGCGTCGCGATCCTCCAGGATGGGCTCGCAAGAAGCCCGGATGTCATCCCGAGCGCAGCGAGGGATCTTGCTGCCGTGGAGCAGATCCCTCGCTGCGCTCGGGATGACAGGGATCGTGTTCCCGTCTGCGGGCGCGCGGGGTCATCGACCACGACATCGGCGAGCGCGGATCGCATGTGAGGCGCCGGCGTCGCAATTCCCCGGGATGGTTCGCAACGAACCCGATGCGCCGACATCGTCATGCTCCGGGATGGCTCGCAACAAGCCCGGATGTCATCCCGAGCGCAGCGAGGGATCCTGCCGCCGTGGAGCAGATCCCTCGCTGCGCTCGGGATGACAGGGATCGTGTTCCCCTTCCGCGGGCGCGTGGGGTCCACGACCACGCCGGAGGCCCACTGCAGCGCCTGTGCCTTGTGGCGAATCCGGCCCGGGCGGGCGCCAACGGCTGCCGCAGGCGCCGGCCTCCGGTTCTCCTTGGCTGGCACGCCCGGGATCGTCCACCACGAACGGCGTCGAAGCCGCAGGGCACGCCGCAATGCCATGACGCGGCCAAGACTCCGCTGGCAGCGGCGTCGCCGTGCCCGACCTGTCGTCAGGCCTCGCGCAGGCCGAACCCGGTGCGCGTCGCCAGGGCGTCGAACCCCGGGAACGAGGTGGCGACATTGGCGATGTCGCCGATCCGGACCTCGCCATCCGCCAGCTGCGCGGCGATCGCGAACGACATCGCGATGCGATGGTCGCCATGGCTCTCGACCCCGCCACCCTGCAGTTGCGCGCCGCCGTGGACGGCGGCGCCGTCCGGCGTTTCGTCCATCCGCGCGCCGAGGGTGCGCAGCCCCGCCGCCATCGTCGCGATCCGGTCGGATTCCTTGACCCGCAGCTCGGCCGCGCCGCGCACCACGGTCGTGCCCTGCGCATGGACCGCAGCGACGAACAGCGCCGGGAACTCGTCGATCATGTCGGCCACGTGTTCCACCGGCACCTCGATGCCGCGCAGCGGCGCATGCCGCACCACGAGGTCGCTGACCTGTTCTCCGCCCTGCTCGCCCGCGGGCGTTTCGCGGATCTCGGCGCCCATCAGGCGCAGCACATGCAACAGGCCGGTACGGCGCGGATTCATGCCGACCCGACGCAGTACCAGTTCCGAGCCGGGCACGAGCGTCGCGGCGACGATGAAGAACGCGGCGGAGGAGAAATCCGCCGGCACCACGATGTCGCGCGCGGCCAGGCGATGGCCGCCCTCGAGTCGTGCGAACCCGGGCGAGAACTCGATCGGCCAGCCCAGCGCCTGCAGCATGCGCTCGGTGTAGTCGCGGGTCGGATGCGGTTCGCGCACGGTGGTGGTTCCGCGCGCGTACAGGCCCGCCAGCAGCAGGGCCGACTTGACCTGCGCGCTCGCGACCTCGGTTTCGATGTCGATACCCTGCAGCGCGCCGCCGCCGTGGATGCGCAGCGGCGGCACGCCGCCTTCGCCGGTGTCGATGCGCGCGCCCATCCTGGACAACGGCACGGTGACGCGGCGCATCGGCCGCTTCGACAGCGAGGCGTCGCCGATGAGCGTAGTGTCGAACGACTGACCCGCCAGCAGGCCCGCCAGCAGGCGCATGCCGGTGCCGGCGTTGCCGCAGTCGAGCGGCCCCGCGGGCGCGCGCAGACCGTCGACGCCGACGCCGTGGACGATGCGGCCGCCCGCTTCCGGCGCTTCGATATGCACGCCCATGCTGCGGAAGATCGCCTCGGTCGCGCGCGCGTCCTCGCCTTCGAGGAAACCCTCCACGCGCGAGACGCCATCGGCCAGCGAGGCCAGCATGATCGCCCGGTGCGAGACCGATTTGTCGCCCGGCACCGCGAGTTCGCCGCGCAGCGGCGTGCCCTTCGATGCGATCCAGTCCCTGCCCGTGGCGCTGCTCATGGCGTGTCCCGAAATGAAGATCCTTTGGGAGGCGTCGCCGCCCGCATCGCCTCGCCAATGTGGCTACGCGCCTTGTGCAGGCAGGCACGACCGTTGCGCCCCGCGCGACGGGGCTTGCCGCCACCACGTCCGCTCACGGCACCGCGACCGGATACGAGCCCAGCACGTGCACGTCGCCGGCGAAATCGTCGATTTCGGCCAGCGCGTCCTTCAGCGGCGATTCGTCGACGTGGCCTTCGACATCGATGAAGAATGCGTACTGCCACAGCGCCCCGTGCGCGGGCCGCGACTCGATCCGGTTCATGCTGATGGCGCGGCGCGCCAGCGGTTCGAGGATCTTGTACAGCGCGCCGGGCTGGTCGCGGATCGACACCATCAGCGAGGTGCGGTCGTTGCCCGAGGGCGGGAAGGACGCACGGCCCACCACCAGGAAACGCGTGGTGTTGTCGGTACGATCCTCGATGGGGCCGGCGACGACCTTCATGCCGTAGACGTGGGCGGCGTTCTCGCCTGCGATGGCGGCCGCGTCGTCCGACTTCTTCGCCCGTCGCACCGCCTCGGCGTTGCTCGCGACCGCTTCCTTGTGCACGTCAGGCAGGTTCTGCCGCAGCCAGTTCTTGCACTGCGCCAGCGACATGCCGTGCGAATACACGCGCTCGACGTCCTCGAGGTGGCCGGTACGCGAGAGCAGGTACTGGTGCACGCGCAGTTCCACCTCGCCGCAGATCTTCAACGGCGAGGTCAGGAACATGTCGAGCGTGGACTGGATCGTGCCCTGGCCGGAATTCTCCACCGGCACCACGCCGAAGTCCGCGTTGCCGGCCGTGACCTCGTCGAACACCTCCTCGATGCTCACCAGCGGCAGTCCGCGCGCGGAATGCCCGAAGTGCTTGTGCACCGCCTGCTGCGAGAACGTGCCCTCGGGGCCGAGGTAGCCGATCTTCAACGGCTCCTGCTGGGCCAGGCAGGCCGACATGATCTCGCGGAACAGGCGCACCAGCACCTCGTCCGAGAGCGGGCCGTCGTTGCGGTCGACCACCCGCCGCAGCACCTGCGCCTCGCGCTCGGGGCGGTAGTAGTCGATCGCGGCGGCGAGCTTGCCCTTGGCCTTGCCGACCTGGTGCGCCCACAGCGCGCGCTCGGCGATCAGCGACTGGATCTCGTGGTCGATGCCGTCGATCTGCGCGCGCACCGCGGCGAGGTCGGGCCTGGCCTGCTTGGCGAACTCGACGCGGCTGCGCGCGGAGGCATCGGCTCCCACCGCGGTCGCCGCGGCGACTTTCTTCCGCGATGCCGGCTTCGCCGCGGGCGCTTTGGCCGGTGCCTTCGATGGCGCCTTCGAAGCCTTGCCGGATTTTCCCGGGATGCGCTTAGCCATGGTGCCTGCGGAACTCCTGCATGTAATCGACCAGCGCCTGCACGCCCGCGACCGGCATCGCGTTGTAGATCGAGGCGCGCATGCCGCCGAGGACGCGATGGCCCTTGAGACCGATCAGTCCCGCCTCGCGCGCGCCGTCCAGAAACGCGGCGTCGAGCGCGGCGTCGACCAGGAAGAACGGCACGTTCATGCGCGAGCGCACCGACGGGTCGACGTCGTTGCGGTAGAACCCGCCGGAGCCGTCGATCGCTTCGTACAGCAGCTTCGATTTGAGTGCGCTGCGGCGGTCGAACTCGGCAGTGCCGCCCTGTTCGATCATCCAGCGCACGGTCTGGCCCAGCACATACCAGTTCCAGGTCGGCGGGGTGTTGAGCATCGACTCGTTCGCCAGCTGCGAGCGGTAGTCGAAGATGTCCGCGCGCGGCTGGCCGGCGCGTTCGAGCAGGTCGCGGCGCACGATCACCACGCTGATGCCGACCGGGCCGAGGTTCTTCTGCGCCCCGGCGTAGATCAATCCGTACTTCGACACGTCGATCGGCTCGGAGGCGATGCTCGAGCTGAAGTCGGCGAACAGCGGCACCTCGCCGGTGTCCGGCGGCACCTGCCCCCACCCGGGCCGGAACTCGACCCCGTGGATGGTCTCGTTGGCGGTGACGTGCACGTAGGCGGCATCCTTGGACAGCCGCCAGGTTTCGCGCGCGGGAATCGTGCGGAAGCCGTCCGCTTCGCCGCTGGCGGCGATGTTGACGTCGACCGAGACCAGTTGCTTCAACGCGGTCTTGCCCCAGTGGCCGCTGACCACGTAATCGACGCGCTGCCCCGCGTCTGCGAAGTTCAGCGCGATCAACGCCTGCTGCGTGGTGGCGCCGCCGGCGGGGAACAACACCGCGTAGTCGTCGGGAATCGCGAGCAGCGTGCGCAGGTCGGCCTCGGCCTGGCGCGCGACCTGCAGGAACTCCGGGCCGCGATGGCTGATCTCGACGATCGATGCCCGGGCGTCGCCCCATTCGAGCATGTCCGCCTGCGCCTGGCGCAGGACCGCCTCGGGCAATGCGGCGGGGCCGGGGCTGAAGTTGTACGCGCGCGCCATCGGACTTCACGGGCCGGTTGGAGGAAGCGCATTAGTATGCCGCAGCGCACCACGGGATGGCCGCCGGCGTGCAACTTTTCGGCCCCGGCATGATCCAAGATGCGGTTCCGGAGGAAACCATCCATGTCCCTGCGCAGCGTGCTCGCGATTCCCGCATCGGCGGTTACCGATGAAACGGTGTACCACGCACGGCGACGCCTGCTCGGCGCCTTCGCGGGTGCGTCGCTGCTGCCGCTGGCCGGTTGCGCCGAGGCCGAACCGCCACCGCCCGCGAAAGCGGTGGTGACACCCGCGCAGGCGAAGTCCGGCTTCCGCACCGACGAGCCGCTCACCCGCTACGAGGACATCACCAGCTACAACAACTTCTACGAGTTCGGCACCGACAAGGTCGATCCGTCGAAGGCGGCGAAGACGCTCAGGACCTCGCCCTGGAACGTGGCCGTCTCCGGCGAATGCGCCAGGCCCGGCACCATCGGCCTCGAGGACCTGCTCAAGGGGATCACTCCGGAGGAACGCGTCTACCGTCTGCGCTGCGTCGAAGGCTGGTCGATGGTGATCCCCTGGCTGGGCGTGCCGCTGGCGGACGTGCTGAAGAGGTTCGAGCCGAACTCGAAGGCGAAGTACGTCGCCTTCACCACGCTGGCCGATCCGGTGCAGATGCCGGGCGTGCGGTTCCGCTCGATCGACTGGCCCTACCGCGAGGGCCTGCGCATCGACGAGGCCATGCATCCGCTCGCCTTCCTCGCCACCGGCCTGTACGGCAAGCCGCTGCCGCAGCAGAATGGCGCACCAGTGCGGCTGGTGGTGCCGTGGAAATACGGCTTCAAGAGCATCAAGTCGATCGTCGAGATCCGCTTCACCGAGAAGATGCCGCGCACCGCATGGAACCGCCTGCAGCCCGAGGAATACGGCTTCTACAGCAACGTCAATCCCGACGTCGACCATCCGCGCTGGAGCCAGGGCAGCGAGCGCCGCATCGCCGGCACCGGCAACCGCCTGTTCGCCGACCGCATCCCCACGCGCCTGTTCAACGGCTACGGCGACCAGGTCGCCTCGCTCTACGCCGGCATGGACCTCAAGCGCTGGTACTGATCTCCCGTGGCCACGCCGCCCCGCGCGACTGCGCACGTTGCGCGCCTGTTGCATGATCATCCGCGGGCGGGCGCAACCGCTCGCGAATGCCTCTGCCCGAACCCCACTGTCCGCATGCGAACCCGCCCGCCATGACGCCGCGTGCCCTCACTCTCGCGAAGACCGCCGTCCACGCCCTGGCGCTCACGCCGGTCTCCCTGCTGGGATGGCGCTTCTGGCAGGTCTTCAGCGAAGCCGACATCGATGCGCTCGGCGCCGACCCCGTGGCCGCGATCGAACACGAACTCGGGCTGTGGGCACTGCGTTTCCTGCTGATCACGCTGGCGATCACGCCACTGCGGCAACTGACCGGGCAGCCGCTGCTGCTGCAGTTCCGGCGCATGCTCGGCCTGTACGCGTTCGCCTATGCCAGCCTGCATCTGATCGCGTACCTGGGCCTCGACCTGCGCGGCTACTGGGCGCAGCTGTTCGAGGAGATCGTCAAGCGCCCCTACATCACCGTCGGCTTCGCCGCCTGGCTGCTGCTGGTGCCGCTTGCGGTGACCTCCACCCGCGGCTGGATGCGCCGCCTCGGGCGCAACTGGGGGCGCCTGCACCGGCTGGTGTACGCGATCGCGGCGCTGGCGGTGCTGCACTTCTGGTGGATCGTCAAGTCCGACTACCGCGAGCCGCTGCTCTACGTCTCGATCCTGGCGCTGCTGCTGGCCTGGCGATTGTGGAAACGGCTGGCGAAGCGGCCGCCGCGTGCGGCCTCAACCTGACCCGAACAGCAGCAGCGCCGCCAGCAGCAGGGCGATGCCGACCGCGGCCAGCAACAGCCACGGCAGGCGCGAGACAGGGCCGCCGTGCCCGGGGGCCGGGGTCGCCAGCGCGGCCGGCGCGGATGCATGCGGTGGCGCCTCGATCTCAGCTTCCGCCGGCCTGCGACGCGGCGCCTCGACCACGAACCGGTGGTGGCCGTCGAACACGACCTGGTCGCCCGCCTCGAGCAGCGCGTCGCGCACTGACTCGCCGTTGACCAGGCTGCCCTCGGCCGAACCCAGGTCGCGCAGCACAACCTGGTCGCCGACCAGCTCCAGGCGCGCGTGACGGTCGGCGAACGCCGGATCGTCGATCCGGATGTCGGCTTCCACGTGGCGTCCCACCAGCCTGGGCTGCTCCAGGGTGAAGCAGCGACCGTGGAAGCGGCCGCCGATGCCGCGCAACACCACCCGCAGGTTGGGCGCGTCCGCAGCGGGTGTCGTCGCCTCGATCGCGGGCGGCAGCTTCACCGGCTGCGGCGAGACCAGGCGCAGCTCGGCGCCGCCGACGTAGATCGCGTCGCCGACCCGTAGCATCGCCATGCGCCGCACCTCGCGCCCGTTCACGTGGACACCCGGCGCGCCCTCGTCGACGTTCAGCCACACGCCACGACGATCCACACACAGTCGGACCGGCTCGCCCGTGCCGCCTTCGACCAGTTCGACAACGCCGCCTGCGCGCCGGCCCAGGCCATGCACGCCGATCGCCAGCAGCCGGTCTTCCCGGCCCTGGTCGGCGAATCGCAGTCTGACGGACTCCATGGCGCGGCAATCTAGCACGCGCGGGCAATGACGCCGCCGGGTTTGGTGAACGCCGCGGTCCCGTCGCAGAATGGCGCACCACTCCACGCGCAGGCGCCATGCATCATGTCCGCGATCGACATCCGTCATACCCATACCCTGCCCACGGGCAAGGCCCGCAAGGCCGTCGAGCAGGTGGCGCAGACACTGTCCGAACGGTTCGACGTGGACTACCGCTGGGAGGGCGACACCCTGCGCTTCAGCCGCTCCGGGGTGGACGGCCGGATCGCGCTGGAACCCGAGCAGTTGCACGTCACCGCCACGCTGGGCTTCCTGCTGTCGGCCATGAAAGGGCCGATCGAGACCGAGATCCGGCGGGTCCTGAGCGAGAGGTTCTAGCCGGCTGGCCTGTGGCGGCGGACCGTCATGCGACGGCCGCTCGACCGCCTCAGTCGTCTTCGAACCTGAACGGGTCTTCCTCGCCGGCGAACAGCCGCCGCGACGCCAGTGCCTCGTCCCGCTCGATCTCGGCGACGAAGGCGCCCGCATCGTCGAGCGATTCGAACGCGGCGTAGCCGCGCTCCAGAAAGCCCTGCAATTCGCTGAGCCCGGCCAGCTTCGCCGGCCCGCGCGAGAACGCCAGCAGCGTCGCCACCCCGGACATCTGCAGCGCGCTGCCGAAGCCGCGCCCGACCCGTCCGATCAGCGCGATCTGGCGCGCGCGCAGCTTCGCCTGCCCCACCTCGCGGTAGGCCTGCCCGTACAGCGCGGCGTCGAGCCGGCGTCGCCGCGGCGCGAGGTCCTGCAGCGCTTCGGCCATCGACAGGTCGAGTTCCTGGGTCAGCGCGCCCAGTTCGATCGCGTCGGCGATCGTGCCCAGCAGCTTCTTCGGCAGCAGCCGTCGCATCATCGGGATCACCCGCGCGATGTCGGCGTCGCGACGGGTGAAGTCGCGGTCGGCGTAGACGTCGTCGAGGAAGAACTCCGCCGCCGGCGCCCGCTGCGGGTCGTGCATGAAATGACGGAAGCTGCGATGCAGCCGTTCGGCCTGCCAGCGGCGCAGTTCGGGCAGCCAGCGCAGGCCGTTGCGCGGCTCGCGGCGGGAATCGTGCAGGGCCTGGTGGCGCGTCAGCTCGCGACCGAGACGATCCGAATCTTCCGACGTCATGCCCACATCCTGCGGGCGGCGGGCGTTTGGAGCAAGCCGTCGGATCGGGTCCGCTACACTCCGGCCAGACCCACTGGCCGTCGCAGATGCTCTCCCTCCACCCGGCGCGCAAACGCAGGAAGCATTCCGCCCGCAGGCCGCTCAGGGTCGGCCTGGCGATCGCCGGCGGCGGCCCGATCGGCGCGATGTACGAACTCGGCGCGCTGCGCGCGATCGACGAGGCGATCGAGGGCCTGGACCTGACCCGGCTGCACTGCTACGTGGGCGTCAGCAGCGGCGCGTTCCTGGCCGCGGGCCTGGCCAACCGCATCGGCACGCAGGAGATGTGCCGCGGCTTCATCACCGGGACCAGCGACGACATCGGCTTCCGCCCCGAGACCTTCCTGCGGCCCAACACCGGAGAATACCTGCGGCGGATGGCGCGGCTGCCGGCGCTGTCGCTGGCCTGGGGCCGGCGGCTGGCGGCGCATCCGGCACGGGCGCTGCGCTGGTCGGAGCTGATTTCGCGCTTCGGCGGACTGCTGCCGACGGCGCTGTTCGACAACCGCGCGCTCGAGCGCTTTCTGCACGACGTGCTGTCGCGGCGCGGACGCAGCAACGATTTCCGCAGCCTCGACACCGACCTGTTCGTGGTCGCGGTCGACCTCGACACCGGCGAGGCGGTGCGCTTCGGCGAACCGGGCTGGGACGACGTGCCGATCTCGAAGGCGGTCCAGGCCAGCGGCGCGCTGCCGGGCCTGTACCCGCCGGTGGAGATCAACGGCCGGCACTTCCTCGACGGCGCGCTGCGCCGGACCATGCACGCCTCGACCGTGCTCGAGCGCGACATCGACCTGATGATCGGGATCAACCCGCTGGTGCCGTTCGACGCCTCGCGCGCGCCGCGCCGCTGCGGCGAAGCCGAGCCGCTCGGCCTGGCCGAGGGCGGGCTGCCGGCGGTCCTGTCGCAGACCCTGCGCACGCTGCTGCAGTCGCGCATGCAGATCGGCATGGGGAAGTACCCGCAGCAATACCCGGATGTCGACCAGCTGGTGTTCGAACCCAACGCCGGCGACAGCGAACTGTTCTCCATCAACCTGTTCAGTTTTTCAGCACGCCAGCGCGTATGCGAGCTTGCCTACCGCAACACCCGCGCCGACCTGCGCGCACGCGCCGCCGAACTGCGTCCGGTGCTGGCCGCGCACGGCCTGCGGCTGCGCGAGGAGCTGCTGGTCGATCCGCAGCGGAGCATCCTCGATTCGCTGCAGGCGCCGCCCCCGCCCAGCACCGACACCACCGCGCGCCTGCGCCGCGCGCTCGACGATGCCGAACGCCTGGCGGCACCGGCGCAATCGCCGCGTCGTCGCACGCGCTCGACGCGCGACGTGGTGTGATTGCTCTAGCGTGCGCCGCCACGCTCCCACCCGACACCCCGTCGCCCATCGGAGGGCACATGGCGAAGTTCAAGAAGACCACGAAGAAGTCTCGCACCGGCGGCAAGGCCGACGCCCAGGCGCAGGCCGAGCGGCTGTCGAAGTCGCTGAGCGAATCGGCGCAGCAGATCTGGCTCGCCGGCGTGGGCGCGTTCGGGCGCGCGCAGGCCGAGGGCACCAGGCTGTTCGAGGGCCTGGTCAAGGAAGGCGTGTCGCTCGAGAACACCGCGCGCAAGTTCGCCGGCCACCGCGCCGAAGAGGTGCGCGATGCGGTCGGCAGTCGCGTCGGCCAGGCGCGCGAGCGCGCCGTCGATACCTGGGACCGGCTGGAGAAGGTGTTCGAGGGACGCGTGCAGAAGGCGCTGGTGAGCCTCGGCGTGCCCGGCCGCGACGACCTGCGCGACCTCGCGAACCGCGTCGACACCCTGACCGCGGAACTGCGCCGGCAGCGCGGCGGCACCGCCCGCAAGACGGCGCCGGCACGCAAGGTACCGGCCAGGCGCGCGCGCCCTGCCCCCGCCACTGCGACGCCGGCTGCAACCTCCAAACCCGCGAGCAAGGCCGTGAAAAAGGCGCCGCGCAAGGCCTCGAAGAAGACCCCGGCCTGACCGACCCGGCGCCGGCGCTCCCCGCGCCGACGCCTGGGTGCGCCCACGAGCCCCCGGTTCGAGCACAGCGCGCCAAGGCGCCACTGCGCCGACCCACGCCGACAAATCGCCTTGCCTGAACAGGCGAAACGGCGCCCGTGGGACCATCCCCGGCCACCGTACGTCGTGCCCGATTCCGGTATGCTTTGCGCCCCCCGCAACCCTGGCGAACGATGTCCAACTGGCTGATCGCGATCGGCGTGACTCTGCTGATCGGCGGCGTCGCGACGTTCTACTTCCGCACGGTGCAGATGCGGCGCGACGAGACGCGCGCGGGCATCGCCGCGCTGTCCGGCGTGTCCTGGCGCAGCTTCATCCACATGGTGCTTGACGCCCTGTCCCGCCGCGGATTCAGCCGCCTGGTCGACAGCGACAACGCCGCCGACGACACCGACTACGTGCTCGCGCGCAACGGCGAACACTGGCTGCTCTCGTGCAAGCACGGCAGTGCGTTCGTGCTCGGGCGGTTGACGGTGAACGAACTGGCGCGCGCGATCGAACTCAAGGGTGCCGCCGGCGGCTTCCTGCTCACCCAGGGCAGGATCACCGACGACGCGCGCCCGGTGGCAGCGCTGCAGCGCATCGAACTGCTCGACGGCCCCGCGCTGTGGCCGCAACTGCGCGATTTCCTGCCGGCCGAACAACTGGCCGGCATCCGCGCCAAGGCCGCGACGCTCGCCCGCCAGCGCGTGCTGTCCTCGTGGCTGTTCGCGTTGCTCGCTGGCGTGGCGACCTGGCTCGCGCTGCCGGCGCCCTCGACCCCGGCGCCAGCGCCTCGCCAGCTGGAAGCGCCGGCGCCTGCGGGAGTCGCGGCACCATCCGTTGCCGCACCGGCACCACTCCCCGCCCCGCCCGCCCCGACGCCGACCGCCAGCGAGCCCGCCCCTCCCACTGCGGACGCACCAGCCGATGCAGCGGTCGACGCCCTGGTCAGCATCGAACAGCAGCGTGCCGACGTCGCCGCCGCGATCTCCACCCTGCCCGACGTCGACCGCGCGGTCTGGTCCACCGAATCGACCCTGCAGGTCATGCTCTCGTCGATCGACGGCGATGCCTTCACCCGCATCTGTCCGCTGATGGAACGCTACGACGACCTCGCGTCCTCGCGCATCCAGCTCACCCCGCCGCCCGAAAGCGCCGCGAACGTGCGTTTCCGGCAGTGCCGGTCGTATTGACGGCATTCTCCCGGGCGACGCCTTGGCCGCCGCGATGCCGAATGGCAGGGCGGCGGCACGCAGCCCCACGACGGGAGTCCCAGGTGCGGGCATCGGGACGCTACCGGCGATATGCGCCTGGAATGCCTTCCAGGTCCACCCGGCCGTGGAAACACGACGGCAGCTAGCCGACAGGGGCCTCCGTGCACTCCTGCACGTTGGCCGGTAACGACCATATCGGGGGGTAGAGGGGACCGACGAACACCAGCCCCGCCGCCGGCGCGGTCGGGCCTGCGCGCGTGCGGTCCCGCGTCGCCAGCAGGTCCGCGATCCACGCTTCCGGCCGCGCGCCGGCGCCGACCTCGAGCAGCGAGCCGACGATGTTGCGCACCATGTGGTGCAGGAACGCATTCGCCTGCACGTCGATGACGACGACCTCCCCTTCGCGGGCCACCGTGATCCGCTGCAGGTCCCGCCGCGCGTGCGTCGCCTCGCACTCTGCGGAACGGAACGCGCCGAAGTCGTGCTCGCCCAGCAGCGCCTGGGCGGCGCGGTGCATCGCGTCGGCGTCGAGCGGGCGCCAGTGCCAGGACAGCCACTGGCGCGCGAGCGCCGGCCGCACCGGCCGGTTGAGGACGCGGTAGCGGTAGCGGCGCGCCACCGCGGAAAAACGCGCGTTGAACCCGTCCGCCACCGGTCGGCACCAGACCAAGCTGACCGAGGGCGGCAGGCGCGTGGTGGTGCCGAGCGTCCAGGCGCGCGGATCGCGCATGGCGCCGCTGTCGAAATGGGCGACCTGGCACTGCGCGTGCACGCCGGCATCGGTGCGGCCGGCGCAGACCGTCTTCACCGGCGCATCGGCGACCGAGGACAGCGCGGCCTCGAGCACGCCCTGGACGGTCCGGTCGTCGACCGCGTCCGCTTGCGTCAGTCGCTGCCAGCCGCGGAATTCGGAGCCGTCGTACTCGACGCCTATCGCGTAACGGGGCACACCGCTCAGACCAGTTCGCGCAACAACCGCTGGGCTTCGCCGCGGGCACCGGCATCGCCGAAGTCGGCGACTTCCTGCAGCAGGCTGCGCGCCGTGTCGGTATCGCCGAGATCGATGTAGGCGCGCGCCAGTTCGATGCGTTCCTGGCCGGCGGGCGCAGGATTGAGTGGCGCCACCGCTGCGCCCCGCGCGCCTTCGTCTCCCGCGGCGTGCCAGGTGGGCGAAGTGCCGGTGGCCGCGGCAGGAGCCGCCTGCCAGGTGGTGGAGCCCAGGTCTCCGGGTGCCGGCGCAGCCGCGACCATCGGTTCGGGTTCGGGTTCGGGCTCCGGTGCGGGCACGGCGACCGGCACCGCCGTCTCCGACTTCACCGGTGGCTTGCTGGCCGCCGAAGCGAACCCGTAGCTCGGCTTGCGCTCGCGTGCCTGGCCCTTGCGGCGCGAGACCAGCCAGGCGACCAGCAACGCCGCCGCGACCAGGCCCATACCGATCCACAGCCACGGCAGCCCGGCGCCGGCCTGAGCTGGAGGCGTCCCGGACTCTGCCTGCGTCGTCGTGGCGGCGGGCTCGGCGTTGCTTTGCGCCAGCCGCTGCTGCGCGGCAGCGAGCTCGCTGTCCTTCATCTGGATCAGTTGCTGTTGTTGTTGCTGCAACTGCTCCAGTTCGGCCAGGCGCGTTTTCAGTTCCTGCACCTCGGCATCGCGCGCGGCGAGGGTTTCCCGGGTCTGGACCAGTTCCTGTTGCTGCAGCATGTCGCCCTCGCCCCCGGCGGCGGTGCCGGTTCGTGTTCCCGCGTCCTGGCCACCGCCCGACGACGGCGGCACGATCTCCAGCCGCGCCTCGGCGACCCGGCCAGCGCCTTGCGTTGTTGCGGCCGGCGCACGCTCCCCGGTCGTAGGCGCCGCCCCCTCGCCGCCCGCTTCGGCCACGGCCTCCGGCTGTACCACCGGCCTGCGCATTTCGCGCCAGCGGCTGACATGCTCGCGGACCATCGCATTGGCTTCGGCGATGCTGGTATCGGACCAGGTATCGCTCGGCGGCACGCGCAGCACGGCGCCCTGCCTGACCAGGTTGACGTTGCCACCGATGAAGGCTTCGGGATTGGCGCGCAGCAGCGCCAGCATCACCTGGTTGAGGCTGTGGCCGCTGCCGGTCGAGAGCGAGGCGGCGATTTCGCCCAGCGTCCGTCCACGCTGCACCGGCCCGTATTCGCCCGGCACGCCGGAAACGGCTGCGGGTGGTGTGGCGGCTGGCGGCGGCACCGGTGCGGGCGGCGGCGCCTCGGCGGCGACGGCCTGCGTCTCGTCCGGCTCGGCTGCGGCGGGTTCCTCGCTCGCCGCATCGGCAGCGGGACGCGGCTCGGTCGTTGCGACTTCCGCCGGACGCGCGATCACGTTCGACGGCGCCGCCTGCGGGGCCTGGATCGGGGGCTGCGCCGGCGCGGCCACCGTCTGCGGCGTGTCGACGAGCGCCGAGTATTCGCGCACCAGCCGGCCCTGCCCCCAGTCGACCTCGACCAGGAAGGTCAGCATCGGCTGCTGCACCGGCACGTCGCTGGTGATGCGGATCACCGGCCGGCCCTGCGCATCCAGCGCGACCGCGAAGCGCAGGCCCGAGACCAGGCCGGTGGGCGGCTCCAGCCCGATCCGGCGGAAGGTATCCGGCGAGGCCAGTCGCGCCTGCAGGTTCTCCAGCTCCGAGGGGTCGGCGGAAATGATCGGGATCTCCGCCAGCAGAGGCTCGCCAGCGCGCGACTTGACCTCGATCTGCCCCAGGCCCAGCGCGAACACCGGCCAGGCGAGCAGGGCCAGCAGCAGGCCGAAGGCGAGCGCCCAGGACCTGCCGCGTGCTGTCGGTTTGGTGCGTCGCGGCGTCTGCATGGCCGCGACTCTAGCCGCCCCGGCGCGGATTAGGCAATGTTTCAGCCTTCCGCGGCGACCAGTTCGGCGAGTTGCACCGCGTTGAGCGCGGCGCCCTTGCGGATGTTGTCGGAGACGATCCACAGGTTCAGGCCGCGCGGATGGGAGAGGTCCTCGCGGATGCGCCCGACGAACACCGCATCCTTGCCGGACGCATGGGTCACGGGCGTCGGGTAGCCGCCCGGCTCGCGCTCGTCGACCACTTCCACGCCCGGCGAAGCCGCCAGCAGCTCCCGCGCCGCTTCCGGCGTCACCTTCTCCCGCGTCTCGATCGCCACCGCTTCCGAATGCCCGTAGAACACCGGCACCCGTACCGCGGTCGGATTCACCTGGATCGATTCGTCGCCGAGGATCTTGCGCGTTTCCCAGACCAGCTTCATCTCTTCCTTGGTATAGCCGTTGTCGAGGAAGGCGTCGATGTGCGGGATCAGGTTGAAGGCGATCTGCACCGGGAACTTCTGCGGGTCGATGTCGCCGAAGCCCAGCAACTGCGCGGTCTGCTTGCCCAGCTCCTCCATCGCGCTGCGGCCGGCGCCCGACACCGACTGGTAGGTCGCCACGTTGATGCGCTCGATGCCGTACCTGCGGTGCAGCGGCGCCAGCGCCACCAGCATCTGCATGGTCGAGCAGTTGGGGTTGGCGATGATGCCGCGCGGGCGCTGCTTCACCTGCTCGGGATTGACCTCGCTCACCACCAGCGGCACGTCGTCGTCGTAGCGGAAGGCCGAGGAGTTGTCGATCACCACGGCGCCGGCGGCGGCGAACTTCGGCGCGTATTCCTTCGAGGTGTCGCCGCCGGCCGAGAACAGGGCGATGTCGATGCCGGTCGGGTCGAAGCCGGCGAGGTCCTGCACGAGGTAGTCGTCGCCGCGGTACTCGATGGTACTGCCGGCGGAGCGTTCGGAGGCGAGCGGAACGAGCTTGCCGACCGGGAAATCGCGCTCGGCGAGGATCGAGAGCATCACTTCGCCGACGGCGCCGGTGGCACCGACGACGGCGACGTTGAAGCGGCGGTTCTGCGGGTTGTTCATGACGGGGAGTCCGGGGAAAACGGATGGGAAGGAAAAACGGTGGAAAGGACGATCGGGAACGGACAAGGCGCGCGCGCCTTCGCTGTGTTCGGGGGAACCCGCGCGGATGGCGGCGACGGCTCCCCTACCGTTTCGCGGTGTCTTTCCCGGGAATCGTGCCGGCGATCGGGGTCGGCGGGTGGCCGGCACGCGGGCCGTGACCGAGCGCGGCCACCAGGTTGTCGACGGCCAGCGTGGCCATCGCGCGGCGGGTGGCCAGGCTGGCGCTGCCCACGTGCGGCGTGAGCACCACGTTGTCCAGCGCGAGCAGCCGGGGATCGACGGCGGGTTCGCCCTCGAACACGTCCAAAGCCGCCGATGCGAGCCGTCCGGAGGCGAGCGCGTCGGCGAGCGCGGCCTCGTCGATCAGGCCGCCGCGGGCGATGTTGGTCAGCGTCGCGGTCGGTTTCATCTTCGCGAGGGCGGCGGAATCGATGATGTGGCGGGTGGCGGGCGAATACGGCAGCACCAGCACCAGGTGGTCCGATTCGCGCAGCAGTGTATCGAAGTCCACCCAAACGGCACGACTGTTGCGTTCGATACGTTCCGGCAGCCGGCTGCGGTTGTGGTACAGCACCCGCATGCCGAAGCCGTGCGCGCCGCGCCGGGCGATGCCCTGCCCGATCCGGCCCATGCCGAGGATGCCCAGGGTGCTGCCGTGCACGTCGCCGCCCAGCAGGGTGTCGAACGACCACTGCGTCCAGTGCCCGGCGCGCAGCCAGCGTTCGCCCTCGGTGATGCGGCGCGCGGCGGCCATCAGCAGCGCGAAGCCCATGTCGGCGGTGGTTTCGGTGAGCACGTCTGGCGTGTTGCTGGCGACGATGCCGCGCGCGCGCAGCGCGGCGACGTCGAGGTTGTCGTAGCCCACGCCGACGTTGGCGACGGCGCGCAGCGAGGACGCCCGGGAGATCTCGTCGGCACCGATGCGTTCGTTGAGCGTGACCACCGCGCCGTCGCAGCCGCGCAGCTTCGCCGCGACCTGCGCGGGCGACCAGGCGGTCACCTGCGCGGTGGCATCGACCTGGAAGTGCTCACCCAGGCGGGCGACGATGTCGTCGAACAGCGGCTGCGAAACCCAGACGCGCGGACGCGATGCGGCGGATGGCGCCGGCATCACGGCCTGTCTCCAAGGCGTGCATGCGCCGCTACCCGGGCTGTGCCGCGAGCGGCCACGCGATCGTCTTCAGGGTGCCGGCGCGGCACGCTCGCCACCCCGGCGCGTGGCGCCCCCCGGTTCACCCCGGGATGCGCGGCGACACGGCGCCCACGTCGCCGCACTGCGCGCGATGGCGCAGCGCCTGGTCCATCAGCACCAGCGCCAGCATCGCCTCGCAGATCGGCGTGGCGCGGATGCCGACGCAGGGATCGTGGCGGCCTGTGGTGACGATGTCGACGACGTTGCCGTCCACGTCCACGCCCTCGACCGCCAGGCGCAGGCTCGAAGTCGGCTTGAACGCGACCGACACCAGCACCTGCTGCCCGGTGCTGATGCCGCCGAGCACGCCGCCGGCATGGTTGGACAGGAAGCCGCCAGGCGTCATCACGTCGCGATGCTGCGTGCCCTTCTGCGCGACCGAGGCGAAGCCGTCGCCGATCTCCACGCCCTTGACCGCGTTGATCGACATCATCGCCGCCGCCAGTTCACCGTCGAGCTTGCCGTAGACCGGCTCGCCCCAGCCCGGCGGCACGCCGTCGGCGACCGCGACGAGCTTCGCGCCCACCGAATCGCCGGACTTGCGCAGCGCGTCCATGTAGCTTTCCAGTTCGGGCACCTGCGCGGCGCAAGGCCAGAAGAACGGATTGTCCTCGACCACCGACCAGTCGTGTCCACGCGGCACCACGTCGCCGATCTGCGTCATGCAGCCACGCACGGTCACGCCGTGGCGTTGGGCCAACCACTTCTTCGCGATCACCGCCGCGGCCACGCGCATCGTGGTCTCGCGCGCGGACGAACGCCCGCCGCCGCGCGGGTCGCGCAGGCCGTACTTGTGCCAGTACGCGTAGTCGGCGTGGCCCGGGCGGAACTGGCGCGCGATGGTGCCGTAGTCCTTGCTGCGCTGGTCGGTGTTGCGCACCAGCAGCGCGATCGGGGTGCCGGTGGTGAGGCCTTCGTACACCCCGCTGAGGATCTCGACCTCGTCGGCCTCGCGCCGCGCCGAGGTATGGCGGGTCTTGCCGGTCGCGCGGCGGTCGAGGTCGCGGGCGAACTCCTCCGCGCAGATCGCGATCCCGGGCGGGCAACCGTCGATCACGCAGCCGATCGCCGGCCCGTGCGATTCGCCGAAGGTGGTGACGCGAAACAGGTGGCCGAAGGTGTTCATTCCATCCCGCTCAGAACAGGCCGCCAGCCGCGGCCTGCGCCGGCTTCGCAGCGCCCTCGCGCGCATCGGCGAGCGCGCGGATCCGCGCGTTGTGGGTGACCAGGTCGTGGCGCTCGACCACGAACACGCCCATCTGCCCGACCTTGAACTCGACCCACACCAGCGGCAGTTCCGGCAGCAGCGCGGTCAGGGCGCGCTCGGCCTCGCCCACCTCGCAGATCAGCAGGCCGTCCTCGGTGAGGTGCAGCGGCGCGTCGCGGAGCATGCGCAGCACGATGTCCAGGCCGTCGTCCCCGGCGCGCAGGCCGAGCTCGGGCTCGTGCGCGTATTCCCTCGGCAACGCGTCGGTCTCGGCGTTGGTGACGTAGGGCGGATTGCTGACGATCAGGTCGTAGTGCTCGCCCTGCAGGTTGTCGAACAGGTCGGATTTCACGAAGCGGGTGTTGCGCGACTGCAGCCGCTGCTCGTTCTCGCGCGCCAGCGCCAGCGCGTCGTCGCTGATGTCGGCGCCGTCCACGTGCCAGTCGGGATGGTAGTGCGCCATCGCGATCGCGATGCAGCCCGAGCCGGTGCACAGATCCAGCGCGCGACGCACCTCGCGCCCGCCGAGCCAGGGTTCGAAACCCGCGTCGATGAGTTCGGCGATCGGCGAACGCGGCACGAGCGCGCGCGAATCGCTCCTGAAACTCAAGCCGGCGAACCAGGCCTCGCCGGTGAGGTACGCCGCCGGCACCCGCTCCTCGATCCGGCGCAGGAACAGGGCCAGCACGTCTTCCTTTTCCGCCAGGGTGACGCGGGCGTTGCCGTAGGCCGGGCCGAGGTCGTGCGGCAGGTGCAGCGCATGCAGGGTGAGCTGGGTGGCCTCGTCGAGCGCGTTGTCGTAGCTGTGCCCGAACGTCAGCCCGGCCGCCTGGAAGCGGCTGGCGCCGTAGCGGATCAGGTCGATGATCGTCTGCAGTTCGTCGGTCATGGCGTGGATCTTGGGAAAGGGACGGGGCGATCGGATACGGTGACACGGGGGGCCGCCGCCCAGGCCCCGCATGCTCCGACATCGGGCGCCTCGCCAGCTCCCGCGCAACCGGATCCAGGCCGCGCGGAATACCCGTCCGCCGCCTACGCGCGCGAGCGGACCGCCGAGTATAGCGATGGCGGGGGTATCATGGACGCACCTCGAGCGGAATCCCGAATGTTCAACCGCACCGTCATCATCGTGCTGCTGGTCGCCCTGTTCGCCGGGCTGGGCCTGCTGGCCTCCCGCCACTTCTTCTCCGGACCGGCGACGCCGCAGCCGAGCCTGCAGGCGGTGAAGCTGTTCCCGCAGCCGCGCGAGCTGCCGGGGTTCGCACTGCAGCAATCCGACGGCACGCAACTGGTGCCGGGCGAACTCCACGGCCACTGGACCCTGGTGTTCATCGGCTTCACCTTCTGCCCTGACGTGTGCCCGATGACGCTGGCGCAACTGGCCCAGGCGCAGAAGCAGTGGGAGGCGCTGCCGGAGTCGACCCGCCCGCGCGTGCTGTTCGTCTCGGTCGATCCCGAGCGCGACACGCCCGACCGCATCGGCGAATACGCGCACGCCTTCCATCGCGACACCCTGGCCGCGACCGCCGACATCCCGGCGCTGGAAACCTTCGCCCGTTCCCTGTCGATGGTGTTCGCCAAGGTGCCGGCTGCGGAGGGCGCGCCCGCCGACCAGTATTCGATCGACCACAGCGCTTCGATGGCGGTGCTCGACCCCCAGGGCCGCATGGCCGGCGTGGTCACGGGCAGCGCGGTGGACGATCCGGCCGCGATCGCCGCCGATCTCGCCATCCTCACCCGGACCCCGCGACCGTGAGCCTGATCACCGCGCTGACCTACGCGCTGCCGCACCGGCTGCTGTCGTCGCTGGCCCGCTCGCTCGCGTATTCGGACTCGCCACGCACCCGCCAGTGGCTGATCGACACGGTGACGCGCCGCTTCGGCGTCGACCTGTCCGAGGCCGCCGAATCCGATCCCCGCGCCTACGCGACCTTCAATGCCTTCTTCACCCGTGCGCTGAAGCCGGGCGTGCGCGTGCCTGATCCCGACCCGCGCGCCCTGCTGATGCCCGCCGACGGCCGCGTCAGCCAGTGCGGACCGATCGAGCAGGGGCGGATCTTCCAAGCCAAGGGCCGGTCGTTCACCGCGGCCGAACTGCTGGGCAACGATGCCGCGGCCGCGCCGTACGCGAACGGGCTGTTCGCCACCGTGTACCTGTCGCCGAAGGACTACCACCGGGTGCACATGCCGTGGACCGGGCGACTGCGCGAAACCGTGCACGTGCCTGGCCGATTGTTCTCGGTCGGCCCGGCGGCCGTCGCCCGCGTCCCGCGCCTGTTCGCGCGCAACGAACGCCTGGTCTGCCATTTCGATACCGATTTCGGGCCGATGGCGGTGGTGATGGTGGGCGCGTTGCTGGTGTCGGGCGTGGAGACGGTATGGAGCGGCGAAGAGATTCCCGCCTACGGCGACCGCATCACCACGAAGAACTGGACCAGCGAGGAGATCGTGCTGGAACGGTTCGAGGAGATGGCCCGGTTCAACTACGGCTCGACCGTGGTGGTGCTGCTGCCCCCGGGGGTCGCCGCGCTTGAGCCATCGCTGGGGCCGGAACAGCCGGTGCGCCTGGGCCAGGCGCTGGCCCGCCGGCCTGCCTGAGACGCGACCGCCACGCTTGCCCGTAGGAGCGCCTTCAGGCGCGAACGGTCCGGACGGGTCGCGCAGGGTCGCGCCTGAAGGCGCTCCTACGCGGATGGTGGCAGGCACGAGGTCGGCGGCGTCGCTTCGCCGGACGCTGCCCTGCGCGGCTGGCGACAGCCTTCGAGCTCGAGCTGCTGCCCCTGCCAGCGCCCGGGCCAGGCGCTGGCCCGTTGGCCTGCCTGAGACGCGACCGCCACGCTTGCCCGTAGGAGCGCCTTCAGGCGCGAACGGTCCGGACGGGTCGCGCAGGGTCGCGCCTGAAGGCGCTCCTACGCGGATGGTGGCAGGCACGAGGTCGGCGGCGTCGCTTCGCCGGACGCTGCCCTGCGCGGCTGGCGACAGCCTTCGAGCTTGAGCTGCTGCCCCTGCCAGCGCCCGGGCCAGGCGCTGGCCCGCTGGCCTGCCTGAGACGCGACCGCCACGCTTGCCCGTAGGAGCGCCTTCAGGCGCGAACGGTCCGCGCGGCTCGCGCAGGGTCGCGCCTGAAGGCGCTCCTACGCGGATGGTGGCAGGCACGAGGTCGGCGGCGTCGCTTCGCCGGACGCTGCCCTGCGCGGCTAGCGACAGCCTTCGAGCTCGAGCTGCTGTCCCTGCCGCACCAGGTAGCGCGGCGCCTGCAGGCCATTGGCCGCGGCGAGCACCTTGGTGTCGCATTGGTAGCGCTGGGCGATCGCGACCAGGGTTTCGCCGCGCGCGACGCGGTGGGTCCGGGGCTGCAAGGACGCAGGAGCCTGCACGGCGGGTGCGGTCGCCGGCCGCTGGACCACGCTGCCATCGGGAAGGGTCACCGCCTCCACGCTGCCGACGCGTACGATCGCCGAGCCGGGGTCGCTGTTGACGAGGTCCCGGGCAAGCTCGGCGCGCGCCCCCCGCGTGCACCAGCGTTCGTACAGGCCGGCCATCCGCACGGTGGCGTTGAGGCGGGTGCCGGCGGGAATCCAGCTTTCCGCCTCGTACTGCGGATTGAGATTGCGCAACACGCGCATGTAGCCGTCGCGGGTGCCGCCGTTGCCGAGACAGATGGTCAGCTCGTAGATCGAGGCCGGTCGCTGCAGCTGGATCGTCGCCGGGCGCGCGTCGACGCGCGGGAAGCTCAAGCCGTATTCCTTCGGATGCAGGTACAGCCAGGCCGCGGCGATCACCATCGGCACGTAGTCCTTGGTTTCCGGCGGAAACTCGTTGTAGACGTCCGGGTCCCAGAAGCTGCGCCCGCCGAACTCGCGGTAGACGCGACGTGCGCGTCCCTCGCCGCCGTTGTAGGCGGCCAGCCACAGTTCGATGTTGTTGCCCAGTTCGGCGTATCGCTCGCCCAGGTACATCGCCGCCGCGTCGGCGGAAGCGCGCGGATCGTAGCGGGTATCGAAACCGCGTCCGTCGGGCCCGAGGCCGAAACGCAGCCCGGTCGCCGGCATGAACTGCAGCGGGCCGGCAGCGCCGGCGCGCGAGCGCGAGTGCACGCGCCCGTTCGATTCCTTGGCCAGGATCCCGAACAACAGCGCCTCGGGCAGGCCGCGGCGCTTGAACGCCGGCGACATCATGTGCTGCATGTACTGGTAGTTCTCGTGGCTGGTGATCAGCGACACGCGCATGTCGGTGAGCCAGCGGCGGATGCCCGCCTGCACCGCAGGGTTCATCTGCACCAGTTCGAGGAAGCGCCGGTCCTCCGCGGCCAGCAGCGAAGCGGCATTGGCGCTCTGCGGCACCTCGCCGGTGGGCAGCTCGCCGCCGTCGTCGACGAGGGTATCGTCGTCGTCGCCGTCCTCTGCGACCCCGGCGGCGGCATCCGCCTGCGCCTTGAGCAGGCGCTTGAAGCTGGCCAGCAGGTCGCCGGTGCCGCAGCCCTTGATCCGGCCGCACTCGACCAGCACGTCCTCCATATCCTCCAGCGCGGCGTTGCTTTCGTCCACGCCGGAGGGATCGGCGTTGCCGATCTTCACCAGGGCCTCGCGATAGCGGGTCTCGGCCACGGTCATGCGCTGGTTGAGCGCCTCGATCGCGGCCGTCGTGCGCCTGGATTGCGCATGTGCGGCGGAAGCGACGCAGCAGGACAGGAGTACGGCGACAAGCAGCAGTTTGCGAGCTGCGCAGGGAACGCGGGAACTGGGGAACATCGACCACCGGGGGAACGCGGACGCGGCCCGCAGGGTATCCGCTGCGGCCATGCGCCACAAGGAAGGCCCCTGCGCCCTTGCCTGGGCCGCGTCGCGCCGACGCCATAGAATCGCCACATCCCCACCGGAACGCACACATGGACCAGATCCTCGTCGGCAAGGCGATCACCAGCTCGGACGGCGCCCAGGTCCATCTGCCGTCGAAATACGGCAACCGCCACGGCCTCGTCGCCGGCGCCACCGGCACCGGCAAGACGGTCACGCTGATGACCCTGGCCGAAGGCTTTTCCCGGATCGGCGTGCCGGTGTTTCTCGCCGACGTCAAGGGCGACGTCGCCGGTCTCGCCGTGCCGGGCACGACGAACGAGAAGCTGCGGGCACGCGTCGACCAGATCGGCGTGGAAGGCTGGACGCCCGAAGGCAGCCCCGTCGTGTTCTGGGACCTGTACGGCAGGCTCGGCCATCCGGTACGCACCACGGTCAGCGAAATGGGCCCGGCGCTGCTCTCGCGCATCCTCGAGCTCAACGACACCCAGTCGGGCGTGATCGACATCGTGTTCAAGCTGGCCGACGACCGTGGCCTGCTGCTGCTCGACCTCGACGACCTGCGCGCCCTGCTGAACCTGGTGGTCGAGGAACGCAAGACGATCTCGACCGAGTACGGCCTGGTCAGCCCGCAGTCGGTCGGCGCGATCCAGCGCGCGCTGCTGCGCCTGGAGCAGGACGGCGGCGACCACTTCTTCGGTGAGCCCGCGCTGGAACTGGCGGACCTGATGCGCACCACCACCGGCGGCCGCGGCGTGGTCGGCATTCTCGCCGCCGACCAGTTGATCCTCAGGCCGCGGCTGTACTCGAGCTTCCTGCTGTGGCTGTTGTCGGAACTGTTCGAGACCCTGCCCGAGGTCGGCGACCTCGACAGACCCAGGCTGGTGTTCGTGTTCGACGAGGCGCACCTGCTGTTCGACGACGCGCCGCCGGCGCTGCGCCTGCGCATCGAGCAGGTGGTGCGGATCATCCGCTCCAAGGGCGTGGGCGTGTACTTCTGCTCGCAGTTCCCCGACGACGTGCCCGGCGACATCCTCGGCCAGCTAGGCAACCGCGTGCAGCACGCACTGCGCGCCTTCACCCCGCGCGACCAGAAGGCGGTGCGGACCGCGGCCGAGACCTTCGTCGCCAACCCCGGGCTCGACGTGGCGCAGACCATCGGCAAGCTGGGCACCGGCGAGGCGCTGGTCTCGACGCTGCAGGACAAGGGCATCCCCATGCCGGTCGAACACACCCTGGTCGTCCCGCCTCGCTGCCGCATGGGCGCGATCACCGACGCCGAGCGCGCGCAGGTGCGGGCCGGCAGCCCGGTGGGCGGGAAGTACGACAAGGCGCTGAACCGGGAATCGGCGGCCGAGCTGCTGGCGGCGCGCGCGCAGGCCGCGACCGCGCACGCCGGCGCGCCCCCGGCGAAAGGCGGGAAGGATGCGGCGGAGGCCGAAGGCGGCATGGGACGCGCGGTCAACGAATGGCTGTTCGGCACCAAGCGTCGCCAAGGCGTGGTCCAGGCCGCCGGCAAGCAGGCCGCGCGCACGATCACCAGCCGCATCGTGCGCGGTATCCTCGGCGGCATCCTCAAGTAGGGTGATGGAACGGATTCTTCACTGCGCGCGCCCTACCCTCGCCCGCACGCCTCCAGCGTTTCAGACAAGGATTTCGCCATGACCCTTCGCATCGCACCCGGCCTGGTCCTGTTGCCGCTCGCGTTCGCGCTCTCCGCCTGCCAGCCCGATCCGGAGCCGGCGCCGCCGCAACCACCGGAGCCCATCACCGCCGGGGCGGGTTCCGGACATGCGTCCGGCGCCGCCGTCGCGGGTACCGACGCCATCGCCGTGGTCCATCATGCGCCGAAAGATCCGGCCGGATTCGACCGCAAGGATTTCGCCGGCACGTTCTCCGGCATCCTGCCCTGCGAGGATTGCCCGGGAATCGACACCCGCCTGGTGATCGCCGCAGACGGCCGCTTCCAGCTGGCCGAGACCCGGCACGAAGGCGACTCCACGCAGGAGACGTCCGGCACCTGGACCGTCGACGACGCCGGCGCGCGGCTGCTGCTGGATCCGGACACCAAGGATGCGGGCGACCGCCACTTCGAAGTCGTGTCGAAGGACGAAATCCGCATGCTCGATGCCGCGGGCAACCCCGCGCAGGGCGCGCACAACCTCAGCCTGCGGCGCTGACCCGGCCGTCGCCTTGGGTCGCTGGCGCCCGCCCGCGGAGAAGAGCACGGCGCTGGTCACGCCGGAGGGCCACGCGCGCCTCAAGGCCGAACTCGACCAGCTCTGGCGCGTGCAGCGCCCGGAGGTGGTGAAGGCCCTCTCCGCGGCCGCCGCCGAAGGCGACCGCTCCGAGAACGCCGAGTACACCTATCGCAAGAAGCAGCTCGGCGAGATCGACCGTCGCGTGCGCTACCTGAGCAAACGGCTGGAATCGCTGCGCGTGGTCGAGGCCGCGCCGTCGGATCCGCAGGCGGTGTTCTTCGGCGCACGGGTCGAGGTCGAGAACGCCGCCAGCGGCGAGACCGCGCGCTACCGCATCGTCGGTCCGGACGAGACCGATGCCGGGCTCGGCTGGATCAGCATCGATTCACCGCTCGCCCGGGCGATGCTGAAGAAGCGGGTCGACGACGAGTTCGAGGCGCAGCTGCCGGGCGGAGCCGCCCGGTTCTTCATCGTCGACGTGCGCTACGGCGACTGAGTCTTGCGGACGATCGCTCAGGCGTCCGCCGGACCCGGCTCGTTCTCCAGGTCGTCGAGCACTTCGCCACGGCGCCTCGCGCGCTGCGCCAGCGCGATGTAGCGCGCGCGAAAGGCCTCGATCTCCCTGTCGCTGAGTTCCTCGAGGTCGAGCAGCGCATTGTGGGCGTCGCGCGTGACCCGGATCAGCTCGTCGAGCTTGATCTGCATCGCCTCGGTATCGCGGTTCTGCGTGTTCTGGATCAGGAACACCATCAGGAAGGTGACGATGGTGGTACCGGTGTTGATCACCAGTTGCCAGGTGTCGCTGAAGCCGAACAGCGGCCCCGTCAGGCCCCAGGCCAGGATCACGCCGAGCGCCAGCACGAAACACAGCGAGCGTCCGGTGAAGCGCGACGCCGCCCGCGCCAGGTGGATGAATACACGGTCGCCGACCATGGCGCGGCTCCAGGGATGCAGGAGCTGCAGTATCGCAAACGCCGCCGGCCGCTCAGCCGGCGACGAGCGCCGGCACCGCCTCGCCGTAAAGGTCGTGCTCGTCGGCGCCGAGAATCTCCACATCGACGAAATCGCCCGGCTGCAGGCCCGCCTCGCGGCCGTTCTGCACCTGGACCACGCCGTCGATCTCGGGCGCGTCGGCGCGCGAGCGGGCGATGGCGAGCTCGCCGTCGACGAGGTCCACCAGGCAGCGCTGCACCCCGCCCACCTTCGCCTCGAGCTTCTGCGCGGAGATCTCCGCCTGCACGTCCATGAAACGCGCGAGCCGCTCCTGCTTCACCGCTTCGGGCACGGGATCGGGCAATGCGTTCGCGGTGGCACCGTCCACCGGCGAATAGGCGAACGCGCCGACCCGGTCGAGGCGCACCTCGCGCAGGAAATCGAGCAGTTCCTCGAACTCGGCGTCGGTCTCGCCGGGGAAGCCGACGATGAAGGTGCTGCGGATGGTCAGGTCCGGACAGATGTCGCGCCAGCGCGCGATGCGTTCGCGAACCCTGTCGACCGCGCCCGGGCGCTTCATCAGCCGCAGGATGCGGGGACTCGCGTGCTGGAACGGGATATCGAGGTACGGTAGCAGCTTGCCGTCCGCCATCAGCGGGATGATGTCGTCCACGTGCGGGTAAGGATAGACGTAGTGCAGCCGCGTCCAGGCGCCGAGTTCCGACAACCCTTCGCACAGCGCCTTCATCCGCGTCTGGTATGCGCGGCCGCGCCATTCGCGTTCGGCATACCGCACGTCGACGCCGTAGGCGGAGGTGTCCTGCGAGACCACCAGCAGTTCGCGCACGCCGCCACGTTCCACCAGGCGCTCGGCCTCGCGCAGCACCTCGTCCACCGGGCGCGAGACCAGGTCGCCGCGCATCGACGGGATGATGCAGAAGCTGCAACGGTGGTTGCAGCCCTCGGAAATCTTCATGTAGGCGTAGTGCTTGGGGGTGAGCTTGATGCCGACGTCGTCCTCGCGCGCGCGGCGCGGCACCAGATCGACGAAGGGATCGTGCCTCGGCGGCAGCGCCGCGTGCACCGCCGACATCACGCTGGCGTAATCCTGCGGGCCGCTGATCGAGAGCACGTCGGGGTGGGTCTCGCGGATCAGCGAGGCGCGCTTGCCCAGGCAGCCGGTGACGATCACCTTGCCGTTCTCCGCGATCGCCTCGCCGATCGCGTCCAGCGACTCGGCCACCGCCGAGTCGATGAAGCCGCAGGTGTTGACGACCACCACGTCGGCGGCGTCGTAGCTCTGGACGAGTTCGTAGCCCTCGACGCGCAGCTGGGTGAGGATGCGCTCGGAGTCGACCAGCGCCTTGGGGCAGCCGAGGCTGACGAAACCGACCTTGGGACTGGCTGCGGGCATGGGGGGCTGTATCTGGTGTTCGGACGCGCGACGCCCGGCGTCACGGGGCGCGAATTATAGCCTCGGCTAGAATCGGGCCATCTGCCGGACGGAAGCCTTGCATGGGTCGCGACATCGTCATCCGGGGGCCGCAGGGACCGATCGACGCCTGGCGCGCCGATCCGCCGGACCACGCCGCGGCGCTGGGCGGGGTGGTGGTGGTGCAGGAAATCTTCGGCGTGAACGAGCACATCCGCTGCGTGACGGAAGGCTATGCCGCCGCCGGTTACGTCGCCCTGGCGCCGGCCCTGTTCGATCCGGTCGCACGCAACGTGGAACTGGGCTACGACGAGGCCGGGTTCGCCCGGGGGCGGCAACTGGTCGGCGAACTGGGCACGGAGCGGGCCGTGGGCGTGGTCCGTGCCGCCGCGCAGGCACTGCAGGGCGAGGGCCTGAAGGTCGCCGCGATCGGCTTCTGCTGGGGCGGCAGCATCGCCTTCCTCGCCAATACCCGCCTGGGCCTCCCCGCGGTCTCCTACTACGGCGCCCGAACCGAACCGTTCCTGGGCGAGCCGCTGCGCGCGCCGATGCTGTTCCATTTCGGCGGCGACGACGCCACCACCCCGCCCGCCTACATCCAGGCGCACCGTGACGCCTGTCCCGGCGCCGCGATCCACATCTACCCCGGCGCCGGTCACGCCTTCAACCGCGACGTCGACCCGCGCCATTTCCACCCCACCAGCGCCGCCCTGGCGCGCAAGCGCACGCTGGCCTTCCTCGACGCCGCGCTGCGCTGAACGGACCCGGACGATGAGCCATCACCCGCAAGAACCGCCCCGCTACGTCCTGCATCCCCAGCTCGCCGCGGACACCCATCCGCTGGCATCGCTGGAGCTGTGCGACCTGCGGCTGATGGACGACGCCAACTATCCCTGGCTGGTGCTGGTGCCACGCATCGCCGAGGCCCGCGAGCTGCTCGACCTCGACGCCGGCCAGCGCCACCGCCTCACCGACGAGATCGACCTGGCCGGTCGCGCCCTGATCGAGGTGGTCCGCCCGTTCAAGCTGAACGTCGCCGCGCTCGGCAACCTGGTGCCGCAACTGCACGTGCACGTGATCGCGCGCTTCGAGGACGATCCGGCCTGGCCGGCGCCGGTGTGGGGCCGTGTCGCCGCGCGCCCGTACAGCCCGGAGGCGCTGGTGGGTCGCATCCGCCTGCTGGACGCCGCGCTGCGCGCGTGAACGACGCCACCATCGAACCACTGGGCGAGGACGCGCTGCTGCTGCGGCTGGGTCGCGGGATCGACCCGGCGCTGAACGCCCGCGTGCATGCGCTGGTGCGGCGGATCGAGGCGGCGCGGCCGCCGTGGCTGCGCGAGGTCGTGCCGGCGTACGCGTCGCTGGCGGTGTTCCTCGACATCGATCCCTGCACCGATGCCGGCGTCGAAGCGTTCGCGACCGCGGGCGCGTGGTTGCGCCGGCAACTCGATGCGGCGAGTCCCGAAGACGTTGACGCATCGATGCAAGTTCCGGCCACCACCGTCGAGATCCCGGTCTGCTATGCACCCGCCTGCGCGCCCGACCTGGACGACATCGCCGCGCACGCAGGCCTGTCGCGGGCGGACGTGGTGGCGCTGCACTGCGCGGGTGACTACCGGGTAGCCATGGTCGGGTTCGCGCCCGGCTTTCCCTACCTGATCGGCCTCGACCCGCGCCTGGCGATGCCGCGGCTGGCGAGCCCGCGCACCCATGTGCCCGCCGGCAGCGTCGCCATCGGCGGCGCCCAGGCAGGCATCTATCCGCGCGCGAGCCCCGGCGGCTGGCGCCTCGTCGGGCGCACGCCGCTGGCGCTGTTCGACCCGTCCTGGCCGTCGCCGTGCCTGCTGGCCGCAGGCCAGCGCGTCCGGTTCCGGCCGATCGACGAAGCCGCATTCGAAGCGCTGCAGGCGGATTCGGCGGCATGAGCATCGAGTGCCTCGCGCCCGGCGTCGCCACCCTGCTGCAGGATGCCGGCCGCCGCGGCCTGCGGCGGCACGGCATCGCCGACGGCGGCGCGCTGGACCCGTGGTCGTTCGCGCTCGCCAACCTGCTCGCCGGCAATCCGGCGGGTGCACCCACGCTGGAGATCACGCTGGCCGGGCCGAGGCTGCGCTTCCACGTCGCCGCGCGCATCGCGCTGTGCGGGGGCGGGATCGAGGCGGAATGCGACGGGACCCCGCTGCCGACCTCGCGCCCGGTCGCCGTCCCCGCCGGCGGCGTGTTGCGCCTGGGGCGCTGTCGCGACGGCGCGCGCGCGTACCTCGCGGTGCGCGGCGGCTTGCGGGTCGTGCCGGTGCTGGGCAGCGCCAGCACCGACCTGCGCGCGGGCTTCGGTGGGATCGCGGGCCGGCCGCTGCGGAGTGGCGACCGGCTCGCCATCGAAGGCGCGGCCAACGTCGACAGCGTGCGCTTTCCCGACTGGTGGATCGACCCCTCCTCCGACGACCGGCCGCGCGGCGGCGATCGCGTGGTGCGCGTGCTCGCCGGCTCCGACGCCACCGCGCCGCCGGGAGCGCTGTTCGCCCATGCGTGGCAGGTGACGCCCGCCAGCAACCGGCAGGGGCTGCGCCTGCTGGGGCGCGCGATCGCGGCCGCGGAGCGCGGCGAACGCGTGTCCGAACCGGTGGTGCCAGGGACCGTGCAACTGCCGCCGGACGGCCAGCCAATCGTCCTGCTCGCGGATGCGCAGACCCATGGCGGCTATCCGCGGATCGGCCACGCGATCCGCGCCGACTGGCCGGCGCTGGCGCAGCTGCGGCCCGGCGACCGCCTGCGCTTTTCGCCCTGCGCGCCCGACGAGGCCCGCGCCGCACTTTGCCGCCAGCGCCAGCGCCTGCATAGAATCGCGCTGGCCCTCGACGCGAAGCGCGCCCTTGCCTGACCGGATCGATTTCAACTGCGACCTCGGCGAAGGCTGCGGCGACGACGCCGCGATCGTGCCGCACGTCAGCTCGGCCAGCATCGCCTGCGGCGGCCACGCCGGCGACGACGCCACCATGCGCGCGACCGTCGCGCTGTGCCAGGCGCACGGCATCGCCATCGGCGCGCACCCGTCCTTCGTCGATCGCGAACACTTCGGACGTCGCGAACTCGACCTCGGTCCCGGCGCCATCCACGTGCTGGTGCTGGCGCAGGTGCGGCGGCTGGCGGCCGTGTGCGAGGCGGCCGGCGCGCGACTGCGTCACGTCAAGCCGCACGGCGCGCTCTACAACCTCGCCGCGCGCGACACCGACGTGGCCGATGCCATCGCCGCGGCGGTCCACGCCATCGACCCGGCGCTGCGCCTTTATGCGCTGTCCGGCTCGGCCCTGGCCGAGGCCGGCCGGCTCGCGGGCCTGTCCGTCGCCGGGGAAGCCTTCGCCGAACGCAGCTACGGTGCCGATGGCCGACTCACGCCACGCGATCGGCCGGGCGCGGTGATCGACGACCTCGACGCCGCCCTGGCGCAGGTACGCATGCTGGTGCGCGAGGGCGCGGTCACCGCCCTCGACGGGACCCGCGTGCCGCTGCGCGCCGACACCCTGTGCCTGCACGGCGACCGTCCCGACGCGGCGCGTTTCGCCGCCGCGCTGCGCGCCGCGCTGGAAGCGGAAGGCATCCGCGTGCTCGCGCCGGGCGCGACACAATGAACTGGTGGCCCCTGCTCGGTATCGCCCTGGTCGTGCTCGGCTTCATGCTGCGGCTCAATCCGGCGCTGGTGGTGGTGGCCGCCGGCATCGCCACCGGCCTGCTCGCCGGCATCACGCCGCTGGACGTGCTGTCGCTGATCGGAGAGGCGTTCACCAAGCAGCGGTATCTCGCGCTGTTCCTGCTCACGCTGCCGGCGATCGGGCTGCTCGAGCGCCACGGCCTGAAGGAACGCGCGCAGCAGTGGATCGCGCGCCTGCGCGGCGCCACCACCGGCCGCGCGCTCACGGCCTACCTCGGGGGCCGACAGCTGCTGTCGGCGCTGGGGCTGGTCGACCTCGGCGGCCACGCGCAGACGGTGCGCCCGCTGATGGCGCCGATGGCGGTCGGCGCCGCCGAGAATGCGCACGGCACGCTGCCCGAGGCCACCATCGAGCGGATCAAGGCGATGACCGCCGCCAGCGAGAACGTCGGCCGTTTCTTCGGCGAGGACGTGTTCATCGCCTTCGGCGCGGTGCTGCTGATGCAGGGCTTCTTCGCCGAGCACGGCATCGTGCTGGAACCGCTGCACATCGCCCTGTGGGGCATCCCCACCGCGATCTGTGCCTTCCTGATCCACGCCTCGCGGCTGTTGCGGATGGACGCGCAGCTTGCGCGAGAAGCGGCGGCGCTGCGGGATGCGGCGGGACGGGACGCCGTGGCGCCGGAGCCCGGACCGTGATCACGCTGCAGATGATCTACTGGCTCGCCGGCGCCTACCTGCTGGCGGTGGCCGCGCTCGGCCTGCGTGACCGCCACAATCCGCGCCGCCATGCCACGGCGTTGTTCTGGGGCCTGCTCGGGCTGATGTTCCTGGCCGCGGACCGCCTGGCACCGGTCGCGGTCGGCGTGGTGGTGGTGGTGCTCGCCTGCCTGGCGGGCTTCGGTGGGCTGGGCCGCGGCCGCTACGACGAGCCGTCCGACGAGGCCAAACGGGTTGAGGCCACGCGCCTGGGCAACCGCCTGTTCTGGCCGGCGCTGTTGATCCCCGGGGTCTGCGTGCTGCTGGCCGTGGTGCTGAAGGACGTGTCGGTCGGCGGCGTGTACCTGCTCGGCCGCGAACAGACCACCCTGGTCGCGCTCGGCGTCGCCTGCGTGGTCGCGGCGATCGCCGCCTGCCGGCTGACGCGGCAGACGCCGTGGAGCGCGGTCGAGCAGTCGCGCCGCCTGATCGACGCCGTCGGCTGGGCGGCGTTGCTGCCGCTGCTGCTGGCCACCCTGGGCGGTGTGTTCGCGGCCGCCGGCGTGGGCGAGGCGGTGGCGGCGCTGGTGGAGATGGCGATCCCGGTCGACAACCGCTTCGTGGTGGTGCTCGCCTATGCGCTGGGCATGGCGTTGTTCACGATGGTCATGGGCAATGCCTTCGCCGCGTTCCCGGTGATGACCGCCGGCATCGGCCTGCCGTTGCTGGTGCGGCTTCACGGCGCCGATGCCGCGCCGCTGGCCGCGATCGGCATGCTGTCGGGCTACTGCGGCACGCTGCTCACCCCGATGGCGGCGAACTTCAACCTCGTGCCTGCCGCACTGCTGGAGCTGAAGGATCCGAACGCGGTGATCCGCCAGCAGGTGGCCACCGCGCTGCCGCTGCTGGCGTGCAACATCGTGCTGATGTATTTCATCGTGTTCCGATGAGCACCCGAGGCCCGCGTATGCGCAACGTCCTGCTCACCGGTTTCGCGCCGTTCGACGGGGCAGCAGGCAACCCGAGCTGGGATGCGGCGCGCGTACTCGATGGCGAGGCGATCGCAGGCCACCGTGTCGTTGCGCGACGACTGCCGGTCGAGTTCGGTGTGGCGCGCGACGCGCTGCGCCGGGCGATCCGGGAGCTGCGACCGGCGCTGGTCCTGTGTACCGGCTTGGCCTCCGGGCGCAGCGCGATCTCGCTCGAGCGCGTCGCGATCAACGTCGACGACGCACGCATTCCCGACAACGCCGGCCGCCAGCCGGTCGATGTGGCGGTGGTGCGCCGCGGACCGGTGGCCTATTTCTCGACGCTGCCGATCAAGGCGATGTACGCGGCGATCCACGAGGCGGGCGTTGCGGTGGAGGTCTCGCAGAGCGCCGGCACCTACGTCTGCAACCACGTGTTCTACGGACTGATGCACATGTCGCGCGGGCGCAGGATGCGCGCAGGTTTCGTGCACGTGCCGCCCACCGTAGACCCTACAGCCGGGGGTGGAACTCAAGGCGCGTTGACGCATGACCAGATCGTCGACGCCCTGCGCATCGCGCTCCGCGTGGCGCTCACCACGCAGCAGGACCTCCGGATCGGCGCCGGCACGACGGAGTAGCGCGGCGCGCGGCGCCTGGCCTTCGATCAGGTCCTCGGCAGCGTGACGCCGGTCTGTCCCTGGTATTTGCCGCCACGATCCTTGTACGAGGTTTCGCAGACGTCGTCCGGATCGGACTGGAAGAACAGCATCTGCGCCACGCCCTCGTTGGCGTAGATGCGCGCCGGCAGCGGCGTGGTGTTGGAGAACTCCAGCGTCACGTGCCCTTCCCACTCGGGCTCCAGCGGCGTCACGTTGACGATGATCCCGCAGCGCGCGTACGTGCTCTTGCCCAGGCACACCACCAGGGTGTCGCGCGGGATGCGGAAGTATTCGACAGTGCGCGCCAGGGCGAAGCTGTTGGGCGGGATGATGCACTCGTCGGCCTCGATGTCGACGAAGCTCTTCGGATCGAAATGCTTGGGATCGACGATCGTGGAGTTGATGTTGGTGAACACCTTGAACTCTCGCGAGCAGCGCACGTCGTAGCCGTAGCTCGAGGTGCCGTAACTGACGATGCGACCGCCCGCGGCCTGCTTCACCTGGCCCGGCTCGTAGGGCTCGATCATGCCGTGCTGCTCGGACATGCGCCTGATCCAGCGGTCGCTCTTGATACTCATGCGGTGTTCCCTGCGGCGCGCGGCCGGAAGCGCGCATTGTAGGGCGGGCCCGGGCCGGCCGTAAGCCGCCCCCAGTGCAGCGTGCGCATGCCGGCAGTCGACCCGGGACCAGGGAGCGACGGGATCGGGTGGTACTGCGATGCACATCCCTCGTCACGATGCGACACCGGATCCGCTAGCAGGTAGCGGAACGTCCCGCAACGGGAAGCAGCGTTCCCGGGCTGTCCTACAGCAGCGACGCGGAGATGCCGCGCGGCGCCCGCGGACGCTTCGACAGTTCCTCGACCAGCCGCCGCGCGGTCTCGCGATAGGCGGTGGCCGCAGCCGAAGCGGGCGCCGATGCCACGATCGGCGCGCCGGCATCGCCCTGCTCGCGGATGCCGATCTCCAGCGGCAGCGACCCTAGCAGCGGCACCCCGTACTGCGCCGCCATCCGCTCGCCCCCGCCCTGCCCGAACAGGTGCTCGACATGGCCGCAGTTCGAGCACACGTGCTCGGCCATGTTCTCCACCAGCCCCAGCACCGCCACGTCCACCTTCTCGAACATGCGCAGCGCCTTGCGCGCGTCGAGCGTGGCCACGTCCTGCGGGGTGGTCACCACGACGGCGCCGGCGACCGGGATCTTCTGCGCCAGCGTCAGCTGGATGTCGCCCGTGCCGGGCGGCAGGTCGACGATGAGGTAGTCCAGCCCCTCCTCGCCACCCCACAGCGTGTCGTTGAGCAGTTGCGTGAGCGCGGAAGTCGCCATCGGCCCGCGCCAGATCATCGGCGTATCGGCCTCGACCAGGAACCCGATCGACATCGCCTCGATCCCGTGCGCCCGCATCGGCAGGATCGACTTGCCGTCCGGGCTGTCGGGCTTGCCCGACAGGCCCAGCATCATCGGGATGCTCGGTCCGTAGACGTCGGCGTCCAGCACCCCGACCCGCGCTCCGTCCGCTGCCAGGGCCAAGGCCAGGTTCACGGCCGTCGTCGACTTGCCGACGCCGCCCTTGCCGGAAGCGATGGCGAGGATGTTGCGGATGCGCGGAAGTGGAGAAAGTTTCGGCTGGACGGATCGCGCGGGAACGGACCCCATTGGAACCTCAGGCGACATCGGTTCGACCCGTGTCCGGGACATTGTAATCATGCACTGCCAGCACGCCGCCCGTGGCAAGCCTGTCGATCAACGGCTTCAAACGTTCGACATGGCGGCGGGAACTGTTGACGGAACGGGCGTGGACCGGTTCGCGGACCTGCGCCGCGCTCGCGGTCGAAAACGCGGCCTGGCGATCCGGTACAGCCAGAGCGTTCGGGCTCCAGTCCAGGCCGCACCAGTCGTAGATCCGCCTCGACTGCTCTTCCGGATTGGTCACCAGTTCCTCGTAGCGTACGTCGAGGATCGTCCCGGGCATGACCTCGTGCCAATGCTGCATCATCTGCCTGTATGCGAGGTAGTACTCGGCCAGCTCTTCCTGGTCGTAGGAGAACTCGTAGGCGCTGAAGAACAGTGTCTTGAAGATCGCATAGCAGCTGTCCAGGGGGTCCCGAACCAGATGGATGATCCTGGCGTTGGGCAGCGCCTTGCGGATCATTCCGCAATACATGAAGTTGGCCGGCAGCTTGTCGATGAACATCTCTGCGCCGTCGGCCATCTGCCGTGCGCCCAGCATGTATCTGCGGCCCAGTTCCGCGAAATCGGCCTGCAGCGCAGCCTGTGTGGGCAGGAGCCGGGGGTCTTCCCGGCGGATTCGTTCCACTCCAGCCGTAAGGTGGAACCCGAAGTCCAGCAGTTCGCCCGCGTCGGCCACGCGGCCCGACTGCATGAGCAGACGTTGAACCAGCGTGGTGCCGGTGCGCGGCATGCCGACGATAAAGATCGCGCCGGGTTCCGCGTGCCCTTGGGTCGGCCCGGCCATCGCCGCCTCGTCCATCGATGCACAGATCTCGCCCAGGCCGCGGGTCACTTTCCCGACATCGTAGACAATGGTTCCACGTTTGGCCGTGGCCGCGGATTCAAGCGTCCGGAACGATTCCCCGTACTCGCCGAGATCCTCCAACTCCTTGGCCAGCGCATACAACGCGGCCGCCTCGTTCTCGACTTTCTGAAAGCCGGTGCCGAGGCGGGCCCGTATATCGGCGACATGGTTGTCTTCCGGCTTCTGCCTGCGGAGCACGGAGCGCAGGTAGATCGCGGTGCCCGCCTGGGGTGAGTGCGCTAGCAGCCCTTCCAGATCGGTCTCGGCCAGCGCGGCGTCGCCGGCATAGAACCTCGCCAACGCCAGGTTGTAGCGCCAATCCGGTCTATCCTCCAGACGCAGGGCCCGCTCGTAGCACTCGATGGCCTCCCGCAGGCGGTTATGGAGGTAGTAGAGCCGCGCCACCTGCCAGTACACGAGGCCGGGCCCACCCTCGCTGTCCGCCTGGGCGAGGATCTGCAGGGCCAGTGCCGGAATCTCGTCCCGCCTCAGCGCGCCAGACAGCAGCCATGCCTTCTTGACCTTGTGGCGCACCGCAGGATCGATGGCGATGGCCTTGTCGATCCAATCAATGGCCTCCTCCAGATCGCCTGCGGCTTGGCAGGCATCGGCGAGGAATGCGAACAGGCGGGGCTGCGCGGGCCAAGTTGCGACGAGCGACTTTCCAAACGTGACGGCATCGGAGAACCGCCCTGCGCGAAGCAACGCAATACCCCTGGCCAGTGCCTGCTCCAACAGATTACCGGAGGCCGGGACACTGGTCGGGGAGGGAAGTACGGATGAGGAGGGGCTCATTTAGCCCGACAGTGTAGGCGCAGGCCGCGCGCCACTCCAGCCGGTCCGTCGCACACGAAGATGTCAATACGGCGTAATGATTCCGTTAACCGAAACGGCATTCATCGCAAATTTGGTGTTAGCATCGGCTGCACGACACGTTCTTTCAATTTGCGTAAACTTTACTTCCGCTTAAGATATTGATTTCAAAGGGGATATTGATGAAACCGCAAAAGAATCGCGCGAACGGCTTCATTCGTAACAGGCTGACTCTGGCCTTGGCCGCGGCCCTGGTGCTCCCGTCCGCAGCCGTCCTTGCCCAGGACGCCGAGCAGGACGAGGAAGCGGAAGTCGAGGAAACCGCGACGACCGAGGGCACCCCGGTCCAGTCCCTCGACAGGATGGTGGTCACCGGGTCAAGGATCGCTAGGGACACCTTCAACTCGGTCTCCCCGGTCCAGGTGATTACCCGCGAGGAAACCACAGCGGCCGGCTTCAACTCCACCGCAGGCGTGCTCCAGAGCAATTCGGTCACCGGCGGGTCTTCGCAGATCAACAATGCCTTTGGTGGTTTCGTCGTCAATGGCGGCCCCGGCGTGAACACGCTGTCGTTGCGCGGCCTCGGCGCCACCCGCACCCTGCTCCTGCTCAATGGCCGCCGCGTGTCGCCCGCGGGCTCGCGTGGCGCGGTCGGGTCGGCAGACCTGAACGTGCTGCCGAACATCATGGTCGACCACATCGAGATCCTGAAGGACGGCGCCTCGTCCATCTACGGATCCGACGCCGTCGCCGGCGTGGTCAACATCATCACCAAGCCCAGGGTCGACGGCTTCACAGTCGATTTCCAGCACAACGCCACCCAGGATGGCGGCGGCGACGAAACCCGTGGCGCCATCATGGGCGGCAAGACCGGCGACCGCTGGCGTGTGGCGGGGTCGTTCGAGATCTTCCAACGCTCCGAGATGACGCTCGGCCAAAGGGACTGGGCCAGCAGATGTCCGCTCCCGCTCATTGGCCGTCGTGCCGATGGCAGCTACGGCGCCGACGACTATATCGACCCGATTACCGGGCAGCCGAAATGCTGGACCATCGATAACGGCGGCGTGACGATCAATACCCTTGGTACCGCCTATATGCTCGGCCAGCCCGGTCTGGGCAGCTTGGGCTACTACGGCACCTACTTCCCCGAAGACTGGGATGGGGGGCTGGACTACTTCAATCGCTGGCGCCCCAACCCCGCCGTTACGGACGGATTCCCCGGGTTCGAGGGCGTCGATCTGTACGGTCGCGACAGCTTCGATCCGCGAATGCTGCGCGAGTCCCTGATCTCCCCGACGAAGAACTACACGGGCTTCCTGCAGGCCGGCTTCGACCTGCAAGCGCTCGGTGATGCCGAGTTGTACTTCGAAGGCTTGGTGCATCGCCGCGAATCCAAGCAGAACGGGTATCTGCAGCACGTGATGGACTATCCCGTCGGCAGTCCGCTCCTGGGCGACCTCGTAGGGCTTCCGGCGTTCGCGGCGGCGCCAAGGGATGGCTCGACGAACGGACAGAATGTCGCGGCACGCGCCTTCATCGGCTGGGGGCTCTACAAGAACTGGCAGACTGTAGACTTCTTCCGCACGACTGCCGGGCTGCGTGGCAACCTCGGTTCGGAATGGAGTTACGACGCATCGTTCAGCTACGCCCGATCAGACGCGAATTATTACACCGAGAACCGCCTGACCGATCGCATCGCACGCAGTTTCGACGTGGTCCCGGACGGCAACGGCGGCTTCGTCTGCCGCGATGCATCTGGCGGTTGCGTCGCCGCACCGGTCCTCAGCGCCGAAGTCATCGGGGGCCAGCTGTCGCAGGCGTATCGTGACTGGATCATGCAGGACACTCGTGGCAACACCCTCTACACAGAGTCCACTTTCACCGCCGGCGTGAGCGGCCCGCTCTTCGACGTTCCCTATGGCACCGTGAACGCGGCCTTCGGTGTTGAGCACCGTAGTCAGGAAATCGACGACACCCCAGATCCGAATTCCATATCCAGCAATCTTTTCGGATTTACCTCTTCCACGCCAACCCGAGGCGAGGATTCGGTCACCGAAGCCTACGCGGAAATCGAGATCCCCGTGCTGACCGGCCTCCCGTTCGCGGAGGAACTGGTCTTCAACGCCTCAGGCCGTTACACCGACTATGACTCTTACGGAGACGACACGACCTGGAAGATCGGCATGCTATACACGCCGGTCAGCTGGTTGTCGCTTCGCGCCTCTCGCGGCACATCCTACCGTGCGCCCGCTTTGTTCGAGCAATTCCTAGGGGCAACCAGCGGCTTCCTGGGCGCCAACATCGATCCCTGTAACAACTGGGGGAACATCAGCAATACAAGCTCCCCGAGATACATCAACTGCTCCAGTCTGGGCCTGCCGCCGAATTTCAACCAGACCAACAGTGTCACGATATTCACTCGGGGTGGTGCGGAAGCTGGGTTGGCCGCAGAAACCTCCACGGCCTTGACCGCCGGCATCGTGCTGCAGCCGGAGTTCCCGACCTGGTTTGGCGACCTGTCGTTCGCGGCGGACTATTACGATATCCAGGTTGACAACGGGGTAGCCCGCCTGGGCGGCCAGCAAATCCTCAACCTTTGCTATAACAGCCAGCCTGCCGATTTCAATGCGGGTGCCTTCTGGTGCAACTTCGTGGATCGTGCAGCCAACAACTCGCTGACGGTCAACTCCGACTACGTGAATATCTCTGAAAGCCTCGTGCGGGGCTGGGACTTCACCGCTCGCTACGTTCGGGACATCGGCCCGGGTTCGTTCCGCGCCAACGCGCAGGTCTCCAACTACCTGATGCAGGCCGGCCGGACCTTCAGTACGGATCCGGTGAGGAACGTCACGGGTACGGTCGGAGCCCCGCAGTACACGGGCCAGCTGGAACTGTCCTATACGGTCAAGAACTGGTTCATCCACTATGGCCTGGAATGGGTGGGTTCCACGAACGACTACGATTACTACGAAAGGTATTTCGTTGACGATGCTGGCGACCCCTTGGACTATCGTCCGACCTACCTGATGGAGACAGACGACTACTTCACGTCCAACGCATCGGTGCAGTACCGAGGCGACGACTGGTCGGCCCGAGTGGGTGTTCGCAACATCGCCGACAAGGAACCACCTGTCATCTCTGCCTACACCAACACGATAGGCAATGCCCCGTTGTACAGCGGCTACGACTTCTTCGGCAGGACCTTCTTCCTGAACCTGACCAAGTCGTTCTAGTCGCTACATACGGCAACACCACGGAAGGCCGCCACTCGCGAGAGTGGCGGCCTTCTTTCTGCCGGGAAGGCGATGTTGTACGCTCCCGACATCACCGGGAACCCCGAAGGACTCCAGCATGAAGCGGATTCTCCTTGCACTTTCGCTCGCGGCCGCGACCCTCTCCGGCCTGCCCTCGCACGCGGCGCCCGACCGGGCTCCAAGCATCGAGCAACTTGCGGCGTTCCCTGCGTTCTCGAGCTTCACGCTGTCGCCCGACGGCAAGCACATCGCCGCGCTCCGCTCCGACGGCGAAAACCGTTTCATCGCGGTTTGGAAGGCCGATGCGCTGAACCAGGCACCGACCCTCATCGGGGCGGACAAGATGAAGTTCACGGGCGTGTCGTTCATCAAGAACGACCGCCTTGCGGTGACGCTGTGGCAGCCATTCGACCTGCGTACCGACCGAGTGACGCGGACGTTCCTGAGCAAGCTGATGATCACCGATCTCGCGGGCAAGGAATGGAAGGAACCGCTCACCCTGCCCCGGGCGAACACGCGCGAAGAACAGCTCACCCAGGCCAGGACCAGCCCGACGGTGCTGGACCGACTGCCCAACGATCCCCACCACATCCTCGTCATCAACAACATCGGCGCCAGCGCGGGCGATGTCTACCGGGTCGACCTGCGGAACATGTCCTCCTCCCGGGTCCAGATGTCCGGCGAGAACGTCGCTGGCTACGTGACCGACCTCAACGGCGAGCTGCGCGCGAGACTTCAGGCAAAGGTCGATGGCACGGGCGCCTATATCGCGGCGGAGTTCCGGAACCTGGACACGGGCGCCTGGGAGGAACACTTCCGCTCGTACGTCAAGAACCGCGACCAGACGCAGATCGTCGGTTTCAGCGACGACCCCAACATCGCGTTCGTCCAGAGCAACGTGGGCCAGGACAAATCGAGCATCTACGAGTACGACATCGCGGCCAAGCAGCGCAAGGAAGTGCTGTTCCAGCACTCGTTCTTCAATGCGAACCGCGTAATCGTCAATCCGTACCGCAGCGCCGGCGAAGGGTTCGGCGAGATTCTTGGCCTCGTATACGGGGGGCCGCGTGGCGATGACGTCGAATGGACCTCCCCGACGCTGAGGGCGCTCGACGCCGGCCTCAGGCAGGCCCTCGGCATCGACAGCCGGCGCGTGGAGCTCGTCGACCCCGCGACCGGCAGCCGGGCCTCCGTCGAGTATCCCGCGGAGAAGGACTACCGGATCATCGGCTTCACCCCGGAATTCTCGACCGTGCTGCTGTCGGTCGATGGCTCGTCCGCGCCTCCGGAGTTCTACCTGTTCCGCGACGGTACGCTCTCCCTGCTGGCGAAAACCTACCCGGATATCGACCCGGCGACGTTGGGGAAGACCGATCTCGTGTATTACAAGGCACGCGACGGACTGGATATCCCGGCCTTCCTGACCCGTCCCGACGAGGCGATATGCGGCAAGGGGCCCTGGCCTGCCGTGGTGCATCCCCACGGGGGACCGTGGGCACGCGACACCATGGACTTCGACGGGTCCATGTGGGTTCCGCTGATGGCCTCGCGCTGCATGGCCGTGCTCCGGCCGCAGTTCCGCGGTTCCGACGGTTGGGGACGCAAGCTGTGGATGGCCGGCGACATGGAATGGGGCCAGAAGATGCAAGACGACAAGGACGACGGGGCGAAGTGGCTGATCGACCAGGGCATCGCCCAAGAAGGCCGCATCGCGATGTTCGGCTTCTCCTACGGTGGGTATTCGGCTTTCGCGGCCTCGGTGCGACCGAACGGACTGTACAAGTGCGCGATTGCCGGAGCCGGCGTCTCCGATATCGGGCGGATCTGGGCGAGGTTCTACACCAACCCGTTCTTCCGGCAGGCGCAGGAGCATACGGTCAAGGGCCTCAGCCCGCTGACCCGTGCCTCGGACATGAAGATCCCGCTGATGGTCTACCACGGAGTCCGCGACCAGACCGTACCGGTGGAGCAATCGCAGTGGTTCGTGTCTCGCGCGAACTCTTCCGGAAAGCCCGTTGTCTACCATGAGATCGAGGACTACGGACACGGCCCAGCCTGGACGCGCGCGATCATGGCCAGGCAACTGCGGCACATCGAGGACTACCTCCTCAACGACTGCGGTGGCAGCGGACTCTGACCCGGCAAGTTACGACAGCAAGCGGACTGACGCTCATCGTGGACCCTCCCGGTCGGTCCAAGCGGCGACGCTGGCCCGGCGAGCCGCTGGCACGTTGAACGATTCACCGAAAATCGTGGAGAAGAAAAAAATGTCCCGCCTGTTCGTTCTTTGCATCTGCGCAACGATGGCGTTGCTCTGGAATCCGCCCGTTCTCGCCGCCGACCCCGCCGAAGGTCGCTGGAAGACCATCGACGACCAGACCGGCCAGCCCAAATCGATCGTCGAGATCAGCCAGGCCGCGAACGGCACGCTCAGCGGGCGGATCGTCGAACTGCTCAACCCCAGCAAGCCCAATCCGGCGTGCGACAAGTGCAGGGACGACCGCAAGGGCAAGCCGATCACCGGGATGGAGATCATCCGCGGCATGAAGCGCGACGGCGATGCGTACTCGGGCGGCACGATCCTCAAGCCGGACGAGGGCAAGGTCTACAAGTCGAAGATGGAACTGATCGACGGCGGCGACAAGCTCGAGGTTTCAGGCTGCGTGGCCTTCATCTGCAAGTCCCAGGTCTGGGTGCGGCAGTAGCGGGGCGGTACCCCTGTCTCGCCAGAAGGCCCGGCACCCGCCGGGCCTTTGCTTTTCGGGCGGCCGCTCTTGGCGCGCATGCGATAATCCGCGTCCCCGTTCAGCAGCCGCGACATGCCCCGTCCCGCCATCGTCACCAGCGCCCTGCCCTATGGCAACGGGCACCTGCATATCGGCCACCTGGTAGGGTACATCCAGGCCGACATCTGGGTGCGGGCGCGGCGTATGGCCGGTGGCACGGTGCACTTCGTGTGCGCCAACGACACCCACGGCACGCCGATCATGCTGGCAGCGGAGAAGGCCGGGGTCGCGCCCGAGGACTTCATCAAGCTCACCCAGGCGAGCCAGCAGCGCGACTTCGCCGACTTCGGCGTCGATTTCGACTGGTACCACTCGACCCACTCGAACGAGAACCGCGAGCTGACCGGGCGCTTCTACCGCGCGCTGGACGCCGATGGCCACATCGAGTGCCGGTCGATCGAGCAGTTGTACGACCCGGTCAAGTCGATGTTCCTGCCCGACCGCTACGTCAAGGGCACCTGCCCCAACTGCGGCTCGGACGACCAGTACGGCGACAACTGCGAGGTCTGCGGCGCCACCTACTCGCCGACCGAGCTGAAGAACCCGCGCTCGGTGGTCTCGGGCGCGACGCCCGAGCTGCGCGCATCGGAGCACTTCTTCTTCCGGGTCGGCGATTTCACCGGGACGCTGCGCGAGTGGCTCGAGGGCGATGTCGCCATCCCTGGGGTCAAGGCCAAGCTGCGCGAGTGGATCGACGCCGAGGGCGGCCTTCGCGACTGGGACATCTCGCGCGACGCGCCGTACTTCGGATTCGAGATCCCCGGCCATCCGGGCAAGTACTTCTACGTCTGGCTGGATGCGCCGATCGGGTATTTCTCCAGCCTGCTCGCGCTCGCGCGCAGCGGCACGACGCCGGGCTTCGACGAGGCCGCGTTCGAGGCCATGCTCCGCCCCGGCGCGCACGCCGAGCTGCGCCACTTCATCGGCAAGGACATCGTCAATTTCCACGGGCTGTTCTGGCCCGCGGTGCTGGCCGGCAACGGCCTGCGCCTGCCCGAACGCCTGCACGTCAACGGCTACCTGACCGTCGACGGCGCGAAGATGTCCAAATCGCGCGGCACCTTCGTGATGGCGCGCACGTATCTCGACAGCGGGCTCGATCCCGAGGCGCTGCGTTACTACTTCGCCACCAAGTCCTCCGGCGGCGTGGACGATGTCGACCTCAACCTGTCGGACTTCGTCGCCCGCGTGAACAGCGACCTGGTCGGCAAGTTCGTCAACATCGCCAGCCGCTGCGCGAAGCTGCTGCAGGGTCAGTTCGACAACGCCCTCGCCTCCGGGACGCCATCCGGCGTTTCCGACGAGTGGGCCGTGCAGGCCGAGGCGCTGCTCTCGAGGGTGCTCGATACCCTGCGGACCGCGCCCGGGCACTACGAGGCGGGCAACTTCGCTGCGATCGCCCGCTCGGCGATGGAGGCGGCGGACTGGACCAACGAATACATCGCGCAGACCGCGCCATGGTCGCTGGCGAAGGATCCTGCGCGCCGCGCCGACCTGCACCTGGTGCTGTCCACGGCCCTGCAGGCATTCGCCGATCTCGCCGCCATGCTCAAGCCGATCCTGCCCAGGGTCATCGCGGACGTGGAGCGCTACCTCGGCGTGACGCTGTGCCCGGGCACGCGTACCGCGCTGGCGGGACGCTCGCTCGCGCCATACACACCGCTGTTCACCCGCATCGACCCGAAGCAGATCGAAGCCATGACCGAAGCCAGCAAGGACACGTTCGCCGCACCGGCCGGCGAAGCCAAACCGGCGAAGGCCGGCGACGCGAAGGCGGTGGCGGTGCCCGCCCCCGAGGCCTCGCCCGCTGGCGGGACAGGTGGCGACTTCGTCGGGATCGAGGATTTCGCGAAGCTCGACCTGCGCGTCGGCAAGGTCGTGGAGTGCGGCTTCGTCGAAGGCTCGGACAAGCTGCTGCGCTTCCTGCTCGATGCCGGCGAACTCGGACAGCGGCAGATCTTTTCCGGCATCCGCGCCAGCTACGGCGAGCCCGACGCGCTCGTCGGCCGCAACGTGGTGTTCATCGCCAACCTGGCGCCGCGCAAGATGCGCTTCGGCGTCAGCGAGGGGATGATCCTGTCGGCCGGCTTCGACGGCGGCGCGCTCGCGCTGCTCGATGCCGACGCGGGCGCGCAGCCCGGCATGCCGGTGCGCTGAACGCCGGACCGCATGCCGGCCCGATGGTACCGGCCAAAGCGCCTGCATGAGCATCGCCAGCCAGTACGATCTCGCCGAACGACTCGACCTACTGCTGCCGCAGACCCAGTGCGGCCAGTGCGGGTTCGACGGCTGCCGCCCCTATGCCGAAGCCATGGCCCGCGGTGAGGCCAGCATCGATCATTGCCCCCCGGGTGGTGACGCCGGTGCGCGCGCCCTGGCGCGCCTGCTCCGCGTCGAGCCCCTCCCCTACGACCGCGCGCGCGGCACGCACAAGCCCGCCCAGGTCGCACTGGTGGTGGAGGCCGACTGCATCGGCTGCACCAAGTGCATCCAGGCCTGTCCGGTGGACGCCATCATCGGTGGCAGCAAGCTGATGCACACGGTCGTCGCGCCGCTGTGCACCGGCTGCGAGCTCTGCGTGCCGGCCTGCCCGGTGGACTGCATCGAACTGCATCCCTCCCGCCCGTAGGAGCGCCTTCAGGCGCGATGCGAGCGCCTTCCGACGATGGTTTTCGCGCCTGAAGGCGCTCCTACGGCATATCCCTCACTTCGTGGGACAGGCGCTGCAGATGCGCTCGACCTCGTACCCTTTCGCGCGCAGCTTCTCGACCACGCCGTCCTCGCCCAGCAGGTGCAGCGCGCCGACCACGACCAGGGTGTCGTCGGTGCCCGGGGCCTGCAGCTTCGCTTCGAGTTTCGGCACCCAGGCGTCGTTGCGATCGACGTTGATCCGCCGGTAGAGCTTGGGGAACTGCTTGCGCATGTCCACGGCCATGCCGGACCAGAGCGCGTCCGCATCGCCCCTACGCCACGCGGCATGCAGCTTGTCGATCTCGGCGCGCCCCTCGTCGGCGGTCCTGAGCGATTCCTGCAGGAACTGCAGTTGCTCGGTCCGGTCCATGCCGTCGAGGAACGCGATCTGTTCGGCACCCGTCTCCAGACCGGCGGTGGGCTTGCCGGCCTGGCTGGCCTTCTGCGCGAGATTGGCGTCCAGCCCCAGCGCCGGATCGAGCCCGGCCTTGCCCATTTCCACGATCGCCACCATCAGCCCGGCGAACCACGGTTCGAACAGTTGCAGGGTCTGCGGCGTCATCTGCAGCTTCTGCAGTTCGGCCGCGTTCGCCTCAAGCCAAGCTGCCAGCGCCTGCTTCGTCTCATCCGGCAGCTCGCTGTCGAGCGCAGTGCCGTCGGTGCGCAGCGCGGCCTGGCCCATCTGCATTCCCAGCGCGGGCGAGCCCAGTTCCTCCGGCGGGATTTCGAACACCAGCTTCTCCGCGTCGGCGAAGGCGGCGTCGACATCGCGCGACAACGGGTAGTCCTCCGGCTTGAGCAGGTGGAACGAGCCGAGCAAGTAGAGCGAATTGTCGTCGTCCGAGACCTTCCACAGCAGCGGCATGGGCGCACCGTCTCGCGCGGTGTCGGCGTGCAACGCCCCGGCGAACGCCAGCAGGGCGGCGGCGAACGCGGAACGGAGCAGGTGGCGCGGCGTCTTCCAGCGAGATGTCATCGTGTGTCCTTGTCGGGGTGTGCCAGCGGGATGTCTTCGACGCGGCCGTCGATGCGGATGTGACGCGCCATCGTTCAGGTCGGCGGCTTCGCGTACTTCTTCTCGCCGGCGGTGATCGCGAGATCGAGGCGGTTTTCGGGCGGGGGAAGCGGGCAGGTCGCGTAGTCGGTGAACACGCACGGCGGGTTGTAGGCACGGTTGAAGTCGACGACCACGGTGCCGTCGGCGGCCGGCGCATCGGTGTAGATGTATCGGCCCGCGGCGTAACTGTCGTGTCCGCTGGTGCGGTCTGCGAACACCAGGAACAGCCCGCCCTCCTCGCCTTCCAGCGCCTCGATCCGGTAGCTGTTTCCGCCATGCTCGAACTCGACGGCCCCCGGGTTGGGTTGCGCCGCCTGCTGGCTGGTGATGTCCATGATCGGGATGGTCTTGCCGGCCGGATGGGGGACGAAGCGCGCCGCGATGCGCCAGGAAGGATCGGCAGGCCAGTAGTCGAGCGGGCCGAGCCCGGTCAGCGTCGCCGCCTCGGCGTGGCTGACGCGCAGCGCCTTGCGGCCGTTGCGATCGACCAGGCCCAGTTGGCCCTTGCCGTCGTCGAAGCCCACGAGGGTGGGTGTTCCCGAGACGTCGGGCAGCAGCTCGAACCGACCCTTGGCCGGCGCGCCGTCGACCGTCAGCACCGCATCGGGTTCGGGCGTCAGGAACACCTTGCCGCTCTGCTGCTGCAACAGCCCCATGCGCTCCGGCCCCTTCCCCAGGCGGATGCCGCTGGTCGCACCGCTGCCGACGTAATGCGCGGGCAGTTCGATCCAGTGCAGGCCGATCAGACTGGCCCAGCCATGCGGCTGCAGCAGGCGCTCGCGTCGCTGCGCGCGCCACGCTTCGTTGTCCGTCACGAACGCCGGATCCGCCGGCACCGCGTCGGCGGTGGCTTGCGCGACGTCGCCACCCGTGGATCCGCCGCCGCACGCGGCCAGCGCGGTCGCCAGCAATGCACACGCCATCCTCGTCACGCCCTTGATCATGCTCAACGCCCCCTCAGGAACCAGCGGTCGATCTCGGGCAGCGGGAAATGCGCCCAGGTCGGTCGCCCATGATTGCATTGTCCGGAGCGCTCCGTCGCCTCCATCTGCCGCAGCAGCGCGTTCATTTCCGGCACCGTCAGCCGCCGGTTGGCGCGCACCGCGCCGTGGCAGGCCATGGTCGACAGCAGCTCGTCGCGGGCGCCGCGGATGCGCAGGCTCTCGCCGTGTTCGCGCAGGTCGGCGAGCACGTCGCGCAGCAGGGCCTCGACATCGCCATGCGCGAGCAGGGCCGGCACGCTGCGCAGCAGCAGCGACTGCGGCCCGGCGCGCGACACCTCGAACCCGAGGTCGGCCAGGACCGCGGCTTCCTGCTCGGCCAGGTCGGCTTCGCGCTCGGACACGGCCACCGACTGCGGCACCAGCAGCGGTTGCGCGCGCAGGCCCTCGCTGTCGTGCGCGGATTTCAGGCGCTCGTAGCCGATGCGCTCGTGCGCGGCATGCATGTCGACCACGATCAGGCCGTCGGCCGCCTCGGACAGGATGTAGATACCGTGCAACTGCGCGATCGCGTAACCCAGCGGCGGCACGCCGGCCGCCTCGTCCGCGCGCGGCAGCACCGGCCGGTCCTCGTTGGCTGCGTACAACGCTGCGTAGGCCGCGCGCGCTTCGTCGACCTGTAGCCGCATAGGCACCTGCGAAGCCGATTGCGGCAATGCCTGCATCGTCGCCGGCAGGGCACCGGGGAACGCGCCATCCGGCGCTCCCGCGGACGCACCGGAGGTCGCGGTCGCCTGCCCGGTCGGGAACGCCGCCATGCCTGCGCGCGTCGCCGCCAGCGCGTCGTGCACGGTGCGATAGACGAAGTCGTGCACCAGTCGCGAATCGCGGAAACGGACCTCGTGCTTGGCAGGATGCACATTGACGTCGACCCGGGTGGGATCGAGCTGCAGGAACAGCACATATGCGGGCTGCCGGCCGTGGTACATCACGTCGGCGAAGGCCTGCTTCGCCGCGTGCGCGATACTGCGGTCGCGCACCGGGCGCCCGTTGACGTAGACGTACTGCTGGTCGGCGCTGGCGCGCGAGTAGGCGGGTTGGGCGATCCAGCCGTGCAGGCGCAGCCCGGCGCCCTCGTGTTCGATCCGCAGCGCCTGCCTGGCGAACTCCTCGCCGAGCGTCTCGCCGAGCCGCTCGCCGGTGAACAGCTCCCCTCCCGTCTCGGAGAATGCGCGGTAGCGACGCGACGGCTTGCCGTTGTGCGACACGCGCAGTTCCACGTCCGGGCGCGCCAGCGCGAGCGAACGCAGCCATTCCTCGATGTGGCCGAGTTCGGTGCGCTCGGCGCGCAGGAACTTGCGCCGCGCGGGGACGTTGTAGAACAGGTCGCGGACTTCCACGGTGGTGCCTGGGGGTTGCTGCTTCGGAACCACCTCGCCGACGCGCCCGCCCTCGACCGATAGCGCCGCGCCATGCGTCTCGTCGCCGCGCCGGGTCGCGATCAGGAACCGGCTCACCGAGGCGATCGACGGCAATGCTTCGCCACGAAATCCCAGCGTGGCCACCGCCTCGAGGTCGTCGAGGCTGGCGATCTTGCTGGTGGCGTGGCGCGAGACCGCCAGCGGCAGCTCTTCGGCGGGCATGCCGCCGCCGTCGTCGCGCACCCGGATCAGGCGCACGCCGCCTTCCTCCAGGTCGATGTCGATGCGGCCGGCGCCGGCATCGAGCGCGTTCTCGACCAGTTCCTTGACCACCGACGCCGGGCGCTCGACCACCTCGCCTGCGGCGATCTGGTTGACCAGGGTGTCGGGAAGCTGTCGGATCGCCACCCGCGCATGATACCGGCGCGGTCGACGGGATGCCGTGGCGCTACGGGCTGCCGCCGGTACTGGCGACGCGATCGGCCGCGGCGCGCGCCGCGTACAGCGTGCCCGGAGGGGGCTGGCTGGAGAAATAGGTGTGCACGCCATCGAGGATCGCGCGTGCCACCGTGCCCTGGAACTTCGGGTCCATCAGCCGCTTCTCCTCGTCCGGGTTGGACAGGAACGCGGTTTCCACCAGCATCGCCGGCATGTCCGAGGTGCGCAGCACGGCGAAGTTGGCGCGTTCGATATGCGGCTTGTGGTTGTTGCCGATGCGCTTGAGGCCGGCCAGGATGTGGTTGCCCGCGTCTTCCGAGGCCTTCAACTGCCCACTCTGGGTCAGGTCGAGCAGCACGTTGGTCAGCACGGCGTCGCCGGAGGAGGCGACGCGCACGCCGCCGATCAGGTCGGCCGCGTTCTCCTTCTCGGCCAGCCAGCGCGCACGCTGCGAGGACGCGCCGCGCAGCGACAGCACGTAGACCGACGAGCCCTTGGCGTTGCGGTTCTCGGCGGCGTCGGCGTGGATCGAGATGAACATGTCGGCCTTGGCCTGCCGCGCGATCCGGGCGCGGTTGTTCAACGGGATGAACACGTCGCGGTCGCGCACCAGATGGGCGCGCAGGCCGGGAGTGGCGTTGACCTGGCGCGCGAGCTCGCGCGCGATCGCCAGCGTGATGTCCTTCTCGCGCTTGCCCGAGGGACCGATCGCGCCGGGATCCTGGCCGCCGTGGCCGGCGTCGATCGCGATCACCAGCGGCCGGGTGCCGCCGGCGACGACGGCACGCGGCGGTGGCGGTGGCGGCACGGTCGCGAGCGGCGGCGGGGAAGCGGGCGTCACGGCCGCCGCCACGGTCGCGGCCGGGGCGGTCGAAGGCGGAGAAGTCGGCATCGCTCGCGGCAACGACGGATCGTTCGTCGACTGCGGTTGCGGCGGCGATGCCGGATTCGAAGATGCGGAGGCCCCGGTGGCCTGACCTGCGGCGCGCAGTTCCGCGACCAGGCGCGAGGTCGCGGCGGCCGACGCCAGCGCGGGATCGTGGGCCGGCGGCTCGGACGTGGCCACGGCCGTCGTCATGGCGACGACCGACGCCGCCACAGCGGGGGTAGGGGTGGCGGGCGCAGGGGGAACGGGCTGCGCCGTGGCGGCGGCGATCTGCGCAATCGGATCGCCGTGTTCGTCGCCCGGCCACTCGATCACCAGTCGCGCGCCCTGCGGGTCTGCCTCGAAGCGGGGCTTCAGCGCCACCACCGGTGCGGCGAGGTCGAACACGATGCGGGTGGTGCCCGGCTCCGGCTGGCCGCTGCGGACCGCCTTGACCACGCCTGAGGGAGGCGGCAAGGCGAGCTTGCCCGCGGGATGGCTTCCCGGCAGGTCCACCACCAGCCGGTGCGGTTTCTGCAGGCTGATCAGCTTGTAACCCGCTTCGCGATCCACCTGCAGCTCCGCACGGGTGCCGGTGGGTCCGCTGCCGAGCCGGACCGCCTGGATTTCGGCCGCGTACGCCAGGTTCCAGGCCAGCGCCGCAAGCAGCGCCAGGCCAAGCAGAATCTGTTGGACGTTTTGCCCCCTCGTGCGCATGCGGCTAGTCAATCACTGATGCCCGCCATTTGCAACGCACTTTTCCTTTCAAATCGGTCACCTGCCCGCCTTTCCTATGGGTTCGGTTCAGATATCCGATGCAACTCGTCCACTTCCCGCAGCCGCCGCAACCACGCCTCTCCCGCCCCGCTCCCGCCATCCAGGGTCGCCCCCCGCCCGTCCCCGTCCATGGCGAGGCGTACGTGCAGGTCCGCCGGCGGCAGGCCGGCCGCGCCGCGATCGGGCCATTCGACCAGCCACAGCGCGTCGAGGGCGTCGTCCAGGGCGAGGAACTCGAGCTCGCCCGCATCGCCGATGCGGTACAGGTCGAGGTGCAGCGCCTCGCCGCCGCGCGGCAGCGGATAGCGTTCGAGCAGGGTGTAGGTGGGGCTGCGCACGGTGCCGGTCACGCCCAGTTCGCGCAGCCAGGCGCGCGCGAGGGTCGACTTGCCCGCGCCCAGGTCGCCGTGCAGGTAGACCACGGCCCGCTCCGGCGCCGTCCGCGCGAGCCGGACGGCCAGCGCGCGGGTCGCGCCCTCGTCCGCTAGGAACACCGGCCTCACGCCGGCGGCCCGCCGTTCGCCCAGGTGCGCAGCGGGTCGAGCAGGTCGGACGGCAGCAGGCCGCGCTCGCCGACCTGGGCGGCGGCGTCGCCAGCGATACCGTGCAGCAGCGCGCCGCAGCAGGCGGACGCGAACGCCGGGAAACCCTGCGCGCGCAGCGCGGCGATGCAACCGGTGAGCAGGTCGCCCATCCCACCCACGGCCATGCCGGGGTTTCCGGCCGCGATCACCCGCGGCACCTGCTCGGGCGCCGCGACCAGCGTGCCCGCGCCCTTGAGCACGACCACGCAGCCGAACATCTCCGCCAGCAGCCGCGCCGCCGCGAATCGGTTCGCCTGCACCTCGGCGGCGGTGAAACCGAGCAGGCGTGCCGCCTCCCCCGGGTGCGGGGTGAGGATGGTGCCGGCAGGCAACACGCGGGTGCGCCGCGCCAGCAGGTTGAGCGCATCGGCGTCGAGCACCAGCGGTATCGCGGCCGCAAGCGCCTGTTCGTAGAGCGCGGCACCCCACTCGCCCTGCCCGAGCCCGGGCCCCAGCGCGATCACGTCCGCCAGCGCCAGCAACGGTTGCAGCGAGCCGCCGGGTTCGATGCCGTGGACCATGGCCTCGGGACGGCGCGCCAGCAGCGCAGGCACGTGAACCGGCCGCGTCGCCACGCTCGCCAGTCCCGCCCCGCAGCGCAGGGCCGCCTCCGCCGCCAGGATGACGGCGCCACCCTTGCCGGTGTCGCCGCCGACGCACAGCACGTGCCCGTTGTCGCCCTTGTGCGCATCGCGCGCCCGCGGCGCGATCCAGCCGGGCAGGTCGTCCCGGTCCAGCCGGTAGGCCATCACCGGCGCATCGGCGAGCGCGTCGTCGGCCTCGAGCGTGGCCAGCCCCAGGGTGCCGGCGCAGCGGGCGGCGGCGCCTGTGTAGAGCCCGGCGTGCGGTGCGAGCAGTTGCAACGTATGCGTCGCATGGACTACACGCCCGGGGGCGCTGCCCCGGTCCGCATCCAACCCGCTCGGTACGTCCAGCGAGAACACCGGCAGGCCGGAGGCGTTGATCGCGTCGATGATCCGCGCCGCATCCGCGTCCGGTTCGCGTGAAAGCCCGATGCCGAACAGCGCGTCGACCACCAGCTGCGCGCGGCCGAAGCCGTCGCTGAATGCCTTGATCCGCCCGCCGGCCTCGCGATAGGCCTCGCAGGCGCGCTGCGCGAGCTCGCTGCGCGGTGCGTGCGCCTCGATGCGCAGCACGCGCGCATCGCGCCCGGACTGGTGCGCGAGCCGGCACAGTTCATAGCCGTCGCCGCCGTTGTTGCCCGGACCACAGACCACGACGATGCGCTGTACGTCCGGCCAGCGCGCCAGCAGTTCGCGCCAGGCCGCCTGCCCGGCGCGCGCCATCAGCGCGAACCCGTCGCCGAGCCGCGCGGCCATCTCCGCCTCGAGCGCGCGCAGCGCGGCGCCGTCGTACAGCGGCGTCCCCCGGGCGTTGGCACTGGAAACGGCGTCCATCGCCCGGATTCTATACTTCGACCGTGTCCACGCCCGCCGCCCGCACCCCCCTGCCCGATCCGGCTGTGCTCGCCCTGCGCATCAAGGCGCTCGCGCGCGAGGCAGGCTTCCAGCGCTGCGGCATCGCCGGGGTCGAACTCGGCGAGGACGAAGCCTTCCTGCGCGACTGGCTGGCCCGCGGCCTATACGGGACGATGGACTGGATGGCGCGCCACGGCGATAAGCGCTCGCGCCCGCACGAACTGATGCCCGGGACGGTGCGGGTGCTTTCGGTGGGGCTCGACCATGGCCAGGACCCGGAGCAGGCCTGGCGCACGCTCGAGGACGGCCGCCGCGCCTACGTCGCGCGCTACGCCCTGGGTCGCGACTACCACAAGCTCATGCGCAACCGCCTGCAGCGCCTCGCGGAACGTGTCGCGGCCGAAATCGGCCCGTTCGGATATCGCGTGTTCGTCGATTCCGCGCCGGTGCTGGAACGCGCGCTGGCGCGCAACGCGGGCCTGGGCTGGATCGGCAAGCACACCTGCCTGATCGACCGCGACGGCGGCTCATGGTTCTTCCTCGGCGAGATCTACCTCGACCTGCCGCTGCCGGTCGACCCGCCCGCGAGCGCGCATTGCGGCAGTTGCGTGCGCTGCATCGAGATCTGCCCGACCCGGGCGATCGTGGCGCCACACCGGCTGGATGCGCGGCGCTGCATCTCCTACCTCACCATCGAGCACGAGGGCGCGATCGACGAGGCCCTGCGCCCGTTGATCGGCAATCGCATCTTCGGCTGCGACGACTGCCAGCTGGTGTGTCCCTGGAACAAGTTCGCGCGGCGCACCGACGAACCCGATTTCCGCGCCAGGAACAACCTAGACCAGGCGACGCTGGTCGAGCTGTTCGCCTGGAGCGAGGATGAATTCCTGCAGCGCACCGAGGGCTCCGCGATCCGGCGCAGCGGCCACGCGCGCTGGCTGCGCAACATCGCGGTGGCGCTGGGCAATGCGGCGACTTCGCCGGAAGTGGTCGCAGCCCTGCGATCGCGGCGGGAAGCGGAAGATCCCGTGGTGCGGGAACACGTGGCGTGGGCGCTGCGGCGGCATGGCGAATCCGTCGGAGTGTTCTCCGACGTTTCCGCTGGCTAGGTGAGGGGAAAACCGGATCGCGCCCGCGCGGGGCCATTCGCAGATTCCTCGCTGCGCTCGGAATGACAGTGGGAAGGCGGCTCGGCGCGACTCGCAATCCAGCGCGTCGCGGTCCGGCGCGGGCAGCCTCAACCGCGCGCGGAGATCTCGTCCAGGAGCACCTGCGTCACCGGATCGTCCGCACGTGCCTTGCCCTCCAGCGCCGGCAGCAGCGTGTTCGCCACCTGCTTGCCCAGTTCGACGCCGAACTGGTCGAAGGCATTGATGCCCCAGGCCACCGACTGCAGGTAGACGCTGTGCTCGTACAGCGCAACCAGCGCCCCGAGCGCATGCGGAGTCAGCGCGTCGAGCAGGATCAGCGTGCTCGGCCGGTTGCCGGCGTAGGCGCGGTGCGGATCGTCGCTGGCCTGGCCGTTCGCCAGCGCCTGGGTCTGGGCCAGCAGGTTGGCCAGCAGCGCACGATGGTTCTGTGCGTAACCGTCGTCGCTACGGACCACGCCGATGAAATCGGCCGGCACGACCTGGGTACCCTGGTGCAGCGCCTGGAAGAAGCTGTGCTGGGTATCGGTGCCGGGACCGCCCCACCACACCGGGACGGTATCTTCCTGGAGTGGTGTGCCGTCGAGCCGCGCCGACTTGCCGAGGCTTTCCATCACCAGCTGCTGCAGGTAGTTCGGCAGCAGCTTCAGGCGCTCGTCGTAGGGCAGCACCGCCTGCGTCGCCAGGCCGAGCGCGTTGCGGTTCCACAGCGCGGTCAGGGCGTGCAGGAACACCAGGTTTTCGCGCGGCGTGGCGCTTGCCGCGTGCGCGTCGATCTCCGCGGCGCCCGCGAGCAGTTCCTCGAAGCGCGCCATGCCGATCGCCAGCGCGATCGGGAAGCCCACCGCCGACCACAGCGAGTAGCGGCCGCCGACCCAGTCCCACATCGGCAGGATCCGCTCCGCGGCGATGCCGAATGCGGCGGCACGCTCGACGTTCGCGCTCACGCCGTACACGCGCCCGCCGTCCAGTCCCGCCGCCTCGCCGAGCCAGTCGCGCACGATGCCGCCGTTGAGCAGGGTCTCCTGGGTGCCGAAGGTCTTGGAGATCAGGATCGCCGCGGTCTTCGCCGGATCCAGCCCGGCCAGCGTGCGCCGCGCGGCATTACCGTCGACGTTCGACAGGAAATGCACGCGGAAGCGCGCCCCCGGGAGGGCGAGCGCGTCGGCGACCAGTCGCGGACCGAGGTCGGAACCGCCGATCCCGACACTGACGATGTCGGTGACTTCGGTGGCGGCGAGGTGTTGGATCATCTCCGCCATTGCCTTGCGCGCAGCGGCCGCCTGCGCGACGCATTCGCGTGCGAATGACGCGTCCGACGAGGCGCCACGCAGGGCGGTGTGCAATGCGGCACGACCCTCGGTGACGTTGACGGTCTCGCCATCGAGCAGGCGGCGCATCGCGGGTGCGAAGCCCGCGTCGTCGGCGAGCGCGAACAGCGCGTCGAGCGTCTGCGCATCGAAGCGCTGGCGCGCGAAGTTGGCGTACAGCGGGCCGACCCGCAGCGCGAGGGCTTTCGCACGCCCGGGATCCTCCTGCAGCAACCGCGCGACCGGAGTGTCCGCGAGGCGCGTGGCGTGGGAACGAAGGGTCGCGAAGTCCGACATGGTCGAGTGCCTGTTTCAATGGTGGGGATCGGGATTGGAACGCGGCGCGAGGCATACGACACGCGTGCCGATGCGGGTCATGCACCCGGGCCTGCGCCCGACGCAACGGCCCCAATCCGTGGATGCGAAGTATAGGATCGATCGGTATCCGCGCTGGCAAGCGGAAAACAAGCTCAAGCGCCGATGGCGAACTCGAGGTTGTCGATCAGCCGCGTCCCGCCCAGGCGTGCGGCGACCAGCGCCACGTGCGGCCCGGCGGTTGCGGTGGCGCCCGCGTCGGACAGGTCCGCACGCCGCACCTGCGCGTAGTCGACATCGAATCCGTGGCGTTGCAAGCGCTGCAACGCTTCCGCCTCGACCTCGGCCATCTCCCTGCCCGCCAGCGCGGCGTCGCGCATCGCCAGCAGCGCGCGGTAGATCTCCGGCGCGACCGCGCGCTGCGCCGCATCCAGGTACTGGTTGCGCGAACTCATCGCCAACCCGTCGGCCTCGCGCTCGGTTTCACCCGCAAGCAGTTCGACCGGGAACGCGAGGTCGCGGACCAGGTAGCGGATCACCGCCAGTTGCTGGTAATCCTTGCGTCCGAACGCGGCCAGGTCCGGTTGCACCTGGTTGAACAGGCGCGAGACCACCGTCGCCACGCCATCGAAGTGCCCGGGGCGATGGGCGCCGTCGAGCACGTCGGTGATGCCGGGCACGCGCATGTGCACGGCCCGGTCGGCACCGTAGGGATACATCGTCTCCACCGTCGGCAGCCACAGCAGGTCGCAGCCGGCGGCCGCGAGTCCGGCGGCATCGTGCTCCGGCGTGCGCGGATAGCGTGCGTAGTCCTCGTTCGGCCCGAACTGGGTGGGATTGACGAACACGCTGGCGACCACCCGGTCGGCGTGCTGCCGGGCCAGGCGCACCAGGGAGAAGTGCCCGGCGTGGAGGTTGCCCATCGTCGGCACGAAACCCACGCGCAGGCCGTCGCGCTTCCAGCCCGCCACGCGCGCGCGCAGGACGCCGAGTTCGCCGAGGGTTTCGATCATGCCGTTCCCGCGCTCAGTCGTAGGCGTGTTCGGGGCCGGGAAAGTGCCCCTCGCGCACCGCCTCGACATAGGCGCGCACCGCACCGGCGACCGATCCGCCTTCGGCGAGGAAATCCTTGACGAACTTCGGCCGGCGATGACCACTGTCGAGCCCGAGCATGTCGTGCAGCACCAGCACCTGCCCGTCGCATTGCGGGCCGGCGCCGATGCCGATGGTCGGGATCGGCGAGACCTGGGTGATCTCGGCCGCAAGCGCCGACGGTACGCATTCGAGCACCAGCAGCGAGGCGCCGGCCTCGGCCACCGCGAGCGCATCCACGCGCAACCGCTCCGCGGCGTCGGCCTCGCGCCCCTGTACCTTGTAGCCGCCGAATCGCAGAACCGACTGCGGGGTGAGGCCGAGGTGCGCGGACACGGGGATCTCGCGCGCGGCGAGGAATCGGATCGCGGCCAGCTTGTGCGGGGCGGCCCCCTCGAGCTTGACCATGCCCGCGCCGGACTGCAGCAGCCGGGTCGCGGCGTCCAGCGCGCGCTCGGGTGTGGCGTCCGACTGGAACGGCAGGTCGGCCACGAGCAGCGCCCGGCACAGGCCGCTGGCCACCGCGCGCACGTGGTAGGCGACATCGTCGACGCTGACCGGCAATGTCGAATCGTGGCCCTGCACCACCATGCCCAGCGAATCGCCGACCAGCACGAGGTCGACACCGCTGGCGTCCAGGACCCGGGCGAAGCCGGCGTCGTACGCGGTCAGCATCGCCAGGCGGCGGCCGGCGCGACGCGCCTGCGCCAGGTCGGGCACGGTGAGGGGCTTGGCGGGGGCAGTGTTGCTCATGCGCCTAGGGTATCGCCTCGATGCCGCCGGCATCCAATGCCGCCAGCACATCGGCGACGCTGCCGCGCCCGGGGATCGCCGCCCGCGGCGCGATTTCCGCCAGCGGCAGCAGCGCGAACGCGCGCTCGTGCAGGTGCGGATGCGGCACGCGCAGGCCCGGTTCGTCGAGCACCGCGTCGCCGTACAGCAGCAGGTCGAGGTCGAGCGTACGCGGACCCCAGCGGTCGCTGCCGTCCGCCGTTCGCTCGCGACCGAAGCGGCGCTCGATCTCCAGCAGCGCATCGAGCAGCGCGCGCGCGGGCAGCGTGGTCTCGACCGTGGCCGCCGCATTGAGGAAATCGGGCTGATCGCGCCGGCCCCAGGCCGGCGTCCGGTAGATCCGCGAGGCCCCGACCAGGTGCGTCTGCGGCACTCCATCGAGCGCCGACAGCGCCCCGGCCATGGCCTGCGCGACCTCGCCGACGTTGCCGCCGAGGCCCACGCACGCCACCACCGGCCTCATTCGCCGGCGGCGTGGCTGCGCCGACGCCGGCGCCGACGCTTGCGCGGCGCGTCCGCGGAGTCCCCGTCCGCAGCCCCGGACTCGACCGCGGGATGGTGAGCGATCGCCGTATCCGGGTTCCGCTGCGCCTCCTGCCAGAAGGCGATGTCCTCCTCGTGCGCGGGCGACGCCGCGCGGCGCAGCACCAGGAAGTCGAACGCGGCGCGGAACCGCGGATGCGACAGGGTCCGCACCACCCGCTTGCGCTGGCGCTGCGAGAACCTCGACTGCATCAGCCAGATCTCCTGCATCGGCAGCGAGAACCGGCGCGGCAGCGCGATCGTGTCGAGCTGGTGCAGGGTGACGCGGTCGGCGGCGCGGCGCTCGGCCTCCACCGTGTTCAGGCCCTGCGCCTGCAGCGCCATCAGCGAGCGGCAATAGGCCGGCCACAGCAGCACCGCGAACAGGAACGCCGGCGACACCGGCTCGTCGATCGCCACCCGCCTGTCGGTCCCGCGCAGCCCTTCGAGCAGCATCTGCCGCAGCGCGCCGCTGCGGTTGGCGGCGAGCGCCGCGGCGGTTTCCGGGAACAGCGCGGACAGCAGGCCGTGCCGCTCCAGGCCTTCGAAGCTCGCCACCGCATGCCCGGACAGGAACATCTTCAGGCATTCCTCGAACAGCCGCGCCGGCGCCGCCTCCGCCAGCAGCGGCGCCAGCCCCGGCAGCGGGGCGGCGGTGTCGGGCGCGATCCCGAAGTCGAGCTTGGCGGCGAGCCGGATCGCGCGCAGCATCCGCACCGAATCCTCGCGATAGCGCGTTTCCGGATCGCCGATCAGCCGCAGCACGCGGTTGTTCACGTCCTCGAAGCCGCCGACGTAGTCGCGCACCGAGAAATCGGCGATGTCGTAGTACAGCGCGTTGGCGGTGAAGTCGCGGCGGACCGCGTCGTCCTCGATCGTGCCGTAGACGTTGTCGCGCAGCAGCCGGCCGTCATCGTGCACCTGGCGATCGCCGCTGCCGTCGTCGATGTTGGCGCGGAAGGTCGCGACCTCGATGACCTCGCGCCCGAAGACCACGTGGGCGAGCCGGAAGCGCCGGCCGATCAGCCGGCAGTTGCGGAACAGGTGCCTGACCTCCTCTGGCGTCGCGTCGGTGGCGACGTCGAAGTCCTTGGGTTCCAGGCCGGCGAGCAGGTCGCGGACCGCGCCGCCCACCAGGCAGGCGCGATGGCCGGCCTCGTGCAGGCGGTAGAGCACGCGCAGGGCGTTCGGGCTGATGCCCTTGCGCGAAATGGAGTGCTGGTCGCGCGGGATGATCCGCAGCGAAGTCTGGATGGACGGGGCGTTGGTCGGCATCGGGCCTGTTGGTTCCGGGTCGGTGCCGACAGTCGGTAGTCGGCCAGCTTATCGCTGCTATACTAGCAAGCTGCATCGGAGCCATGCCCCTCGGGGTCGGACCGGGCAGCCGGTCGTCCAGCCGGCGCTGCATGCGCAGCACCCTGCTCCCTTCGTCTAGAGGCCTAGGACGTGGCCCTCTCAAGGCTAAAACACGGGTTCGAATCCCGTAGGGAGCGCCATTTTTAAAAAAAGGCCCGCGCGAGCGGGCCTTTTTCCTGTGCGGCTCCCGACACGCCGCATCCGGCATCTGCTGCGTGTGGACCCGTGCGCGTTTACCTGTCTGCGTGTCTGCGCGCGTCGGACACGCGTGCGCCAGACATGAGAAGTCGACGCACGGGACAGTAACGCATCCTTCGCACGGGGCGCCGGGTACGGGTGCCCCTGGGGGCGAATGTCTTCCGGCGGCGGCCCGCGGCCATCGCCTCCCCCTTGAGTTCGCCCCCAAGGACACCCGCACCCGACGTGAAGGGATCGCGGGCAATCCGATGCCGCCTCGTCAGGCTTGCCAGTTCAAGTTCGCAGGCGGGGCGTCTCGCTCACAAGATCAAGCGCAGCCGAGCCAGGCAGCGGGCGGCGGGCCTTCGCGGCGAAATCAAGGAGGAGGCATCCGCCGGCCGGCGGATGCCGGGGGACATTCGCCGCGAAGGCCCGCCGGTCGCGGCCAGGTCCACCCGGTCGCCACGCCATCGCGCGGGCGCCACTGGACAGCGGCTGCGCGGGCCAGTCGATGCGAACGATCGCCTCTCGCGGACAGGCATGACGTCCGCTACCAGGCCGCGCGCCCGTACTGCCTCGGATCCCGCACGACTGGGCGCTCGATGTCCTGCGCCGACCGCCGATGCGAACCCTTCGCAGCGCATCCGGCGCGCGTGCTCTAGAATTCGAGACCCCGCCCGTCGCCCGCACCGGACCCGCATGCCCTTCGTCGTCACCGAGAACTGCATCAAGTGCAAGTACACCGATTGTGTCGAGGTGTGCCCGGTCGACTGCTTCCACGAAGGCCCCAACTTCCTGGTGATCGACCCGGACGAGTGCATCGACTGCACCCTGTGCGAGCCGGAATGCCCGATCAACGCGATTTATCCGGAGGACGACGTGCCGGCCGGGCAGGAACACTATGTGGCGCTGAATGCCGAGCTGTCGAAGGACTGGCCGGTGATCACCGCGCGCAAGGATCCGCTGCCCGACGCCAAGGAATGGGAAGGCAAGCCGGACAAGCTGCCGTTGCTCGAGCGCTGATCCGGGGAACGCAGGGCCTCGCCGGCAACGCCTGCCCGAACGTACGAAAGGCGCCTCGCGGCGCCTTTCGTCGTCTGGGACCGGGTGCCGGCCCCCATGCCGCCCGGCTTCAGCCGCCGGCGAGCGCCGCCCGCAGCGCCGCGATCAGCCGCTGCGGCGGCTCGCCGGCCGCCGGCAGGCCGCGCGGATCGACCGCCGAGACGTAGGCGCCGGTATCGGTCCGGGTCACCCGCACCAGGAACTTGGCGTCGCCGTAGTCGACGTCGTAGGTACCCAGCAATTGCGCGCGGTTCACCACGGTCAGGCCCTGGGTGGCCGCCAGCACCTCGCCGACCCGGGCGAAGACCGCGTCCACCTCGCCGGCGACGGCGAAGCCGTTGGGCTGCGCGGTGCCCGCAGCCGGCATCGTGGAGCGCGTCACCGTGCCCGTTTCGGGAAGCTGCATCGCGCCGGAGGTGTCTGGGCGATCCAGGTCCGGGGGCACCTCCAGCGGACGGTTCTCGGGGCTGGCGGCGTACAGCTCACTGCCCTTGCGGAACCACTTGCAGCCGCTGGTACCCAGCACGGCAACGGCCAGAAGGCCGACCGCGAGCAGGCGGATCATGGGGCGGGAATGACGCATCGGTGGTGTCTCCTGCAAGAAAATGGATCAGGCCGCGAGCGGATCGCGGAGGCTGTGTTCGATCGCCAGGGCCGCTGCGGTGATGCGGGCGGCCTTGGCCTGGTGGATGTCCGACAACGCGGTCAGCGGCAGGCGCATGCCGTGGCCGAAACCGAGCCGGTCGAGCACGGCCTTGACCGGGATCGGGTTCGGCTCGAGCGTCGCGAAATCGAAGAACGGCGCCAGCTGCGAGTTCCACGCCTCCGCATCGGAGCGCTGCCCGGCAAGAGCGAGATCGCACAGCCTGCGGATCGCAGCGGGAACGATGTTCGACACCACCGAGACGAGGCCGTCGGCACCGGCGAGCATGGCACGGGCCGCAGTGGAATCGTCTCCGCAGAGCACGGCGAAGCCGTCGGCGCGCAACGCAAGCCATTGCTGCATGCGCGCGGGATCCGCGCTCGCCTCCTTGATCCCGACGACGCGCGGATGCGCAATCAGTCCGGCGACCGTTTCCGGCACGAGGTCGCAACCGGTGCGCTGGGGAACGTTGTACAGCACCACGGGCAGCGCATCGTCTTCTGCGATCGCGCTGAAATGCGCCAGCAGGCCGGCCTGGGTCGGCCGCACGTACGGCGGCACGACCACCAGTGCCGCGTCGGCCCCGAGCGCGGCGGCACGGCGGGTCGCCTCGATCGTCCGCGCGGTGCTCGACTGGCCGGTACCGGCCAGCACCGGGACGCGCCCGGCGACGCACTCGACCGCGGTGCGCAGCAACGTGTCGTATTCGGCCTCGTACAGCGAGGCGGCTTCGCCGGTCGAGCCCGCCACCACCAGGGCCTGGGTCCCGCCCTCCAGCTGGGCATGCAGCAGTCGGCGCCAGGCGTCCAGATCGAGCTCGCCTGTCACCGTGAACGGCGTCGCCAGCGCGGTGATGCTGCCGGAAAGTCGCAAGTGGAAGGGTCTCGTGCGAAGCCCGTGCGCGGGCGCAAGGACGGATGATCGGGATACGGCATGTTACTTGCGGCGCGGAAGCACGGGCAAGTATGCTGGCCACGGCGCCCGGCCATGCCCGGGCTGCCGTTCAGAACCGGAAGCACCACAGAATCACACGCCGCGGACGCCGCCTTGACCGATCCAGATACCGCATCCCGGCCCTCGCCGAGCGAGAACTACCTGCTGATCAACGCCTACACGACGCATCCGGCATCGCCGCTGCTCGCCGTGTCCAGGCGCATCGCCGACAGCGGCTGCAACCTCGTCGACACCCGTCTGTCGACGGTCGGTCGCGACGTGTCGGTCACCGCGCTCGCCACCGGTTCCTGGGATTCGGTCGCCAAGCTCGAGGCCATGCTGACCCGGCTCGAGCGCGAGGAGGAGCTGAAGCTGGTGTGGTACCGCACCGGGCCGAAGCCGGTGCAGTCCAACCTGCTGCCATACATCGTCGAGGTGGTGGCCGCCGACAAGCCGGGGATCCTGTTCCAGCTCGCCGACTTCTTCGACCGCCAGGGCATCACCATCGAGAGCCTGCACTGCTCGCGCTACCGCGCGATGCAGACCGGCGCCGACATGTTCTCCGCGCAGGTCACCATCGGGGTGCCGGCGAACATGCACATCGCCGCGCTGCGCGACGACTTCCTCGAGTTCTGCGACCACCTGAACCTCGACGCGATCATGGATCCGATGAAGTTCTGACATGGTGCAGGTCGGCAAGGCGCTTCCGAAGTCCACGCTGCGGCTGCCGCTGGCGCTGTCGGGCGGCGGCAGCGCCACCCTCGCCGACCATGCCGGCCACTGGCTGGTGCTGTATTTCTATCCGAAGGATTCCACGCCCGGCTGCACCACGCAGGGGCTGGAGTTCAACGCATTGCTGCCCAGGTTCAAGCGTGCCGATGCCGTTGTGCTCGGCGTCTCGCGCGATTCGGTGAAATCGCACGACAACTTCTGCGCGAAACAGGGTTTCGACTTTCCGCTGGTCAGCGATGCCGACGAGAAACTGTGCAAGGCCTTCGACGTGATCCACGAGAAGAACATGTACGGGCGCAAGGTGCTGGGCGTGGTGCGCAGCACCTTCCTGATCGCGCCCGATCACCGCCTCGCCGCCGAGTGGCGCGGGGTGAAGGTCGCCGGCCATGCCCAGGCCGTGCTCGACGCACTGAAGGCCGCGCAGTCCCGGTGAGCCCCATCCCTTCCGATCCGCCTCGCCGCCCTGCCCCGCAGGCCGCGGCGGCGCGCCGCTGCCCCAGACCGAACGCCAACCGGAGCCGACCGTCCCGATGATGACCCAAGGCAAGCGCCTGTACGTGCTCGACACCAATGTGCTGATGCACGACCCGACCGCGCTGTTCAAGTTCGAGGAGCACGACGTGTTCCTGCCGATGCAGGTGATCGAGGAACTCGACAACGGCAAGAAGGGCACCTCGGAGGCCAGCCGCAACGCACGCCAGGTCAGCCGCTTCATCAACGAGCTGATCGAGGCCCAGGGCAGCGACAAGATCGAGTCGGGCCTGCTGCTGCAGCGGCCGAACGGGCTGCAGCTGCGCGGCGCGGCCAGCATCGGCAAGCTGCGCTTCCAGACCACGGTGCCGAAGGAGGACAAGACCTCGTTCGGTGCGGTGGCGCCGGACAACCGCATCCTCGGCGCGATCCTGCAGCTGCGCCGCGAGGAGCCGGATTTCCCGGTGGTGTTCGTCTCCAAGGACATCAACCTGCGGATCAAGGCGGCGATCGCCGGCATCGTCAGCGAGGACTACGAGAACGACCGCGCGCTGGACGATTTCAGCCTGCTCTACACCGGCGCCAATGCGCTGCCGGAGGACTTCTGGCAGCGCTACGGCAAGGACCTCAAGTCCTGGACCGACAGGGGCCGGACGTTCTACGAAGTGGCGATCGGCGCCGACGACGACTGGTATCCGAACCAGTACCTGTACCTGCCCGGCGACGACGAGGCCGAGTTCCGGGTCGCGCGCGTGGACGGCGGCAAGGCGGTACTGCAGATCGTCGACGACTTCCGCGGCAGCCAGCACGCGGTGTGGGGCATCAACGCGCGCAACCGCGAACAGAACTTCGCACTCAACGCACTGATGGACCCGGAGATCGACTTCGTCACCCTGCTCGGCACCGCCGGCACCGGCAAGACCCTGCTGGCGCTGGCCGCGGGCCTGGCGCAGACCATGGACCAGCAGCGCTACCGCGAGATCATCATGACCCGCGCCACGGTCAGCGTGGGCGAGGACATCGGCTTCCTGCCGGGCACGGAAGAGGAGAAGATGACGCCGTGGATGGGCGCGCTGACCGACAACCTCGAGGTGCTCACCCACAACCAGGAAGGCGGCAGCTGGGGGCGCGCGGCGACCAACGACCTGCTGGCCTCGCGGATCAAGATCCGTTCGCTCAACTTCATGCGCGGACGCACCTTCCTCAGCCGCTGGCTGATCCTGGACGAGGCGCAGAACCTCACGCCCAAGCAGATGAAGACGCTGATCACGCGGGCGGGCCCCGGCACCAAGATCGTGTGCCTGGGCAACGTCGAGCAGATCGACACGCCCTACCTCACCGAGACCACGTCGGGCCTGACCTACGCCGTCGACCGGTTCAAGAACTGGGCGCACAGCGCGCACGTGACCCTGCGCCGCGGCGAACGTTCGCGCCTGGCGGATTACGCCTCCGAGGTGTTGTAACGAGCCGATGTAGCCCGGATAAGCGAAGCGCATCCGGGACCCCGCGGCACCATCCGATGGCACCCCGCGTATCGGGGTGACCGTGGCATCTCCGGATTCGCTTCGCCTATCCCCGGATGCGCTGCGCTTATCCGGGCTACGCGGGCGACGGAGTTGCGGCGTGCTCGCGACACGCCGCCGGGCGCCATGCACAATGCGGCCATGAGCGAACGCGCCGCCGATGCCGCCCCCAAGCCCAGCCGTGCCGACAGCCGGCCGAGCCTGCGCGAGCGCTTCGATGCGATGCGCAACATCCCGCCGTTCCTGCGCCAGATATGGGCCACCAGCCGTGCGCTGACGCTGACCAGCATCGGCCTGCGCGTGATCCGCGCGTTCCTGCCGATCATGATGCTGTACGTCGGCAAGCTGATCATCGACGAAGCGATCCGCCTGGTCGGACTCGGCCTGGCGTTCGAATCGATCGGCCAGGCCTGGCGCGGCGGACAGCTCGACACCCTGCTGTGGCTGCTGGCGATCGAGTTCGGGCTTGCGATCCTGTCGGACCTGCTCGGCCGCATCGTGAGCTACGCCGATTCGCTGCTGTCGGAACTGTTCACCAACGCCACCAGCATCCGGCTGATGGAGCACGCGGCCACGCTCGACCTGGAGGACTTCGAGGACCCTGACCTACAAGACAAGCTCGACCGCGCGCGGCGGCAGACGATGGGACGCATGAACCTGATGGGCCAGCTGTTCGGCCAGTTGCAGGACTCGATCACCGTGGTGAGCTTCGCGATCGGCCTGCTGGTGTACGCGCCCTGGTTGATCCTGCTGCTGGCGATCGCGCTGATCCCCGCCTTCGTCGGCGAGTCGCATTTCAACGCGCTGGGGTATTCGCTCAACTTCCAGTGGACGCCCGAGCGCCGTCAGCTCGAGTACATGCGCCAGACCGGCGCCAGCGTCGAGACCGCGAAGGAGGTGAAGATCTTCAACCTGCACAGGTTCCTGATCGACCGCTACCGCACCCTGGCGCAGAAGTTCTTCCTCGCCAACCGCACGCTGGCGCGCAAGCGCGCGGTCTGGGGCACCCTGCTCGCGGCGCTCGGCACGCTGGGGTACTACATCGCCTATGCCTACATCGCCTGGCGAACGGTGAAGGGCGATTTCACCATCGGCGACCTGACCTTCCTCGCCGGCAGCTTCCGCCGGCTGCGGCAGTTGCTCGAAGGCCTGCTGATCGGCTTCTCGCAGGTGGCCGGACAGGCCCTGTACCTGGACGACCTGTTCTCGTTCTTCGAGATCGAGCCGGAGATCAAGTCGCCTGAGCATCCGGTCCCGTTCCCGGACCCGATCGATCGGGGCTTCGTGTTCGAGGATGTCGGCTTCCGCTATCCGGGCGCCGATCGCTGGGCGGTGCGGCACATGGACTTCGAACTGCGCGCCGGCGAGGTGCTGGCGCTGGTGGGCGAGAACGGCGCCGGCAAGACCACGCTGGTCAAACTGCTGGCGCGGCTGTACGACCCCGACGAAGGCCGCATCCTGCTCGACGGACGCGACCTGCGCGAGTACGACCTCGACGACCTTCGCGCGAACATCGGCGTGATCTTCCAGGACTTCGTGCGCTACCACCTCACCGCGGGCGAGAACATCGGCGTGGGACGCATCGAGCATATGGACGACCGCGTGCGGATCGAGGAGGCCGCCCGGCGCGGCATGGCAGACGAGGTGATCGCCGAACTCGCCAACGGCTACGACCAGTTGATCGGCCGCCGCTTCAAGACCGGCGTCGACCTGTCGGGAGGACAATGGCAGAAGATCGCGATCGCGCGCGCCTACATGCGCGATGCGCAGGTGATGATCCTCGACGAGCCGACCGCCGCGCTCGATGCGCGCAGCGAGTTCGAGGTGTTCCGACGCTTCAAGGAACTGTCCGACGACCGCACCGCGGTGCTGATCTCGCACCGTTTTTCCAGTGTGCGCATGGCCGACCGCATCCTGGTGCTGGCCGAGGGCCGGGTCGAGGCCAGCGGCACCCACGCCGAGCTGATGGCCCAGGGCGGCCGCTACGCCGAGCTGTTCGAACTGCAGGCGGCGGGCTACCGCTGAAAGTGCCGGCCAAGGGGCGCACCTTGGCACGCGCTACGAAGATCCAGTGCGGTCACAGCTCCAGCCGGCCCTGCGCGTCGGCCGGGGCCGTGTAGTCCAGCCGCCCGTCGACGATCCGGGCCGCGCCCGTCCAGGGGTGTTCGCGGGCGTCGCCGGGCCCCATCAGGTGGATCACGGTCCAGCCACGGGCCTTGGCGTCGTCGGCGATCAGGCTGCGGTGGCAGCTCCACCACATGGCCTCGGCGCACATCACCGCGGTCGGCGCCTGGAGCGCGAGCGCAAACAGCCGTTCGCGGGCGCTGGCGTAGTCTGGTGAATCCATGTAGTCGGCATAACCGCGGAAACCGGCGTTGCGCCAGGCCGTGTGCGGCGAGTCCGGGCGCGGCCTGCGCCGCCCGCCCAGCTCCGACATCGGCACGAAGCCGATCCCCGCCGCCGGCAGGCTGGCGGCCAGGGCGTCGGCGCCGAACTGCGGGTGCCTGCGCGACCCCGGATGGCGGCGCACATCGGCCACGCGAGCCACGCCCGCGGCCTGGAGCATCGCCACGAAGACTTCCAGCGGGCGGGTCGAGTGGCCGATGGTCCATAGTCTGTCCATGCCGCCATCCTGCCAGCGGACATGTGGACAACATGCCCAGGCGAAGGAAATCCTCACGGCGGATAGAATAGGCGGCTGCCACCACCACCCACTGCCCTCCCCGCATGTCTTCCGCCTTCGGCACCGAGACGGTGCTGGACGTCCGCCACTGGACGGACAGCTACTTCAGCTTCACCACCACCCGCGACGACGGCTTCCGCTTCGAGAACGGGCAGTTCGTGATGATCGGCCTGGAGGTGGACGGTCGTCCGTTGCTGCGCGCGTACTCGATCGCCAGCGCGAACTGGGAGGAACAGCTGGAGTTCTTCAGCATCAAGGTGCCCGACGGCCCGCTGACCTCGCGCCTGCAGCACATCGCGTCGGGCGATACCCTGCTGGTAGGGCGCAAGCCTACCGGCACCCTGCTGATCCACGACCTTCACCCGGGGCGCAACCTGTACCTGCTCGGCACCGGCACCGGCCTGGCACCGTGGCTGTCGGTGATCAAGGATCCCGACACGTACGAGCGCTTCGAGCGCGTGATCGTCGCCCACGGCGTGCGCGGCGCCGGCGACCTCGCCTACCGCGACTACATCCTCAACGAGCTGCCGCGCCACCAGTTCCTCGGCGATCAGATCGGGCGGCAACTGCTGTACTACCCGGCGGTCAGTCGCGAACCCTTCGAGTGGGAGGGGCGCGACCAGCGTGGTCGCCTCACCGACCTGCTCGACAGCGGCCGCATGGCGGCCGACCTCGGCCTGGATCCGCTGGATCCGGCGAAGGACCGGGCGATGATCTGCGGCAGCCCGCAGATGCTGGCCGACTTCCGCGCGATCCTCGACGCCCGCGGCTTCGTGGCCGCGCCGCGCATCGGCACGCCGGGCGACTACGTGTTCGAGCGCGCCTTCGTCGAGAAATAGGACACAGCGCCCCGCGCGGGGCGCTTGCCCGCGCGTGGGCCATGCATTCCGGATCGGATGGGCCACCCTGCGCGGCCACGCATCGCGTTCGCGAAGGAGCGGTCTTCATCCGCCTGCGACGGTCCGTCGTAGAATCGTCGCGACACGAAGAGGACGTCCGACGATGAAGATCCTGGTTCCGGTCGACGGCAGCGACATCAGCACCCGCGCCCTGAAGCACGGCGTGGAGCTCGCCAGGGCCTTCGGCAAGCCCGGCAGGCTGGTGGTCGTGGTGGTCGACGACACCCTGTTCCCGGGCGCCGAGCGCAAGATGGGCCCGGAAGCCGCCAACGCCTATCACGCCGAGAACTTCGCACGTATGCTGGCGCCCGCGAAGAAGCTCCTGGCCCGCGGCAAGGCCGACGCCGAGTTCGTCGAGATCGCGGGCGACGTGGCCGAGGGCATCCTCGAAACGGCCGCCGGCCACAAGGCCGACCTGATCGTCATGGGTTCGCGCGGCGCCGGCGCGATCAAGGGTGCGCTGCTCGGCTCCGTGTCGATGAAGGTGCTGTCCGACACGCAGGTACCGGTGACCATCGTGCATTGAGCACGGCTGCGGGGTGCCGCAGCCGTGAGCAGGCTCAGCCGAGCGCGGCCTCGATGTCTCCGCGCAGGGATCCGGGCGCAGTGGTGGGCGCATAGCGTTCGCGCACCTGTCCGTCCCTGCCGACCAGGAACTTGGTGAAGTTCCACTTGATCGCGTCGATGCCGAGCAGCCCACCCTTCTCCTGCTTCAGCCACTGCCACAGCGGGTGCGCGCCTTCACCGTTGACCTCCACCTTGGCGGACATCGGGAAATCGACCTCGAAGTTCAGCGAGCAGAACTCGCGGATCGCGGCCTCGTCGCCCGGCTCCTGCTGGCCGAACTGGTCGCAGGGGAATCCGAGCACCACCAGCCCGCGTTCGCGGTAGTCGCGCCACAGCTGCTGCAGTCCGGCGTACTGCGGCGTGAAGCCGCACTTCGACGCGACGTTGACGATCAGCAGCACCTTCCCCGCGTACTGCGACAACGCGATCGGCCGACCGTCGATCCCGGTGGCGGAAAAGTCGAACGCGGTGGTCATGGACCGTCTTCCGCCGACTGCACCCGCACCGGATCGGCGAAGGGCCGGATGCCGAGCTCGGCGTGAATCTCGGCAGGGTAGTACGCGACTGCGCCCTTGATGACGGTGGCGACCCTGCGGATGTCGGCGATGTCCGTGGTGGGATCGCCGTCGACCAGCACCAGGTCGGCCTGCTTGCCCGGCGCGATGCTGCCGAGCCGGTCGAGCACTTCCGAGTACTCCGCACCGTTCCAGGTGGCGACCTGCAGCGCCTGCGCCGGCGTCAGCCCGGCACGCACGTACAGCGCCAGCTCGTGGTGCAGGGTGAAGCCCGGCACCTCGTCGGTGCCCGCCACCAGCGGCACTCCTGCGCGGTACGCGCGGCCGACGAACTCCACCATCGCGTCGAACGACGCGCGGTAGCGCTCGCCGGTGGCGTCGTCGGGGATGTCCATCTCCGCCGCGCGCCCGCCGCGCTGCACGTCCGGCGGCAGGTGGTCCTCGATCCCGGCGAAGATCGGCGACATCTGGCCGTCGCGCTTGTGCAGGAACTCGAATGTCGCCAGAGTCGGGTCGATCACGATCCGCCGCTGCGCCAGCGTCGCGATGAAATCCTGCACCGGCCTCGAGTCGAGGTCGAGATCGGCCAGCTCGCGCGCCGGCAGGTAGAAGCGCTCCAGGGTGCGCGTGTCGGTCTCCGGCTTGACCAGGAAGTTCAGCATCAGCTGGTTGATGTGCTGGATCTCGTCGTAACCCGCGTCCACCGCGTCCTGCGCGCGCAGGAACACCGGCACGTGGCCGCTGACGCGCAGCCCCTTCCCGTGCGCGTAGGCGACGGTCTGCGGCAGGATCTCCTTCGGGAACGAGTTGTAGACCTTGATCTGCGGGTAGCCGTGCTGCGCGTACCAGTCGATCGCCTCGCGGGCCCCGGCGAGGTCGCTGACCACGAAGCCGTTGCGCGCCGACTGCTCACTCTCGCCCTCGAGGAAGCCCGCCGCCACGATCCGCGGCATCAGCAGCGTGCCGGCGCGTTCCTGCGCCATCACCTGCTGCAGGGTCGCGTTGTCGTTGCCCATGTCGCGCACCGAGGTCACGCCGGCGGCGAGGTTGAGGCCGCCACCCCAGCGGTCGATGTGGGCGTGCATGTCGAACAGCCCCGGCAACAGCACCCTGCCATCCGCGTCGATGACATGGTCGGCCCCGGGATCCGTTTCGCCGTCGCCGGAGACCGACACGATGCGCCCGTCGCGCAGCAACACGTCGGCACGCGGGCCGAGGACCGCCCGCTCGCTGTCGAACACGCGCGCGCCGCGGATCAGCGTGGTCCCGTCGAGCCTGTGCGCCAGACGCTGTTCGAGCGCTACCAGGGCCTCGCCTTCCGCGGTCTTCTGCATGGCCTCCAGGGCATCGGCGTTGCCCTGCCAGCCGTCCTCGATCAATTGCAGGAAGCCTGGGAAGATGTAGGCGAACAGCCGTGGGCGCGGTTCGTCGGTCGCCCAGGCGAAGACCGGCGTGAAACCGATGCCGGTCAGCGCCAGCAACTGTACCTGGCGCGACTCGTCGCCCTTGTGCACCGTCGCCTGCGCCACCTTGCGCGCGCTCAGCGTGCCGCCGGGGATCAGCGGCAGCTTGCCGTCGCTGCGCGCGCCCAGCGCGGCGATCGCCACCGACGCCGCCGCCGGGCTGCCGCCCAGTGGCGAGTACTGTGCACCGGGTTCGACCTTCTGTTCGCCGGAATCGGAGGTGGAGCGCCAGCTTGCGACGCCGTCGACCAGTTCGAAGCGTTCATCGACCGGCGCGCCGAAGGTCGACGTGCCGGTGACGCGGTAGGTGCGGAACGTGCCGTCCGGATTGAGCGCGTACTCTTCCTTCAACTCGGGGCCGCGACCGTTGTCCTTGAAAATGAAGTCGACCCGGGTCACCCCGTCGTCGCCCTCGACCACGGTCTGCTGCCCGGCCTGCTTGCCCCCATCGACGAGGGCGAGGTAGCGCAGCGTCTGCGCGGCATGCACGGGCGCAGCCAGCGCCAGCGCAACGAGGAGGGTCAGCCAGCACTTCATCGCGAATCTCCTTCATGGACCGGCGCGGCGGGCGAACCGGGGGCCGAGGGCCGCAGTGTAGTGCCGCCGTGCGGCGCCGGCGCGCACCCATGCCTTTCGTCATGGGTTGCCCACGGGGGCATGGGCTACCCTTGGGGTTTCGTTCCCCGAGGTAGGCCACGATGAAACACCCGCTCGCCGCAGCCCTTGCTGTCGCGCTGACCGCCGCCCTGTCCGCTGCCGCGCCCGCCCAGACCCCCACCGCAGACGCTCCCGTGAATCCCCAGTCCCCCGCCACGCGCGGCTCACAGGCCGCGAACCCCCTGTTCGTCGAGAGCCCGCTGCCGCTGGAGTACCCGCAGTTCGACAAGCTGAAGGACGAGCACTTCCCCCCCGCCTTCGACGCCGGCATGACGCGCAACCTCGAGGAGGTGCGGAAGATCGCCACCGAGAAGACGGCGCCGACCTTCGAGAACACGATCCTGGCGCTCGAGAAGTCCGGCAAGCTGCTTGGGAACGCCCGCCGCATCTTCGGCAACCTCAACGGCACCGACACCAACGACACCCGCAAGCGGATCAACAACGAGTACGCGCCGAAGTTCGCCGCCCACCGCGATGCGATCGTGCTCGACCCGCAGCTGTTCGCGCGCGTGGAGACGATCTACAACCAGCGCAACGACCTCGGGCTCGACGCCGAGGGCGTGCGCCTGGTCGAGGAGTACCACGACAGCTTCGTCCGTTCGGGCGCCAGGCTCGGCGACTCCGACAAGGCGCGCCTGAAGGACATCAATGCGCGCCTGGCCGCGCTGGGCACCGAGTTCTCCAACAACGTGCTCGACGAGGTGAACGATTCGGCGGTGCTGGTCGACGACAAGGCCGCGCTCGCCGGGCTGAGCGAATCGCAGATCGCCACCGCCGCGGCGGCCGCCAGGGACAAGGGCCACGAGGGCAAGTACCTGCTGACCCTGCTCAACACCACCGGCCAGCCGGTGCTGCCGCAGCTCGACAACCGCGCCCTGCGCGAGCGCGTGCACAAGGCCTCGGTCGCGCGCGGCAGCCGCGGCAACGAGTGGGACAACACCGGCATCGTCGCCGAAGTGCTGAAGCTGCGCGGCGAGCGCGCGAAGATGCTCGGCTACGCCACGCCCGCCGAGTTCGTGCTGGCCGACGAGACCGCGGCGACCGTCGAGGCCGTCAACCAGATGCTGGGCCGGCTGGCGCCCGCGGCGGTCGCCAACGCGCGTCGCGAAGGCGAGGCGCTGCAGGCCATGATCGACCGCGAGCAGGCCGCCAAGGGCGAGCCCAGCTTCAAGCTCGAACCATGGGACTGGGCCTACTACACCGAGAAGGTGCGCAAGGCCGAGTACGACTTCGACGACAACCAGCTCAAGCCCTACTTCGAGATGAAGAACGTGCTGGAGAACGGCGTGTTCTTCGCCGCCACCGAGCTCTACGGCATCACGTTCAAGGAACGCACCGACCTGCCCAAGTACCACCCGGACACCTGGACCTACGACGTGTTCGACAAGGACGGCAAGCAACTGTCGATCTTCATCTTCGACCCGTACGCACGCCCGTCCAAGCGCGGCGGGGCGTGGATGAACTCCTACGTCGGCGAGTCCGAGCTCGAGGGCACGCTGCCGGTAGTCGCCAACCACCAGAACATCCCCAAGCCGCCGGACGGCGAGCCGACGCTGCTGACCTGGGACGAGGTCACCACCATGTTCCACGAGTTCGGACATGCACTGCACGGCATGTTCTCGGACGTGAAGTACCCCTACTTCTTCATGAACGTGCCGCGCGACTTCGTCGAGTTCCCGTCCCAGGTCAACGAGATGTGGGCCGACTGGCCGTCGATCCTGGCCAACTACGCCAGGCACCACGAGACCGGCGAGCCGCTGCCGCAGGCACTGCTGGACAAGAAGATGGCCTCGGCCACCTTCAACGAAGGCTTCGCCACCACCGAGTACCTGGGCGCGGCGATGCTCGACCAGTACCTGCACCAGTTGCCGCAGGACCGGCTGCCCTCGGCCGCCGAGATCATGGCGACCGAGGCCGCGGCGCTGAAGTCGGTGGGCCTGGACTACGCGCCCGTGCCGCCGCGCTACCGCACCCCGTACTTCAGCCATATCATGGGCGGTTACGCGGCCACCTACTACGCGTACATCTGGTCGGAAGTGCTCGACGCCAACACGGTGGAGTGGATCAAGGCCAACGGCGGCCTGAAGCCCGAGAACGGCGAGCGCCTGCGTTCGACCCTGCTCTCGCGCGGCGGTGCCAAGGATGCCAAGCAGCTGTTCGTCGACTTCACCGGCCACGAGCCGAAGATCGAGCCGTTGCTGAAGAAGCGCGGCCTGGATGCGCCTCCGGCGAACTGATCCACGCCTCACCTGGCCCAGAAACGCCGCTGGATCTTTTCCGGCGGCTTTTTTTTTGGTTCTTCGCCCATGTGAGGGAGAGGCGATCCTCGATAGAGAAGTCCCTGTCCAGACTTCGGATGCACGCCACGCCCTGGCGCCCGGGAATCGCTTTCCGCTCGGTCAGGGCATCGTGCCCTGACTCGCGCGCAAGACATCCATGTCTTGCTTGTCGCGATCCCCGGGCGCCAGGGCGCGGCTCATCGTTGCCTGCCCGCGATGGCCGGGTGGCCAGCTTCTTCGAAGCCAGGCCAATGATGCTCCGACGGGCGTTCCGGGCCGGGGATTGCGGCGAGCAGCGCATGGATGCGCTGCGGCGGCGAGTCAG